>NZ_AZUC01000001.1 GCF_000586555.1 Sporosarcina sp. D27
AAGTCCTCGATCGATTAGTATCTGTCAGCTCCACATGTCGCCATGCTTCCACACCAGACCTATCCACCTCATCATCTTTGAGGGATCTTACTTACTTGCGTAATGGGAAATCTCATCTCGAGGGGGGCTTCATGCTTAGATGCTTTCAGCATTTATCCCGTCCACACATAGCTACCCAGCGATGCCTTTGGCAAGACAACTGGTACACCAGCGGTGTGTCCATCCCGGTCCTCTCGTACTAAGGACAGCTCCTCTCAAATTTCCTGCGCCCGCGACGGATAGGGACCGAACTGTCTCACGACGTTCTGAACCCAGCTCGCGTACCGCTTTAATGGGCGAACAGCCCAACCCTTGGGACCGACTACAGCCCCAGGATGCGATGAGCCGACATCGAGGTGCCAAACCTCCCCGTCGATGTGGACTCTTGGGGGAGATAAGCCTGTTATCCCCGGGGTAGCTTTTATCCGTTGAGCGATGGCCCTTCCATGCGGAACCACCGGATCACTAAGCCCGTCTTTCGACCCTGCTCGACTTGTAGGTCTCGCAGTCAAGCTCCCTTATGCCTTTGCACTCTACGAATGATGTCCAACCATTCTGAGGGAACCTTTGGGCGCCTCCGTTACTCTTTAGGAGGCGACCGCCCCAGTCAAACTGTCCGCCTGACACTGTCTCCTGCCCGGATCACGGGCAAGGGTTAGAAGTCCAATACAGCCAGGGTAGTATCCCACCATTGCCTCCTCCGAAGCTAGCGCTCCGGTCTCTAAGGCTCCTACCTATCCTGTACAGGCTGCACCGGAATTCAATATCAGGCTACAGTAAAGCTCCACGGGGTCTTTCCGTCCTGTCGCGGGTAATGCGCATCTTCACGCATATTATAATTTCACCGAGTCTCTCGTTGAGACAGTGCCCAGATCGTTACGCCTTTCGTGCGGGTCGGAACTTACCCGACAAGGAATTTCGCTACCTTAGGACCGTTATAGTTACGGCCGCCGTTTACTGGGGCTTCAATTCGAAGCTTCGCTTGCGCTAACCTCTCCTCTTAACCTTCCAGCACCGGGCAGGCGTCAGCCCCTATACGTCACCTTACGGTTTTGCAGAGACCTGTGTTTTTGCTAAACAGTCGCCTGGGCCTATTCACTGCGGCTCTCTCGGGCTATAAACCCTACCAGAGCACCCCTTCTCCCGAAGTTACGGGGTCATTTTGCCGAGTTCCTTAACGAGAGTTCTCTCGATCACCTTAGGATTCTCTCCTCGCCTACCTGTGTTGGTTTGCGGTACGGGTACCTCCCACCTCGTTAGAGGCTTTTCTTGGCAGTGTGAAATCAGGGACTCCAGGGTATACACCCCTTGCCATCACAGCTCAATGTTATAGAAACGGGATTTGCCTCGTTTCACACCTCACTGCTTAGACGCGCATGACCAACAGCGCGCTCACCCTATCCTTCTGCGTCACCCCATCACTCAAACGGTGGGGAGGTAGTACAGGAATATCAACCTGTTATCCATCGTCTACGCCTATCGGCCTCGACTTAGGTCCCGACTGACCCTGAGCGGACGAGCCTTCCTCAGGAAACCTTGGGCATTCGGTGGAAGGGATTCTCACCCTTCTTTCGCTACTCATACCGGCATTCTCACTTCCAAGCGCTCCACCAGTCCTTCCGGTCTAGCTTCAACGCCCTTGGAACGCTCTCCTACCACTGACACCAAAGGTGTCAATCCGCAGTTTCGGTGATTCGTTTAGCCCCGATACATTTTCGGCGCAGCGCCACTCGACCAGTGAGCTATTACGCACTCTTTAAATGATGGCTGCTTCTAAGCCAACATCCTGGTTGTCTGGGCAGCGCCACATCCTTTTCCACTTAACGAATACTTTGGGACCTTAACTGGCGGTCTGGGCTGTTTCCCTCTCGACTATGGACCTTATCACCCATAGTCTGACTCCCAAACATAAATCATCGGCATTCGGAGTTTGTCTGAATTCGGTAACCCGGGATGGGCCCCTAGTCCAAACAGTGCTCTACCTCCGAGATTCTAACGTTTGAGGCTAGCCCTAAAGCTATTTCGGAGAGAACCAGCTATCTCCAGGTTCGATTGGAATTTCACCGCTACCCACACCTCATCCCCGCACTTTTCAACGTACGTGGGTTCGGGCCTCCAGTAAGTGTTACCTTACCTTCACCCTGGACATGGGTAGATCACCTGGTTTCGGGTCTACGACCTCATACTCATTCGCCCTATTCAGACTCGCTTTCGCTGCGGCTCCGCATTCTCTGCTTAACCTCGCATGAAATCGTAACTCGCCGGTTCATTCTACAAAAGGCACGCCATCACCCATTAACGGGCTCTGACAACTTGTAGGCACACGGTTTCAGGATCTATTTCACTCCCCTTCCGGGGTGCTTTTCACCTTTCCCTCACGGTACTGGTTCACTATCGGTCACTAGGGAGTATTTAGCCTTGGGAGATGGTCCTCCCGGATTCCGACGGAATTTCACGTGTTCCGCCGTACTCAGGATCCACTCTGGAGGGGATGAATTTTCGGTTACGGGGCTTTTACCCACTCTGGCGGACCTTTCCAGGTCGCTTCGCCTAACTCATCCTTTTGTAACTCCGTATAGAGTGTCCTACAACCCCAGGAAGCAAGCTTCCTGGTTTGGGCTTTTCCCGTTTCGCTCGCCGCTACTCAGGGAATCGATTTTTCTTTCTCTTCCTCCGGATACTTAGATGTTTCAGTTCTCCGGGTCTGCCTCGTATTTGCTATGTATTCACAAATACGTACCATCCTATTAAAGATGGTGGGTTTCCCCATTCGGAAATCTTCGGATCAAAGCTTACTTACAGCTCCCCGAAGCATATCGGTGTTAGTGCCGTCCTTCTTAGGCTCCTAGTGCCAAGGCATCCGCCGTGCGCCCTTTCTAACTTAACCAAAAAGTTAACGTTCTTCTTTCATTCAGCGATGAATGA
>NZ_AZUC01000002.1 GCF_000586555.1 Sporosarcina sp. D27
AATCTCAAGGAGCAAGCTCCTATTGATTCGCTCGACTTGCATGTATTAGGCATGCCGCCAGCGTTCGTCCTGAGCCAGGATCAAACTCTCCATAAAACCGGTAGTCGATCTGCAGCGCATTACGTCGTCAGCTTCGCTCTCTCAGTCGGTCACGTACCAAAGTACGCTCCCTTCTTCGTTCGATCACTTCCTAGTACCACACTACAGCTCG
>NZ_AZUC01000003.1 GCF_000586555.1 Sporosarcina sp. D27
CTCAAGGAGCAAGCTCCTATTGATTCGCTCGACTTGCATGTATTAGGCATGCCGCCAGCGTTCGTCCTGAGCCAGGATCAAACTCTCCATAAAAGAGAATTGATTGCTCAATTCGTACTGGCATCATTTAAGATGTCTATCAGATCGATTAAGATCTGTTTGTGTTTGTTCACCGGCAGAACCGGTTTCCCAAACGATAATTCGTTGACATTTTGCTGTTCAGTTTTCAAGGTTCATAGAGTGGAGCCTAGCGGGATCGAACCGCTGACCTCCTGCGTGCAAGGCAGGCGCTCTCCCAGCTGAGCTAAGGCCCCGTATTAAAGATAAAAATGGTCGGGAAGACAGGATTCGAACCTGCGACCCCTTGGTCCCAAACCAAGTGCTCTACCAAGCTGAGCTACTTCCCGTTCCAAAAAAATATAAAATTGGCGCGCCCGGCAGAAGTCGAATCCACAACCTTCTGATCCGTAGTCAGACGCTCTATCCAATTGAGCTACGGGCGCAAATTATTCACGAAATGAAAATGGTGCCGAGAACCGGAATCGAACCGGTACGGTAGTCACCTACCGCAGGATTTTAAGTCCTGTGCGTCTGCCAGTTCCGCCACCCCGGCAAAAAAATCAATGGAGCGGAAGACGGGATTCGAACCCGCGACCCCGACCTTGGCAAGGTCGTATTCTACCACTGAACTACTTCCGCATAAGAGATGCGGGTGAAGGGACTTGAACCCCCACGCCCGAAGGCACTAGATCCTAAGTCTAGCGCGTCTGCCAATTCCGCCACACCCGCATAATCTCTAGATAGTCTGTAATTTAATTACAGAAATGGTGAGCCATGCAGGATTCGAACCTGCGACCCTCTGATTAAAAGTCAGATGCTCTACCAACTGAGCTAATGGCTCGTACTAAGTGGTGCCGGCGAAAGGACTTGAACCCTCAACCTACTGATTACAAGTCAGTTGCTCTACCAGTTGAGCTACACCGGCACAAAGTATGGTGGAGGATGACGGGCTCGAACCGCCGACCCTCTGCTTGTAAGGCAGATGCTCTCCCAGCTGAGCTAATCCTCCATAATATCACGCATTACTGCGCTTGCCTGGCAACGTCCTACTCTCACAAGGGGAAGCCCCCTACTACCATCGGCGCTGAAGAACTTAACTTCCGTGTTCGGTATGGGAACGGGTGTGACCTCTTCGCCATCATTACCAGACAAGTGTGCTTGTCTTTTTTCAAAGACATTTTATATTATATACTACAAACTATGTAATATACAAGACATTTTTTGAAAGAACAATTTGTTCATTCAAAACTGGATAAAACCACTAATTCTAACGTTGTGAATCGATGTGAAAATCCAATTGCATTTTCATAATTTCGGTACTCAGCAAGCTGCTGAACGTTGCCGTACCCATCTTCAAACCCATCCTCTGT
>NZ_AZUC01000004.1 GCF_000586555.1 Sporosarcina sp. D27
CTCAAGGAGCAAGCTCCTTGAAATTCGCTCGACTTGCATGTATTAGGCATGCCGCCAGCGTTCGTCCTGAGCCAGGATCAAACTCTCCATAAAAGAGAATTGATTGCTCAATTCGTACTGGCATCATTTAAGATGTCTATCAGATCGATTAAGATCTGTTTGTGTTTGTTCACCGGCAGAACCGGTTTCCCAAACGATAATTCGTTGACATTTTGCTGTTCAGTTTTCAAGGTTCATAGTGTTTCTGTT
>NZ_AZUC01000005.1 GCF_000586555.1 Sporosarcina sp. D27
GGATCAAACTCTCCATAAAACCGGTAGTCGATCTGCAGCGCATTACGTCGTCAGCTTCGCTCTCTCAGTCGGTCACGTACCAAAGTACGCTCCCTTCTTCGTTCAATTGCTTCCTAGTACTACACTACAGCTCGACAACCAGTATGAGAATTGATTGCTCAATTCGTACTGGCATCATTTAAGATGTCTATCAGATCGATTAAGATCTGTTTGTGTTTGTTTCACCGGCAGAACCGGTTTCACAAACGATAATTCGTTGACATTTTGCTGTTCAGTTTTCAAGGTTCATGTTGTCGTTCTCTCGAAGCGACTTGATTATCTTAACATGTCTGAGAAACTCAGTCAAGTTATTTTTGAAAAACTTTTTTCGTTCATCTCAGCGGATTTCGTAAGCTAGTTAGTTACCTCCGCGGCGACAAGATTTATAATAACACCGAATGCAATTATACGTCAACACTTTTTCAAAAAAAGTTTTAAAAACGCTTAGCGACGGGGTTGAGTGATGAAAAAACAGCCGTTGTGTACGGCTGTTAGTCGAGCACACTATACATTCGATGATAAAGAAACTCGTTTTTGGAGTCTATCGACATAACCTTAATAATGTTTTTCTCTATTAAGAATTCGATAAGCATTTCAAGGTCCACTGAGTACATCCTCAATTCATCATGCTTATGAAGTTCCTGAATCGTCCACGTATCTTTTTGTGACATAACTTCTAGTATATGACGAGCCCCATACTCCGTTCGGTTATGAATAAAGAACTCACTTGCCAGGAACATTAGCTCTAACCGTTTTTCAATAGGCTCATCACTCATAATCAGTTCTTCGTATAGCTTGTATATGGAAGGATCGATTTTCTTTACTTGCGACCAGACGGTTACCTCCGGAAGAATGCCTTTTTCAATGACAGACAATCTTGCTAAATGATGAAGCGCTTGTACAGCATGATGATAGGCATCCATATAATGGTGCTGTTCAAAAAACGTCTTTCCTTCCATATAACGTCTAACCAGTTTTGCAAGCTCGATTCCCATCTTTAAATCTCTACCGAAGAAAGGATGTTCTTGTAGCTCAGTTTTCAAATCTTCTATATATTCGTTACGATCGAAGAAGACTTTTCCATAGAACAACCAATCTACAACTTTCCGTTTTGTTCCTAGTAGTAGCCATTTTTTAAGTTGATTTTCACTTATTATATGTAGCGCTGCCTTTTCATCTCCATCTGTATAGTGCTTTGTTTGAATTGGGATGGTATTCGATGAGGATATGATTAGCAGTATTTCATCAAACGTATCAGTTAGGGGATCTCCTTCCCATCGTTTGCTAACGAGTAACACACCAAGTGTGTCCGGAAAACTTGCCCTCTCTTGATAGATTGGTCTGAGTGTTTGTTCCATTGTAATTCCTCCCTAGATGATATATAAGTTCGCCAGACGTTCTCTAAATCCTCCTTCAAGAGACTCCTATGTTGCTATAGTAGAATATGTGCTATATTAAGGGAGCGAATCACAAGGAGGTCATGCAATGAAACCTTATAAAAATAAAATCAATCGCATTCGGTCATTTGCTCTTTCACTCATCTTTATCGGAGTGATTGTTATGTATATTGGTCTGTTCTTCAGAAAGTACGAAATCATTATGTTGCTTTTCATGATTCTTGGCGTGTTAGCTATACTAGCAAGTGTTGTTGTCTACGCTTGGATTGGGACACTTTCAACTCGAGCCATACAGATTATCTGTCCGAATTGCGGTAAAGAAACAAAGATGCTTGGACGCGTAGACATGTGCGGCCATTGCAGGGAGCCATTAACAATGGATCCTACTCTTGAAGGAAAAGACTTTGATGAACTCTATAATAAACCAAACAAACGAAAAAGCTAAGACAAAAAACACTTGCTTCTCTTCTTTAAGAGAAGCAAGTGTTTTTAGTTAGCATTAGAAGCTTGTTTTTCACATGTAGGACATACTCCATAAACTTCTAAGCGGTGAGAGTTCACTTTAAAACCAGTCACATGGGAAGCCAATCGTTCCACTTCTTCAAGCCCCGGATGATGAAAATCGACAATACTTCCACATTCATCACAAATGATGTGGTAATGATCATGTGTTACAAAATCGAATCTGCTTGAGGCGTCTCCGTACGTCAATTCCTTAACAAGACCGGAATTTCTGAAGACACGCAGATTATTGTAGACTGTCGCAACACTCATATTGGGAAAATCGCTCTCGAGTGCTTTGTAAATTTCATCCGCCGTCGGATGGCATTCAGAAGAAATGAGGAATTCTAAAATGGCATGTCGCTGCGGAGTTATCCGAACACCACTTTCCTTTAATGTGACCAGCGCATCTTTTAGCATTGCACCAGACATAACGAACACCTCTATTCCATAAGGATTACTTCTTTATAATCATTATAATTAGTTTACTGAATTCGATGTCTGGTGTCAACCATTCTGGGCTACCAAGCAACTTATTACGCTTTAGTAACCTCTTTCTGTCTCAATTACATTTTTAAATTCTCTATTCTCCGATAGCCAAACCTGGAGATTCTCTTTAAAAATCTCAAGAGCACGCTCCACATACTTTGCTGATAACGCTGAAACATGTGGTGATACCGTACAATTCTTCATCTCCCATAACGGACTTTCTACTGGTAATGGTTCTTGTTCAAATACATCGAGAACTGCATGCGCGATTTCACCTTGTTGAAGGGCTTCCACTATCACCTGTTCTTTAACCAAGTCTCCCCGACCAAAATTCATAAATACCGAAGACTTTTTCATTTGCTGGAAATGTGAACTGTCTAGAATCCAGCGTGTTTCTTGCGTACTAGGTAATACGGAGATGATATAATCCGCTTCGGTTAGACGGTCACCTATATGGGAAAACGATATATCCTCATCCATCCCATCATGGTTCCCTCCTGATCGGCTACATCCTATCGTATATACTCCAAATGCCTGAAGCAACCGACCTATTTCTCCTCCAATTGCTCCTGGCCCAAGAATAAGTGCGTTAGATCCACGCAGTTCACTAGACTTCATCTTCTCCCATACTTTTTGCTTCTGTTGTTCCTGTATTAAAGGAAGTGCACGATTAAGTGAGAGTATGTGTGCAAGAACTGACTCCGACATCGGTGTCTTATGGATACCACTCACATTCGTTACAAGAATTCCACGCTCCCCCAATTTTTTGAGAGGCATTTTATCTACTCCCGCAGACGCAACCATTACCCATTTTAATTCCGTCAGCTGATCCAAGATTTCTTCAGTCAGATCACTGCCGTATGTAACGAGAATTGTGACCTCTTTATCGCGAGCTCCTTCTATAGTATCTGAGAAGTCAAAGTGAATCTGTGGGAATCGTTCGGTTAGCTCCTGACGAAATTTTTCCTTAATAGGGAACGTTAATAACGCATTCGTCATTGTGACTCACCATTCCCTTCATTAGATACCTGCAACAATGTTTGATAAACGGCATCGATATGACCGTCCACTTTAACCTTACGCCATTCTTTAATAACAGTACCGGTTGGATCGATAAGGAATGTAGAACGCTCGATTCCCATATATTCTTTTCCAAATGACTTTTTCAATTTCCACACTCCATACAGCTCGGATACTGTGTGTTCCGTATCTGCTAGTAGCGAAAATGGAAGTCCGTGTTTGTCAATGAATTTTATATGCGAAGCTTCTCCATCAGGACTTACACCTAAGATGACTGCATTCAGCGAACTAAATTCTGAATGGCTCTCCTTAAACGATTGTGCTTCCAACGTACAACCCGGTGTTGCATCTTTAGGATAAAAGTAAAGAATCACATACTTCTTTCCAGCATAATCGGAAAGTGTAACTGGATTACCGTTTTCATTATGCAAAGTAAAATCGGGTGCGTGCAAACCTTCAAGCGTTGACATTTCTCATTCCCCCTATCAGATTCTTTCCTATTATAGTATCGGACTACTCCGTCTTTTTCAATTCCTTTGGTGTTTCGCTCATTATTAGGTAAACTAGAGAAGAAGTGATTTGAACGGAGGAATAAAAATGGAACGATCTAATTCAGAAACAATCTATGCAGAAGCGTGCGAACATATTGTCGGCGGGGTTAACAGCCCATCTAGAGGCTATAAAGCAGTCGGCGGAGGAGCACCAACTGTTATGGAACGTGCAGAAGGGCCTTATTTTTGGGACGTTGATGGAAATAAGTATATTGACTACTTAGGTGCATATGGACCAATCATTACTGGGCATGCCCATCCACATATAACAGCAGCAGTCACAAAAGCAGCTGAAAATGGTCTACTCTATGGAACACCAACTAAACATGAAGTGAAATTCGCAAAAATGATCAAAGAGGCAATCCCAGGTTTGGATAAAGTTCGATTCGTCAATTCAGGAACTGAAGCAGTAATGACAACAATTCGAGTTTCAAGAGCCTATACAGGACGTACAAAAATTATGAAATTCGCAGGTTGCTACCACGGCCACTCTGACTTAGTCCTAGTTGCGGCTGGTTCAGGACCTGCAACACTCGGAACTCCAGACTCTGCGGGTGTACCTAAAACGATTGCAGAAGAAGTAATCACAATTCCATTCAATGATCCGGAAAGCTTTAAAACCGCTATGGACAAATGGGGCGATGAAATCGCTTGTATCTTAGTGGAACCAATCGTAGGGAACTTCGGAATCGTTGAACCTCAAGAAGGTTTCCTTCCCCTCGTCCACGAGATTGCAAAGGAAAAAGGCGCACTCATCGTATACGATGAAGTCATCACTGCATTCCGTTTCCATTACGGATCGGCAGCTGAGCTGCTTGGACTAGAGCCGGATTTAATGGCACTTGGAAAGATTATCGGTGGGGGTTTGCCAATCGGCGCTTACGGCGGTAAATCAGAAATCATGGATACCGTTGCACCACTCGGACCTGCATATCAAGCAGGAACTATGGCAGGCAATCCAGCATCAATGTTGTCAGGTATCGCATGTCTGGAAGTTCTTCAAACTCCAGGTCTTTACGCAGAATTGGATCGCCTTGGGGCAATGCTGGAAGAAGGAATTCTCCAATCTGCAAAGAAACACCATGTTCCAATTACCATTAATCGAAAATGTGGTGCCCTAACCGTATTCTTTACAGAAGATACAATTGTAAACTACGATCAAGCAGAGGCAACAGATGGCGAAAGATTCGGCAAATTCTTCAAACTCTTGCTGAAGAATGGTGTCAACTTAGCTCCTTCTAAATACGAAGCTTGGTTCATTACGTCCGCTCATACAGAAAAAGATATTCAAGATACATTAATCGCTGTAGATTTGGCATTTGCTGAATTACTTTAATAGAGGATTGTTGACCCACGCCGGAATTTATTGTAAAGTAGCGCAAAAGAGACCGTTAAAGAGAGGAATACATTCATGAAACTTGGTGCCCGAAGTTTGAAAACGGGTATTGCGATTGTCTTCGCCTTGTTCGTTGCACAATTGCTCCACTTGCCCAGTCCTGTGTTTGCAGGGATTGCTGCGATATTCGCAATACAGCCGACCATTTACAGGTCATATTTACAAGTTATTGAACGAATTCAAGGTAACTTGATCGGTGCCACTATCGGGGTTGTCTTCATTCTAATTTTCGGACATCAGCTGGTCATCATCGGACTTGCAGCTGTGATTGTTATATTAGTCATGCTTAAACTAGGTCTGGAAAAATCGATTGGCCTTGCACTCGTCACCACAGTTGCTGTCATGGAAATCCAGGGAGATGACTATCTCTTACTCGCGTCACTTCGCGTCTTAACGATTCTAATCGGAGTCCTAGCAGCATTTTTAGTAAATCTCATATTCATGCCGCCAAAGTACGAAGTAAAGCTATTCCAATCAATTCACCAAGTGCAAGACGAAATCATTCGTTGGATTCGTCTGACTGGTCGACAAGCATCGGACTTTATCGCAACCAAAAATGTAATTGTAAACTCAAGAGAACAACTGACGAATATCGATCAGCTATACTCGTTGTATAAAGAAGAACGGTATTATTTGAAAAAGAACCAATATGCAAAAGCACGTAAGCTCGTTATTTATCGGCAAATGATTGTTGCTTCGAACGCAAGTCTACAAGTTCTGAAAAAACTTCATTTGTATGAAAGTGAGCTGGCAGTATTACCTGATCACTTTAAGATGATGGTGCAAGAACGTTTGGATGCCATCCTAACGTATCATGAGCAACTGCACTTGAAATTTGTAGGTAAGTTAAAATCAGATCAGTTAAGTACAGGACTTCATGATGAGTATATCCAGCGACACGAAGTCATGGAAATCTTCGTGAAAGAGATTGTTCTTACTAAAGAAGAAGATGAAGAGTTCTCCACTTACTATTTACTTCACATCCTCTCATCTATTCTTAACTATGAAGAACAACTTGAACATTTGGATAGTCTTGTTGTTACGTATCAGCGCAGATACGACAGTGAAGCTAATACTAAATTTGAAGATGAAATCTATTAAAAAACCTAGAGGCTATTTGAGCCTCTAGGTTTTTAGCTTTTCATTTTCGGATCGAGTGCATCTCGCAACCCGTCTCCCATCAAGTTAAATCCTAACACAGTCAACATAATCGCAAGTCCAGGGAAAATCATTGTCCATGGAGCAGACTGTAAGTAATCCTTAGAATCCGCTAGCATCTTCCCCCACTCTGGTTGAGGAGCTTGAGCTCCTAGACCGAGGAAGCCAAGAGCAGCTGCTTCAAGAATCGCTGTCGCAATAGCAAGAGTTCCTTGTACAATAACCGGTGCCATCGAATTCGGTAAAATGTGTGAAAACAAAATCCTGGCATCTTTCATCCCGATCGCTTTCGCAGATGTGATGTACTCATCTTGCTTAATACTAAGCACTTTCGAACGAATCAGCCTACCGAAGTTCGGTACGTTGATGGTTGCAATAGCAATAAGTGCATTTTGTAAACTTGGTCCGAGGACAGCAACGATCGCAATTGCAAGCAGGATGGACGGAAACGCAAGCATGATGTCGAAGATACGAGAAATGATGACATCCACCCAGCGTCCATAATATCCTGCAACAATTCCTAGAATACTTCCCACCACTACAGAACCGATTACGGAGAAGAATCCGACGGCTAATGATATACGTGCGCCATGAATGATTCTTGAGAGGATATCCCGACCGAAATCATCCGTCCCAAACCAATACTCAGCAGAAGGGGGATGGAGCCGGTCCGCCATATTCTGATCGTTAATGCCCTGAGGTGTAATCCACGGTGCTAAAATGGCAAGAATAACAAAAAGTAAGACAACTACCATTCCTACCACTGCCACTTTACTCTTTCTAAAGCCAAGCCACGCATCGCGCCATGGTCCAGACTCTTTTTCAATTTGCGCTTCTGCAATCCCATCCACCTTTGGTGTCAGTTCAGACATGGTACCAACCTCCTTCCTCAGTCATATTTTATCCTCGGATCAATCACGCCATAGAGTAAGTCAACGATGAGGTTGATCATCACGAAGAAGAATGCAACAATCAGAATCCCGGATTGGATAACTGGGTAATCTCGATAATTAATGGCATCATAGATGTAGCGTCCGATTCCTGGCCAAGCAAAAATCGTTTCTGTTAGAATCGCCCCACCAAGAAGCATCCCCATTTGTAGTCCTACAATCGTCAAAACTGGAATAATTGCATTTTTCAGGGCGTGCTTATAAACAACCCAAAACATCTTCTGTCCTTTCGCACGTGCTGTCCGAATATAATCTGAACGCATCACTTCGAGCATACTGGATCGCGTCATTCTTGCAATAATCGCCATTGGAATTGTTGCAAGTGCAAGCCCCGGGAGGATTAAATGCTTAAACACTTCCCATAGCTGATCAAATCTACCATTCAACATGGCGTCTATCATATACAAATTCGTTATTGCTGAAACAGGATCCCGAACTTGCTCACGACCTGTCGTTGGAAGCCATTGAAGTTCAATCGCAAATGCCCATTGGCCGAGTAAACCAAGCCAGAAGATTGGCATCGATACACCAACAAGAGCCAAAATCATTGCCGTATAGTCAAACCACGAATTTTGGAACCAAGCAGATATGATTCCTGCGTTGATGCCGATAACAACTGCGATGATCATCGCAAATAAGGCAAGTTCTAGTGTCGCTGCAAGATACGGCCAGATTTCATCAGCAACTGGCAGTCTTGTTCTCATCGATTCACCTAAGTCCCCAGTGAATAGACCTTTTAAATAACTGAAGAATTGAATGTACCATGGCTGATCAAGACCTAATTTCGCATTGAGTGCTGCAACAGCCTCAGGTGTTGCTTGTTGGCCTAATATGACTTGAGCTGGATTTCCAGGGATCGCCCGGATCATCATAAAGACAACAAACGTCATTCCTAACAGCACGGGGATAAGTTGAAAAAGTCTTTTTCCTATGTAACTGAGCATTCGGTTCACCTCTCATCGCTCTTTTTTCCTTTAGCGCAGAACAGTCCTTTTTAAAACATGAAAGGGGGATATGGCGTAGCGCCTTCCCCCTTCACGCATTCATGTGGAACACAGGCTTACTTGAAATCTACATTTGAAAGCAAGTCAGAACCTGTTGGATGTGGTACAAATCCTGTGAGATCTGCTGCTCCACCAAGTAGTGGAGTAGAGTGAGCAAGTGGTACCCATGGAGCTTCTTCATGAAGGATTTCTTGTGCTTTCATGTAAAGCTCATTACGCTTATCTTCATCTACTTCTGTTTGAGCTTCAAGGAACAATTTGTGAGTTTCATCATTTTTAAAATACGTGTAGTTGTTACTTGCGATATTGTCTTCATCGAGTAGAACGTATAGGAAGTTATCAGCGTCGCCGTTATCTCCTGTCCATCCAAGCATGAAGGCATCCGCTTCACCTTTACTTGCTTTGTCTAAATACGTTGCCCATTCATAAGAAACGATTTTTGCTTTGATGCCTACATCCGCCAAGTTGCTCTGGATTACTTCCGCAACTTTTGTGCCGTCTGGCATGTAAGGACGTGGAACTGGCATTGCCCATAATTCCATTTCAAATCCATCCTCAAGTCCTGCTGCTTTCAATAATTCTTTTGCCTTTTCAGGGTCATATGCATATTCTTCAATTTCGTCATTGTAACCAGAGATCGATGAAGGCATTGGGTTTTTCGCAGATTCTGCACGACCTTCAAAGAACGAGTCAATAATCGTTTGCTTATCGATTGCATAGTTCATTGCCTGACGTACTTCTTTCTTGTCAAATGGAGGACGTGTTACTGTTAGCCCTAGGTAACCTACGTTCATAGAAGGACGTTCGAACAACTGAAGTTTAGAATCTCCTTCGATTTTCGCACCATCCGCAGGGTTGATGCCGTCAGCCAAATCGATTTCACCAGCTGTCAATGCGTTCAAACGTGCTGCATTATCCGGAATTGAACGGAATACAACTTTATCAAGCTTAGGAAGTCCCTCTTGCCAGTAATCCGCGTTCTTTTCAATCGTGATTGAATCGTTCGCTTTCCATTCTACAAACTTGAACGGACCTGTTCCTACTGGATTACGCTCGTATTCGTCGTCCCCTTTTGCAAATGCTTCAGGGCTTGAAATCGCGAACATGCTCATTGCTAGGTTTTTCAAGAATGGTGCTTGTGGGCGCTTAAGTGTAATAGCGACAGTGTTTTCATCTTCAGCGACAACAGACTCGATGACCGCTTCTTCTTCTCCGTCAAAACCACCGAACATTGAGCTATAGTATGGAAACTTTTCAGCGTCTCCTGATGCCCAACGAGCGAAGTTCGCTACAACTGCATCTGCGTTAAAGTCTGTTCCATCGTGGAACTTAACGCCTTCTTCTAAATCGAATGTATACGTCAATCCGTCTTCAGATGTCTTCCATTCTTTCGCAAGACCTGGCTGAACCGTTGTATCTGACTCACCGAAGTTCACGAGTGTTTCAAACAGATTGACAGTGACTTTAAATGTTTCCCCTTCAGTAACACGGGACGGATCGAGAGAAGTTGAATCCCCTCCGCGTCCAAATACTAACGTCTTTTCCTTCCCGCTAGCCTTCTCACCATCTTTAGCTGCGCCTTGTTCTTTGTCGTCACTTCCACAAGCAGCAAGTGCCGTTGAAAGAACGAGAAGCATGACAAGCGCAAGTGACCATAATTTCCCTTTTCTCATAAAGACCCCTCCATCTCTTTTTCTTTCATTTCTATGTCATTGCCGGTTTGTTCACTATAGAGGTGACAAGCGACAGATTGACCATTCTCATGTTCGATCAGTTGTGGTGAGACTTTCGTACAAATATCCATTTTAAAAGGACAGCGTGTATGGAATGTGCATCCTGATGGCGGATTCGCCGGGCTCGGAATGTCACCATCGATCATCACTTGCTCTTTCACATAGTCGGGATCTGGGACCGGTACTGCTGAAAGTAACGCTTTTGTATATGGATGAAGTGGTGTTGCATACAACTGTTCACTTGGAGCAAGTTCTACCATCTTCCCTAAATACATCACTCCGACTCGATCGCTTATGTGGCGTACCACTCCAAGATCATGGGCGATGAAAATGTAGGTCAAGTCAAACTCTTTTTGAAGATCTTGCATTAAATTCAATACCTGTGCTTGAATCGACACATCAAGCGCAGATACCGGTTCATCTGCAATGATCAGTTTTGGATTGGTCATAAGTGCACGCGCAATACCGATACGTTGTCGTTGTCCCCCACTAAATTGGTGAGGATAACGCTTTGCATGAAAAGCACTTAAACCGACAATTTCTAAGAACTTAATAACGGATTTTTTCCGTTCTTGAGCGTTTGAAATTCCGTGCACAAGAAGCGGTTCTTCCAGAATTTTTCCGATTGTATGCCGTGGATTCAGTGAGGCATACGGATCTTGGAACACCATTTGAATGTCTCGTCGCATCTTTCTCATTTCAGTCGCTGACAAAGAAGTCAATTCTTTCCCATCGAACTCAACGGTTCCTTCAGTCGGTTCCAATAGTCTCATGAGCACCCGACCCGTTGTCGATTTTCCACAACCACTCTCACCAACTATCCCGAGCGTTTCGCCTTTATTTACATAAAACGATATGTCGTCTACTGCTTTTACATGACCTACCGTTCTTCCTAACAGTCCCTTTTTAATGGGGAAATACTTTTTAAGACCTTCAACTTTCAACAAAGGCTTTTGGTCCATCTTGCGTCACTCCTTCCTCACTATATAAGAAGCATCTCGTCTGATGACCCGTTTCTGTTTGAATCAGTGCAGGATTTTCCTCTAAACACCGGTCAAATGCAAATTCACATCGAGCTGCGAACTTACAGCCTTTTTTTATGGTACCCGGCTTTGGTACGTTACCTGGGATCGAGTAGAGTCGATCTTTTTTATAGCGCATATCCGGTACCGATTGAATAAGTCCTTTTGTGTAAGGATGTTGAGGATCTTCGAATATCTTTTTGACTGAAGCTTCTTCAATTACCTGACCCGCATACATGACAATGACTCGTTCGCATGTTTCGGCTACGACGCCTAAGTCATGAGTGATCAACATTATCGCTGTGTCGAGTCTGGTGTTCAGTTCCTTCATCAGCTTTAAAATCTGTGCTTGAATCGTTACGTCCAACGCAGTAGTCGGCTCATCGGCAATGAGGAGTTTCGGGTCACAAACAAGTGCCATCGCAATCATTACCCGTTGTCTCATCCCACCTGATAACTGATGAGGATATTCGTCAATCAATTCATCAGCACGTGGCAACCCGACTAGCTTTAACATTTCAATCGCTCGGGCGCGAGCACGCTTTTTGGACCATTTCTTTTCGTGAATCAAAATCGCTTCGGACATCTGATTTCCAATTGTAAAAAGAGGATTCAATGAAGTCATCGGCTCTTGGAAAATCATCGCGATGTCATTCCCGCGTATGTATCGCATTTCTTTCTCGCTTTTCTTCAGCAAGTCATTACCCTGAAATAGTATTTCGCCACCCGTTATTTTTCCAGGGGGTTTTGGCACTAGACCCATCACTGATAGCGAGGTCACACTTTTCCCACAACCTGATTCTCCCACTATCCCAAGCACTTCCCCTTCTCTCACAAAGAAATCGACGTGGTCGACTGCCGGGATTGCTCCTGAATCAGTAAAAAAAGTGGTCTGTAAGTCTTTTACATCTAAGACTTTTTTTCGTTCGCTCATGGTACCGCCCTCTCCCAATACTATTTTTCTAAATATAACTTCTATTCAGTATTATACGGTTTTTTATGTGTAAATCAAGACAATTTTCAATACAATCAAAAAAAGCAGACAATTAAAGAATACCCTTTAATTGCCTGCCTCTGTTTATATAGTTTGAACTTGAAACAAATCGTAGTAGATTCCTTTCTTATTAATCAGTTCTACATGAGTCCCTTGTTCCTTTAACTCACCATGATCAATGACTAAAATTTTGTCCGCATGTGTAATCGTAGATAGTCTATGCGCAACAATCACCGTCGTCCTATCATGAGCAAGTCGGCTCAATGATTCCTGAATGAGCGCTTCGCTTTCCAGGTCAAGCGCTGAAGTGGCTTCATCCAAAATGAGCATAGGTGGGTTTTTCAGAAACACACGTGCAATTGAAAGACGCTGCTTTTGCCCACCGGAAAGTTTAACACCACGTTCACCAACTTTCGTATCATACCCTTCTGGTAGCTCCATAATGAAGTCATGTGCATTTGCAGCCTTCGCAGCAGATACGATCTCTTCTTCTGACGCATCTGGTTTCCCCATTAGGATATTGCTGCGTACAGAGTCACTAAACAAGATACTATCTTGTAGTACCATTCCGATTTGGTCTCGTAACGTTTTCGTTTGGATATCCCGTATGTCGTGCCCGTCAATACGGATTGCACCACCAGTTACATCATAAAACCGGGGAATCAGGCTGACAATGGTAGACTTTCCGCCACCGCTCATACCAACGAGTGCAACAGTTTCTCCTGGTTTAACAGTGAAATTCATATCTTTCAGGACGGGAAACCCTTCTTTTTCGTAGGCGAATTCCACATGATCGAAACTAATTTCACCTTGGATCGCTGGCAATGCTCGTGCATCTTTTTTATCCGTCACTTCATAAGGTTCTTCCATCAATTCAAATACGCGGTCCATTGACGCAAACGATTGTGTCAATGAAGTCGATGCATTCACTAGTCTGCGTAACGGGCTGTAAAGGCGTTCAATGTATGCAATGAATGCAACCATCGTTCCTACAGATAGAGAACCATTGATAACTTGATACCCCGCGTATGTGATGACCAACAACGGAGCAACGTCTGTAATGGTGTTAACGACGGCAAATGCCTTCGCGTTCCATTTCGTATGTTCAATCGCTTTGTCGAGAAACTTACCATTTGTCTCATCAAAACGATGCTGTTCTATTTCCTCCAGAGAAAAACTTTTAATGACACTTACCCCTGCGACCCGTTCATGTAAATAGCTTTGGACGTTAGCAAGTGCCTGCGAACGTTCGCCCGTAAGCTTACGCAGTTTACCGAAAAAGTGTTTCACGCTAAACGCATAAAATGGGAAAGCCAGTAATGTTACGAGTGTCAATGGCACGTCCATCGTGAGCATGATCGCAATAGCAATTAGAATTGTCGCCAAGTCCAGCCAAACGTTCATCAACCCAATCATGACGAAGTTTTTCGTTTGCTCAACGTCATTGATAATCCTGGAGATCACTTCGCCTGCACGTGTTTCCGCATAAAAACGCATGCTCAGTTTTTGCAAGTGTCCATACAGATTTTGACGGATATCATACAAGATTTTGTTACTGACTAACTGTGCATAATATTGACGGTAATATTCTACTGGAGGTCGTATGATGAAAAACACAAGAGCCGTTCCACCTAGCCAGTAAAAAAGTTGTGCAGTTTTTTCATCTGCTGTCATCGTTTGTGAACCAATGACGTCATCGATTACAATTTTAATGAGAAAAGGGATAAATAGCGGAATTGCAAACTTGATGATTCCGATGACAACAGTTAATACAATTTGCCAGGTGTATGGTTTTACGAATTTCAAATAACGCTTAGTACTTTCTCCCATTCTACATCTCCTATCTAAAAAAGCCTGCCGCAGATATCGCAGCTCGGCTTATTCACACTTCACTTTTCATATTTTTGTAAAACTCATAACGAGAAGTCCAAACATCTATGAAATCCGGAGCAAAAGGACCTTTACGTTGTTTGATCCAACTTAGAAGTGTTTCAAGATTCCGTCGCAAAATTTTGTCAATCACTTCCGGATAACCCATTTGCTTTTTATGATCTGCATACTCATCTTCATCCAAAATGAGATAGCTCATGTCCGGAAAAACTTTGACATCCAAATCGTAATCGATATATTTAATGGAATTATTGTCAAAGACAAAAGGCGAGCTAATGTTTACATAATAGTACACTCCGTCTTCCCGAAGCATGCAAATGATGTTGAACCAGCGCTCTGCATGGAAATAACAAATCGAGGGTTCACGCGTGATCCACGTTCTACCGTCAGATTCTGTTACAAGCGTTCGATCGTTTGCACCGATGATAATGTTACGTGTCCCTTTCAGGACCATAGTTTCTTGCCAAACTCTGTGGATATGGCCATCGTGTTTATAACTATGTACTTGTACTGTTTCCCCTTCTTTTGGAATATCCATCATTAAAACCACCTTTTCGTGACCGGGAAATATACCGCTCCATTCTTATCACAACATTATACCAACCGTTCCTGAAAATAGAAAATGTTTACCCCTGTTGGTCATAGAAAAACCGGCAAGGAGTCTATTGCTCCCGCCGGCCGGTGGTGTCCATCCAATTATTTTGTCTGGTCTCCGTAACTATTTGCACGTTGCCCTGAAGCTTGACGTTTTTTCGCTTCAGCTTTTTGGTTTTGTTGTTTCACGTGCTGTACATCTGTTTCGGCTCCAAACTCTTCGTTCATGAGCGGATTGTTTTGTTGGTTTTGTTGCTGTTGCTGTTTGTTTTTCTGATTCCGCTGGTTGTTTGTTGTCATGGATATTCACCTCCGTAACAACTAGCATATCCAGCCCCCTAGAAATTATCCTACTCACGCTCAATTATTTTTTCAGTTGTTCAAGCAGTTTGCTCATCGGTTTCGATTGAGGAATTCGTTCCAATTCTTCTTCAGTGAAAAACCGGTACCCCTCTGGAATGGGGGATTGATCGCGTAGCGCTGCATGATACCCTTCAACATTCCATGTAACGTGCGAGAAAATATGTTTAAAATGTGCGTACGCCTCTCCTTGTTCGATAAGTAGCCCTGTATCGTTCTTCAGCGTATCTATAGAATCCATAGTAGGAATGTATTCAATTTGAGGGAACTCCCAAAAGTCTCCAAGAAGTCCATCCGTCTGTCTCTTTCTTAATAACCACTTGCCCCCTGGTTCAGAAATTGCAAATGAATGAATCGTCATGACTTTCTTTTTCAACTTTTTCGTTTTAATCGGAAGTTTTTCTTGCTTCCCTTCTTCAAAAGCGGAACAAAAATCTCTAACTGGACACAATAAGCAGCGTGGGTTCGGTGTACAAATTGTTGCACCGAGTTCCATAATCGCTTGATTGAAAGAAGATGGGTCTGTTTCATCTATTATTTCCATCACCCGTTGTTCAAACACCTTTTTCGATTTAGGGATAGCGATATCTTCTTCTATTAGAAAAAGTCTTGAGAACACACGCATTACATTTCCATCAACAGCGTGTTCTGGTACCCCATATGCTATGCTTAAAACCGCCCCTGCAGTGTATGGACCAATTCCTCTCAAATTCAAAATATCAGCTCTGTTTTGTGGAATCTTACTATCATAATTTTCCACGACTTCCTTGACACCAGCTTGTAAATTTCGGACACGTGAATAGTACCCTAATCCTTCCCAATGTTTAAGGACATGCTCTTCTTCAGCATCCGCAAGGGATTCCATAGTCGGAAAAGCTGCAATGAACCGTTCATAATACGGAATGACGGTGTCGACTCGCGTCTGCTGTAACATCACTTCTGATACCCATATATAGTAGGGATTGGACGTTCTTCTCCAAGGTAGATCCCTTTTTTCTTGATGATACCAAGATAGAAGGGCCTCATTGAACTCTTGTTTTTGCGAAATTTTCATGGTCTAACTCCTTATTACGACTAATACTTTTAGGTTATTCAAATTTGGGTATATAATTAAGAGAACTGCTGAATCCATTTCAGCGGAAACGCTAAAGTAAAGGAGTGATGGAGTGGACACGGGAACTCATATTGCTATGGGCATCGCCATTAGTGGACTTGCAATGGCAGACCCTATCGTTGCCTCACACTCTGCAACAATGGGTCCTGTTTTTGCAGGCATAGTGCTTGGTTCGCTAGCACCAGATTTAGACACTGTTTTAAAACTGCGTAATAATGCTGTTTATATACGAAATCATAGAGGAATTACTCACTCCATTCCGGCTGTTCTATTATGGCCGATCGTTATTTCAATTATGTTATCGTTTTTGGTGCCAGAAGCGAATTTCATTCACTTATGGGCTTGGACATTTCTCGCTGTATTCATCCATGTATTCGTAGATATCTTTAATTCCTATGGTACTCAAGCACTTCGACCATTTTCGCAAAAATGGGTCGCTTTAAGCGTTATCAACACTTTCGATCCAATTATCTTTGGCTTGCATGCAATCGCTATTGCATTTTGGCTTCTTGGAGCACCGCCAGTTCAAACGATGAGCATTCTTTATGGTGTGGTATTCGTATACTACTTACTACGCTTCGCAGTACATGCTGCTGTAAAACGTGCTGTATTCAATACAATTCCGGATGCCACAGACATTTACATTGCTCCGACTATGCGCTTCTTCCAATGGCGGATTGCTGCATCCACCGAAACCGATCATTATGTTGGGCGCGCATACGGTCGTTCAGTTAATATATACGATCGGTTTGATCGTAAACCATTGCCTGACTCGCTGTATGTACAAGCTGCGATGACAGATCGAAATATAGCTGCGTTTGTTTCTTTTTCACCAATTTATCGATGGGAAATCACACAGGTCAATGTATTGACAGAGGTTCGCTTAATAGACTTGCGCTACCGAAGTAAAACATTTTATCCATTTGTAGCGGTAGCTCATGTCGACGAAGATTTTAACGTTGTTAACTCTTATACAGGGTGGATTTTCTCGGAAGACAAATTGCGTAAAAAGTTGAATTTCCTCCAAGAGTCCTAACAAGTGTTATCTATTTACCCGTCTTGACTGATGTTAACATGGCGAGCGGAAGCGCTTCTTCAGCTTGCTCGCCACCCATTCGGTATCCCCAAGCAAAACGACCTTTTAAGTAATCAACTTTAAAGAAGTATCCTTCGTCTCCTTGGATTTTATAAATTTCTCCAGGTACGATTGTAGTGGGATCGATTAAATATGATTGAGCCATTAACGCTTTACGCTGATATACTGCGTATTCGTTCAAAATCCCTAGTTGTTCTGCTTTTCTTGCTTTCTCCATAAGGCGCGCGATTTCAGTTCTCAACTCTTGTTCAGTCATTTGGCTATATTTTTTTTCATTCTGCATCTTCTTCAAGCTCCTTTTTTTCAATGAAAGCATCGATTCGATCAAACGGAATTCCTTTTTGGTACATTGCTTGTTTCACCCGTTTTTTTCGGTCATACCCCTTATACTTTATGCTGACACGGCGCCATGCTTTTTCACCAGTGGTTTCTGTTATGGCAGTCCATTCGTCTTCATCTGGTTCAAATTCAACAGCATTAAGTGCTTCTTTAATGATGTCAAACGAGAAACCTTTCCGCTGAAGGGCATTTTGAATCCGTTGTTTCAGCTGAGCTGGGGCAATGGATGAATGTTTACGTGCCGCTTTTTCTGCTAATTTTGTGGCAGTTGCTAACTGTTCTTGTGGGTCATATTCTTCCAATACGGCATCCTGAATGGAAGGATCAATTCCATTTTTCTTCATTTCCTGTTTGATAGCATTCGGTCCCTTCCCAGATGTGTTTTTTTGTGTACGAAGAAGTGCTTCAGAAAAAGCCTGATCATCGAGAAAGCCTAACCGTTTCAATTTAACAATAGCTTCTCTAATAACGGCATCACCAAACTCTGCTTGCAGTAACTTTTGTTTCACTTCGTATTCACTTCTCATTCGGAAACCCAGGAAATGTAGTGCTCGATTAAAAGCACGCTGAATTTCTTCTTCATAGACGAGATTTTCTTTTTCCCAATTATCGAGTTGCATCCCTTTTGTTAACCCAAACTTGACGAGATTCGATTCATGCACACTAAACTCATAAACTTCATCCAAAAAGATATTGTATCGTTCTTTGTCCCGTTTTTGTTGTGTGATTTTTGTGATTACTGGCACATCTATCACCCCCTGCTACTTTATAGTATACCTGTTCTTATTGGGTCGGTCAGCTGATTCGTTTATCATTATTGAGAGGAGCTTATTTCATGAACATATTAGTTACTGGAGGGACTGGATTCATCGGTTCCAAACTTATTGACTTGCTCAAATTGGATGGTCATACTCTAACAGTCTTAACAAGAAGTGAGTCAAAAGAAGAAAATGGTATTCACTTTGTCCAATGGCTACATAACCATTCAAAACCCGAAGAAGAACTACTACCTCCGGATGCGGTTATAAACTTAGCTGGTGTTTCCATCAATGATGGCAGCTGGTCTGAAGAACACCAAAAGAAAATCTATGAGAGCCGTATGGAAGCAACAGATGAACTTCTTCGTATACTAGAGACTCTAGATGAGAAACCAACCGTGTTTGTAAACGCCAGTGCTGTCGGAATTTATCCTACTTCTGAAACTCATGTGTACACGGAAAACTCACCAGAAACCGCTCATGATTTCCTAGGAAAAACCGTGCATGATTGGGAACTAAAAGCCTCTAGGGTGAAACAATACGGAACACGTGTCGTCTATACGCGATTCGGAACTGTATTCGGTAAAGGTGGCGGTGCCTTGCCTCTCATTGCACTTCCATACAAATTGTTTGCGGGAGGCCCCATCGGATCAGGGCAACAATGGATATCATGGGTTCATGTTGAAGATGTGACGAGGGCAATTTACTTTGCAATAACTTCACCTTCTCTAGATGGCCCCGTCAACGTAACTGCACCTGCTCCAGTACGTATGTCCGATTTAGGAAAAGCAATCGGGGCTGTCATGCATCGCCCTCATTGGCTACCGGTTCCGAGTATCGCTATGAAGCTCGCACTAGGAAAAAAAAGTAAATTAGTCTTGGAAGGACAACATGTGTTGCCTGAAAAACTTATTGAAAGCGAGTTCACTTTCAAGTATCCTGCGATTCGTCCTGCACTAGAAAACATTCTTATGTAGACAATGTATAGAACCCTCTCTTCGACACACGCTATGAAAAAAGGAGTGTGCTCGAAATGATGGAACAACATGGACCTGGTATCTTAATGGCAGCATTTGTGATTGTTGTCGGCCTCGCTTTCAACCCGTTTTCAGCTCATGCAGATGAGTTTCACTGGGGATTTAAGAAAGCAATGAATGGGGAACCTCCAAATGCCGGAGCCGCGCTTGAATCGATGTTAAATGAGTATGGCGCAATTTATAAAGGCAAACCCGATGAAAAGGTTGTCTATTTAACGTTTGATAATGGTTATGAAAATGGTGAAACAGAAAGTATA
Organism: Sporosarcina sp. D27; assembly: GCF_000586555.1. GTDB lineage: Bacteria > Bacillota > Bacilli > Bacillales_A > Planococcaceae > Sporosarcina. The sequence continues at coordinate 19,700 of NZ_AZUC01000005.1, forward strand.
TTGGATACACTAGAAAAAGAAAAAGCACCCGCTACTTTTTTTCTAACCGGCCATTATTTGAAAAGCGCAGCACCACTCGTAAAACGAATGGTCAAAGATGGGCATGGAATTGGAAACCACTCCTTTGATCATCCTAACATGGCGAAACTAAGCCCCGAAAAAATGGAGGAAGAGTGGACGTCATTTGACAAATTGCTTGAGGAGACGACTGGTATTAAACGGACGGTTTACGCCAGACCGCCAGAAGGTATTTTTAATGAACAAGTGCTCGCTGTCGGAAATTCGCTTGGCTATCGCCATATTTTTTGGTCAGTCGCCTTTATCGACTGGTACGCAGACAAGCCAAAAGGTCGAGATTTCGCCTATAACGAACTAATGAATCAGTTGCATCCTGGGGCTGTAATTCTTATGCATACCGTTTCCTCCGATAACTCTCAAGCACTGCCAGACTTTATAAGAGATGCTAAGAAACAAGGTTATACGTTTGGGTCACTGGACGATCTCGTGATGGAGTATGAAGATATTCAATTAGGAAGCGTTCAGTGAGCGCTTCCTAATAAAAACAGGGACTTTCGCTTCAGTCTCTGTTTTTTGTTGTTTGTAACCATGAGTACGCTTCAAGTTCATAAACTTTCTTGCTTCACTCGCTTTTTTCCTGCCAATGTTAACAAAAACAATGTCCCCATCAACAAGCCAAACAAGTACAAATAATTTTGCTGTGAAACTTCTAGCACGTACCCTCCAAGTATAGGTCCAGTCAAACTACCGAAACTGAAGAATATTCCACATAGTAAGTTCCCGGTTGGTAATAAGTGTTTCGGTGTAAGATCAGACATGTACGCAACACCAAGGGAAAAGAGCGAGCCAGAAAACATGCCCCCAACAAAAAACATAATCATTATTGCGATTGCGGATGTACTCAGTAAAGCTGCACCTGTGAACGCCAACATTCCGCCCCCTAATCCAATGAGTAGAACAGGACGGCGCCCTATTTTGTCTGACAATATACCAAGAGGAACTTGAGAAATGATTCCTCCGAACGCAAAAGCAGGAATAATGATGGACACCATACTTAAAGAGAGCCCATTACGCAACGCAAATACTGGAAACATCGCATTTAAAGACGATTCTAAAAAACCGTATGCAAAAGGCCCAAGGAGCGCGATCCAGGCAACAATCACTGTTGCTTTCACACGCTTTCCAAAATGACCTGCAGATGTAGAACTCGCCATCACTTCTGGTAAGTCATTCTTTAACGTGAAAACGAGCCCCCATGCACATAATGTCAGCAGTGCGGAAACTATGAAGGGTAAGCCTTCATAAATCGAAACAAGTGGTACAAACATAGGTCCAATCGCAAATCCAACACCCACTGATAATCCATAAATAGAAATACTTCTTCCAAGTCGGTCTGGTGGAACTGTACTCGTTACCCATGTTTGGGTTGCAAAGTGCAATGCATGGTCACCAATTCCTATAAATAAACGGAGCACAAACCAAAAGATTACACTTTTCCATAATGGGAAAGAAAGCAAGGAAATGATTACAATTAAACCGCCTGTTATAATGACAGGCTTGTATCCAAATTTACGCAGCGGCGCTTCCATAAATGGTGAAACCAAAAGAGTTCCTATGTATAGACCTGTCGCATTTAACCCGTTTAGTGTCCCTGAAATACCGTCTTGCTCAAAAATTGCAGAAATTAGCGGAAGCAGCATCCCTTGCGAGAAACCTGAAATAGAAACGATAATGACGAGCACCCAAAAACGATGCTGTTGCCGATTTCTTGTGATTGTCATTCTTAAAACACCCCTTATTCAGCAAAAACCTATATAATGATAGCATATAAAGGAGGGAATTTTAATGAAATTCCAAATGACAGAACACGGTTTTGAAACTGAAACAGAATTCGGTAAGCTTGAAATTTCTTCAAATGAAGAAAAAGGATTTCGTCCCTATCAGTTAATGGTTTCTTCTATCGCTGCGTGTACTGGTGGAGTGATGCGCAAGATCTTAGAGAAGAAAAGGATGCCTGCTGAATCTATTGACATCGAAGTGAAAGAAGTAATTCGGTCACAGGATGATGCCAGTCGACTGGAAAAAATCCATCTCCATATTAAAGTGAAAGCAGATGGTCTGACTGATGAGAAGATGCCAAAAATTCTCGAGTTAACAGATAAGAACTGTTCGATGTACCAATCCGTTGCGAATTGCATTGATGTAAGAAAAACATACGAACTGTTGAACTGATTTTTCTACAGTAAAAGACCCGGCCTCTTGTTATCCAATGAGAGCCGGGCTTTATGTTGTAATTAAATTGTTCATAGAGTTCCTGCGAATTCGCCAATAGAATTTCCTTTTCCAGACGTCTTCGAATCCCCTCCTTCTGTTATTAGAACTTGTTCAGCTGCCCTCCTTTTTTTGATTATAAGTATCATAACACATTAACGATTAATTGTGAATAGTTAAAATTAATTTTCTTTTCAACTAATTGTGCTGTACACCTATTTCCGTTAAAATAGAGGTACAGAAAGAGGTGTCTCCTATGCAAAACTCACCATCTAACCAAGTTGATGATTTAAAAGTTCGACTCAATCAGTTTTTAGAAACGCTCGATACAATTGAGCCCGAAACAGCTGACCTTGAAGAAATCGATCGTCTCATTAGTCTCGTCGACGATTTAGAAGTCCGTATGGGCAAGATGAAATAATATTTTCAAATTGATAACTAGTTCTGTAGCAGAGGTTTTCAGTACCTCTGCTTTTTTGTGTTCAAAAATCTTATCCGTACCTCAAATTGAAACATACTATAACACTTTTTTCTCAACTATGGTATACTATTATTAATAGTAATTATAAAGTAGGAACAGATATAATTTGAGTCGGATTCCCCTTATGGAATCCGACTTTATGACTTTTAGAAGGTAAATGAAAGTGAAATTCATTCTCAATTAGGAGGGGTCTTATGACAACGAATGTGACTACTGAACTTCAAAAGTCAGTGGATTGGAAAGAACATATTGAACTTGGATTGGCTATTCTCTCAGGAATACTCATTTTTGCAGCTTGGTTAAGCGGTAAAAATGGCGCTGAACTTTTTTCCATAGGACTATATGTAACTGCCTTCTTGATTGGCGGTTATGCCAAAGCAAAAGAAGGAATCGAAGAAACAATTAAAAACAAAGAACTCAACGTAGAAATGCTAATGGTACTCGCAGCGATTGGTTCTGCAATTATTGGTTATTGGGCTGAAGGCGCTATTCTAATTTTCATCTTTGCGTTGAGTGGTGCGCTAGAAACGTACACGTTAAATAAAAGCCATAAAGAAATTTCTTCACTCATGGAATTACAGCCTGAAGAAGCTTGGCTCATCCAGGAAGATGGTACTGAATTGAGTGTTCCAACGTCTTCTCTAACAGTTGGTGCTAGATTGCTCGTTAAGCCTGGTGAGCGAATACCTGTAGATGGCGTTGTGCAAAAAGGTAGTACATCTGTCGATATGTCAGCCATCAACGGTGAATCAGTTCCTGCTGATAAGCGTCTCGGCGATGAATTATTTGCAGGTACAGTAAATATAAGTGGCGTTATCGAAATGGAAATGACAAAACCAAGTAGTGAATCATTGTTCCAAAAGATTATTACAATGGTGCAAAATGCACAAAGTGAAAAATCTCCTTCCCAACAATTTATCGAACGCTTCGAAGGGAGTTACGTCAAAGTTGTCCTTGTAACAGTTGCACTTATGCTGTTCTTGCCTCACTTCATATTTGGTTGGGATTGGACAACAACTTTTTATCGGGCTATCGTTCTTCTCGTTGTCGTATCCCCCTGTGCACTCGTAGCTTCAATAATGCCTGCGACACTCGCTGCTGTCTCTAATGGTGCGAAACGTGGAGTCTTATTTAAAGGTGGCATTCACCTCGAGCATTTAAGCTCATTACGTGCAATTGTGTTTGATAAAACAGGGACTCTTACAACAGGTAAACCCGTTGTAACGGATTTTATCGTACGTGAAGGTACTTCCGTTGAAGACGCATTGTCACTTTTAGCAGGTATCGAGTCTCGTTCGAATCATCCTTTAGCAACAGCTGTTACAGCTTACGCACTCACTAAAAAAGTCTCGATGCGGCGCGACTTTGACATTGAAGAAGTTCCAGGTAACGGTTTGCGAGCGTTTCCACCTGAAGGAGAAGTAATTGTTGGAAGTCCGCGGTTTGTTGGAATTGAAGATGCTAAAGCATTTCACGGAGGTTCCGCTTTTACTCTTGCTGAAGAAGGTAAGACTGTTCTATTCATTAAAGACCAAGAAGGTATTCTAGCTGCCACCGCGCTACAAGACGTTCTCCGCCCAGAGGCGATAGAAGCGATTCAAGAGCTTAAAAAAGCTGGCTTGAAAACCATTATGTTGACCGGAGATAACGAAAAAACTGCAAAAGCTATTGCTTCCCAAGCTGGCATTGACTCCTATACTGCTGAATGTCTTCCAGATATGAAAGTACAAAAAGTCAAAGAGTTGATGGGGCAATATGGTGCAGTTGGAATGGTTGGGGATGGCATTAATGATGCCCCTGCACTTGCTACAGCAACAAGTGGTATTTCGATGGGTGAAGGAACAGACGTCGCATTGGAAACAGCAGATGTCGTTCTTATGAAGAATGACTTGACTAAGCTCCCCTACACGATCAAACTATCGAGAAAAATGCAGCGTATTGTAAAGCAGAATGTATTCTTCTCGATTTTCGTCATCAGCATTCTTATCGTTTCCAACTTCATGCAAATCGTGGATTTACCACTTGGTGTGATCGGTCATGAAGGAAGTACGATTCTTGTCATTCTAAATGGATTACGAATGCTCAATACAACAAAGTAAAAGCAATGCTACGGTATAAGCTGAGGCATTGCTTCAGACTGTAGCCAAAAGGGATGGGAATTGATTTGATTTCCATCCCTTTTGGCATCATTAAATCTGAAAATGAAAGATAACAGGCCGTTGATCTCCGTTCCGGACGGTCGCTTTCCGGGGGCTTGCCCTCAGCCTCCTCGCCGCTTCGCTTCTGCGGGGTCTTCGCGCTGCGCTAATCCCCAGGCGTCGCCGTCCTGCACTCCAATCAACTGAATTTCCCATGAGACATTCACATCATTCAAGCAAAGGATGCAATCGGAGTGCTCCATGTCTAGCTGGCAAGAATAACTAGATGTAGCAGAAGACATGAGACACCGATATGAAATCAAAGAAGTCTATGGAAATGTAAAGAGGCAGTCTAACGCTTTTTACCGATGCCAAGGAGAAGCATGATTTGCGAAGGACACCCCTAAGAGGGCTTAGTGTTTTGAATAAATGACATTTTATTGAGTACACCTAGGTCTATGCTGGATCTCCCAAATAGGGAATATAGATCTTCAACCAATGGATAAATGAAGAGAAAATCAATTGCTGCATCCAATTTACGGACTAGATGATCTTGCGGGACTAACTGTTCGATTGTAAGCATTTCCAACTGCTCCCGTTCATTAACTTGATTTTTCGTCATCATTTCCATCACCTCATTTGATAGTTGGGAGATCCTGTTGATTGTAG
>NZ_AZUC01000006.1 GCF_000586555.1 Sporosarcina sp. D27
AATCGCAAGATTGTTTTGAGCTTCAATGTTGGTTTTATCCAGTTTTGAATGAACAAAATTTCATTCGAAAAAGTATTGCATACTACATAGTTTATAGTGTATAATATTGTTTGTCTTTGAAAAAAAACTAGAATACTTGTCTGGTAATGATGGCGAAGAGGTCACACCCGTTCCCATACCGAACACGGAAGTTAAGTTCTTCAGCGCCGATGGTAGTAGGGGGCTTCCCCCTGTGAGAGTAGGACGTTGCCAGGCAGTTTCACTTTTATTAATTGGTCCCGTGGTGTAGTGGTTAACATGCCTGCCTGTCACGCAGGAGATCGCCGGTTCGACCCCGGTCGGGACCGCCATTTAATTTAAACTTACAAACCGATTCGGGGATATTCCCTGGATCGGTTTTTTTTATGGTCTCTATGCGTACTGTGTGCGGTTCTGCACATTTTCCGTTACACTGAGTACATCACTTGAAAAGGATCGGATTATCTTATGAAGAAACAAATACATGTCACATCAGTAGCGCAAACCGTACAACTTGCTGAGAAATTAGCCAAACTTCTATCACCGCCCGATGTAGTCACGCTTGAAGGTGATTTGGGTGCGGGGAAGACAACATTCACTCAAGCTCTCGCTAAAGCGCTTGGGGTGGAACGCACCGTCAGTAGCCCGACTTTTACTATTATTAAGCAATATGAAGGGACCTATCCTCTTAACCATTTAGATGTCTATCGCTTAGCAGATAGCGAAGAAGATTTAGGGTGGGATGAATTGTTTTATGGTGATGCCATTTCAATTGTAGAATGGGCTCAGTACATTGAAGAAGATTTACCGGAGAACCGTCTAGCAATTCGCATTACACGGACAGGCGATACCGCAAGAACGATTGAATTTGAACCTACGGGAAGTCATTTTATAAAGATTTGTGAGGCGATCACCCTATGATCTGGTTAGGAATTGACACAGCAAATTCACCCTTATCTGTTGCATTGGTAGAAGACGGTCGAATATTGTGTGAGCAAACATCAACTTTTGCACGAACTCATTCAATTCAGGCGATGCCTGCGATTGAACGTTTATTAAGTGAAGCGAGTTTACGTCCTTCTGATTTGGAGGCAATCGCGGTATCCGAAGGTCCAGGATCTTATACTGGTGTCCGAATTGGTGTGACGCTTGCGAAAACACTTGCCTGGACGTTGAAAATTCCATTAGTCGGTGTTTCCAGTTTGGAAGTTATCGCAGCGAATGCTGTTCCTTTTGAAGGAGTTATTGTCCCAATGTTTGATGCACGGCGAGAAAATGTCTATTGTGGACTTTACAAATCAAAAGGTGAGCGATTGCATCGTATTTGGGAAGACCGTCACGGGACTCTTGAACAGTTCTTGGAGGATGTTGCTTGTATCGACCAACCTGTTTTATTTATAGGGGCGGATGTGGATATCCATAAAACGAAAATTAGTGCAACGCTTGGAGACCAAGCAGTATTTGCCCCATTTCCACAGCAACTCCCACGTGCTTCGCAATTAATCAGTCTAGCTGAGCAACGTGTTCCTGCATCCGATATTCATCAGTTTGTTCCGAATTATCGTCGTATTCCTGAAGCTGAAGCGAATTGGATGAAAGAGCAAAAACAGGTGAAGTCTCATGATTGACTCGATTGTTTATCGTCAAATGATGGAAAAGGACATTGAAGAGGTTGTGGCGACAGAAACGGAAGTTTTTACAACTCCGTGGTCGGCAGAGGTATTTACCCATGAGCTTACGGGTAATGATTATGCAACGTATATTGTAGCTGAGTGTGAGAACGAAGTGGTTGGACATGTGGGGATGTGGGTCGTGCTTGATGAATGCCATATTACAAATGTGGCCGTACGGAAACATCGGCAAGGATTAGGTATCGGGGAAGCTCTGATGCGACAAGCAATGGAGCTTTGCCGCAATAACGGTGTGGTGGCCATGTCTCTTGAAGTTCGAGTGAGTAATGAAACGGCAAAGAATTTGTATCGTAAGCTTGGATTTCAAGAAGGTGGAATTCGGAAAAACTATTATTCTGACGACCATGAAGATGCGCTCGTCATGTGGGTGGAGTTATGATGAAAAAAGACGTCTATATTTTAGGGATTGAAACGAGTTGCGATGAGACTGCAGCGTCTGTTGTGAAAAATGGAAGTGAAATCATATCCAACGTAGTTGCTTCCCAAATCGAAAGTCAGAAGCGTTTTGGTGGGGTTGTACCGGAAATTGCATCGCGTCATCACGTGGAAGAAATTACACTGGTCATTGAGAAAGCACTTGAGGACGCAGGATTAAATCCCGATCAGTTAGATGCTGTAGCTGTTACTGAAGGCCCTGGGCTTGTAGGGGCTCTACTAATTGGCATCAATGCAGCAAAAGCATTTGCATTTGCGAACTCGTTGCCGATTATCGGAGTTCATCATATTGCGGGACATATATATGCCAATCAACTCGTTCAACCGATGGTGTTTCCATTACTTGCACTTATTGTTTCCGGCGGACATACGGAAATGGTAATTATGCGCGAGCATGGATCATTTGAGCTCATAGGAGAAACGAGAGATGATGCTGCAGGCGAAGCGTATGACAAAGTGGCACGTGTTTTAGGACTACCTTATCCTGGTGGTCCGCATGTGGATAAGCTGGCATTAGCAAGCGAATCTGCGGTAGAGTTTCCGAGAGCATGGCTAGAGCCAGATTCCTATGACTTCAGTTTTAGCGGATTAAAATCATCCGTCATTAACTATAAGCATAACCTGGAACAACGGGGCGGTACACTGGATGCAGAAGCTGTTGCTGCAGGTTTCCAACAGAGTGTAGTAGAAGTTCTAACAGTGAAAGCATTAAGAGCTGCTAAAGAATATCAAGTGAAGCAAGTGATCGCAGCAGGTGGAGTATCTGCAAATAAAGGACTACGAAATTCATTAGAGACGACGTTTGCAAAAGAAAACATTCCGTTCAGTGTTCCACCAATTGCTTTGTGCACAGATAATGCAGCAATGATTGCCGCTGCAGGCACACAAATGTTTTTAAGTGACGTGCGAGGGGATTTATCTATGAACGGAAGACCTGGCATGCAACTTGTATCGTGGAATCACTAAAATTGAGTTATTAACATTAACATGGAATTCGTCAAATTCAGACGAATTCCATGTTTTTTTGATAAACAGAATAGAAGGTTTGTCAATAGGGAACATTCGTACTTATGCACATTCTGTGGATAAGTTGTGCATAAACTTGGGTTGAGTTGATAAGTTAGGACTATTTGTTGGATAACCATGTGGATTAAAGATATGTTATGTGTGGACAACGTGGATAACTTTGTGAATAGCAATGAAACCGGTATTATTGTTGTGGACAAGATTGTGGAAAACAGAACAATGAGAGTGTCGAAATGAGAGGGACATCTGTAGACTGGTGGAGGATTTTAGAGTCTACCGTGAAAATCCTGTAATTTAGAGATAGTGGATAATCTTAAAACAACAAAAAACAGCGGAATTCTCCGCTGCTTCATGAGTGATTAAACGGTTTCGAGTTCTTCCTGCATCATTAGCCATTCTTCAGCTTGGGCATCGTGAGTCTCTTGAAGAGAATCGATGTCCGCTTGCAATTCCATCAGTTTCACATGATTATCCGCATACTCGGGCTTAATCAGCTCATTTTGAAGGGATGCAATTTGTTCATCTAGCTCAGACATCTTCAATTCTGCTTGTTCAATTGCACGTTTCAACCGACGCTCTGCTTTTTGTCGCTCTTTGTCCATCTCTTGTGGACGGCTTTTTGTTACGGTAGTAGATTGCTTTGCAGCAAGGGTTTCAGCAAGAAGCTCAGCTTGTTCTGTTTTCTTTTCGACAAAGTAATCATAGTCTCCTAAGTATTCTACAGCCCCATTATCGCTTAAATCGAAAACTTTGGTTGCGATCCGATTAATGAAATAACGATCGTGCGAAACAAATAGGATCGTTCCAGGGAAGTCGTCTAGTGCGTTCTCAAGTACTTCTTTGCTATCAAGATCCAAATGGTTCGTCGGCTCATCCAGCACGAGTGTATTAGATTTCTCAAGCATCAGCTTCGCTAAAGAAAGACGGGCTTTTTCTCCACCAGAAAGAGATTGTACGGGCTTCCCGACATCGTCACCTGTAAAGAGGAAGCGACCAAGTAAGCTGCGTATATCTTTTTCGTTCATGAGTGGCCAGTCATCCCAAATTTCTTGCAACACGGTGCCAGAACCAACAAGCGTCGCCTGGTTTTGGTCGTAATAGCCGAACTGAACATTGGTACCATACCGAATTTCTCCGGCAAGCAATTCTTGCAGACGGACAATTGTTTTTAACAAAGTCGATTTGCCGACTCCGTTCGGACCAAGGATAGCAATACGATCCTGTTTGTAAACACGCATGTCGATATTTGTTGAAACAGGATTTCCATTGTAGCCGACGGCAGCCTTTTCGACTGCGAGCACGTCGTTCCCACTTGGACGGTCGATTGTGAATGAGAAATTGGCGGATTTTTCATCGCCATCAGGTGCATCCATCCAGTCTGTCCGTTCTAACTGCTTGCGACGGCTTTTCGCCATTTTACTCGTCGAAGCACGAGCGATATTCTTCTGAATGAAGTCTTCGAGCTTCGCCTTTTCACTCGATTCTTTTTCAAACAACTTGCGGTCTTTCTCATAGTTCTTTGCTTTCTCATCCAAATACGCACTGTAATTGCCTGTAAAGCGAGAGACTTTGCGTCTAGAGACCTCATATACTAATGTCACAACTTGGTCTAGGAAGTACCTATCGTGCGACACGATGAGCAGAGCACCTTCATATGATTTCAAGTAGTTCTCTAACCATCCTAGTGTTTCAATATCCAAGTGGTTTGTTGGTTCATCCAAGATAAGCAAATCTGGTTTACTCAACAGCATTTTGGCTAAGGCAAGTCGTGTCTTCTGTCCGCCTGAGAGTAGATCGACGGGTTTTTCATAGTCATCGGGATAAAACCGCATTCCGTGCAAGATCGAGCGAGTATCTGATTCGTACTGATAGCCTCCGAGATCTTTGAACTCGACTTGAAGCGAATCATATTCGCCCATAATGCGTTCTGAAGTTGAAGGATCTCCATAGACTTCTGGATCAGCCATTTGAGCTTCTAACCCTCTCAGGCGACTTTCCATGGCTTGAAGTGGTTCAAAGACCGTCATCATTTCATCCCACACGGATAGTTCTGTTTCTAGTCCGCTATGTTGCTCGAGATATCCGATACGGATGCCTTTTGGGACAATGATGTCGCCTGCATCCGCAGAAGATTCCCCTGCAATTATTTTAAGTAACGTGGATTTACCAGCGCCGTTACGACCAACGAGCGCTACGCGATCACGATGTTGCACTTCCAATTTTACATTTTCCAATATATCAGTGCCTGAAAACGACTTCGTTACACCGTTCACTTGCAAGATTATCATCGTTTCACCTCTATTTTCATTCTCCTTCAGTTTACTGGAATGGGAGGATAGGTGCAATCACCGGCTTTACAACAGAACGCTTCTCCTGTACGATAGAAGCGATTCGATACAGCAGCAGGAGGTTTACGATGGCTGAAGAAACGGTTAAAATTCCCCAGGCAACGTCCAAACGCTTGCCGTTGTACTATCGATTTTTACAAAATTTCGCAAACAGCGGGAAGAAACGTGTTTCTTCAAGCGAACTGAGCGAGGCTATGAAGATCGATGCAGCGACGATTCGTCGTGATTTTTCGCACTTTGGTGCGCTCGGCCGTAAAGGCTATGGATACGACGTGGATTACCTCGTCAGTTTTTTTAGAAAAACACTTGACCAAGATGAAGCCACGGATGTCGCTCTGATCGGTGTAGGTAGTCTTGGACATGCATTCATGAAATACAATTTCCATAAGAATCATAATACACGCATCGTCATTGCTTTTGACCCAAAAGCACCACGTGATGGCAAAATCATCTCGGATATCCCTGTTTATCATCCAGACATGATTGAAGAAAAGTTAACGGAACTCGGAATTGATCTTGTGATTTTGACTGTACCTTCGCGAGCTGCCCAACAATTGACCGATCGGCTTGCTGCGGTTGGTGTGAAAGGGATTCTTAACTTTACGACCATTCGCCTAGCAGTCCCACCATCTATACGGGTACATACGATTGACTTATCGGTTGAGCTACAATCCCTTATTTACTTCATAAAAAATGACGTAAAAGATTCACAATTATAAGGTTGCTCTAATAGTCATTCAATGCTATTTGGTGTAGAATAGACATATTCAAAAGGAGGTGTCCGAAATGTCACCAGGTATTGGAAGTCTACTTATGATTGCTGTTATTGCCCTTCTCATTTTCGGACCGAAAAAGTTGCCTGAAATCGGCAAAGCATTCGGTTCTTCACTACGCGAATTTAAAAATGCTACAAAAGGTCTTGTAGAAGATGACGATGCTAAAACAGACGTTAAAAAAGTTGAAGATAAAAAAGAAGTGCAATAAGTTAGGATGTCTGTGTAATGGAAGAACGTACGCTAACCATTATTGAGCATATAGAAGAAATAAGAAAACGACTGATTACGATCGTCGTTTTCTTTGCAGTCGCTGTAATAGGTGGATTTTTGCTTGCGAAACCGCTTATTAAGTTTCTACAGTCCAGTGGACCGGCAGTAGATTTACCGTTAAATGCATTTAACGTGATTGATCCGATTGCTATTTACTTAAAAGTCGTGGTTTTCATCGGAATCATTATTATTTTACCGATTATCATGTACCAATTTTGGGCATTCGTTTCACCAGGTCTGTTAGAGAACGAAAGACGGGTCACGCTAAGCTACATCCCGTTTGCCTTTTTGTTATTTCTAGGTGGAATTTCGTTTTCATATTTTGTATTGTTACCTTATGTCATTAAATTTATGGAAACGTTATCAGCTGATTTAGAAATTACGCAGACGATCGGTATTAATCAGTACTTTTCGTTTTTGTTCCAGATTTTGTTGCCGTTTGGATTCGTATTTCAACTGCCTGTAGTCTTATTGTTTCTTTCAAGGCTCGGGTTTTTAAATCCAAGTGTGTTAACGAAATTTCGGAAGATTGCTTACTTCGTATTGTTTGTCATTGCAGCGTTCATCACACCACCTGATATTGTTTCACATTTGTTCGTGACGGTTCCGTTGTTCTTGTTGTATGAAGTGAGTATCATTATTGCTCGCGTCGGATATCGCAAGTTCTTGAAGGCGGAAGAGAAACGTCGGATGGAGGAAGAAGAGGCGGAACGGGTGCGGTTGTTTGCAGAAGCGAAGGCTGAACAACAGCGGCAGATTGATGAAGTGAATGCACGTATGAACAACCAAGATTGATTAATTGAAAAAGACTTGCTGACCGGGTTTCGGTTGAGCAAGTCTTTTTTTGCGTAATGATGAAATATCCGCACCTACTACCAAAAGAAATGGAAGAAGGAGATGACGGACTGTTGGAGTTTTTGGAGTTCCATAATTTTGTCTTGGTTGAGCATGATGATCATAACGAAGCCGTTCATGAGCATATGTGAGATCATCGGAGTCCAGATGCGCTTGGATCGGTAGTAGACGTACGAGAATACAAGTCCTGGCATAAGGTACGTAAGGATGTGCTCAAGTTCGTTGTGAACGGCAGCAAAGATAACAGCACTTACGATAGTTGCAATCCAGAAGTTCGTTTTGGTATAGATTCCACCGAATAGGACACGGCGGAAGACGGTCTCTTCTAAAATCGGGGCGAACAGGACAATGCAGATGATAAGAATTGGTGCTACGGCAGCGATTTCTGTTAGCTGTGCGGTACTTGCCGAACCTTCAGTAATGCCTATAGCTTTTTCTATGAGTCCTGCAATCATTTGGCCACCGAGTGCCAAGAAGAATCCAAGAATACCCCAAAAAATGGACTTCCAAATTGGTTCTTTCTTTCCTTTAAAGACGGTCCAAAACTTCTTATCGGATCGAATGACGAGGAAGATCGCAATAATCGCAAGAATGTTCACACTGAATAAGCCCCATGCAAAGCCGTTATATGCAGCTTCCTTAACGTTATAGCCATTCGCAGTGAAGAGCGCAATCATTCCTTTAGAAATCGGAACACTTGCGAACTGCATGGCGATGTATAAAAGAAGGATGGTTAAGTAAAGCATCCATGGTTTCATCGTTTTTTGCTTCAAAAGAATCGATCCTTTCCATCTAAGTATTGATAAGTGTATCGGTTTTAGAAAAGAAGCGCAAAGAGTACGGATGACCGATTTGTTTTACTTGCAATTCAATCTTCGTTTTATTATGATAAGTAGTGTATTAGCACTCCTGTTTAGCGAGTGCTAAATTAAAAGAAGAACCGTTAGAGGAGGGTGTTTCATTTGTTGAAACCATTAGGTGATCGTATTGTAATTGAACTAATCGAAGTGGAAGAGAAAACGTCAAGCGGCATCGTATTACCAGATTCCGCAAAAGAAAAGCCGCAAGAGGGTAAAGTCATTGCAGTCGGTACAGGCCGCGTTCTCGAAAACGGCCAGCGCGTCGAGCTTGAAGTAAAAGAAGGCGACCGCATCATCTTCTCAAAATATGCAGGTACTGAAGTTAAATATGAAGGCAACGATTACTTAATTTTACGTGAGAGCGATATTCTAGCAACTATCTAAGGATCCGCATCACTTTGACTATTAAACCAAAAACAGGGGGGACTCATTCATTATGGCGAAAGAAATTAAATTCAACGAAGATGCACGTAGCGCAATGTTGCGTGGTGTCGATACATTAGCAGACGCTGTAAAAGTAACACTTGGACCTAAAGGACGTAACGTGGTTCTTGAGAAAAGCTTCGGTTCACCACTCATCACGAATGACGGAGTAACGATCGCAAAAGAAATCGAACTCGAAGACGCATTCGAAAACATGGGTGCAAAACTTGTTGCTGAAGTTGCTTCAAAAACAAACGAAATTGCTGGTGACGGGACAACCACTGCAACAGTTCTTGCTCAAGCGATGATCCGTGAAGGCTTAAAGAACGTCACAGCTGGTGCAAACCCTGTCGGCATCCGTAAGGGAATCGAATCAGCAGTTGCAACAGCAGTTACTGAGTTGAAGAGCATTTCTGATGAAATCTCAAGCAAGCAAGAAATTGCACAAGTTGCTGCAATCTCTTCAGGAGACGACGAAGTCGGTAACCTGATTGCTGAAGCGATGGAGCGCGTTGGAAACGACGGCGTTATCACACTTGAAGAATCTAAAGGCTTCACAACTGAGCTAGACGTTGTTGAAGGTATGCAATTCGACCGTGGCTATGCATCTGCTTATATGGCAACAGATACAGATAAGATGGAAGCGGTTCTCGACAATCCATATATCTTGATCACAGATAAGAAGATTAATAACATCCAAGAAATTCTTCCGGTACTTGAGCAAGTCGTACAACAAGGTAAGCCGTTGTTGATGATCGCTGAAGACGTAGAAGGCGAAGCACTTGCAACACTCGTTGTGAACAAGCTACGTGGTACGTTCAACGCAGTTGCAGTCAAAGCCCCAGGATTCGGAGATCGTCGTAAAGCTATGCTTGAAGACATCGCGATTCTTACTGGCGGAGAAGTGATTACTGAAGATATCGGTCTTGACTTGAAATCTACAGACATCTCACAACTCGGACGCGCTTCTAAAGTCGTTGTAACAAAAGACAACACAACAATTGTAGAAGGAACTGGCGATGCAGATACAATTTCAGCACGCGTTGGTCAAATCCGTGCACAATTGGAAGAGACAACTTCAGAGTTCGACAAAGAGAAACTCCAAGAGCGTCTAGCGAAACTTGCTGGCGGCGTGGCAGTTATCAAAGTCGGTGCAGCTACTGAAACAGAATTGAAAGAACGCAAACTTCGCATCGAAGACGCTCTGAACTCGACACGCGCGGCAGTCGAAGAAGGTATCGTTTCCGGTGGTGGTACAGCGCTCGTAAACGTTTATAAAAAAGTAGAATCATTGCTTGAAGGCGTAGAAGGTGACGTCGCAACAGGCGTGAAAATCGTTCTTCGTGCACTCGAAGAGCCAGTACGTCAAATCGCAACAAACGCTGGTCTTGAAGGTTCGATCGTCGTAGATCGCCTGAAGCGCGAAGAAGTCGGCATCGGCTTCAACGCTGCAAACGGCGAGTGGGTCAACATGGTCCAAGCCGGTATCGTGGATCCAACAAAAGTAACGCGTTCAGCACTACAAAACGCAGCATCTGTCGCAGCGATGTTCCTATCGACTGAAGCAGTAGTTGCTAACATCCCAGAGCCAGCAGGTGGCGGTATGCCTGATATGGGCGGAATGGGTGGCATGGGCGGCATGATGTAAGTCATACAGTTCAACACGAAAAACGTCAACTCCCAATTGGAAGTTGACGTTTTTTGCGCTGAACAAAAGTAAAATTGAGTAGACAGCTGTTGATCTGCACTACAGGTTTGGAAATGTTATTATGGAATTTGTTTACTTATAATCTTAACAATCAGTGATAGTTATTAGCTGTTCGTAAAAGTGTACAATTACAAACGCTAATATTTCTACTGCATTTCACTTGAATTTCATGGGAAATGTTAAGGCGCGCGTTTACTTATGCTATAATTTTTTTCGTGAAGTTTTGACACAGATGAAAGGTATGGTTTGAAGAATGAAAAAGAAAATGAACTATTTAGTTTTAATTTTAACAATCGTCTTTATGGTTGGTTGTACCAACTCAGAAGATGCATCCATTACAGATGTAGAAACAGGTTCGCAAAAAGTCACGACTGTTGAACCAAATACAAACAGTGAAAAAGAAGAAACTGTACCTACGATTGTTGAAGAACAGGAAGTGGAGGAGCCCGTAGTAGAGGAAAAACCAACTCAACCAAAGAAAGAACTGTTCTCCGGATACAAACCAATTGAAGTTGATGGCGGAGATTTATCCGGTTATCGTGAACCTAACGTCGTTGTTGACATCGGGTATGGGGATCGTGAATATTGGGGATTTACTAATGAATACGGGCAACTAGTACGTGTCATAGCTGACGAAATCATTCTACAAGATGATCGTAATGAATCTGTATTATCATCTGGTAGATACTATTCTGATGAGGCAAAGGTTCCTGGAGTTGAAAGTGCTGTTTTAGATGAAGGACATATAATTGCTGACTCTCTCGGTGGGGTGTCGAATGCTTATAATATTACTCCACAGGATAGTACGCTCAACCGACATGGTGATCAAGCGTATATGGAAAACGAGATCCGAAGAGCGGGTGGAGCTAGTGAATTTGAAGCGATTATCATCTATCCGAATACGGAAACGCAAGTTCCTTCAAGTTATCAATATACCTATACGATAAATGGACATGTCATTACGGATTCATTTGAAAATGTGAATCCGGATGAAGTAAACGAATCTCTTGGGCTAACCGGAAATAATGAGTCCGAGTCCAAATCAGAAAGTTCTTCAACAAACCAAGGTGAGATTTCTAGTATTGACGCAAATGGAAATGGTATCGTAACAATCGCAGAAGCGAAAGCAGCTGGTTTCAGTATGCCAATAACTAGAGAACACTGGTTGTACCAATATATGCAGGATCGTGATAATGACGGCATGGTAGGAGAATAAAAATGATTGCCTGTGTAAGACGAAACTCCAAAACAATTCCAAATAGTGTTCGAATTGTATGGTGCACAGGCGGCGAATCTAACATAAAGGATTATAATCGAGGCCTCTCATTAGTTGTACAAACTTTTGAGAAGCTTCTTTTTTCATTTCTTGGGTAACATGGAGATGGACAAGTAATTGTTTCATCAGTCTGGATGTTTTATTCGCTGAATATTATCGATACATCAGAAATTCAAGTTACACATAAACCTTGTATATAGTATGACCGTTGTGACGGTTATTGTATTATGGATAATAGAACCACTGCCTCAATAACTATTTAAAATGTAAATTAAGGAGAATTACATGACCTGGAGCAAATTGAAGAAAAACCTGGAGAGTTTTCTCTGTCCTGCATTAGAAGGAAGGGTTGAATACCGCCCAAGCAGCTATCGTTATTTACCTGATAAAGCAGGAACTTGTTATATTGCGGTAGATAAAAAGAATGTACTCAATATGAGTGATATAAATACCTCAATCAGATGGTATCAAACGGAGCTAGAAATTAAGAATGATGCAGATATCCAAATTCCTATCAACAATGAGGAAATTGAAGCGGTAAGAAAGGAAACCAAGGGGATGGTTCCGGAGGATCGTTTAGAAGTAATTGCAAGGGGGAGGAAATTATCAGTATGTGCAAAGGAGCTGTTGTCAGCGCAGTCATCCTTAAGTAAATCAAATTTTATCATTGTAGCGAATAAGTTTTTATCCACTCCTATAGAGGAGAGCATAGAGAGCAATGATATCCTATTGAATATTCTAGCTTTGGTGGACAGAAGGGTTGGAAAAAAACGAATTTTAAACATGACTGAGCAGATTAAGTCAAAGCATCCAGTTGTTCAGTATTTTTATGAACTGCGGCTTAGTACATTATGATAACAAATAATTAGTATGGGGTACCTGTGGGACTAACAATCACAATAGTTTCGAGCACAGGTTAATCACAGGTCTAATTTATAGACCTGTCTCCCAATGGTTTAAGTGTTGTGGTGCTAAGCGTTACCCCTGTTACGTTAGAAGCACTTCAGCTCCGAACAACATAGTCTACGCAAGAACTACATACCATCTAAGACACAATCTACCTATGCTCAGACTTAAGTCTGATTTGAATTTCAACCGAAGGGTTGGTAAATTTATGCAGGGAATCGGATATGATAAAGTCAAAGGGAAAGGGGTGTTCTATATGCGGAAGCTTATAGTGGCAGTAATAATAGTGGGGCTACTAGGTGCAGTCGGGGGTTGGGTATATAATTGGTTCTTCTCGGGGAATAAGGTCAGTGACATTTTAATCGAAAAGGATGACGTAAAATCACTTAACGCTAACATACAGATGGGCTTTGGGGATGTATCGATTACGGATGGTGAGGATGCCTGGATCAAAGGCACAGTTGACACGAACAAAAAAAAATTGAGACCAACTGTTTCTTATAAGAAGAAAGGAACAGTCGGCAATGCAGTCATCAAGCAAAAAGGAAAAATATTTGCGGGATTAGGGAACGTACGGAACGATTGGGACCTCGAGCTGACAAATGAGATACCGGTCAACTTGAATATTGAGATGGGCGTCTCTGACTCGACACTAAACCTGTCGGGTATCCAACTCAGCAAGCTATCCATCGATGCAGGTGTAAGCGATGCAACCATTGATTTAAACGGTGACTGGAAAGAAAGCTTCAACGCCGACATCGATCTTGGAGTCGGAGATGCGACGATTCTTCTCCCAGCGGACACGGGTGTCAAACTGAGTGTTTCGAAAGGAATCGCAGACCTTGAGGCGAAAGGCTTTACTCCTCAGGGAAATGGCATCTACGTAAATGACGCTTATGCGAGTAGTGATGTTGTGATCGATATGAAGATTGATGTTGGAGTAGGAGATTTGACGATTAAACTTATAGATTGAATAGAAAATGACGAAGGCTTTTCATCTCTCTTCCTTTTGTTTAAGAAGAGGGTTTTTTGTTTTGGGTTGTACTACATATGCAGGCACAAATCAGAAACAGGTATACATGACTAGCTTTGTGTGGGCTACTTTTATATGGAGAGACTTGAAATATAAATGATGTACACCATAATACTTAAAACGAAGTGTGGGATGCCTATGCGACCAACACAATAATTCTGTACACAAGTACTCGCAGTCCAACCTGTCCCCTCTGAAAACCCTTCAATAACTGACCTTTCTCCATATTAGAAAAATATGGATATGTGTTGACAGTATGGAGGGCAGCATATATCCTGTACTATGAGTTTTTGTATGAGACATGCAACACGAATTCAAATCGTGTTGCATTTTTTTTGTTTTTGCAGATGCTGTTGAAAAATAGAGGAAAAGAAGGGAAAGCTTTAACTGTGATTGTCTCGCAGAACATGATAGTTGCTGTAAGGAAAACAGAATTTGGGGGAGAATTATGATGAAAGACCACTGGAAGAATATTCGTCAAAAAATTGATTGGCCAGTATTTCTATGGAGTGGCGGCATATTAATGGCATTCGTGCTGTTTTCAATTTTAAAAGTCGACCTGGTCAGTGAGTTTGTGAATAAGGGATTTGATTGGTCTATTCGCTACTTCGGGGCGTATTGGCAATTCCTATTACTGGCCACTTTTGTAGTAGGTGCGGTATTGGCGTTTTCAAAGTATGGCAAAGTCCGCCTGGGCGACGCAAAGAAGCCAGAGATGTCTTATTTTAAATGGGTAGCCGTAATTTTGACAACGGGTCTTGGAGCCGGCGGTGTCTTTTGGGCAGCGGCAGAGCCTATGTATTATTTTCTGGACGTGCCTCCCATGCATAAAGGGATAGAAGGCGGAACCACTGAAGCGATTGGACCTGCATTGGCTCAAAGTTACATGTCATGGGGCTTCACCGCATGGTCTGTATACGGTGCGATCAGTTCGATTATATTGATTTACGCACATAAACATAAGGGGATGCCGTTGAAGCCTAGGACCCTTTTGTATCCTATCTTGAAAGAGAGAATTTTAACGAGCAAATGGGGCACGGCTGCCGATGTTTTTTGTATCATAGGCGCTGCTGCTGGTACCATCGGTCCAATCGGTTTTCTCGGACTGCAAGTCAGCTATGGAGTCAATTCGATTTTTGGCATTCCGGATACATTCGTGACGCAGCTCTCGATCATCGTTATTTTGACAGGAGTCGTACTCGTATCGACCCTTACAGGTATCGAGAAGGGAATTCAATTTTTAAGTAAGCTGAACGTGAACCTAGTGGCGGTAATTGCCGTCTTCCTGATCGTGTTCGGTCCGGGTCTGTTCATCGTCAATGCGTTCATGTCTTCCTTTGGTACGTATATCAGTGATTTCGTAAGCATCAGTACCTTCCGCGGGGATGATGCATGGCTTGGAAACTGGATGCTCTTCTTCTTCGGATGGTTTATAGGGTTCGGCCCAATGGTGGCGTTATTTGTCGCAAGAATATCCAATGGAAGAAAAATTCGGGAAATCTTTTTAGTAGTTGCTGTAATAGCACCTATCGTCACAAACTTTTGGTTCACGGTACTTGGCGGAACGGGTATTTTCTACGAATTAAATAACGCAGGTTCCGTCAGCGGTCCATTGAATGAAGGCGGATTGCCGAGTGCGATCATTGCCATAGCAGAACAAATGCCGTTAGGATTCATCATGCCTACTGTCTTCTTGATTTTGACTACACTATTTGTAGTGACGACAGTAGACTCTATGTCGTATTCTATCTCCATGGCCGTGACAGGAGATGGAAATCCTCCAAAAGCCATTCGTGTATTTTGGGCGGTTATCATGGCCACAATCGCCACCATACTAATCGAAATCGGTGGCGGAGGAATCGGTGCATTGCAGTCATTTGTCGTCATAGCCGCTGTTCCAGTATCGATTCTTTTAGTACTGGTCGTATGGTACGCGCCGAAAGTGGCGAAAGTGCTGGCGATTGAACAGGGGATTGTTGAGAAAGAGTAGTGCGCTGTGCTTTTTATGATGAGGGTATGTGGTTTCTGTACACGATGCAATTCGTATACGGTTCTGGATACAACTGAATAGTATTAAAAGGATAATTAACAATAGAAACATAATAGTTTCTTATAATAGGTAGCTTTCTCTAAGCAAGCTGCGAAATTTAAAAAGCGTCAACTTCTTATTGAGGTTGACGCCAGACTGTAGACAAACTCCAGAAATCATGGGGTTTGCCTACAGTTTTTTTACAATAGGATGATCAATGAAAGTTGATTTCCGCCGCGAGCGGACGCTTTCCGAGGGGCTTGCTCTCAGCTACAATCAACAGGATCTCCCAACTATCAAATGAGGTAATGGAAATAATGATGAAGAATCAAATCAAAGAACGGGAACAGATGGAGATGCTTACAATCTAACAGTTAGTTCCGTAAGACCGTCTGTTCCGAAAATTAGAGGAAGCAATTGATTTTTCCTTCATTTATCAATTGGTTGCAGATTTATATTCCCTTCTTGGGAGACCATGCATAGATCCTGTTGTTCTCAATAAAATGTCATTTATTCAATACACTAAGCCCTCTTAGGGTTGTCCATTGCATATCATGTTTCTCCTTGGCATCGGCAATAACGCGTTAACGGCCTCTTTTCATTTCTATAGACTTCTTTGATTTCATATCGGTGTCTCAAGTCTTCTGTTGCAACTAGTTTTTCTTACCAGATGGACATGGAGCACTCCGATTGCATTCTTTGATTGAATGATGTGAATGTCTCATGAGAAATTCAGTTGATTGAAGTGCAGGACGGCGACTCCTGGGGATCAGCGCAGCGCGAAGACCCCACAGGAGCGAAGCGACGAGGAGGCTGAGGGCAAGCCCCCGGAAAGCGCCCGTCCGGAACGGAGATCAACGGCCTGTCACCCTTCATTTCCAGAATCAACGATACAAAAAGACAAAAGGGATGGAAATCAAGTCGATTTCCATCCCTTTTGTCTACAGTTTGGCGTCAACTTCTTATTGGAGTTGACGCTTTTTGTGTTTTTGGGCACTTTCTGAGTCTGATCTACTCAAAAGGACAAACAAACTAATTGACCTGAAAAAAATGACGTGTTATTATTACTTTGAATTCAAGGTAATTTGTTTTTCACAACCAGCTGGAAGATAAATTACGATGGATGACTGCTTTCCCACATAAATGGCGACCATTTGTGCATAATGAGTTAACTAACAGGAAAATTAGCTTGTAAGTTCGAGCTATTTATTTTTTGCTTATATATCTTGAATTCAAGATAATATTTATAATAAGAAGGGGGATAATAACATGAACGGTTTGAAAGGTATTCATCACGTGACGGCCATTACTAGCAGCGCCGAAAAAAATTATGAGTTTTTCACGTACACATTAGGTATGCGATTAGTAAAGAAAACGGTGAACCAGGATGATATTCGTACTTATCATTTGTTCTTTGCAGACGATGCAGGGTCAGCTGGTACAGATATGACATTTTTCGATTTTCCAGGTATTCAAAAAGGGGGTCACGGCACGAATGAGATTTACAAAACCGCTTTTCGTGTACCGACTGATGCGGCGTTGGACTATTGGGTAAAACGCTTTGAAAAATACGAAGTGACCCATACGGGAATCCAAGAAGTTTTCGGCAAAAAAACCATTTCATTCGTTGATTTCGATGAGCAACAGTATATGCTGATTTCAGATGAGCACAACACAGGTGTAGCACCAGGTACTCCGTGGCAACATGGTCCTGTACCGCTTGAGTTTGCGATTACGGGATTAGGACCTATCCACATTCGGATTGCACAGTTTGACTACTTTAAAGAGATGCTTGAAAAGGTCATGCTGTTTAAAGAAGTGGCAGCGGAAGGTTCTCTGCATTTGTTCGAAGTGGGTGAAGGTGGGAACGGAGCACAAGTGATTGTGGAGCACAATACGTCACTTCCAGATGGCCGTCAAGGCTACGGAACGGTTCACCACGCTGCTTTCCGGGTAGAAGATACAAACGTGTTAAACGAGTGGATTGAGCGCTTGCCATCATTCGGTTTAAACACTTCCGGCTATGTAGATCGATTTTTCTTTGAATCCCTATATGCTCGTGTAGCACCTGGAATTCTTTTTGAGTGGGCTACAGACGGACCTGGTTTCATGGGGGATGAACCTTATGAAACCGTAGGAGAAATCTTGTCGCTTCCGCCATTCCTGGAAGGAAAACGGGAACAGATAGAGGCGATTGTGCGACCAATCAACACAGTACGAAGCTCGATTAAGATCGAAAAAGAGTATTTGTAGAAAGGGGAAACCCCATTATGCAGCATATTTTTAGAAAAGGTACTAATAGCGAGAAACCAGTATTACTTTTGCTGCACGGCACAGGCGGCACGGAGCAAGATTTGCTGTCGTTAGCGGAACTAGTTGACCCTGAAGCGTCTGTTCTAAGTGTGCGTGGAAATGTATTGGAGAATGGCATGCCTCGTTTCTTTAAACGGTTAGCAGAAGGTGTATTTGATGAAGAAGATTTAGTTTTCCGGACGAAAGAGTTAAAAGCCTTTATAGAGCAGGCGGCTATTGACTATCAATTCGCCCCATCAAATATTGTAGCTATCGGGTATTCAAATGGCGCTAACATTGCAGCCAGTCTGCTATTTCACTATGATGATGCAGTAAAAGGAGCCATTTTGCATCATCCGATGGTGCCGATACGTAATGTTACGATGCCGGATTTAGCAGGGATTCATGTATGGATTGGGGCGGGAGCAAACGACCCGATCTGTACGCAGGAAGAATCGACTGAGTTGCAGAAACGTCTGGAAGAAGCAGGGGCATCCGTTGGACTTCATTGGGAAAACGCGGGACATCAGTTGACAATGTCGGAAGTTAAAGCTGCAAAAGCTTGGTATGAACAATATTTTAGGTAATGATGCCTTAGACTGTGACAGATGAAGTGCCAGTTTAACATGGCAAGAAACAACAACTCAGATTCAAGAAAATTATATATAAAATGGAGGAAATTCAAATGACAAAATGGACAGTAGATCAATCGCACTCAACAGTAGGTTTTGAAGTAAAGCACATGATGGTATCCAAAGTGAAAGGCCAATTTGACGACTACACAGCAACGGTGGAGGCGGCAGACTTAACAGATCTTACAACTGCAAACATCGCTTTCAAATTCGACGTCGGAAGCCTCAATACACATTCAGTAGATCGGGATAATCACTTGAAGTCAGCAGATTTCTTTGATGTAGAGAATTTTTCGGATATCACATTCCAATCCACTGCAATTGCAAAAAAAGGCGATGATTACAAAGTAACGGGCGACTTAACGATTAAAGACGTCACGAAACCGGTAACTTTTGACGTGGAGTTTGGCGGAAAAGGAACAAATCCATGGGGTGTTGAAGTGTACGGTTTCGAAGCGGAAGCGAAGATCAACCGAGAAGAGTTCGGCCTGACTTGGAATACAACTCTTGAAACAGGCGGCGTACTCGTTGGTAAAGACATCAAGATTTTAGTCGAGATGCAAGTAAACCCTGCATCATAATTTAGCCATGAATCTAAAAATGGTTTAGAAAATAGTAGATAATGGTGTTTTCGCAACCACGACAATAACCTGCCTACCGATTCCAAAGATAGTGGAATCGGTAGGTGGTTTTTTTGTATAATCCGGAAAAGATAGTGATGCGGAACAGCATTTATTGAAAGTGGCGTGTCATAAACAATCGCGAAACTATAAACATGAACGAAAGCTTCCTACACAAGCACATAAGGCATCTATTCTTATACTGAGGATAGATGCTTTCTTTGTTAGTGTAAGAAATTGTCACAAATGAAATTCGGCGGACATTGAAAGAAGAGACATTTTATTCTATACTGGAATTAGTAACATTGCCCTATTCGTGATTGCGCGAAAAATTATTCTAAAGACTGAACTGCTATTAGAAAATAAGTAATGGAGGCTTTTTTATGAATCAAAGTACCCTTATTCGCAATAACGTGAACGTTACAGGAAAAGGCACAAAGGCCATGATCTTTGCGCACGGCTTTGGGTGTGATCAGAATATGTGGAGGTTAGTGGCACCGGCGTTCGAAGAAAACTTCCGTGTCATTTTGTTTGACTATGTCGGCTCTGGAAAGTCTGATTATAGTGCTTACAGTTCGACTAAGTACCAAGACCTTCATGGATATGCACAAGATGTACTCGATATATGCGATACTTTAGATATAAAAGAAGCAATATTTGTGGGGCACTCGGTTGGCAGTATTATTGGCATGCTGGCCTCTATTCAAGAGCCCTCACGATTTGAGCGCCTTGTGATGCTCGGTCCTTCACCTTGTTTCTTGAATGACCCTCCCCTTTATAAAGGAGGTTTTGAAAAGGAAGACCTTGAGGGATTGATTGGGATGATGGAGATGAATTATATTGGCTGGGCAAATTATCTCTCTCAGGTCATTATGAAAAATCCTGAGCGCCCGGAACTTTTCCAAGAGTTGGAGGAGAGCTTTTGCTCTACGGATCCAACCGTCGCCCGCGAATTTGCAACAGCAACCTTTTTCTCTGACCACCGGAATGATTTACAAAACGTTACGGTGCCGTCACTCATTCTCCAGTGCTCTGATGATGCAATTGCTCCGATAGAAGTCGGGGAATATATGCACAGCGTCCTCACAGAAAGTGCATACGCCTTAATGGAAGCGACGGGACATTGTCCACATTTGAGCCATCCTGAAGAGACCATCCGTTTGATTAGCGAATATTTGAAATCAGTCGCTGATCAGGATAGTTCAAATGGATGAGCAACTGGACTTTGCGCCATGCGGTTATGTATCACTTAATGATGAAAGCACGATTCTAGATATAAATAAGACGCTGCTCGGTTTGCTCGATTACAAACTTCAAGAGCTACAGGGGCAGCACATCAACCTGATCTTGACGCATGCGAGCCAAACTTTTTACCAACTCTATTTTTTTCCGATGATCCGCCTTCAGGAAAAAGTGGATGCGATGTATATTGCTTTAAAGACAAAGTCCGGGCAGGAAATTCCTATACTGCTCAATGCCTCCCGAAATAAACGTGGCGGTAAGTTTTTTAACGATTGTGCCTGTTTTCCTATGAAAGAAAGATATGAGTATGAGCAGGCCCTTTTGGCAGCTAAAAAGGAGACCGATCAACGAAACCAGATGAAGAAAAAGCAAATAGAAGAGCTGGGCATGTTAAGGAACGAATTGGAATGCAAGCAAAATGAACTGCTGGAATTGAATGAAAAACTTCGAACACTGGCCGAAACGGACGGATTAACCGGTCTCAAGAACAGACGCTGTCTACAAGAAAGTCTGACATTAAATTTAAATTCACAAGCAGGACAATTGCAGCCAATCTCCCTGCTACTAATGGATATCGATTACTTCAAGGAGATTAACGATACTTATGGCCATATGACAGGTGACAGAGTATTGCAGGAGATGGGACAACTACTTGAAGAGGAATCCAGAAAAGAAGATATTGCTGCCCGATATGGAGGCGAAGAATTTGCATTGATTCTTCCGAATACCGATAAATCGGATGCTCTGAAAATCGCTGAAAGAATCCGTTTGCATGTTGAAAAGGCAAACTGGGGTAAATCAGCCATCACGATAAGTATAGGGGCAGCAACGCTTCAACCTGGAGATACAGAAAGTTCTTTACAATCCAAAGCAGATAACGCACTGTATGCCTCCAAAAATGGCGGTCGCAACCAAGTCACCCATGCTAGTGATTTGACGTAGTGAATGCTGAACCAATTCAACTTTCAGCTCCTTTGCAAAATCGATAGTAGTTACAAAACAAATCTCAAAGTTACCTTCACAATAAATGCCCACCGCGAATTCCAATCATAGTGGAATGTGCCGGCGGGCTTTTTGTATAATGGAATAAGTGACCTTATTAGAACCCGTCTCTTCCCACATACACGTTAGTCATGTAAAATAGTTAACGTAGAGAATAAATCTAGAGGTAGACGTAGCAACAAAGTCTACTTCGATTTCCAGTATTACTACACTAAGATTTTTAGATGAAGGGCTGACCTGGCATCCCATAATGAGAGGATTGGAATTTGAACATGAAAGAGAATTTCTGGCGTGAGTTACCACGACCGTTTTTTATATTAGCACCGATGGAAGATGTCACGAATGTTGTGTTTCGTCATGTCGTGGCGGAAGCTGCAAGACCCGATGTGTTTTTCACTGAATTTACGAATACTGAAAGTTATTGTCACCCGGAGGGGATCTTCAGTGTACGTGGGCGTTTGACGTTCACAGAAGACGAACAGCCAATGGTAGCCCATATTTGGGGGAACAAGCCCGATCACTTCAGAGATATGAGTATCGGAATGGCGGAACAAGGATTTAAAGGCGTCGATATTAACATGGGCTGTCCCGTTCCTAACGTAGCTTCGAAAGGAAGAGGCAGCGGGTTGATCAATTATCCTGATAACGCAGCGGATATTATTCAAGCGGCAAAAGCAGGAGGATTGCCAGTCAGTGTGAAGACGAGACTGGGCTATACAGATGTAGAAGAATGGCGTGGTTGGTTGACACATATATTGGAGCAAGACATCGCCAATTTATCGATACACTTGCGTACTCGAAAGGAAATGAGTAATTTCGAAGCGCATTGGGAACTAATCCCAGAGATTAAGAAACTTCGTGATGAAATTGCACCAGATACGTTGTTAACCATTAACGGGGATATCTTGGATCGTCAAATGGGCTTGGAACTCGTGGAAAAATACGGAGTAGATGGCGTGATGATTGGACGAGGCATCTTTAAAAATCCATTCGCTTTTGAAAAAGAGCCAAGAGAGCACAGTAGTAAAGAGTTAATGGACCTGTTAAGACTTCAGCTGGATCTTCATGATAAATACTCAAAAGAAATTGAAGAGCTCCCATTTAAACCGCTTCGTCGATTCTTTAAGATTTATGTCAAAGGAATCCGAGGAGCAGGTGAATTGAGAAATCAATTGATGTACACGGAGACGACAGATGAAGTGCGCGCGTTGCTCGATGAATTCGAAGCCGAGAATGTAGATGAGTTAAATCAACAGGAGAACTAATCATTATTCTCTTGCACAACGAGCAGTTAAATGCCTGTTTCAGCAAATCATGCAAACAGGATTGCTTTAACCAGACAAAATACCCGGTCCGCATATATATTCACTGCGGACCGGGTATTTTTTATTTTTTTCAACTTTCATACGTTGCAATAAGAAGAATCTGATGATTGAATTGTTTTAGGAAAGATAAGGTGTGCTACATTGGATGATCGAAATAAATGTGAAAGTAAAATTCACCAAAAATGGTTCAAATCCTACTGCATCATCTCTACCCATTCGGGGATTTCCATATTGCACAATATATTGAGTTCATCTTCTCTTTTGTCTTGATAAGAGCTAACGGATCTTAAATCTAAGTCAACGATGGCAGGGTGGGTCATTATTTCAACAGACTTACTTTCAAGGCTTTTTAGGCGAGAAAAGAGATCTTCATTGGCTCCATCTTCGTAAAAATCCAACCATAGAGAGTCGGTCAACAGGATATCAGGATAGTTTTTTAAGGAATCCGTATAGCGGACGGGGACTTGGTACTCGTTCGATAGCTTTACGATCAGTTCTTTAAAAATGTCCCAGCCATGAACGTGGTGGTGACTGTCGATGTGGTGCAAATGTAAACCTGTCGAAAGAAACGCATCCAGTTGAGCACGCCATTCTTTCTCTACCTCTTCAAGATTAGGAGGCTCCATTTTTAGAAAAGCATTCGTATAGCGAAAGACACCTTGTTCATTGACGAGCGTTGGCACGTGTTCACTTAAGGGTTTTCCAAAGGTGAGTACGAGATGGATGCCTACATGTAAGGAGGGCAACATTTTCGCTTTTTCAACGGCATATTCCGTTGCAAGTCCATTCATCATTAACGTTGTTGACTGAACAACACCGTTTGTATGGGAGTGAATAATTCCATCCGTTACGCCTTTTGTTAATCCGAAATCATCTGCGTTAAATAGTACTTTCACCCGCAATCCCTCCTAGTTTTTACAAATCACTCTTCCTCTAAGTAATTACGACTAATGACAAAATTCGTTTTGTCTCCTCTGAAATAGGAGCGTGAGTATTCAAATACATTTCCTTCTACATCCTCGGCCACTGTTTCAATATAGAAGCATGGCAAGCCTTCCTTATATTTTAAGATGTGAGCCACTCGATCGTCGGGAAATGCAATTTCAACGTGCTCTGTTGTCTTAGCAATCTGTAAATGATAGTTTGTTTTGAGTGTTTCATATAAAGATGACTCAGCGTGTTCTTTTGTAATGCCAGGCGCTAATTTCCATGGAATATAAGCAATTTCAAATTGTGTAGGTTCACCATTCGCTTTTCTAACCCGCTCAATACATTGAATAGGATCATTGATGGAGACGTGAAGAACTTTTGTTAGTAGCTCAGTCGCAGGGATTACTTGAATACTGACGACTGAGATTTCTGCTTTTTTACCTTGGATTGCGATTTGATCACTATACCGTTTCACTGTGTGTGAAAGGGTTTGTTTTACTTTATGTTCCGCAACAAAAGTCCCGTTTCCTTGTTTACGGACAAGATATCCCTCAATAGTTAGTTGTTTAAGTGCTGTTCTAACTGTTGTTCTACTGACATCGAAATCTTTACATAACTCCAACTCTGTAGGGATTCTGTCGCCTACTTGATAAGTGCCAGACTTAATACGATTCAGTAAATCTTCTTTAATGTACGCATGAAGTGCTTGGTTTTTTTCCATTGCAATGCTCCTTCATTGATGATGTCTAAAGTGTACAAGATTAAAGATACAATAACAAATTTGGAATATATGTTACTACATTTGAATAATATGAATTATTGTTATATACAAGTTTTTAAATGTATGATACATTTACTTTAAAGAATCAGAAAGTAGTAACAATTCATAAGTGTTCTGTTGAAGTATGTATTTGGATATCTCCACTGAAGTATATGTGGAGATTTAAAAGTCTAGTGATTTTATCCGTAATCATATTTTGCAACCGCTTTCACATTTGCAGTAAAGGAGCTTTTAACATGAACTTAAAAATCGTTATCATCGGTGGAGGATCGAGCTACACACCTGAAATCATCGAGGGGATTATTCGTCGTCATGAATCGTTTCCCGTAACAGACATTGTATTAGTAGATATTGAAGAGGGGAAGGAGAAATTACGGATTGTTGGTGAGCTTTCAAAGAGAATGATTTTGAAATCTGGTAAGCCTATAAACGTATCTTGGACATTGGATAGAAAAGAAGCTCTTGTAGGAGCGAATTTTGTGTCTACACAAATCCGTGTTGGTGGTTTAGAAGCAAGAGCGAAAGATGAACGGATCCCGTTAAGTCATGGTTTCATTGGACAGGAAACGAATGGAGCAGGAGGAATCTTTAAAGCATTTCGGACGATTCCCACCATGATGGAAATGGCGGAAGATATCCATCAAATCTGCCCAGACGCATGGATGATCAACTTTACGAATCCTGCAGGAATGATTACTGAAGCGCTGTTAAAGTATTCCGCACATAAGAAAGTGATTGGTGTATGTAATATTCCATTTAACATGCGACATTCCAGCGCTGAGATTTTGGATGTGTCACCAAGTGATGTGGAAATTGAATTCATCGGCATGAATCATTTTGTTTTTGGAAGAAAGGTCACGGTCAACGGGATTGATCGGACTGAAGATGTATTGAACAAACTAAAACAGGGCTTGGATTATTCTCCAGCTAATATTGTGGATTTAGGATGGTCTAGTACGTTTATTGACGCAACAAAGCTGTTGCCTAATCCGTATCATCAATATTACTTCCAGACAAAAGATGTCCTGAAGAAGGATATTCAAGCATTCAACGAACATGGTACACGTGCTGAAAAAGTTCAAGAGTTGGAGAAATCGCTATTTGAACTCTATATGAACCCTGAATTGGTAGACAAACCGAAAGAACTTGAAGAGCGTGGGGGCGCTTTTTATAGTGATGTCGCATGTAGCCTAATGGATTCCATTTATAATAATCGAAAGGACATTCAAACGGTGAATACCTTTAATAATGGGGCGATTCCGGATTTGCCGAGTGATGCTGTAATTGAAGTGAACAGCGTGATCACTGAAAATGGGCCAGAGCCAATTTCAGTTGGGCCTCTACCATCAGTTATCAAAGGAATCGTTTACGAGATGAAAGCATTTGAAGAACTTGTTATTCAAGCAGGTATCTCAGGTGATTATCATGATGCATATGTTGCCATGCTCATGAACCCACTTATACGTGATGAGAAGGGAAGTAAAACGGTACTTGATGAGCTACTAGTAGCGCATAAAGAGTACTTACCACAATTCAAGGGGGAATTGGAATGAAAGGTAGATTCATGGAAAAGTTCATTGAAATCGCTGGACGTATTGGAGCACAGCGCCATCTTGTAGCCATCCGTGATGGATTTGTCGCGATCATGCCACTTATTATTATTGGTTCCTTTGCTATCTTAATAAATAACTTTCCACCATTAGGTTCTTTCAGTTTTGTTGAATGGATGAATGGTATATTAGGTGAAGGGAATTGGCAAGCAGTTGGGGGCAGTATCTGGAATGGAACTTTTGCTGTCTTAGGATTGTTAGTAGCTTTTTCAATCGCCTATAGCTTAGCTAAGTCTTATGAGATAGATGGTTTATCGGCAGGGCTCATCTCCGCAGCATCTTATATCATGCTTGTTCCTGTAACTGAAGATTGGGGATTGAACTTTGCTTGGTTGGGCTCTCAAGGGTTATTTGTAGCCATCGTCCTAGCCCTTGTGTTGACAGAACTATTCCGAGTTTTAGTGAACTCGAGATGGACGATTAAAATGCCAGAAGGTGTTCCAGAAGGGGTTGCACGGTCGTTTAAAGCATTGATCCCTGCTACTATTATTCTGATATTAGTAGGTTGTTTCCAAGCTCTTATGAGTGTCTTCGCAGAAATTAGTGTATTTGAAGTGATTTTCCAAGTAATTCAAGAACCATTGCAAGGACTTGGTAATACGTTACCGGCAGCTATTTTAATCGCATTTTTAAATCATTTACTTTGGTTCTTTGGATTACATGGCACCAATATCATTGGATCGGTTATGGAACCATTGTATCTTCCGTTAATTCAGAAGAACTTAGAGTTATTCAGTAGTGGTGTCTCTGCATATGATGTTCCTTACACGGTTACAAAACCATTTCTTGACTCCTTTGTTTTCATGGGAGGATCTGGAACGACGATCGCATTGATAGCAGCAATTTTTATCGTAATTCGAAGAGAGAAAAACCACCCTTATCGAGAGGTTGGTAAACTTTCTGCTCCTGCATCATTGTTCAATATTAACGAGCCTGTCATCTTTGGATTACCTATCGTACTGAATCCGGCTATGCTTATTCCATTCATTCTAGTTCCGGTTACTTTAACGATTACGTCTTATTTTGCCTTAGCTACAGGATTAGTGCCAAAGACAGTAGCAATTATTCCGTGGACTACTCCACCAATTTTAAGTGGTTACTTAGTGACGGGTGGAAGCTGGAGAGGGATTGTATTGCAATTATTTAACTTCGCGGTTGCGACGATCATGTACATTCCATTTGTTATGGTAGGGGTAAGAGCGTTAAAACAGCAAGTGGGGAGAGAATAAGAATGCACACGATAGAAGAAATTCAAATGCTATCTTTTACAATTATTTTACACGCAGGGAATGCTAGATCCAGTTCAATGGAAGCCATTGCCTTAGCGAAATCCTATGAATTTGAAGAAGCTCGAAAAAAGATAGAAGAAGCGGATAAGGAATTCACGGAAGCCCATAACTACCAGACGAAGCTCTTGCAGGCTGAAGCGAATGGTGTTGAAAATCCTGTGACAGTCATTTTAGTGCATGCTCAAGATCATCTGATGACAGCGATGACGGTTAAAGAGTTGGCGAATGAGATGATTGATATGTACGAAAGGATGCAGATGATTGAGGAGGGAAAAAGATGAAAATCATTCTAGTTTGTTCTGCGGGAATGTCGACATCTATGTTAGTGAAAAAAATGAGAGATTCAGCAGAAGCAAGAAACTTAGATGTAGAGATCAGTGCAGTTGCTGAATCTCAATTGAAAAATAACTTGGAAAACCTGGATGTAGTCCTGATTGGTCCACAAGTCAGATACTTGGAAAAGAAAATAAAACAACAATTGGAACCTCAAGGTATAAAGGTAGACATCATCAATCAGTTAGCTTACGGAATGATGAAAGGTGACAAAGTGTTAGATCAGGCAATTGAGTTAAAAGGTTAATATAAGAAATCCTGTACACCCTATGCTAAGCAGCCGATTCATTCGGCGGCTTAGTATTTTTTGGTATGGAAGCAATGGAACTAGATGTACAGATGAAGGTGATTGGGAAACGTGAGAGTTCTGATGCGAAAGTGTTTGTTGAACTGGATATGTGATGATGAAACACCTGCGCACAAACGATTGGTGCACAGGCGCATGAAAAAACGTATTCTCTATTCTTCATCCAGTGGACTTGCCTGATGAAAGAAATTTGGTGTCACGATATCATTGCGGTACGGCTTATGGAAAATATGCGTCGTGGCGGGGGAGACGGGCGGAATGAGCCAAGTCCAGTTACCGGTGACAGGGCGTCCTGCACTATTCTCCTTTTTTTCAAATGCTTTAAATTGTTTGGCTGCTGTGTGATGGTCGATGAGTGTAACGCCAGACTGATGAAAAGAATGCAGGACGGCGATGTTCAGTTCCACAAGTGCTTTGTCGATCCAGAGTGAGCGGTTCGAGTTTGTTGCAAGTCCCATCTGTTTTGCTATCACCGGCAGTAGGTTGTATCGGTCTTCGTCCGCAAGGTTCCGCGCTCCGATTTCAGTTCCCATGTACCAGCCGTTGAAAGGTGCCATCGGATAGTCGATACCTCCGATTTCAAGTCGCATGTCAGAAATAATCGGTACAGCATGCCATTTGACGCCAAGCGCCTCGAAACCCGGGATGTCCGGGTGGCTGATTGGGACCTCTTTCACTAAGCCATCCGGTAACTTGTACAATTTAGGAAGGTGTCCGTCTTCTTGGATAATGAGCGGTAGGATGTCGTACGAAGTGTGAGCCCCTTGCCAACCGAGAGACTCGCACGTTTTTGTCATGGCACGATTCGCGGAATCTCCCACAACGTTCCCGTCCACTTCATAACCTGCATACCGAATCAGCTGGTGATTCCAGATTCGAATCGGATCTCGCCCTTGTTTACGTGGTGGAAAAACGGTAATAGTCGAACGGATATCGCCATCATTCGTAGCGAAGCGAATATGGTCCAGTAATGCATCAAATGCTTCGTCCGCTGTTGTGATGTCTCGTCTATCGAACACTTCAAGTGTTTCCCATAGCAGACGACCGATGCAACGGTTGCTGTTGCGCCAGGCCATTTTCGCCCCATGCATCAGTTCTGTAGGGGTGTGTGTATAGGTGCCGCTTACCCGGATTTCGTTTTTAATGTCTTGAAGTCGCTGTTGTTGTTGAACCGCAGGGAGTCCTAATTCCCCATAACAACGTTCAATGAAATCGGCGGCTTTCGTGTAAAGTTCTTCGATCTGTTCATGCACAATGATCCACTCCTTACTTTTCAGTCTATCATCGAACGGACTTGTGATTGCTGAACGTTTTGTGTCGGGATGA
This sequence comes from Sporosarcina sp. D27, assembly GCF_000586555.1. Taxonomy (GTDB): domain Bacteria; phylum Bacillota; class Bacilli; order Bacillales_A; family Planococcaceae; genus Sporosarcina. The sequence continues at coordinate 29,344 of NZ_AZUC01000006.1, forward strand.
ATCACTCATGAAAAGCAAAGCAAAAAAACATATTTACGGTATACTAGTAAGATGGAAGAGCCCATGTCAGGATATTAAAAGAGTATTTACTTCGACTTACCGATAGTTTACAATCCACCTTGAAAACACCGGATACACATTAAAATAAGGTGGCACTGACGGTCGTAAAAGTTAAAGTGTTCCAGGGATAACTTTATAAATTAGAAAGAAGGAAATTTTTATGTCAGATCAAACAAAGTATGTAGTTAATAATGTGATTCGGAATGCACAACCGGAAGATGCTGCACGTATTGTTAGTTTTTATAATATAGTTGGCGGGGAGACGGATTATCTGTCTTTCGGTCGGGATGAATACCCTCAATCAGTTGATGAAGTAGCGCAATCCATAGAATATATGAAAGGATCCGTTGGAAACTGCATGCTGCTCATGTTGGAGGGGGAGGAGATTGTCGGAATCGGTACGATCGATTCTAGTACGAAACACAGGTTCCTTCATGTCGGAACTCTTGGGATTGTCATTTCCCAGTCGCGCGCAGGAAAAGGACTGGGCCGCGTGCTGATGAATGCACTGATTGAGTGGTCTAAAAATAATGGACAAACGGAAAAAATTACGCTTGTCACACGTGCAGATAACGAGCGTGCCATTGCACTTTATGAAAAACTCGGATTTGAACGGGAAGGTGTATTCTGCAAAGACACGTATGATGGCGAACAGTATTACGATAGCTTATCCATGGCACTTTTCTTATAAAATCAAAAAATCTCCCACTATCAACTGAAGTGGGAGATTCAGGCTGTAGACAAACTCCAGAAATCATGGGGCTTGCCTACAGTCTTTTTCTTTTATAATAGAATTATCTATGCAGAGTTGATTTCCGCTGCGAGCG
>NZ_AZUC01000007.1 GCF_000586555.1 Sporosarcina sp. D27
TTTATGAGCATTCTCCGAGCTTTATGAGCACTTTCTCTGGTTTATGAGCATTCTCCGAGCTTTATGAGCACTTCCTCCGGTTTATGAGCATTCTCCGAGCTTTATGAGCTCTTTCTCTGGTTTATGAGCATCCTTATACCTTTATGAGCACGTTCCACGATTTAGCTTGTCTCAGAAATTATTCTTAGCGAAAAAAATCTTATGTGCCTCCTATTGAGTGAGGAGAATTAAAAAACCCGCCACAAGGGCGGGTTTAAAGGTTTTACTTTTCGATTGTTGCTACAACGCCAGCTCCAACTGTACGTCCACCTTCACGGATTGAGAATTTAGTACCTTCTTCAATCGCGATTGGAGAGATCAGTTCGATTGTCATTTCAACGTTATCGCCAGGCATAACCATTTCTACGCCTTCTGGAAGTGAGATGATTCCAGTTACGTCAGTTGTACGGAAGTAGAACTGTGGGCGGTAGTTTGAGAAGAATGGAGTGTGACGTCCACCTTCTTCTTTTGATAGAACATAAACTTCAGACTTGAAGTTTGTGTGTGGCGTGATAGAACCTGGCTTAGCAAGTACTTGTCCACGCTCGATGTCTTCACGTGCTACACCACGAAGCAATGCTCCGATGTTGTCGCCAGCTTCAGCATAGTCAAGAAGTTTACGGAACATTTCTACACCTGTTACAGTTGTAGATTTAGGCTCTTCAGTCAAACCGATGATGTCAACAGTGTCGCCGACTTTAACTTGTCCACGCTCAACACGGCCAGTAGCAACTGTACCACGTCCTGTGATTGAGAATACGTCCTCAACAGGCATCATGAATGGCTTTTCAGTGTCGCGCTCTGGAGTTGGGATATAGCTATCAACAGCGTCCATAAGCTCAACGATTTTTTCTTCCCATGCTTCTTCGCCTTCAAGTGCTTTAAGTGCTGAACCTTTGATAACAGGAATGTCATCGCCAGGGAAGTCGTATTCAGAAAGAAGATCACGAATTTCCATTTCAACAAGCTCAAGAAGTTCTTCGTCGTCTACCATGTCACATTTGTTCATGAAGACTACCAAGTAAGGTACACCTACTTGACGTGAAAGAAGGATGTGCTCACGAGTTTGTGGCATTGGGCCGTCAGCTGCAGATACAACTAGGATTCCGCCGTCCATTTGAGCAGCGCCAGTGATCATGTTTTTAACATAGTCGGCGTGACCTGGGCAGTCTACGTGTGCGTAGTGACGAGTTGCTGTTTCGTATTCAACGTGTGAAGTATTGATTGTGATACCACGTTCTTTTTCTTCTGGTGCGTTATCAACGTCAGCGTATGAACGTGCTTCACCGCCACCGCGCTTTGCAAGTACTGTTGCGATTGCAGCAGTCAAAGTTGTTTTACCGTGGTCAACGTGACCAATTGTACCAACGTTAGCGTGTGTTTTGGACCGATCGAATTTTTCTTTAGCCATTTTGGAGTTCCTCCTCTAAATTGAGTATGATTTTAGTTTTATAGATATGGAGCGAAGGCCGCGCGACCTCCGTTTCCATAGCTTACAAGGTAGTTATACTTGATTTAAAGCCAAATTTCAATTATTGGCCTTTATTTTTCTTAATGACTTCTTCAGCAATTGACTTCGGCACTTCTTCGTAGTGGTCGAAAGTCATTGAGAATACGCCGCGTCCTTGCGTGTTCGAACGTAGAGATGTCGCATAACCGAACATTTCTGCCAAAGGAACCATTGCACGAACGACTTGTGCATTACCGCGTGCGTCCATTCCTTCTACGCGTCCACGACGAGAAGTGATGTCACCCATAATATCTCCCATGTATTCGTCTGGGATGATGACTTCAACTTTCATTGTTGGCTCGAGTAGTACTGGATCACATTTAGATACTGCATTTTTCAAAGCCATAGATGCTGCGATTTTGAAGGCCATTTCGTTTGAGTCGACATCATGGTAAGAACCGTCGAATAGACGAGCCTTAATGTCGATCAAAGGATAACCTGCAAGAACACCGTTATTAAGGGAGTCACGCACACCTGCTTCGATTGCTGGAATGTATTCACGAGGAACTACACCACCAACGATGTTGTTCTTGAATTCAAATCCTGCGCCCTCTTCGTTTGGTTCGAATTCGATCCAAACGTGTCCGAATTGTCCACGTCCACCAGACTGACGTACGAATTTACCTTCGACTTCAGCACCTTTGCGGAACGTTTCACGATAAGATACTTGAGGAGCACCAACGTTTGCTTCCACTTTGAATTCACGCTTCAAACGGTCAACGATGATATCCAAGTGGAGCTCACCCATACCCGCGATAATGACTTCACCAGTTTCCTGGTCAGTGTGTGCACGGAACGTTGGATCTTCTTCTTGAAGTTTACCTAGAGCTTGTCCCATTTTGTCTTGGTCTGCCTTTGTTTTCGGCTCGATCGCAACAGAGATAACTGGCTCAGGGAATTCCATAGATTCAAGAATGATCAATGCTTTGTCGTCACAAAGTGTATCGCCAGTTCCTGTATCTTTAAGTCCAACAGCAGCAGCAATTTCTCCTGCGTGAACTTCGGAAATTTCTTCACGGTGGTTAGCATGCATTTGTAGGATACGACCTACGCGCTCACGCTTGTCTTTTGAAGAGTTCTTGATATATGAACCCGACTGCAAGACACCTGAGTAAACACGGAAGAATGTAAGTTTACCGACGTAAGGGTCAGTCATAACTTTGAACGCAAGTGCAGAGAATGGTGCTTCATCGCTAGCTTTACGTTCTTCTTCTTGTTCAGTTTCAGGGTTGATCCCCATCATTGGTGGAAGATCAGTTGGAGCTGGCAAGTAGTCGATGACAGCATCTAGTACAAGTTGAACTCCTTTGTTTTTGAAAGCAGTACCACAAACAACTGGGTAGAATTCTACAGCCAATGTTGCTTTACGGATTGCATTTTTAAGTTCTTCGACTGAGAGTTCTTCTCCGCCAAGGTATTTTTCCATGAGAACTTCATCGAAATCTACGATAGCTTCAACCAAACGCTCGCGAGCTTTTTCTGCATCCGCGCGGTATTCTTCAGGAATTTCTCCGACTTCAACGTTCATACCAGTATCATCTGGATAGAAGTTAGCTTTCATTTCGACTAGGTCGATGATTGCTTCGAAGTCATCTTCCGCACCAATTGGTAATTGGATTGGGTGAGCATTCGCTTGAAGACGGTCGTGGAGTGTGCCAACCGAGTAAAGGAAGTCAGCTCCAGTTTTGTCCATCTTGTTGACAAATACGATACGTGGAACGCCGTATGTTGTCGCTTGACGCCAAACTGTTTCTGTCTGTGGTTCAACACCAGATTGTGCATCAAGAACCGTTACAGCACCATCAAGTACACGAAGTGAACGTTCAACTTCAACAGTGAAGTCTACGTGTCCTGGAGTATCGATGATGTTTACACGGTGGCCTTTCCAACTTGCAGTTGTCGCAGCTGAAGTGATCGTGATTCCACGCTCTTGCTCCTGCTCCATCCAGTCCATCTGAGATGCACCTTCGTGCGTTTCTCCGATTTTGTGGATACGACCTGTGTAATAAAGGATCCGCTCAGTCGTTGTTGTTTTACCAGCATCGATGTGAGCCATGATACCAATGTTACGAGTATTCTCTAAGGAGAACTCTCTACCCATTTTGTATTGCTCCTTCCATATAGGAATAACGAATTAATGAACGAATGGATCTTACCAGCGGTAGTGAGCGAATGCTTTGTTCGCTTCTGCCATCTTGTGCATTTCTTCACGACGCTTAACAGATGCGCCTGTGTTGTTTGATGCGTCAAGAATTTCGTTCGCAAGACGTTCTTCCATTGTCTTTTCACCACGAGTACGTGAATAGTTCACAAGGTAACGGAGACCAAGAGTCGTACGTCGCTCTGGACGAACTTCTACTGGTACTTGATAGTTAGCTCCACCTACACGGCGTGCACGAACTTCAAGAACTGGCATTACGTTGTTAAGTGCTGCTTCAAATACTTCAATCGGATCATTTCCAGAACGTTCTTTAACAAGTTCGAACGCACCGTATAAAATTTTCTGAGAAGTACCTTTCTTACCGTCTACCATCATTTTGTTGATGAGGCGGCTGACAAGCTTCGAATTATAAATTGGATCTGGCAAAACGTCACGTTTTGCAACTGGACCTTTACGAGGCATGGGGTGTTCCTCCTTTCAAAATAGTTGCTAATTTATTATTTTTTCTCTTTTGGCTTTTTCGCACCGTAGTGTGAACGACTTTGCATACGGCCAGTTACACCAGCAGTATCAAGTGCTCCACGTACGATGTGGTAACGTACACCCGGTAAGTCTTTTACTTTACCTCCACGGATTAGAACAACACTGTGCTCTTGAAGGTTGTGACCTTCACCAGGGATATAAGCGTTAACTTCCAATGTGTTTGTCAAACGTACACGAGCATATTTACGAAGAGCCGAGTTTGGCTTCTTCGGAGTCATTGTGCCCACACGTGTGCAGACACCTCGTTTTTGTGGCGAGTTGACATTCGTCATTGACTTTTTGAAACTGTTATACGTTTTTCCAAGTGCCGGAGCTTTTGAACCGCTAGTATTCGACTGGCGAGGTTTGCGGACCAATTGGTTAATTGTAGGCATCGGTTTTTCCTCCTTCCAACTTCTTTTTAAGACCACACATCCAGGTGGTTCATTTTTTGGGTAAAAACAAAGGCTTTGCACATTTTTTGCGCAAAAACCGTTAATCAGTGATGACGACCACTGATGCAGCTACTTGAATGCCGCATGCTTTTCCAAGTTCATCCCGAGAATCAACATATGATAATGGAACTCCTTGACGAGCTGCTTCTTCAATTACAGGGGTGGTTACCCGCTCTTCTGCATCTTGTGCAATGAAGACTTCATGCGCCTTATTCAGACGAATCGTTTTCACCGCTTGCTTTGTACCGATGATCAGCTTCTTTGCCTGAGTGACTTTATCATAAGACATGATGACATCCTCCAAAGTACAGACATTCAACTATCAACCTTTTGTATAGTACCATTTGTAAGAGTTCGTGTCAACAATAAAAAGAAAAACGGGAGGAGTTATCCCCTCCCATTTTCAATTTCATTACTCTGCTGGGACTGCGTCTTCTTCTACTTCCTCGTCACGATCCATTTCAATCCCACGATAACGTTGCATACCAGTTCCTGCTGGAATGAGCTTACCGATGATAACATTCTCTTTCAAGCCGAGAAGATCATCAGTTTTGCCTTTGATAGCAGCATCCGTCAATACGCGTGTTGTTTCTTGGAACGATGCAGCAGAAAGGAATGATTCTGTTTCTAGTGACGCCTTTGTAATACCAAGGATTACAGGACGTGCTGTCGCTGGAAGCTTGTTAGCTTTAAGAACTTTTCCATTGGCATCCGCAAACTGATGGATGTCGAGTAGTGAGCCTGGTAGCAGATCTGTGTCACCAGCTTCAATGACGCGAACTTTGCGCATCATTTGACGAACCATGACTTCAACGTGCTTATCCCCGATTTCAACACCCTGCATCCGGTATACTTTCTGTACTTCTTTAAGAAGGTATTCCTGAACAGTTGAAACGTCTTTAACAACGATCAATTCTTTAGGATCAATCGAACCTTCAGTCAATGCTTGACCGCGTTCGATCTCATCTCCAACATCAACTTTCAAACGACCATTGTATGGAGCGAGGTATTTACGTGTTTCCACGTCACCTTTAATTGTGATTTCTTTCTGTCCTTCACGAATCTCATCGATATCTGTAACAGTACCTTTGATTTGTGAAATAACAGCTTGCCCTTTAGGATTACGTGATTCGAAGATCTCCTGGATACGCGGAAGACCTTGTGTAATATCGTCTCCTGCTACACCACCTGTGTGGAACGTACGCATTGTAAGCTGTGTACCTGGTTCACCGATTGACTGAGCTGCAATAATTCCAACTGCTTCTCCAACTTCAACCTCTTCTCCAGTTGCCAAGTTAATGCCGTAACATTTCTTACACACACCATGTTTAGTATTACATGTGAACGCCGAACGGATCGACATTGATGTAATGCCTGCACCGATGATTGCCTGAGAGATATCCGCTGTAATAAGCTGATCTTTTTCCACCAAGACTTCCCCTGTTTCAGGATGAAGTACTTTCTTCTTAGCGTGACGACCTTCAATACGCTCTTCAAGCGGTTCGATCATTTCAACGCCTTCAGTAAGTGCTGAAATTTCAAGACCACGATCCGTTCCACAGTCGTCTTCACGAACAATGACATCTTGTGCCACATCAACAAGACGACGTGTAAGATATCCTGAGTCAGCCGTTTTAAGGGCTGTATCAGCAAGTCCTTTACGAGCACCGTGTGTTGAGATGAAGTACTCGAGAACAGTGAGTCCTTCACGGAACGATGACTTGATCGGCAATTCAATGATACGTCCTGCCGGGTTGGCCATCAGTCCGCGCATACCTGCGAGTTGTGTAAAGTTTGATGCGTTACCACGAGCTCCGGAGTCACTCATCATGAAGATCGGGTTTGTGTCTTCTAGAGAGTCCATCAGCTTGCCTTGGATAACGTCTTTCGCATGACTCCAGTAGGAAATGACACGATCATATCGTTCTTCGTCTGTAATCAGACCTCGACGGAATTGTTGTGTCACTTTATCTACTTTCGCTTGAGCGTCTTGCAAAATTTCGTGCTTGTCTGGAAGTACCACGATATCAGCGATACCAATTGTAATTCCGGCGCGCGTAGAATATTTGAATCCAAGATTCTTCATACGGTCAAGCATTTTAGAAGTTTCAGTAATGTGGAATCTACGGAAGATCTCAGCAATAATATTCCCGAGGATTTTCTTCTTAAATGGTGAAACAATCTCTGCGGCTTGAACGTGTTTTTGAATATCTGTCGTACCTGGAACAAAATATTTCGCAGGTGTTTCGACTTGCAGATTATGTGTAGTTGGTTCATTGATATACGGGAAAGATTCAGGAAGAATCTCGTTAAAGATTACTTTACCTACTGTCGTAATTAGCAATTGACTATTCTGTTCCTCTGTAAACGTTGGGTTTTTGAGAGAGCTAGCCGCAATCGCAATTCGAGAGTGCAAGTGCACATGTCCATTTTGATATGCGATAAGTGCTTCGTTCACATTACTAAACGTTTTACCTTCTCCAACAACACCACTTCGCTCAAGAGTTAAGTAATAGTTACCAAGTACCATATCCTGTGAAGGTGTTACAACTGGCTTACCGTCCTTAGGGTTCAAGATGTTTTGCGCAGCCAACATAAGAAGACGCGCTTCTGCTTGCGCTTCTGCTGATAGAGGTACGTGTACAGCCATTTGGTCACCATCGAAGTCGGCGTTATACGCTGTACATACGAGTGGGTGAAGCTGAATAGCGCGACCTTCTACAAGCATCGGTTCAAACGCTTGGATTCCAAGACGGTGAAGAGTAGGTGCTCGGTTCAAGAGAACTGGGTGCTCCTTAATTACCTCTTCCAGGACATCCCATACTTCTGAATGCAACCGCTCGATTTTACGTTTTGCGCTCTTAATGTTGTGCGCAAGACCGCGTTCAACGAGTTCTTTCATAACGAATGGTTTAAACAACTCAATCGCCATTTCTTTCGGAAGTCCACACTGATACATTTTCAAGTTAGGTCCTACGACGATAACTGAACGACCTGAGTAGTCAACACGTTTACCAAGTAAGTTTTGACGGAAACGTCCTTGCTTACCTTTCAACATGTGAGAAAGAGATTTCAATGGACGGTTACCCGGTCCAGTTACAGGACGTCCACGACGACCGTTATCCACGAGAGCATCGACAGCTTCTTGAAGCATACGTTTCTCGTTTTGAACGATGATTCCTGGCGCACCAAGATCCAATAGACGCTTCAAACGGTTGTTCCGGTTAATCACTCGGCGATATAGATCATTCAGATCGGAAGTCGCGAAACGACCACCATCTAATTGAACCATCGGACGTAGCTCAGGCGGAACAACAGGAAGTACTTCAAGAACCATCCATTCAGGATGATTTCCAGAGTTACGGAATGATTCCACAACTTCCAAACGACGGATCGCACGTGTGCGACGCTGTCCTTGAACTGTCTTAAGCTCTTCCTTCAAGCTCTCTGTTTCTTTGTCTAAATCTATTGCAGATAAAAGTTGTTCAATAGCTTCAGCACCCATAAGCGCTTGGAACTTAGAGCCGTACTTTTCACGATACAACCGATACTCTTTTTCAGAGAGTAGTTGTTTACGCTCAAGTGGCGTATCCGCTGGATCGACAACTACGTAAGAAGCAAAATAGATTACTTCTTCTAGCGCACGTGGTGTCATGTCGAGGATAAGTCCCATTCGGCTAGGAATCCCTTTGAAGTACCAAATGTGTGTTACTGGTGCTGCAAGTTCAATGTGACCCATACGTTCACGGCGAACTTTCTGACGCGTGACTTCTACGCCACAGCGGTCACAAACGACACCTTTATAACGAACACGCTTATACTTACCACAATGACATTCCCAGTCCTTTGTAGGTCCGAAAATACGTTCACAGAACAACCCATCTTTTTCAGGCTTCAATGTACGATAATTGATTGTTTCAGGCTTCTTTACCTCACCATAAGACCAAGAACGGATCTTATCAGGAGAAGCTAGCCCTATTTTCATATACTCAAAATTATTAACATCTACCAAGGAGCCTACCTCCCTCTTGTCTAGTCGCTGACTTGCTGGCCCTGTTATACCATTTAAAAAAGGGGGACAGTGCCCCCATTTATTAACTTTCGCTTACGAATCAGACTGGTTGGTCTTCCTTCATAAGGTTTAACGCATCCGTTGGCTGCATATCATCGTCTTCTTCTAAGTCACGTAATTCAATTTCCTCGAAGTCTTCGGATAGCATTTTAACATCCAATCCTAGACTTTGAAGTTCTTTAATTAGAACCTTAAAGGATTCTGGTACACCTGGTTGAGGAACGCTGTCGCCTTTAACAATCGCTTCATACGTTTTCACTCGACCCACGACGTCATCCGACTTCACTGTCAAAATCTCTTGAAGTGTATAAGCCGCACCATAAGCCTCGAGTGCCCAAACTTCCATCTCTCCGAAACGCTGTCCACCGAACTGGGCTTTACCGCCGAGTGGCTGTTGCGTAACCAATGAATATGGTCCCGTAGAACGGGCGTGAAGTTTGTCATCAACCATGTGGGCAAGTTTGATCATGTACATGATTCCGACAGATACACGGTTGTCGAACGCTTCACCAGAACGACCGTCATAAAGAACAGTCTTCCCGTCACGATCCATTCCCGCTTCTTCCATCGTATCCCATACATCTTGTTCGTTTGCACCATCAAATACAGGAGAAGCCATGTGAACGCCTAGCGCACGGCCAGCCATTCCAAGGTGCATCTCGAGTACCTGTCCGATGTTCATACGTGATGGTACACCCAGTGGGTTAAGCATGACATCTACCGGTGTTCCATCAGGCATAAATGGCATATCAGATTCAGGTAGAATCCGTGAGATAACCCCTTTGTTACCGTGACGTCCGGCCATCTTATCTCCAACAGAAATTTTACGTTTCTGAACGATGTAGACACGAACTAGTTGGTTTACGCCAGGTGCGAGTTCATCGCCATCTTCACGATTAAACACTTTCACATCAAGAACGATACCACCCGCTCCGTGAGGTACACGAAGTGATGTATCACGAACTTCACGCGCTTTCTCACCAAAGATTGCATGTAGTAGACGTTCTTCTGCAGTTAGTTCCGTTACACCCTTAGGCGTCACTTTACCAACCAAGATATCTCCATCATGAACTTCAGCACCAATACGGATAATTCCACGGTCGTCTAAGTTGCGAAGTGCATCTTCACCGATGTTTGGAATATCACGTGTGATTTCTTCTGGTCCAAGTTTCGTATCACGAGCATCTGATTCATATTCTTCGATATGGACAGAAGTGAAGACGTCATCTTTAACAAGACGTTCGCTCATGATGATCGCATCCTCGTAGTTGTAACCATCCCATGTCATGAAAGCAATAAGGATATTCTGACCAAGAGCCATTTCTCCTTTTTCCATTGACGGGCCATCTGCGAGAATATCTTTCTTAGAAACCCGATCCCCAACACTCACGATTGGGCGTTGGTTGTAACAAGTTCCTTGGTTTGAACGGATAAAGTTCGATAGACGATAGACGTCAAGGTCACCCTTAACTTCTTTTCCTTCTACCGTGTTGATACGACGAACGCGGATTTCTTTCGCTTCCACGTGTTCAACGATTCCTTCATGCTTCGATACAACAGCAGCTCCTGAGTCACGTGCTGATACGTGCTCCATTCCTGTACCTACGAAAGGTGCTTTCGGGTTCAGAAGAGGTACTGCTTGTCGTTGCATGTTCGCTCCCATGAGCGCGCGGTTGGAGTCATCATTTTCCAAGAACGGGATACATGCTGTCGCCGCAGAAACAACCTGCTTCGGAGATACATCCATGTAATCAATCTGATCACGCTTGAATACAGTGTTATCACCTTGGAAACGTCCTACCACTTCTTCGTTAGCAAAAGAACCGTCTTCGTTCAGAATCGCATTGGCTTGAGCAACTACATAGTTATCTTCCAAGTCAGCTGTTAGATAATCGATACGTGATGTCACGCGTCCAGTATCCGGATCTACTTTTCGATAAGGAGTCTCAATAAAACCGAACTTATTTACTTTTGCAAATGTAGAAAGGGTATTAATGAGCCCGATATTCGGTCCCTCAGGTGTCTCGATAGGACACATACGCCCGTAATGGGAGTAGTGAACGTCACGGACTTCCATACCAGCACGTTCACGTGTTAAACCACCAGGTCCAAGTGCAGATAGTCTACGCTTATGCGTCAACTCTGCAAGAGGGTTTGTTTGGTCCATGAACTGGGATAACTGAGAGCTACCAAAGAACTCTTTAATAGACGCGATAACAGGTCTAATGTTAATCAGTTGTTGAGGTACAATCGATTGCGTGTCATTAATAGACATACGCTCCTTGACCACACGTTCCATACGAGACAAACCGATACGGAATTGGTTTTGCAGAAGTTCCCCGACAGAACGGAGACGTCTGTTCCCTAGATGGTCGATGTCATCTGTGGCGCCCACTCCGTGTAGCAAGTTGAAGAAGAAGCTGATGGAAGCGATGATATCTGAAGGTGTAACATGTTTAATGGAATCGTCAATTACGCCATTAGAAATGACATTAATGATTTGACCTTCTTCGCCTTTTGGAGCGTAGATTTTCACAGATTGAATGCGAATGTCGTCTTCTAGCACGCCACCCATCTGTTTCAAATCTTCTACTCCAACGCCTTGTTCAAAATAAGGAAGTAATTTATCCAACATACGACGATCAATTAGTTGTCCTTTTTCAATGAGAATTTCTCCTGTTTCAGGGTCCGCAAGAGTTTCTGCAATTGTTTGGTTGAACAAACGATTTTGAAGGTGTAGTTTTTTGTTCATTTTATACCGACCGACATTTGCTAAGTCATAACGTTTAGCATCAAAGAAGCGAGAGAACAGCAAGTTTTTCGCGCTATCTAAAGTCGGTGGTTCACCCGGACGTAAACGCTCATAAATTTCGAGAAGTGCTTTCTCCGAGTTTTCCGTATTATCTTTTTCAAGAGAGTTTCGGAGGTATTCATTATCACCGATTAAATCGATAATCTCCTGATCACTTGAAAAACCAAGGGCACGTAAGAGGACTGTAATTGGCAGTTTGCGAGTGCGATCGATTCGAACGTGAACAACATCTTTTGCGTCCGTTTCGTATTCGAGCCATGCGCCACGGTTAGGAATGACTGTTGCACCAAATCCGCGTTTACCATTTTTGTCTGTCTTATCGTTGAAATATACGCTAGGTGATCGGACGAGCTGAGAAACGATAACCCGCTCAGCACCATTGATTATAAAAGTACCATTTTCTGTCATTAACGGGAAGTCCCCCATAAAGACATCTTGCTCTTTGACATCATCAGTTTCTTTATTGTGCAAACGGACTTTCACCCGAAGTGGCGCAGCGTATGTTACGTCGCGTTCCTTTGACTCATCCACTGGATATTTAGGCTCGCCAAGCTGATAATCGACAAATTCCAATGACAGATTTCCGGTAAAGTCTTGGATTGGAGAAATATCGTGGAACATTTCCCGCAGTCCCTCTTCCAAAAACCACTCATAAGATTCCGTCTGAATTTCAATCAGATTCGGCAGATCAAGTACTTCGCTAATTCTCGCGAAACTTCTGCGCTGACGGTGTTGACCATACTGAACTAAGTGATTTGTCAACTCTTTCACCCCTCATAAGACATTAATAGAGCTAGTTTGGTCCCCTGGCAATTTCGGGCCGGTTCGAAATTGGCGCCAAGTCTAACCAAACACCTCATAAAAGTCTTTCCGAAATCAAAAAAATAGTGTATGATATCGAAAAAACAAAAAGAAAACGAGTTCCGGCTAGAGCTCATTTTCGATTTACCAATCTTTTATCCAACGTCAGTATACCTAACATTTTCATTACTTATGCAAACGCATAAAAAGGCACACGAATGCAGTATATTTATTGTTGCATTTTATAATGCTATCACAACGCTTGCACGGCGTCAATGTTTTTTTGACTTGATGATGTAATACCCCTTGCTTTTCTCCACAATTTCTGCATTACCGAATAACTCCTCTAATCTCGCAATAGTCGATGGAGCCCCCTGCTTTTTCTGAATGACCACCCATAGTTCGCCACCAATAGCTAAGTGTTCACTTGCTTGATCATAAATTTTAAAAACAGTTTCTTTCCCAGCTCGAATTGGAGGATTTGTTAATATTGAAGCGAACTCTTTTGTTTCAACGTCATCTAACGCATCACTTGCATAAATCTCAACGTTTTCAATATTATTTCTTTGGGAATTGGTCCGGGATAGAGCTAATGCACGTTCGTTCACGTCCACCATCTGGATCGTCCGGTCTTTTAACAATGAAGCTATAGAAATTCCTACTGGTCCGTATCCACACCCCACATCAAGAATATCTCCCTCAATTTCCGGAGCACAGAATGCATCAATGAGTAGACGTGAACCAAAGTCCACTTCCCCTTTACTAAATACGCCTGCATCAGTTACAAAAACAAAGCTTGTTCCGCGCAAATTCGTTGTCCATTGCTTCGGCTCGCTTTTCACATTGGGATTTTTCGAATAGTAATGCTCAGCCATATGAATACCCCCTACTGTTCACTTATTAAATCCGGGTATAAAAAAAACGAAGAAAAACCCGTCGACAAAGACGAGGTTTTTCTTCGTAGTTCACTAATTACTTAACTTCTACAGAAGCGCCTACTTCTTCAAGCTTAGCTTTGATTTCTTCAGCTTCAGCTTTTTCTACGCCTTCTTTGATAGCTTTAGGTGCGTTATCAACAACTTCTTTCGCTTCTTTCAAGCCTAGGCCAGTGATTTCGCGAACGACTTTGATGACTTTGATTTTTTGGTCTCCAGCAGAAGCTAGTACTACGTCGAATTCAGTCTGCTCAGCAGCTGCATCTCCAGCACCTGCGCCAGCCATAGCTACAGGAGCTGCAGCAGTTACGCCAAATTCTTCTTCGATTGCTTTTACTAGGTCGTTAAGTTCAAGAACTGTCATTTCTTTGATAGCGCCTAAGATTTGTTCGTTAGTCATTATAGTTCCTCCTAATGGGTATGTTTTGCGAGTTAGCTCGCTAATGGGTCAAGATGCGATATTACGCGCCTTGTTCTTCTTTTTGGTCTGCAACGGCTTTTGTAGCCAACGCGAAGTTGCGCATTGGAGCTTGAAGCACGCTGAGTAGCATAGAGAGAAGTCCTTCGCGTGAAGGAAGAGTCGCCAATGCTTTTACTTCTTCAACAGAAGCAAGTGCACCTTCGATGACACCCGCTTTGATTTCCAAAGCTTCGTTGTCTTTAGCGAAGTTGTTGATGATTTTTGCGGGTGCGATTACATCTTCAGTTGAAAACGCAATTGCGTTCGGTCCTGTAAGATGTTCGTTCAGCCCTTCAAGACCTGATGCTTCAGCCGCACGGCGAGCCATCGAGTTTTTGTAGACTTTGAATTCAACGCCTGCTTCACGAAGTTGCTTACGAAGTTCAGTTGCTTGCGCAACGTTAAGACCACGATAGTCAACAACAACCATTGAAGCAGATGCTTTCATCTTTTCTGCGATTTCAGTTACTACTGCTTGTTTCGCTTCTAATACTTTGCTCATCTTGACACCTCCTGTTTAGTGTAGGGGCATTTATACCATATGCATAAAAAACCCTCCGATCTGACTAGCAGACGGAGGGTTGGAAAGTCGTCATCTTTTTACTGTTAAAAAGAGCGTCTTGTCCCTCGGCAGGAATATTAAGTGGATGCCCACTCCTGCTGTCTGCGGTACAAATCGTATATTGCAACAAACGTTATCCTACCAAACGATAGGGCGTATGTCAACTAATTATTTTACATTTACTGAAGAAGGGTTGATCTTTACAGCAGGTCCCATTGTAGTTGTTAAGTTAACAGACTTCATGTAAGTACCTTTTGCTGCAGCTGGTTTAGCCTTCTGGATTACTTCAAATACAGTTGCAAGGTTTTCTGCAAGTTTTTCGTTTTCGAAAGAAACTTTACCGATTGGAGCGTGGATGATTCCAGCTTTGTCCGCACGATATTCAACCTTACCTGCTTTGATTTCTTGAACTGCTTTTGTAACGTCGAATGTCACTGTGCCAGTTTTCGGGTTCGGCATAAGACCTTTTGGTCCAAGTACACGTCCGATTTTACCAACTTCACCCATCATATCAGGAGTCGCTACGATTACATCGAAATCGAACCATCCTTGTTGGATTTTAGTGATGTATTCAGCATCGCCTACAAAATCAGCGCCTGCTGCTTCAGCTTCTTTAAGCTTTTCACCTTTAGCGAAAACGAGTACACGTTGTGTTTTACCAGTTCCATTAGGCAGTACAACTGCTCCACGGATTTGCTGATCGTTTTTACGTGTGTCGATTCCTAGACGGAAAGCCACTTCTACTGTTGCATCAAAGTTTGTTGTGCTTGTCTTTTTAGCGAGTTCGATCGCTTCTGTTAAGTCGTATGCCGTTGTGCGGTCAACAAGCTTTGCAGCTTCTACGAACTTCTTACCTCTTTTAGCCATCAGATATTTCCTCCTCGATTGTGGTTTTAGCGGAATAAACCTCCCACGATTAAGGGTTGCCGTGTTCTATAGAACAACCGCAACCCCCATAAAAACATACAATAGAATTAGGTTTCAGATCAGTCTTCGATCGTGATTCCCATACTGCGAGCAGTACCTTCAACCATTGCCATCGCTGCTTCAACTGATGCAGCATTCAAATCTTGCATTTTTTGTTCAGCGATTTCTTTAACTTGATCACGTTTCACGACAGCAACTTTCTTTTTGTTTGGTTCGCCTGAACCCTTTTGGATTTTAGCTGCAACCTTCAACAAAACCGCTGCTGGCGGAGTTTTTGTGATGAATGTAAATGAACGATCTTCGAATACAGTGATTTCAACAGGAATAATAAGACCTGCTTGGTCAGATGTACGCGCATTGAATTCTTTACAGAATCCCATGATATTGACACCTGCCTGACCGAGCGCCGGTCCGACTGGCGGTGCTGGATTTGCTTTTCCTGCTGGAATTTGCAATTTCACAAGCTTGATTACTTTTTTAGCCACGAGACACACCTCCTTAAGTCCGTGATGTGGTATTTGGGTTGCCCCTCCCACTCAATATGTGCCTGCCGGCAAATGCCGGTAGAATTTTGTTAAGACGTTCAGACATTTCTATGTCTGACCTTTGAAATAATATCACTATTTCACAGGTTTTGCAAGAGGGAACAAATTAATTTTTTTAGCTTGTTCGTTCAACTTGTTCAAAGTCGAGTTCCATATTCGTTTCGCGACCGAACATGTCTACAGATACTTTGACTTTCCCTTGGTCAAGTTCGATTTCTTCAACTTTACCTTGGAACCCAGCGAATGGTCCTTCTAATACCTCTACCATTTCACCAATTTCAAAATCGACTTCCAATTTGCGATCCTTCACACCCATTTGTTTCAAGATGAATGTCACTTCTTCAGGAAGTAATGGTGTCGGTTTTGCTCCACCACCTGATGAACCGATGAATCCTGTGACGCCTGGAGTGTTCCGCACAACATACCACGAATCATCCGTCATTATAATTTCTACAAGAACATAACCAGGGAAGGTTTTACGCATTACCGTCCGCTTTTTACCTTCTTTGAAATCTGTTTCTTCTTCTTCTGGAACAATTACGCGGAAGATCTTATCTTGCATCCCCATTGTTTCAACGCGCTTTTCAAGATTTGCTTTCACTTTGTTTTCATACCCTGAGTACGTATGGACGACGTACCAATTTTTCTCCATTTCCATATCGATGAGGACTGCTCGTCCGTCCCTCCTTTTTTGTTCAAATGAAAAAACCCGCTCTTTCAGTTAGACGGGATATTTTCAGTATGCGATTCAAAGTACTCTATTATAACGAAACATACCATTCCATTACTCGTGACAAGCCAAGATCCACGAGACCAAAATAGACGGCCATGAAGACTACTGTACTGATAACCACGATTGTGTAGCGAGTCAGTTCTTTACGTTTCGGCCAGCTGACTTTCCGCATTTCCGTGACAACATTTTTAAAGAAACTTGTTATCTTACCCATTCTTTTACAAACCTCCGAATAGTAGATATGACGGCCTCAAGTCTAGCCAGACCCTCACGCTGTTTGTCTGTGTAACGTATGCTCATTGCAATGACTGCAGTGTTTCTTCAGAACCAGCCGTTCAGTTGTTTTATTACTACTTGCCGGAAGTGAATAGTTTCTGGAGCCGCATTTTTCACAGCTTACTACAATTTTTTTAGACATATCTAGTGAACACCTAGTCTTTCCATAGTCTTGATAAAGAGTACCACCTAACCTATTCCCTGTCAATGCAAGGATAGTCAGAAAATTGGCGATGCTTTACGTAACAACATCAACCTGCATATATCGTTCAAGCTTGCGTTTAATGCGCTGTAGTGCATTATCCACCGATTTGACTTGACGATTTAGTTCTTCCGAGATTTCTTGATAAGACTGCCCATCCAGATAGAGACCGAGCACTTCTTTTTCAAGACTGCTCAAGACTTTGTTCATCTCCACTTCCATTTGAACAAAATTCTCTTTGTAAATCATTAAGTCTTCAGGATCATCGTTCACTGAACCTGTCAGAACATCCATTAAAGTACGATCCGATTCTTCGTCATATACAGGCTTGTCCAAAGATACGGATGAATTAAGAGGAATGTGTTTTTGTCTAGTAGCTGTTTTTATAGCCGTGATGATCTGCCGTTTAATACACAGCTCTGCAAATCCTTTGAACGAGCTAAGGCGATCTTCACGGAAGTCACGAATCGCCTTATATAATCCAATCATACCTTCTTGGATTATATCTTCTTTGTCTCCGCCCATCATGAAGTAAGAACGCGCTTTCATTCTAACAAATGATTGATATTTAGTAATGAGAAAGTCGAGTGCATCTGTGTTTCCTTCTTGAATAATCCCGATTAATTGTTCATCGGAAAAGGTACTGAAGTCTACTGTTCTAGGTGCATAAGCTGTCTTTTCCGCCATTCCCCATCACTCCGATTTATCATACTAGTTAGTCAATTATAGCGCAAGGGATTTTTTTGCGTCAACCGCTCACCTGTTCCCCCTGCGCCATTTTTCGAAAACTTCCGCCACTTCCTGTGATAATTGTATCTTGGAAAAGGAACGATCCTCTTGGATTTCACGTACTTTTGCTGAAATAATTTTATCAATTTCCTGCATTTCAATCTCCAATTCCCGCGCAGAAATCCTTAGTGCCCCTTGACCAAAAATGATCCATTGTTCGGTAAGATCCGAAGTTGCTACATGAAGTTGGACGGTCCGCTTTGATAGTTCAGCAACTAATTTTTCAATACGTTCGTCAGCAGTTTCATTTTCTCTTGTAAAAACAACTTCGACTCTGGACCGTTTCTCTTTGTTTTCAATTCCCGGCACAAGATATGCATCAAACACCACAATCACTCGCCAACCTTTAAATGCTTGGTATTCTGCTAGTTGATCAATCAGACGGTCACGCGCCTCTGCAAGTTTAAGGCTTTTTAACTCTCGCAATTCTGGCCACGCACCGATAATGTTATACCCATCGACTAGCAGGATGTCTTTTTTCATGGGGTAGACGAGCTCGGTAACCGCTTGCGTAACACTTCGTACATAAGCAGCGAAGCCGCTACAGAAGCGTTAAGTGATGTGACATGACCACGCATTGGCAAATGGTACAGAAAATCACATTTTTCTTTCAGCAAACGAGACATCCCTTTTCCTTCGCTGCCAATAATGACTGCAAGTGGAAGAGTCGCATCCATTGTCCGATAATCCGCGGATCCTTTTGCATCTGTTCCAGCAATCCAGACGCCTTTCTTCTTCAACTCATCCACGGTTTGCCCTAAATTCACAACACGAACGACCGGAACATGCTCAATCGCACCTGTCGAAGCTTTTGCAACAACACCAGTAAGACCAACTGAGCGCCTCTTCGGAATGATGATTCCGTGTGCACCGACAGCATCAGCGGTACGTAGAATCGAACCAAGATTATGGGGATCTTCTAGTTCATCTAACAACAAAATGAATGGATCTTCTCCGCGTTGTTCTGCGATGGAAAAAATATCATCAAGCTCTGCATACGTATACGCAGCTACAGATGCGACAATTCCTTGATGATTCACATCTAACAATTGGTCAAGTTTCTTTTTAGGGACAGCTTGTACAACTACACCCGCCTTTTTAGCAAGCGTTGTAATCTCTCCGATACTTTGTTTGTTCAAACCTTCAGCAATCCAGATCTTATTCAACTCTCGTCCTGAACGTAATGCTTCTACAACCGGATTTTTGCCTCCGATCATTTCAGTTGTTTCAGTTTCTGACACGGTCTTCTCCTCCTTCAACAAATTCAATAGCCTTGCAAATGAATTCTGCCGTTCTTTCTCTTTCTTCCAACAAATATAAATAACCGACGACAGCTTCAAACGCAGAACTGTGATTGTACGTAAGAACATCTGTATTTTTTGGCACGGATCCGGATTTTGCGTTTCTACCTCGTCTCATGACTGCCATCTCTTCTTCAGTCAAAAAGTTTTCGTCTATCATCGCTCGCAAGATAGCTGCCTGTGCTTTCGCAGAAACAAATTGAGTTGCTTCCTTGTGAAGGATATTTGGTTTAACACGACCTGAGCGCAGGAGGTGCTCTCGCACCGCCTGCTCATAGACCGCATCTCCCATATAAGCAAGAGATAGTGCTTTTAGCTGACGAACGTCTGCTGGACGTAGACTGTAGTCATTCATGATCGTTTCCACCGGACACCTTGTGCAGTATCTTCCAACAGGATGCCCTGCTCTTTCAATTCATCGCGAATTGCATCTGCACGAGCGAAGTCACGATTTTTGCGCGCTTCTAAACGTTCTTCAATCAACTGATCGATTGCATCATCATGCAATTCATCCTTCTCCTTGAAAGGCAGTCCAAGGACGCCCATCAACTGATTGAATGTATTTAAAAATGCTTCCAGCACTACTTTTTCGGTGTTCTTTTCGAGTAGATATACGTTCGCTAAGCTTGCTAATTCAAAAATTACAGCAACACCATTAGCTGTATTGAAGTCATCATCCATCGCTTCTTCAAAAGCATTCTGCAGTTCTTGGATTTTATGGAGCCAAATATCCTGTTGGTCCCCGTTATCCGCAGATACGTCTAGACGGTGTTCAACGTTTTGATAAGCAGTTCGTATGCGATCCAATCCATTCGCAGCACTCTCCACAAGATCTTGAGAGAAGTTCACTGGGGAACGATAGTGAACAGAGAGCATAAAGAATCGCAGCACTTGCGGGTCAATCTGTTGAATGATGTCGTGAACTGTTACAAAATTCCCAAGTGATTTAGACATTTTTTCATTATCAATATTTATATAGCCGTTGTGCATCCAATAGCGTGCAAACGTTTTGCCTGTCAGTGCTTCAGACTGAGCAATTTCGTTTTCGTGATGAGGGAACGTCAAGTCTTGCCCACCAGCGTGAATATCAATCGTATCACCGAGAAGCTGTCTTGCCATTACCGAACACTCGATATGCCAGCCTGGACGACCTTCTCCCCAAGGGCTGCTCCATGAGATCTCACCAGGTTTTGCGGATTTCCATAAGACAAAGTCAAGAGCATCATGTTTGCGTTCACTCGCTTGAATACGAGCACCGACTTTCAATTCGTCAATCGACTGATGCGATAACTTTCCATATCCATCAAACTTTCGAGTACGGAAATAGACGTCTCCTTCTGACTCATACGCATATTCTTTTTCGATTAATAGCGAAACGAAGTCAATTACATCTTGGATGTGATCGGTTACTCGGGGGTGCATATCCGCTTTCTTACAACCCAGTGCGCCCACATCTTCAAAATACGCTTGGATAAATCGTTCAGTTAACTCCGGTACTTCTTCACCAAGCTCATTTGCCGCTTTAATAATTTTGTCGTCCACATCTGTAAAATTAGAAACGAACTTCACGTTATAACCACGATATTCCAAATACCTGCGGACCGTATCAAAGGCGATGACCGGACGGGCATTCCCGATATGAATGTAGTTGTAGACAGTCGGACCACACACGTACATTTTCACTTCTCCTTCAGTGATTGGAACAAACGGTTCTTTCTTACGTGTCAACGTATTGTATAGTTGGATTGTCATCGATCCTCATCCTTTTCATCACGAATTTGTTTTTCTATTTTCAACTCAATTAGTTGCTGTTCTAATTGCGAAATCCTGTCTTCCATGGAGGAACACAATTCAGAGACAGGGTCAGGCAAAGTATGATTCAGTCGATCTTTTACGCGGACGCCGTTGGAAATTACAACTTTCCCTGGAATCCCAACAACTGTCGATTCTGCCGGCACATCTTTTAACACGACAGAACCGGCTCCAACTTTACTGTTTTCACCAATAATAATATTTCCAAGCACTTTAGCGCCCGTGGCGACTAGGACTTTGTCATGGAGGGTCGGGTGTCTTTTCCCTTTTTCCTTACCCGTTCCACCTAACGTGACACCTTGATAGATAGTGACATCATCGCCTATTTCACATGTTTCACCAATCACAATGCCCATACCATGGTCGATGAATAGTCGTTTCCCAATCTTAGCCCCAGGATGGATTTCAATCCCCGTAAAGAAGCGGCTCATTTGGGAAAGCACCCTGGCTGCGAAGTGCATATTCCTTTTAAACAGAGCATGTGCGATACGATGTGACCATATGGCATGTAATCCTGAGTAGGTCAGCACGACCTCGATCGTACTCCGAGCAGCGGGGTCTTGGTCAAAGATGCAACGAATGTCTTCTTTCATTCTGGAAAACATGTCGGTCCCCCTTTTCTGTAAAAAAAATACGCCTCTGTCTAATGACAGAGACGCCGATATTGCGTGGTTCCACTCTTTTTTTGAAAAGGAACAAGCAACTTCCTTTTCACTCGACGTCTGTAACGCAGACGATACGTCCGGCTTACTGAATTTCAGCCTGGCGCTCAAAGGTGCATTTCTGTAAAACGGATGACCCAGATCTCTTTCAGCCATTGGAGATCTTCTCTGAAGGGTGTGTTTTACATACTTCTCCTCTTCAACACTTTAATTTATAAGCGATACGTTCTTAGATTACTCTTATTGTACACGGCAGTTTCCGCTTGTCAACAAAGGCTTACTGAACAAACTTCTCAACACGTGCAAGTGTCTTTTCCCGACCAAGCAATGCAATCGATTCCGGTAATTCGGGACCGTGCGCTTGACCAGTTGCGACCACACGTATTGGCATGAACAAGTTTTTCCCTTTATGACCTGTTTCTTTTTGAACCGCTTTAATCGCCCCCTTAATCGACGGAGCATCGAATGTCTCAAGGTTCTCAAGCTGTTGCTTGAAAGAGGCCATTACTTCAGGAATTTGTTCCCCAGCCAAGATTTCTTTTGATTGTTCATCATACTCAACTGTGTCACTAAAGAATTGGGCAGATAGCTCAACAATTTCAGCACCATAACTTAACTGGCTATGATAAAGTGCGATTAAGTCATGAATCCATGCACTTTCTTCCGCTGTCATTTCTTCACTTACACGCCCCGCTTTCACTAGGTGTGGTAAAGTCAATGCCACAACTTCGTCAAGGCTTAGCTTTTTAATATATTGGTTATTCATCCACGTCAATTTCTGCTTATCGAACATAGAAGGTGATTTCGATAGACGACTCTCATCAAACTGTTCGATGAGCTCCTCTTTCGTGAACAACTCTTCTTCTCCAACAGGAGACCATCCAAGTAGCGCAAAGAAATTGAACATGGCTTCCGGTAAGAATCCAAGATCTTTATATTGTGAAATGAATTGAATGATGGACTCATCACGCTTGGACAACTTTTTACGATCTTCATTGACGATGAGCGTCATATGACCATATCGTGGTGCTTCCCATCCAAATGTCTCAAACACCATGAGCTGTTTTGGCGTATTCGTCAAATGCTCTTCTCCGCGGAAGACGTGAGACATTTTCATCATATAGTCGTCAATGACAACTGCGAAGTTATACGTTGGAATGCCGTTTGCTTTTACAAGCACCCAGTCACCAATGTCCTTGGATTCGAATTGGACACTACCACGAACAAGGTCGTCTATTGTATATGTTACGTTTTCCGGAACACGCATACGAATGGTATAAGGCATACCAGCCGCTTCTTTTTGTGCAACTTCATCTGCGCTCAAGTGACGACAAGTTCCTTTGTACATGGGTGCTGCAATACCTGCCGCTTTTTGTTGTTCACGCTCCGCCTCGAGTTCTTCAGTTGTACAGAAACACTTATATGCTGCACCTTTTTCAAGCATTTCTTCTGAATACTTTTTGTACGTATCCAGACGCTCCATTTGACGATACGGGCTATAGGGTCCTCCAATATCAACCGACTCATCATGCTCGATGCCAAGCCACTTTAGATTATCAAGCTGTGATAATTCTCCGGCTTCAATATTACGAGCTGTGTCAGTATCCTCAATCCGTACTATGAATTTCCCACCGTGATGGCGAGCGAACAAGTAGTTGAATAATGCGGTACGAGCTCCTCCGATATGTAAATGGCCTGTTGGGCTCGGCGCATAGCGCACACGTACTTCTGCTGTCATGACTAGACATCTCCGTTCTGTTAGTTCAAATAATAATTACTTGTATAGACTAGTTTACCAAAAACTTAAGCTTTCACCAAAAGAATCGTCGCAAGAGATGCAATTCCTTCTTCTCTTCCGACAAACCCTAATTTTTCTGTTGTAGTCGCTTTGACGTTCACTTGACTAGGATCTGCATTCAGCAAAGAGGCTACGCGATTTTTGATGGTTTCAATATGCGGAGCCATTTTAGGTTGCTGCGCCATAATCGTACAATCCACGTTACCGAGGGTATAGCCTTCTTCTTCTACCAACTTCCAGACTTCTTGAAGTAGAACTGCTGAATCAGCATCTTTAAAAGCGGCATCTGTATCTGGAAAGTGATGACCGATATCCCCTTTACCAATCGCTCCTAGCGCTGCATCTGTAATGGTGTGCAATAGGACATCTGCATCTGAGTGTCCGATTAACCCTTTAGTATGAGGAATCGTAACCCCTCCGATAATCAGTGGGCGTCCCTCTGCAAATTCATGTACATCAAAACCTTGTCCAATTCTTATCATCATACCGTCTCCTCAAGCCTTTTTTTCAACAAGTATCCACCATAAGCAAGATCCTCTGGTGTAGTCATTTTAATATTATCGTACGTACTTTCAACGATTCGAACTTCATAGCCTGCATGCTCTGCAAGCATCGCTTCGTCTGTCCCTAAAAAGCTTTCTTGTTCGGCCTTTTGAGAAGCGTCTTTCAAAACTTCATAACGAAACGCTTGTGGAGTTTGAATGACCCATAAGCGTTCGCGATCTGCCGTTTCTTCAATGATTCCATTATTTACGTACTTCATCGTATCTTTCGCCTTCACACCAGCTACCGCGCCTCCATGCCGTGATGCACTAATCACTAGTTCATGGATGACATCTTGTTTGATGAAAGGACGCGCTGCATCATGAACGAGGACAATCCCATCGGATTGATGGGATTTAAGACATGCTTTTACGCTATGTTGGCGTTCGGTTCCACCTTCAGGCAACGCACTTATTTTTGTAATTTGCTCTTGTTGGATAATCGTTTCAATTGTGGCGCGTTCAGTTTCTTTGACCGCTAAAATGATTCCAGTACACCAAGGATCCTGCTGAAACACCGCCAACGTGTGGGCCAAAATCGATTTCCCTTCAAGTTCAAGGAAAAGTTTGTTATGCCCCGCTCCCATCCGCGTTCCACTTCCGGCAGCAGGCATCATTACTGTATAGTCCATCCTGACTCCTTTCCACTGGTCGTCGTTCAGTAGGCTTTGGTTTGTTTACCATTTTTAGGTTTCGCGAAGATCATGCGACCTGCAGAAGTTTGCAACACACTTGTAACCACGACTTCAATAGCTGTGCCGATAAAGTTACGCCCATCTTCAATGACAATCATCGTACCATCATCTAGATAAGCAACTCCTTGATTATGTTCTTTTCCGTCTTTAATGACCACGACATGCATTTCTTCACCAGGGATAACAACAGGTTTGACAGCATTCGCAAGGTCATTAATATTCAACACAGAAACTCCGTGTAAATCTGCAACTTTGTTCAAATTGAAATCGTTTGTCACGACGAGTCCATTCATCTTTTTAGCAAGCTTTACTAATTTCAAATCGACTTCAGCTACATTCGGAAAGTCTTCATCCGTAATTAGGATTTTCTTTCCATCACCTTCTTGCAAACGGCGAAGCACATCCAATCCACGTCTTCCTTTTGTCCGCTTCAACGTATCTGCAGAATCCGCAATGTGCTGGAGCTCAGTTAAAACAAACTGAGACACGACCAATACACCCTCCAAGAAGCCTGTGTCAACAATATCCGCAATACGGCCATCGATGATGACACTTGTATCAAGCACCTTGTATACTGGATCTGTAGAAACACCCGATTCGGTTTCAGGCTCTTTTTTCCGTCCAACGTTGCGTATCGAGAAAATCGCAGTTAAAAACTCATCTCGTTTTTTAAACCCAACTTGAAATCCTAAATACCCAAACAGTGCTGATAATAGGATTGGAAGCACAGATGTCACAACTGGAATTTGTATATTACTCAGACCCCAACCAGCTAAAAATGCGACGAACAAACCGATAATCAGACCAATTGAGCCGAATAGTAAATCTAAAATCGGTGCTTTCATGAGTAAATCTTCTAACCATTTAATGAAATTGACAATCGGATCCGTCAAAAATGTGCTGAACACAAAGAGGAATAGCGCTCCTAAAATGGCTGCGACATATGGGTTATTAATGAACGGGGTTGCTGTGAAAGAAGATAATTGGAATAAGTACGGAAGAAACAATACACCAAGTGTTCCACCAACCAATAAGAACATAATTTGCACAACTCTTTTCAGCATTCAATCCACCTCCTTTTAGTAGTCCTATTATACATGTATTCCCTATTGATTGCTTTTTTGAACCTCAAAAGCAAGGAATCCTGAACCTATAGTACAGGACTCCTGAAAACGCTCAAAAGTTCCTATCCTTCTTTATCACTGCGGCAAACAGAGATCGAGTGCATCCCGTACAGTTTCAACTCCAACGACTTGAATACCTTCAGGATAGTCCCATCCTCCGATGTTAGAGGCCGGAATGACCGCTCGTTCAAATCCAAGCTTCGCCGCTTCCCCAACCCGTTGTTCAATTCTGGAAACCCTTCGAACTTCGCCAGTTAGTCCTACTTCTCCCATATAACAGTCAGAAGCACGTACTGCGACGTCACGATAGCTGGAAACGATACTCATAAGGACAGCAAGGTCAATGGCAGGTTCGTCGAGTTTCACGCCACCCGCCACCTTAATATACGCATCTTGTGCTTGTAATAGCATTCCCATCCGTTTTTCCAATACCGCCATCAAAAGTGATACTCGATTTTGGTCTAGTCCCGTCGCCATGCGTTTTGGATAATTGAAACTAGATGGCGTGACAAGTGCCTGAATCTCCACAAGAATAGGGCGTGTTCCTTCCATCGAAGCGACAATGGTTGACCCTGCACCGCTCTGAGAACGTTCCTGTATGAACATTTCCGAAGGGTTCAAGACTTCTTTCAAACCGGCTTGTAGCATTTCAAAAATCGCTATTTCATTTGTAGAACCGAAACGATTTTTCACACTGCGCAAAATTCGGTATGTATGATGACGCTCCCCTTCAAAATATAGGACGGTATCCACCATGTGCTCAAGTAGACGCGGACCCGCAATTTGACCATCTTTCGTAACATGACCGACTAGGAAGATTGCGATACCTTGTGTTTTCGCTATTTTCATTAGTTCTGCTGTACATTCTCTAACTTGCGAAACACTTCCCGGAGCAGAAGCCACTTCCGGGTGATGAATGGTTTGGATTGAATCCACAATGACAAACTTCGGCTTAACATTATCAATCGTATCGTGAATAAGCGCAAGATCCGTTTCTGCGTAAATATATAGTTCATCAGACAACACACCTAGCCGTTGTGCACGGAGCTTGGTTTGACGAATCGACTCCTCCCCTGAAATGTATAATACGCGCTCCTGTTGGTTCGCTAATAGTGCAGACACTTGAAGCAACAATGTGGACTTCCCGATCCCCGGATCCCCACCAATCAAGACAAGCGACCCCGGAACAATTCCACCACCTAACACACGATTCAGTTCTTCCATTTCTGTACGGATTCTTGGTTCATCCTCTATTGCGACGGCATTAATAGGCATCGCTTTCTGCTTCACAGCATCAGAATGTTGAAATGCCCCTCGAGGTCCTTTTTGTACAATCTCAGTTTCTTCATCCATCGTGTTCCATTCACCGCACCCTGGACACCTTCCCATCCACTTCGGCGACTCATATCCGCATGATTTGCAAATAAATTTCGTTTTCTTTTTCGCCATATACATCCTCCAAACGACGAAGAGGACAGCCCCTCCCTTTTTTTGATACTAGGGATGAACTATCCTATTCCTCTACCTCTTATTAATTTTTCACCATTTCTTCTTGTTGCGTTTCTACAGTAAAGTCACCGTCTACATAGTCGACCTTCACTTTTCTTCCAGCGAGTGCAGTTCCTTTTAGTAGCTCCTCTGAGAGGCGGTCTTCCACGTGCTTTTGAAGTGCACGTCGGAGTGGACGTGCTCCGTATTCAGGGTCATATCCTTCATCCGCAATCTTCAACTTCGCTTCGTGAGTTAACACAAGTTCGATATCTTGTTCAGCAAGACGTTTACTCAATTCGTCTACCATCAATGAAACAATCTCTTGTAATTGTTCTTTTTCAAGTGAATGGAAGACAATCATTTCATCTACACGGTTAAGGAATTCGGGACGGAATGCTTTTTTAAGCTCTTCCAACATCTTTTTCTTCATGTCTTCGTAATCTTGCTCGCCATCTTGAAGATTAAATCCGACATATTTGTTCTTCCTTAACTCCTGTGCACCGACGTTGGACGTCATGATGATCACTGTGTTCCGGAAATCGACTGTACGCCCTTTGGAATCGGTTAATCGGCCATCTTCAAGCACTTGTAGAAGGATGTTAAATACATCTGGATGCGCTTTTTCAATTTCGTCAAGCAAGATGACGGAATATGGTTTGCGGCGTACCTTTTCCGTTAACTGTCCGCCTTCTTCGTATCCAACATAACCTGGAGGTGATCCGACTAAACGTGATGTTGTATGTTTTTCCATGTACTCGGACATGTCGATCCGAATCATCGAGTCTTCATCGCCAAACATTGTTTCAGCGAGTGCTCTCGCTAGTTCTGTTTTACCGACACCAGTAGGTCCAAGGAAGATGAACGAGCCAATCGGACGTTTCGGATCTTTCAACCCTGCACGTGCACGACGTATTGCCCGGGAAATAGCCGCGACTGCTTCTTTTTGACCAATCACACGCTTATGCAACTCTTCCTCCATGTTCAACAGCTTCGAAGATTCCGTTTCTGCAATACGTGCAACTGGAATTCCTGTCCACATCGCCACTACTTCAGCTATGTCATTAACTGTGACTTCAGATTCTGTTTTGCCTTGTTTTTCTTTCCATTCCGTTTTCGTTTTCTCGAGCTCTTCTTTCATCTTCTGCTCTTTATCACGATATGATGCTGCTTTTTCAAATTCCTGGCTTTGCACTGCAGCATTCTTTTCAGAACGGATTGCTTCGAGCTTATTTTCAAGCTCCCTTAAGTTAGGTGGCGTTGTATAAGAACGTAATCGAACTTTCGAACCTGCTTCGTCGATTAAATCGATCGCTTTGTCAGGTAAGAAGCGGTCTGAAATATAGCGATCCGACATTTTTGCTGCCGCTTCAATTGCTTCATTCGTAATTTTCACCCGGTGGTGCGCTTCATAACGATCACGCAGTCCCGTAATAATTTGAACCGTCTCTTCAACGGATGGTTCATCCACTTGAATTGGCTGGAAACGACGCTCAAGTGCAGCATCTTTTTCAATGTACTTCCGGTACTCATCGAGTGTCGTTGCGCCGATGCATTGCAACTCACCACGAGCAAGTGACGGTTTTAAAATGTTCGATGCATCGATTGCGCCTTCTGCTCCACCAGCACCAATGAGCGTGTGCAACTCATCGATGAATAAAATGATGTTGCCTGCTTGGCGAATTTCTTCCATCACTTTCTTCATACGGTCTTCAAACTCGCCACGGTATTTAGTACCCGCAACGACAGTCCCCATATCTAACGTCATGACACGCTTATCACGCAGGATTTCAGGGACTTCATTGTTAACGACTTGAAGTGCAAGCCCTTCAGCAATCGCCGTTTTACCAACGCCTGGCTCACCGATTAGAACCGGATTATTCTTCGTACGACGCGCTAAAACTTCAATAACGCGTGTAATCTCTTTACCACGGCCGATGACCGGATCGAGCGTCCCTTCTCGGGCAATCTCGGTAAGGTCACGTGCCAATCCATCCAAAGTCGGTGTAGCCGCTGTTGCTGAAGCATTTTGACCACTCGCATTCGCAGTATCGTTACTACCAAGAAGCTGCAATACTTGCTGACGGGCTTTGTTCAAACTAACACCTGCATTATTAAGAACACGCGCTGCCACACCTTCTCCTTCGCGAATCAATGCAAGAAGAATATGTTCTGTCCCAATATACGAGTGACCCAGTTTACGGGATTCATCTACAGAAAGCTCAATGACTTTCTTCGCTCGTGGTGTGTAGTGCACGATTGGTCCTACGTCTTTACTTCCCGTTCCAACGAGTGTTTCCACACCTGTTTCAATCGTTTCGAAACTGACTCCAATTGCTTCCAATGCTTTTGCTGCAATGCCGCCACCTTCACGGATTAATCCAAGTAGAATATGTTCTGTTCCAATTGCTTCATGTTTCATGCGAATGGCTTCTTCTTGAGCGAGTTGGAGGACTTTTTGTGCACGTTGTGTAAATCGATTAAACATCATTAACATTCCTCTCCTTCTGCAGAGAATAATTTTCTTCGTACTACTTCTATCTATATTCTTCCGGACCATTAAACAATCGGTTTCCGGGTGAATTGACTTTGACCATATTTGACCATTATATCGAATGAGTTACTAGGACGCAAAAGAGACGCTCAAAACTAGTATTTTTGTTCATTATCTTCTGATTAACTTTTTTGGAGTCGCTCCCGGAAAAGTTTAGCTCGACTAATGTCTAATTCTTCAGATGTCAATGCTTCTCCTTCATAATGTTGGAGAAAACCTGACTGCATGAAAATCATCAGTTCGTTCAATATGGTCATATCCACATCTTCAATTAACTCGAGATCGATGCCTAGACGAACGTCCGAAAGACATCGCGCTGCTTCTGCTGCAGGAAGTAGTCGTGCATAAGAAATTGTACCAAGTGAACGGAACACACGATTTTCAAGAGCAATTCGGGACTTTTCAAGGAGTAATTCACGAGATCTCCGCTCGTGGGCAATCAGTCGAGAAACAATGTTTGCAAGTTCTGCAAGAATCTCCTTTTCTGATTTACCAAGAGTTAGCTGATTAGAAACCTGATAAACATTCCCCGGTGCTTCGCTTCCTTCACCGTAGCTGCCTCTCACAACCATTCCTAATCTCGAAACAGCAGGTATAATGCGGTTGATTTGTCGGGTCATCGTGAGCGCCGGTAAATGTAACATGACAGAAGCACGCATTCCGGTTCCTGTATTCGACGGACAACTCGTGAGATATCCAAACTCTTCATCAAATGCATAAGGTAATTTTTTTTCAAGTGTACGATCAGTTTCATCCGCCTTTTGATAGGCATTTTCGAGCTGCAACCCCGGATAGATGCACTGGATACGCAAATGGTCTTCTTCATTGACCATAATGCTGATTGTTTCATCTTCTGACAGAAATACCGCTCCGAACTGCTCTGCTTCCGCAAGTTGGTGACTGATTAAATGCTTTTCTACTAGCGCTTGCCGGTCGAGCGGGGCTAATTCGTTCATCCTCGTATAGGAATACCCTTTTTCATCTGTACTAAGCAATGCTTCGGAAACAATTCGACCGACCTCTTCTGCTTGCTCATCAGAGAACGCGATTGGGAAACGAAATTCACGAAGGTTTCGAGCAAGGCGAATTCGAGTCGACATCACGATATCGGAATGCTCACCATGAGGGACCATCCAGCCTGTGACAGCGTTTTGCATAAATCGATTATTCCCCATGCTCACTCCCTCCTTCCTCTTCTGTTTCTGCAGCGAGTTTTTGTTTCCAGTCTTTTATTTCATCGCGTAACACAGCAGCGTGTTCGAACTGTTCTTCTTGTATCGCTTCTTGCATACTCGAACGAAGTTCCTCGATTTTCTTTTTAATGGTCATCTTTTCATTGAAAGACGCAGGAATTTTACCTTTATGGATTGTATTTCCGTTATGCAATTTGCCAAAGACTTTCGGGAGACGCTCACGGAATGTTTCATAACATGTCGGACATCCGAACTTCCCGATTTCTAGAAAACGGTGGAAGGTTAGTCCGCACTCTGGACACTCCGGCATTGTCTGAACTTCTCGTGTTTGCTGTTGTAGCGTTTCACTTCCACTCAACCACTGTGACAAAAATTGTTGAATGGACATCGGCTCCTGATTCGGGCTGATTGAAAACGTCTGTAAGTTAAATGCGCACTTCTCACACAAATTCCTTTCAATCGATCCATTTGGCGTATCTTGCATTAAGATAACGGTAGCTTGACGTTCTTTACAGTTTTCACAAAGCATGTTTTACCACCCCATCGTTTAGATAACTAGTCACTCCGATTGTTCGTATAGGAGCGAGAATAACATGGCCTGTAAAATCCGAGCACGGATTATATCCCGTTCAGGTAACGGATAGTTTAGGACAGCAGGCTCGACAGCTGCAAGCATTAGACGGGCTTCCTTTTTAGAAACCACTTGTTCCGCTATTAACCGATAGACTACGTCTTCTGCCATTGTGTACGAAGCGCCTTGTTGCACACTTTCTAATACGTGATCCAATAGGTCTTTGCGTGAATTCGTTTGAACCCGATAAATACGGATATACCCACCGCCACCACGTTTAGACTCGACCGCGTAACCCCGTTCCAATGTAAATCGTGTTTTAATGACGTAATTAATCTGCGAAGGAACACATTGGAACTTTTCCGCCACTTCATTGCGCTTGATTTCCACGATTCCATTATCTTCATGTTCGATAATCGATTTTAAATACCCTTCTATGATGTCGGAAATATTACGCATCCTCTCACCTCTTTTAATTGGCACAGTCTTTATGTTGACTTTGACTATCTTTGACTTAATTGTACCGTATTAATCAATAGGCACGCAAGAAATTTGCAAAACCTCGAATTAGGGGAGAAAAAAGTAAAATAGTTGAACGTTTTATGTTTAGTATGTTTATAATGGAGGTATAGAATTAATTCGAGGATTTTTTTCTGACCTCTTTTTTCCTCTCTACGTTTGACCCCCAAACAAAAAGCTCCGGGTACACCCATACCGACGGAGGAGATTGAATCAATGAACTGGTACGAGAAATTAAGTGAGTATTTCCCAATCGAAGAAATGAAATCAAAAGAGCATATGGACGCGTTGTTAAAGGATAAACACAATGTTTATCGTAAAGACGAAGGTTCGAAGCACGTGCTCATGTATGTTGAAACAGAATCATTTGTGTTTGTCGATTATTTGTTTGTTTCGTCAGCTTCACGCGGTGAAGGCCTTGGCAAAAAGCTACTGACACAACTTAAGGAAAAAGGTAAGCCAATTTTGTTGGAAGTTGAACCGGTCAATTATGAAGATACAGATACGGAAAAACGCTTGCGATTTTACGCACGCGAGAATTTCCATCATGCTTCTCGCATCGGTTATAGCCGCCGCTCACTCGCAACTGGAGAACAAACCGACCTCGAAATCCTTTACTGGTCTCCTGAAGATGCGGAAGAAGAAACGGTATATGATGCCATGAAGATGACGTATGAAGAAATCCATACGTATAAGGATGATGAATTTTACGGTGAATCATACGACCCGATTGATAAAGTATTGACATTCCGTACAGAAGGTAAAACAAATATCTTAAAACCTTTTGCTACAGTTAGTGCTTAATTGACAGTCGTCCTTCAGTAAAACAACGAAAAAGCGGAAGCCCTCTAAACGGCTTCCGCTTTTGTTATGGATTTTAAATGCGTTTCGTTATTCCGTTAACGAGACATTTGTGAGTTCCTTGACAGGAAGAAAGAGTTCCCCTGTTTCTACATACGTAATCGATAATTTGTCACCTTCTTGAATGTACACCGCTTCAGGAATCGTTTCAGACGACACTAGGAAGTTCCGTCCGTCTTCCGATTTTACAGAAACTAAGGTAAAGTCACCAGTTCGTTCTTTGTAGACTCGTTTTACAGTGATTGCGGCCTTCGCTTCTTCTGCTTCTGAGCTGCCATTCACAGAACTGCCCCCTCGTTGTAATGCGGTTTTATACAGTTTCAATGCATCATTCGGGGAGTTCCCAGATACTGATATTTCCGGATTTGCAGCAGACACGATGAAGTAGTTTTGCAAGAAACCATTCGAATCTAACACGGGTGTCAGCCAACTCGCTTCACCATAAAAGTTATAAAGGACAGGCATTTCGCCAGACCACTTTTTCTCGATGAATTTCTTTTCGATAATTTGCAAGGCTCCTTGCGAATCCATGTAGGACTCTTCAAGGTCCCCGGTGTAGTACGTTGCAATACCTGTACGCCCGTCTGTCAATGCATACCCTAGCATCGAATCGACGCCTTCTTTCGGACTTGTAAAGTCAGTGAAGTAATACATATGTCCATTTTCATCGAAAATCGGACTGACATTTGCCTCCGTTCCTTCATCGGAAGGAAGTTTGACATCTTTTTTACCGACAATTGAGTTCCAGAAACCATGAACATACTTTCCGAAATAGCTATTTTGCAAACTGACGACTTCCGGGGAGACAGCACCATCGATATAGTCTGGGATATCCGCAAGTGCAAACTTCTCAACTGCCCCGGTCATTGGATCTGTCATGACAATTCCTTTTACGTCAAATCCATTGCGGGCAGTGATAAATTCTCCGTAAGAACGGATGTAATGGGGATTACCTTCATCGTCGATTTCCAATTGAACATCTCCATAAAAAATCAGTTCAGGAAAT
This sequence comes from Sporosarcina sp. D27, assembly GCF_000586555.1. Lineage (GTDB taxonomy): Bacteria > Bacillota > Bacilli > Bacillales_A > Planococcaceae > Sporosarcina. The sequence continues at coordinate 33,928 of NZ_AZUC01000007.1, forward strand.
TGTAAACGCATATGACGGTCCACTTGTTTGTTAAAGTAAGACGTCTCTGTATACGTCATTTCGGACGATACAAATTTCGGATTATCAGCAGAGTCCGTGGCACTCATGCGGAAATAGCCTGGTGTCGTTTTTCCATTCCACCATTTAAAAAATCCTGAAAATTCGACTGGCGCAATATATACATACTCATCTTTCACCTTTTGGATTTGCAGATGACCTAAGTCGTAATAACTTGTATTCGGTACTTGCCCGAATGCTTTTTTCATTTTGTTGCGTGCAAATTTAGGTGGCACGCTCGCCGGTGTCTGAGTTTCGTCAAATGCTTCGATTTCTACTTGTTGATCCATTTCAACTGCTTTGTATTTTGTGTTCGCATTTAATAATGGGGCGGATAAAATGTAAATACCTGCTATGAGCGAGAGTCCTGCCACAACAATCTTTACTTTCCGGTACACTCCACCATCTAATATAGTTCCAAGTAACGCTGCAGCGAGTAGCAGAACCCATAGTGAGGACCAATGCTGGTCTAAATTTGTTGCGTAATAAAAAATAGAAATACCAACCGCGATCACCACAGTTGCAATGATCAGAAGGATCGCTCTAAAGCTGGAACTGTTTTCTTTTTCTTCCGTGAGAACTTGCCTATGCAAAGGCACGGCCAGCAGTGCCGCAACGATGCCTGCAATGAGAGAAAATAAGAGTAAGTGAATCATAAGTAAGCCTTCCTTCCGTTTGTCGTGTACTTACTCTTGTATACGGATAACGCAACGAAAATGTTTCAGCGATTTCAGTTTGGATACAGAAAAACCGACCTCCCTTATAGAGAGAAGTCGGTTTAATTTGTTAAATAGAGCGACGTGTTCTTAGAATACGTGCCATTCGGTGGCCAAACAATCCAGCCAATACGGAGAGGATGATATCTTTAGGTAACGGTGGTAACATCCAAATCCACGCCATTTTGTAAGTAAATGCGTCCGGAGCTGCTGCCCATAGCTTGTACGCGACAAACATCCAGTTTGTTCCTATTAAGTAATTGACGACACATCCTACAAGTGCTGCAACGACGTATCCCGTAACAGAACTATTCTTTTCAACAATTTTCCCAACGGCATACGCAACAACGATAAACGATAAAATAAAGCCGAACGTTGGACTAACAATTGCACTTACGCCTCCACTAAATTTCGCAAATACGGGTGCACCTGCAAGACCTATTGCCATGTAGACCGTCATTGAGACCGCCCCATATCGGCTTCCGAGTAATAGTCCTGCTAATACAGCAAAGAAAGTTTGCAGTGTAATTGGCACGCCACTTACTGATAAAGCCGGTAAAAAGTATGTAATATTTGCTCCAATCATCATCAATGCGGCAAACATTGCTGAGTAGACAAGCCCAAGCGTTCCGACCATCGTCTTCGAACGGTTTGGTTTCATAGTTGCTGTTGTTCCCATTTATAACACCCCTTTTACTGTATAGTTATAGAATAAAAGGAAGAGCGTAATGTGTCAACCTAATACATTTTAAGGTTAACATAAATCCAAGCAATAATAAAACTGACAGTCATTCTCTGTCAGTTTATCGTCTTTTCCCTTCATCTTTAGGGAATAGGAAAAAGGAAATGACACCACTCAAAACCATTGCGCCAAGTGTAATATAAAAACGAGACATGACGGGCACGTCTGTAAAGTTTTTGTTGAGCATAACCCAGGCAACTCCACCGACTAATAACACCATCGGGATAACAAATTTGAACGCCCTCATAGCAATCCCCTTTCCTTACATGTACGTATAGTTTACCACATACACTAGGGAACTCCCAGGTCACTTCACATATTGTCTATTGACGGAACTCTCAAACAACGATATGATATGTTAAATTATTCACACAACTTAATAGTCATTCTTATCAAGAGAAGCGTAGGGATCTGGCCCGTCGATGCTTCAGCAACCAGCCATACGGTCAGGTGCTACTTCCAGCGGATGTTTGTAGTCCGGCAGATGAGGAGGAGACAATCATTTAGATGACAAAGCCTTCTTCGTTCGTTTAGAAGGCTTTTTTATTATTCTCTGCTTCAACGCTCTGCCGTAAGAAAGGATGATAGGGAAATGAAATTACTTGAGCGATTAAAAACAGAAGTTCTTACAGCGGATGGTGCAATGGGGACGTTACTCTATGCGGAGGGACTCGACTTTTGCTATGAACAATTAAATATAGAAAAGCCGGATGTTATTCAAGGAATACATGAACAATATATACAAGCAGGCGCAGACATCATTCAAACCAACACGTACAGCGCCAACTCCTACAAACTGGCTCGCTATGGACTGGAGCATCGTGTAAAAGAATTTAACGAAGCTGGAATTGCGATCGCCAAGCGTGCTGCATCTTCAGGTGGTCAATATGTGCTTGGTACAATCGGTGGCATTCGAAGTATCCGTAAAAGCGATGCAACCATAGATGAAGTCCTGTCAATTGTTCAGCAGCAAGCGGAACCTTTGCTTGCCGGTGATCCAGACGGATTATTACTGGAAACTTATTATGACTTTGAAGAGCTATCTGCAGTAGTTAAGCACCTTCGTCAACAGACAGATGTTCCATTGATTGCACAAGTATCCATGCATGAACCCGGTGTCTTACAGAATGGGGTGAGATTGAATGACGCCTTACATCAGTTAGAATCACTTGGAGCGGATGTCGTAGGTGTGAACTGCCGACTCGGCCCGTACCATACGATTCAAGCATTTGAAGGGGTCGAACTCCCTGAGAAGGCATTTTTATCTGCGTATCCAAATGCGAGTTTACTAGACGTTGAAGACGGACGAATTGTCTATGTCTCTGAAACGGATTATTACGGTCGTGCTGCAAGGCTATTGCGAGATGAAGGAGTTCGGCTAATCGGTGGGTGTTGTGGAACGACTCCTGCGCACATTGTCGCTGTGAAATCTCAATTAGCCAATCTTGCACCCATTACAGAAAAGGCAGTTATCCCACATAAGCCAATTGTTATTCGAGACGCGGAACCGACTCGCTATGAGCCAATACACTTAAAGGTACAGCGTGAGCGTACGATTCTTGTTGAGCTGGATACGCCACGCCACTTGGAAACCGAAAACTATTTCGAAGGGGCTCGTCAACTTACAGCAGCTGGAGCACACGCTGTGACGATGGCCGATAATTCTCTCGCTTCCCCAAGGATTAGTAATCTAGCTATGGCCTCCCTTGTAAAACATCAAGATGACGTCCGTCCTCTCGTCCATGTCACTTGCAGGGATCATAATTTAATTGGTCTGCAATCTCATTTAATGGGGCTGGACGCACTTGGCATACATGATATTTTAGCTGTGACAGGCGACCCAACCAAGATTGGAGACTTTCCAGGGGCAACAGACGTTTACGATGTTTCTAGCCTAGAACTCTTCCAACTCATTAAAAAGCTGAATGAAGGGATTTCATTCTCCGGTCGTCCTTTACGTAAAAAGGCGAACTTTTCTGTAGCGGGCGCGTTTAACCCGAATGTCCGGGTCGTTGAGCGTGCTGTTAAACGTCTTGAGAAAAAAATCGAATGTGGCGCTGATTACTTCATCACACAACCTGTCTATACGAAAGAAAAAATTATTGAAATCTATGAAGCCGTCAAACATTTAGATACTCCGATTTTCATAGGAATCATGCCGTTGACAAATATTCGTAACGCTGAATTCCTGCATCATGAAGTACCAGGCATCAAATTGTCTGATGAAGTTCTTGAGCGCATGAGAGCATGCGGTGATGATCGAGAAGCAGCGACTGCTGAAGGGATACAAATTGCTAGAGAACTCATCGATACAGCAGCTTCTTTGTTTAATGGAATTTACTTAATTACTCCATTTTTACGTTATGACATGACCGTCGAACTCGTGCACTATATCAACAAGATCGACGCTACAAGAGAAAGAGAGGTGCACCATGCCACAACAAATTAACGATGAACTGCAGAAACGTATTCTCGTGATGGACGGAGCTATGGGAACGATGCTGCAAAATGCTAATTTAACTGCAGATGATTTTGGCGGTGAGGAGTATGAAGGTTGCAACGAGTATTTGAATCTGACAAAACCCGATGTGTTGACCCGAATTCATAGAGAATACTTAGAGGCTGGTGCTGATATCATCTGTACGAATACGTTCGGTGGTACGCCTGTCGTGTTAGACGATTATGATTTAGGTAGTGAAGCGGATGTGATTAACCGTCGCGGCGCAGAACTTGCGCGTGCTGCAGCAGATGAGTTTTCGACACCTGAACGTCCTCGATTCGTTGCGGGCGCCATGGGGCCAACGACTAAGACGCTGTCCGTGACAGGTGGGATTACGTTTGACCAGTTGGCAAACGATTTCTACGTTCAGGCGAAAGGGTTAATCGACGGAGGCTCGGATCTTCTCTTAATGGAAACCAGTCAAGACATGTTGAATGTCAAAGCTGGAACGATTGGGATCCGTCGAGCCTTTGAAGAAACTGGACGGGAACTCCCAGTGATGATATCCGGAACGATTGAACCGATGGGTACGACATTAGCTGGACAAAGTATTGAAGCATTTTACGTTTCTATAGAGCATATTACCCCCCTTTCTGTCGGACTTAACTGTGCGACGGGACCCGAATTCATGACGGATCATTTACGTTCGCTATCAGAACTCGCGACAGGATTCGTCAGTTGTTATCCAAACGCAGGGTTGCCTGACGAAGAAGGCCATTATCATGAATCGCCTGATTCGCTCTCGAAAAAATTAGAAGGTTTTGCGGAGAAAGGTTGGTTGAATATTGTTGGCGGCTGTTGCGGGACGACACCTGCACATATTCAAGCGATTTGCCGCGCAGTGGAAGGCAAAACTCCCCGTCCACTCCCTGATAAAACGCACGGACATACCGTCTCTGGAATCGAACCACTTTTGTACGATCCGAGCATGCGCCCAATTTTGATTGGAGAGCGTACCAACGTCATAGGTTCGCGTAAATTTAAACAGCTCATTGTCGATGGTAAGGTGGAAGAAGCAGCTGAAATCGCCCGGGCACAAGTGAAAAACGGTGCCCATGTCATTGACGTTTGTCTCGCCAATCCTGATCGGGATGAACTGACTGATATGACCGACTTCATGAAAGAAGTTGTGAAAAAGATTAAAGCGCCACTTGTCATTGACTCGACAGACGAAAACGTAATTGAAGAAGCGTTGAAATACTCCCAAGGAAAAGCGATTATTAACTCCATAAATTTAGAAGATGGCGAAGAACGATTCGACGCTGTAATGCCGATTGTGAAGAAGTACGGGGCTGCAGTTGTTGTAGGTACGATTGATGAAATCGGAATGGCCGTTACGCGGGAACGGAAACTCGAGATTGCAAAACGATCCTATGACTTGCTGACGAACAAATGGGGTCTTGCCCCTGAAGATATCATTTTCGACCCTCTTGTATTCCCAGTTGGAACGGGAGATGCGCAGTACATTGGCTCCGCTGTTGAAACAATTGAAGGTATCCGTCTGATTAAAGAACACCTTCCGCGCGCGCTCACAGTTCTTGGTGTCAGTAACGTTTCGTTCGGACTTCCACCTGTAGGACGCGAAGTATTGAACGCTGTGTATTTGTACCACTGTACGCAAGCTGGGCTGGACTATGCAATTGTGAATACTGAAAAGCTAGAGCGGTATGCATCAATCCCTCAAGCGGAAAACGATATGGCAAATGCATTGTTATTTACAACAACCGACGAAACGCTTGCAGCCTTCACTGAATTTTATCGCGGTAAGAAGAAAGAAAAAACAGAAGATGATATCCCGAAAACCGTTCCTGAACGTCTTGCCTATTATGTCGTTGAAGGAACAAAAGAAGGACTCATTCCGGATTTAGATACAGCGCTGGGTCAGTATGATGAACCTCTCGACATTATTAATGGCCCACTTATGACAGGAATGGCAGAAGTCGGTCGACTGTTCAATACGAATCAGCTTATTGTTGCTGAAGTGCTCCAGAGCGCAGAAGTCATGAAAGCCTCGGTGTCCTATTTGGAACAGTTCATGGAGAAAAAAGAGGACGATAACGGCAAAGGGAAAATTGTCCTCGCCACTGTAAAAGGTGACGTTCACGATATCGGGAAAAATCTCGTTGAAATCATCTTGAGCAATAATGGTTTCAAAGTTGTAGACATTGGAATTAAAGTGACACCTGCGCAACTGATTGAAGTCATTCGGAAAGAAAAACCAGATATTATCGGGCTTTCCGGGTTGCTCGTGAAATCTGCGCAGCAAATGGTTTTGACTGCACAAGACTTTAAATCTGCAGGAATCGATTTGCCTGTAATGGTTGGTGGAGCTGCACTCACACGGCGTTTTACGGATACAAAAATTGCACCTGAATACGATGGTCCTGTCATCTATGCAAAAGATGCAATGCAAGGATTGGATCTCGCGAATCGACTACAGAGTGATGAAAAAGATGCTTTGCTTCTCGAACTGGATCAGCAACTGGAAAAGCGAGTGGCGAATGATGCCATTAAAGCAGCTAAAGCATCAGAAAAAGGTGGAGTTGCTATTGCAGTTGCCCCCCGTCCCGTGAAGACGGTTCGGGCGGATGCTCCTGTTTTTGTTCCGAATGATTGTAGGAAACGGGTGCTACGGGATTACTCAATTTCCCACCTCACCCCTTACGTCAACATGAGGACATTGATCGGACATCATTTAGGGCTCCGCGGATTTACGGACTCAACATTGCAAAAACAAGAACCACGCGCAGTTGAACTGCACGAAATGGTAACTGGATTTTTAGAATCCGGAAAACTTGGTGCATCGGGTCTGTATCAGTTTTTCCCTGCTCAAGCGGATGGCGATGATGTAATCATTTATGATCCACAAGATGGAAAAACTGAAATTGAGCGATTTACATTTCCACGCCAACGACGAGATCCGTTTCTTTGCCTCGCTGACTATTTAAAGACTGTAGATAGTGGCGAGATGGATTATGTGGCGTTTATGCAAGTAACGGCAGGTCATGGAGTCCGGGCAGAAGCGGAACGATTGAAAGCAGAGGGGAAATTTCTCGAAAGTCATGCGTTCCAAGCGACTGCGCTTGAACTCGCAGAAGGCTTTGCGGAACGCGTACACCAAGAGATCCGCGACCAATGGGGATTCCCAGATGCCACTGATTTTACGATGAAAGACCGATTTGCAGCGAAATACCAAGGACAGCGATTCTCTTTCGGGTATCCTGCATGTCCCAATTTAGAAGATCAGGCGAAGCTATTCGGTTTGTTGAAGCCAGAAGAGATTGGTGTTCACTTAACAGAAGAGTTCATGATGGAGCCGGAAGCTTCTGTGTCCGCAATCGTCTTTGCTCATGCGGATGCACGTTACTTCAATATTGACTAACGGACACAAAAGATCCTGCAGTAGAGTGAAATCACTCTTACCCGCAGGATCTTTTCTTACATTATCATCTTCCCCAAGGCATTGGTCCAGGTCCCATCGGAGGTCGTTGAGAACCCCATTGCCCCATTCCTGGTCCGTAACCAGGCCTTGCTTGAACCGTCTGCCCCATCATTGTTTCATTCACTTCTGTGTAATAATGGCGAGGGATTTGAACGGTATGTTGGCGGTTTACGTTGACGAACGGATGAACTACAGGTAACTCCTGTGGCATGAACGTATCGTGGTAACGATATTGCGTCGGGCAGATAACCGGTTGTGCCTGATTGTTACAAGGTTGCATTGGTGGCATTGGTTGTGGCTTCATGCAGCATTTTTGATTCTGATGCATCATCTTCATCACCTCCTCCCTCCATTACATGCAAATTACCGAGTAAGACACGGGCAAATGACTTCCCAGAATGCGGATTTCTTCCGGCGCCCGCTTTTGGCTCTCGGTCGCGCGCATTCTCTCTCTTCCGCTCGTATTCCGATGGCTTACGCGCGCAAGGGCTCTCCTTTCGCGCAGATTTCTTCGGGCGCTCGCTTTTGACTCTCGTTCGCGCGCATTCTCCTCTCTTCCGCTCGCATTCCGATGGCTTCCGCGCACACTTGCTCTCCGTTCGCGCGGATTTCTTCCGGCGCGCACATTGGGCTCTCGGTCGCGCGCATTCTCCCCTCCTCCGCTCGCATTCTGATAGCTTCCGCGCGTAAGTGCACTCCGTTCGCGCAGATTTCTTTTGGCGCTCGCTTTTGACTCTCGTTCGCGCGCAATCGCACTCCGTTCGTGCCGATTTCTTCCGGCGCGCACATTCAATTCTGGATTGCCGAATTTAATTTAATAGTAATTGTGATATAAATATCAGACTTGTCCGACACCTAATGGTATAATAATGGAGATTGACACTATTAGAAATGAGGTGATTATCGTACTTATGAAGCCTCGGAAGCCTCCTTTAATACTAGATTCCTTATCGGCTGCAGTACGAAGAATTATGCCAAATCATCCAAAAGAACATGCGCTGCAGTCAAGATTATCTGCAGTTCAAGCGGGCTATGCGGGTGAACTGGTTTTGGATCGAGTCTTTGAGCATTATATTTTTTCCTTTCCTCATGCGATTTTCCATGATCTATCTTTGAACTCTAGTACTCGTTTTCAAGTGGACACACTGTTTGTTACTTCGTCACATGCGGTCGTGCTCGAAGTGAAAAACATTGCTGGCGCGCTGACTTTGAGAAATAATCCTCCTCAGCTTATTCGGACATTGGAGAATGGACAAACCAATAGTTTTGAAAGTCCGGTATCTCAGCTCGAGCGAAAAATTGAATTATTGCAGGATTGGCTAGTCTGCCGAAGCATCCACTTACCTGTGAAAGGTGCTATTGTGCTAGCTCATCCCAAACACACCGTTTCTGCAGAAAACGCTGAAGTTCCTTTTCTGTATCCATCCGGAATCCCCTCATATCTCCGGCGTTTGGCATCTTCAACGTCTGCACTACTTCCCGACCAGTTCTCCTTACTGAATGACCAACTCCTGAAAGGTCACCATGACTTCTTTCCACAACCTATTTGCGAAAGTTATTCCTTGACTGATCAAGACTTTAGGAGCGGTGTTTTTTGTGAGACGTGTGCTGCTCCAACTATGTTGAAAAATCGCTTGAATTGGTACTGCTCTGTTTGTGAAGAAAAAAGCACAAAGGCTGGCGCCCAAGCAATACGTGACTGGTTCCTGTTATTTGGTGGGACGATGTCTAATCAGCAGTGCCGTGACTTTCTTCATCTAACTAATCGGCACATGGCCTATCGGATTTTGAAAAAGATGGAGTTTCAAATAGTTGGTGGCAGCAAAAACCGTCGTTATTTCCGTTAGGTACTCTGCTGGCAATGCCCACCTCTATTTGAACAAGAGGTGCTTGCCGTTTTGAACCATATGCAAAACTTCTCGTGAAATTCTTCAGCCAAACAAAAAACCTTCCAGCCGGAAGGTTTTTACTGATAATCTCTAGGAAGTTCGTGCTCGTCGAACCCTATTTCTGAAGGAGATTCAGGACGATGGTCAAGAAATCTACTAAAGTCTGGTGCACCTTCTCCGATCATTTGCAGCATAGCGATGTAATCCACGTCGTTACGCAAGTTCATTTCGTCTGGATGAATGTTTTGACGTTCCACTTTGATCACCTTCCCTTATTGTAATCACAGGCGGGACACTAAACGGTGAAGCGCTGAGCAGCCAAAAAACAACATTTTCTCACATATAGTCTAGCATGCTACCAAACGAATGTAAAGAGTATTCTGTCTATTATATGTGTAGTACAATAGCTCTGTATTGTTTCAGCCGTTTTGTTTTCGGTTATAGTATGTTTACCAAGCATTTTAAGGAGGTTCGTCCATGAAACGAACGGTGTTATTCGATGGCGAATGCAACTTTTGCGATGCAAGTGTTCAATTCATTATAAAACGTGATCCGTATGAGTTTTTTCAGTTTGCTTCCCTTCAAAGTGAAACTGGACAGCAACTCTCTAAAGACTTCGGGATTCCAGATGAAGTAGACAGTTTAGTTCTCATTGAAAAGGGCATAGCCTATACGAAATCAGGTGCTGCCCTCCGTATTGCCAAAAAGCTTGATGGACTGTGGCACCTCGCGTTTCTGTTCATCATCGTGCCCCCTCCTATTCGAGATGCGTTCTATGACTTTTTTGCACGTAATCGCTATAAGTGGTTTGGAAAAAAAGAAGAGGCCTGTATGCTTCCGACGGCTGCGGATCGAAAACGTTTTCTATAATCCCCCTTTAATAAAACAAAGACGGCGCCCATTAACCGGGTGCCGTCTTTATTATGTTTGGAGCTGTTCAACCTCATCAGTTGTAAATGCGCGCGAACGGGTGAGAAACCGTTTGCCTTCGACTCCTTCAAGTGAAAACATACCGCCTCTTCCATCCACGACGTCAATGATCAGTTGGGTGTGCTTCCAGTACTCAAATTGGTTACGTAACATATAGAATGGAACGCCTCCAATAAGCCCGAGAAGCACATCTTGATCCCCTAATATTAAATCACCTTCCGGATAACACATAGGTGATGAGCCGTCACAGCATCCACCTGATTGGTGAAACATTAACGGACCGTGTTTCTGTTCGAGTTGCTTGATCAGCGCTAGCGTTGCTTCCGTCGCAATAACCCGCTCTGTCATCTGCTACTCACCTCTCTATTTCGCTTAAAAGAATCCTTGCTTTTGTTCGCTGTAGCTAACGAGCATATTTTTCGTCTGCTGATAATGTTCTAGCATCATCAAGTGGTTTTCACGTCCGATTCCAGATGCTTTATAGCCGCCAAACGCAGCGTGCGCAGGGTAAGCATGGTAGCAATTCGTCCAAACGCGACCCGCTTCGATACCCCGTCCAAAACGGTACGCTGTATTCATATCACGTGTCCAAACGCCTGAACCGAGTCCATATAATGTGTCGTTCGCGATTTCGAGTGCTTCTTCTTTTGTCTTGAACGTTGTAACTGCAACAACCGGCCCAAAGATTTCTTCTTGGAAAATGCGCATCTTATTGTGGCCTTTGAAGACAGTCGGCTTCACGTAATAGCCTTCCGCCAACTCGCCTTCCAGCTTGTTTTGCTCACCACCTGCTAGACACTCAGCCCCTTCCTGCTTTCCGATGTCTAGGTACGACAAAATCTTCTCAAGTTGTTCCGTAGAAGCTTGTGCCCCCATCATGACTGTCGGATCGAGAGGATTCCCGATTTTGATGGCTTCAACGCGCGCCAATGCTTTCTCCATGAATTCATCGTAAATTGACTCTTGGATAAGTGCACGAGACGGGCATGTACATACTTCTCCCTGGTTCAATGCAAACATGACAAATCCTTCTACTGCTTTGTCGAGGAAGTCGTCGTCTTCAGCCATCACATCTTCAAAGAAGATATTCGGTGACTTGCCACCAAGTTCTAGTGTGGCTGGAATAAGGTTTTGGGAAGCATACTGCATGATCATTCGACCCGTCGTCGTCTCCCCAGTAAACGCGATTTTTCCAATCCGCGGATTGGATGCGAGAGGCTTTCCTGCTTCAAGACCAAATCCGTTCACGACGTTCAATACGCCCGCCGGCAATAAGTCTTCAATCAATTCAACGAGCACAAGAATCGATGCCGGAGTTTGCTCTGCTGGCTTAAGGATCACGCAATTCCCCGCAGCGAGTGCAGGAGCGAGTTTCCAAACCGCCATAAGGATCGGGAAGTTCCATGGAATAATCTGTCCAACAACACCAATCGGCTCATGGAAATGATAAGCAACCGTATCATTATCAATTTGGCTGACGCCACCTTCTTGAGCACGGATCGCAGAAGCGAAATATCGGAAATGATCAATCGCTAAAGGTAAATCCGCATTCAACGTTTCCCGAATTGCTTTCCCGTTCTCCCACGTTTCTGCTACCGCAAGCATCTCAAGGTTTTCTTCAATCCGGTCTGCAATCTTCAAAAGAATGTTAGAGCGTTCAGTTACCGACGTCGTCCCCCATGCATCCTTTGCAGCATGTGCTGCATCTAGAGCTAGTTCAATATCCTCCGCAGTGGAGCGTGCCACTTGTGTAAACACCTTCCCCGTTACAGGAGTCGGGTTGTCAAAGTATTCTCCATTGACAGGGGCTGTCCATTTACCATTTATGAAATTATCGTATCTTTCCTTGAAATTCACCTTTGCGCCTTCTGTGTTCGGGTTTGCGTAAACTAGATTCTCAACTTGTTGTACCATTTCCATTCCTCCCATTTCTGCAAGTTTTGTAGAAAATCGGTGCATGTACAGTGCACACATGTACACTCTATGTCGGGTTGTCCTCGAGCATGAATGATGTATGCGCTTTCATTTGAAAATAAAAAAATTTCCATTTCACTATAACTATATCTGACTAGTTCGATTATTTCAATTTTATTTTACTATAGAATTAAGTCTACTACGATTAATAACTTGTTAACGTCTCGGTAATAATTTGTTCATAAGTTCGATTTACACTTACTTTATCAACCATAGATAAAGGAGCGAGGGACCATGAATACATCAAAAAGTAAATGGCTATTATCTACAGTAGGCGCAGGAGTGCTTGGCTCGGCATTAACACTCGGGGCAGTGGCTAATACGGACATCCTGAAGGAGGACAGCAGTCTTCAATCAGCTACACAACCTGAAACGTCTTCTTCCTACGACGTGCAAAATACTGGAGCACAACCACAAAACTCTCTATCCGATATGGTAGAAGATGCTTCTAAAGCGATTGTCGGAATCGATAATTATCAGTCCGCTGGCAATCGGTTTGCCGGTACATCCGAATCTCAAAATGTTGGAACGGGTTCAGGGGTCGTCTTCAAAACGGAAGGCTCCGATGCATATATTATTACAAATAATCATGTGATTGAGGACGCGACCAAAATCGGGATCACAACAGCAAGTGGTGAAGAAACGGAAGCTGTCCTAGTCGGCACTGACCCTCTCACGGATTTAGCAGTTATTAAAATGGATAAAAAATATGCAGAAGGCACATTATCATTCGGAGATTCTTCGAAACTTCGTGCTGGTGATGCGGTTATTGCAATCGGTAATCCACTCGGCCTCGACTTTTCAGGTACTGTTACACAAGGGATTGTAAGTGCACCGGCTCGTTCAATCGACGTCGACACATCTGCTGGGAAGTGGGAAATGAATGTCATCCAGACAGATGCAGCCATTAACCCTGGTAACAGTGGTGGTGCGCTAGTAAACGGATCCGGTGAATTGGTCGGGATTAACAGCTTGAAAATCGCTCAAAACGGCGTCGAAGGATTAGGGTTCGCCATCCCGAGCAATGATGTAAAGCCACTTGCTGAAAAACTAATGAAGGACGGCAAAATCACACGTCCATATATCGGAATTGGTCTCGTCGACCTTGCAGAGGTCCCTGAAATGTATGTACAGGATATCCCAGATAGTGTGAAAGGTGGAGTCATGGTCGGTAGTGTGGACCCAAATTCACCTGCCGGAAAAGCAGGGTTCAAAGAACAAGATGTCATCACTAAAGTGAATGGACAAGCAATCGACTCTTCAACCGCTTTACGGAAAATCCTCTACACTGATCTAAAAGTTGGAGACCAAGCGAAATTTACCATCTATCGAGAAGGCAAACAACAAGTTGTGAATGTGACACTCTCGAGTAATGCAGATGTCGAGAAGTAAGTTGCAGAACAGCTGTCCAGATACCTACTAGTTGGGTTCTGGGCAGCTTTTTCGTATTGGACAAATGAGTTGCATGAATAGGAATTTACCGATAGCTTTAAAGCAAAGGAGGCGGACTTCGTTGAAGATTCTTGTCATTGAAGATAATGAAAGTGTGTCACAGATGATTGGTTTATTTTTTGAAAAGGAAGGCATTGATGGCGAGTTCGTCTTGGACGGAAAAGTGGGCTTAGAACGAGCCCAACAAGATTCGTGGGATTGCCTCATCATCGACTGGATGCTTCCTTCGATGGATGGCGTGTCGATTTGTAGAACCCTTCGAAAAGCAGGAAACGACGTCCCAATCATTATGCTCACCGCAAAAGATGGCGAGTCCGATCAGGTGCTCGGTCTGGAAATGGGTGCAGACGATTACGTAACGAAACCATTCAGCCCACTTGCTTTAATGGCACGCATTAAAGCCGTGACACGCAGACGACCTACAAAAGAAAAGGGAACGAACCCCATGCTTGAAACGGTCCATTTCCGTGTGGATGAAAACGCTCGTGAAGTGTTCGTAGATGGTGTCTCTATCGAGAACCTAACGCCAAAAGAATATGACTTACTGGTCTTTTTCATCCGCCATCCAAAACAGGTTTTCTCACGGGACCAGCTGCTTGACCGTGTCTGGGGATTCGATTTTTACGGAGATGACCGGACGGTGGATGTTCATATTAAACGGCTACGAACGAAAATTTCAGGAATCGGAACAGCAGTGCTCCATACCGTTTGGGGAGTCGGCTATAAGTTTGACGAATCGGATGAGGCATCCTCATGAAAGTGAACTACTTTACTCAGCAATTAGTCAGCCACGTGAGTGTAATTGTTGCCGCAGTCCTTCTAGTCGGGCTGCTGTTTTCCCATTTCTTCGAGCAATATGTGTACGATACGAAAACTGATGAGCTCACACAATATGGAAGTGCCCTTCTAACAGATATCGATCACAGTCCGAAGCCTTCCCAACAAACTCTTCAATCCTTTGGTCAGGTGCTGAATAGCAGGGACATCGAGTATAGTTTGTTCGATGAAGACTCGAAAATTATCTACTCGACCGGGCTCAAAACTCCGCTAATTGAACTTAATGAATCAGAGTGGGCGCAGCTTCAAAGTGGAAAAACTGTTACGGTACGCCAAGAGCAACGCCGTTTCGATCAGGCCGTCACTTTTGTGTTACTCCCTTACTTCCAAGGACCTCAGTTTGTCGGAGGTGTTCTACTCACCTCCCCTATTGAAGGGCCTCGAGCCATCATTTCACAGATGAATCGATATTTGTTCTACGCCGCCCTCGCTGCATTAGCGGTTGCTGTCATTCTAAGCGGATTGCTGTCCATCTATCATGGACGACGTATTAAGCGACTTCGTTTAGCTACTGCGGCGGTCTCTACAGGTGATTATACTATCAGAATTCCTGAAAGCGGGCGGGATGAAATTGACGCACTGGCAACCGATTTTAATACGATGGTGAGTGACCTCTATACTTCCCATGAAGAAATTGAGAATCTGGAAAATCGTAGACGCCAGTTCATGGCAGATGTCTCCCACGAACTCCGTACGCCTCTAACGACAATTCGTGGAACGATTGAAGGATTGCGGAGTGATTTGATTTCTGAAAGTGAAAAAGACAAAGCACTACAACTCGCAAGTGGGGAAACAAAGCGGTTGTTACGCCTCGTTAATGAAAATCTTGACTATGAAAAAATCAGATCGAACCAAATTACATTGATCAAACAACCAATTCGGGTTTTGGAATTATTCGAAGTGATTCGTGAGCAGTTGGAACCGGCAGCTGAACAACGTGGGACAACAATCGATGTGCAAGCACCTGAAACATTGACCGTCTTCGCCGATTACGATCGTCTCACTCAAATCTTGTTGAACATTACAAAAAATAGTATCCAGTTCACGGAAAAAGGAGAAATTTCGTTATTAGCGAAAACAGATAGTCATCACGTCATTTTAGAAATTCAAGATACCGGCATCGGAATGGATTCGGAAGAAGTCGAAAAGATTTGGAGCCGTTTTTATAAAGCGATTGACTCACGGACATCCAATCCATACGGAGAATTCGGCCTTGGTCTTTCCATTGTGCGCCAGCTCGTAACGTTACATGGAGGAACTATTGAGGTCACAAGTAAGAAAGGTCACGGAGCGAAATTTACAATTCGTCTTCCTAAAGAACCTAGATAGTTCTGAAGTGAGTTATTGAGGTTCTTTAAACATAGTCTTCAACAGCCATTTATTGTCGTGACTCCCCGTGATACACTATAGAGATGCAGTACACCGTAACGAATCTGCAACTTTTTTTATAAGGGAGTCTACAAAAATGGCATCATACTTAAAAAAGCATTGGTTCTCGAATGTTCGAGCGGACGTCCTCGCGGGCATTGTCGTAGCCCTCGCGCTAATTCCTGAAGCCATCGCTTTTTCAATCATCGCAGGTGTTGACCCGATGGTTGGTTTATATGCTTCCTTCATCATTGCTGTCGTAATTTCTTTTACAGGCGGACGCCCAGGAATGATTTCCGCAGCAACTGGCTCGATGGCTTTGCTCATGACCCCACTCATTCGCGAGTATGGTCTTGATTACTTACTCGCTGCGACAATTCTCACAGGGGTTATCCAAGTGATTTTCGGGATTTTCAAAGTGGCAAAGCTGATGAAGTTCATTCCGAATGCTGTCATGATTGGATTTGTGAATGCCTTGGCAATTCTAATTTTCATGGCGCAAGTTCCTCACTTTCTAGGAATCTCAACGATGACATATGTTTTCGTAGCAGTGACGTTGCTCATCGTTTATATTTTACCAAGATTTTTCACAGCGATCCCTGCACCCCTCATCGCTATTGTCGCACTTAGTATCGTCGCGATTTACTCAGGCGCCGACTTACGAACTGTTGGAGACCTCGGTGCGATTACAAAATCGTTACCGAACTTTCTAATCCCAGACGTACCATTTACGTTTGAAACCTTGATGATCATATTACCTTATTCTATTGCATTGGCAATTGTCGGCCTGCTTGAAACATTGCTCACTGCAACGATCGTAGACGACATGACTGCAACAGATAGTGAAAAGAATAGGGAATCCCGAGGGCAAGGAATTGCCAATGTCATTAATGGCTTTTTTGGAGGTATGGCTGGATGCGCAATGATCGGTCAGTCCGTTATTAACGTTAAATCTGGAGGTAGAACACGACTGTCCACATTTGTAGCAGGTGCGTTCCTCATGTTTCTAATTATCGTGCTGGGTGACTTGGTCGTTCAAATCCCGATGCCTGTTCTTGTGGGTATTATGATTATGGTTTCAATAGGGACATTTGACTGGAGTTCGTTCTCCTATATTCGAAAAGCGCCTAAAGGGGATGCGCTCGTTATGCTGACAACCGTTATTATTGTTGTCGCAACGAATGATTTGTCTAAGGGTGTTATTGCAGGAGTCGTGTTGAGCGCCGTTCTCTTTGTTGCTAAAATCTCTAAAATACAGGTAGACCGCATTGTTGAGGATGACACGATCCGCTATGCTGTAAAAGGGCAGTTATTCTTTGCATCGGTTGAGAAGTTCCATGAATCATTTAGTGTAGATGAAGCGGTCGAACGGATTATCCTCGAATTTACGGATTCACAAGTATGGGATGATTCCGCAGCTGTTGCCGTCACAAAAGTAACTGAATCCTATCGTAGTCGTGGTGTGAATGTAACGATTACCGGATTAGGGGAATCCAGCAGGCGTCTGCTCAATGAGCTTATGACCTGACTCTATTGATAAATGAGGTGGCAACGATGTATCAGAAAATTATGCTCGCTGCAGATGGATCTGATAACTCCATTCGTGCAGCTAGAGAAGCTGCACGACTTGCTAACTGTTCGGATGACTCCATAATTACTATCGTGTTCGTCGCGGATTTTGACAAAGCAAAGGAATCCGTGCTGCACGCAAAGAGTAAGGATTCGCTAGAACTGACACGTAGAAAGCAACTCAAACCTATCGAAATGGTTTTGCGGGAATACGATGTACCTTACGAAGTCCAAATCCTTCATGGAGATCCAGCACCTGTGCTAATCGACTATGCGCATACAGAGTTGTTTGACCTCGTCATCATTGGTAGTCGCGGGCTCAATTCTTTCCAGGAAATGATTCTTGGAAGTGTCAGTCACAAAGTGATGAAGCGCCTGAGTTGTCCTGTTTTACTCGTAAAATAACAAAACCGTCACCCAATCGCGCGGGTGACGGTTTTGTTATTTTGCAGAACTATCTAGATCACTCCATATGCTGAAGTGCTTTTGCTACGGTCACTGTTCTCTTTGCTTGGTGATTTACAGCTGCTTGAATGGCTTTACGGTCTGTCTTCATTTCACCGTCCGGGCCAACCGCGACACTTGTTCCGTAAGGGTTACCTCCCGCTGCAAATAACACAGGATCTGTATATCCAGGCGCTACAACAATTGCTCCCCAATGGTACATCGTCGTATAGAGTGATAAAATCGTTGCCTCTTGCCCACCGTGTTCGTTTTGTGCGGATGACATCGCGCTCACTGCCTTGTTGGCGAGTTTGCCTTGTGCCCATAACCCTCCAACAGTGTCGATGAAGCTTTGCACTTGTCCAGGAATATTACCAAAGCGTGTTGGAATGCTAAAAATGATTGCATCCGCCCATTCCAAGTCTTCTGGTTTCACTTCGGGAATATCTTGTGTTGCGTCATGATGCTTTTTCCACGCTGGATTCGATTCGATTGCAGCTGCTGGTGCCGTTTCTTTCACTTTTAACAACTTCACTTCAGATCCTGCTTCCTTAGCGGCTGCAGCAGCCCATTCAGCTAGCTGATGATTCGTGCCCGTTGAACTGTAATATACGATTGCTGTTTTTGTCATATTTATCTCTCCTTTTATTTTGAATAAATTGATGCTGTCATAATTGTTGTCTGCGCTCTAGTGTAGTTAATTGATATTGGAAAAACGCCAATACTGATAAGCCGTAACTCCACTCATATAAGCAAGTCCTTCACTTCTGCTTTGATGAACAGGAATCCACCGACTGGTTTCCCCTTTTCTTAAATAGATTTCATGATTCGGACACTGGTCATGGAAACCAGTGAGGTCATACGTTCCATTCCTTCTTAGGACCGCCTGAACTTCATAGTTTATATCTGGAGCTGTCGTCAATGGATTGCCCACTGCGTGTTCTAAGTTAAATCTCGTTTCATCTCTTCCAAAATCAAACTTTTTCAAAATAATCTCTTCATCAGATGCCGTTTCGCGGTCGCGAATTTTCTTATCCATTCCATAGGCAACACTTTCACCTACTCTTTTTGTGAACGTAAGGGGATCCTCCGGGTTGTTCGTATGGATTTCAATGTCTACAAAAGTTCGAAAGGCATCGGACTCCGGGTCAAATTGTCGATCATCGCCTTCAAAATACCGATTAGGAGAAAGTACATTCGGGTTTTCAACTAAGTTGTCCTCAAGAAACGTTGTATATCGGAAATTCCATTGGTTAACAGTAGCTGGTTTTTGATAATCATAAATTGAAGTCAATAACGCAGAGGGGCTATCAATAGATTTCATCATCGTAAACCCTTCAATGTAGACTGGTTTTTCCTTGTCCTTAGGTAAGAACAATCCGAAGGCTTTGGCGATGAAGGATCTTGCATTGTTGAAGGTCTCTTCAGATTGAACAATGGCCCGCTCACAATAGATTGCGTACGTAATTGGTTCATCCATCGTAAAGTCCCTGTCGATAAATCGATTAGAATCCACCTGGTCTAGCTGTTCCCCATTGCGATAAATGATATACGTCTCTGTGTCACTCAAACGTTCCCACGACAACGCGATTTGAGTTTTAGCGATGATTGTCGTCGTGACAAGTGACTGAAGGGGATTGCTTTTGTTTTTCTCCAAGGAAAATGTGGATGTCTGCATGACGATCACATCCTTCACTTCGTCATTCACATATCGTTCGATTGTATATTTATAAAACGTGTCCGCTAAAAGATCAGTATCTTGAAAATCAGGGGATGTACCTTCATAAATGTGCTCGCCGTCTTTATACACGTGGTACATTCCACCTGCGTCGTCCCATTCAAATGCAATTCGACCAGCTTCATGGGTGACAGATGTGATTTCAAAGCGTTCCGGCATGTACATGGCCTCCTTTTCACGTAGTAGTTGTATTTTGCCCTTATTGCCAATTTTTAAAACTATGATATAGTGAGGAAGAAAACTGAAAACGATTGCCCACTGGGGGAGTCTTTGCAAAAGACTGAGACGCGTATAGATATGCGGACCCTTGGAACCTGATCTGGCTCATACCAGCGGAGGGAAGTGGATCGCACATGGACGAGTCTATTTCTTTGTAGATTCCTTAAAATTTCCTATTACGCGAGCCGTTCCTTCGACTGATGAGTCGATAGGGGCGGCTTTTTTTCGGTTCATTCATCGAAAGGGGCGGTTTTAAATGACATTTTGTGAAGAGGTTCGTGCGGTTTGTAACGAAAGCTGGGAGGCTAGTTTTAACCATCCGTTTGTTCAACACTTGGCAGCTGGGACACTACCTGAAGACATTTTCAGATTTTACGTTCTTCAAGATTCGTATTACTTGAAGCATTTTGCAAAAGTCCATGCACTGGCTGCTGTGCAAGCAAAGGATTTAGCGACGACTCAACGCTTTGCACAGCATGCGGAAGAAACATGCGGGGCTGAGATTTCGCTGCACGAAGGATTCTTTGAATTACTCGACGTTACTGATGAAGTCCTCAATTCTTTTGAGGCAGCGCCGACAGCTTATGCCTACACTTCTCATCTATACCGTACAGCGATGCATGGGAACCTGGCGGATACGCTAGCAGCACTACTCCCTTGCTATTGGTTGTATTACGAAATTGGTGAACGATTGAAAAACGCTACGCCCAATCATCCCATTTACGATAAGTGGATCGCGACATACGGATCCGAATGGTTTGAACAAGCGACCCGTGAACAAATTAACCGAATGAATGAGCTGGCGGATTCTGTTTCATTAGAAAAACGTGAAGAACTAAAAGCACACTTCGTGAAAAGCAGCCATTACGAATTGCAATTCTGGGAAATGGCTTGGACCCAACAGCAATGGGAAGCCGATTCTAAAACGGAGGTAAAGCTTTGATGCGACAGCATACCATTCTCACAGACCTGAGACGGACCAATCCATTAGTACACTGCATCACGAATATTGTGGTGGCGAACTTCCAGGCGAATGGCTTGTTGGCTCTCGGAGCTTCTCCAATTATGGCGGATTCTATGGAAGAGGCTGCGGATATCGCTGCAGTTTCTTCTTGTACCCTACTGAATATAGGAACACTGGATTCGACAACTGTCGATTCGATGATTGCTGCTGGAAAGAGTGCTGTACAACATGGACATCCTCTCATTCTTGACCCTGTAGGTGCGGGTGCCACTGGGTTCCGTAAGCAAACTGTGGAGCATTTATTAGACACGTTGGATTTTACACTGATCCGAGGAAATGCAGGCGAAATTGCAGCGATTGCTGGTGTTGCATGGAATGCCAAAGGCGTTGACGCCGGAAGTGGTGACGTTGATATTACAGATGCAGCCAGGCAAGTTGCCCGACAGAATAACTGTTTAGTCGCTGTCACAGGTGAAACGGATTTGGTTACTGACGGAGAACGAGTGATTCGGATATCTGGCGGACATGAACTGATGACGCTTGTAACCGGTTCAGGGTGTCTCCTCAGTGCAGTGGCTGGAGCATTTTTAGCAACTAATAGTGATGAGGGACTTCAAACGGTAGCTGAAAGTCTTGCGTTCTATAAAAAGTCTGGAGAAATCGCAGCTGAACAGTCATTTGGCCCTGGCGATTTTGCTATGAATTTCTTAAATACACTTCATTCCATAGAATCTCAAGATGTTACGGATGATCAATTCCAGTACGAACAGGAGGCGATTTCGTGATATCAGTAGCGTTAACGATTGCCGGTTCTGATAGCGGTGGCGGTGCTGGAGTTCAAGCGGATTTGAAAACATTTCAGGAACTCGGAGTCTTTGGTACGTCAGCCCTGACTGCGATTACCGCGCAAAACACACTTGGTGTGCACGCTGTACAGCCAGTTGATGCAGGGATTGTTGCAGCTCAAATACAAGCGGTACTCGCTGATTTTCCGGTAAAGGCGATTAAGACCGGAATGTTATTCTCTGCTGAAATTATTGAGACAATCGCGAGTGAATTAAAGGGTTATCCAACAATTCCTTTGGTCATCGACCCTGTCATGATCGCAAAAGGCGGAGCTTCTTTGTTACAGAACGAAGCCGTTGTAGCATTAAGAAATCACTTACTCCCTGTAGCAACACTCATTACGCCGAACATTCCAGAAGCAGAAGTATTGACGGGTCAAACAATTCGTTCAGAAGGTGATATGGAAATTGCCACGAACACGTTATTGTCCATGGGCGCTTCTGCAGTTCTATTAAAAGGGGGGCATCGTGATGACGTTCCTTATGCGGAAGATTTGTTCATGACTGCAAGTGGAGAGCACTTTTTAATACGATCCAAGCGGATTGTGACGCAGCATACACACGGAACGGGTTGCACATTTGCAGCGGCGATTACTGCTGAGTTAGCGAAGGCTCATTCATTGGAAGAAGCGGTTGTGACAGCTAAGCACTTCATACAACTAGCGATTGAGGATGGAATCGAGATTGGTCATGGTCATGGACCTACCAACCACGCAGCATTCCGGAAGAGTGGTCAGTTGAAGACTAAGGAGGTGGAACTTATTGAGAGACGTTGACTTACGTGTTTATTTTATTATGGGTTCGGTAAACGTTCCCAATGGGAATCCCTTAAAAGTTCTGGAACAAGCGTTGCACGGAGGGATTACGTGCTTTCAGTTACGCGAAAAAGGGCCGGATGCGTTGCAAGGGATTGAAAAACTGGCATTCGCAAAAAGTTGCCAGCAATTATGTAAGGCATTTGGCGTCCCATTTATTGTGAATGATGATGTGGAGCTTGCAGTTCTGATTGACGCTGATGGTGTACATGTCGGTCAAGACGACTTATCTGCATCTGTGGTAAGCAGTAAAATCGGTAAAGGGAAACTGTTAGGGGTTTCGGTACATTCCGTTGTAGAAGCAACTATCGCTCTTGCTGCTGGTGCAGACTACATTGGGATGGGGCCCGTTTATCAAACCGTTTCTAAATCAGATGCGAAGTCAGTGGCAGGTACTTCAAGAATTTCAGAAGTGGCTGCCATCTTTCCCGAACTTCCGATTGTAGGCATTGGTGGAATTACCCCAACCAATTTGGACGTTGTGATGAAAAGCGGAGCGTCGGGTGTTTCCGTCATTTCAGCAATTGCGAATGCAAAGAATCCAGAAGCGGCTGCTCGTTCGATCGTTGAGGCAGTTCAGCAAGTCGGGGTGAGTATCTAATGAGTACACGGAAACTAGCAGTCATGGGGTTACTCGTTTCAATTGCAGTTGCAGGTTCAGTATTTGTTTCCTTCCCTGCTGGAATTGCGCGAGCATATCCGATTCAGCATGCCGTTAACGTGGCTGCCGCTGTATTTCTCGGACCCGTTCCTGCAATTATGATTGCTTTTGTGACTGCGGTTATCCGAATTTTAACAGGAACAGGATCATTGCTCGCATTTCCAGGCGGGATGATAGGTGCAGCCTTTGCCGGCATTCTGTTTCAGAAAACTGGTAGAGTTTGGACAGCCGGGCTAGGAGAGATGATCGGAACCGGTCTCATCGCTTCTCTGTTTGCAGTACCATATGCTGCTATTTTGATGGGAACGTCCGTGGGATCTTTCTTCTTCCTTCCCCCTTTCCTCGTTTCCAGCGTGAGCGGGGCAATTATTGGAGGGGTTCTTGCGGCACGTTTGCTGCATCATCCAATAGGAAGACGACTGCAACATTTGTGATTAAATCCTGCTGGACTGTGGGCTATTGGCATTGCTGTCCAGCAGTTTTTTGTTTTAGATGGTTGTGATTTATTTGTGGATGTTTATGTGGACTAGGTTTATGATCATTTCTCATGCTTTATGAGCACTTTTCCACTTTTATGAGCACCTCTCATGCTTTATGAGCACTTTCCCTGCTTTTATGATCACTTCCCTTGCTTTATGAGCACTTTCCCCACTTTTATGAGCACCTCTCATGCTTTTATGAGCGCTTTCCCACTTTTATGAGCACTTCCCATGCTTTATGAGCACTTTCCCACTTTTATGATCACTTTCCATGCTTTATGAGCACTTTTCCACTTTTATGATCACTTCCCATGCTTTATGAGCACTTTCCCACTTTTATGATCACCTCTCATGCTTTATGAGCACTTTCCCACTTTTATGAGCACTTCCCTTGCTTTATGAGCGCTTTCCCACTTTTATGAGCACTTCCCATGCTTTATGAGCACTTTCCCACTTTTATGAGCACTTCTGTTGCTTCAATGACATATTTAAAATGCACAGCATCTTCCCCCAATATAAACAAACAAGAAGAGAGCATCCAAAAAAATTATTGGACGCTCTCTTCTTGTTCAGACATGTTCCCACAAATGGGTGATCTGTGCACCAGCTTCAGTCAATCTCAATTCATAGACATCTGGATGCTTAACTGCTTGCCACTCTTCAAACCCAACGCGCTCATTAAAACAGCGCATGAGCAACACAAGTAATAAGCTATGCGTAACTAGTACGGTATGGTTAGTGTCTGGTAGTTCGTCGATGACTTCACACGCTCGATGTATCGCCTCGTTCGATGTCTCACCATCTTCATATGAGAGATTCAAATCTAAAAATGTATCTTCCACTCTCAACAACCAATCATCAAATACTTGTGAGTTCATTTGTCGCTCAGCTAATCTGCTATCCTCCTCAGTATGAATACCAAGTTTGTCTCCAATTTCGTTTGCTGTCTGCCTTGCCCGCATCAAAGGACTTGTAATAATCCGCTCAATTGGATAACGTTCTAAAAACTGTGCAAGTTCAGATACGTGTAGAATGCCTTCAGCTGTTAATGAATCCTGAGCTGTATTTCCTTCTGCCTCTCCATGATTTACAAGATAAATTACTTTTTCCATTGAATACCCTCCTCGTCGTTGAATCCCAATTGGAACAATTGTAAAAAGCCGCTCCTCAAAAATAAGTAACGGCTTTTCCAATTAATCGTTTCGTACTACTGGCATTGAACAGCAACGGAATGAGCCACCCGATTTAATAATTTCAGAGAAGTCGATTTCAATTACATCGAAACCTTTACTACGCATCGCCTCATTGACCTGGGGATTCTGTGGCAGACTGAACAGGCGCCCTCCTCCAATTGACAATACATTCGTGCCCATCGTAAATTGTTCTTCTTTGTTAACTTCGATAAGATTGTACATCGACTCTAGGTTCTTGCGCGTTTCCACATCGAATGCTTCGGGAAAGTATAGTCCGATCTCGGGAGAAATCACGTTAAATACACAATCGAGATGCAAATATTTTTCATTGAACGGTACTCGGATGACTTCGTGATCCGGGAGGCTTTGTTCTAAATGCAGCACAGACTCTTCACTCGTCCGGCTGCTAATCCCTACAAACACACGATTGCGGTCTACAATCACATCTCCGCCTTCCACCCTGCTTTCTGAAACTCGGAAAGGAATGTTTTCTTGTAAAAGCCAATTTTGAAGAGCTGCTTCTTCTCCTTTACGAATATCACTTGCCATATCAGCAAGAAATAGCCGATCACCAAGTGTAAATCCAATATCCCTGGTGAATACTTGCTCCGGATATCGCTCTGAAGAAGGTAGTTTAATGACTTCTACATTGTGCTCTTTCAGCTTTGCTTCAAACTCTTCATGTTGCTGCATCGCTTTCTTACGATCGATATTTTCATCTTTATATTTCTTTTGCACATCATTGATAATATCTTTAATCGCCATATATTTAGGTTCACACAAAACGACCCGACGTAAAGTATCGTATTCTGTTACGCACTTTGCAGCAGGCATTGTAGAATGAGGTTGATCTTTTTGGTTATCCATCGCTTGAGTAACAGGGGAGTTCATAATTGTTCATCCTCCAGTTAAAATTGTTAAGTATCTTCACTATTTATTCCCCTTGGCATGAACTTTCAAACGAATATGAGGCTCTAATATCCATCCGTTTTGATGTATAAAAAAACAGTTAACGTTTCAATTGAACGTTAACTGTCGATGAGTTATTCTGCACTTTTTGTCGATTTCCCGGGAAATAATTCGACATTTCCGCCTTCTTTATAATAATCTTCCATCACGTCTTCAGGTACCATTCCACCACCAGTAGACCAGACAAGATGCCGCGCTCCACTCGATTTCGCATCCGCTACACCTGAAGATACAGTGTGAAGTGCACCCATCATTCCTGCAAGTGCAGATGGCTCTGCATAAATCGATTCTGCATCTGCAAGCATGCGGAGCAATCCAAATAATGTATTGTCTTGCACGGTGTAAATCCCTTCAAGAAAAGGTTTCATGACATTTCCAACAAAGCCTGACGGTCTACCTACTGCTAGTCCATCTGCAACTGTTTTGTTGTCTAGTCCTATTTCTTGTACACTAATTTTGTCGTGTAACTCTGTCATCATTCCAAGTAACATGCATGGTGCGCTGACAGGCTCTGCAAAATAGCAGTGAACAGCATCTCCAAACATCAACTTTAAACCAAATGCGACACCACCTGGTCCACCACCTACGCCACATGGCAAATAGACGAACAGAGGATGCGCCTCATCTACCACGATTTCTTGTTCTGCAAGCTGTGCAGCAATCCGTTCACCTGCAACTGCATAACCGAGAAATAGGGCACGTGAATTTTCATCGTCTACAAAATGGCACATTGGATCCTGTTCAGCTTCACGACGCCCTTCTTCTACGGCTTTACTGTAGTCATCCTCGTATTCAATGACAGTAACTCCTTTGCTTCTGAGTAATTCTTTTTTCCAAAGTTTTGCATCAGCTGACATGTGAACAGTCACTTTGAATCCAAGTGCAGCACTCAAGATCCCAATGCTCAATCCAAGGTTACCCGTCGAACCTACCGCAATTTTATGGGCAGCGAACAACTCTTTGAATTGTGGCTCTGAAAACTGACGATAATCTTGCTCTGTCTTAAGAAGATGGTGTTCTACTGCTAACTTTTCAGCATGTTTTAACACCTCATGAAACCCACCTCGTGCTTTAATAGATCCAGATACAGGTAACGCATTGTCTTGTTTGATGAGTAAGGTGCCTCCAAAATGGATGCCAGTCTCACCAATCAGACGCTCCTTCATGACTGGAATCTCGGTTAAGGGAGATTCAATAAGTCCCCCGTTGGCTTTCGTTTCTGGAAAGACATCTGCAAAAAATGGTGCAAATCGTTTCAGTCGATTCGATGCCTCTTTCACATCGGCCGACGTCAAATCCGAGGTCTTGAGTGCTGCCGCTGTAGTTGTAAGATGAGGATTCTTCCATAGGACCTCTTCTTTGTTTGCCATCTGACTAATTAGTGGAAAATCAGTCATCAATCTCTCTATTTCCTGCATGAAAACCCTCCTATAAATGGTTACGTGTATTATTGTCCTTTGGACCAACCTTTTTCTTTGAAACGCTTTACAGCTTCAATTCGACTGCCTGCAGACATTTTGTCTAAAATAATGGAGATGTAATTCCTCACAGTACCCGGCGTTAAGTGTAAGACATTCGCAATTTGTTTCGTTGTTTTTCCGTCAGCTATCAATTCCAGTACTTCTGCTTCTCGTTCAGTCAACGGACTTTCGATTTCTCGATCATCACCATAGGCAATGTCAACAAGTTCAGGTGCGTAAATGCGACGTCCTGCCATGATTGTTCGAATCGAGCTAACCAGTTCTTCTATTGGGCTATCTTTTAGTAAATAGCCCCGAACACCGGCTTTTCGTGCTCTCTCAAAATAGCCAGCTCTAGCAAATGTAGTCAGAATAACAATTTTACACGGTTCAGCACGTAAATTTTCGGCAGCCTCCAGACCCGTTAGCACCGGCATTTCGATATCCATTATACAAATATCCGGGTGTAATTCTTGAACAAGATTTACTGCCTCATCTCCGTTTCTAGCTTGCCCAACAACTTCCATATCATCTTCTAAACTGAGCAACGAGCCGAGTGCTCCAAGTAACATGCCTTGGTCCTCAGCTAACACAATCCGTATCATGTACCTCTCACTCCTTTACGATATGTCTTAAAATAGATGGGATCTCGAACGTCAATGCAGTTCCACCTTCTTGTTCCTTTTGGATATGAAGCGTTCCATTCACAAAGTCCAATCGCTCTCGCATCCCGTTTAGACCGTTTCCAGGTAGAGCATCTGCGCCTTCTAATAATCCGATTCCATTATCTGCTACTGTAATTGAAAAATCCTCCGCAACGGGATGAAATGTAATCGTACAACTAGACGCAAAGCTATGTTTGACTACATTCGTTACAGCTTCTTTCAAACACATACTTAATACATTTTCCACTATCGGGGTGATTTCTTGATAGGTAGCCTCTCCTACGACAGTGAGTTCAATTTCAGCCGCACGCAGTACTTGATGAACTCTAGTTAATTCTTCGGAAAGACGCACTGCTCGCATATTAGAAACGAGTTCCCGTACCTCATTGAGTGCAATACTCGCAGTTTGACGAATGTCCTGTAACTCTCGTGCAGCACGTTCAGGATCACGTGTAATCAGTTTTCCTACCAAATCACTTTTAAGTCCAATGAGCGATAGTTTTTGACCTAGCGTGTCATGGAGATCTCGTGCAATTCGTTGTCGCTCTGCTACCACAGTCAATTCAGATATACGTTCTTGTGCATATACTAACTGACCTTCCAATTTCTCTTGCTTGTTACGATTGTACAAGTTGAAAGGAAGTAGAACAACACCAATTAGCGTCAGAATTAGAAAGTGGACTTGCGGTAAAAACAATTCTATCTCGATGAAGAATCCTGCAACGATTGCACTGATTGTCAGCGCAATATGAATGCCATACATTATGAAAAAACCAACAGGCCGTCTGATGTTGCCGATGAAAAAAGCTGTAAATAAAGCTAGGTACACGTAACCGAACAACAACGTCAGCCCAATGTTTATCGCCATTTCAAACGCAAGCCACATGTAAACAAGTCCGCTCTGAGATTTAAACGAAAAACGATAACATAGTAAATATAAAAACACCATGGAAATACCTATTGCAATATTAATGGGTTCCGACGTTCTGAAGATAAAGAAAAAGGGCAGTACACAGAAAATGACCCAGATGTAGATGCTTAACCATGGATATCGAGGAAACAAATTATACCAACTATTCATCTGTATCCCTCCCATTCCATTCCATTTATCTTTAGTGTACCGGTTAAAAAGTAAAAAAGCCATCTCTTGATGAGATGGCCAGTGGTCTGCATTATTTCGTGTCAAACGTAGTTTTCTTAGGTTTCAACTCAATGGAAACATTTTTTAATTTCGCTGCTTTTTGAATCCCTCGGAAGGTTACAAATGTTTTGTGCTCTGGGTCATACAGTTTATAACGCAGTGATTCCAAACTCTTTTTCATATCGATTGTCGTCGCTTTTTGAAGTGGTGGCGTCAATTCATGAGCCATCTCTAAATTATAGTTCGGAACTCTTGGAGCTAAGTGATGCACGTGGTGGAAACCGATGTTGCCGGTTGCCCACTGAAGGACTTTCGGTAGTTTGTAATACGAGCTACCTTCAACTGCTGCTTTCACATAATCCCATTCAGTCTCTTCTTCGAAATACGAATCTTCAAACGTGTGCTGGATGTAGAATAACCAAATGCCAAGTGCACCTGCCGTGAACATTGTAGCGCCTTGAACGATAACAAACGCTTTCCAACCAACAAGTAAAATCATACCTGTATAGAGTACAACGAGACAAACATTGATGAGATACGTGTTCATGCGTTCTTTTTTACGAGCATCTTTTCTATTGAATCTGCTGGAAATCAGGACGAGATACAACGGTCCAAATCCAAACATAACTAGTGGATTCCGGTAACAACGATATGCCAAACGTTGCCAAGAGGACGCTTCTTGATATTCTTGAATCGTCATGACCCAGATATCACCCACGCCGCGCTTGTCGAGATTAGAGCTTGTTGCATGGTGTATCGCATGCTCACGTTTCCACTTTTCATATGCGAACAACGTGAGAACTCCTGTAATCGTTCCTACAATATCATTTGCTTTTTTGTTTTTAAAGAAAGAGCCATGTGTGCAATCATGGAAAATAATGAATGTCCGAACGACAAATCCTGATGCTACCACACAAATCGCTAGTGTTAGCCATATGGATACAGACAACGCTTGATACGCTGCAAACCATAGAATAAGTAGCGGTGGTACGGTATTGACAAGTTGAATAATACTTTTCTTCAAATCTGACTTTGCAAATGGAGCAACATTTTTGTGTAGCTGTTTTGTTTTTTCTTTACTCATGACAGCCTCCCGATAAGCGGTCCGATTGCTCGGCCGTTACTTAGTACGTTAATCGTACAAGGAAACATCCCACTACAATAGGCATGAATGTCATGAGTATTCATATGTTAAGTGTCATATTTTGTGAATGTTTTCACAAGAATACACAAATTATTTAAGCATCCCACCATCAACCTCAAGAACTGTTCCGTTGATGAACGATGCTTCATCGGAAGCCAAAAACAAGTACGCATTCGCTATGTCTTCTGATGTGCCAAAGCGTGGAAAAGGCGTCATCTGACGAATCTGAGCAATAATCTTTTCAGGAATTGTTTCTATCATCTCTGTCTCAATAAAACCTGGTGCCACGGCATTCACAGTG
The DNA here is from genome assembly GCF_000586555.1 of Sporosarcina sp. D27. Lineage (GTDB taxonomy): Bacteria > Bacillota > Bacilli > Bacillales_A > Planococcaceae > Sporosarcina. The sequence goes on from NZ_AZUC01000007.1 coordinate 64,442, forward strand.
ATGCCCTTAGGACCGAATTCTTTAGCCCAAGTTTTCGTCATTCCGATGATTGCTGCTTTTGATGCAGCATAATTGGCTTGCCCTACGTTTCCACCCGTACCCGCAATCGATGACGTGCTTATAATGCGTCCAGTACCTGCTTCGATCATACTTGGTAAAAAAGCTTTCGTACAATTGAACACTCCTGTAACGTTCACGTCAAGAACACGACGAAACGCACTTGCTTCCATTTTCAACGTCATTGCGTCCATTGTAATCCCTGCATTGTTGACAAGAATGTCGACCTTTCCGAACTGCTCGATAATGGCAGCTGCCGCATTATTTACCTCTTGCTCATTTGCTACATCCGCCTTAAAAAAAGCTGCATCATTTCCTTCAGCATGAAGCTGTTGAGCTATCGCTTCACCAGCCTGTTCATCAAAGTCGATGATGATAACTTGAGCACCTTGCTCACAAAAAATGCGAGCGGCTGTCGCACCTATTCCTTTTGCTCCACCAGTGATTACAGCGGTTTTTCCTGATATTCGCAATCACAACGCCTTCTTCCTTTTAGACTCTCTAATTACTCACATTTTACCATAGTTGAACAAAACAGGCACCGCTACTTGCGAGTGCCTGTTCGTTTTATCTATTTGCATGGACTGCGTTTTTCAAAGCCGATTGCTGGATATTATAATGCGATGCATACCAAACAGCCTTCCCGTTCTTTATGAGTATTGCTTGAGGGGACTCGTGTTTCACACCTGTATCCTCCGCAATTTTCCGCGAGACATCCTTACTTGTTTGAACAATCACACAGTATTTTGGAATCTCGGTCTCAAAGTTTTGAAACTCCTGATAGCCTGCTGCACTAATTGGGCACGTCATACTGTGCTTAACGATAAGTACAGGCGCATTACTAGACTGTTCTACTATCCCATTCCATTCTTCGGTTGTATGAAGTTCTTGCATGTAGATCCTCTCCTTTTAGTTATATATGCTTAATTCCCCTGATTGTTCCCGATTAAACGACGTCAAACGCTTCAATACTTCTAAAAATCGGTTGATTTCATCGTCACTCATTTCATTCATCGCAGCCAGCTGTAGCCAGTTTCGTTCTCGCAAGTACTTACTCTCATAGTGCGTTCTATAGCCATTTAAAAACAAGTCTTCTCCTAACTGATGTGCGGTCTCTTCCTCATTTAAGATGAGCGTTAAAATTCCTGGGCTAGCAGACATTCCTTGTCCAAGGATTTGGTAGCCCATCCGTTCAATCGATGTTCGAAGAGTGTCGGAACGTTTACGAATGGTAGCAAAATGGTTTTCCTGGTCACTAGTTAGAGCGAGAACGGCTTTCTCAAGCGCATGAAGAAGGTTTGAGGATTGTGTATAAGGTATTCCTTCTGTAGCGCTATAATTACCAAGATCCAGGTAGCGTGGTATTTCCGGATCGGGTTGTATGTCCTGTTCGTGAAATACAAGTGCTAATCCTGAAAAACTACCGAGACCTTTTCCACTAACGGATGACGCAAAATCGACCCCTTCCAAGTTAATTGGAACAGTCCCCAGTGAACTTGCACAATCGACTGCAATGCGAACGCCACGCGCTAAACACAAGTCACGAATGGTTTCCAAGTCGTTTAGTAAACCGGTGGACGTCTCACAGTGAACAAACCATATCCAGCTATACGCATTGGAATCTAATACTGCTTCGATTTCTTCAAGATCGAACAAATCTCCCCAAGCCCTAACTATAGAATCGAATTGCAACCCGAATCGGGAGGCATGATCACATAGGCGAGCACCAAATTCCCCGTTGTTGAGAATGAGCCCTTTTCCAGGGAGACGCTTGAGCTGGGCAGCAACCACGTCATTTGCAAGTGTGCCCGTCCCTTGTATTATTTGGACATGGCATGCTGCCGTAAGTGCCTTCAGCTGTTCCTGGACTGACTTTAGCAAGCGAGAGTATGCCGGCGAACGGTGAGAAATCGAATCCTTACATAACGATTTTTGTACAGCTTCTGACGTCGTAGTTGGCCCTGGTAAAAAGTTCAGCATCGGCTTTGAAATTCTTCCAGCGACACTCGTTTCGTATGTTTCCTGAGTGAGTATCATAGGAATATAAGTTGCCTCTGCCGTTCCGGTAGGCTCTGCAAATGGCACAAACCCAAGTTGCTGATACAACTTCAACTCTCGAACAGTTCCAGAAATGACGGCAGCATCATACCCTGCTTTTAAACACCAATTCACCAGTGCTTGCAACATGCCAAGGAAAGGTCGTCCCGTTCGATATTGTGCTTCTATGGAAAGTAATCTGATTTCCACCGGATATCTAGGGGGGGTTGAAAGTTTCTCCTCCACGGGACCAATTTTCTTGTCCAGGGAGAATGGCCGGGTTGAGCGTACAGCAATCATTCCAATTACTTTTGAGTCTTTCATGCATAGTAAATATGTATTTGAGTTATGAAATTGATCCGTCAATCGTCTATCTTCATTTGGAAGATGCTGAGGAATTTCTTCAACAAACGTTTCATAATTCAGCTTATGGATTTGTTCTTCATCCTGTTTGGTCCTTGCCAATCTGTAAAAGTAGGTCATCTTGTTTTATTCCTTCCTATTGAGATTTGAAGATCGGCTCGATGTGTCCATAGCAACAGTCCAACTACGAGTAATGCGAGCAGAGTTACCTTCGCGTCATTTACCCAAATGCTATAAGGGACTATCGTTATCGTGGCGAGCACACTAGCTGCTGTAAATTTCTTGATTGCCGGATACAAAACAGCGAAACCTAACAAAATAGCGAGGATCCATATCGGATTAAAGACAAGCAGGCCACCGATGAACGTTGCAGCTCCTTTGCCCCCTTTAAAACGATGAACAATTGGATAACAATGACCAAGCATAACAGCCGCTAAAGCCAGCAATTCGATATCAGCGCGACCATCAATCCAAAATGCTATAAAAACGGCTAATGCCCCTTTACCCGCATCAAGTAAGAAGACGAGCAAGAATGCTTTTTTACCGAATACCCTCCCTGTATTTCTTGCTCCCGGATTTCCACTCCCTTCAGCTAAAACGGTCTTACCTGAACGTTTTCCCATTTGCAATGCCGGTAGAAAATTCCCTAGTAGATAAGACATCAGTGTTAGTAAAAAAATCATTTCAATACTCCATTTCTAGAAGTTTAACTATATTGCTTGCAATTCATAATCAGCTTAGTGAAAATTGGTGAGAGTCTACTTAGTATAGAAAGGTTTGAAATCAATGCGTGAATTATCGGGTCGATTGATAACGGCCCTCGTTTCCTGTCTCATTCTTGCTGTGGTTTTTGGATATGTTGCTTCTTCCATTGGAAATGGAAGCATTGTTCAATTTGATACAACAATTATTCATTTCGTTCAAGGCGCAGAAGCCCCTTGGCTAACTGAAGTGATGAAAGTATTTACTACAATCGGCTCAACAAAAGCTGTAATAGCTATCTCTGCTATTACGTTAGGTTTATTGCTCTACTTTCGACAAAAAGCACAAACAATCCTGTTTCTAATCGTGATTGGGGGGACGGCTGCTCTGAACTTGGTGCTGAAGCTATTCTTCCAACGCGCACGTCCAGACCTGAATCGACTAATTGAAATCAGCGGCTACTCTTTCCCTAGTGGACATACGATGATGGCTACAAGCTTATATATCATTCTTGCATTCATTCTTTGGAGAAATGCGAGAAAGCCAGGTCGTATTCTGTACGTTATGAGTGCCATGTTCATGATTGGAATGATTTGTATTAGCCGCATATATCTCGGTGTCCATTTCCCAAGCGATATCGTCGGTGGAATTTCTGCAAGTACATTTTGGTTACTGATTGCAACAAGTGTCTACGCCATATTTATGAATAAAAGACGAACTAACTCCCACTTTTCCATTCGCTGATCATCATGATGCATACAAGGAGGACAATCCGTGAATCCATTCACTGAAAAAACGATACAAGCCATCCAATCCATTCCTCCAGGCTACGTCATGACATACGGACAAGTAGCAGCGGCTGCAGGAAATCGTCGGGGAGCGCGTCAAGTTGTACGCGTGCTCCACTCCATGAGTGCAAGTCATAACCTTCCATGGCACCGGGTCATCAATGCAAAAGGTGGGATTTCGACTCCTACTAATGCAGAGGAAAAAGGAAATCGACAGCGCCAGCTATTGGAGTCCGAAGGTGTTCATTTTCTTGCTAATGGCACCATCGATTTAGCAGTCTATAGGTGGTTTGGCTTTGATGGTGAGGAGGAATAAAATTACGTAAGCTATAATTTTTAATAGAGAAGGGTGTATCTATTATGTGGAAAGACTTTAAAGAATTTGCGTTCAAAGGGAACATTTTTGACTTAGCTATAGCAGTCGTCATTGGTGCTGCGTTCGGAAAGATTGTTACATCACTTGTCGAAAACATTATTACTCCTTTAATCGGACTAATTTCTGGTGGCATCGATTTATCTAAAAAAGCATATCCTGTCCCAGGAACAAAAACGATCATTACATATGGAGTATTCATCCAATCCATTATCGACTTCCTAATCATTTCCTTTTCAATCTTCATGGTCATTCGATTACTCGCGAAGTTTAAGAAGAAGGAAGTCGAACAACCTGCAGAAACACCATCCATTGATGCAAAAGAGGAACTGCTGAAAGAGATTCGTGATTTACTACAGGCTCAGCAATCAGCAACTGTTGACAAGTATTTACCACCTGATGATTCCACTAAGTAATATGAAACAGGAATCCCACATCTTCCTAGGTAAAATGACATTGCCGGAAACCACCTAGCATGGTACAGTAATGGCATGACATGGTAAAGGAGGGGCTTCTTCATGTGGTTCATTTATATTATGTTTGCACTGTTTGCGTTTGTTCTAGTTGGAAGTGTTGCAGGAGTAGCGCTATCATACAAAAATCATTAATAATTTCTCTAACCACTTCCTATATGAAGTGGTTTTTTATATATAAGCTCAGTCATTAGATAAACCGAATACAAGTCATAGAATAATCCAACTATTCAACCTGTGTGCGGGACGGTATAGTGAATGAAAGGAGATGTGATGACGATGAAACCCCTTTTCAAAGGAATCGACCATATTCAAATTGCAGCACCACCAGGTTCAGAAGAACAAGCACGAGCATTTTACGGAATGCTGCTAGGTATGCAGGAAATTGAGAAACCAGAAAATTTGAAAGCCCGTGGTGGGTGTTGGTTTCAATGCGGCGCACAAGAAGTTCATATTGGCATTCAGCCTGATTTCGTCCCAGCAAAAAAAGCACATCCAGGTTTTACGGTAGACAGCCTTATTGTTCTAAAACGGCAGTTAGAAGATGCAGGCTACCTAATTAGTGAAGAACCACCAATTGCAGGACGCGCTCGCTTTTTCACCCACGATCCTTTTGGCAATCGTATTGAATTTCTGGAATACGTGAAACCTTCTTGCTAGTCCAGCTGTTTTACGACAATAGAATACTCTTTTCCTCCGCATTAAGGGAATCGAGTTCAGCCTCTGCCTCCTCCAGCTTTCGGTTCAGTTGGGCTTGGGTATGTCGAACGTCTTGGAGAACACCATTCAACTTGCTTTTTCCTTCTGATATGCGTGAATGAACTGCAAAATCGGAAAAGATATTATCAAAAAACAGGTCTGTAAATGTGAAGATATCGTTTTTATTCACTTGGAAAGATGCAGTCGCCGCTTCTTGGACGTCCGATAGTTCTGTTTCATAGTGACGCAATGCCCGCTGCGCTTGATGAACAAGGTCATCGGAACTATTCACTTCCGAGTACTTTAAAGCAGAGACGAGTAGTCCACCACCAAGAAACGTATCCCACATCGACAGGCCTTCTGCATTGTTCAGTTTATCGATTGCTTTATCGAGTGCACGTACTGCTTTTTCTCCAGCTTCGCGTGCTTCTTTTACCTCGCGGATCATTGCACGCACCCGGACTCTGTCATCTGCAATTTTTTGCAAAGTCGCTTGGGATGCAGAGTCATTCTGGCGAATCCACAATTCTTTTTCTTGCAGGAATTCATCCCAATCTTCTTGAAGATGCACATAATCAGGATTGAGGGATGCTTCTTTCAACAAAGCCACTTCCTCTGTTAAATCATCTACATGTTTTTGAGCCTCATTAAAAGACACTTCTGCTGCTGCAGCCTCTGCAATTTCCTTTTCCATTTGCTGATCCAATGATCCCATTAGTTCTTTAAGTTTATTTAAAAACGAAAACTTGCCAAGTCTCATGACATCCCGCTGCTCTTTTGTTAGCTGCTGTTCCAGTCTATTCCGTTCTGTAGTCGCCTTTCGCAATCGTTGTTCAGCATCCGTCAGTCTTCTGCTGATCCGATTCGATTCGTTTTTTAATAGGGTAAGCGCCATTTGACGCTCTTGCATCGTTTCTTTCATTGTCAAAATCCCCCTTTTTCTGTATATACGGATTCTCATGGAAGAAGGTTTCATTGGAGATGGGAGTCCTATTAGAAGACATTAAAAAACGACCGCTGGAAAATAGCGGTCGCACTCGTTAGTGTGTCATTTGAATTCGTTGTTTTCGGTGAAGACGTCGTGCTGGAGCAGTTTCAAACAATCGTTTTTCACCTTCGCTTTCTGGAATCACGCTAGGTACAGGTGTTGGGCGATTATCAGGTCCGATTGCCACCATTGTCAAAAAAGATTCTGTTGTAAGTTTGCGTTCGTTCGTCAATAAGTTAGATGAATGCACCATAACGAATACTTCCATTGACGTACGACCCGTTGAAGTGATATTTGCTTCTAGCTCTAATACATCTCCAACGACCGCAGAAGACAAAAAGTCCACTGAGTCTATTGATGCTGTTACGACTGGCGTTTGTGAATGTTTCATCGCCGAAATTGCTGCGATTTCATCTATATATGCGAGAACTTTACCACCAAAAATTGTTTCCATATGATTGGCGTCTGGAGGAAGTACCAGCTTTGTCTGAATTGTTCTCGATTCGCTCATTTTTCGTGATTCGATCATTTCTATCTTCCTTTCCTTGACCGCTGTCGGTGAGTACGCATTTATTATACACGTATGCAGGGTCACTCACAGGATTCCTGATTCTTCACTATATCGGCGAACTGCACATAGTCGTTTAGCATAGGACGTTTCTGAGAGCACACACAATTCTATGGCACCCTTTTTGCTCGATGTCGCGTGAATCATCTGTCCCTCTCCATAGTAAAATCCAACGTGGTCTACATAGCCCGATTCTTCATCTGCAAAAAACAATAGGTCTCCGCGCTTCCATGCATTCGGGTCACCTAATGGAATTCCTTCCCCTTCAACCGCTTGATCACTCGCATCTCTTGGGATGAACAGCCCGCATGCTTTAAACATGTTATATGTCAATCCGGAGCAATCATACCCATACGAAGACATACCACCCCAGAAATACGGCAAATCGAGAAACTCCACAGCCCGTTCCGCCGCTGATGCTGCCGCGTATTTTTTTAAATGATGAACAGACGTGGCCACACAAACGTCTTGCTTCCGCACAAGTCGGTCGCCGTCAGGAGTCTCAACGAAAACCCAGTCACCGTCTTCCTTGATCATTGGTAATATCGCATTGAACGGGACTACTAATTGTGCCGGAGTACCATCCAAATGCCACAGCTGGCATTTTGGTATATCCACCCGTACAACTCCTTCGGGATCGTTCAATGGTTGCGATTCCTTCAGTTGTGCGAGTGGAACCCACCCCGGATACCCACGATCATCTTTCGTAGAACGCTGCCAAACCGCAATGATGCTAGCCCAGCCGTTTCGGACAGATTCCACAATCACCGGCTCTCCGTAAACTAGCTGACTTTGAATTCGCTTCTCTTTACACAACGCAAAACGTTCTTCTAACGTCATCGCTGCAATCCATCTGTTCATACTTAGCGGATTCGCTATGCCTGCTTCATCCAGTTCTCTATAAGATTCAGGCGATGTCCAGATTGTAGCGACCGGTACTGCACATGAATACATTGACTGCATCTGCTCCATTGTCATCGATCCCCTTTCCTATTTGAACTGCTTCTCACTCGACGCCCGGTAAAATCGTCAATGTTTTCTGATCCGCGTCCAGTCGGGCGTTCGAGCCAAGTGGGACTGCAAAATGCGGTTCACAATGTCCAATCTTAAAACCACTCACAACTGGCTTCCCAAGATCCGCTGTATAGTGGCGTAATACCTCATCAAGCGTTAAAGAGATTTCCTTTTTCGGTTCCGCTTTTGCAAAGTCTCCAATGACGATACCTGCTGCATCCGAAAACTTACCCGCAAGTCGTAGCTGGTTCAACAAGTTATCGACACGGTATGGTTCTTCTCCCACATCTTCAATAAGGAGCAGTTTACCTTTTGTATGAATCTCAAACTTCGTTCCTATGCTACTAGCAAGTAACGATAAGTTCCCACCTGTCAACTCACCAGATGCAACACCAGGAGACAGTGTTTCTAGCGGACTAATCGCTTCAGAGTAATGCAATTCCATCGGTTCAAAAAGCTGTCGGAACATTTTTGCGGATAGGTCGTGAAACGTCTCTTTTCCTACACATGAGGCAAGCATCGGTCCGTGAAACGTTATAAGATCCGTATAGTTTGCGATTGCTGTATGAAGGAAGGTAATGTCGCTGAAACCCCAAAACACTTTAGGATTCTCTTGAATGAGTTGGTAATCCATTCGATCTGCGAAACGCGCAGATCCGTAGCCTCCACCTGCACAGATAATACCTGCGATTTCCGGATCAGCGAACATCTCTTCTAAATCCGCCAGACGGCCGTCATCTGTTCCTGCAAGATATCCATTGACGTCTTTCACGCGGCTCCCTAGTTTCCATTTCAATCCCAAACTTTCTAAAAATGCAAATGAACGGGTTAAACTTTCCTGATTGGGCGGACTTGCTGGTGCAACGATGCCTATCGTATCTCCGACCTTCAATCGTTTAGGTGCTAATTTCAACAGGTTTCCTCCTCATAATTTCTGCTATTTCCTTAAGTCTATCACACAATGTACCGAGTGAAGTATGAGACCGATTTCCACATAAATCGTAAGCAAAAAACCCAGTAAATTAAGCTACTGGGTCTGTTAGCTATGTAGTAAATCATGAGAGTGCTGATGTGGTTCTGGAGGCAATCGTTGCGATGGTTTCAGCCATGATGGCTTGCTGGATAAGAACACTCAATTCTTTTGAAAAACCATGGACTTCATTATCTTCCATCACTTGCTGCAAAAAATATCCAGAAGCAAATGAAAATGCCAACGTTTTATGCCACTTAAACAACTCTCCTTTAGCGATGAAGTTCGAGAATCCAATCAGCTCTTCAACTAGGTTGTCCTCACACCCCAGAATGGCTAAAAATCCTATGACTGGGTAGTGCATCGGTTTTAAATTGACACGCTTACGAATATGGGACAACAGTTGCTCTGCACGAATCACTCTCTCATTTTTATATGAACAACAATCCATTGTTAATACTTGGGTTAGCCATTGGAGTTCATTACCTGACTTAAACCCAACTTTGTTCAATTCGTCAAAATAACGACGCATGAGTGCGGCTTGTTCAACTGGATCGTTGTTTGCTTTGCCTAACAGCATCGCATATGAATAATCCTCGTCTGAAGTCAGTAGAAAATGCTGTTTTTTCATGGCATCATATAACCGCTTCGCTTGTTTTGCTTCGGCTTTGAAGGTTGCGGGATCAGATGTCATTAGCATAGCTGCTAAATAGGAATGCACGGTATTTTTAAACCCCGTCTTTCGAACGGTCTGTTGCTTCGTAAACAATAGCTGTACTGCGTCGTCCGCTGAAAGCGTGGGACTGTCCAAAAAAGAAGTGAGCATCGGTAAAAAATCCCCTTTGACTGGCGATAACCATCCACTCCGATTTTTTAATGCATCCATCGTGCGTAAAAAACTTTCTGGATTAAAGTCTTTTTGCGAGAGCACATAGTACACTGCAATCGTGAGAACTGTTTTTTCATCCACAGACCAACCTGCTAAAGATGTCACTTTTTTATGTGTCCATTCCATTTCTGATTTAACGGTTTCCCAATCCATCCCGCATACCTCCTTTCATCATTTGTACGTTTTCTAGAGGAAAAAGTTTCAAGTTCATGCACAATTGACTAAATTTACTTATGCGGTAACAGGGTTATGTTACTGGCTAACCGCTGTTCGACCCGCTTTTATGAGGGTTTGTATCTTCTCTAAATTTTCTTCATGAAACGCCGTAACGATTGCACTTCCAACAATCACACCATCTGTAATCGCACTGAAATGACGAACTTGCTTAGACGTGGAGATTCCAAAACCAGCAAGCACAGGCACATTCGATACACTCCTCAAGTCCGATAAATGATCCATCAAATCCGAACGAAAGCTGCTCCTAACACCTGTAATCCCATTCACTGTCACCGCATAGACAAAGCCTTCTGCATTCCGTGCAATTTTTTCAATACGCTCTGGAGAACTCGTCAACGAAATCAGGGGCACGAGTGCAATATCTTTACCAATGAGTGCGTTTGATAGCAATCCACGTTCCTCATGCGGCAGATCCGGGATGATTAATCCTTTAACCCCTGCTAGATCACAGTCCTCAACAAATTCTAATACCCCATATGCTAGAACCGGATTTAAATATGTCATGACAACAAGAGGAATCGAATGTAACTGTGCTTGCAATTCACTCATCACTTTCCGTAACGTAACACCTCTTTTTATCGCCCGACTCCCAGCTTCCTGGATCACTTCTCCATCTGCAACTGGATCAGAAAAAGGGATGCCGATTTCAATTGCATCGGCTCCTGCTTCTTCGAGGAAAGAAATGCGTTCGTGTAGTACATCCAATCCGCCGTCCCCCGCCATCATGTAAGGGATGAACGCCGACTGACCTTCTTCATTCCGTTTAAGGATTGACGCCGTCAATGAAAAATTACTCACTGGACGCCACCTCCTAACGCATCCCGCACCGTCTGCATGTCTTTATCTCCTCTACCTGACAGACAAACAACAAGAATTTCATCGGGCTGCATCTCTTGTGCTAGATCGAAAGCAAAGTGAATCGCATGTGCACTTTCGAGTGCAGGAATGATCCCCTCTTTTTGAGCAAGCAACTGTACGCCTTCAAGCGCATCTGCATCTGTTGCAGACGTATAGTGCACCCGACCGATATCATGGAGATGACAATGTTCTGGACCGACCGCAGGGTAATCGAGCCCTGCAGAAATCGAATGTGCTTCTTGGATGAATCCGTCCTCATCTTGTAGCACGTACATATAAGCCCCGTGCAACACACCTTCTTTCGCTTCAGCAATGGCAGCTGCGTGCTTTCCAGTCGAAATCCCTCCGCCCGCTGCCTCTACGCCATACAAAGCGACGTTCTCATCTTCTACAAACGGATGGAACATCCCGATTGCATTACTCCCACCACCGATACAGGCAACAACTGCATCAGGAAGTCGCCCTTCTTTCTCTACAATCTGACGTTTCGTCTCTTGGCCGATCACTTGCTGAAAATCCCGAACAATTTTAGGGAATGGATTAGGTCCAAGTGCAGAGCCGAGAATATAATGTGTGTCTTCCACATGTGCAACCCAGTATCGCAAAGCCTCATTAACTGCATCTTTCAGCGTGCCAGCACCTTTGTCGACCGACTCGACTCGCGTACCGAGCAGCTCCATACGAAATACATTCAATTCCTGACGACGAATATCTTCTTTACCCATGAAGACTACACATTCCAATCCGAGTAATGCACACGCTGTAGCGGTTGCAACTCCGTGCTGACCTGCTCCCGTCTCTGCCACAATTTTTCTTTTCCCCATACGTTTCGCAAGTAATGCTTGGCCGAGTGCGTTGTTGATCTTATGGGCACCTGTATGGTTCAAGTCTTCACGCTTCAAGTAAATTTTCGCACCGCCTGCAGCTTCTGTAAGACGTTCAGCAAAATATAGTGGATTTTCTCTTCCCACGAAATCTTTCAAATAACCATTCAATTGATCTATAAACTCTGGGTCTGCTAGTGCAGAATCATGCGCTTCCTCCAGTTCAGACAACGCTTCCATCAATGTCTCAGGCACGTACTGTCCACCAAATCTTCCATACCTTCCTTTACCCTCTACTGTCTGAATCATGCTCATCTCTCCTCACTTTTCAGCTTAACCGTTTTGATAAATTCTCGGATTAGCTGCTCATCTTTTCTCTTCTCAATCTCAACACCACTCGAAACATCGACCATTACAGGATTTACTTGCCGAATCGCTTCACCTACATTTTCAGCATTCAAGCCTCCCGCTAATATGAATGGACGCTCCTGAAATCCTGCTTTACTCAAGATATCCCAGTTGAAAGTTTTTCCGCTCCCGCCTTTAAATTCTACGCCAGGTGCGTCAAACAATGGAGTTACGTTAAAGGCAGACGCTTTCTGGACATCGTCAAAATCCTTAATTGAAAATGCCTTAAAGGCAGGAAGACCAACTTTTTCGATGAATTCCGGCGTTTCATCTCCGTGGTATTGCACAATGTCTAGTGGAACTGCTTCATAAATCGCTTGAATCTCCGACTTTTCAGCATTGACAAACACGCCTACTTTCAGTACGGATTGCGGGATGTGAATTGCCAGTTCTGCAGCCTTGTCTATAGATACTTGTCTGCGCGAAGGGGCGAAAACAAAACCAATAGCATCAGCACCTGCATCCACTGCCACCCTCACATGTTGCGCTTCCATGAGTCCGCATATCTTTACCTTTGTCATTGCCCATTCACCTCGTGATCCACTTGAAGGGAGCGAATTGCCTGACCAGGCGACTCACTTCTCATAAGGGTTTCACCGACCAACACAGCTGATGCACCTACTTTCGACACACGTTTTGCATCAGCTATCCCGCCGATTCCACTTTCACTGATGAGGACTCGACCTGATTCAAACGGGAACAGAGAAGCGATTTCCTCAGTCTTATCAAGGTCAACTTGAAACGTCCGTAAATCTCTATTATTTACTCCAATCAGCTGTGCACCTGCTTCTAAAGCACGATTTAACTCGATTGCATCATGAACTTCGACCAACACTTCCAATCCAAGTGAGGTTGCATAGACATGCAGCGCTTTCAACTCCGCATCGGGCAGCGCTGCAACAATTAGCAATATAACGGATGCCCCTGCAGCTAGCGCACAATCGATTTGAATGGGATGAATGATGAAATCTTTACAAAGAACCGGGATATGAACTGCTTCCACCACCATCTTCAAATCTTCAAATGACCCTTTGAAATATGGCGTATCTGTCAAAACAGAAACACATGCAGCGCCTGCTTGCTCATATATCTGGGCTTGTTGGACAGGGTTTACGGTTTCTTGAATAAGCCCTTTCGAGGGAGATGCCCGTTTTATTTCCGCAATTACTTGCAACTGATTCGAGTTTTTAATGGTATCCATTAACGAGGGTCGAGCTACGATTGTTGGAGTTGGTCGAACAATCGGTTCTGCTAACAATCGAGAAACTTCTTGTTCCTTCTTTCGCAAAATATCATCCAAAATGGTCATAACGCCACCACCCTATCAGAGCACTGTCCACAAAAGGCAGCCACTTCTTCCAATTTAAGTTTAGCTCTTCCTGTAAGAATGCTATCTTCTGCAAGTCGAACTCCCTCTTGAACGGTTTTAACGATACCTTCTGTAAATAATCCAATGCCTGCGTTGAGGGCAACCGTATCGAACTGCGGCCCACGCTGCCCCTCCATAATTGAACGAATTATCGCAGCATTACACGTTGCATCGCCACCCCGGATTACTTCCAGACTAGCTGGCTGCAGCCCGACATCTTCGGCTGTTAACGTAAACGGAATTAGGTCGCCGCGATCTGCAAGGACGAGTGTATTTCTGCCTGCAAGCGTTGCTTCATCAGGACCTCCTGCACCCGCAACAACTACAGCCCGCTTCCTCCCCAACATATTTAGAACAGATGCATACTCCATAACGAATTCCTTACGAGTAATGCCCGTGTATTGTGCATAAAGCGGAATGGGGTTTGTCAATGGACCGACTAGGTTAAAGATTGTTGGAGTGCCAATTTGTTTGCGTATCTCTCCAATCCGTTTCATCTTCGGATGCACGTTCGGCGCGAATAGGAATGCAATGCCACACTGCTCCATCATGGCAGTTGTTTCTCCTACTGTAAGGTCATTTCGTATTCCCAGCTCTTCAAGTACATCATGGCTTCCAGCAGCACTGGAGATCTTTCGGTTCCCGTGTTTTGCAACGCGGACTCCGGATGCCGCCATGACGAACGCTGATGCTGTACTGATATTGAAACTGTTTGAACCGTCTCCTCCTGTTCCGCAGTTATCAATATATGAGCCATTAGGAAATTCTGGGCGAATTGCATTGACAGACATTACAGAAGCTAAGGCCGCCACTTCATCTGCAGTTTCTCCCTTTTGTGCGAGAGATTTAAGAAAAGTGGCAATCTCCTTCTCATCTGTGCCGTCATTAAACAACAGACCCGCCGCACCTTCCATCTCCTGAAACGTAAAATTGCGCTTTGCTTGAACGGCTTGTATGTAGCTCTTCATAACTAATCTCTCCTCTTCTCTACTGTTCTCGTCTCTTTTTTCGACCTAACTATTCTAGTGTTTTTCTTGCATTAGACCTGTCAGCGATTTAGCTTTATTAACTGTTTCCATAAATTCAGCATGTGGAGTTGAAGCTTCAACAATCCCTGCACCTGACTGGACACTTACAACACCATCTTTCACAACCATTGTACGGATTGTCAGGGCAAAATCGATATTACCGTTCAAGCCGATGTATCCAATTGCTCCGCCGTAAATCCCTCTTGGCTCTGTCTCAATCTCATCAATCATCTTCATCGCTACTAGTTTTGGACTTCCAGTAACCGTTCCCGCTGGCAGACTCGTTCTTAAAGCATCCAGCGCATACACCCCTGGCGCAAGATCTCCTGCCACTTCGGATACAAGATGCATCACATGCTCATATCTCACCGTTTCTTGGTACGCAGTTACCTCTACACTAGCTGGAATACAGAACTGCTTCATTTCACTTGTACTTAACTCTACAAGCATGTCATGCTCTGCTAACTCTTTCGGATCTGCACGCAATGATTGTTCCAGTTCATTGTCTTCTTTCACGGTAAGCCCGCGTTTACGTGTTCCTGCAATGGGATTCGTTTGGACACGATTCTCATGGACACGTACGAGACTCTCTGGAGATGCACCAATGACGATCGAATCATCAAATTCCATGTAATACATATATGGTGAAGGGTTCCGTTTCCTTAACAAACGATACAGTTGGAAGGGATCGCCCTGAATGTCTGCTTCCAATTTTCGTGATAGGACGACTTGCTCCGCTTTTCCTGCCTGTATGTCATTGATTACTTGCTGTACGTTCGATTCAAATGACTGTTGAGATACAGCACTTCGATAGTCGGATACCGTCACCTCTGTTTCAACATCTGCAACACCTGTTAATAGCGTTGCAGCAAGTTCATCCAAATCAGGTGCCTGATGAGTAGGATGAATTTCTGTATGCAGCAGTGTCACTTCCTCTGTCTGGTGGTCATATATGACGATCGTGTCATAAATATTAAAGGTTGCACTCGGGTATTCTCCGCTTGTTTCGTACTTCTCTTTGCTTCCCGCGTCATACCCGAAATAGCCTACCGCTCCGCCTGTAAATGGGAACTCACTATCCTCCGTTATCCTGGGCATTAGCCGTTTCAATAGCGTAAACAACTCTCCTTCATGCACAAACGAAGAGCCATCCATATAATTGGTTTCTTCTACACCGTCCCGATGTCCTTTGTACGCTTTCAAAGGATTGGCTCCTATGAAGGAATACCGGCCATTTTGTGCATGCCCTGACGAACTTTCCAATAAAAACTTTTGTGTGCCCCGGAGTCTTCGAAAAAGCAAAGTAGGTGTTAAGGTTTCTCCATTAAACCGTTTAGCGGTTACTCGTAACCCTATTTTCTCAATTGTCATTCGGTTCTCTCCCATCTCGTATAAGTTCTCGAAAACGACAAAAAGCCCCCTGCATCCAGACAGTTAAGTCCGGTTGCAGAGGACGGAAAAATCCGCGTTGCCACCTCAATTGGAATACAGATGTATCCCCACTTCGTGTGCTTTAATCAGCACTTCCCATAACGCGGGAATGGCGTCCTTGAAAAAACCTTTAGAAGGTTTTTCAATAGGCTCTCATAAGTCCATTCACATCACAAGACAGGTCGATTCTCACCAACCATCAACTCTCTGAATCTGTCTAATGTGATGCTACTCTTCTTATTTCAATGATTTCTCAGCTATGCTCTTCTCTTCTCGTCTCATCTCTCCGTGGGCGGCGTCGCTCCCGACACCAACTACCCATCTGAAAGTTGTATCCTATCTTACAACCTATCATTCCTTATGTCAATCATTATATTTTCTGAAAACTATATTTTGTTTTTGAAGCTTTGATTGGCAACTGAAAAGGAGCTACAATAAGAAAAACAGTAATCAGACAAGGTGGGACCTCATGCGTATTAACAAATTTCTAAGTGAAGTAGGAATTACTTCACGGCGCGGTGCTGACAAATGGATAGAGGCAGGACGTGTCGTCATTAATGGGAAAACCGCTGAACTGGGCAGTAAGGTCGAGGACGGAGATCTCGTTGAAGTAGATGGTAAACCGGTATCAGTTGAAGAACAACTCGTCTATCTGATGTTGAACAAGCCTGTCGGAATCACAAGTACCACGGAAAGGCATGTCAAAGGAAATGTCGTAGACTTCGTAAACCATCCCTTACGCATTTTCCACATTGGCCGGCTAGATAAAGATTCAGACGGCTTATTGCTCCTTACGAATGACGGCGACATTGTGAATGAAATTTTGCGTGAAGAACACGGTCACGAAAAAGAGTACATCGTAACAGTGGATCGTCCGATTACAGATCAATTCATGCGCGAGATGGAACAAGGAGTACCCATTCTCGATACAGTAACCAAGCCTTGTAAAGTACGGAAACTCGGGTCACGAAAATTCAACATTACGCTCACGCAAGGGTTGAATCGCCAAATTCGCCGTATGTGTACAGCACTTGGCTATAATGTCGTTAGCTTGCGTAGAATGCGTATTATGAACCTGACACTCGGTAATCTGCCAGTGGGTCAGTGGCGTGATTTAACAGACTCGGAGCGAAAAGACCTTTTCAAAGAACTGAACTATACCCCCAAACGATGAAAAACCTCAATCCCAGTCGGGATTGAGGTTTTTATTTCACTAAACGTTTACCATCTCTAAAAATTGTCGAGTTCGTTCATTTGTAGAGTGGTTGAAGAATGTGTCAGGGTCTGCGTCTTCGATGATGATTCCTTCGTTCAGCATAATGACGCGGTCTGCAACTTCTTTGGCGAACTTCATCTCATGGGTAACGACAACCATCGTCATTCCTTCATCTGCTAAATCTTTCATTACTTGCAGGACTTCCCCTACCAACTCAGGGTCCAGTGCAGACGTCGGCTCGTCAAACAGCAATGCTTTCGGCTCCATTGCGAGTGCGCGGGCAATCGCAACACGCTGCTTTTGACCACCAGATAGCTTATTGGGATAGACATCTGCCTTATCGGACAGACCTACTTTCCCCAGAATTTCAAGGGCTGTTGTTTTAGCAGTGGATTTGGCTACCTTTTTGACCATGATAGGCGCTTCCATCACATTTTCAAGCACCGTCTTATGAGGGAATAAGTTGAAATGCTGAAATACCATTCCCACTTCAGCCCGGACTTTAGCGAGATCATCTTTTTTCTGATTAACTCTTTTTCCGTCAATCGTAATGACGCCTTCATTGGTCAATTCCAAGAAATTAAGACATCGAAGGAATGTACTTTTCCCCGAGCCACTGACACCTACGAGGACAACAACTTCGCCTGGGTGAACTTCCATATCGATTCCTTTTAGCACTTCAAGTTTTCCAAATGATTTATGCACGTTTTCTGCTTTGATCATCGTATCTGCCCCCATTATTTATCCACATCCAATTTGTTCTCATACCACTTCAGTAACGCAGTGAAAATCAGGACAAGAATAAGATAGTAAAGACCGACTACGAGAAACGTTTCAAATTGCTTGAAGTTAGAGGCTGCGACACGATTGGCAACACCGAACAATTCAGATACACCGATTACGTAGACTAGCGAAGAGTCTTTCAAAGTAATGATGAACTGGTTACCTAGTGGTGGAATTGCGCGTCGCAATGCTTGTGGAAATACAATACGTCTCATTGTCTGAGAGCGATTCATCCCTAATGCAAGACTCGCTTCTCGCTGACCTCGGTCAATCCCTTGAATCGATCCACGGAAGATTTCCGCAATATACGCACCATTATGGACGCCTAAGGCAATTGCTCCCGCCCAGAAGTTTTCCAGTACGATGATTGAGGTGATTCCGAAATAGAGGAACATGATCTGTACAATTAATGGAGTTCCTCGAATCAAGGTGATATATAAGTTTGCGATGGTCTGCAATATTTTTGAGTGGGAAATCTTCATTAGTGCGAAAATGATCCCAAGAATTGTTCCTATCACTACTGCAATCGCTGTAATTTCGATGGTCAAAAGCCCTGCTTCTAAAAAACCTTTATAGGTTTGCATGAATACTTCATAGAAGGTTACGAATAACTCAGGCACCGGCACACCAACTTTCCATTAAATAGGTGGGGAGTTCACTCATTCTAATAACTCGACACCTTCCAAGTCAATGTCAAGAAGGTCACGACCAAACCACTTATCTGAAATCTCTTTGTACGTTCCATCATCAATAAGTGCTTGAAGTGCTTCATCCAATGCTTTAGTCAATTCAGGATTGTCCTTATTTACAGCAATCGATGGTTGTTCCACCCACATCGGTTTTCCGACTTCCTTCACTTCAAATCCATTATCGATTGCTTCATACCCAACGATATCAGCAGTAATAACAGCATCTAGACGACCTTTTACTGTCAAATCCTTAAGCGCTACTACGTCACTACTATAGTACTGAACGTTATCGGATAATTCTTTTGCAGGTGCTTCGTACGTGGATTGCGCAACGACACCAATTTTCTTACCCTCAAGATCATCCGGACCTTTGACCTCGTCATTATCTTTCGCAACAAAAATCATTCCGCCTGAATAGTAGTAAGGATCTGTAAAATCTGCTTGTTTTGCCCGTTCTTTCGTGTATGCCATCGAACCGATAATTGCATCAAACTTCTTACCAACTAACCCCTGTAAGATTGTTTCAAATGGATTTGTTACTGGGTTCGGTTCAAGTTCCATTTTTTCAGCAAGTGCATTTCCAATTTCAATATCAAAACCTGTTAGTTCTCCACCTTCCTCAAAACTAAACGGTTTGTATACACCGCTTGCTGCAAATGTGAATTTCCCCTTTTTAACTAAATCATAGCCGGCATCCCCAGATCCGCCAGCATTTCCAGACGACTTGTCATCGTCATCTTTACCACAGGCTGCAAGCAGTAGAACAGATGCAGCAAGCATCAAGAACATCAACTTCAATTTTCCCATTCTATGAAACTCCCCTTTTGTGTTAGCCTATTGGCTATTTTTTGTGCTCTCTATTGCACTTTCCCTAGTAGAATTCATTTAAACATGAAAATTGAAAAATCCGTAATGAAACTGTAACATTAGTTTCTAATTTCGTAGGTTCTCTCCTTTCCGCTCCCTTCCTTATATTCACAAATTAAATACAGAGGTGATAGTTATCTAGTAATCGATTACTCATTCACGTTACATGATCCTCTCCTTTTAAAATGTAGGTTGTTCTATTAAAACATAAATTGACTGATAAATGAATATTTATTCTGAAATTTGAATAAACAACTGTTTAGTTAGTAGCTTAATTGTTTCCTTTTCACCTAGAACGGGCATAAGCATTATTAAGTCTGAATAATTGAATGAGCAAATACGAGGTGATTGGCGTGGCGTTGTTACTTAAAGAAAAAAAGAAAGAGACTATAGACAAAGTACAATTGGAGAGAGCCATAATCCGGGTTCTTAACGAAGGAAAGAAAGATACGTTTCATGAAATCATTCATGCATTAGAAAAGTACGAAATCGCCTCCCAGTATAAGGAACTTCCTAGGAAACGAAAATCATTATTTTTGGAATGGCTCTCTATTCAAGAACTAACCGAATTGCTACGCTATCTTAGTAAAGATGAACAACTCTCTGTATTAGAAAGGATTGGACCTGATCGCTCTACTGAAATTTTACATAGGATGCAAAATAACGATTTAGCCTTTTTACTGACTGGGCTATCTAAAGGCAAAATTGATGATTTAATTGCTAAAATGCGGCGCGAAGAATTGGAGTCCATTCTCCAAATTATGGACTATCCACCTAAAACGGCTGGTCGCGTCATGACTAACCGTTACATACCTATCTCTCCGCAACTCTCTGTTATCGATGCTGAGAAAAAACTTAAAACGTTCGAAAACCTAGCTCACTTTATCAATTACTTATACGTAGTGGATGAAGACCAGCGACTGATCGGGATAGTCACATTCAGAGATTTACTGCTTGCTGATGATGATCAGTGCATAGCCAATATTATGAGGACAGAGCCCATCCAAGTCGACGTGCTCACTAAACAAGAAGACGTTGCCAAACTGATTGGAAGATACGATTTCGATGCTATCCCTGTTACAACAGGTGATCATGTATTAGTTGGAACCATCTCTGGTGATCAAGTGCTCGACATCATTGTCCGTGAAGCAGACGAAGACATTGAAATGCTGCTGGCTTCTGGTAAGTCCATAGATTTCCGTACGAAACCCTTTGTTGCCGCTCGTCGCAGATTGCCATGGCTAATTTTGCTTTTATTCATAGGACTGGTATCTGGCAGTATCATTTCGAAGTTTGAAGAGACATTGAATGCAGTTGTCGCCCTAGCCTTTTTCATGCCTATGATTGCTGGAATGACGGGTAATACGGGGACTCAGTCGTTAGCTGTGGTCGTACGTGGGTTGGCATCTGAAGAAATGACATGGAAAAAAACACTTAAGTTAGTGATGCGGGAAATTGTTGTAGGAGTTGTCATCGGGATCACATGCGGCTTGCTCATTGCAATCATCGCCTTCTTTTGGCAAGGAAGTATGGTCCTTGGTTTTGTTGTCGGTGTTTCCCTTCTTTCGACACTCATCATCGGGACCATCGCCGGCACAATAGTTCCACTCCTTCTTAATAGATTCCATGTTGATCCTGCCGTCGCATCAGGACCTCTTATTACTACATTAAATGATATATTATCATTACTTATTTACTTCGGCATCGCAACAATGTTCCTATCACAATTGAGTTAACGACAAAAGCCCGCGCCTCCCCTTATTTATGGGAGACGCGGGCTTTTGACTGTATAAGAACCTTAGTATGCAATTCCTACTCGAGCATGAAGATGATTGCATGCAACCAACTCATGCTCAGCGAAGTGGGCAGTGTCTCCGGAAGAAATTTGTTTCCCATCTACAGGCAACCAGTTGTCTAACGTCCGGTAGGTTCCTGTAATTTCTCCATCTGGTAAATAGGTTGGGCAAACGATGGTCCAGTCCAAGTCGGATGCTGACAGCGCTCGATACGCAGCATGATGCTCTTCTGCAGCTGTTGTCAGTTTTCGATTGGAATCTCCTGCTTCATAACGAAGTCGCTCGGGGTCCATCCGGCTTTGCAAAATGCCAGCTGTACCAATCGTTAGAATCCTCTTTATTTCTTCATTTCTCATAGCCTCAATCATGTGAGGAGTCGCTTCGCTCAAAGTCGTTGTTTTATCTGTTCCAAGTGCGCTCACCACCGCCTCACTACCGAGGATCGTCATAGCAATAGCAGATTGTTCCTTGGCATCTCCTTGAATGACGGTCAGGTTAGGATGAGCTGACAACTTCTCAGGATTTCGAGCCAGGGCAGTTACGTGATGTCCGTTCTCTAGCAATCTTTGGAGCAAAAGCGAACCTACACGTCCAGTACCACCAAACAGGGAAATTTTCATGATTGCTTTACTTCTTCCTTCAACTCGCGCATAGTTCCTGTTTCCGCTAAACGAATGTGCCAGCTTAACGCTTTCTCGAGAATATGAGGGGTGTGTCCACCACGAAGTGCCGCTTCTTCATAGTACGCCCATAATTCCTCGCGATACGAAGGGTGTGCACATCGGTTAATTATCAATTCCACCCGTTCTTTCGGCGCAAGTCCTCGTAAATCTGCGTACCCTTGTTCAGTGACTAGGATATCCACGTCGTGCTCCGTATGATCGACATGGGAAACAAATGGCACACAACTTGAAATCGCGCCCTTTTTAGCAAGAGACTTTGTCACAAAAATGGCCAAACGGGCATTACGAGCAAAATCTCCTGACCCACCAATTCCATTCATCATTTTAGTCCCTGTAACATGCGTAGAGTTAACATTTCCATATATATCGAATTCGAGTGCTGTGTTAATGGAAATCGTGCCGAGTCGACGAATAAGTTCTGGATGATTCGAAATTTCTTGAGGACGCATAATAATTTTCTCTTTATAAAAAGGAAGGTTATTTCTTAAAATGTCCATGCGTTCTTCAGTTACAGTAATCGACGTGCATGATGCTGATTTCACTTTTCCCGCATCAATGAGTTCAAACACAGAGTCCTGTAGTACCTCGGAATAGACCTCTAAATTTTCAAATTCAGAATCTAACAAACCATGAAGAACCGCATTCGCTTGCGAACCAATTCCTGATTGCAAAGGGGCTAATTCTTTCGTCAATCTGCCTGCAGCAATCTCAGATCGTAAAAATTGAAGCAAATGTCCAGCCATCACTTCTGTTTCTTCGTCTGGTTCATCGATTGTCGAAAACGAATCATATTCTTTCGTTAACACAATCCCGATTATTTTGTCAGGATCAATAGGAATTCCATAAGTTCCAATCCGCTCATCTGGATGAGTCAAAGGAATCGGTTCACGATCTCCTAATACACCTGGATCGTAAATGTCATGCACGCCTTCCCACTCTTCAGAATGGGCAACGTTGATCTCTACTATTATGGACTTCGCATGTTCTGCAAAAATCAAAGAATTCCCAATAGAAGTCGAAGGTATAATCGATCCATCCTCCGCAATTGCAACCGCTTCCAGAACAGCAATATCTACTTGAGGTAACACACCGCCCCGGATCAGTTCAGACGTATTAGACAAATGATGATCGACAAATAACAAATCTCCATTATTAATACCTTTACGCATCGTAGCATCTGCCTGAAACGGCAACCTCTTATTCACAATTCCCGCTTCTGTAAAGAGTTTATCGATATCATGTCCTAGCGAAGCCCCAGTAAATACATTTACTTTAAAAGTCTCTGTTTGAGCTCTCTTTACGAGTGCTTCAGGAATTGCTTTTGCGTCGCCTGCACGTGTAAAACCGCTTAGGCCAAGTGTCATTCCGTCCTGAATCCAAGATGCAGCCTCTTCTGCCGATACCACTTTCTGTTTTAATGATTCACGTCTAATTCTTTCCAACTGTCCATCCATTTCCGACAGCTCCTTAATGTAATAGTCTTAAATGATTTTCTGATCTTTCAGTGTAAATAGTTTTATGTAAGCCGATATAATCCTTGCATATCTGTTCATCTTATATGATACCTTCGCCAACAATTCACTGCAACCTGTCTAAAGATGTGTCTAAAAAACGAGAAATATTTGTATATTCCAATGTAACAGACAAGTTTATCCTTAAACGGCTAGAAGGTCTAAAGGTGCAGTGTTATAATCGAATCATAAGTACTAGGCACTTTTACTCAATTATTAACATATAGCTAATCATCAAAAAACCATTACCCGTCCTAAGTGAAATTCACCTAGTACAAGAAAGGATTCCGTGACTATGGTGTTAACAGATGCTCAAAATATACCTTCACTAACACGACTTCTCGATGAAAGATTCTGTGTGTCCATAACAGATACGAACGGTAAAATTACGTACGTCAACAAACATTTTTGCGAACTGACTCAATTTAGTGCAGAGGAGCTAATAGGAAACACGTATCAGATACTTTCTCCGAGCCATGATCCTCAAATGGTATTTGAAGAGATGAATCGTTCAGATGATGAAGAACTCATTAAGCAGCTGATTGTAAAGGGTTTTGCAAAGGACTTAACTCCTTATTGGATCCGAGCTATAGTAGTACCCGTCATCAACGAAGACCAAGTGACAACCCACTATATTTCCATTGATTCGGACATCACAGAAGAACACCTGACTTCCCAAAAATATGATGAGACATTGAAAGTGTTACATAATTTAGAGTCTGCATTGGATCATGCCTCCGTCATTGCTGTTACTGATGCTGCGGGTGTCATCAAGTATGTAAACCCTAAATTTTGTGAACTCTCCAAGTACGCAGAAGAAGAGTTGTTAGGAAAGACACACCGAATCATTAATTCAGACTATCACCCTAAAGAATTCTTTCAAAACATGTGGAAAACGATTCAAGGTGGTGAAGTTTGGCGTGGTGAAGTAAAAAATAGAGCTAAGGATGGTTCCTTTTACTGGATGAACACAACCATCGTTCCTTTTTCAAACGATAATGGAAAACCCTATGAATATATCTCTATCCGATCTGACATCACTGCGCGGATCGAGGCGGAGCAAGCGCTGGAATCCGCACTGAAAAATGATTTTCGGACGACAGTTAAGAACTTGCAGAATGCAATCTTCAAATATGAAGCTGATGATAATGGCCGGATTTTCATTACTCTATTGGAAGGACAAATTTGTGAAAAATTAGGGCTAACGAGCAATTTGATAAATGCTAGAGGCGAATCCAATCCTTTTGGCAAAGAAGTACTTCAACAACTTCGTCCCTATGCGTATGCAGCTCTAAACGGGAACCCTTGCCAATTCGAGCTAGATTACTTAAACCATTCATTTATCATTTATTTGTCTCCCGTACGTGTAGATGGAGCGGTAATCGAAGTCGTTGGGACATGTGTTGAGATTACAGAGCGGAAAAAAGCGGAGAAACTTGTTGAGCATATGGCTTTCTACGATGCTTTGACCGGCCTTCCGAATCGCAGATTGTTTAAGTCTCAGGTCAACGAAGCCATTAAAGTGGCTGATGATGACTTTTCCATTCTGTATTTAGATTTGGATCGTTTCAAAAACATTAACGATTCCCTAGGTCACTTCATTGGTGATGAAGTGCTGAAAGCAGTTGCCGAACGACTTTCCCTTTGTCTGGGTCCAAATGACTTAGCCTGTCGTCTTGCCGGCGATGAATTTGTCCTCATGATTAGAGAGACTGATCAAGACTTAGTCAACGAGATCTCTCTTCGTATCGTCGAAGAGATTTCGAATTCCTATACATTTAAATCGATTGAAGTGTACATCACACCGAGCATTGGAATTAGTCGTTTTCCGTTTGACGGTGAGGATTATGACACTCTACTGCGAAATGCAGATACAGCATTATTTCTTGCAAAGGAGCAAGGAAAGAGCACCCATCGTTTTTTTACCCAAGAATTGAATAATGACATGATTGAAAAAACATTACTTGAGATGGATTTACGCCAAGCAATCAGTCGAAATGAAATGGAACTCCATTATCAACCCCAATATGATATGAAAACGGGAACCATGACGGGTGTTGAAGCGTTAGCGCGATGGAATCACTCCCAGAAAGGATTAATCTCCCCTGGACAATTCATCCCTATTGCAGAAGAAAGCGGCCTAATTCTACCTATTGGATTATGGGTGTTGGAAACTGCATGTGCTCAAGCTAAGCAGTGGCAAGAACAGGGATTCCCAAACATACGAATGAGTGTGAACGTTTCAATTCGCCAGTTCAAACAACCTACTTTTATCAACAATGTTCTCAGAGTTCTAAAAAAGACTGGATTGGATCCTAAATATTTGAACATTGAAATCACTGAAAGCATGACAACGGATGTGGACTACTCACAAAAGATTTTGCAGCGGCTGCATACCGAGGGGATCCATGTCAGTATTGATGATTTTGGGACAGGGTATTCATCTTTAAGTTATTTAAGTAAATTTCCAATTACCCATTTAAAGATCGATCAAATCTTCTTGCAAGATCTCAGCAGTAGCAACACTGCGATTATTAAAACCATTATTGAACTTGCGAAAAATCTAAGCATCGACGTCATCGCTGAAGGCGTTGAAACAGATGAGCAAGCCACATTTTTAAGTACGCTTCGCTGTGATGAGGTTCAAGGATTTCTCTATTCCCGACCTTTACCGAAGCTTGAAATTGAGGATCTTCTACAAAAGGTCACTGCTTAAAAAGCCAGCCTCTACATGTGGGCTGGCGTCAGACTGTAGACAAAAGGGATGGAAATCAAATCGATTTCCATCCTTTTTGTCTTTTTACATCGTTGACTCTGAAAATGAAGGATAACAGGCCGTTGATCTCCGTTCCGGACGGGCGCTTTCCGGGGGCTTGCCCTCAGCCTCCTCGTCGCTTCGAAAGCAAAGATGTGCTCCCAACGTTTCACTTATGCTCGCAAAAGCCGTTCTTCGTTACGGCTTTTCCTGTGGGGTCTTCGCGCTGCACTGATCCCCAGGAGTCGCCGTCCTACACTTCAATCAACTGAATGTCCTATGACACATTCATATCATTCAAGCAAAGAATGCAATTGGGGTATCCATGTCCAGCGACAACACTAATCAGATGAAACATAATACTTGAGACACCGATATGAAATCAAAGAAGTCTATGGAAATGTAAAAAGGCAGTTAAACCCTTCTTTGTCGATGCCAAGGAGAAGTATGGTGTGCGATGGACAACCCTAAGAGGGCTTAGGGTATTGAATGATTGACATTTTATTGAGTACAACAGAATCTATGATGGGTCTCTTGTATAGGGAATATAGATCTGCAACCAAAGGATAAATGAAGGAGAAATCAATTGCTGTCTCTAATTTTCAGACCAGATATGGTCTTGCGGAACTAATTGTTCGATTGTAAGCATTTCCATCTGTTCCTGTTCATCACCTTGATTCACCATCATCATCATTACCATCGTCTTGTTTGATAGATGGGAGAACCTGTTGATTGTAGCGGAGAG
>NZ_AZUC01000008.1 GCF_000586555.1 Sporosarcina sp. D27
CTCTTATTTACGGACTATATGGTCTTGCGGGACTAACTGTTTGATTGTAAGCATCTCCGTCTGTTCCCGTTCTTTGATTTGATTCTTCACCCTTATTTCCTTTACCTCTTTTCAGGGAGATCCTGTTGATTGTAGCGGAGAGTGGCGACTCCGGAGGGATTAGCGAAGCTCGAAGACCCTGGACTGAGCAAAGCGAGGGAAGCGGCTGAGAGCAAGCCCCTCGGAAAGCGTCCGCTCGCAGCGGAAATCAACTTTTCATAGTTAATTCTATTGTAAAAGAAAAAGACTGTAGGCAAGCCCCATGATTTCTGGAGTTTGTCTACAGTCTGACGGTTTCCTTAATGGAAACCGCCTTTGGATAATTTTTAATGAACACCCTTCATATAACGAGAAATGATAGGTGAGATGAAGAATACAATGATTGAGAGCACGATTGCGACTCCACCGATAATACCGAAATACAGCATTTCGGTTTCTGCGGAATAGAATTTAACAAGCTGTGCATTCAATGCCTGTGCCGCAGCGTTCGACAAGAACCAAAGGCTCATCGTTTGTGCAGTAAAAGCAGCAGGTGCAAGTTTTGTTGTTGCTGAAAGTCCGACCGGAGAAATACATAATTCACCGAGAACAAGTGTAAAGATACTTAGTGCTAACCAAATTGGGCTTACTAATGTATCTGTTCCGCTAAGCATGCCTGGTAGCAAGATGACGATGAATGAAATACCGGCAAACAGCAATCCAAGCGAGAACTTGTGTGGAATTGAAGGCTGTCGGTCACCAAGTTTAACCCAAATCCATGCAAAGACTGGTGCGAAAACGATGATGAATAATGGGTTTAATGATTGGAACCATGCAGGCGAAATGTGAATCCCTAAGAAATCCAAGTTTGTTCGTTTATCTGCATACAACGCTAAAATCGTAGATCCTTGCTCAGCGATGGACCAGAACATAACAGCTGCTAAAAACAGCGGAATGTAAGCGAGTACCCGTGATTTTTCAACAGATGTTGTTTTAGGACTGCGATACATGACAAAGAAATATGCTGCCGGAATGGCGAATCCGAGAATACCGACTAACGTTGTGAACGAATTCAAAGTTAGATATCCGGTTGGAATTGCGATTGCAACTAGAATTGCTAATATAATAACTACAATTCCGACAATTTTGATCGTCTTTTTCTTCTCTGCAGGAGATAGTGGGTTTGCGACATAGGTTCCTGCGAGACCTAAGTTCTTTTTCTTTGTGATTACAAACATAACAAGACCAAGGAACATACCAAATGCAGCTACACTGAAACCTAAATGAAAGTTGTATTCAGTTCCAATAGTTCCAGCAGTTAGTGGTGCGATGAAGCTACCAAGGTTGATCCCCATATAAAAGATACTGAATCCAGCATCTTGGCGATTGTCACCTTCAGGGTAAATATCTCCAACCATGCTTGAAACGTTTGGCTTTAGTAATCCTGTACCTATAACAATTAGAATCATGGAAATAATGAGCATTTGAAGATTTCCTGGGAAAGAGAGGGCGATGTGCCCGAGCATTATGAAAATTCCGCCTATAAAGACAGAACGCGAGGTACCGAATACTCTGTCCGCCAACCACCCACCAATGACCCCTGACATGTAGACGAGTGAACCATAAAGCGAAACAATTGCAAGTGCGGTTCCTTGGTCAAGTCCTAGACCGCCTTTTGATACTTCGTAATACATATAGAAAACGAGAATAGCCCGCATCCCGTAGTAAGAAAAGCGCTCCCAAAATTCTGTGAAGAACAAAGAGAACAATCCTTTAGGATGACCGAAGAAGCCTTTTTGCGGGACGCTAGCGACGATTTCCTTTTTTGACAGCTGTGACATTAAAAATCCTCCTTTTATCTATGAAGAACATAGTACCACTTTTAGTGGTAGTCTGAAAATAATATATTCTAAAAAAAAATAAGTCTTATAATGCTGATTTACTTGACTTTTATGTTTGTTTGAATAGCGGGAATTGATTTTGAAATTATTTTAGGATTATAAATTCCTGGGTTTACACTCTGTTTTCATATATACCCCGATAAGAATCAGTTGTAACACTTTAACAACAAGGCTTATCCTACAAAAGAGTAAGAAGATAAGGTATTATGAAAACAGCAGGTTATAGAATGGAAGTGTTGTCATGAGTCAAATGATTATTGAAAACCTCACAAAAACGGTAGGTGAGAAAACGTTATTTAGCGCAATAGATTTCACCATAACGTCAGGAGAAAAAACTGGCTTGCTTGGCATAAATGGAACGGGAAAGTCGACGCTGCTTGCGATTATCGCCGGTACCGAAGATGCAGATACAATATCAAAGGATCATCCAAATAATTATCGAATCGCTTATTTGCCACAAGACCCAATAATAGATCCGACTTTAACTGTAATGGAAGCCGTATTCCAAAGTGATGCTCCCATCATTAGATTGAACCTGAATTATGAGCACGCTTTACAAGCGCTCACTGAAAATCCGGATATAGAACAAAATCAAGCGCATTTTGCAAAGTATCAATCGCAGATGGACGAGCAAAATGCGTGGGACATTAATACCCAAGCAAGAATGATTCTATCTAAGCTTGGAATTGAGACATACGACAAAAAAATGAGTGAACTTTCCGGTGGCCAACGAAAGCGTGTGATGCTGGCGAAAACCCTTATTGAACCAGCGGACCTTCTACTCCTAGATGAGCCGACCAACCATTTGGATGTTGCCTCAATCACCTGGTTGCAAGACTTCATCAAGAATTTGTCTGGTGCGGTATTATTCGTCACGCACGATCGCTATTTCTTGGATGCAATTTCAACTTCTATTTTTGAACTTGCGGATAAGACGTTATATGCCCATAAAGGCAACTACGGTGATTATATTGAAGCGAAAGCGCTTCGAGAGGAAATGAACGCTGCAACAGAAGATAAGCTTAAAAACCGGTATCGTTCCGAGTTGAAATGGATTAGACGCGGCGCCAAAGCACGTTCTACAAAACAGAAAGCGCGAATTGGAAGATTTGAAGAACTTGAACAGAAAGTGAAAAGAGGGACAGTGAAAGAAGAGATGGACGCTGGGCTTAAAACTTCACGATTAGGAAAAAAAGTACTTGAAGCTAAAAGTATTTCTAAAGCGTTCAACGGCAAATTCGTTATCCATCAGTTTTCTACGCTTCTTCAATCAGGAGATCGCATTGCAATTGTAGGACCAAATGGTGCTGGGAAAACAACGTTAGTCAATATGTTAGACGGCATATTGGAACCCGACGAGGGAATCATCGAACGAGGAACGACGGTTAAAATTGCGTATTTCAAACAGCATTTACCGGAAATGCAAGGAAAACAACGCA
Source organism: Sporosarcina sp. D27 (assembly GCF_000586555.1). Taxonomy (GTDB): domain Bacteria; phylum Bacillota; class Bacilli; order Bacillales_A; family Planococcaceae; genus Sporosarcina. The sequence continues at coordinate 3,359 of NZ_AZUC01000008.1, forward strand.
TCATTGAATACATTCGGGAGACTTCCAATGATATCGAAGATGGAGAGGGGAACCGGATTTCTGCTTCCCAAATGCTGGAACGCTTTTTATTCCCGGCATCTGCTCACGGGACACCTATAGGAAAACTTTCGGGAGGCGAGCGAAAGCGCCTGTATTTACTGAAGTTACTAATGGAACAACCAAATGTCCTGTTACTGGATGAACCGACAAACGATCTGGACTTGGAAACGTTATCAGTTCTTGAAACGTTTATAGATACTTTTCCGGGAGTCGTTTTGACGATTTCTCACGACAGGTTCTTCTTGGACCGAACGTCAACGAAACTTTGGGTACTTGACGGAAAAGGAAATATAGAGACAGTTATCATGTCGTACACGGATTATTTAGAGAGCGAACGTTTCAAGGAAACTCCAAAACAGGTCACTGAATCGATTGAGACTGAAGAGAAAACTACTGAACATGTAAATGAAAAATCCATCAAGAAGAAACCGACTTATAAAGAAAAACGCGAATGGGAGACCATTGAAAAAGAAATTGAAGAAACTGAGGAAGCTATCGGTACCACGGAAACGGAAATGAGTACGTGTGGTTCGGATTATGATAAGTTAAGTGATTTGACAAAAAAACTGAACGAGCTCAATGAAAGATACGAATACTTAATAGAACGATGGTCGATTTTAGAAGAATTGATGGAACCTTAAAGGAGGTAGCAAGTAATGAATATTGTATCGATTGAACCTACACCAAGCCCGAATTCGATGAAAATTGTTCTTGATACTGAACTCCCGATGTTGGAAACACACAACTATAAAAAAGAAGATGCTGCATCAGCTCCAGAACCCGTAGCTCAACTATTACAAATTAAAGGGATCAAAGGGATTTATCACGTCATGAACTTCATGGCGATTGAACGAGCTGGAAATGTCCAATGGGAAACTATCTTAGCGGAAGTTCGTAACGTTTTCAGTGAGGGGAGTTCAGAACAGACTGAGGATGAGTCAGAAGCGACGGAGCATTTTGGCGAAGTCTATGTCCACGTCCAAACCTATAAGGAGATCCCGCTTCAGGTTAAAGTTTTCGATAGCGAGAGTGAACAGCGGTTTCCGTTAAGTGAGCGTTTCGTGGAAGCAATGGAGAAGGTTCATAGCGCTGAAGTCGAGAATTATATCCTTCTTCGCAAGTGGGCGGATTACGGAATCCGCTATGGCAGTAAAGAAGAAATAGGAGAAACTGTCGTGAAAGAAGTGGAAGCAGCTTATTCTGAGGACCGCTTGTCTGCAATTGTGACCAGTTCGCTTCAAGGAAATATACAAGGTTCCTTCGGCCGTAAGAAGGTTTCGTTATCTGACTTTGAAACAGATGAGTGGGAAACACGTTTCCGGTTACTCGACCAAATGGAAGATCCGACAATAGACGACTTACCATTGCTCGATCGTGCATTAACTGATGAAAAAATGTCAATCAGACGACTAGCTGCTGTTTATTTAGGAATGATTGAGTCGCTTGAAGTCGTTCCATACATCGAGAAAGCATTACAGGACAAAAGCTGGGCGGTACGACGGACAGCAGGCGATTGTATGAGTGATCTTGGATTTCCTGAATTTGAACATGCTGCGATGGTCTTGTTAAAGGACAAAAACAAACTCGTGCGCTGGCGTGCAGCGATGTTCTTGTATGAAACAGGAACAGAAGAATCATTACCTGCACTCCGGGAAGCAGCTGAAGACCTAGAATTTGAAGTGAAATTGCAAATCAAAATGGCAATTGAGCGTATTGAAGAAGGCGAAGATGCAAAAGGGTCCATTTGGAAACAGATGACGGAATTGAGAAGCTCTTCTAATTGATGGATGATAGCTATAGAAAGTAAACAGCATTTAACCGATAAAATGTGTCGGAAATCCATTTTTATAATCGCATTGCCGGTAGCAAACTCCGAGTAACTTTATAATAAAAGCAGTGCCTACTGATGAAAATTCAGTAGACACTGCTTTTTTTATGCATGTGTTGGTATTTCCGGGAATGTAACGATCAGTTTGCCTTCGTTTGAGACGATTTCTGCAATCGTGGTTTCAAACAGGTAAGGACTGTCCGCGTCGTCCTGCTTCTGGACATTTTCATACTCGTTTTTAACAGCGAGTATCGGGAATGTGACAGGAACCGAGCGTCCGCGAACTATTGTCTTAATAGTACCCATTAGGAGGAGTTCTTTATGAGAGGCTCCGAAACATAAACTTCCGGATACGCGACGATTTTTTCCACTATGAATCTGAATTCCTTGAAGAAGTGAAATTAAGCAAAGTAATACATCACTGACTGCGCCAATCTCCAACTTGTCGAAACCGTTGTCTGTGAAATAATGGTTAAGTCCATTTCGGATTTCCTTGAAAGAAAAAAGAAGTTGGATTTTCTCTTTCGGTCCCCCTGAACCAAGTCGACTAATGACGTCATGGGCACGATCGAAATAGGATTTAACTGAGTTCGCATCTGAATCACGCATTGTTACAAGTTCTTTTAGCACAAACAAAACATCAAACCTAGCATCGGTACCTGCTAGAGTTAAAAAGCCGAGTACATCTTTTTCGTCAAAGTTTCTTTGTGTGAAGCGTTGGTAATAATAAGCATTGAGTTGTTGGTGTTTAATATCCATGAAAATTCTCCTTGCGTGTAAAGTCTGTATGTAGTGTATCACAGGTAGAGACTTTCTGGTTTCAAATGCAGTTCGTTTTCATTCGCGAGTTTTCCATGTAAAATAGGAATGAGCGGTGTTTGCCTAGAGCACCACAGATCATGGAGGAGGCTATTTACTATGAATGCTTATGAGGAATACATGCAAGGTATTGTTCAACCAATGCGTCAAGAATTAGTTGCTAGTGGCTTTACAGAGCTACTAACGGAAGAAGATGTGGAATCTGTGATGGAAGGACATAGAGGAACTGCACTCGTCGTCATTAATTCAGTATGTGGTTGTGCCGCTGGACTTGCTAGGCCTGCTGTCCGTGAAGCGTTAAGCCAAGTGGATCAGCAACCAGACCACTTATTTACCGTATTTGCAGGGCAGGAAAAAGCAGCAACAGCCCAAATGCGTAATTACTTTCCTGAAGTACCACCAAGTTCACCTTCCATAGCAATTGTAAAGAATGGCGAACTTGCATACTTCATACCACGTGAACAGATTGAAGGATTTGAAATGGAACAAGTAAGAGATCACTTGACGGGTGCTCTTAACCAAGTCGCTGAGTCGTGAAACGCGTCCTGATTACAACCTCTGGACGTCCGGATGAGGTAACAGAAACTCGTGCATTCGCTGCGGAACAAGCGCTCGGTTACGCGCGAATTCCACGCAACAAACGTTCAGTGAAAAATCTCATGGCAACCAATTCGAGCGACCTCCTTGTAGTTGGAAAAGAACGTTATGAGTTGTACAGACAGACAATGAGTGAACCTTTTTTCTTTCATCCAGATACGGCTGCGTTTCGTCTGAAGCGTTTGCTAAAAGGGGAAACAGACCCACTCGTTGAAATGTGTCAGTTAGAACCGGGTAACTCATTTTTAGATTGCACGCTTGGTTTAGCGACAGATTGTATTGTGGCATCTTTTGCAGTGGGAGCTACAGGTATAGTAAAGGGGATTGAGGTAGATCCTGATGTCGCCTTCATCACCGCAACAGGATTGACACAGTTTCAACCAAAATTCCAAGAATTGAAGGAAGCGATGCGTAGGATTTCTGTAGTACAGGATTCAGCATCTGTATTTTTAAAGGGGCAACCTGATCATTCATGGGATGTGGTCTATTTAGATCCGATGTTCTCTCAAACGATCTCTGAGTCAATAAGCTTTGCACCGCTGCGACATGTAGGGGTTCATGGAAGTCTTACAGAGGAGTGGGTTTCCGAAGCGAGACGTGTTGCTAGGAAACGAGTTGTAGTGAAAGCGCATTTTAACGATCCGGTCTTTGAACAATTCGGTTTTACGCAAATTATAAGGCACAATACGAAGTTCCATTTCGGATTTATAGAAAAATAAAAAGCCAATCGGTCTCGTTAGAAACCGATTGGCTTTTTTGAATTAGTGCGTAAAATTTAGTGAACTTAAGTATAGGACGAATACCAGCATTCCGATTCCGGCGATTAATTGAACATCCATCTGAGTAACCTCCTTAAAAAACATACACGAACTCTAAAGTTTATTGTACAATGAAATTAGAAAAGAAGGAACCTTTTCGGTTATTTTTCGTACTGTTCAGAAAGCGGTTGTTTAAAAATACATAATTGTAGGTGATGGGATATGAAAAAATGGTTACAGCAACTGATGATCATATCAGTCGCATTCGTGACATTTGGTGTCATTTCTCCGAGTCATGAAATCTGGTCAACGCTTCATGATAAGGAAGATGTAAAAGAAACTGACCAACCTCAGCATACAACGCAGTATGCCGTTCATTTCGATGATCCGTATTTTAATAGACTGAATGCTACTGAAAATTATCTTACTGAAGAAGACCTTGTAAGTGGTGCACACACACTCGCATTCACAAAATTCGGTTCAAGAATCGGCCCGATTATTGAAGATGAATTCGACGATGTGATTTTCCCACAAATCGAGCAAGTCATTCGTGAAAAAATTGGTGAACATATACAGATGAATCGGAAATTAGCTATTTCAGAACACCCCTCTGGCGGTACGGCTGAAAAAATATTTAATATTAAAGATGTAGATGCAGATAAAAATTTGCTTCTTTTCCACGTGAGAACCGAGAAGCGTCCGCAAGATGGGTACTTCTTCAACTTCCATTACCATCTACCTGAAGACGATTATCAAACACATCACACTCTTGGAGATGTCTACTGGTCAAAAAACACACCACCGAAGTGGATGTCCTAACACTCGCATAAAAAGCGAGTGTTTTTTCTTTGCATAAACATTGATTTACCAACGTTTTTACATTGTTTTGATTACTGATTCCGCTTGAATTTAGTTGTTTGGAAAGAGGGCGATTTATCGTGTACCCCAATTTGTACTCCAAATTCGTTGTTTTTTATTTTCCGAATGAATTTAAAACGACAATATCGTCCATTAAGTTGGATGCTGCAATTTGATCTTTCTCAAAAGAATGGGCATACGTTTTGTATACTATCTCGGGAGTGTCTCTGATTAATGCAGCAACAGTCGTAACTGGAACATTGTTAGAAAGTTGGATTGAAACAAAGCTGTGTCGAAGATAGTGGGCGATATTTTCCCTTTCGCAGACTAAGTCGATAATCCGCTTCAGGAAACGTTCACCAACATGAGTGCCAACATCATTTATCATGACATATCCATCGGGATTACGATAACCATAACGTTCCATTTTATCATCGTACCACTCTTTGTAGTCGAGCAAAACTTTTCGAATATTGTTGTTCATCGGAAATTTTCTGACGCTGTTCTTAGTTTTAGGGTCCCGAACACCGAACCGGTACTTAGTCTCGGTAATATAAATCAAGTTCTTCACAAAATCGATATCCGCCCATCTCAAAGCCCTCAATTCACCAATCCGCATTCCAGTCAGAACCAATATACAAATACAGGTATAGTGAGACATTTTATATTTCGTCCGAACAATATCTAAGATTTTATCAATTTCCTCGATCGGTATAGCTCCTCGCTTAACGCCTTGCACCGCACTTTTAAGGTTAGGGGTGTTAACTCTTCTTTTACTTAGCATTTCGTTTTCTATTGCAAAGTTGAAAATTGCACTGATTCGCCTATAAATGGCTAACAGAGTGCCCTCCGTAAAACCTTTTTTTATAAGTGGGTCGAATATCTCTCTTTGCAAAACCAGAGTAGTAACATTTTTTAATTTCAAGAGACCGATCGACTCAAGAATATATTTGTTCATTGCGTATTCATGGTTCCGAAGAGTTGTCGGTTTCCAATTAGATTTATTAGCGTCGATATATATACTGTTCAACTGCACGACCGTTAAATTGTCGTTTTTGACAAAACTTACATTCCCGTCCAATACAGCAGCCTTGACATCAATTAACGATCGTTCAGCTTGTTCCAATGTGTCGAAGCCTTGTTTGTTCTTTTCGCGCCGCTCACCGTATTGGTCATAGTATTTGTAACGATACGCATATTTTTTCTTGCTCCCTTGCTTGTACCAATAAATGCTAGCCATTTTTGTTTTTATCATTTTTACGCGTGCCATACCGCATGACCTCCTACGAGCATTTTGTTTTTATACATTTCAAGACGTTTGGTTCGTTCCTTGAATGTCCACACCTCTTCTTATTGACTCCTCCATTTTTTCGGCTGCGATTTGCGCCTCCTTCTTCGTTTTATAGCCGCTTAGTGACATTTACCCGTTCTGGGGTCTAAATACGTAACACGAACCTGCCAGAGGCCATTCCTCTTTCTATACGATGCCATCACAGACATCCTTTCCTTTATTTAATGATGGACGGCTGCCAATCCTGCTTTATTGAGATGTTTGTTGAGCGATGTGATCTAGTGAAAAGCGAGAAGGGGTATGTGCTGCACTATCTCAAGCATGTTGGTGAGACGTATTAGACAGATAATGCGAAGTAGTGGCATAGGGATGCGTCATAAGTAGAAATATTTTAAACCAACTAAAAACCGCTCTATTCTAAGAAATGAAAGAGCGGCAAAAGTGTTGAATAATTATTTTTTTACTGCATGGATATAATGAATTGTTTCAAAGGCAGTTAAGTAATCCGTGCGATTTTTAAAGAAAAGGTCGTTTATATTATCAGGAGATAAGTGTTCGTAAATAAGTAATCCTAGTTCTTCTAATAAGCTTTCAATTTCTGGGTAGGAGAAACAAGCTTTCATTGCTTCTCCACTAGCAGACGCCATTTTCACCATGTTTTCAACCCGGTTAGATAACCCTTTTTCTTGAAATAAATTTTCATCTGCGTAATCAAACACAATTGAACTCCCTGATGGGACTTTAGAAAAAATCTCTTTAAACAAATTAAAAATGTCTTCTTTAGTTAAATAATATGAAACACCTAATAGACTAAAGAAAGTTTTCTGGTTTTTATAGCCTTGTTTTACTAAATTCACTTCTGAAAATTTTTGTGTGAAATCCATGGGGACAAATTGAAGATTATCTGGAATTTCAATTTGAGCATTTGCTAGTCGTTCAATTTTTGAAGCCTGAGTGGTCGGATAGTCGACTTCAAATATTTCTAGGTTATTTTCGTATTGAGCATGCCGAAGGGAAAAAGTATCCAATCCTGCACCTAGAACGACATACTGTTTAATTCCCAATTCGATTTCGTTTATTAAAACTTTTTCGCAATATGCTGCTCGTGCTAAGGGAGTTGGAGAAAGCTGAACTTGTGTAATCCATTTTAGAATTTCTTCAGGATTATCTTGGAATTTTTGCGCAATATCTTTACTGAAAAACTGTATTCCTTGAATCATGTTTTCACTAATATCCAAAAACTCTTTCTGAGAGATTAGATCTTTTGCGATAAAATCATCGAAAATTTTAGGGGTGTCATTTTTACTGTGAAAAGCTCGACCGAATGCTGATACTAAAGAGGTGAGACTGGATTCATTTTGTTTCATTTATTAGTCCTCCTAAAAAAAATGAGATTCCCCTGGCCAGGAGAATCTCAGTATAAAACAAAATTATTTAATTGTAAATTATAGCATAAATAATAATGTTTGTCAATAGAATTACGAGAATATATTCAGGTATTTAGAACTGTTTTTGATTATGTCTTAAAACAACATTGAGAAACGATGATACACATTCAGAACAAGGTACGTCACATTAGACAGAAGATGCGAATTTGTAAAATAAAAAAAGACCATTATATCTTGGTCTTTTCCGCTAATATATTCAGCTTTTTAATAACCAAATTTATTTGGTCAATTATTACCATAAGTAATCCAGCTATACTACCAATTAACGCTCCCATTGTTCCTTCACCTAAGATAAAGCCAATAACAACTGAAATGGTTATATATAAAAGAAATTTCATCTAAACCCCTCCTTTCCTTATTGTACCAATATTCAAAAGTGAGGAGAAGTAAATTAATGAACAGTTAGAAGAAGGAATGACAGTGATGTATTACGAGTGTAGATACTGCGATTTAGGATTTCCAGCAACATACGATGGGGACGTGGTGTGCGGTTCTTGTGGTTCTGAATAGGAAGCAACAAAAATACTTGTTGAAGATGATGAAGAATAGGACACGTTCCGAACAAGAGGCGTGTCAGACACAAACTGTCTAGCATAAAACAGCTTACTTTTTTCTGAGCAGTTTTCTTATTTAACGTGTTTATTTTAAGTTCTCTTGGATATCATTAGTTTTTTCGTATATCTTCATATGTTTTTTGTAAATAATTAAACTTACTATTAATAAAATAATGCTGATTATTAGGAATATTACATGCTCATACACTCTTTTATTGATTAGATCATAAATTAATCTGGATAAAGAAATAAGAACCATAATAGCGTAGGGAAAAACAGCTATTTTCGTAGGTCTTTCTAGCAATTTGTCTTTTTTATTCATTAAATGTATTCTCCTGTAATTTTATTAATCTAAGAATAAACATTTTCAATAAACTATTCAAGAGGTTTATGTCGCATTACGAACATAATGAAACAAACTGCGAAGGAGCGAATCACCAACGAAAAAGTATTTCATTGGGATTCTGTATTTAAGTAAAAGAATTTGCGAGTTTTCATTGTTGAATGTCACTAATAGAAAAAACCGCCTATTTAAGACGGTTAGATTAATGGCATTACTATAAGATTTATGTTGATCACCAAATGTTTCTAACTTAAGCCAAAACGTTCAGTATATCTGATGGTTTTTCAAACTTATATTTTGCTGGTATGCTTTCATGATTTTTACATCCCCATAAAGCCAATCCAAAATCGACACCAGCATCTCTAGCACATTCAAAATCGTAAATAGTGTCTCCTATGTAAATTGAAGATGAGGATTCAGCTTTTGAAATCTTTAAAAACTCAATAATTGGTTCTGGATTGGGTTTATGTTTCTTTGTATCGTCTGCACAAACTATATGTGAAAGATATTCCATTAGACCAAATGGTTCAAAATCATCTTTTAGTTCTTGTTTCGTTTTTGATGTGACAATACCTTGGTTTAGACCCTTTTTCTTTAATGTATCTAAAAGAAAGTTGATTTCATTGTAAACATGAATTGATTGATAGTAGTCTTTCATAAAGAAATTCCATCTATCATTAGCCTTATCAATATTATCTATTCCTAGTTTAGGTAAAGAATCAGAACCTGGAATCCCTAATACAAAGGACAATTCTGACCGATCAATATCCTTGTTGTAATCTGTTTTTAGAAGCTTTTGAAGTGAACCCAAAACTGCATCTTCTGTATTAATTAGTGTTCCGTCAACATCAAAAATAATGGTCTTATACATGGTGCCGCAACCTCCTTTAAATTACTGTGACTTACAGCGTAATAGTATCATTTAAGATTGACTGTTTTCAAATTATTATGTAAAAACCATTTGGTTGAAATGCTGCAAAGTACGAACAAAACACGTCACAAGGCAGGTGATTTCATGACAGTTTTAACAACACCGGAAGCGATAGCAATCATTGCAGGAGGTATCTTGCTAGCAATATTTAGCTTTGGTATGGGGCGGTTAAGTAAACGCAAAAAAGACAGCTGATCCTGCTCGATCAGCCGTCTCTCTACAGTCACCTTTATGGCGAGTTAGAAATATTTACAGGCAGAGGACAAGCTATACATTTTGAGGAGTGAGGGCATGGAGAATCCACTGAGAGAAATTGAAAAGATTGCACACCAGTTACCTCTCGTCGCGCTGCAGGACATAAATAAGCGCATTACCGACTGGCTGTCAGGTGGTGGCAAAGAGGACCATCCGTATATCGAACAGCAGTTGAGGTTTGCAAGGAATGTCTTGAAGAGTGAGGAGAGGCTAAATGGTAACCGTCAAATCGGGTGACACGCATCTGTTGTTTCAGAATCCGGCTATCAAGTGGGTTTGGACGCCAAGGGAGCTGGAGCGGTTTCGGAAAATGTGGGAAGACGGAGCGGACATTCTTAAGATTGCTAAACGGTTCAAAGTAGGGCAACTGACGATTGCATTGTTGATTATGGATCAGGCGGATTTAGGGGAGATTAAGCAGCGACAACATGGATTGTATGGAAAATAGGCATAAAAAAAGACAGGATCTCTCCCGTCGTAGCTGACACTATCTTAACACAATGGAGGGGTCCTGGTGAACAAAGATATTGCAATAAATATGGATACATTTCTCAATTCTATTGGTATAATAGAACTACCGGTAAATTGTGTTGTGGTAATTTCGGAGGGGAAAGCGAAATTGCGAGAATTACCAGAGCACGGTGAATACAAGATTGTAACGCACCAAGGGAAAGTCAGACGGATGCGGAGGGAAGAGGGAGAAGAGTTTTGAGAAAGAAATTTAGAGAGTTTTATAATAACGATTCTATCAATTTTGAAAATCTAAAAGAAGATGTTTTGATTGTATTTGACACAAATACTTTATTAAACATTTATAGATACTCAAGTGCAACAAGTGATACCTTTATAAAATCTATTAAAAAGGTTGAAAATAACATTTGGATTCCTTACCAGGTCGGTATGGAGTTTAATCTTAATCGAAAAAAAGTAATGAATGATGTTAAAAAGGCTCCTGTCATCTTTAAGGAGGATTTTGAAAACAAAATTGACAACCTAATAAATGGAGTTAAAAATGATTTAGGTAACTACTTTTTGAAAAGTATTGATGCAAAAGAAATAAAAAATCAATTCATAATAGATCTGACATCTCAATTAAACGATGTTAAGGAAAAGATCTTACAAAACAATTTTGTTAGTTTATCTAATTTAGTAGATACTGAGCGAGATAAACTAACTGAACTGATTGATACATTGGATGATAAAGTTGGGGATCCTTCTACACAAAAGGAAATAACAAAAATTTGTGAAGAAGGGGCAAATAGATACGCAAAAGAAATACCTCCCGGATACATGGATAAAAAGAAGGGCGTATTTACCTATTTTAACGGATTGGAATTCGAATCGAAGTATGGAGATTTAATAGTTTGGGAACAGATTATCAATAGAGCTAAGGATCCTTCTATTAACACAGTAGTAATTATTACAGATGATAGCAAGGAAGACTGGTGGTATAAAATAGGAATTGAAACCGTCGGTCCTAGGGCAGAACTGAAAAATGAGTTGATTAGAAAAGCAAATGCAGACTTAATAATGATTAACTCAAATACATTTCTAAAGCAAACCAATATTGAAGAGGTCACAGAAGACTTAGTTGATGAGAGCAATACTTACAGTCGGGAGCGAAATATTCCCTCTACTGGGGAAATTCAATATTTCGAAAACAGGATAGAGGATTTTGCCAAGATCAATCCAAAGAATTTTAAAGTCCAACAAAGGTTTTTATTTGATTTAGATTCTGATTCTGAGCTAGCTTCTGACCTTAGGCTGAGGCTTGAAGAATTGGAGAAAAGTGCTCATTTCTACTTGATTAATGTAAATGAACAAAAAGAATATTTGCCTAATATTATTAAACTTGTTGTAACTAATAAACTACAAGAACTAATTGAAGAAATTGAATTTTTGAAAGAAAACATTGAGATAGTTTCATATGAGAAAGTTGATTCAGTTGAGAACAATTTAAAACATTTAATTAACTCCTATATAAACTTAAGTAAATAATATGTCCCCCTGGCCAACCAGAGGACAACACTTGATTGCAGCAATACGCTGCGTCATTTGTTGTCCTCTTTTTTTATTCAAAAAGAGAAAAGAGGAGTGTCATGAAAGAGGTACAGGAGCGACGAGGCAAGCCGGAAAGAGTTCGGCATACCAATACAGCGGACAAGCCAAAAGAGCGGCTGTCTGATCGTGAACTAAAGGAATTAATGGGGACTAATCGAGACACATATACACGGCGACGTGGGGCAGTCAGAAAACGATAGGGGGAATCTACATGTTGAGTTGGGCGGATAAGTTGATTCAAGAGTATACAGAGGGCAAACAGGCATTAAAGAAACGCGCGGATCAAGTGGACAGAACGAATCCTCTCGAAATGAAAGACCTGGAGCAATTCAACTCCATGATTGATTCGATGACCTATTCGTTGGACTGGATGACTACTGGGCGGCAACCTGGTATGTTCCGCGGAGTGGATGAAAAATCGGTGTACCAGAAGAGGTCTTATGAAAATATAGACCTGATTCCAGATATCGAAATGCAGTTGAGGGAAGAGAACGATATCAATAAAAAGCATCTGTTCATGACCAGAGAAGAGAAGATGATTATGGCTGATATTCTTGCTTCGTTTTCATTGAGGGAGAGGCAGTGTTATATTTTGCACGAAGGACAAAAGATGAGCATGTCTAAAATTGCTGATGAGCTAGAAATAACTAAAAGAAGTGTTCAGCAATATGTTGAAAGAGCACGGAAGAAGGTCGCAGAGAAGGTTTCATAAAAACACACGTCAATCTGAGATTGACGTGTGGGGATTTTAAATACATGAATTTGTGAATGATCTACCCAAAGGAGTTATTTCCAGCGATCCTTTTTGAATAACGACTTTATCAAACCCGACCTCAGGATTACTCTTGTTCCACTGTTGCAATTGTTTTTCTACTTCGAAGTATAAATCGTGTTCAAGAAATTTGTTGTAGAGTTCTTCATTGAGTAGTTTTGCTACATAATCGATTGATATCAAACCAAGTCTTTCCAAGTTCGTAATAGAAGATTGAACTAGGTTACTGTTTTCATATGCTATTTCCGTATCCAAAAAAACATTTGTTTCCCGTGTTAAATAGTTGTTGTTTGTAGAGTTAGCAAGGCGATATTCGACAACAGGAAAAGATTTAATTCCAATCATGGCGATAATATTAGCATCTATAGGCGATAATTGTTTAATGATTTCAACAAATGCGGGATGAACAAATTCAGCCTTAGAAATTTGCATCGAAGATAGGATCAACTTTTCAAACATTTTCTTTAAAGTTTCGTTTTCCATGTAAAACGTAGTAGCTTCAATTGCAGGTCCAATAATGTGCATTTCAGGTTCTTTCAAATCAACTTCATCAATGTTTTCTGCTTTTATTACTAGATTTTTAATAAAATCTTCTCGTTTCATCATTTCAGCAGCCATTCGATTACTTGCGTAAGTTTGCGTTCTACTACCAATAAGCCCGTAATAAACATCACTTATTGATTGACCTACCGACAATGACAAAGGCCTGGCCGCTTCCGTCATTAAATCTGTAACAGCTTTTTCGACAAATTGAGTATCTTGTTTTGGCATATTAAACTCCTCCTCCTAAATAGAGTATATATGAGGGAGTTGTAAAAATGGAGAGTATATTCAATCATCCTATAATTACATCGTGGTTAGTATTTTGGATTTTCTTTTGTTGGAAGGTGGTTCCCGTTATTTTTAATGGCGGGGAAAAGTCATGACGTACGATAGACGTACGAAGTTTATATAGGTAGAGGGGGAGAATTAAAAGAGGGGGTGCGCTCGAGCAACTCAGCGCCTCCAACCAGCCCCATACATACGAGTAGTAAATAAAGGGAATCCGCATTCATTGTCGAATATTGTCTGGAAAGGAGATGATGATTTGGAGAAACACTATGTAAAGTTCGAAATGGATAACGGCGCCGCCCATTCATATGAGATTGACGACACTACTATTGATGGGGTTTATACAAAAATAGTAAATAGTCCAGATGGTTGGATTGAGTTTGTAGTGGATGATGAGACGCATTTCTTAAATACAGCTAAAATCGTGAGAGTAATTACTCACACTGATACTGCAGAGCGTAAGAGGGATGAAGATTCTCAAGCGGCTTTCGATATGATGAGAAATATTCAATTTTAATTCTTTCTAGCATCTCTTCGGAGGTGCTTTTTTCTATGCCTAAAAATAAAGGAGGCGGCGGTGATGTGATGTGCCTAACTGGGAAGAGATACAGAAGGAATGGGAAACGAGTAAGATAACGCTTGGTGCATTGGCAGAAAAGCATGATGTGAAACTTGGTACTTTAAAGAGCAGGAAAAGTCGTGATGGTTGGTCGAGAGATGCAGCTAAAAAAGATGCAACCATTCAGAAGGATGCAACCTCTAAAAGGGAGAAGGTTGCAACTGAACAGACCCCTTCAGGTGATGCAGTCAAAAAGAATGCTTCATCTACTGTAAAGAAGAAAGAGCAGAAGAGACGGAGTGGCAACCCTAGTCCGACACCCAAGTTTACAAAATGCAACAGCGCCGCAGTAACACATGGTTTGTTTTCAAAGTTCATGCCTGCTGAAACACTCGAAATCATGGACAGTCTGCTAGAGCGTCACCCTGCCGATTTAATCTGGGATCAGATACAGATTCAATACGCTGCTATTATCCGAGCTCAACAAATCATGTTCGTGAAAGACCAAGACGATATGACGAAAGAAGTGAAGAAGACTGAAACGTATAGCGATGACAACGCTGATTCTGAAAAGCAAGAATGGGAAATTCAGTTTGCTTGGGATAAGCACGCAACCTTCCTAAATGCTCAATCGAGAGCCATGGGGGAATTACGGTCACTTATTAAGCAGTTCAGTGAGATGGCCCACGATGACGATGAACGTCGTTTGAAGATTGAGCAGATGCAGGTCGGCATTGACAGAACGAAAGTAGAGATCGAGAAGCTTTCTGGCAACAACGATGATGGACCGATTGAAATCATGATTACTCGAAAGGGTGATCGCTGATGGTAGCCATCCAGAAAGAGGTCAATCCACACTTCGATGACTTCCTATTTGACTGGGAACAGAAATTTCAGTTCCTCGTTGGGGGATATGGCTCAAGTAAAAGCTATCATGTTGCACTGAAAGTCATATTAAAGCTTATCGAAGAGAAACGAACAGCTCTCGTAATTCGCGAAGTATATGACACTCATCGAGATTCCACGTTTTCATTGTTGAGCGAGATTGTAGAGGACCTAGGGTTATCTGATCGCATTCGATGTATTACTTCGCCGATGCAGATACGCTTTCCAAACGGCAGCAAGATCATCTTCAAAGGGATGGACAAACCTGAAAAACTGAAATCAATTAACAACGTGTCGCTGATATGGCTGGAAGAGTGTTCGGAAATTAAGTATGCGGGGTTCAAAGAGTTGTTGGTGCGTCTTCGACATCCAACGTTGGATCTTCATATGATTCTTTCTACCAACCCAGTCGGCGAAGACAATTGGACGTATCTGCATTTCTTTCAGGACAAGATGAACGACCGCTATGTGCTGAATGATGAGGAACTGTATCAAAAGCGCACTGTTATTGTAGGAGACACCTATTATCACCACTCTACTGCAGATGATAATCTGTTTCTCCCTGATAGCTACATTGAACAACTCGAAGAAATGGAAGAGTATGACCCAGACCTTCACCGGATTACTCGGAAAGGTCGTTTTGGCGTGAACGGAAAAAGGGTGCTCCCTCAATTCAAAGTAGAAGAGCACCAAGCGGTTATGGAAGCAATTAGTGCAATTAAGCGTCCGTTGATTCGCGCAGGAATGGACTTCGGTTTCACTGATTCCTATAATGCTGTGATACGAATGGCTGTTGATACTGAGAGGAAGTATCTCTACATCTATTGGGAGTACTACAAAAACGATATGACTGATGATGTAACGGTAGAGGAGTTAAGTGAGTTCATTGAGAGCGGCGAAAGGATCATTGCTGATAGTGCGGAACCTAAGACAATAAAGTATTTCCGTAAACAAGGTTTTGATATGACTGGTGCGAAAAAAGGGGGGAACTCCCGCTTACAAAGCACGAAAAAGGTCAAGCGTTTCAAGAAGATCATCTGTTCCTAGGAGTGCGAGAACACGGTTCGTGAGTTGGAGAATTTGGTCTACGCAAAAGATAAGAACGGTAATAACATACCAGACGAATTCAGCATCGATCCTCACACGTTCTCGGCGATTTGGTACGGCTTAGATGGATATGAGGTCACGGACTTGAAAGACGAAGCGCAAAATAAAGCACGTTCATCAAGAGAGCGGCCGAAAGGGAGGAGGAGATAGCAAATGGCGGAACAAGCAGTAAAAGCGAGGGTGTTCAAAGCGGAGACTTCACCTACGACACAACAGATTTACAAAGATGATTTTGAAGGTTTGTACAATGGTGGGGACATCCTAGAACCACCATACAATTTAAAAGAACTCAAACAGATCGGTGAATACTCATCTATCCTGCAACAATGCATTGACGCTTACAAAACAAACATTGTCGGCTTCGGAATTGAAGCGGAGCACAAACTGGACATTAATTCAGATGAAATTAAGGAAGCTGTTCGTAATCAAGCGGAAGAAGAGTATACCCGCCTAGATGAGTTCATTCGTTATTTGAATTTCGATGAATCACCTGAACTTGTATTCGGTAATGTAATTGATGACAAGGAAAAGACCGGGAACGGATACATTGAGGTTATCCGGGATGGAACAGGGTTACCGGTTGGGATTGAATACGTAGATGCCCAGAATATGAGGGTTTGCAAGAAGACGGTGCCTGAGCTCATCAGTTATACAATCCTTGAAAACGGAAAGCAAAAGACCGTTCAACGTAGAAAGCGATTTAGACGGTATGTCCAGTTAATTGACAATCAAAAAGTGTTTTTTAAGGAGTATGGTGATCCTCGTATCATGGACTCAAGAACAGGGAAGTTTGATGACAATACTCCTGATAACTTAAGAGCCACCGAGATCTATCATTTTAAGATTGGGAGTGGAACATATGGCAAGCCGCGATGGTTAGGCAACCTTATCAGCGTATACGGGGCAAGGAAAGCGGAGGAACTCAACTTTCGATACTTCAGTGATGGACGGCATATTCCTGCTGCTATTACTGTGTCAAACGGTAAATTGGATGAAACTTCTTACGAAGCCCTACAAACCTACATGAATGACTTGTCTGGTACTGATAATGCTCACAAGTTCCTCCTACTTGAAGTGGACGGAATGGCAGAAGAAAACGATGTAGGTGAGAGTAAAGTTAATCAAGCGAAGGTTGAAATAAAGTCTCTTGCAGAAATCCTACAGCAAGATGCTCTGTTTCTTGAATACGATGAGAAATCACGGCAGAAAATCCGTTCTGCATTTCGCTTGCCACCTTTGTATACAGGTGAAGCGCAGGAGTTCAACAAAGCGACTGCTGATACAGCCCGGAAGGTTACAGAGGAGCAAGTATTCCAACCCGAACGAAAGACGTTAGCTCGAATATTGAATACATTGTTCTTAGAACCGCTTGGATTCAGCTATGTGAAGCTATCTATCAAAGGAGCAGACTTCCGTGATCCGATTGAAATTGCAAAAGCTTTGTATCCAATCATTGCAGCTGGATCTGTTGCGCCAGATGACCTTCGTCCATTGCTCGATCAGATACTTGGTAAGAAAGTAGAGCCGTTTGGTGACGGATTTAATGTGCCAATGCAAATAATCTTGCAGACACAACAAATGGATCCTTTAGCAAGCGTGCTTAATATCCAGAAGTCAGCTATCAATCAGGACAAGAATACTGATTTCATAGATCTGTTAAAGGACATGAGAGACGTCTTGGAGTCGATGCAATCATGAGCAAGGTTGACAATCTGCTCAAAGGTATAAATGCTTTTATCCGTAAAGCAGAGGAAGGTTCAGAGGATATCACAGCTATACTTCCTAATGACATTCCAGAACTTGATGAACTACCTGAACTGGTGGAAAGTTTCGAAGCACTGACAGCAAAACGATTAAGGCAGCAGCGGAAGTTCTATTTAGATGCATTCCAGTCATTTATATCGAAAGATGATGAAATGACGCTGGAAGCCATGCTGAACTATCTTCAATCGGACTTATTCGCTTCTGATGAATTCGCCATTCTGTATGGCATAGAAGCTGCTGCTTTTTTAACCAATACGACTGAGAGCTTGACGAAAATTATCATGGAATCGATTGGTAAAGACGTGGCATTCAATGACCTCTCAATGCGAACAACCGACTGGGTAGCATCCTGGTCAAAAGAATTGGCGGAGATTATGCAGTTGAACACTCATAAAGCGATTGAATCGGAACTGGTTGCTGCTATCGAGGCAGGTGAATCCATTCAACAGGCGGAGATCCGATTGAAAGACCTACCCGAATTTGACCGGAAACGAGCAAGGGATACAGCGAGAACTGAAATCCTAGCTGCGTCCAGTCAAGCGAATTGGGAGTCATTCATGCATTCCCCGTCAGTCGAGGGGAAGAAGTGGAAGCATAGCGGCTCTAAGAAGAGCCAGCCTGGGGCGACGCATGTAGCTATGGATGGTGAAGTGGTAGGCGTGGATGAACTGTTTCTTGTAGACGGTGAGTTTGGCATGTATCCCAGGGATACGACGTTCAGCGCAAAGAATCGGGTGAACTGTGGATGCGTGATTGGCCCAGTCGTTAATCAGGATATTATCCGGTTGAGCTTGGAAGAAAAAGAAGAGATTCGACAACAGGTACTTAATGAATTACATGAGGAGTGATTATTCATGGGTGGTTATAGAAGTCTGCTAGAGAGTAATGAGTTTGCAATGAATACGGCAAGCAGAAAATTGAGTACTCCAAGATTGACACATAAAATCGGTTCCGGAACTATTTATGTAGATGGTCAGCCGATTGGACAAACGATGGAAGTAAGTTTTATTTGTGAAGATGGCATGCGAAATACTGAAAGGGGGAGAAAGATACATGGCAAGAGAACTAGTAAATGCATAAGTTACACACGTTTCCTACGTGGATAAAGTAGCCAACCAGAAACGATTCTTCCTTACAAAATCCTCTGATGAGCCTACCTTCCAAAAAGAAGTGAAAGATTTTGTCTTCCATTTCTCGCAAAACATGACCATACGTTGTGTGAATCATTTCTGGGGTGTTTCCCAAGCGTTCAGCGATGGCTCTAACAGGAACACCATTATTCATTAAGAAAGTGGCGTGTGAGTGTCTGAGCATGTGTAACGTACAATCTTTTAATCCAGCCCTTTCAGTGATTCGATTATATCCTTTATGAAGTGTAGTAACCGGCATTGGAATCAAACTTTCCAATGATAGGAATATATAATCTTCATCCTCTAACTTTCTCCCTTGAGTCAGCATCTGCTTATTGATGACTATTCGATATCGAATTAATTGTTCAGTCACATTTTTAACGATTTTGATTTTGCGTTCACTATTTTTGGTTTTTGTTGTTCCTGTACCGAATCTTGTTCGATTTCGTATAATATTCACGGTCTGTGCTTCAAGGTCCAAATCTCTCCATTGTAATCCTAAAGCTTCACCTTTTCTCGTTGTGTAATTGTGGCGGGTTTCCATTTACGTTTATTCGTGCTAAACCAAGTATCTAACCATTCTGCAACCGTTAAGTTATCATATTCAATATGCTTTGTTTCACCACGCAGCGATGTAGCCTTCACTTCCAACAGAGCTGCTAACGCTGCTTTTTCTGTTTTGAAACCGCTCTTCTTTTTCTCTATTCGTTTACCATTTTCGTCATTATACTTATGACGGAACATCCATAGTTTCTCATCTTTTGCATTGTAATAATAATAATTAAACTCAGGAGTCGATTGCCACACTTGTTTACAGTGGGAAAAAGAGTATTCATGCAATTGTTCGAGTCGATGCAGCTAATTATGACGAATATAGGAAACGCGTGGATTACCTCTAATACATCTGTAAAAAGAATGGACTCAATATTGATAATCAGAATCGGAACCCTTCTCGTCTGTCACGTATGCCAGGAATTGAACGCGATGGAAAGAAAAAGTTCCCAATTGATACGAACATTGGAAAAGCGAACTGGGAAGAGTGTCATGAATGGATTGAGGGAATCAATAACGAGATAGTTTTTATGCTTCTATTAAATCCAAAAAGATATCAAGTACTGTCAAAACTACGCATTCAATACCTATAAAGATATAAGTAAGAATTATCCCATAGATGAGGATGACTTAGAAGATATTAGAAATTCCATAAAAGAATATGAAATAGCGGTTCGCAAATGTATTACGATGATGGAATTAAAAATGGGGAAATGGGATATTCCTGCAGAAGAATTGAACGACTTTGTTGATAAGCTGATGGAGTTACACAAGCTATATGACAATTTTTATATGAAAAAGATAAACCAAAATTGGAATAATGTCACATCCACATGGGTGTGGATTTTTCAATCCATACATGGTTTTCTTTTCCTGTTGATTTGGTTATGATTAACAACGGGAGGAGATAACGTGAAAAAACTATTGTTTTTATTCTTGACTGCTTTATTATTGGCGGCATGTTCTGATGACAAAACTAATGAAAAACCTAAAGAAGAACCGCAAAAAGAAGTATCACCAAAAAAAGAAGAAGTGAAGAAGGACGAGCCAGTTGAAGAGGAGACGATTGACGTGTCCAATATTGATACATCCGTGTATGAGTATGCGTCCAATATAGAAGTAACTGATGCGCGTGATGTTAATGATCACATTACACTTATGATTGATATGAAGACAGATAACGAAAACTTGGCGTTTCAGCATGTCCTCTATCAAACATATGATTTCTTACAACAGAAAGATATAGAAGGCGCGAAAACAATCGGTATTAATGTTAGGGTGGCAGGTAACAAAATAGTAAAGTTCACGGTTTACCCAGAGAAATTTGTACCAAACGATAAAAAGCGGATGTCAGATGTTGTACTTGCTGCTTCTGAAATTGAAATGATGTCGAAAAAAGTAGAGAAATACGGAAAGAAAATGGGATCTTGGTAATCATATCTGTTAAAGAAGGACATCCGAATAATCGGGTGTGACTTTTTCAATCCGTCCGGTGGTTTTCTTTTCCTGCTATTTTGGTTATGATTTACAGCAATAGGGGAAGGAATGGCACAAGAATTACAAGACATTTTAAATGAACGAAACGTAGAGATTGAAACACTGAACGCACAGTCAAATAGTGGTACACTCAACCCGAAAGAAACCAAACGGATAACTAAGGAAATCGCCAAACTCGAGTAGTTGAACAAGAAATCAGACTTTTGGGGCAATATTGCGAAGAAGTCCGAGGAGACTGGTGCAAAGTTACAGCAAACTGGTAAGACAATGCAGAAAGCAGGGCTCAAGACAACTGCAGTCATGTGGACGCCAGCTATCTTTTTAGGATACAAGGCGATCAAGAGTGTGAAAGGCAAGTCACCTGAATCAGATTTGGTTACACCCGTTAAAGAATGCGAGCAGGCACACGCTGGAGGAAAGATTACTGAAGAACAGATGAAAGAATATATAATTGACTTTACAGATAATTACTATCGCAAATAAACCTAAGCAGTTACTTTAAAGGGGCATCATTACCTTCATTGGACACGTTACAAAGAAATGAGCGAAGAAGTTAGTGAATTTACAAAATCATTTTCTAATGATTAATATAACGAATAATTAATCAATCTTTCATTGATGTAATGACATTAAGTTGAATTAACGACAAAAGTGGGGGCAACTGCCTCCTCTTTTATTTTCTAGTCCATACAATTAAAGATATGGATTTATTTTGTTTACATATATTCTGATAATTCATTTGGGGTTTGGTGTAATTTGGAATATAGTCGATAGGGGGGAGGAAAATGTCAAACTTGTTTTATGAGGAAGATAAACAAATTAAACCAAAAAAGAAATACGGTGCGTGGTCATCCATTTCAAGTGTCGCAGGGATACTATTTCTTATAGTCAGTTATTCAATTTCTGAGACCCCAAACACAGGCGAGAAGGTTATTATTGGAATGTTCTTCTTTCCGGCTATAGCCTTTATGTTCATTAGTATTGTAGTTGGTCTCATTGGTATTGCAAAACAGGAAAAGGGTTTCTTGAAGTATATAGGAATTTTAATTGTGTCATCACTTCTTTTAGTGATCTTATTTACACCCATTTTCATTGGGATATATGGTTTTAGAGAACCATAAATTTATTCTTAAGGCGACTACTCTTAATTGAACGGCGCCTTTTTTTTGTCTTTATTAAAAACAATTGATGGAGTGCTCACAGTAACACGTACGATAAGAGCTGTATTTGTAAGAGGATATAACATGGCCGTGGAGCGTGTGGGAAGAAGCGGTGGAGAGTTTCAATTGAGGAAAATAAGCCTGAACTGTAAACCCTGTCCCAGTGTATACTGGCTTAAGGAACAGGATAATTAGTAATCGATAATTGTTTCGAATGGAAAATGAAAAAACCACTCATTATCGAGTGGTCAAAGATAGCAAGTGAATTATTTATGAATTTTAACACCAAAGCATTCCTTACATATTAGCCGCCAGTGATGTATTATTTAGCCTCAATTTAGCCCCAAAAGTGTGCATGTTTGTGCATTAGTGTGCGTGATGATAAGAACAGAAAAACCTTTAAAACTCAATGGTTATAAGAGTTACATGAAATACGCTGTATATCTTGCATGCTTCTTTATTTACAGGTCAAAAAACACACCGCCGAAGTGGCTGTCCTAACAGCTGCTTGGTGGTTTTTTGTTGACTTCTTGGAATTTGTAATAGGTAACCTTCACTTGGTATAGTAAGACTAGAGAGTAACAGGAGGGTGTACAAATGAAACAATATTTAGAACTTTGCCAGCACGTACTGGACACAGGCGTGCAAAAAGGGGATCGTACAGGTACGGGAACTTTGAGTGTATTTGGTTATCAGATGCGATATGACCTACAACAAGGGTTTCCATTAATGACTACTAAAAAGACGGCGTTTCGCCTGATTGTATCAGAACTTCTATGGTTTTTAAAAGGAGATACCAATGTCCGCACATTAGTGGAAGAAAACAATCCGATTTGGGATGAATGGGCATTTGAAAAATGGGTCAACAGTGAAGAGTATACTGGTCCTGATATGACGGACTTCGGAAGACGCGCCCCTGTGGACGAAGAATTCCGAGCTCTGTATGAAGCTGAAATGTCACGCTTTAAAAAGCGGATACTTGAAGAGCCATCATTTGCTGAAACTTACGGCGACCTTGGTCCTGTTTACGGAAAACAATGGCGTAGCTGGGGGGATGGATCAGCTGAATCTAGACAACAGCCAATCGACCAGATTGCTCGTTTGATAGAAGGGTTAAAAAACAATCCGGATTCGCGGAGACATATTGTAACAGCATGGAATCCGACGGAAATGGAAGACATGGCATTACCACCTTGCCACGCGTTGTTCCAATTTTATGTAGCGGATGGTAAATTGTCGTGCCAACTTTATCAGCGGAGTGCAGATATCTTCATCGGTGTACCTTTTAACATTGCATCGTATGCGCTACTGATTCATTTGATTGCACTAGAAACAGGGCTGATTCCGGGAGAATTCATCCATACATTAGGAGATGCTCACATTTATTCGAATCATGTCAATCAAGTAAAAGAACAATTGAGCAGGGACCCTAGAGAATTACCAACAGTCACTATAAACATGGAAGGCAAGTCAATATTCGATCTCACGACATCTGACATTGTCCTGACGAACTACAATCCGCATCCAAAAATCAAAGCACCAATTGCTGTTTAAAAAGGAGGCACACACGATGATTTCATTATTGGCAGCACATGATGAGAACCGTGTTATTGGGGTAAATAACGAAATGCCTTGGCATATCCCTGAGGAACTAAAGTATTTTAAAGAAAAAACGATGGGGAAAGGCATCATTATGGGGAGGAAAACGTTCGAATCTATTGGTCGGCCACTTCCAGGACGTCTGAACATCATCCTTACACGCGACGAGGATTACAAAGCTGAAGGTGTCGTCATTGTCCATTCGTTGGAAGAAGCCATTGCACGGGCTGAAAGCTATGCAGACGAAGTCATGGTGATTGGTGGGGCTCAAATCTTCGAGATGGCAATGCCTTACGCTGACCGACTTTACACGACGATTATTCGTCGTACATATAAGGGAGATACGTTTTTTCCACCATACAACATGGGATGGAAACTCATATCAGAATCCAAAGATCACCATACAGAAGATGGGCTCGCTTACGCCTATCACATTTATGAACGAGAAACAGCAGCATAAAAAAAGGCAGCCGGTTCTTGGCTGCCTTCCTTTCCTATACAAAGAACAAAACACTAAAATACATGGAAGCGCTGCCAGCTAAAACGAACAGATGCCAAATCGCATGGTTGTATGGGAGACTACGCCATGCATACACTAAAGCACCAAGTGTATACAACACACCACCCACAACGAGCAACGCAATCCCAGTTCCAGTGAGTGAAGCGTATAAAGGTTTTATCGCAATAATGATCAACCATCCCATCACGATATATAGGATGAGAGAAACAATTTCGAAACGGTGGATGAAGAATACTTTGAAAAGAGTTCCAAAGATCGCTAATCCCCAAACGATACCGAAAAGCGTCCATCCGAAACCACCACCGATTGCAAGTAAAACAAATGGGGTATAGGTACCTGCAATTAAAAAATAGATGGCAGAATGGTCGAAGATCGAGAAAAGCTTTTTGAATTTTTCCGGTAAACTATGAAGAAGTGTACTCATTGAATACAACAATATCATGGAGACACCAAAAATAATGTAACTGACGAGCGCAAGTGCATCGCCTTGCTGAACTCCTTTTAATATTAGAAAGACGAGAGCTGGAATACTTAAGAGTATCCCAATACCATGAGTTATTGCATTCCAACGCTCCTCTTTACGGGTTTTGTAGTCGAATGCGCTTTCCATTGGCGAAAAGCCTCCTTTTCGTTCATTATACTAAAATAGAAACACGGTTTCCACTGACAGAGGAGAGATTGAAATGAGCAAAATTAAAATTGTAACGGATTCTACAGCAGATTTAACAGAAGAAGAAATCAACCAATACGGAATTCAAGTTGTACCCCTATCCATTCATATTGACGGAGAGATCTATCAAGATCAAGTTGATATCAAACCGTTGGAATTTCTAGAGAAGATGGCGGCAGCAAAAGAGTTGCCTAAGAGCTCACAACCTTCATCAGGTGCTTTTACGGAGTTATACGATGAACTAGGTAAAGATGGGTGTGAAGTGTTATCCATCCATATGACTGGTGGTATGAGTGGAACTGTAAAATCTGCGGAAGCGGCAGCCGAGATGACCGAGACACCTGTTACAGTCATGGATTCCCGATACATTTCTCATGCACTATCTTTTCAAGTGATTGAAGCAGCTAAATTAGCTCAGCAAGGAAAAAAGATGGATGAAATTGTTCGTCATTTGAGCGAAGTACGTTCTAAAACTGTACTATACGTAGTCGTTGACAAATTAGATAATCTTGTTAAAGGTGGTCGCATTGGTAAAGGTAAAGCCGTTATTGGATCATTGCTTAACATTAAGCCAATTGCCTCTCTTCAGGATGGTGTCTATACGCCTGTTGGCAAAGCTAGGAGCCATAAGCAAGTTGCCCAACAGCTCTTTGCCTCGTTTAAAGAAGATACAGCGGGGAAAAAAGTGAAAGGTGTAGGGATTTCCCACGCGCAAGGTTTAGCGATGGCAGAACCATTGAAACGTCTAATCGAAGAAAGTGGTTTCACTGATATTAGGTTTTCGTTCACCTCACCAGTTGTCAGTACGCACACTGGAGCAGGCGCAATCGGTTTTATGTACTACACTGAATGAAAACATGACTCTATTAGTAATTCATGAGGCTAATAATTTTAAGGAAATGAGGAAACTTAAAAATGAGAAGAAGAGCATGGATAATTTTACTTGCCTTCTCATTGGTACTAACGGGATGTGATCAGATGTTCAGAAATAATGCAGAACCTTTTACCGAAAGACGGGACATCGAGTTTTCCAACTGGGATATCCCAACAAATTTTGTGCCAAAGTCGTTACACGTTGTGGGACTGGGAGATTCATTGACACAAGGTGTAGGGGATGAAGAGAAAAAAGGCGGTTATTTTGAACGGGTAGCTTCAGATCTGACTGAATGGGAAGGAATTTCTTTCGTGGAGACGGAAAACTTGGCGAAACGTGGTCGTCGAAGTGATCAGCTTGCCGAACAACTTGAGGAGGCTGATATCCAGGCGTCCATTGAAGATGCAGACATAATATTCATTACTATTGGTGGGAATGATATTATGAAAGTATTGAAAGCCAATTTGTTTAAGCTGAAGACAAAGCCGTTTTATAAAGAACTAGGAAAATATGAAGAACGTCTAGATAAGATCTTTGGAACGATTCGAGCTCTCAATCCGGATGCACCAATTGTCATGTCAGGGTTATATAATCCGATATTACTCATTACTGACGAAGTAAAAGAATTTGAAGATATCATAGATGATTGGAATGCAGCAATTGAAACACGGATCAAATTGGACGGAAACAGCTGTTATGTGCCAGTCGCTGATTTGTTTGAGGAAAATACAAATATTGTCTATCATACAGACTTTTTTCATCCGAATGCTCAAGGCTATACGTTGATGGAAGAACGCTATGTGAAATACTTGGAGGATTGTGGTTTGCAAGAATTGTTCCAAGGGGATATGGACAGGTAGGAGATGATCGCTTGAACCAATGGAAAATCGCTTTTTTTACATTATCAGGAATGGTAGCAGCAGGATTTGCAGGCGTTCTCTTTTTACTAGGATCTACAGGAAGCTCGGAGCCGTTACCTAAAGCAGAAGTGATCGAAGCTGGAGATGCCAATTTCCTTACAGTTCGGACGACAAAAAAGGATTTTGAAGGAATTGCTAATACGTATATCCGTGAAGCTATGAAAGGTGAAGAGCTCCCTGTTCAAATGAAAGTGAAGGATGACGTGATCCTCTATTCAGAGCTAACGGTGTTTTCCTTCACACTACCAGTAATTATGCATTTTGATCCAATCGTACAAGAGGATGGGAATTTGATTTTAAAGCAGTCTTCCATGGAATTAGGCCAATTAAACATTCCACCTTCAACTGTATTAAAGGTTTTACGGGATTCCGTGAAGTTACCATCATGGATGGTGGTTCGACCAAAAGAAGAAGAGCTTTTCATCGATTTATCGAAAGTACCAGTTGCAAAGGATGTATCGGTGCGTGCAAAATCGTTTAACCTAGAAAAGGATGAAATCTTACTTGAAGTATCCATCCTCAAAAAATAAGGAGTGGTGTACATCGTGAAGCAATATGCAACGTTTGCTGGTGGATGTTTTTGGTGTATGGTGAAGCCTTTTGACAAATACGACGGAGTACACTTAGTAGTTTCTGGCTATACAGGCGGAGACATACCGAACCCATCCTACGAACTTGTCTGTTCAGAAACTACAGGTCATCGAGAAGCGGTTCAAATTGAATTTGACGACGAAGTCATTTCATATCACGAATTATTGAATATCTTTTGGCGTCAGATTGACCCAACTGATAGTGGTGGACAATTTTTCGATCGTGGGGAGTCGTACCAAACCGCTATTTTTTATCATTCTGCCAAACAGCAGCATGAAGCTGAACAATCTAAGCATGAACTAGAACATTCAGGAAAATTCTCGAAGTCCATTGCGACTGAAATTTTACCCGCGAAACCGTTTTATTTGGCAGAAGAGGGGCATCAAGATTATTATAAGAAAAATCCAGGGCATTATAAGCGTTATTCAGTTGGGTCTGGTAGAGAACGATTTAAATCAGAGAATTGGAGTGAGTGATCATGAAAGAGGATTTGAAAAATCGATTAACCGAAATGCAATATCATGTCACACAGGAACAAGGAACTGAACCTCCATTTCGCAATGAGTTCGACAGCCATTTTGAAAATGGAATTTATGTAGACATTGTCTCAGGGGAACCACTGTTCAGTTCAAAAGATAAGTATGACGCGGGATGTGGGTGGCCAAGTTTTACAAAACCTATTGAAAAAGAAGAAGTGACTGAGCACTTCGACACGACACATGGAATGCGTAGAACTGAAGTACGCAGCAAAACAGCAGACTCGCATTTAGGACATGTCTTCCCGGATGGTCCAGGGGAAGCAGGTACTCGTTACTGCATTAACTCAGCAGCGCTACGTTTTGTGCCTGTTGAAAAATTTGACGAAGAAGGTCTGGGCGACTACAAAGCTCAATTCCAATAAGAAAGGGGGTCCGCGGATGGACCGCTCTTTTTATCAATTTGTTTTATCCTATCGTGGTGGCGAAAAGAACGATCCTCACGCTATATTTGCAGAAAGCATGTTTAATGATCAAAGTTTTCCAAGGTATGAACGTTCTTTCGATACGTTGTCACGGTATATCGAAGAAAAAGCCGATCCACAAATGCCTTCAGTTTTGTTTGACGAACTGTATCGTCATTTTGAAGATCGATTCCTTTAAACGGGCGGTGGAACCGTTGCAATACCGCCTGTTTAACTGTATGATAAGGACAGAAAATGAAAAAAGAGGTGCTATGTAGAGATGAGTATACATATTAATGCGAAAAAAGGCGATGTCGCCGATACGATCCTACTTCCTGGAGATCCTCTCCGTGCGAAGTATATTGCAGAAACATTCCTTGAAGATGTTGTCCAATACAACGAAGTTCGTAATATGTTTGGTTACACAGGAACGTACAAAGGAAAACGCATTTCTGTTCAAGGAACTGGAATGGGTGTTCCATCGATCTCGATCTACACGACTGAACTCATGCAAGAATTTGGCGTGAAGAAGCTGATCCGCGTGGGAACTTGTGGTGCAATTCAAAAAGACGTGAAAGTACGTGACGTCATTCTTGCTCAAAGTGCGACAACAAATTCGCCGATTAACCGTACATTCTTCAATGATGTGGATTATGCTCCAACAGCAAACTTCGATTTGCTCTTGAAAGCTTATAACGCAGGAAAAGAAAAAGGTTTACACCTTCAAGTAGGAAATGTTTTCACTGAAGACTTCTTCTACAACGAGCACGCAGAACACGAGAAACTCGCTTCTTATGGAGTTCTAGCTGTAGAGATGGAAACAGCTGCATTGTATACTCTTGCTGCAAAGTATGATTGCCAGGCTCTTTCTGTTCTTACAGTAAGCGATCATATTCTGACAGGTGAAGCAACAACTTCTGAAGAACGTCAAACAACGTTCAATGAAATGATTGAAGTTGCTCTAGAAGCTGCTATTCAGGAATAATCCAAATGGGGCCGCCAGCCAGTTAGCGGCCCTTTTTCGACTATATACGTAATAAGAGGTAGAAAGTGGGATCGCGAATGGACGAAAATGAACAAAAAGAGCAGAACCGGCCACCAGAGCCGGAACAACATCCTGCTCACAATCGATATTTTAAGATCAAGCCGTTCTCATTCGTCATGTTGATTTTTACATTAGTCATTCTAACTGCAGGAATTACGTTTTTTGCACTTACTTTTGGTGATGACAAAGTTGTCGAAGTGGTAAGTCCTCAAAAAAACGACCGTCAAGAATTCCAGAAGTTTTATGACGCCTATGACGAAATAAAGAAAAACTATTTTGAAGATATTGACGACAAAGCGGTATTGGATGGCGCGATTAACGGGATGGTAGATGCTTTAGATGATCCGTATTCAGATTACTTAAATACAGAAGAAACAGAACATCTAATGGAGAATATCTCATCTAGCTTCCAAGGTATCGGTGCTGAGATCCAAGAAGCAGATGGCTATATCAAGGTTGTTTCACCAATAAAAAACTCGCCTGCTGAAAAAGAAGGCTTGTTGCCGAACGACCTAATTCAAGCAGTCGACGGGAAAAGCATTCAAGGTATGTCTTCTTCAGAAGCTGTCATGCTCATCCGTGGTGAAAAAGGAACAACCGTTACATTAACGATCAAGCGCGGAGAAAAAGCAGAACCATTCGAAGTGAAAATAAAACGAGATGACATTCCAGTAGAAACTGTTTATGCAGAAATGCTCGACGGTGGAATTGCGCATATTCGTATGACAACATTCTCCGAGCATACGTATGACGAGTTACTAACAGCATTAGACGAAATGGAAGCTAAAGGGATGAAAGGGTTAGTACTTGATGTCCGACAAAACCCAGGCGGTGTCCTAGATGGCGCACTGAAAATTTCTGATCTATTCTTGGATAAAGGAAAAACAATCCTTCAAACCGAAGAAAAGGGTAAGAAACCTGTTCTCTATCCAGCATCTGATGGTCGAAAAGTAGAAGTACCTGTTGCTCTTGTTGTCGATGATGGAAGTGCATCAGCATCAGAAATTCTAGCGGGTGCTTTAAAAGAATCCTCAGACATTCCGATTGTAGGTATTAAAACATTTGGTAAAGGTACCGTTCAATCTCCGCTCGATATGAAAGACGGTTCCAATTTGAAAATCACTACTGCAAAATGGTTGACGCCAGAAGGTAATTGGATCCATAAAAAGGGAATTGAACCAGATGTAAAAGTCGACTATCCATCTTATGCGATGTTGCCTTTCCTAGACCCATCTGAAGAGATGAAAGAAGGACGGGTTTCTGCGAATACTGAAACTGCTGAAGAAATGTTGAAAGCAGTTGGGTATGATGTTGGGAAAGTTGATGGTCTATTCGATGCAACTATGACACAAGCTGTAAAAAAACTTCAAGCTGATCTTAAACTTGAGGAGAATGGTGTTTTGACAGGAGATACTGCAATTGGTCTCATGAACAAACTCCGTGAAAAAATCGAAAAAGACGATCCACAATTGTTGAAAGCAAAACAAGTTGTGCTCGACAAAATCGGTAAATGAGCTGAAGGCGCCCAATCCAACCGGATTGGGCGCCTTCTCTACTAGAAAGGACTGAATGTAATGATTGATGTGTATCTATATAGTGGTTTCTTGGGGAGCGGGAAAACTTCGCTACTTCTACATTCCATCGCACAACTAAAAGCGGAAGGGAAGAAACCGGCTGTTTTGATGAATGAATTCGGGGAGTTACCAGTGGACTCAGATTCAGTATCAGCATCTGGGGATGTGCCGTTGAAAGAATTATTGAGTGGTTGCATTTGTTGTACGGGGTCTGAAAAGACGGAAGCACAGCTCCAAGCACTTCTAGAAGACTATAAAGATATTGATGTAATATTGATTGAAACAACGGGCGCAGCGCATCCTGTGGAGGCGTTAGACGCTGTCTATTCCCCTTTATTTGCAGATCGACTGCGTGTGAAGGGAATTGTTACAGTAGCGGATGCACCCCGCTGGCTTCATCGTGAAGAGCTCTCACCTAGAATTCACTCTCTGATGTTAGAACAAATCAGACATGCGCACGTTATCGCATTAAATAAATCTGATTTAGTGACGGAGTCTCAATTAGCCAACATATCTATGGAACTTGCTAACTTGAACACATCTGCACCTATTGTTCAGACAGTTCAAGGAAAGTTGGATTTCTCATTTATAGAAAAAACGTTGTCCGCAGAGAAATCTACGCAACAACCGATTATCTCAGGTAAGAACTTACCACTTTCATCGAAAGTCATTTCGTTTTCTCGTCCAGTAAAAAAAGAAGATGTAGAAGCTTGGACAACAGACCTTCCAGATACTGTATATCGTATGAAAGGATATATTCCTATTGAAGGTGTTAAAAATCCAATGCTTTTCCAATATGCTTACGGTATGGTGAATTGGATGCCTGAATACATTAAGATGCCAGAGCGTCTAGTTGTGATTGGTGAGGGCATTGATCAGATTGACTGGAACGATTAAAAAGACGCATTATCATGGTTTGTCAACACGATTTGTTATCCAATTATTCATCCAAAATCCATAGATATCCAATGGGCACTCTCTTGAACTCTTTTTTCTTAGACTACGAGAAAGGGAGTGGGGATGTCTCCAAGGTATTCCAGTTTTCCGGTAGCCTTCTTCGTTTACGATAGTTTCGAAGGGAGGCGTACAAGATGAAAAAATCGATTGCAGTCATCTTACTCGGTTCGGCACTCGTATTGCCGAACAGTAGCCAAGCAGAAGCTTCAACTCTAGATTCTGTTCAAACGAACAAAGTAGTAAAAGTAATTACAGTGGAGGGGAATCTACACCAACTCCCAACACAACTCAAATACAATATGGGGGACCTACAAGCCTATTACAAAGGGTTAGCTAGTTGGTTAAAGAATCATTATGGTAAGCCACAAGAGAAACCAGTAGAAAAGCCAGATACGCCTGTTGAAAAACCGGACACACCAGTAGAAAAACCAGATACACCAGTAGAAAAACCAGAC
>NZ_AZUC01000009.1 GCF_000586555.1 Sporosarcina sp. D27
GGATCAAACTCTCCATAAAACTGGTAGTCGATCTGCAGCGCATTACGTCGTCAGCTTCACTCTCTCAATCGGTCACGTACCAAAGTACGCTCCCTTCTTCGTTCGATCACTTCCTAGTACCACACTACAGCTCGACAACCAGTATGAGAATTGATTGCTCAATTCGTACTGGCATCATTTAAGATGTCTATCAGATCGATTAAGATCTGTTTGTGTTTGTTTCGCCGACAGAGCCGGTAAAACAAACAATAATTCGTTGACATTTTGCTGTTCAGTTTTCAAGGTTCATAGTGTTAAACTTATTTGTTAGCTGTTGTTTCAGCAACTCTTACATCATAACATGGTGTAATCATCGTGTCAACAACTTTTTTTAAAAAATATTACTTGCCTTTGAACCCGATAAAGCGTGTTCCGAAGGACAAGTAATAATATACAACAGATAGTATATAGTTTGCAAGCTTTTTTTAAAATTAAACCGAAGTTTTTTTTCGACCATCGACCACAAACAACAAAATCCCTAGTAATACAACGATTCCACCTGTAATTTGTGCTGTCGATAAACTCTCATCGAAGATGTAATACGCCAAGATTGACGCACCAACAGGTTCGAATAATATTGCAATAGAAATGGCATTCGTACTTACCCACCGGATTGCCCAGTTAAAAAGGGTATGACCTAGTAGGTTCGGAATTAACGCTAATAACATGAACCACATCCAATCTGATTGTGGATATGGACCAAATGACTCCCCTTTTATTAATACATAGAAGAAAAGTGTAATTGAGCTAATTGAGTAAACTACAAACGTATATGTGATAAGGGACAATCTTTGACGCACGTCTTGGCCTAACAATAAGTTACCTGTAATTAGCGCACAACCAATCAGTGCAAGGATATCTCCATAAAATGCAGTTCCTCCAAGTTGGAAATCACCAAAACTGATAATGACACTCCCCGATATTGCGACAACTGCAGATAATATCGTTTTAATCGATAAACGTTCTTTAAAGAAAAAGTATGTACCCGCAAACGCAAATATAGGTTGGAGTGTTACTAATACCGTAGAACTTGCAACGGATGTATAATTCAACGATTCAAACCAAAAGATGAAGTGGAACGCTAAAAACACACCTGCCAAAGTTGAAAATATCCAATCCCGTTTTTTCAGTAGAGTTATTTCTTTTCTGTATTTCAGTAAGAAAATCGGCAACATCAAGAGGACCGAGAAAAACATTCTGTAAAATGCAGTAACTCCCGCTTCTGAGGATACTAATTTTACAAAAATTGCTGATAAAGCAACTGAGATAACTCCTATAATGATAGGGATCGCTGGATGTATAGGAGGTTTGTTCATATAAACACATCACTTTCCTTCTAT
The DNA here is from genome assembly GCF_000586555.1 of Sporosarcina sp. D27. GTDB lineage: Bacteria > Bacillota > Bacilli > Bacillales_A > Planococcaceae > Sporosarcina. The sequence continues at coordinate 1,380 of NZ_AZUC01000009.1, forward strand.
TGAGGGTTACAATAGTTTGTTTATGGATATAGCATATAGTATATCAGACAAGGTTGTTCTAAAAATTCCGCGTTTAGAATACCTCTATTATTTATCTAGAAGGAAAAAAGATGTCACAATGTAATTGAACGAACCACCATTTTTGTTACAAAGGAGCATACATTCATGACCAATTGGATTCAACTTTTAAAAGATGGTAACAAACCTGCTCTTTTAGCCGCTATAGTTAATGTTATTATCGCCGCTTTAAAAGCGGGTGCTTTTTTTCTAACAGGCAACGTGGCCATGTTCGCTGAAATGATGCACTCTATCGGAGATGCTGCAAACCAACTATTCGTTTATGTTGGTTCTGCCCTTTCTAAAAAAGCACCAACTCCTAAATATCCAAATGGTTTTGGTAGGATTGTAAACCTCGTCTGTCTTGGGGCAGTTTTGATCGTAGCGATCCTTTCTTATGAAACTATAGTTGGAGGGATACATCATATCCTCCATCCTTCAGAAAGTGGAGGTTTGTGGATCAATCTAGGCGTCCTCGGAATCGGAATTGTGCTAGAATCCTTTGTTCTCTATAAGGCATCAAAAGAAGTCTTTCACGATGCAGGTGTTGAACATGTAGGTTTATCATCTTTTCTAAAAAGCTTTATATATCTCAAAAAGGCAAAACCTCCAACTAAGTTAGTCTTTATGGAAGACTTAGTGGCGACTAGCGGAGGCATAATAGCATTTGTTGCCGTGCTACTCGCTCATTTCTTTGGCTGGTTCGCAGCCGAAGGCGTTGCTTCAATTATCATTGGTGTAATGATGTTCTATGTAGTAGGTAAAGTGTTCCTCGAAAATGCTCGAGGGGCTATTGGAGAAACGGATGAAGAAATGCTCGCGCACATTGCCCATCTACTCGCAGAAGACCCTGACATTGTGGATATTCAACGTGTTGAGGTTGTTAAAGAAGGAGAATTTCTACATGTTGAAATCATTGCCGAGGTTGCGACTTCGAATACAGTTGAGTATGTTCTTAAAGTCAAAGATCGTTTACTTACTACAATCCTGATTCAGAAAGGCATTCAGGATGTCATCATTTCTTTAGTAGGCGATGACGGTGTTGAATCCTGGACTGGCAAAAATAGTTCTAACCTCATCGAAAATCGCAAGAAACTACCTGAATAAAAAAATGCGAGCCAACGCTAGAGACTGTTGGCTCGTATTTTTATTACAATGAATTCGTCAAAATTTGAACGACGTCCTCTTTAGCTAGCTTCGCGAAGTTACCAAGCGGTCCTCTTGCTGCAGCTTTTTCAGCCATTAGTTCAATTTTCGAATCATCTATATCGAAATCAGCAAGTTTTCGAGGCGCTCCAATCGATGCCCAGAACTCCTCTAATTTAGAAATACCTTCTAATGCCGTTTCTTCATCTGTCTTACCCGCCGGATCTACACCAAATGCTTTTACAGCTAACTGTGCATAACGTTTAGGATTCAAATGCATCGTATAACGCATCCACTCTGGGAATAGGATAGACAGACCGCCAGCGTGTGGAATGTCATAGACTGCTGAAACAGCGTGCTCAATGTCATGAGTTCCCCAGTCACCTGTGTATCCCATGCGAAGGAAACCATTCAATCCCCAAACACCCGCAAGCATCATAGTCGCTCTTAGTTCGTAGTTATCTGGATAATTCACTACTTCTGCACCTGTTGTGATCAAAGTACGGAGAGCACTTTCACACATTTCATCTTGGAAAGGAGTATTCGATGATTCATTGAAGTATTCTTCAAAGATATGAGACATCGTATCTACAATTCCGTTGACTGTTTGATCCTTCGGAACTGACATCGTATAAGACGGATCTAAAATTGAGAATTTAGGGAAGTTAAATGGTGTTCCCCATCCATACTTTTCTTGAGTTTCTTCATTAGTAATGACAGACCCTGCATTCATCTCAGAACTTGTTGCAGATAGTGTCAATACTGTACCAAACGGTAGTGCATCTTGAGGTACCGCTTTACGTACAACAAAGTCCCACGGGTTGCCATCATATTTTGCAGCACAAGCGATTAGCTTCGTACAGTCAATGACCGAACCGCCCCCGACTGCTATGATTACGTCTATGTTCTCACGTTTACATAATTCCGCTGCAGCAATCGCAGTTGAAAGTCTAGGGTTCGGCTCCACTCCACCAAATTCGTGAACAGTGAGTCCCCCTTCTTTCAGTACTCCCATTACATCATCATATACACCATTCTTCTTAATACTTCCTCCACCGTATACAACAAGAACGTTATTTCCATATTTTTTAAGCTCATCTGCTAAATTCGAGACTTGCCCTTTACCGAACAATAATTTTACAGGATTTTGAAATACGAAGTTATCCAAAATTCATCGCCTCCTCAGACTACATCTATTATGTTTTAGGACAGTTAGTGATGCAACTGTTCTGCCCATCATCTTAGTTGAACCAAAAAGAGCACCCCTGTTAGCAGGGGTGCTCTCGATTTACTGATTATGCCCAGCCACGGAAACGTGAAGCTTCCGCTGTTTTACGGATACCGATCATATACGCAGCAAGACGCATGTCAATGCCTCGTGTAGTTGATACAGAATATACATTTTCAAACGCTGCGACCATTTTTTCAGTCATGCGCTCACGAACAAGTTCTTCTGACCAGTAGTAACCCATGTTGTTCTGAACCCACTCGAAGTACGAAACGGTAACACCGCCAGCACTTGCCAGTACGTCAGGAACAAGTAGAACTCCACGATCTGCAAGAATTTTCGTTGCTTCAGAAGTTGTTGGACCATTTGCTGCTTCAACAACAATAGAAGCTTTAATGTTATGTGCATTGTGTTCTGTAATTTGGTTCTCGATTGCTGCAGGAACGAGGATATCGCAATCCAACTCCAACAACTCTTGGTTCGTCAATGTGTTTTCGAACAATGTAGTTACTGTTCCAAAACTATCACGACGGTCAAGTAAATAATCGATGTCCAAGCCGTTTGGATCGTGTAAAGCTCCATAAGCATCAGAAATCCCGATTACTTTAGCACCTGCGTCGTGAAGGAATTTAGAAAGGAAGCTACCTGCGTTACCAAAACCTTGGATAACAATACGAGCGCCTTTCATATCGATACCACGACGTTTAGCTGCTTCATTAATAATAATCGTTACGCCTTCAGCAGTCGCACGGTCGCGACCTTGTGAACCACCGAGAACGATAGGTTTTCCTGTAATGAAGCCTGGTGAGTTGAACTCATCAATTCTGCTGTATTCATCCATCATCCACGCCATAATTTGTGAGTTTGTGAAAACGTCAGGTGCTGGAATATCTTTAGTTGGCCCCATAACTTGAGACAACGCTCGAACATAGCCACGACTTAGACGTTCTAATTCGTCCATAGACATTTCACGCGGATCACAAACGATGCCGCCTTTACCGCCGCCGTAAGGAAGGTCTACGATACCAGCTTTAAGTGTCATCCACATGGAAAGTGCACGCACTTCATCTAAAGTAACATCTGGGTGGAAACGTACTCCGCCTTTTGTTGGTCCGACAGCGTCGTTATGCTGGCCACGGTATCCAGTGAAGACTTTTACTTTTCCATCGTCCATTTTAATAGGGATACGTACTTCTGTCATGCGCATCGGTTCTTTCAGAAGTTCATACATTCCTTCATCGTAGCCCAGCTTGTCAAGTGCTTCTTTAATAACAACTTGTGTAGATGTGAACAGATTCAGGTTTTCAGTCATTGTAATGGTCGCCTCTTTGTTTCATAATGTTTTTTCCTTATTCATAGTATCATATCGAACAACGTAATTGGAAAGAATTTTTAGTTAGCAAATACGCTTTTGATTTTTTCAAGTGCCCAATCAAGTTCTTCTTTAGTAATGACTAATGGTGGAGCAAAACGAATTACTGTATCGTGTGTTTCTTTACAGAGCAATCCAAGTTCTTTGAGCTTTTCACAGTACGGACGTGCCTCTACAGTTAGCTGCATTCCGATGAACAAACCGCGTCCGCGTACTTCTGTAATCACTTCATTTTCGATCTTTTGAAGTTCTTCTTTGAAGTAGTTTCCAAGTTCAAGTGACTTGTCTGCAAGTTTTTCGTTTTCAAGCACATCTAAAGATGCAATTGAAACAGCACATGCCATTGGGTTTCCACCAAATGTAGATCCATGTGAACCTGGGTTAAATACTTCAAGCACTTCTTTGTCAGCTACTACACAAGAGATCGGGAATACTCCGCCACCTAGTGCTTTACCAAGGATATACATATCCGGGTTAACGTCTTCCCATTCACATGCAAACATTTTACCAGTACGGCATAGACCCGCTTGGATTTCGTCTGCAATGAATAGAACATTGTTTTCTTTACATAGGTCACGCGCTTTTTTCAAATAGCCTGCTGTAGGAATGATGATTCCAGCTTCTCCTTGAATTGGCTCGATGATGAATGCCGCTGTATTTGGTGTAATTGCTTTTTCCAGTGCATCAAGATCGCCATAAGGTACTAATTTGATACCTGGAAGCATTGGTCCGAAACCACGCTTATATTCCGGATCTGAAGAAAGGGACACTGCACCCATCGTACGTCCGTGGAAGTTGCCTTCACATCCGATGATTTCAGCTTTGTTTTCTTCTACGCCTTTAACGTCATATGCCCAGCGGCGAGCTGCCTTGATTGCTGTTTCAACAGCTTCAGCACCAGTGTTCATTGGCAACGCCATTTCTTTACCAGAGAGTTCAGTAATTTTTTCGTACCAAGGACCCAACTGATCGCTGTGGAATGCACGTGAAGTAAGAGTAACTTTGTCTGCCTGATCTTTAAGTGCTTGAATGATTTTAGGATGACGATGCCCTTGGTTCACTGCAGAGTATGCAGAGAGCATATCCATGTATTTGTTACCTTCTGGATCCTTTACCCATACACCTTCTGCTTCTGAGATAACAATCGGTAGCGGATGATAGTTTGGTGCACCATACTTATTAGTTTGTTCAATCACTTGTTGAGATACTGACATTCAAATTCCCTCCTCGGTTAGGTATGTAGATACAGCGCCTGTCTTGTGACAGGCGACTGCTTGAAACTAGTCTTATAGCATTTCAGAAGTTGTTTTACCTTGCATGTGAAGCTGCAAGTAGTCTGGGCCACCTGCTTTTGAATCTGTTCCTGACATGTTGAATCCACCAAATGGCTGGTATCCAACGATAGCGCCTGTGCAACCACGGTTGAAGTACAAGTTACCACAGTGGAAATCTTCACGAGCTTGCTCGATGTGCTCACGGTTATTAGTGATAACTGCGCCTGTCAAACCGTAATCTGTGTCGTTTGCCATGTCGATTGCTTCTGTGAAGTTTTTCGCTTTTGCAAGTGCTACGAATGGACCGAATACTTCTTCTTTCATAATACGAGCTTCAGGTGCAACGTCTGCGAATACAGTCGGAGCAACGAAGAATCCTTTAGAGCTATCGCCTTCCCCACCTGCAACAAGACGACCTTCTTCTTTACCAATTTCAACATAGCTCATGATTTTGTCAAAAGCAGCTTGGTCGATAACTGGTCCAGCGAAGTTAGACTGGTCAGTTGGATCACCATAAGTCAACTCTTTAGTAAGTTCTTCTACGCGAGCAACCACTGTGTCATATACATCTTCGTGGATAATTGCACGTGAACAAGCTGAACATTTTTGTCCGCTGAAACCGAATGCTGATTTAACGATAGATTGTGCAGCAAGCTCAAGATCCGCTTCGTTGTCAACAACGATTGTATCTTTACCGCCCATTTCAGCAATCACACGCTTCAACCAAATTTGTCCTTCGTTCACTTTAGAAGCGCGCTCGAAAATACGTGTTCCAACTTCGCGTGAACCTGTGAACGATACGAAACGAGTGCGCGCGTGATCTACTAAGTAGTCACCGATTTCAGAGCCAGAACCTGGTACATAGTTTACTACGCCTGCAGGCATTCCCGCTTCTTCAAGGACTTCCATGAATTTGTAAGCAACAACTGGAGTAGTTGAAGCTGGCTTCAATAGTACTGTGTTTCCTGTTACAAGTGCAGCTACTGTAGTACCCGCCATGATTGCGAATGCAAAGTTCCACGGAGAGATAACAACGCCAACTCCTAAAGGAATGTAGTCAAAACGGTTGAATTCGCCTGGACGGCTTTCTACTGGCATTCCGTCTTTCAAGCGTAACATTTGACGGCCGTAGTACTCTAGGAAGTCAATTGCTTCTGCAGTATCTGCATCCGCTTCGTTCCAAGGCTTACCAGCTTCTTTTGTCAATAGTGCTGAGAATTCCATTTTGCGGCGACGAACAATTGCTGCAGCTTTGAAAAGAATATCTGCACGCATTGCTGGTTCTGTCTTTCTCCAAGTATTGAAAGTTTCGTCTGCAACTTTCATAGCTTTTTCTGCAATATCTTTACTTGCTTTAGAAACGCTACCGATAACTTCTTCTTTGTTAGCTGGATTGAAAGAGACGAGCTTATCATCAGTCATGATGCGCTCTCCACCTACGATTAGGGGATAATCTTTACCAAGGTAAGCTTCCACAGTCTTAAGACCTTCTTGGAATGCTTTTTTATTTTCTTCGATTGTGAAATCTGTGAATGGTTCATGTTTGTACGGGATCATGATAGTCCTCCTTTAGATGGGTCATGCAAATAATATTTGCACTTCATTGTTAATTGCACTTATAATAATGCAAGATATTATTGCACATTGCAAGTATTAATGTTTACCTGAAGAAAAAAGTTAGGCGGTGTCACTCTATGAGTGCTTTTGAAGAGTCACTCTTTCCCTTTTATGAATTTGCTGTAAAGCGTGCAGGGGTTGGAATCCATGCCGTTAACAGTGAGGGCAGGACCATTATTTACAACGACAAGATGAAAGAAATCGAAGGACTAGACCTCGATGATATCCGAGATTTGTCCATCATGGAATTATTCAATTTCCGCCAACAACCGAGTACGTTGATGGAAGTGTTACAAAGTGGACAAGAACAATTAAACATTAAACAAACGTATTGGAACCAAAACGAAACTGAAATTACAACGATTAATAATACCTATCCTATTGTGAATAACGGAGTGCTCATAGGTGCAGTTGAACTCTCTCATGACGTCACAGCACTGGAAAAGTTTGTTCTGCAACCGTTGACCAAGGATCGAGAACCTGTTTTGCTGAACAACATCGTAGCGGAATCCGTATCCATGAAAAAGATTATCGCTACAGCAAAAAAAGCGGTACGTGCAAAACTCCCTGTCCTCCTTGTAGGAGAAGCAGGCACTGGTAAAGACCTTGTAGCCCAAGGAATTCATCATGAAGTTCCTGTTGCAGATTCGTCGTTTTATACACTTTACTGCAATCGATCTGATGACCAATCAATTGATCGTCTGGCAACTGAATTAAAAACCGATGCGCCATTCACCCTATTTTGCGAACGAATCGACTTTTTATCCATCGAACTACAGCGCAAGCTTCTAAGGATTTTAGAAAGTTCGGACCATCATAAACGACAATTCATCGCAAGCATAGGTGAAGACCCCGTCGAACTTATCGCATCAGGAAGTCTGCTAAAGGAGCTGTATTACTTTTTTGCATCCTTTACGATTCGCTTCCCACCTCTGCGGGAAAGGAAAGAAGATATACTTCCTTTCGTCAAAAGGTATTTAGTGAGACGCAAAGAAAGTTTAGGTACCGCATTAGACGACATTACAGGAGAAGTCGAGGAACTATTCCTTTCATACACATGGCCTGGCAATATCCGTGAACTTGAAATGTTGCTAAACGAAGTGGCCTCCCTCGCTTCAGCTGAAACAACAATTACGTATGAAATGCTCCCTCAACACTTTAGAGCTAAAAGTGCGGTTTTGGACGAAGGAACAGTTCCGTTCCCCTCTTTCATCTTGCCAAGTGAAAAAGACATGCTTCCTCTCGATAAATTTTTAAGAGAAGCAGAATCCTATTATTTACAAAAAGCTTTAACCATTCATGACGGTAACATTACTAGAACAGCGAATGCCTTGTCGATGAGCAGACAAAACTTACAATATCGTCTTCGGAAAAACAAAAAAGGAGAAGAGGGATAATCGCCTCTTCTCCTTTTTAATATCCTGACTTGTCGATCCAGTCTCTCAGCTTGTCTTTCAAAGAGTTGAATCCTTTTTCATCTTGTTCGTCTACCCGTTCTTGTAAGGATTTACGGGGACGAGTAAATTTCTTTGTGGGTGTCGGGGGATCTTGTAACGAACGGATGGACAAACTGATTTTCTTATCCGTCTCGTCCACTTCCAACACTTTTACAGTTACTTGCTGACCAACCGATAAATGCTCGTTGATATCCTTCACAAATCCGTAAGTGATTTCAGAAATGTGGACGAGTCCTTGAGTGGATTCATCAAGAGCTACAAACGCACCATAAGGCTGAATGCCTGTAACTGTACCTGACAGTTCTTCACCTGCTTCGTATTTACCTGTCATGTGTAACAGCTCCCAATTCTGTTTTGACTATCTGAAATTGCCATTGCGGCCATTATCAGTATACCATTTGAACACTATTGGGGCAAAATATAGTCATTTAGACCGGATTTGAGCTATTAGAAAACGAGATTTATGAAATGATGCATTTAGCTTCGAATTTCACAGCTAATAACTTATACGAAATTTGCATGCAATCTTCCAAAGGAATCCACATTGCATAAGAGTGTTCATAAATTTCGCGAATTCGTTTCGCTAGATCTGTTGGATGATCCAGTAGTTGAAGTTCCTCCACAACATCCGCTATTTCTAGTTCGTATGCATCTGATCCAGCAAGGAAAGGATCCCATTCTTCTAGTAAATGAATCGCTTTTTTATTCATTTCTACAGTTTGCACGTCAAGTCACCTGATTTTTTCTTTTTATTTATGATAGCATAGGTATGAAAAAGAAAACAGACTTAGGGGGATTATGTATGAAAGAATTCACTGCTGTAAAAAACCGACGAAATACGTCGTCAATGAAGTGGGATCGGATGGATCGCATTTATGGAATAGAAAATACTGAAGATATACTTCCTATGTGGATCGCAGATATGGACTTTTCAGCACCTCAACCTGTCATCGATGCGTTGAAAGAACGCTTAGATCATGGAGTTTTCGGCTACTCTTACGTATGTGAGGATTGTAAAGACGCAATCCGTGAATGGATGTCCAATAAGCATGGTTGGCAAACTAAAAATGAGTGGATGTTATCTCATCACGGCGTCGTTCCTGCAATTGCCTCTGTTGTTGAGACGTTGACAAACGAAGGTGATGCTATTCTAATCACTCCACCTGTTTATCCACCGTTCTCTGGTATACCTAGTTTACAGAATCGTACTCTTGAAGAATGTACGCTTATCGATAAAAATGGAACCTATGAAATCGACTTCGTTAAATTCGAAGAATCATTAAAAAGAAATGTCAGATTATTCATTTTTTGCAATCCACACAACCCGGGCGGGATTGTATGGCCGGTACCCGTGTTACAAGAAATTGTTCGACTATGCGCTAAATATGATGTACTTATATTGTCTGATGAAATTCATGCAGATCTAGTGTTTGCTCCTTACAATCATACTCCCCTACATACAGTTGCTGGAGATGAAGGAAATCGGATTATCACGTGTGTCGCACCTACCAAAACCTTTAACTTAGCTGGAATTCAGGCGGCTATGATGATTATTCCAGATGAAGGATTACGCGAGCAATTGCGCGCTAACGGAATGGCTCACGGTCAAATGGAATTAAACGCTTTTGCAAATGTTGCGTTGAAAACAGCTTATCGCCACGGAGAGCCATGGCTTGAAAAGTTACTTATAACGGTGTCTGATAATATGGATTACGTGATTGAAACATTACCTACGCGTGTCCCAGGAGTTAAAATTACTAAACCTCAAGGAACTTATTTGCTTTGGATAGACTACCGTGGAACAGGTCTTTCCGAAGATGAAATAATGGACAAGTTACTTAACAAAGGAAAATTAGCACTTGAGCCAGGTACAAAATACGGGGAAGCTGGTCGTGGATTCTTACGTATGAATGTTGCTACTTGTCTTTCCACGGTTCAAGATGGTGTCGAACGCTTTATAAAAGGCATGGAAAACTAAGAAAAGAGCATCCTCATGAATGAGGATGCTCTTTTTGTTGTTCGTGCATATCTCTACGTTCCCGGAGTATGCGTTCTTCTAATTCTTTCGTTTCCAATTCTTGCTTTTTAGAGATGCGCTGAATCCACATGAATGTCAGTACAAGAAGCACCATGAAAAAAGAAAAGGAAATGGCCGCTGGGATATATTCTGATTTGTCTTCCGGGAAATATAGGAAGGGCATTAGAACTGTCACCATGGATATCACTCCCTAACCAATAATTTTAGTGGGCATTACTCGCCTTGAATGTCAATAGACTCAATTTTCACATCTTCAACCGGCTTATCTTGAGCGCCAGTTTTAACCGTAGCAATCTTGTTGACAACATCCATACCTTCAATAACTTGTCCAAACACAGTGTGCTTCTGGTCAAGGTGCGGTGTTCCGCCACGCTCTGCATATGCATCAGCGATTTCTTCTGGCCATCCGCCTTTTTTCAACTGATCCGCATTAGCGCCAGCTAGGTTAGATGCTTGGACGATGAAGAACTGGCTACCGTTTGTATTTGGACCAGCATTCGCCATTGACAATGCACCATTTAAGTTGAAAAGATCCATCGTGAATTCGTCTTCGAACGAATCTCCATAGATACTTTCTCCGCCCATACCTGTACCAGTCGGGTCTCCACCTTGGATCATGAAGTCTTTAATAACACGGTGGAAAATAAGTCCGTCATAATAACCGTCTTTTGCATGAGTTAAGAAGTTCTTAACTGTTTTTGGTGCTTTTTCTTCAAAAAGCTTGATTTTAATTGGACCAAGAGTGGTGTTCATAGTAATAAGCTTTTCTCCTGCTGCTACTTCATTAGATAATTGCGGATACATCTGGGAGTCCTCCTTAGGAATCGTTTTTTCTGGTTCATCTGTTTGAGTCGTTTCACCTTTATCAGGTGCAGACTCTTTTTCTTTAGCTTCTTGTTTTCCACATGCAGATACAATAAGAATCAATGCTAAAGAAAGCATGAGCATATAAAGTTTTTTATGCAATTCTCTCACCCTAAATTAGTTTAACACATGATTCAGTGAAACCGAACTACGAGCACTTGACTTCCTTCGGGAAACGAATTGTTTTATACTACTTAAATACAGTTTTTATAGAGGGAAGGTCACCTATGGATATTCAAAAAAGAAATTTCATCATTATCTGGGTGTCAAACTTTCTAGTAGCCGGTACAATGACAATGATTATGCCATTCTTGTCATTATATATTGAAACGTTTGGCGATTATTCAGATGCATACGTTCAAAAATGGTCGGGTCTTGTTTTCGGCGCGACATTCATATCCGCTCTCATTATGTCTCCAATTTGGGGAAGGATTGCCGATAAATACGGATTTAAGCCCATTCTAATCATTAACGGATTCGGAATCGCACTTTCAGTATTCTTAATGGGATTCATCCACTCTGTCGAAGCGTTCTTTATACTCCGTCTTCTTAACGGTGTGGTAACAGGCTTTATTCCCACTTCTCTTGCGTTCATCTCCGCGAACACAAAACGCGAAGAAGCCGGAAAACGGTTAGGGACACTTCAAATGGGTAGTGTAACAGGTACTTTGTTTGGTCCAGTATTAGGCGGACTCCTTGCCGATGCTTTCGGTTTTAAATACACGTTTGTAATTACGTCAATCTCCGTTATTATCGCTGCTCTCATCATCATATTCGGGATAAAAGAACAGCGCAAAGTAAAAAGTGGTCGTGGCAATGTCTATTCCCGAAAAATGATCTTAAGTGGATTGTTGCGTCATCGGCTCATGTTGAATGTCATGGTTGTGACTGCCCTTATTCAAATCGGGAACTTCAGTATTCAGCCATTACTCTCTCTTTACGTCTCCCACTTAACGGACACGAAAGACGTTGCCTTTTTAGCAGGAATTACTTTTAGTGCAGCTGGTGTTGGGAACTTATTGTTCGCCCGGAAATGGGGAAAACTTGGCGATGACATTGGGTACGAGAAAGTCCTAGGATTCTTACTACTCCTCTCCTTCATCTTCATCATCCCACAAGCTTTCGTAGGCAGTCTTTGGCAGCTTGTGATTTGGCGTCTACTATTCGGTATTTCCATGGGCGGTATGATTCCAATTACGACAGCCCTCGTTCGCCGTGAAGCACCGCTCGATATCCAAGGCGAAGTGATGGGCTATAATACAAGTTTCCGATTCTTAGGTAACATTATCGGTCCTATGGTCGGAGGAATTATTAGTGGATTCCTCGGTATTTCTTCTGTATTTATCATAACTGGCTTATTGTTCTTGCTCGGTTTCGCGTTCCTTTACTATGCAAAACGCAAACCGACACAAGATTTTGAAGATTTCTTGGCTGATTCACAACAAAAAAACTCCTAAAAATATAGCACACTCCAAATACTGGAGTGTGCTATATTTTGTATAGGTATTTGTAAGAACGGAGGGACCAGTTGTGAGACAGCTTGCAGGATTTGCTGTCGCTTTGTTAAGTCTCCCGCTACTTTTCTGGCTTCAACAGGAAGTCGCAGCGGAATGGCATGAGGCGAATGCGTATAAAGAACAAGTTGAAGAAACCATCGAATTCTCAGATCCTAAAGTAACAATTCCGATGGCACTCTACGATAGTAATGGACAATTATTTGCAGAAGAATATGCGGAGTGGCGGGATCCGCTCCCGTTATCCGAAATCCCCTTGTTTGCGAAACAGCTGTTTCTTGAAAGCGAAGACAAAGGGTTTTACGAACATAGAGGATACGATGTCGCTGCAATCGCTCGAGCATTCGCAGTAAACGTGAATTCGGATGGATTAAGCCAGGGCGCTTCGACCATCACTCAACAAGTCGTGAGAATGCGTTTTCTCTCTCCTGAAAAAACCTATGAGCGGAAATTCAAAGAAATTCTTTATGCTGCTGAACTAGAAAAGCAATCCACAAAAGATGAAATCTTGGAAATGTATATGAATGAGATGTACTTCGGCAACCAAGTTTATGGAATTGGTGCTGCTTCTACCTATTACTTTAGTAAACCATTAGCTAATTTAAACGAAGCGGAGACTGCGTTTTTGGCAGCTATCCCTAATAACCCTTCTTTGTATGATCCATTGAAGCATTTTGACCGTACAAAAAAGCGGCAAGAACGACTTCTTCAAGTTCTAGTGAACAACGAAGTGCTCTCCATGGAAGAAGGAAAAATCGCTCAGAGTACACCAGTCAAGCTACGGCTAAAACAGAAAAACAGTCAATTCCCTGCCTATCATACCTATGTAGTTGACGAGCTAAAACAGTTGATCAGCGAAAAAGAAGGTTTTTCCGACCAATTAAAAACAGCAAAAGATGAAGAAGCACGAAAAAAGATTCAACAATCGCTATCGGAGCGTACCTCTGAAGTGATCAATTCAGGCGTCCGTATCGACACTTCCCTTGACCCCGTTAAGCAAAGCAGCGTCGAAAGTGGCATTTCAAACGCACTTGGCGGTAGTGGTATCCAATCCGGTGCAGCTGTTGTGGATAACAAATCTCGTGAACTCATTAGTGTATACGGGGGATTTGGCTATCGGAAAACAGATTTCAATCGGTCCTTTCAAGCTGTGCGACAGCCAGGGTCTATTATTAAACCATTACTCGTATATGCCCCTTATTTAGAAAGCGGACCGTATACTGAGAACTCTCTTATCGATGGTAGTGGAATTTGTATCGGGAATTTCTGTCCTGAGAATTTCGGACGCTATTCGTATGGCGTTTCAACGGTAAAAAAAGCGTTTAGTCGAAGTTATAATACGACAGCTGTCCGGGTCTTCCAACGTGTTGGGATTGAAGAGTCGTTTGCTCACCTAGCTCCTTTTGGATTCAAGTATGTCACCGAAAAAGATCATCAGTATACTGCAGCTCTTGGTGGTTTTGAAAATGGCATGACGCCTTATGAAATGGCAAATGCGTATACGAGCTTCATAGATGGTACGTTTAAACCTGCTAGAGCGATCCGTTCTGTAAAAGATCGTCAAGGGAACGTGTTATACAAATGGGAGGATGAACGTAAAGAGGTATGGTCGCAGAAGACAACGCAAAACATCCGATCCATGCTAGAAGAGACTGTAAGAACAGGAACAGCTCTTGGCCTCCGTCCCACAACGGATTATACAGGAGCAAAAACAGGAACAACAAGTCATTTTAAAGACTTATGGGTTGCCGGGATGAACGATGATTATACGGCCGCGACCTGGATCGGGTATGACCGACCGCAGTCACTCCAACAAGAGAGCGAACAAAAATTACATCTGAAGGTTTTTTCAGCCGCACTTTCCGACTAGTTGCCAATTGGCAGCTGGTCTTTTTCAACTCCTGGGATACTTGCGGCGATTCCGTTATAAAGTCTCAGTAAAATGTAAACAACGGCAGAAACCAAAACCGCCCATACGATGAATTCAAAGAAGATAATTCCGATTATCGCTGAAAAAGGTAGCTGATGGTGCAACATATATGTGCTATATACAAAGTAAATGAAAGTGACTGTCAAAAACACGATAAGTAACCAGTAAATCGATTGAATAGCAAATGCAGAAGCAAGCGCGCCGATGAAGTAAATGAGCTTCCCCCCTCGATCGTCCGTCACATGGTGAACAGGAGAATCTGCTGTAGGGGTCGCTTTGTAAAAGAACAACATTGCCGTTTCATGAATCGTAGCTGCAATCAGTTTGAGAGCACTGAATACCATGAAGTAAAAGAGCGCATAGATGGTTAGCAAAAACAATCGGAGTTGGGTATCCGTCAGAAATTCCAATAGACCATTGTACAAGCCGATTTCGCGAAATACACTCAATGAATAGCCAACTGTATACACTCCGAACGTTAAACTAAACAGCATAATTGTGAAGAAAGGTAAATAACTAAACAAATACGGATTTTTCATACTGCACCTCAGACTGACTTGTTATTTTTAATGGATTTTTCCATGACTCTATAATATAGGAAGAGATTGATGTACCGCAATATCTTTCAAGTGCCCACAGTGCAAAATGCGCTTGTTTACGTTATACTTTAAAGCAATGTCTACATCATAATAGTACGAGGAAGGAGGATTTTTAGTGGAATTTGTTTGGTTCATTTTCTTGCCAGCGTTAGCAGCTCTTTTCATCCCGACGTTGTTCCGTCGTGTGACTGGCATACATACAGGTTGGTTTGTTCTGATTGTCCCAGTTGTACTGTTTGTTTACTACAGTACGTACTTACCACTGACAGCAAGTGGAGATCACGCAGTCTCTTCGTTCGATTGGATCCCTTCACTAGGAATCTCTTTTGTCTCCTACCTAGATGGTCTCAGTCTTCTATTCACGCTGCTCATCACAGGGATTGGTGCGTTGGTTGTACTGTATTCAATTTTCTATCTAGATAGGCACAAAGAAAAGCTTGGTAATTTCTATGTATACTTACTGCTTTTCATGACGGCAATGCTTGGTGTTGTCCAGTCAGATAATGTCATTTCTCTCTACCTTTTTTGGGAGTTAACTTCCATTTCTTCTTTCCTACTAATCGGTTATTGGTACACAAGGGACGGTTCTCGATTCGGTGCCTTAAAGTCAATGATGATAACCGTTGGTGGAGGACTAATGATGCTCGGGGGCTTCGTAATTCTCGGGATTTTAGGAGATACATACTCGATTCGTGAATTGATATCCGGGTTGTCCGATTACTCTGGAGATCCGTTATTTACACTTGCAGCAGTACTTCTGTTATTCGGAGCATTTACAAAGTCTGCTCAATTCCCGTTTTATATTTGGCTTCCGGATGCAATGGAAGCACCGACTCCGGTCAGTGCCTACTTACACTCCGCGACAATGGTCAAAGCTGGATTATATTTAGTCGCACGATTTACGCCGATTTTCGCAGAGTCCTCTGTGTGGATCTGGCTCGTTTCCGGTATTGGACTGCTCACATTAATGTGGGGCTCGTTCTTTGCTGTGAAGCAAACCGATTTAAAAGGAATTCTCGCATTCTCGACAGTTAGTCAATTAGGTCTGATCATGTCGTTACTAGGTGCCGGAGCAATTGCTTATCACTCAGACGATACGCTATTCCGCTTAGCGATGTTTGCAGCGATCTTCCACTTAGTGAATCACGCAGTCTTTAAAGGTAGTCTGTTCATGATTGCAGGTATTGTTGACCATGAAACTGGAACACGTGATATTCGTAAACTCGGTGGCCTGATGAGTGTCATGCCAATCAGCTTCACCGTTGCGTTCATCGGCGGTCTTTCAATGGCAGGTATTCCGCCATTTGGTGGATTCTTGAGTAAAGAATTGTTCTTAGATTCTATGGTTGCTCTGAAACAATTTGAACTGTTCAACTTTGATACGTGGGGCATTCTATTCCCTGTAATTGCATGGATTGCAAGCGTATTCACATTTGTCTATAGTTTCTACTTTGTATTCAAGACATTTACAGGTGAGAAGAAGTTTGACAAGCTTCCGCTTAAGCCACACGAAGCACCAATTGGTATGCTTATTTCACCTATTATTTTAGCAATCAGTGTCATTGCACTATTCTTCATCCCGAACATTGTTGGGAAGTGGCTTGTTGCGCCAGCTGTAATGGCTGCACAGCCACAACTGTACAGTTTACCTTCAGAAGCTGCTGTTCATGTACAAGCCTGGCATGGGTTCGAGTATATTCCAATGTGGCTGACAGTTGGCGTTATTGCAATTGGAGCATTGCTATTTACTTCGATTAAAAAATGGCAACCAGTTTATGGCATGCAGCCAGAGAAGTTATCATTGAACGCACTTTATGATGGCGTGATGACGTTATCAGAAAAAGGGATGAACAAGCTATCCCGTTTCTATATGAATGGGTTAATCCGAACGTATTTACTGTATATGTTTGCTTTCTTCTCCATCATGACGATTGTTGTGTTGTTCGCTAAAGGCGCATTTAAATTAGATATGAGTAGTCTGTCACCAATTACGTTATTCGCTGTGATGAATGCCATTGTAGCTATATTAGGAACTGGCATGGTAATTATGTCGAAAAACAGAATCTCCGCTATTATTGCTCTAGGGGCAGTCGGATACTCTGTCGCATTGTTCTTCGTGCTCTTTAAAGCACCTGACTTAGCCTTAACCCAGCTCGTAATTGAGACGATTTCAGTCGCTCTCTTCTTATTAGCTTTCCGTCACCTCCCTGCTTTAAAAACGCATGGAGAAACAAAACAGAACAAATTGGTGAACGAAATTATTGCAATCGGGGTTGGTCTTTCCGTTACTCTCGTTGCATTGTCCGCACATTCCAATAAGCTTGTCGCAAGTATTTCACAGTACTATAAAGATACCGTCTATACAGAAGCTGGCGGAGGCAATATCGTGAACGTCATTCTCGTCGACTACCGTGGTTTCGATACATTGTTTGAAATCGCCGTGCTATCGATTGCTGGAATTGCTGTTCTTGGCATGATCAAGCTTCGCTTGTCGAGAAAGGGGTCTGATGATGAAAAAGAATAACGTTATATTACAGACGACTACTAAAGTCACATTTTTCATCATTTCCTTGTTCTCGATTCATATCTTCTTTGCTGGCCATTTCGCTCCGGGTGGAGGATTTGTCGGAGGCCTGCTAACGACGGGTGCGATTGTTTTACTATTACTTGCATTCGATCTTGAAACGGTACAAGCTACACTGCCCTTCAATTTCACGATTGTGATTGGTGTCGGTTTACTTCTTTCATTAGGAACAGCAGCTGGATCCATTTTGTTCAACGTTCCCTTTTTCACACATGCATTTGCACATTTCGATTTACCGCTATTCGGTGACACTGAACTCCATACAGCCATGATCTTTGACTCTGGCGTGTATCTCGTCGTCGTTGGTGCAGCAATTACAATCATTCAGTCGATTGGAGGGGATGAGTAATGGAATTGCTCATGGCGATTGTAGCGGGCATTCTATTCACCGCTGCAATTTACTTAATTCTATCCAGAAGTCTGATTAAAGTAATCCTAGGAACAGGCTTGTTAAGTCACGGTGCCCATTTATTCATTTTAACAATGGGTGGATTAGGTGGTAGTGCACCTCCAGTCCTTCTAGACGGGGTTACTGAATATGCAGATCCACTTCCACAAGCTTTAATCTTGACCGCAATTGTTATCAGTTTTGGGGTTACGGCGTTCATATTGGTACTCGCCTACAGAACCTATGCAGTTCACAAAACTGATGATTTGAATTCGATGAAAGGAAATGATGAGCATGATTAACCTTCTATTGTTTCCGATCATCATCCCGTTTTTCTTTGCGATTGTACTTCTGTTTTTCAAAGAACAAGTACGCATCCAGCGAATCCTCACTGTCATTGGACTAAGTGCAAGTATTGCTTCCGCATTTACACTCGTTATGAAAGTGAAACAGGATGGGATCCAAACACTTACACTCGGGAGCTGGCCCGCTCCCTTCGGCATCACAATGGTTTCGGATATGTTTTCTGCGTTACTCGTAACGTCAACATTAGTGATTACGTTATTAGTGGCCATTTATAGCTTTAGCTCAATTGGTGAAGAGCGGGAACGGTTTTTCTACTATCCTGCCATCCTCTTCATGATTACAGGAGTGAATGGTGCATTTACGACTGGTGATATTTTTAACATGTTTGTATTTTTTGAGGTATTGCTGATTGCTTCTTACCTGCTCATCGTTCTAGGTGGAGAGAAGAGACAGCTTCGCGAATCTATTAAGTACATACTTGTAAATGTCATTTCTTCTGCTTTCTTTGTCATTACAGTTGCGTATTTGTACTCTATCGTCGGAACGCTCAATATGGCGGATATCGGTCAGAAGATTGCAGATATCGGTCAGCCTGGAATCGTTTCAGTAATTGGTGTTCTATTGTTGCTCGTATTCGGGATTAAAGCAGGAATCTTCCCACTCTACTTCTGGATGCCTGGATCATACGCTGCACCTCCTGTCCCGATTCTCGCATTGTTTGGTGCGTTACTGACTAAAGTCGGTGTGTATGCCATCACACGTACCTATACACTATTTTTCGTCAATGACCTTGCGTTTACGCACACCATTTTAATGGTACTCTCATTGCTCACAATTGTTGCGGGATGCATTGGGGCACTTGCCTATTTCGATTTGAAACAGATTATCATTTACAATATTTTAATTGCGATTGGCGTTATACTGTTCGGAGTCTCTATGATGAACGAAGCTGGGATGCAAGGTGCCGTTTTCTACCTGATTCATGACATGCTCATTAAAGGGGCATTGTTCCTAATAATCGGGATTATGATTTATGTTACAGGGACGTCCAATCTACGAGAAATGGGTGGACTTATTAAAACCCATGCACCACTTGGCTGGCTATTTCTCATTGCTGCCTTCGGTCTAGCTGGTATTCCCCCGCTAAGCGGTTTTGTTGGGAAGTTGCTAATTGTTCAAGGTGGATTTGAACATGGGCAGTTATTCGGAACGATTGTCATCCTCGCTTCTAGCCTGGTTGTCCTACTATCGGTCATCCGAATATTCATTTATGCGTTTTGGGGAGAGCCGGTTGCGTTACAACCAACGAACCGTAAAACCTATAAGCACATGATGTTCCCTGCCGTAATTCTAGTAGCTCTGTCCGTTTTATACGGAGTCGGAACTGAGTGGATTTTCCCGTACGTATCTGATGCAGCTCATGTGCTGCTCGATCCGTCGAGTTATATAAACGCCGTGTTAAAGGAGTAGATCACGTTGGCATTTCAAATACTGCTTAACTTTTTCATCGCAATTACGTGGGTGCTCATCACGGCGTCTTTCACCCCTTCTACATTTATAATCGGTTATATCATTGGATTACTACTGCTCATACTCACAAGGCGTTTTTACAAAAATCGCTTGTATGTAGATCGACTATGGGCTTGCGTAAAATTGACATGCATCTTCTTTAAGGAACTAATCCTGTCAAATATCTCCGTTGCAATGCTTGTGTTAAAACCCAAGCTGCAATTACAGCCGATGATTTTCGCGATGCCTACTGTTCTTGAAAAAGACTGGGAAATTACGTTACTTGCTAGTTTGATTACATTGACACCTGGTACAATTGTTATACATGTTTCGGATGATCAACGGACGCTGTACGTTCATGCAATTGACGTGGATGATGTTGAAGAAGCCATCAATTCCATTAAACAATCATTCGAAAATGCCATCTTGGAGGTGAGCAGGACATGAAGATATTCATATGGATTAGCTTAATCATCATCTTCTTATCCATGCTCGGCACGCTTGTTCGAGTATTCAAAGGCCCCTCAACTCCAGACCGGCTTATCGCTTTAGATGGAATCGGTGTGATGCTGATTTCAATAATCGCGTTGCTGTCAATTGTATTTGATACAATATTTTTCATTGATGTGATTTTGCTCATTGCGATTATGTCCTTCATCGGGACTGTATCGTTCTCGAAGTTCATCGAGAAAGGGGCGATTATAGACCGTGATACTCATCGCTAACATTATTATTGCTTTGTTCATACTTGTAGGCGTCTTCTTCACTGTTGTCACTGTTGTAGGGGTTCTCCGATTACCTGATGTGTACACACGAGCGCATGCCGCATCAAAAAGTGCGACTCTCGGTGTTCTAGGAATCCTGATTGGGGTGTTCCTTCACTTCTGGTGGATTAAAGGACATTTCAGTATTCAGCTATTACTAGGTAGTGTTTTCTTATTCATCACGTCGCCTGTTGGTGGGCACTTAATGAGCCGTGCCGCTTATATGTCTGGCGTAAAACCGACAGAACTGACGGTTGGGGACGATCTTCAAGAAGCCATCGGTGAACAGAAATCTCATGAAGAGGACTAAACAAAAAGACGCAGTGTCCCAAATCGGACGCTGCGTCTTTTTGTTGTTTACCAATATCCATATGGGCTGTAATAAGGTTGGTAGTAGTATGGATAATAGCCGTATGGGGGATACCCTCCATATGGTGGGTATCCTCCGTAGCCTCCTCCGTATCCGTAAGGTGAAATTGCACTACCGAGAAAGCTACCGAATAATCCACCAAGAAAAGGTCCGCCGAAGCTGTTTCCAAATCCGCCTCCGCCGTAGCCTCTACCTCCTCCGTAACCTCTTCCACCACCATAGTTATTTCCTCTATATCGTGACATGTTACTCCCCCTTTCCCACTTATCTTATTCATTGGGCAAAGGTAGGGGTAGGCTGACACCTATTACGCTTCAGAGGAGTCTTCAGCTAAACGCTCAATAAACGTAGCTAATGTTCTTGTCATGGCCCCTGTTGCACCTTTAGGTCCAAGTGCATGAGGTGCATCCGCTTCAGACGTACCTGCGATATCCAAGTGGATCCAAGGTGTATCTCCTACGAATTCTCCAACGAATCCACCACCAAAGATCATATGACCATCACGACCTGGTGAGTTATTAAGGTCCGCTACTTCGCTCTTACGAAGACGCTTTTTATCACTTTCAGTTAACGGCAAACGCCAAACGAATTCTCCTGTTTCTACAGAAGCTTCCATGAAATCTTCGAAGAATGCTTCGTTGTTCGTCAATGCTCCAGTTTTGTCTTTACCAAGAGCAACGATTACTCCGCCAGTGAGTGTTGCAATGTCAATTAGATAATTTGCACCTGATTGTTTTGCATAGGTCACAGCGTCTGCCAATACGAGGCGTCCTTCAGCGTCCGTGTTCAACACTTCAATCGTTTTTCCTGACAGCGATGTAATGACATCGTCCGGTTTGAATGCATCCCCTGAAACCATGTTGTCGGTAGAAGCAATGACAGCGATTACGTTTTTTGCAGGTCGAAGTTCACCGATGATTTGCATTGCACCGAATACAGCTGCAGCACCACCCATGTCCCCTTTCATGCCAACCATGCCTTCACGAGGCTTCAACGAGTATCCGCCTGTATCGTACGTAATTCCCTTACCAACGAGACCAACTACATCTGTCCAGTCCGCGTTGCCGCCAGCGTATTTAAGGACAATCAGACGTGGTTCCTCTACTGATCCTTTGTTGACAGCAAGAATCGCCCCCATACCGAGTTCTTCCATTTCTTTTTTACCGAGAACTTCGATTTCAAACCCGTATTTTTCAGCCAACATTTCACCATGCTCCGCCATCTTAACTGCAGTTAAAATATTTGGAGGTGTGTTAACGAGGGTACGAGCCGAATTGACAGCTACTGCATGTACATGGCCTACTTCTACTGCCGCTTTCAGTTCATCCTCATCTGCTGTGCTGAGTAGTTCAATCGTTTCGAATTCAAAATCTTTCTCGTTCGAAGTCGTTTTGTAATCGGCAAATTGGTAGCTTCCTAACACTAGCCCTTGTAGAGAGGCAAATGCTATGTCATCAGCTTCAAGTTCTTCTGTTGTGAAGGAATCTACCCAAATGGAAACGCTTTCTGATTTCATCGATCTAAGCTCTTTTCCAACCTTAGAGAATACTTCAAGCAACCCTTGGTCTGTTAACTTTTTAGATGCTCCAAGACCGATGAAAACAACTCGCTTGAACGTGCTTTCGCCCATAGATGGCAGCTTAGTGACTGCATTGAGTTCCGTCTTTACATCGCCTGTTTTAACCCAATCCGTTAACTTCCCATTGAATGTGTCATTTATGACTTTCCAATTTGTATTGTTTTCTGGATGTTCAGGAACACCGATCACAACCACGTCAAGATTGGTCTCCGTAATCTGTTTGTTTGTAATGATAGTTTTCATTTGACTACCTCCTCATTTTCATACATTCTTAATTATATACCAATTGAAGAAGAAACGAAAAAAATTCTTCGGTTGCCGGACTATTTTTCATAATTATTTTTAACGAGGAGTGCCTACATGACAATTTTGAGCAATGTGCCACTGTTGGTTGCGCTATTCGGAATTTTTTTCGCACAGTTCGTAAAGATTCCGATTCATTTTTTACTCACTCGTGAGCTCGATTGGAAGCTAATGACCTCGACAGGAGGCATGCCAAGTTCTCACTCAGCCGCAGTAACTGCACTCACAACTGCTATCGCCTTCGAACACGGTCTCGATTCTTCCATGTTTGCGATTTCAGCAATTTTTGCAGTGATTGTCATGTTTGACGCAAGCGGTGTTCGTTACCAAGCAGGTCAACAAGCCTTGATCATCAACCAGATCCGTGCAGACTTTCAAACATTCGTCAGTGGAACAAAAGGTTGGATTAAGAAAGACGAAGAACAAAAGATTGTAGAGCTGAAGACGCTACTCGGTCACAAGCCAAGCGAAGTTTTTGCAGGAGCAGTAACCGGCATCCTGATTTCCGTTCTCACGTATTCATTTATCGTATAAAAAAAACGCTCGGGCAACTTTGCCTGAGCGTTTTTTTTTAAAACATCTGATAACCTTGTTTGCGTAAAAGCTTACTCACAAACCCTGAAAGGATAGCTCCAACTAGACCGCTTGAAAGAAT
Source organism: Sporosarcina sp. D27 (assembly GCF_000586555.1). GTDB lineage: Bacteria > Bacillota > Bacilli > Bacillales_A > Planococcaceae > Sporosarcina. The sequence continues at coordinate 24,934 of NZ_AZUC01000009.1, forward strand.
CACGATGTCGACTGTATGTAACGCCATCAACTTATCTCCGAGCATACTGAATGCATGACCTGATTTCGTAATATATTCATATGCCTTCACTTCATCAATAATTAAGATGACGACAATCGGGTAGACAATTGCCATGACCCACGACATGCGCAGTAACATGTTAAGCAAAAAGCCAATCCCGAAAAACATGACTATAAAGATGAGGACTGACAGAATAATCTCTGTAAGTGAAATTGTTCCCAAAATGATGACCTCCATTTTCCTTAGTTCATTTTACCGGATTGTGGCACTTCTTTCAACAGCTTAAACAAGTGTCATGAAGTTGTTGAAAAGTTTAAAAAACACTCGTCCTTAAAAAAGGAGACGAGTGTTTTTCGATTTTGTATTAAAGGAGGTCAAACTTTCCTTTTTTAAATGTAAGACCAGCCCCACCGATTAAGTAAAGGGCACGGTTGTCGACCATTTTCTTCATGAAGGATGCTTTCTTACCTGTCATCTTCTTACCGAAAGCAACTCCAATCGCATCGTTAGAACCAAGTGAAGCTATGCTCCCTTTCAAGTCCGGAACGAATGCTTGAGTCGGTTGACCTTTCATAAGAGCGATCAAGTTATTTGCACACATGTCTCCTTGCTGCATCGCGATTTGAGCAGTTGGAGGGTATGGACGGTTGATTTCTTCGTTAATCATCAATGCACAGTCACCCACGATGAAGACATCGTCGAATCCTGGAGCACGTAGATCTTTTTCTACTTTAACGCGCGCACGCATGTTTTCGATGCCTGTCTCTTCGATCAAACGGTTACCACGGACACCTGCTGCCCATACAACTGTACCAGCTTCGATGAATTCAAATTCGTCGTCGCCTTTTTTCAGTTTAACACCTTCAGGAGTCGCTTCAACAACTGGTGTACCTATTGAGAATTCGATTCCTTTAGATTTCAATTGTCGAACTGCGTATTCAACCAATTCAGGGTCAAATCCTGGAAGGACCATAGGAGCTGCTTCTACACAAAGTACTTTTACTTTGTCAGCAGGTACATCGAACTCTTCACAAAGTTCCGGAATACGATCTCCGAGTTCACCAAGGAATTCGATGCCTGTAAATCCAGCGCCTCCGACAATAATAGTTAAACGGCTGTCTGCTTTCACTTCTTCAAGAGACCATGTCGCAAACTGATATTCAATATGCTCACGAATTTGACGTGCTGCCTTTACGTTTGCAATCGAAAGTGCATACTTATCAAGACCTTGGATTCCGAATGTTTCTCCTTCAAATCCAAGTCCGATGACTAAGTAATCATATGTATGCTGTCCAGCTGATGAGGTAACCATTTTAGCTTTAACATCGATTGCTTCAACTTCAGCTTTCACAAATTTCACTTTGTCTTGCTGAATAACACGGCTAATCGGATAACGAACTTGTTCAGGCTTCAATGTACCTGCTGCAGCTTCATGAAGCCAAGTAGATTCATAGTGGTAATCATTTTTGTTAATAAGGATAATTTCAGCATCGTCTACGCCTAGAGATTTCTGTAGATTTACAACGGTTGCTAATCCACCATATCCAGCACCTAAAACGAGGATTGTAGGTCTTTTTTTCACGGGAATCGGTTCCACCTTTTCTTGTATGATGTGCCGGTTTGTAAAAATCACGTAATTCCTACAATCCAGCGTTTATTATTTATATTCCTCATTCATAGTAGCCTTTTTGACCTGCTATTTCAATAGCTTATTAGGAATATAATCGGACATATTGAAATAACTTCATAGTGTCTCCATAAACTCGTAAAAAAATTCCAACAAACGGAACGATTCCCCTACAAATTGGTTGACGTGACTAATTTCTGTGAAATCATAAGAAAAATCTCTTGAAGGAGTCATGTTCTAATCCATGCCCTTCAAGAGACCTTATTTAAGCATTCGTAAATTGCAAATAGAACAAAACGATTTTTAGGGAGTATCAATCACAACTTGCAGGATTTCCCGCTTTCTTCGCTGTTCTGAATGACGTCCCACAGCCACAAGAAGCAATGGCGTTTGGATTTTCGATGGTGAACCCACCACCCATTAATGATTCTTTATAGTCGATTTCTGTACCTGCTAATATATCCGTATCCTCAGAAGACACGACAATCTTTACTCCGTGCAATTCCAAAAGCTGATCTGACGCATGCTGTTCTGTATCAAATCCCATTCCGTACGTAAGACCACTGCAGCCTCCACCGTTGACAGAAACACGTAGAAAAGATCCTTGCTCCCCATTATGCTCCATCATTTCTTTCACTCGGTAGGCAGCTGCTTCAGATAAGTTGAGTAGTTGTGTCATCTATATCCCTCCTAAGTAATATCAATCATATCAATGTTGTAAATTGTAATGCAATGAAACCCACTTGTTCTATAAAGTTTTGCTATAATAGGTAAGGAAGCACGAAAGGATGGTGCAGCATGGAAGTTACCCCATTTTATGACAAAAAGATAGTATGCTTGAATTGTAAAGAAGCTTTCACAACGACTCGTATTCGTTCTCGTTTTGCAAGGGTTGCTTCTACGGATAGTGATTTCAAACCCAATTATGTGGACAGCGATGTGAATCCACTGTTCTATAATATCGCTGTATGTCCATCGTGCGGTTTCTCGTTCACAGATGATTTTGCACCCTATTTTGCACCTGGAGCGAAAGAACAAATAGCTTCAGTCATTACCGCTGGTTGGAAACCCCATTCACTAGGTGGTGAGCGCACTATTGAAGATGCCATCGCTGCTTACAAGCTAGGCTATTTAAGTGCAATGGTAAAAAAAGAAAAATCACTTACAACAGCTGGAATTACGCTGAGGACCGCTTGGCTCTATCGAATCATGAAAAACGAGGAAGAAGAGCAGCGTTTTTTAACACTTGCACGAAATTTGTATGAAGAAGCTTATTCAGCAGACGATCACGTCGGTACCCAAATGTCAGAATTGCGTGTTCTCTACATGATTGCGGAGTTGTCATGGCGTGTGGGTGATCGTGATAAAGCTGTTCTATACTTCTCGAAGATTATTGAGGCGCAGAGAACTTCCACTGAACCTCAGCTTATAGAAATGGCAAAAGAGCGCTGGCGAGAAATACGAGAAGAAAAATAAAACAGGAACGGACACATGAGGCCCGTTCCTGCGAAGCCAAATGGCCCTTAGAAAACTTGTTCTACTTCTACAACGCCGGGTACTTCTTCAAGAAGAGCACGCTCAATACCGGCTTTCAATGTAATTGTGGAGCTTGGGCACGTACCGCAAGCGCCTAGAAGACGTAACTTTACAATTCCGTCCTCCACATCGATTAGTTCACAGTCACCGCCGTCACGTAAGAGGAACGGACGTAATTTATTTAACACTTCTTGAACGGATTCGTTCATCGTTGCTTCTGTCATAAGTTTTAAACTCCCCTTTCCTTATAGTTATTATAAACTGGATCGCAAAAAAAATCCAATAGAGAATCAGGAGGCGTTAGCTATGAACGCTAAACACGTTACAGTAGAAGTATACGGCGCAGAGGTCGTTTGTGCAAGTTGTGTGAACGCACCGACGTCAAAAGATACATATGAATGGCTAGATGCTGCAATTCAACGAAAATATCCAAATCATCCATTTGAGATCGTTTATATCGATATTGAGTCCTTTATTGAAAACGATCGTCAACGCAAGCTGGCTGAACAAGTAAAAGAAGAAGAGTTTTTCTATCCACTTGTACTTGTGAACGAAGAAGTGATTGGTGAAGGCTATATTCAATTAAAACCCATTTTCAATGAACTAGAAAAACATGGCTTCATTTCAGCTGGTTAAGTGATAATACTTATTTTGTAATTGAGAACTTAGGGTCATCCATTTTACAAACAAAAGCGTGCAAGGCAGCGTATTTCTGCCTTACACGCTTTTATTTGATTTACTCAGCCATTATGCCATTTGTACATCCAGAGAACTCCAGATTTCAACAGTCGTGCAATTCGTCCTGTTACCGTGCGATCTGCTAAGTACGCAAATCCTTGTTTTTTACCGAGAGACCCCATAAATCCTTTGAGCTTGATTTCCGGCATTGTCTCTGGCAACGATTCACCATTCCACGTATGTTTGAGTACAGTAACGATCTGTTCCGCTTGTCCTTCTGCCAACTGTGCGCTTGGAGCATGAGGAAGTGCAGCGATGTCCCCTACGACGTATACATCTTCATAGCCAGGAATCTGATGGTACTGATTCAACACAATACGGTTTGACCTATCTTTTTCAACATCCAATTCTCGAACTACTTTAGTCGGTTGAATACCAGCCGTCCACACTACTGCATCCACAGCAATTTGGTCCTCATGGTTATGAAGTAGATTCATTTCAACTTTAGTAATATTTGAGTTTGCAATGACATCCACATCGTTTTTGGCGAACCAACTTTGAATGTAATTACTCAGACGCTCCGGGAAGTCACGTAAAATACGCGGTCCTCTGTCGAATAATTTGATATTCAAATCTGAGCGACTTTCTCTCAATTCACTTGCTAGCTCGATGCCACTTAGACCCGCACCGACAATTCCAACAGTCGCACCACCATTTAAATTCAAAAGCTTTTTGTACGTTTCACGGGATTGACCAATCGTTTGAATGCTGTACGTAAATTCGTCAGCACCTGGCACGTCGTGATAATTATCTTCACAACCTAGGCCAATGACAAGTTGGTCGTAGTCTAGCTGTCTGCCATCTGTAAGTAAGACACACTTTTCCCCAACTTCAATTCCTGCAATCTCACCTTCAACAACTTTCAAACGTTCATGTGTCGGTAGTGCAACACGCACTTCGCTATCTGGTACAGTACCTGAAGCGAGTGCATAGAATTCTGTCTTTAAACTATGGAATGATGTGCGATCTACTAGTGTCACTGCAACATCTGATGGTAAGTTATTCAGTATTCGCAGTAAAATTCGCATATTTCCGTAACCGGAACCTAATAATAGCAATTTTTTCATGATAGTCTCCTTTGTCTGAGAGATTTCCGTCTTTTCCTCACGTATGAGTATAACAGTTTGTGACGTTCTTCACAATAAGACAAGGGCTTTGACGATTAAAGAAAAAAAGAGTACGATCGTACAAGGTGAGGTGATGGGTGTGAACCCGATAGTTGAGTTTTGCATTAGTAATTTAGCCAATGGTTCTCAAGAGACACTGGAAGCACTTGAGAAGGATCCGAATCTGGATGTCTTGGAATATGGTTGTCTTAGTTATTGCACCAAGTGTGTAGAGTCACTGTATGCTCTAGTGAACGGAGAAGTCGTAGAAGCGGATACACCCGCTGAGCTGACAGAGAAGATTTACGAGTTTATAGAAGAGAATCCTCTTTTTTAAAATAGGAAAATACGAAAGGACTTGTCCGGGTTAATGGGCAAGTCCTTTTGTTGTATGCTACTGGCTAGGAACACGTGTCATAATACTAATAAAAACCATATTGAAAGAAGGTTATTACTTTCAATCATTCCATTCGGCTAGCGTTTTAAACATATACGTCGGATGTTCCAGTTTGGCTAGTACTTCCTCTAGCGCCGTGACGCCGCCTTGGAGATGGATCGTATCGATGCCGTAACGAATGCCTGAAAGAATATCCGTTTCATAATTGTCGCCGATCATAATCATCTCTTCCTTGCTTGCTCCACTTTGTTGTTGGATGAATTCCAGCATGTACGATTGTGGCTTTCCGAGTATCGTCGGTGTAACTCCAGTTGAGGCTTTTACAAGTTCTATGAATGCGCCGTTGCCTGGCACAAGTCCCAGTTCGTTAGGCAACGCAAGATCTCCATTTGTCGCGAGAAAGTGTGCGCCATTTCGTATAGATAAACAAGCCGTAGCTAATTTGTCGTATGTAATTTTGTGGTCAATCCCCATGATCACAATGTCACCGTCAGCTTCGACAAGTCTAATTCCCTCGTCTAATAACGCTTCACGTAATCCCGATTCACCAATCATTTGAACTGACTTACCTGTATAGTGTTGTGCACAATACTTAGCACTGGCGATCGCAGATGTCATGATCTGTTGCTCTGTCGTTTCAACACCGAGCAATTTCAGTTTTTGTTGTTGTTCCAGAGCTGTACGTGATGAGTTATTCGTTAAGAAATACGGCTCGATACCTGATTGCTGTAACTTTTGGATGAGAGCAACCGACTCTGGGATAGCTTGGCTTCCTTTATATACAGTGCCATCCAGATCCAAGCAAATCGTCTTATAGCGTTCCATGAGGTGAATCCTCTGGAAGGAATGCAGAAACCGGTCCCAATTCGTTTTCCAAATATGTTAACACACAACTGGGAAACTTTTCGAGTGAAGAGTAGCTCGCCTTAATAGTTTTCTCTACTTCCCCTAAATCGACTTTCATAAAGTCACGGACAAGCATTTTTCGTAATTCAATCATTTCTTTTAGTGGTTGTTCCATTTCTTTGTCGATTACTTTTTCATCTTCCATAATATCGACAATGTCTTCATAACTTCCCGGATCACGCATGATAAACCCATCAATCATGGAGTTCCCTACATCTATAATGGACTCGATGATGTTTTGTGCGATTCGTTCAAGTGCCAACGTCTTTAACGTACTATCTTGCCAGTTAGACTCACTTGAAAATTGTGCAAGAAGTTCTTCCATATAAGCGAGCGTCTCACTAATTTTTTTCCGGTCGATAAAATACATGATAGTTCCTCCTCAAATGTCTTCGTATAAAGAACATGCAGAAACGGACGTCACAGAGAATTCTCCAAGACGCCCGAATGGAAAGGGATTATGATGTTTGCGGAATTTCTTCTGCAACAGGTAATTCCTGTTTCGCATCAGCATCCGCTTGTTCCTTCTTCACTTTCCCTACTTTTTTCAATATAAAATGGGCACAGCCAAAGTTACAGTATTCGTAAAGGTAATCTTGCAACGTGCTGATTTTCGTTTCATAAGTGGCTTTCGCATTACGATCCTCAAAAAATCCCTTAAGACGGAGTTGTCCATATCCCCAGTCTCCGAGGATATAATCGTATTTCAAAAGAATTTCACTGTAACGACTCATCAGTGCTTCGCTGTCAAAACCCTCACGAAAGTTTTCGATAATCTCGAATTCGTACTGATCCAACGTAATTAGTCGTTCTGTCATGTCGACTCAGCCTTTCACAGTCAAGGATTCAAGCATCTCTTCGCCTCTACGCTGACGTTCTTTCGCCGCTGCATTCACTTGCTCATCTGCATGATAACTTGAACGAACGAGTGGCCCTGATTGGCAATGCGAAAAGCCTTTACTCATTGCAATCTCAAAGAGTTCTTTGAATTCCTTTGGCGTGTAATATTTTTGTACAGTTAAATGCTTTTTACTTGGTTGTAAGTATTGACCAATAGACATAATATCCACTTGGTTCGCACGTAAATCATCCATTGTTTCTAAAATCTCTTCCCACGTCTCGCCCACACCTAGCATAATCGATGATTTTGTAGGAATTTCTGGGTACATTTCTTTTGCACGACGAAGTAATTCTAACGAGCGATCATACTTAGCCCGTGCTCGGACTCTCGGCGTCATTCGTCTAACCGTTTCAATATTATGATTCAAAATATCCGGTTTGGCATCCATTAACCGTTTAATATTATCATACTCTCCTCCCATATCAGAAGGAAGTACTTCGACTGTTGCAAATGGATTTTTTCTACGAATCGCACGTATTGTTTCTGCGAACACACCGGATCCACCATCTTTTTGGTCATCCCGAGCAACTGCAGTCACAACGACATGCTTTAAATTCATCAGTGCAACTGAATCTGCCACGCGCTCCGGCTCTGCTAAATCGAGCTCTGTTGGCAATCCTGTTTTAACGGCACAAAAACGGCAGGCGCGTGTGCACGTATCCCCTAAAATCATGAATGTAGCCGTTCTGCGCTCTCCCCAGCACTCATGGATATTCGGGCAGCGCGCTTCTTCACAGACTGTATGAAGATTTTTTTCACGCATCAACTTTTTTAAATCCGTATAGTTTTCGTTCGTATTCAACTTGATTTTAAGCCAATCCGGTTTACGGATATGCTCTGTTTTTTTGTCCACCCCTGGTTTGCAAGACAAAGTCTTCAGCTCCATTCCATATCAATTGAGCCTTGGCGTAATTGCGTCCAGATTTTTTCGAGAGAGCTCGAAAAGCACCCTTAAAAATCTGTGACTTCCGCCGGAGGCTATAACTTAATTCAGTAGCTTTATCCCCACGAAAAAGATAAAAAGTTCGCACTCATACGGACATTTATAGAAGAGGAAGACTCCTGCTGAATTTAGTTAAACGTTTACTGTTTCCCCCACTTCCAATAATGTAACATATATTCAGAAAGCGAACAACTTGATGCCTAAAGGGTTGTAACAAGAAAAGCGCCCGTAAAAGGGACGCTTTTCCTTAGATAATTTAGTTGTTTAGTGACCGCCAAGATAGGCGTTTTTCACTTCTTCACTTGCTTGTAACTCAGCTGCAGTTCCTGACAGAATGACCCTACCAGTTTCAATTACATATCCGCGATCCGCAATTGAAAGTGCAATGTGGGCATTTTGCTCAACTAACAGAATCGTCGTTCCTGCCTTACTAATATCTTTAACCGTTTCAAAAATGGTTTTGACCATAAGCGGCGCCAGTCCCATAGACGGCTCATCTAATAGAAGTAATTTAGGGCGCGCCATTATTGCCCTTCCCATCGCAAGCATTTGCTGTTCCCCTCCTGAAAGCGTCCCAGCAGTTTGTTTACGCCGTTCATACAGTCTTGGGAAAATACTATAGACTTTCTTAAGGTCCTTCCCGATTTCACCTTTGTCTTTCCTCAAGTAGGCACCTAGTTCAATATTCTCTTCTACCGTCATATCCGCGAAAACCCGCCTCCCCTCTGGTACTTGGGAAACCCCCATTTTCACGATAGATTGTGCCGGCTTCCCACTTATCAAAGAATCCTGATAATGGATAGTACCATCTTTTGGCTTTAGTAGGCCAGATAACGTTTTCAGCAATGTACTCTTCCCTGCACCGTTTGCGCCAATAAGTGTGACGATTTCTCCTTCATTCACTTCGAGAGAAACCCCTTTTAATGCATGGATGCTGCCATAATAGACGTTCAAATCTTGGATGCTCAGCATGCTCATACAATTTCCTCCCCTAAATACGCTTCAATCACTTTTGGATTGTTCCGGATTTCTTCAGCCGATCCTTCAGCTAACAAAACACCATGGTCAAGAACGTAAATCCGCTCACAAATTCCCATGACCAAGTTCATATCATGTTCGATTAAAAGAATCGTCAATCCGAATTGCTTTCGGATAAAGGCGATGAGATCCATCAGTTCTTTCGTTTCAAAAGGGTTCATCCCAGCTGCAGGTTCATCCAACAGCAACAGATCAGGATTTGCTGCAAGTGCTCTCGCAATTTCTAGTCTACGCTGTTTCCCATATGGAAGATTTTTTGCGGTTTCATCTTTATATTTATCGAGTTCGAATATCTTCAAGAACTCCATCGCTTTGTTTTCCATCTCATGTTCGTTCTTAAAATAAGAAGGCAAACGCAAAATTGAACTCATTACAGAATCATTTGCTAGTGAATGATAAGCAACTTTCACGTTATCTAAAACAGAAAGTTCGTCGAATAACCTGATGTTTTGAAATGTACGACTCATCCCCAAACGAGTTACTTTAAACGGTGGGAGTCCATTAATTTTCTTTCCATCAAAGAATATTTCACCTTCAGTCGGAACGTAAACACCTGTCAATAAGTTAAAACTAGTTGTTTTACCTGCTCCATTTGGCCCTATTAAACCAACCAATTCACCTTTATTGATTTTCATGTTGAATCCTGAAACTGCTTTTAGCCCCCCGAATTGGATGCCTGCGCTTTGCACATCTAACAATACCTCATTGCTCATGCTGGCTTCCCCCTTTCGGACGCATCCACATCTTCAAATAGTCTGTGAATTCCATTTTGCCCATCAACCCTTTTGGACGGTATAACATGACGATAATCAGGACAAGACTGTAAATGATCATCCGTGTTTCAGGATAGTCTTGTAGGAATGTAGAAACGATTGTTAATAAGATTGTCGCAACAATTGCACCTGACAAACTACCAAGACCACCAAGTACGACATAGATCAAAATATCGATTGACTTCAGAAAACCGAAGTTGGAAGGCTGGATAATGTAGAAATTGTGTGCATACAACGCACCGGCTACGCCCGCGAAGAAAGAACCAATCGCAAATGCAAGCACTTTATAGTAAGTTGTATTAATGCCCATTGCATCAGCTGCAATTTCGTTTTCTCGTATTGCAATACATGCGCGACCATGCCTCGAATTCGTAAAGTTCACGATGACTAGAATGGTTACGAAGAGGCAAATGAATGTATATGTCCATGTTGTTAAGTGAGCGACTTGCATACCAGCAGCTCCACCCACATAATCGATATTCAAGAAAATGATGCGGATAATTTCAGCGAACCCAAGTGTCGCTATGGCTAGATAATCTCCACGTAGCCTCAAACTTGGGATACCAACTACCAACCCTGCAAGCGCTGCTGCAATTCCAGCAATTAGAATCGCTGCAAAGAATGGCAAATCGAGTTTCATCGTCATAATTGCGGATACATAGGCACCGACAGCTAGAAAACCAGCATGACCGAGAGAAAATTGTCCCGTAATTCCAATGACTAGGTGTAAGCTGACCGCCAGCATGATATTAATCGCCATAAAGATCAGTGTATTGGAATAGAAATTATTCAAAAATCCTCCGCTAATCATAAACTGGATGGCAGCGAAGATTGCAATTGCCAAAATGGCAAATACCCAAAACTGTTTAGATTTTTTCATCATTTCGTTTCACCTACACTTTCTCTCTTGTGTTTTTACCGAAGATGCCAGAAGGTTTAAAGATTAAGATCAAAATCAAAATGATGAACGCAGCCGCATCTCGCCACAAGGAGAATCCAAGGGCACTTACTACTGTTTCGACGACGCCAAGTACAAGACCGCCTGCAACCGCTCCTGGAATGATTCCAATCCCACCAAGTACAGCTGCGACAAATGCTTTCAGACCTGGAATAACGCCCATTAACGGATCAATTTTTGTATAATAGATTCCGAAAATGACACCTGCTGCTCCAGCTAGTGCAGACCCAATTGCGAACGTAGCAGAAATTGTATTGTCTACGTTAATACCCATTAGTTTTGCAGCTTCAGCGTCATAGGATACAGCTCGCATGGCTTTCCCGATTTTTGTCTTATGTACAATGAACTGTAGGACAATCATCAAGAATACAGATACAGATAGTATAAGAATTGCCTGTGTGCTAATTTGTGCACCAAACAGGTTAAATGATTTGTTCGCAAATACTTCAGGATAAGCCGCTGGTTGTGCACCTCTAAAGTAGATCACTCCGTTTTGAATGAGAAGAGAAACCCCGATAGCTGTAATAAGTGCAGCAATACGTGTTGCATTCCTTAGACGTTTGTAAGCGATGCGTTCAATGACGACACCAATAATCGCACAAACCGTCATCGAAAGTAAAAGTGCTGGGAAAAAGCCTAGACCCCATCCTGCAATGGAGATGTATCCTATGAACGCACCAATCATAAACACTTCACCGTGTGCAAAGTTGATCAACTTAATAATGCCGTATACCATTGTATAACCTAGCGCAATGAGCGCATAAATACTGCCTAAAGAAATACCGTTGATGAGTTGCTGTAGCCATTCCATGATGTCTCACTCCTTTTTCATATCTGACATTCGTCCAAAAAAAGAAGGTAGGGAGAGAGCTCCCCACCCCTCATGAAATTATGGATTCACCTTCGTATTGAAGACTTGCTCGCCATCCTTGTATTCAAGGATGGTTGCAGATTTAATCGGGTGATGATTTTCATCCACTGAATATTTACCTGTTACAAGATCGAGTCCATCTGTCTTAGCAAGTTCGTCTTTAATCTTTGTTGAATCTGCACTGCCAGCACGTTCAATTGCATCTTTCAACAAGTAGACTGTGTCGTACCCTAGAGCGTTAAAGGCATCCGGAGCCTTGTTATATTTCTCGTTAAACTTGTCATTGAATGCTTTAACCGCACCGTCTGGATCGTCAGAGGAATAGTGGTTGGTTGTAAACGTATTGTTAAGCGCATCTGCCCCTGCAAGATCCATCAAGATCGGAGAATCCCATCCATCAGCACCCATAAGTGGGACATTGATACCCATTTCACGTGCTTGTTTAACAATCAAGCCAACTTCTTCATAATAACCAGGAATAAAAATGAATTCGGGATTAGCAGATTTAATACGTGTCAGTGTGGAACGGAAATCAGAATCTTTCGCAACATATGATTCCTCGGCAACAATTTTTCCACCTGCTTTTTCAAAGTCTTCTTTAAAGGATGAAGCAAGACCTTTAGAATAGTCACTTGCGTTATCCGAGAAAATTGCAACGTTTTTAACACCTAAATCATTTGCTGCAAAGTTCGCTGCAACCGTTCCTTGGAAAGGATCGATGAATGATGTACGGAACACGTACTCATTTACCTCACCCTTTTCATTGACTGTAACTGTCGGGCTTGTTCCGGAGGGACTAATGAGCGGCGTCTTGTTGTCATTTGCAATTTGAGCTTGTGCCACTGTTGCTCCACTTGTGGCTGCACCGATTATAGCTACAACGTTCTCTTGAGTCGTCAGTTTGATTGCTGCATTTGTTGCTTCAGCAGCATCTGACTTGTTATCAATTTTAACAAGCTTTATTTTCTTGCCATCAATTCCACCGTCTTTGTTGATTTCATCAACAGCGAGCTGAATTCCGTCCGCTTCGGATGTACCGTATGAAGCAACCGCTCCTGAGAGTTCGAGGTTTACCCCGATTTTAATCTCATCGCCATCCTTCCCACCTGATGCTCCGTCCTTACCTTCTTGACCGCAGCCCGCTAGGAGACCAACACCAAGCGTCATCGCTGCTAGTAAACTCCATGCTCTTTTAAACTTCATTTCTCTTCCCCCTTATTAAACTATTCTGAAATTACAACAGAAAGGATTGCATTAGTCCGAGTGGAGACATCCGCACCCTTTCTTTTCTTTCTGTATCCCTATTCTAAAACAAACTTCCAATTCAGTCTATACAAATTTTCAAAATCTTATTACTAGATTGTTAAATTGTTTCGGTTCCCGTCACTTCTACCCTCTAGATAGAGGGAACTATTGCTAATTTCCTAGTGAATAGAATTATTCAACATACAAAAAAGGTATTCCCCACAACTAAGTAGGAATACCTTTTTTCTGCTTATTCTGCTGTTACGCTCACTGCTTTTTTTGAATTTCTCACATTCCAAACAGTAAACAATGCCGCTAGAATAATAATTACTGCAACAAGACCGATCCAAATCGATCCTGTTAATCCAAGAACAATGTATCCACCAGTCGCAATTGCAGCTGCCATGAGCGCATAAGGTAACTGTGTTGAGACGTGATCCATGTGATTACTTCCTGCTCCTGTAGACGAAAGAATTGTCGTATCCGATATTGGTGAACAGTGGTCACCGAACACCGCCCCTGCAAGTACTGCAGATAATGCTGGTAATAGTAATTCCGGAGCTGCGTTCACCATAATCGTTCCTGCAATCGGAAGTAAGATTCCGAATGATCCCCAAGAAGTTCCTGTAGAAAAGGCCATTAATCCCGCTAACACAAACAGTACAACTGGCAGGAATGCTACAGGGATATTTGACTTCCCGACTACTTCAGATAAGAATAGTCCAGTCTCTAAAATATCGATTAAGTGAGTCAGTGACCAAGCCAGTATTAGAATTAATACTGCAGGCATCATCGCTTTTACACCGCTGACAAATGCTTGCCCAATTAACCCGGCAGATGCGGTCTGATTCACCTTAAATTGAGAAGTATATAGTATGATGGCAATTGCAGTACCTGCAAGACCGCCAATGACTAAGGACAACGGAACATCTGTGTTTTCAAAGATGGTCCATAGATTTAACTCTCCACCAATTTTGTACCCTGTAATAACCATCGACACCAATGTTACAGCTACAAGTGTCACAATCGGTGCTACTAGATCTCTTACACGTCCATGATTGTGCTCAGGGAACTCATCTTTCAATTGTCCAGGTATCTCTTTATTAGGATCAAATAACTCCCCTTTTTCTTCTGCACGATTTTCATGTTTTTTCATTGCAAAAAAGTCGATATTCGTCCAAGCGAAGAAGAATACCATTGCTAATGTAGCAATTACATAAAAGTTCATCGGCGCCATCATTAGAAATGCTGCTAGCGGTGAGTAGTTGACTGTAGCAGTCGTTGCAAGAATGATTGCAAGTTGTCCGATTAGGAACGCTCCCCAGCTCGATACAGGTGAAATCACACACACCGGAGCCGATGTAGAGTCTATGAAATAAGCAAGTTTTGCTCGAGAAATCTTATGACGATCTGTAATCGGTCGTGCGATTTGACCAACCGCAAGTGCGTTGAAATAGTCATCTACAAAAATGGCAATTCCTAATACCATCGTAAGAAGTTTTGCACTTCGGCGAGTTTGGATTCGCGTTACAGCCCACTCTGCAAAGGCACGGCTTCCTCCTGATAGACTAACAAGTGCCGTAATAACACCTAACAAGAGTATGAATAACATTATGAAAATATTATACGTATTCAATTCACCATCTGCCCAAAATGAGACGATGAGCGCTTTCCCTAACTGCGTCAATGTTTCCACTGGTGCAAAGGAAGCGACTAGTAATGCAGCGGACAAAATCCCTGCCCCGAGTGAAAGTAGCACCCGCTTTGTCGTGAGTACCATTACAATGGCAATCACTGGTGGCAGTATCGATAACCAAGTTCCAATCATTCCAATCTCCTCCTTCAATTTGTTAATGTAACCGGGGAAACAAAAAAGCCGGTGCCCGTTTCACTCTTTTCAAGTGGACCGGGTACCGGCTGTCTACATGTCGTTTGTTTGATAATCACTTTCGTTATCTCACTGACGATTGTAGCTCATCATGGACAATATAGCTGTCCCTGACAGTGCCATCCCTTTTCGAAATGACCCCAGCCTCATGGAATTGACGTTCCATCAGACTTCGGCAATGCTTCCTTTCACGCATGGTCTACGATGTCACCCTCGCATGCGGTACTCTTAAACAGTGCAGCCTCTACCCTATCGATTACGTTATTACTTTCTAATCATAACAATAATCGATAGAACATGCAAGGTCACTTATGGTTTCTTAATATCTTCCATAGGTACTTCGATATTTGCTGGACTCTGTCCCCCCTTCGTATAGATTTGTGGAACGACCCCTTGGATGATACCGATAGCAATCGGGATTTGCTGAACAACTGTACTTTGTTTAGTTGCTATTGGAATAATAATTTGGACATTTACAGTCAATTCCATATTCACTTCCATATAGACGTTATTGATGCCATACTCTGTTAGTTTTGTATCAACGTCCGCATGTACATCTCCTACAATATGAAACCTGATTGGAATCTTCGGTCCTAAATTCCCGAGCAGCGGAATATCCGCAACTTGACCGATTGGAACGAAAAAGACGACACCTCCATGCTTCTCCATTTCTTCAGTATCGAATTTGATCCCATCACTTTGCGGTAACATTTCAAGATCTCCGGACTCTGCTCGGTCCAAGTGTTCTTCAACCAACTGATGCATCTCGGCCATAACCTGATTAATGGTTTCTGCATCGACTTTTAGTGTAACCGTCTCATTAGAATCATTAGGGATATTCAAGAGGACATCGTTCGCATCCAACACACTTGTTGACCTCGATTGAATGGCTTGACTGATAACGTGTGCAGCAATTTTACGTGTTTGAACTTCAGCATAGTTCATGTAAACCGGCTTTAACTTCATATTTAAATAGTAAAAACTTCCGATTATCGTCAAAAGAAGTGCTGGGATAATGAGTTTTAACCATCTTCTTTTCGGTTTTCGTTTCTTAGGGACTTGCATGTGAAATTTCAAAAAGCGACGCCTCCCTATTCCACAATATGAAGAGGAGGAGTCGCTTATTACTTGTTATGAAGTTGTTCCAAAATGCTTTTCCCCATACCAGCCGAAAATATCACGAATGAGTTCCGGGACGAGGTAGTCAATTTTCTCTAATTTCATGTTCGGATAAAAGAAACCGAATGTAAACATATCAAGAGTTGCTAACCTATACTCTCTATCTGGTTCGACGATTTCATCCCCCATATAGAGAATATCTTGTTTCATCCTCAGATTCACTTGGATCATTACGCCCATCATTGTTCCTCTGAATCCAAGTCCCTTCACTTCAGTACGCGGCCAATCAGGATGGCAAGATATTTCATAATACTCCCTTAAAGCACGGCCGGTTACTATGATGACACATGCATTGATCGGATGTGGAAGAATACGGTGCAAATCTCTCTTCGTAACAACGCCTTCATGAAGTCGTCCAAGAAAAATTCCCGAGTTAAACAATCCGCAATCCGCTTTCGTATAGGCGAGTAATGCTCGACCGAAAATGTCGGATAGCGGGCTCGGCCCAAATAGATTTTGCCCAAGACTACTAGGCGTTGTAAAAACTTCTTCATCTAATAGTTGCGTTCCCTCAGTGATCATCTGCTGCACAGCTTTGAATTCATGTTTTTCTGCCTTAAGTTCATCTGCCTGTATGACAGTTGCCTTTTTATCGACAACTTGACCATTCTCCAGTGTGAGCGTGACATGCCCTACATACTGTCCATATTTCCCTGTGGCGGCTAACAATGTATTTTCAACAACCTCACCTCGTAAGAACAAATGATGAGTGTGTGCGCCTAAAATGACATCGATCGAGGATGTTTCCTTAGCTAAAAGACGATCTTCATTCACCCCAAGATGAGAGAGACAAATGACGCAATCCATTGAATGGCTTAACTCGGAAGCAAGATCCGCCAACACTTTGCGAGGTTCTTGAATCGACCAACCAAGCTTGTCGTAGAATAACTCATAAACAGCAGTAGCCCCTATCACAGCCAGTTTTACTCCACTATGGGTTGTGTAGCACGTATATGGAACAGCCCACTCTAACTCACGTCCATCCATATTCTTCAGGTTTGCAACGACCACCTCAAACTGGGCATCCACATACAATTCTTCGAGTGCCTCGTGTGATAACGTAATCCCTTCGTTATTCCCTATTGTCACCGCATCATATTTGGCACGATTCAACAGTTCAATATTCCCTTTTCCTTCAGTCGCTTCAGTAAATGGATGAGACCGATCGACGAAATCACCGAGATCGAAAACAAAACAAGACTCTCCAGCCTGTTCGTGTTCAATTCGTTTATCCACTAAGAATTCACTGATACCTGGCCAATTGTCAAAATGACTATGAATGTCGTTTGTATGATATATATGAATGGTTTCTGTTTTTCTAGCGATCATTGTCAACCCCAAATCCCATCAATAATTGAATTAATCCCGAATAATAGTAATAGTACGCGTAACACTACAACCAGCGTTTCAGAACTCATCTTCTTGTTCAACATGGATCCGAGTGTTCCTCCTATATAAGCACCCGGAATGACTGCGAGTGAATAGAGCCAAGGGACGTGACCCAGATAAATATGAGTCCCGGAGTTGACGAGAGCAGACAAAAATACCATGAGCATCGATGTACCGACTGCAACGTGCGGCGGAAATAAAAATAGTAGAAGCATAGCTGGTACGATCATTGCACCGCCACCGATTCCAAACAAGCCCGACATTAAGCCAATCACAAATGTCAGCAGAAGAGCAAACCAGATCGGATACCCATACACATGTGTTTCACCTTGTGGATCAGTGAATGTAATTTCTTTGCCGTGATTCACAAACCAATTGATAGGTTTCAAATATTTTTTGACGAGCAGTAGAGCCGCTAAAAAGATCAGTAATATCCCAAAGTATAAGTTAAAAGACCCTAAATCTAAACTCTTATTAAAAAATGCCCCTAAAATTGTGCCTGGGACACTACCAGCGAAGAAGATGAATCCACTTCTGTAGTCCATAGTTTTGGCTTTCATGTGGAACAGAGTTGAAGACAGCCCATTGAACACCATCATGATCACGGACATCCCTACAACCGTCTGTGGTGTCACATGTGGGATCCAGCCTAAGTCAATTCCCACTAATATTGTGACAGGGACAAAAATCGTACCTCCACCTAGTCCGACGAGTGAACCAACCACTCCTGAAAGCATTCCAATAACAATCAGCAAAACATATTCCATCGTTATTCCCCCTCAAAGATGTCGAGCTGTTTAGGAGCCAAGTCATCGAAAGAGAGATGAAGCATTTTTTGAAAACGTTTGGCATTCTCTGCAGCATGCCCACCTGAGTTATTATTAAAAATAACAGCAACATAATCGCACTTTTTTTCTACCTGCTCAACAGCTGATTGCACTCCTTTTAACTCTTCATCTGTATAATCATACAAGTAACGCACTTTCCGCCACGCTTCCCTACTCCCACCTGGGTTACGCCATCCTGCTAGATTTCGACCATGTAGACGAATGACCGCTTTATCACTCCGTGTAACACTTGGAACAAATGGAACACTTCCTGTACCTGCTTGCGGTTCATCTGCAATGACATGGATTAGATGGTTCTCTTCCAGGAAACGAAGTGTCTTATCACGTAACTCTTCCGCATACCAAGACTGGTGACGAAATTCAATTCCAATATCGAATCCTTCTAATTGCTTACTTATGTATCGTATTTCTTCAACGTTCTCTTTGACACAATCGAACCAGGGTGGGAACTGTACTAAGATAAGCGATAGCTTGTCCGCTTCTATTAGCGGTTCCATTGAAAGACGAAAGAGCTCAAACATTTCTTCCTTCGATTCATACGGCAGTTCGCCGCGCAGATGCCCTGTCATCCCTTGATATGCTTTGACGATGAAACCGAAGTGATCAGGAGTTTCCTTAATCCATTTTCGGATATTTCGTTCCGGTTGGATCGCATAGAACGTTGCATCCAGTTCGACGACAGGGAAATGAGCGCTATAGTCCATTAACTTTTCTTTCGCTGTGGATGAGGGCGCATACACATCAGGGTGGTCTCCCCATCCAGTTAAGCCGATTTCAATCATGTTTAGCCCTCCAATCGTGTACGAATCTGTTACCCTCATCATATCATAACTAATCCGTTTTTCTGGACTTCGGGACTGTGTGAGGATGAAAAAATGACCTTTGCATTTCAGCAAAGGTCAGCTGTTAGGATTCTTCTTTTACATAAACGGTCCATCCGTGTTGCTTCCTTAGACGATCAGCTGAGACTTCTGCATCTTCTTTGGATAGAAATGTACCTGTTACTAATCGGAATGTCTTTCCGTGATTGATAATAGATGCCGTGCTCGATTTCTTTTTGAGTTGATAATAAGCTATCACTGCTTCAGCTATAGCTTCGCCTTGAGCCTTCAATCGTTGTGGATTCCTAAGTGCTTCAATATCTGTCCGGGAATCCATGAAGCCCCCTTCAATAAGTACAGCAGGCATCTTGGTTTCGCGGAGCACATGCAAGTTTTTCTTTCGTACGCCTCGATCTCGCAGCCCCATTGCACGTACGAGTCTCGGCTGAATGAATTTTGCAAGTTTATCAGCCTTCGAATTCGATCCATTCCCCTCAAACGTATACGTCTCCACCCCACCCCAGTCGCCCCAAACACCTGTATTGGCGTTGTGATGAAACGATAGATAGACATCGGCTTTCCATGTGTTTGCATAGTCTGTCCTCATTTTTAACCGAACGTCAGTCTTTCCAGTCGGATCATCCACTCTTAGCAGTTCGACATTTTCATATGTTTCCAATATTGACTGTGCCGCTATAAGTACTGTGTTGTTAAACAGCCATTCTTTCTCACCATCAGGAGTGAGTTTTCCAGCTGTTCGTAAACCATGCCCTGCATCAAGTACAATTTTCACCATTTTCTATTCTCCTTTTCGAGTGCCATATTATGCTTCATCTTTATATAGACGACTAGTCATAAAAAGGATACAGAAAACTAAAAATCCCCTTGCACTTGTTTAAACGTGTGCAAGAGGCTATGCATATAAAAACCGAATTTGTTCAGTTGTAATTTATGAATGAGAGATGAACGATATAAATACAAAAAATTAACAGGCTCTTTCTATTTCTATTTAGATATTAAGAAACTATCTATTTCTAATTCGTTATTTGCTTTCAATTTCTTTTTTTCATTAATACGATGCTTTAAATAATTGGTAAATCTTTTCTCAATTAAATTATACGATAAATGGGAAACCATCATGGAAATAGATATTGATAATCCAAAGAATATCATAAACAAGATAGAAGGCGAGGGCTCCAGAAAGTCATTTATCTTGTGCATAAACACCTTCAATATAAACATTACAAATGTATGCCATAAGTAAAGACTGTAGCTGATATTTCCAAGGTAATAAAAGAACTTTGATTGTAATACAAACGACAATATTCCTTCTTCATTTATGATTGTTATAAAAAGTAAGAAACTTAAAAGTAGTGAAACTAAAATATGGAACCTCTCAAAAGATGTATACAGTATAGTTATTAAAATTAATCCATTAAAGTAAAACCAAGGTTTGTACACTCTTTTCACATTTATTGTCCCAATGAGTTTAAAGATTAGAATACCAACTATAAAAAAACTAGATCTTGGATGAAAATATAAGAAACTAATCGAAATAAAAATAGCAATCATTAAAATAAAATAGCCCATTACAGATTTATAATTTAGTAGTGTACCAAAAATTAATGCTGTTAAAATATAGAATAAAAATTCATAACTCAAAGACCAAGAAACGAGTTGTGCAATCGGTAAAGAAGTGAATAATCCAGGTAATAATAGCAAGTTTGAAAAGAAATGACCTGCATACTCGTTAATAGATATTCCAGCCATCCATTTATACCCTATAATTGGCCCAACAATAAATATAAGTAAATGGATAACTACATAAACAGGATAAATCCTCAACACTCTATCAATTATAAAATTTTTTATTTGCCTATGTCGATTTAAACTCTGTATTATCAAGTATCCGCTTATTACAAAAAATAAATTAACAGACATATACCCTAGGGAGTCCACTAAGCTTGTATCAGTCATCAATTGCAAGAGGTTGATAGATACTAGCCCATAATAGGCGTGAAATATTACCACTAAAAATGATAACAATCCCCGTAATCCATGCATCGAAAGGTTTTTCTGTTTCAAAGAATTTCAAACCCTTTCTCTTCTTTTACTTATAGTATATGACTATATGTGGACAAGTATTATCAAATTTGTAGTATTAAGAGAATTTAGGAGCTATGTACTTTAAGGATACACATTCTAACAAACACAAACCTTTTTGCTGGTGGAAGTTTAAGAGAGGATAAATTTTTCTTCACAACAGTTATGTCACTCAACGTCTGAAACTAAAACTGATGCTTATGTAGATTTAAGCGATGGAATACAAAAAGACGAACTTAAAAAAGTTCGCCTCTTATATGTCCGGCCGATATCGATTCGGTACGAATTCGGCACGGACAGTTATTCAGTTGTTGGAAATACCGCACAAACACTGGTGTACCAATGCTTATCCGATACTGCCCTCCATCTCGAATTTAATGAGACGGTTCATTTCTACGGCATATTCCATTGGAAGTTCTTTTGTGAATGGCTCGATGAAGCCCATAACGATCATTTCAGTCGCTTCTTGTTCTGAAATACCGCGGCTCATCAAGTAGAAGAGCTGCTCTTCAGAGACTTTAGAAACTTTTGCTTCGTGTTCGAGTGAAATGTTATCATTTAGGATTTCGTTGTATGGAATCGTATCTGAAGTAGATTTGTCATCCATGATGAGCGTATCACATTCGATGTTGGAGCGAGCGCCTTCCGCTTTACGTCCGAAGTGAACGATTCCGCGGTACGTTACTTTACCACCGTGCTGTGAAATGGACTTCGACACAATTGTTGAAGATGTGTTCGGAGCCAAGTGCATCATTTTTGCACCCGCATCTTGGTGTTGCCCTTTACCTGCGATTGCAATTGACAATGTCATACCGCGAGCGCCTTCACCTTTGAGGATGACTGCAGGATATTTCATCGTTAGCTTAGAACCGATGTTACCATCAATCCATTCCATCGTTGCGTTCGCATCACAGACAGCGCGCTTCGTTACTAGGTTGTACACGTTGTTCGCCCAGTTTTGAATCGTTGTGTAACGGCAGTATGCATCTTTTTTGATGATGATTTCAACAACCGCACTGTGAAGTGAGTTCGTTGTATAAACAGGAGCTGTACAGCCTTCTACGTAGTGAACGCTTGCGCCCTCATCAACGATGATCAGTGTACGCTCGAATTGCCCCATGTTCTCAGAGTTAATGCGGAAATACGCTTGAAGAGGCGTATCTACTTTAACGCCTGGTGGTACATAGATGAACGATCCACCTGACCAAACCGCTGAGTTTAGTGCAGCGAATTTATTATCAGAGTTCGGGATGACTGTACCAAAGTGTTTCTTAAACAGTTCTTCGTTTTCGCGAAGTGCTGAGTCAGTATCTTTAAAGACAATTCCTAAGTTTGTTAACTCTTCTTTCATGTTGTGGTAGACAACTTCGGATTCATACTGTGCGGAAACACCTGCAAGGTATTTTTGTTCTGCTTCAGGAATTCCCAGTTTGTCAAACGTACGCTTGATTTCTTCTGGTACTTCATCCCATGAAGTTTCTGTTGCTTCAGATGGTTTTACGTAATACGTGATCTCATCGAAGTTTAATGAATTCAAGTCTCCGCCCCATTGTGGCATTGGCTTGCTGTAGAACAATTCAAGAGACTTCAGACGGTAATTCAGCATCCACTCCGGCTCTTCTTTCATACGTGAGATTTCTTCAACGATTTCTTTTGTCAATCCACGTTCAGAACGGAAAACAGATACGTCTTTGTCATGGAAACCGTATTTGTAATCGCCAATTTCAGGCATCTTTTTAGCCATTTGTTAGTCCTCCTTCGTTCAATTATTCGGAATCGCTCGCGATTCCTTTTTCCATCGCTTTCCATGGCAGAGTGGCACATTTAATGCGCGCTGGGAATTTAGCAACCCCTGTCAACGCTTCAATATCTCCAAAATCCATAGAATCATCGATATCTTTACCCAACATCATATCTGAAAAGGCATGAGCTGCTGTGACTGCATCCTCAGTATTCTTTCCTTTGATCAGTTGCGTCATCATGGAAGCAGATGCCATTGAAATCGAACATCCTTCTCCTTCAAACTTAGCATCCTTAACGATGTCGTCTTCAACTTGTAGCGTTAGGTGAATCACATCTCCACAAGTAGGGTTGTTCATATCGATTGTAACGTTACTGCTTTCAAGGACTCCTTTGTTGCGAGGAGTTTTATAATGATCCATTATGACCGAGCGATACAGCTGATCCAGTTTTTCGTTTCCCATTATTGAAAATACTCCTTTGCCATGCGAAGGCCTTCAACAAGACGGTCCACATCTTCTTTCGTGTTGTAGAGATAGAAGCTGGCACGTGCTGTTGCAGATACATCCAACCATTTCATAAGAGGCTGGCAACAATGGTGTCCTGCACGAACTGCTACACCATTCATATCTAACACAGTTGCTAAATCGTGTGGATGAACCCCTTCTAAATTGAAGGTAACAATCCCTGCACGCTTGCTAGAATCCCGTGGGCCATAAATTTCAAGACCTTCAACAGTCTTCATTTGTTCCATTGCATATGCGACCAGTTCGTGCTCATGCTTCTCAATAGTATCAAGTCCAATAGATTCGATATAATCGATAGCCGCCGCCATTCCGATTGCACCAGCTATGATCGGTGTCCCACCTTCAAACTTCCAAGGCAGTTCTTTCCACGAAGAATCATAAAGTCCTACGAAGTCGATCATTTCACCACCGAATTCAATAGGCTCCATCTCATTTAATAACGCTTTTTTTCCGTAGAGTGCACCGATACCTGTAGGACCACACAACTTATGTCCGGAAAACGCGAGGAAATCACAGTCTAAGTCTTGGACATCAAGCTTTAGATGGGGCGCTGCTTGCGCTGCATCCACCACCATGATTGAATTGTGCGCATGAGCAATTTCTGTGATTTCTTTTATCGGATTCATTGTTCCCAAAACGTTCGAGACATACATCATCGATACAATCTTCGTCCGATCTGTCATCGCATCCCTCACTTTTTCAAGTGCTATCGTGCCATCTTCTTCAAGATCGATGTATTTCAAGACAGCTCCAGTCGCTTTCGCTAGTTGCTGCCAAGGAATGATATTCGAGTGATGCTCCATATACGTGATGAGAATTTCATCACCTTCACTAATGTTTGCACGACCATAGCTTTGAGCAATTAGATTCAAAGCGGTAGTCGTTCCACGAGTGAAGACGATTTCTTCTGTTGACGAAGCATTCAAGAACTTGCGCACAGTTTCACGCGCGCCTTCATAACCTTCTGTCGCTCTGTTACCAAGTGTGTGGACTCCTCGGTGAACGTTTGCATTATCATTTTGATAGTAGTTGGCAACCGCCTCGATTACTTGACGTGGTTTCTGAGAAGTTGCTGCACTGTCAAGGTATACGAGAGGATATCCATTTACTTCTTGGTCGAGTATCGGGAAATCTTTGCGAATGTCGTTGTTCAGCATTAGCGCACTTTCCTTTCGATGACCTCCGTCAACTGTTTCTTGACGCCTTCAATTGGCAATTTGCTAACAACCGGCTCAAGGAAACCATGGATGACGAGACGTTCTGCTTCCTGCTTCGAAATCCCGCGGCTCATCAAGTAGAACAACTGAAGTGGATCTACGCGTCCGACAGAAGCGGCGTGTCCTGCTGTTACATCGTCTTCATCGATTAAAAGAATCGGATTGGCATCTCCACGAGCTTTTTCGCTAAGCATAAGTACTCTCGACTCTTGCTCCGCATTTGAACGTGTTGCACCTTTTTCGATTTTACCAATACCGTTGAAGATGGATGAAGCAGCATCTTTCATAACACCGTGCTTTAAAATGTGACCTTCTGTGTCAAGTCCCCAGTGGACAATTTCAGAAGTGAAGTTTTGTTTTTGTGTTCCGCGTCCTACTACAACAGATTTCATATCACAGCGTGAGCCGTTGCCAACTAAATGTGTTAAGTTGTCTGAAACCGTGTTGCTATCGTTCATTAAGCCCAGTGCCCAATCAATGCGGCTATCACGGCCAGCAATACCACGACGGTTTACGTAAGTTGTAAACCCTTCAGCTAGTACATCTACTGCGCCATAAGTAACAACAGCATTATCACCTGTGAATACTTCTGAAATGATATTCGCAAGTCCTTCAGCGTGAGGGACTGTAGATAGATAGTTCTCAACGTAAGTGATAGCACTATTCGCTTCAGCAACTACAATAACGTGGTTGAAAAGGGATGCTTGTGCATCATCATGTAAAAACAACACTTGAATCGGTTGTTTAACTTCTACGTTTTTTGGTACGTATACAAATACGCCACCGTTCATGAGAGCTGCGTGGAATGCAGTGAGGCGGTGCTCGTCCACTTTAACGCCATCCGTCATGAAGTATTTCTTTACAAGTTCACTATGTTCACGAGATGCCGTGAAAATATCTGTCAAAATAACGCCTTGCTCTTTCAATTCATCTGATAATGACAAATAAGCAGGTGTGTTGTTATGTTGTACATAAATATTTTTTTGGTTTTCTGCGTCTACAAGTGATTTCGCATCGTCTGGAAGTTCGCTAAGGTTTTCA
The DNA here is from genome assembly GCF_000586555.1 of Sporosarcina sp. D27. Taxonomy (GTDB): domain Bacteria; phylum Bacillota; class Bacilli; order Bacillales_A; family Planococcaceae; genus Sporosarcina. The sequence goes on from NZ_AZUC01000009.1 coordinate 50,747, forward strand.
TATACTGTGCTTTCAACAGCATGTACAGGAAACTCCGTGAAGTTCCATTTATCAATCTTCGTTTTATCTGGTTTTGGCATTGGAAGTGAGTCTACTTTGCCCAGCGCACCCAAGCGGAGATCGGTTAACCAGCTCGCTTCTCCCGTAGTTGCGGAATAAGAGCGGACGTCTTCTCCGGTCAATGCCAATTTAGTTTCAACCGTCATGTTCAATCGTCCTCCCTCTTACGCTTCTTGTTCAACCGTCTCGTCTTCGATTCCTAATTCTTCTTTAATCCAGTCATAGCCCTGTTCTTCCAGTTTGCGAGCAAGCTCTTCTCCACCGGATTTCACAACGCGACCTTGCATCATCACGTGAACGTGGTCAGGTGTGATGTAGTTCAATAGACGCTGATAGTGAGTAATGATGAGGCAACCGAAGTCTTCTCCGCGCATTTCGTTGATACCTGTAGAAACAATACGTAAAGCATCGATGTCAAGACCGGAGTCAATTTCGTCTAGAATTGCGAATTTAGGCTTTAACATCATAAGTTGAAGAATTTCGTTACGCTTTTTCTCTCCACCTGAGAATCCTTCGTTCAAGTAGCGAGTAGCCATATCTTCGTCCATTTCAAGAAGTTCCATTTTGCTATCGAGTTCACGGATGAACTTCATAAGCGAGATTTCGTTCCCTTCTTCGCGACGTGCGTTAACACCTGAACGAAGGAAATCAGCGTTTGTTACGCCTGTAATTTCACTCGGATATTGCATTCCTAGGAACAGACCTGCTTTCGCACGTTCGTCCACTTCCATTTCAAGAACTTCTTCTCCATCAAGAAGTACAGATCCTGATGTAACTTCGTATTTTGGATGACCCATGATTGCAGACGCGAGCGTGGATTTACCTGTTCCGTTCGGTCCCATGATTGCATGGATTTCATTTGTGTTGATCGTTAAATTGACACCTTTAAGTATTTCTTTGTCTTCGATTGAAACATGAAGATCTTTGATTTCCAAAGTAGCCATTCCAATACCTCCAGTATGCTTAAGATGAATTTCACTCATCTTCTATTTATCATCATTCTAATCTTATCCTATATACGAAGTACTTGCAAATCATTAAGAATGATTATATTTTGTAAAAGAAGTCCCTTATTTCACTAGCTTTCACACCCTCCCTCCATTTTCAATTGACGATTTGCGAATGAGAATTTATCACGAACTGTTCACAAACTATTTTTCTGATTAGGCTCCCAACAGCAACGGATTTCTCCACTCTTCCTTCAACCCATGATTAAAAATAAAAAGCGCGCCATCTTCTAATAGAACAGAAGATAGACACGCTACTTATTGAAGGTTAATCATTTTGAGAGCTTGGCAGATGTGCCGTCTTTTGAAAAGCTGTCGACGACAATTGCAAGTGCTCCATCTCCTGTAACGTTCGTTGCAGTACCGAAGCTATCTTGAGCCATGTATAGAGCAATCATGAGTGCCACCATGGATTCGTCGAAACCTAACATGGAAGCCAATAGACCTGTCGCCGCAACAACTGCTCCGCCTGGTACTCCAGGTGCAGCGATCATTGTAATTCCTAACATGAAGATGAAACCAAGATACGCAACAAAACTAATTGGCATATCGTTCATCAGCATAACCCCGATTGAACAAGATACGAGTGTAATCGTACTTCCTGACAAGTGGATTGTTGCAAACAATGGAACGGTAAAGTCCGTCACTCGTGCAGACGCCCCAGTTTGTTTTGCTTGACGTAATGTTACAGGGATTGTTGCTGCTGAAGATTGTGTACCGATCGCTGTGAAATAAGCTGGTGCCATAATCTTCATCAGACGGAACGGATTCCGTTTTGAAACAGCCCCAGCAACTGTGTATTGCAATGTCAACATAACTAGGTGAAGAATAATGATCATAACGAATACGAAGATGAAAATCGAAAGCACTTTAGCAACTTCACCTGTATATGTCATATTTAAGAAAATCCCGAAAATATGTATTGGTAGGAGCGGTATGATAATGACCGTGATCACTTTTTCTATAATCGTGTTCAATTCTTCAAACATGTGTAACATTGTTTTACTGCCGATTGCAGCCATACCGATTCCTAGTACGAATGCAAGAAGCAACGTCGTCATAACGCCCATAAGAGGTGTCATTTCTAGCTCGAAGAAAGCGGTAGCTGCTGCCTTCGCAGTTTCGATAGATTTACTGCCTAAACCACCTATGTATCCTGGTAATAAGTTCGTTGCTGCAAAGTATGCAAGTATTCCTGCGATGATTGTTGAAGCATACGCAAATAACGTCGCAAGACCAAGCAACTTCCCAGAACCTTTACCAAGTTTAGCTATTCCCGGTGCGATAAATGCCAAAATAATCAAGGGGACCACAAAGTTGAGGAATCCTCCAAATAACATGTTAAATGTTGCGAATAGACGTGTGAAGCCCTCTGCAAATCCTTCACCAATCATAGGTGTCAAATATCCAAGTCCTACTGCGAGTCCAATGGCGATGACAATCCTCCAGATCAGTCCTATTTTAAATTTCACGTTCCAAACCCCTTTCGTACATTGAATTATTAAAGCTCTCTTTAATCATACATGAAAACGCTTTAATCTTCAGTCCTATTTATTATCCAAAAAACCCCTCATCTTTGTAATCTCAAAGATGAGGGATTTCTTCTATATTATTTAGTAACCGGTACGACAGAACCTTTCCATTCATCAAGGATGAAGTCTTGGATCTCTTTTGAAGTTAGAACTTCGACAAGTGCCTTGATAGCTGGTTTGTCTTCATCGCCTGTATTCACTGCAATGATGTTCACATATGGAGAATCAGATTCTTCAAGTGCAATAGAATCCTCCAGTGGGTTGATGCCTGCATCAATTGCGTAGTTCGAGTTGATCAGTACTGCATCGCCTTCTTCGCTGTCAAACATTTGTGGAAGAAGTGCCGCTTCATAGTTTGCGTCGAACTTGATGTTTTTCGGGTTATCCACGATATCTTTCACTTCAGCTTTTGTCTTATCCACACCGTCTTTAAGCTTAATAAGACCTTCTGCTTCAAGCATCGCAAGAACACGACCGTGGTCAGCAACCGAGTTACTGATAAGGATTGTAGCGCCATCCGGAAGTTCGTCTAGTGATTTGTATTTCTTTGAATAGACTCCGATTGGCTCGATATGAATGCTACCTGCATTTGTGAAGTCATATCCATGATCCGCAACTTGTGTTTCCATGTAAGGGATGTGTTGGAAGTAGTTTGCGTCCAGGTCTCCAGAATCAAGATCTTGGTTCGGTAATACATAATCCTGATACGGTTCAATCTCCAAGTCATATCCTTTTTCTTTCAATAGTGGCTTTGCTTCTTCCAAAATTTCTGCGTGTGGAACGTTGGATGCGCCAACTTTAATGACTTTTAGGTCTTCATCAGAACCGCTTGCTTTTCCATCTTTGTCGTCTTTTGAACCACATGCTGCAAGTGCTAATACAAGTACTGCTAGTAAAATTCCTGTTAAAAACTTTTTCATCCATTCCACTTCCCTTTTCTTTTTTTTTAGATTTGATAACGAACAGTGTTGATTTCCGTTGCAGGCGGACGCGTTCCGTGGGCTCGAACTCAGCCTACTCGGTCGCTACGTTTCCTGCGGGGTCTTCGTTCTTCGCTCATTCCACAGGAGTCGCCGCCTTCCACTCCTATCAACGGAGATGCCAGGCATCAGTTTTAATTCATCAAACCACTTATATAGTAGACAGGCATGCCTGTTTTTCCCTGTGTTATCGTTTGTCGAGCTTTTTGACGGCGAAGTCTCCCGCAAATTGTAAGATGAAGACGACGATTAGGATCAAGATTGTTGAAACGAGTGTGACGTCTTCTCGGCTTCGTTGGAATCCGTCTAGGAAAGCGAGTGTTCCAAGTCCTCCTGCACCAATAATTCCTGCCATTGCTGTGTAACCAACAAGTGCGATTGCTGTCACTGTAATCCCAGAGATTAAAGCGGGCATCGACTCTGGCAATAATACTTTGAAAATGATTGTTGAGGTTTTTGCACCCATCGAGCGTGCTGCTTCTAGAACACCCTTGTCAATTTCCTGCAGCGCAATCAGTACCATTCTTGCGTAAAACGGAGCAGCTCCGATTATCAATGCCGGCATTGCAGCTTCTGGGCCCCTAATTGTTCCGATTAGAAACTTGGTAAACGGAATTAAAAGGATGATTAATATAATGAAAGGAATCGATCTGAAAATGTTAACAATCGATCCTGTTAGCAAATTCACAATCTTATTTGCCCATATATGGCCTGGACCGGTTAGGAAAAGAAGAATCCCAAGTGCTAGCCCGATGATGAAAGTGAATATGGTTGACACCGACGTCATATAAAGCGTTTCTACTGTTGCATCCCACATTTTTGCCCAGTCCACGTTCGGGAAATACGTTTCAATCATTTCTCAAACACCTCCGTCTGGACACCTTGTTCATGTAAATATTGAATTGCATTTGCGGTTGCCTCTGGTTCACCTGTTATTTGTAAAATCATTGTCCCGTATGCACCGCCACGAGTTTGCGAGATGTTTCCTTGAAGAATACTGACATCCACTGGAAACTCTCTTATTAAACTAGCGAGCACGGGTTGCTCTGTACGTTCCCCAACAAACGCTAGTTTGACAAGTGTGCCGTCCGGATAATCCTGACGCATGAGAGACATCACTTTCTTCGCATCTTCCGGTTCTGTTACTTGTGAAACGAATCGCTTTGTAATCGGTTCTTTTGGTGACTGGAACAGCCGCAGAACGTCACCAGTTTCTACAACGCGTCCTGCTTCCATCACTGCAACTTCATGACAGATTTTCCGAATGACGTGCATTTCGTGCGTGATGAGGACAATTGTTAATCCAAGACGTTCGTTAATGCTCGTTAACAAGTCTAAAATTGCATCAGTCGTTTCTGGATCGAGAGCGGACGTTGCTTCGTCACATAAGAGCACTTCAGGGTCGTTTGCGAGTGCTCTTGCAATTCCGACACGCTGTTTCTGCCCACCTGATAATTGGGAGGGATACGCGTTTTCACGTCCTGTTAACCCTACGAGCTCTATTAATTCCATTGCTTTCCGCTCTCGCTCCGCCTTTTTAACTCCTGCTATTTCTAGTGGAAATGTAATGTTCTCTTTTACAGTACGCGACCAAAGTAAGTTGAAATGTTGGAAGATCATACTGATTTTTTGACGGGCTTGACGAAGTTCTTTTCCACCGATGGATGAAATCTTACGACCGTTCACTTCGACGGATCCGTCTGTTGGTTGTTCCAATCCGTTGAGTAATCGGATCAGCGTACTTTTACCAGCACCACTATACCCGATAATGCCGTATATTTTTCCTTCTTCAATCGTTAGGTTTACTCCGTCAACTGCAGTAATCGCAGTGCTTGAGGTCCCAAATCGTTTGTTGACATTTGATAATTGAATCATTCGACACCCACCTCACTGCTTTTCATTCTGTCCATCAATGATTACGATTAAAAATAAAAACGCCTTCCTGCAGATTCACAGAAAGGCGTACGCATAAAAATTCATGGCGTTCATCCGATCTCTCATCTTTCAAAGCAACTGCTTTGTGTGACTTGGCACCATTTCAAGTAAATTGACGGTTGCCGGGCTTCACAGGGTTCTCCCCTCCACCTCTCTTTATAAGAGTCAGTTATTCAATTGGTTGCTATTAGTTATACCATAGTGATCTATCAGTGTCAACTAAGCTTTTGGAGAATATTTTGTACCGATTGAAAGGCATAGACCTTCTCAGCTTGCTCGCCTTTTCGCTTGATGAGCAAGCACGGTACGCTTTCAATCTGGTATTCTGTCGCCAGTTCTTCAACATAGTTTAAGTTAGCTTTTCCAATTGAAAGACTTGGCTTCAACTCTGTGACCACATTCAATATCTTGCTAGCCACTGCACACGTCCCACATAGCGGTGTGTATAAATAGAAAGCCACAAGTTCTTCATGTTCAGTGGCTTCTTTCCAGTCACTATTTGTCCACTCATTCATTATGTTCACCTACACTCTATTTCAATAGAAAATATAAAAGACGCCGGATAGTCGGCGTCTTTTAGTATTATTCTCCGACAGTCATTTTGTCGTAGTCTTCAGGAGACATAAGCTCATCGAGTTCAGCTGGTTTTGTTGCTTCCACAACGACCATCCAAGCACCCTCGTATGGAGATTCGTTGACAAGCTCAGGGCTGTCCTCTAAATCTTCGTTCACTTCAACGACTTTACCGCTGATTGGTGCATATAGTTCTGAAACCGTTTTTACAGATTCAACGCTACCGAATGGCTCGTCTGATTTCAATTCGTCGCCAACAGATGGCAATTCAACGAACACGATATCACCAAGCTCAGATTGTGCAAAGTGTGTAATACCAATTCGGTATTTACCGTCTTCTTCTTTAACCCATTCGTGCTCTTCAGAATACTTCAAACCTTGTGGTGTGCTCATTCTATTCCCCTCCAACTAATAATTGTTATATCTGATTCTATTTTGCCACAGGTACCTTTGAAAGACAAGAATTGAACTTACGCCTTCCACGTTTCTGAGAAAGTCTCTTCATTGAATCCAACCGTAGTCGATTGTCCATCGGTGACAAGAGGACGTTTGATAAGCATACCATCAGATGCGAGTAATTTGATTTGATCATCCTCACTCATGGTAGCTAGCTTGTCTTTCAACCCGAGTTCACGATATTTCATCCCACTTGTGTTGAAAAACTTCTTCACCGGCAATCCAGAGCTAATGAGCATTTCTTTCAATGCTTGTTCGTTCGGTGGCTGTTCAGCGATATTCGATGCTTCAAACGGAATGTTATTTTCTTTCAGCCACTTTTCAGCCTTTTTACAAGTTGTACATTTTGGATAGCCATAATAGTGCAGTCCCAATTTAATCACCTCATTAGTTCCACTTTACCACAAAAACATCCAGACTACAGATTGTAGTCTGGATGGGAGTCTACATATTAAACTACATATTTAGCAGCATCGATTAGCTTGACAGATGCTTCACGCTTCTTCGCAATCACGTTATATGGATTCGAGCGAGTCAATTTACGCAATGCAGAAATCATCATGCGCTGGTTATCTCCATCCACTGCTGCGTAAAGTGTTTCTTTTGCATCACGTTCGATTGCTGCGAATGCTTCTTGACAGAAGATTTCTGTGTACAAGATTTTTTGTTGCTCTTTTTCTGCCCCGTTTTTCGCAACTGCCTTTTCAGTACGAAGGAGCGCAGATTCCATTGCAAAGATGTTATTAGCGATATCCGCAATGTTAACAAGAACTTCTTGTTCCTGCTCGAGTTTCGTACCATAGCGTTGTGCAGCTAATCCTGCAGCTAGCAAACCGATTTTCTTCGCATTTTTCACAAGAACTTTTTCTTGCTCAAGTGGAGCGTCCCCAATTTCTTCTGGCATCATCATGAGCAACTCTTCTTGAAGAGCTTGAGCTTGTTGCAACAATGGCAACTCACCTTTTAGTGCCTTCTTCATGAATGTGCCCGGTACGATCATGCGGTTTATTTCGTTTGTTCCTTCGAAGATGCGGTTGATACGAGAATCACGGTATGCGCGTTCCACTTCGTATTCAGCCATGAAGCCATACCCACCATGTAATTGAACTGCTTCGTCAACGATATAGTCGAGTGTCTCAGACCCAACTACTTTGTTGATAGAACATTCAATCGCGTATTCAGCAATCGCTGCTGCAATCGCTTTTCCGTCTTTTTGCTGTTCAGCAGTCATCTGGCTTTGACGTTGCTCGAAGTAACCGACTGTACGGTAAATCAAGCTTTCAGTCGCATAAAGCTGAGATGCCATCGTTGCAATCTTTTCTTTCGTCAAGTTGAACGATGAAATCGGCGTATTGAATTGCTTTCGTTCGTTTGAATACGAAATCGCAAGTTCAAGCGCACCCTTCGAACCACCAACTGTGCCGACTCCAAGCTTATAACGGCCAATGTTCAAGATGTTGAAAGCGATAATGTGACCACGGCCAACTTCTCCAAGCAAGTTTTCTACAGGAACTTCAGCATCAGATAAGATCAGTGTACGTGTCGATGAAGACTTGATGCCCATCTTTTTCTCTTCCGCTCCAACAGAAACACCAGGGAATTCGCGCTCTACGATGAATGCTGAGAATTTATCGCCATCGATTTTTGCATAGACAACGAATACGTCAGCAAATCCAGCGTTTGTAATCCACTGCTTTTCACCATTCAAAACGTAGTGAGTACCCGCTGCGTTCAACTTCGCAGTCGTTTTAGCTCCAAGAGCATCTGAACCTGAACCTGGCTCAGTTAGTGCATACGCAGAGATTTTGTCTCCGGCTACAGAGTTCGGTAAGTACTTCTTCTTTTGCTCCTCGTTACCGAACAAAACGATTGGAAGTGTACCGATTCCAACGTGTGCACCGTGAGTGATTGAGAACCCACCTGCAACTGCAAGTTTTTCCGAGATCAATGCAGATGAGATTTTATCCAACCCTAATCCTTCATATTCTTCAGGAACGTCTGCGCCTAGAAGACCGAGGTCACCAGCAGATTTAAGAAGTTTTACAGAGTGCTCGAACTCGTGGTTTTCTAATTTATCCACAACTGGAAGCACTTCGTTTTTTACGTAGTCTTCTGCTGTTTTCGCGATCATCTTCTGCTCGTCAGAAAAATCTTCAGGCGTGAATACGCGATCCGGTGTAATGTCTTCAGTTAAAAACGCCCCGCCTTTAATTAGCTCATTTGTCGTAGTCTCAGTCATTTCTAGTTCCTCCTCTATTTTACGTTCTTGATTTTTTAAAGTAATTCAAACACGCCAGCTGCTCCCATTCCGCCACCGATACACATTGTAACGACGCCGAATTGCTTGCCTTGACGTTTCAGTTCACTCATCATACGCACAGTCAAAATCGTTCCAGTTGCACCCAGTGGGTGACCAAGAGCGATTGCGCCGCCGTTGACGTTCACTTTACTCGTATCTAGTTTTAGTTCACGGATAACTTGAAGCGATTGCGATGCGAATGCTTCGTTCAATTCCCATACGTCAATATCTTCAATTGAAAGTCCAGCGATCTTCAACGCTTTAGGAATAGCAGCAATCGGTCCGATACCCATGATTTCAGGTGGCACACCTGCTACTGCAAACGAACGGAACTTCGCGATTGGCGTAAGCCCTTCTGCCACAGCTTTTTCACGATCCATGACGAGTACAGATGCTGCACCGTCAGACGTTTGTGAAGCGTTACCTGCCGTTACTGATCCTGTAACGGAGAAGGCAGGACGCAATTTCGCTAGGATTTCCGTAGTCGTACCGCGACGTACGCCTTCATCCATAGAAAACGTTTCTTTTTTCTCTGCAAATTTACCGTTGCTGTCGACATAGCCTTTTGTGAATTCGACTGGGACGATTTCGTCATCAAACTTTCCATCGTCGATTGCTGCTGCTGCACGACGATGGGACTCAACTGCAAACGCATCCTGATCTTCACGGCTAACTCCATATTTTACTGCAACTTGCTCCGCAGTATGCCCCATTCCCATGTAATACTGAGGCGCTTCTTCAGCGAGCTTCGCATTCGGTCGAACGGTATTCCCCATCATTGGAACCATACTCATAGATTCCGCACCACCTGCTAGAATCGCTTCAGAGTGTCCAAGCATAATGCGTTCAGCTGCATAAGCAATGGACTGGAGTCCTGATGAACAAAAACGGTTGATGGTAATCGCTGGTGTCGTATCCGGTAATCCGGCAAGTGCACCGATATTACGCGCCATGTTCATGCCTTGTTCTGCTTCCGGCATTGCGCAGCCGATAATCAGGTCTTCAATCGGACCGTCATATCCTCCTGCGCGTTTTAATGTTTCTTTTATAGTAAGGGCTCCTAAATCATCTGGTCGGACTGTCGCAAGTGATCCTCGACCTGCTTTTCCGACCGGTGTGCGGGAACCCGCTACGATTACTGCTTCACGCATTGTATTTCCTCCTCTAAAAGTTCTGTTTCATCAGTTACGCAATGGTTTGCCTTTAACGAGCATGTGTTGCATGCGTGCCTGTGACTTCGGCTCTGCTACAAGGCTCAAGAACGCTTCTCGCTCTAGGTCCAGCAAGTACTGCTCATCGACTAGTGTGCCGTATGGCAGTTTGCCTCCAGCCAATACGTATGCGAGTTTCTTTGCGATCTTCATATCGTGATCGCTGATGAACCCAGACAAACGCATGCCTTCCGCACCGAGTAATAATGTTGCATAACCTGTTTCACCAACCACCGGGAACTTCTCATGTTTCGGCGCTTGATAGCCATTGTCATAAAGTGATAGTGCTGCCTGTTTTGCATCATATAATAGATGATCCGCGTTGACGCTAATGCCATCTGCGAAATCGAGGAAATTGTTTTCTCGTGCTTCATCAGCGGATGTCGAAACTTTTGCCATCGCGATCGATTCAAATACGTTGTTCGCGATGTTTTGGTAGTCCACTTGAACGCCATTCGGCAATCCTTTTAAGTGTTTCAAGTAAAGACCGACGTTTCCGCCTCCACCAGGAATCAGTCCTACTCCAGCTTCAACGAGGCCGATATACGTTTCCATGGAAGCTTGGATATGAGCTGCTGGCAAGCAGACTTCTGCTCCTCCTCCCAGCGTCATTTGGAAAGGTGCTGCAACGACTGGTTTCGATGAATACTTGATTTTCATCATTGCGTTTTGGAACGTACGCACTACGAAATCGAGTTCGAAAATGTTATCATCTTGCGCTTCCATCAAAATCATTCCGAGGTTTGCACCGACACAGAAGTTCTTTCCTTGGTTTCCGATAACGAGACCTTTGTAGTTCTTCTCGACTTCATCCACCGCAAAGTTAATCATCTGCATAATGTCGAGGCCAATCGCATTAGATTGTGAATGGAACTCAAGAAGTGCAATCCCATCTCCCATATCGATCAAACTTGCGCCAGAATTTTTCTTGATGACGCCATGCTTTTTCTTATAGCGCTTCAAGTCGATTACTTTTTCATTTACCGATACCGGTGAGTATCCTTCCCCATCGAAGTAGAAGAGCTCGTTGTCTTCCTCTTTATAGAAGGTTTCGAATCCTTTATCGAGCAATTTTTGAGCCAATTCAGGAATCGTTTCTCCCTGTTCCTTCATCCGTTCAACTGATTTGCTGACACCGATGGCATCCCACACTTCAAACGGCCCCTGTTGCCATCCGAAGCCCCACTTCATAGCGTTATCGATTGACACGATGTCGTCTGCGATTTTGCCATGCATGTCAGCTGAGTAAAGAAGTGTTGGTGCTAAGATGCTCCAGAGAAGTTCACCTGTGCGATCTTCTGCGTACACTAATGACTTCACACGATTGCCGAGTCCTTTTTGTTGCTTCGCCATTTCAATTGAAGGCGTTTTCATTTTTTTGACTGGTCCGTATTCAAGCGTCGACGAATCGATCTCGAAGATATCCTTGCCTTTTTTCACAAAGAAGCCTTGCTTCGCTTTTGCGCCGATCCAGCCGTTATCGATCATTTTCTTCATGAATTCAGGGAGTTCGAATACCGCTTGTTCCTCCCCTTCAGTCTTGTCGTAGACGTTTTTCGCAACGTGCATGAATGTATCCAGCCCTACAACATCCAACGTTCGGAATGTCGCTGATTTTGGGCGGCCAATCAGAGTTCCAGTTACAGAGTCCACTTCACCAACTGTGTAACCGCGTTTTTCCATTTCACGAAGTGTAACGAGAAGCCCGTAAGTACCGATTCGATTGGCGATGAAGTTCGGTGTGTCTTTTGCGATTACGACACCCTTACCAAGACGGTCTTCACCGAATGACGTTATGAACTCAACTACTTCTTGGGAAGTCGTTTTCGCAGGAATTACTTCTAGCAACTTCAAGTAACGAGGTGGGTTAAAGAAATGAGTACCGAGGAAATGTTTTTGGAAGTCTTCAGAACGCCCTTCCGCCATGGCATCGATACTAATTCCAGATGTATTTGAAGTGACGATTGTTCCCGGTTTGCGAACACCATCGATTTTTTCATATAAGCTCTTTTTAACTTCTAAGTTTTCAACGATAACTTCAATAATCCAGTCCACGTCTTTCAACTTTTCCAAGTCGTCCTCCAAGTTTCCTGCTTCAATGAGTGCTAGGTTTTTCTTAGAAGTCAGTGGTGCTGGTTTTTGTTTTAGTAGTTTCTGAATCGATCCAGATACGATTCGGTTACGAACTGCCTGATGATCCAGTGTAAGTCCTTTTTTCTCTTCGTCTTCTGTCAGTTTGTTTGGAACTATGTCCAGAAGAAGAACAGGAATCCCAATGTTGGCGAGGTGTGCAGCGATTCCAGACCCCATCACGCCAGATCCGATTACAGCTGCTTTCTTAATTTGATAAGCCACGTGAAAATCCTCCCTTTGCTTTTGAATGAATGCTCATTCATTTTGTGGGTAAAAAAAATAGAAACCTTTTCTATGAATCTAATTGTAGACTATTTCCTGCGTTTTCGCAATATTTAAATCTAAAAAACAACTATTCATGCCGTCCGAAACAAGTTGATGGGCTGAAAGCGCTTTTCATTGTACACTAAGGATATGAAAGGAGTCGAATACACATGCAATCAATAACAACTGCAAAACAATTCAATGACATTATTAACGAACCTTCACGCTCAGTTATTAAATTCCAGGCAGGATGGTGCCCAGACTGTCGAGTAATGGACATGTTTATCGGACCTATTACAGATGATTACGACCAGTATGAGTGGTATGATGTGGACCGCGATGTTCTTCCTGAAATCGCAGAAAAGTATGATGTGATGGGGATTCCGAGCTTACTCATTTTTGAAAATGGAGAGAAAAAAGCGCACCTTCATAGTGCCAACGCAAAATCTCCTGAGCAAGTGACAAGCTTTCTTGAAGGTCTAACAATCTAAACGATACTAGCAATTCCTCCGGCTGCCTATGCAGTCGGTTTTTTTATATATTTTTTTTGAAAATCAGTTATACTTAGGAGAGGTTATAGAAAAACTAAGAGGTGTAGAATGAATCAGATAGAAGAAATTGCACAATTGAAAGCCACTATTGCCAAGTATGAAGAAATCATCAGTGAGACATCTGTTCCGATTATTACCTCAATTATTGATAATACAATCTTACTCCCTATTGTCGGATATATAGATAAAGAACGAATGGAACGTATTCGAACGAACGTTCTTGAGTATGCTGGAGAACATAGAAATACTGAAGCTGCTGTATTCGACTTTTCAAGTATCCGTTTGGCTGAAGAGGAAGGTTTGGAAATGCTTACTCATGAATTGCAGCTCATGCGTTCCGAACTTCGATTGATGGGCATTCGTCCAATTATGGTTGGCTTCACTCCTCCATTTGTCCGTGAATTGGTTAATACAGGCGTGGCTTCTGAAGTAGAGTCATACGCAAACTTCAAATCAGCACTACAAACGCTAATGGATGAAAAAGGCCTTTCCTTTTCAAAAGAGTAAATAAGGGAGGCTTATGTCGTGCCGTTCTTAAAACAACTACAAGGCAAATCACAATATGAACCTTCCATAGACAAGGACTTAAGACCATCTGCATGCGGTCCCGTAACAGCTTCTGTGATCTTACACTATTTGAATGTCCCAATTTCCAAAGTTTCTGTCAATAAGCTTTACAAGCTATTAGGAACTACTCGAATCGGGTTATTCACATGGCGTTTCGTTCATAGGCTCCATAAGTTACTAGGTGCCGATTGGGAAGTTCGGAAATGTTCGTTATCCGAAGCGTTATGCGAACTTGAGAACGGACGTCCCGTTGCAGCGAAATTTGATAAATGGTTTACTTTCAAGTGGAGTGGAAAGTATGAATTCGATTATCACTGGGTACCTCTTATTGGATATGAAAAAAATGCGAATGATGTGATTCTCACAATTCATGACAATGGAAGCCCATCTTCTCCTAGCAACGTGCGTTCTGTCTCTTATCGAAAGAACCATGAAGTTTTAACTTTTGTTAAAATCGCTCCAAGTTCCAACCAAAAAGGACACTGATTCGCTCAGTGTCCTTTTTGTTATGCCACATATTGGATTGCTTGTTTCAACGTTGCAAAGCTCTTAATGCAGCCGAAGTCTATACCAAGTCCGACTAGCGTTTGTGCGATAGCAGGGGTTACTCCACTAACTACTGGAACAGTTCCTACTAAAGAAAGTGATTCAAAGAGGATGAACAACTGTTGAGCAACAAATGTATCCGTCGTTAAAAGTCCTGAAAGATCGATGATTAAATGCTCGAGATTGAGCCGAACAGCTTCATGAAGAACTTTTTCTTGTAAGACGGCGCCTCTATTGAAATCCATGATACCGATTAATGGAAGAATAGCAGTTGTGTCATTAATGGATGCAATCGGAACGGATAATTCAGCAATCGCAGCTTGTGAAATCTTCAGCATTTCCTTTTCGTAATGCACAAAAGGAAGGCTAAAATAATAAACGACATCGTTTACAATCGAATCGAGTACAGTCGTTAGTTCATACATGTCCTCTGAACTGATGTTACGAGTTAGCCCTTCATGCTTTAAAACGGTACCAATATACGCACGATATTGAGGAACCTCACGAAGCATCATGTCTAAAGAAACACTTTCTTTCTTCGCAAAGTGAGTCCCTGCTTCCTGCCCCCATTGACGCAATTGTTCAATTCGTTCTGACTCATCTAACTTCAGTGCTTTCGCATATAACTTTACTAATTCCACGCGAGCTAGAAAAAGTTCTTCTTCTAACCCTTTCATAATCGGATAGCGCTCATTCTGTTGTTTGGTTATCATGTCTGCAAGTTGCTCAGCATTCTCAGTGACCTTTTCACTTAAAAGGATCAATAATTCTTTCATCAAGACTCCCCCTTGTAGCAGTTACTAGTTCTGCTGTTGCCAGTTGTTTGAGGACTGCGTTCAAACCGAGTTTCCTGAGGTGGTCTAATGTTTGGTCAGTATAACTCGGAATTTCAAGTGACTCTATTGTTTTCCCTAAATCTACTTCACAGTGGATGGTTGCCAGTTCTTTTGATACATGCAACATCGCCAAGTTGTCTTGAATTTTGCTTTTCTCAGAACTCGTTAGCTTGTCCAACGAATTGACGACTTCTTCAGCTGTCCCATATGTTTGAATCAATTTGAGCGCTGTCTTCGGTCCAATTCCTTTGACACCTGGATAGCCATCACTCGTGTCACCAATGAATGCTTTATAGTCAATGAATTGGGTAGGTGTCATTCCGTAATCTTCTATAAAACGTGACTCTGTGTATAGGTCATAGATGGAATGACCTTTTTTTGTTAAAGCGATTTGGACGGAAGGTGCAAGTAATTGAAGTAAGTCCTTATCTCCGGAAACAATCGTTAAATCTGCATCCGCTTTCCACGTTTTGACGAGAGATCCGATCAGGTCATCCGCTTCCATTCCTTCCACCCCATAATTTCTCCATCCCATGGCTTCAGAAACTTGACGAGCCATATCAAACTGAGGGAGTAATTCCGGCGCGGGCGCAGGGCGATTGGCTTTATAGCCATCATAAATGTCGTTTCGGAAAGTGACCGAACCCATATCCCAGCAAACTGCAAGATGGGTCGGCTGGAAAAGGTTAGCTGCCGTTAAGGTATGTCTTAGAAATCCTTGAACCCCATTTGTAGGGATTCCGTCTTCATTATATTGGAACTGTTTTCGAACAGCTGTTGCAAAAAACGAACGGAATAATAGGGCCATTCCATCAATAATCAGTATGTGTGGACGTTCAGCACTCACTTGCTCACTCTCCTTATTAGTTCTTAAGCATATGTACAGATTTCTTTTCTTTATCATACCACGTCTTTTTAGTTTGGCACGCTCATTTAGGAATTGACGTCACTAATGTAGGCACTCGTCTAAGGCAACCTGAGCGTTTGACATAGGATGGGGAGCAGAGTGAAATTCTGAAAGGGGAATAAAAGTATGAATCCAAACGATTACACCGAGGAACAATGGTTTCCCGAGCTTCCTGAAGGATACATTCAACAGCCTAGCAGTCAGGATGATTGGAATGCGACTGCAATGAATGTGAATCCACACCAAATGGCAGTAAATGTAGATCCTCATCAAACCGCAGTAAATATTGATCCTCATCTAATGGCAGTGAACGGCTGGGACGATCCACCTCAGCAAGATTGGAACGAGTGGCAAAACCCATCCCGTCACAACCAACAGCAAGGATGGCCTGGTTGGCCGAATCAGCCACAACAACCAGGATGGCCTAGTTTCCCGAGCCAACCTAACTGGCCATGGCAAGGTGGATGGAATCCGAGTCAGCCTGCTTTTCCCGGATCTGGCGGTAACATGGGAGGAGGGGGAGGTCAACAAAGTGCACCAACTTCAGCTCCTCCTTCTCAAACTCCCCCGTATCCTGATCAGCAACTCTTGAGAGTGGATCCAGGTGGAATTCGTGGATGTTTGTTCCGCTATACGTACGTCTGGACATCTCGAACTAGAGGATTCTGGTTCTTCCCAACATTCGTCGGCAGAACGTCAGTCGCAGGATTTCGATGGAACAACCAGTGGCGCCGCTGGATGTATACTGGGATTGACTTGAATCGGATCGATGCATTTACTTGTATTTAATGAGTTCAGAATTGGGGATTAAGGGAAGATCAGCTGCGGCTGATCTTTTTTTGTTTTGGGAAATGAGTTTTGGGTGAAGTAGATTGAGGCTTAAGTTTATATTTTGGGGATATGATCACTTTCTGGGATTTATGAGCACTTTACTTGGGTTATGATCATTTCACGAGATTTATGAGCACTTTCCCGGAGTTATGATCACTTTCTCGGATTTATGAGCACTCCCCCCTGAGTTATGATCACTTTCCTTAATTTATGAGCACTTTCCCTGGGGTATGATCACTTTCTGAGGTTTATGAGCACTTCCCCTGGGTTATGATCACTTTTTGTGATTTATGAGCACTTTTCATGAGTTATGATCACTTTCTGGGATTTATGAGCACTCCCCCCTGGGTTATGATCACTTTCTGAGATTTATGAGCACTTTTCCTGCGTTATGATCACTTTCTGCGATTTATGAGCACTTCCCGGGGGATGATCACTTTCCTTAATTTATGAGCACTTTCCCTGGGGTATGATCACTTTCTGAGGTTTATGAGCACTTCCCCTGGGTTATGATCACTTTTTGTGATTTATGAGCACTTTTCATGAGTTATGATCACTTTCTGGGATTTATGAGCACTCCCCCCTGGGTTATGATCACTTTCTGCGATTTATGAGCACTTTTCCTGCGTTATGATCACTATCTGCGATTTATGAACACTCCCACTCGGGGTATGATCACTTTCTGGGATTTATGAGCACTTTACTTGGGTTATGATCACTTCACGAGATTTATGAGCACTTCCCCTGGGGTATGATCACTTTCTGGGATTTATAAGCACTTTCTGACTGAAAAGGATAGCACCACCGTAAACTATACGACAAATTGTCACCAAACATAAAGGGCTATCCCAGAAAGGTCATAATTATGACCTTTTGGGACAGCCCTTACTCATTATTAACGAAGATCTACAAAATATGTTAATTGAATGATTGCATCTTCTTTTAACTTATAAGCTACAACCAACATATACGTGCCTTTCTCTACTTGTGAAAAATCTAATGTAAACTGTTCCGAATTTGGCTTGAATTGATCCACATCTACATTTAGTATCTCATTGTTTTTTGTATTTCTTAGGACAATTTGATAAGGATTTAGATATTGACCATTCAACCCTTTCACTAAGTTCTCCACAGTTAGGTGTGGCCCTTTTAAGCTTTTCACTGCCACTAGTTGAGGATGCGCCACAATCATCTTCAATTTCTCCAGATTTTTCAGTGGTGAGAAATCCGTGATTTCATTTCCTGATACATCTAATGAAGCTAAGTTTCTTGCGTATTGCAAACCTTCCAGACTGTTAATCCTTGCATTAGGAGCAGCTAGACTCGTTAGTTTATGCAAATCTCCTAGTGTGAGATCCCCAGTAATCCCTAGTTTTTGCTTAATAAGATTTCTAAGGTATTTATCAGGAACTGTAATGACTTGAGTTAAGTCTAGTTCCACTAGTTCGGACCTCGCCTGCAGGAGCTCTTGAAAAGCCTGATCGATTTCTAGTTGAGTCACTTGGGTCATGGCAAGAATCTCTTCTGCTTTTGCAATACTATTCTGGAGTACACTCATACTCTCAGTTGAAAACTTCTCAGAATCGATAGCTTTCGCCTCTTCAACTGCATTTACTAAATCTTGAATGTACACTCTTTCACCGTTCGCAAAATGGAGTTTAGCATCTCCCCATGTCGCATGGTCTGAACCATTTCCGTTCCCGCCATCAGTCACGACTAATTTCAGCTCTTTTGCCCCAACTGTTTTTACTTCAATGAACTTCTGAGGATCTGTAGAATGCATCATTCCGCTATCGAATTGTTTCACGTCATCTACAAAAACTTGGAATGTGACGGATCCGATTGAGCCATGCATTTGTCGGTCAACCCCCACATATGAAGTGAAATAATCGGCGTCTTTCTCAGTTAAGTCATAAACGATTGTTGAGTTGGAGTGTGCGCCAATCCCTTTCTCATAAGCTTGCACATTTCCATCATTTCCTGTTAATCGTAATGGTTGACCACTGATTGCTTTGTCTTTTAAAGGAGTTTTGTAGCTGTTTTGTGTAGACTTCCATTCGAAATCAGATAGATAATTGAAGTCCTCCATATTTACTACGGATATGAAGCGCTTCTTGGATATTTCATTGCCATCACTATCTACCACAGTATATGTCATTTGATATTTACCAGCTCGGTCAAAATTCACCTGATTTTTACCTGTCACTTTTACTTGGGCTGATAAATCGCCATCTTCAGCATCGATAGCGGAATAAACTTCGCTTAAATCGATAGACGTCCCAACTTTAGTTGCTACCGATTTAGGTATTGTAAGCTGAGGCAGGCCATTCGAAATATAAAACTTAGCATCTGCAAAGTTTGCATGGTCGGATGTATTTCCGTTACTAGAATCATTTGCAATGAGCGTTAATTCCTTAACGTCCTTCAAAGGTACCCTTACCAATTTTGCTTCTGTATTATATTTCATAACGCCACTATTATAGACTTCTTGACCATCTGCCAGTACTTTAAACGTCACACTTGAATTGTTATTTTCAGCGATGTTTCGATCTATGCCAACGAGTGTCTCAAAGTAATCGTAGTTTTTACCCGCAAGATCATACACAATAGATGAATTTGCATGGGTCCCAATTCCTTTAGTAAATTCCTTAGTCGCATCATTTACAAGTACTTTAATCGCACCGCCAGATGAGGCATGATCCTTTTTCACCGTGCCCCATGCCGTTTGTGCACTCGTCCAATTTATATCACTCGCGAAAGCGACATCGCTATATACATAGATTTTCCTCGTTTTCGTAACCGTGTTCTCATCGCTATCTGTGACTGCATATGAAACTTGGTACGTTCCTGTTTTAGAAATTGTGAAGTTGTCAGCTGTTACTTTGACTTGATTGGTCAAATTGCCATCTTCCTTATCAAACGCCTCTACACCATCTAAAATTGTAAAGTCCTTTTTGTTCAGTTTAACGAACGTGAGATCTTCAGACACATTTAATGTAGGCTCACTAGAATCATTCGTAAACTTTGCATCTGCCCAAACCGTGTGGTCTGAAGAAATCCCATTGTCTTTTGCATCTGTTGTAATGAGCTTTACTTCTTTAGCCCCTGTAACTGGAACCTTCACAAATTCATGCTCTGTATTTGCTTTGAATACACGACTATCCAATTTCTTTTCTCCATCTACCCAAATCTCAAAAGTTGCGGAAGACCCTTGTCCTCTAACAGATTGGTCAATACCGATATAACTTTCAAAGAAATTGAACCCTTTTCCAGCTATGTCATACACAACTTCAGAATTGGCATGAATAGCTATTCCTTTAGGATACGTCGCATCACTACCTTGTCTTCGTAATGTGATGAGCCCACCAGAAATTGCTTTATCTTTTTGCAATGAACTCCAATCTGTTTTAACGGATTTAGCATTCATATCAGAAATATAGGTAAAGTCACTGGTTACAGTAACCTTCGTCTTCTTTGTTTCAGTTAAATTCGCATTCTTCACTTCGTAAACAATTTCATAAGATCCTTTTTTCGTTACATCTACAGTATTCGATTTTACCACTACATCTTTTGTAATGTCTTGGCCGGTAAATGAGGATGCTTTTACGAAATCCATTGGATCAAACGCTTGATGTAATTTTAACGTTACTATGTCTTCTACAGATAAGTTCGGCTGCTGAGAGTGAACTTGCACAGGTTTTAATGGCGTTAATTTCTTGTCATACGCGACGATTTCATAAGTATAAGGAACAGTTGTATCTACGTTTTTATCAATGAATGAAGTACCTGTTGTATAGCCTACTACCTTGCCATTTCTGAGAATTTCATATCCCATAGCAGCATCCTTATTTGCTATATCAATAGCATAAGACAAGTTAATTTCTTTTTTATCTGGATTGGCAGTAATCGATTGAGCAGTTACTTTTGCATCTTTTGAGAACCCGGTACCTGTATAATCTCGTCCTAAACTATGCATGTATTCTAACTTCACATCGGGCTTTGGTAAATGGGCTACCTTCTCTTTCATCTTATCTGTAGCTGTTACGTAACCCCAGTCTTCGAAAAATGCAGTTAGGTCAGTTTCGGTTGCTAAAGATAATCCTACAACTAATCGTTGCAAATTACTTCCTAATCCATTCATAACACCGTCAGGGTTTGTCCGAGCAATTCGAGATGCCTTACCATAACTATCTTCGCCATAATAATATTGAACTTGCTCAAGTACCCCTAAGTACGTCCAGAAACCATGTTGAACCGTTTCACCTGAAAACCTTTTGTACATTGAATTCCAATCTACACGGTCTTCTGTGCTGTTATTGAATTTCTTTCTCATAATTACTGAGTAGATGTTGTTTGTTATCTCTGTGTGTTCCATCGTGGAGTTATTAATGTTATGGCCCCATTCATGATAATAAGCCCAACCATCATTTCCAGGTACACTAAATGGCTTTACGATTTGTTTGAAGAATCCATCGTCTCTTCTTGGAGAATTCCCTCCGTTAAATCCTGTGTAGCCCCAATCTGACCATCCATAAGGACCTTTGGTGAATACCCGTGATGTAAACTTCGCATTGAAATATTGGTTTCTTGGATCCTGATCATCCTCAACAGCACCGCTAATTCTTTGGTACTCAGTCCACATCATTTCCCATTCTTTCATCGTGTCTGATACAGTCTTACCTGTTCCTTTTAATTCTTTAATTCCCTTTAGGGCGCCCGCAGCACTTGTAGAGATTGTATTGTTTTCGGATACTAGTTCAGAGACGTTATACACCACATCATCCGGTTTTCCGTTAGCAAAGTCGTTATCGTTCACACTAATGTTTGCTGCATACTTTTCCAACTCTTTTTCATACGTTGCGGGATCTGTTATTCCATAATAATAGACAGGGAATGCAGTTCCCCCAACTAGTCTAACTTTAGGAGCAAATGCTTGTTCAGTTGGTAACGCATTGTTTTCCACATATGCAACTGCAGGCTTCATGTTATCGAATGTTGGAACGGTTATTCTATTCAATCCTTGTTTTAGTTCATATCTTCTAATCCATCCATTTTTATCATCAGCTATTTGACCAAGAACTAGGTTCGGCATGACACCTTTTTCATCAGCTTCAACCGTGACCTGGATTGTCTCACCTGGCACAACATATCTGCCAAATGTATCTAGTGAAAAAGAGGTTCTGGCAATTTGATGCTTGCTGGCTTCTGTTTTTGAGTTCCCCCGCTGAGAAGCAATTACGATTGATTCGTTAGATACATTTACGTTGTTGAATACGTCTTTTGCCATCGTTACGTATTGTTGTAACTGTTCTTTTAATGGATGCTTCGCAACTTCTTCCTCTAATTGTTGAATTGCACTCATAGATGCAAACTCCGGCTTTAATTCGTTCATAAGACCATTTGTGAATAAATTGTTGACTTGCTCTTCTATCGGGTCTTGACTGTAGAAGGCTAGTTCCGATATAGTGGCCCAATTTTGGTTAGATTTCTTGAATTTAAATTTAACGCGTTTAAATTCGGTGGGTTCAAACTTAACTTCAACTAAACCAGCTACCATCTTGTGCTGTCCATTTGCTACAAGCTGATAAGTGTCCCCTTTGGATGTTTTGGAAGTATAGATTTCAACTTCTTCAGCGAACCCCTTTCGGTCAGAAGGTCTTGCCCCATACATAAGCCGATTTAACGTTACGCTATTTTTAAATTCGACTTCGACTTCGTTTGAAAATTCATTGGTGTTACTTCTGTTCGTTTCCCAGTAAGTGTTAAGGTTGCCGTCAATTGCATTTTCTATAACGGCACTCGCATAATGACCACCATTGTTGCGAATCCCTTTGATGTTTTGACGATCCATTCTAAATAACTGAGAGTAAGCTTCATTTGAATAATGAAGAAACGGCTTAGTTTTTGCAGTAGTCGCTTCGATTTGTACTTTATTAATGAGTACTTTTGCATTCTCGATATCTTCTTTGAATTGAGGGTATAACGGATGCCCCTTTGCTTCAGCATCCAATCTCGTTAACGCATCCAGCGTATTAAACTGTTCGCTAACTGAACTTAGCGAAGCATCCGTAAATAGCGTTTTCATTTTGTCAGATACAGGATCTTCTTTGTAAAATTGAAACTCTGAAGCGCTTGCCCAGTCTTGGTTAGCTTTTGTGAATACAAATTTAACACGCTTAAATTCTGTAGGAGCAAATTGAATTTCGACAACATCCCCTGTTGATCCGTTGTAACCTCCTGAAGAAACTAATGAGAAATCATTACCTTCTGCTGTTTGAGAACTATAGATTTCAAACGCTTGTGCAAAGCCTTTTCCTTTGGTAGTGGATTGGCGCGCGGCATAGACAATTCTATTTAAAGTTGCTGGTTCGTTAAAGTTCACGACAACTTCATTAGTAAATGAACTACTATTAGGCTTACCTGTTTCCCAGTGTGTATTTAGTTCTCCGTCAATCGCGTGTTTAATAGGAGAGCCCGAGTAGTTTCCTCCATTGTTTGTGATAGATTTGATATTCGTGATAGGCATTTTGAATACTTCATCGTAAGCCGGTAAACTCGCTTTTCCGTACAAGTCAAATTTTCGAACCGACGCAATACCGGAACTTTGGTTACTTTCTGCATCAGTAGGTGTGACTAATCCTTCTTGCGAGTGTTCATTTGCTAAAACAGAAATCGGACTGCAGACTACGTTAAGAGCCAAGGCTGCTGCTGTTGCAAACGCAATCATCTTCATATGCTTTTCCTCCTCATGAATATATTTCCTACTGAGCGCACAAAAAAGCTACTCAAAAAGAGTAGCTTCGGATTAAATAAAGTCAAAAAAAACAAGTAGCAGTTAGTTAACTTTACTAAACAAAAAGTAGTGTGTACTCTTCGGCAACTGGCTGACATAGTGATACACCTTAGTCCCTATAGCTTTGCGTCCCTAAATTTCTTTAGGTTTGCCTATTCAGTTATTTTATAGTTTAAATACTATCATACCTTTGGTTCCACACCATGAACAAATAGTACTAGATTCAAGTTTCTTGTTTTTTGTTCAAGGTGAAATGTGTCTAGAAAAACGAAAGAGGGGGTATAGAATGCATGGTTCAAGCAAACAGGAGGTAATTGATAATGAAAAATCATGTTATTGACGTATACGAGAATGAACAACAAGTTGTTGAAGTTGTAGAAGGCTTAAAAGCAACTGGCCACACAACTGAGGAGATTTCAGTTATTGCTAAAAACACAAAAAATCTTCCTGAAATTACTCAGGAAGTAAAACCTTCCACTAAAGATGGGGCCATCGCTGGGGCATTAACTGGTGGAACACTTGGAATAGCGGGCGTAATTGCAGGAATCTCTGCAATCGCGGTTCCCGGACTTGGTGCCGTTTTGGCTGCTGGTCCTATTATTTCAACGATTGGCGGAGCAGTAGTAGGTGCCAGCTCCGGTGCTGGTGGATTGAAGCATGCACTTATGGAAATCGGAGTCCCCGATGAGGAAGCTGAACGCTATTCTGAAGACGTTCAGGAGGGTAAAATCCTGGTATTTCTTCAGCCCCAAAAGTGAAGACGAATTTAAAATTTGTTACTTCCATTGCTCTTCGTTAACGCTAATAAAAAGAAGGCAGCCCATTAACAATCGGCTGCCTTCTTAACGTTTTAATTGTTTTTTCTAAAGGTACATGGTGGTCATCTACGAGTTATACAGTGAACTTTCCTATTTCACCTATTAAGTCTTCTGCAATGTCGGCTAGGTTCTTGGCAGCGGCAGCGACTTCTTCAACTGTAGCAGTTTGCTCTTCTGTCGTTGCTGCAATTTCTCCAGAATGGCTTGCCAATTTTTCGTAAAGTGAGGAGATTTGCTCAATCGATTTCAGTAAATTTCCCATTACACTTTCTACTTCAGCTGAAATCGTTGTCGCTTCAGTCGTCTGTTCTGAGACAGACTGGACTGCAAGTAAAATACTTCTAAAGGCTTCTCCTGACTCACTTACTAAGGCAGTTCCATTTTTCACTGCTTCATAACCATCTGTCATGCTGTCGACAGTTTGTGAAATATCCTGTTTGATTTCACTGATGAGTTGGCTTATGTGGTTAGCAGCACTACTCGATTCTACTGCGAGTTTCCGCACTTCATCCGCAACGACTGCAAATCCTTTACCTGCTTCTCCTGCACGTGCCGATTCAATCGCCGCATTCAGTGCCAACAGATTGGTCTGATCAGCAATAGAGGTAATGAAGTCTGAGAAGTTTTCAATCTTAGACGACTTTTCGTGAAGTTCGATGACAGTTTCTTTAGACTGTCTCGTATAGTTATTGATTTGCTCCATATTCTTTTCAGTCTCTTGAACACGTGCATTTCCGTTTGTTGAAATCGAAACGGTATGCTGTACAAGCTCATTCACATTACTAATCTTCTCAGAAAGTCGATCTACTTCCTGATTAATCGTTCCAATATCTGAAACCGCATGTTGGACAGATTGTGTTTGGTTTTCTGTTTCATAAGCCATTTCTTGAATAGAGTCAGAAATTTGTACAGAAGCAATTTTGGTCTCATCCGCACTGGCAGTGAATTCGCTCGACATGGCTAGTAATTGGTCTGAAGAGTCAATGACTTTTTCGAAAGCCCCTCGTACCGATACGAGCATCTCTTCATACTGTTCAGCCAATACACCAAAGTCATCTTTTCGTGTAAGCAAGTTGTCTACATGCTCATTTTTCGTGAAATTCAATTTAGCAGTCTGATCAATAACGTGGCTGAACTCATGGATCGGCTTGGACACTCGACGTCCAATTACGATGGATAATAAAACAGAAACAATTATTGAAACGATTACCATCACAATTGAAGTTATGTTATTTGCTTGCAATCTTTTGTTGTAATAGTTTTCGTCATACGTTAAAGCCAGTAAGCGTGATTGTCGAAATGCATTATCCTCACTTGCATCTAAATCGATTTGGGGAATCAATTTATGGGACAGACCTGATTCGCCACTTAGGTTCTTGATGACCTTTTCTTTATTGTCAACAATTGCCTTTGTGCCTGTTTTCATCAGTGACTTAGGTAGGAGCGCAGCCTCTCCCTTATCATTCTTCTTATTCATCGAATAGGAAGGTACACCATCGATGTCAATCGTATAGATACCGATATCTTTAACATACTCATGTTTCTTTTTTAAATCCGCCGTCACTTTTTCTAAGTCCATCGATTGAATCAAGTCCGAAAACTGATCCGCTGTTGCAGCGATTTGAATCATATATTTCTTATCAGGGGTAGGTGTATAACTGAACTTATTCGTCTCTTTCGTAGCAGCACTAATTTCCAGTCGATCCGCAACAAAAACACCTGCATCCATTCTCTGCTGCAAGAGATCTTGTAACCCAAACTCTTTTAAATCGAGACCTAGATCTGCTTCTCTTGTTGCATATTCTACGACAAATTGGTCATTGATCATAAAGATATCAAACCCATCAAATCGCTTCTTGAATGATTCTAGATCCCAAGATTCTACATTTGGGTTCTTCTTGTATTCGTCTTGAAGAATCTTTGTAAATGCCTCCATTTTGCCTGAAAGTGATTGTTCAATTATCGAATAGGCTACATCCGAACTTTCAATAACGCTTAGCAGATTTTCCTCAATCAGCTTTTCTGATTGCTCTTTTTCAACCTCTAAGCTCTCTTGTGATCGAATATAATTTAAAGAAACAATTGCAATAACCAGAACAGAGATTGAAATTACCAAGGTCAGTATTAAATTCCTTTGGAAAATTCCCATTTTTTTCATAGTTCTTTTCACCTCTTATTGTATTAGTTCAAATGTATTATCGGTTTATTTCTTTAGATGTTTAATCATTCATTTCTTATAAATTTCAAGTGAACTCTCAGACGTTGATGTGATCTCTTTTCATACAAAAACCCTTCGATTGATCGCTCAATCGAAAGGCTTTCACTTTAGTCTCAACCCCTATCACTTAGAACTTCTTAAGTGTCTGAGTCAAACTAATCATGCATCTAAATCTTCGTCTTTAAGCGCTAGTAAAATAGCGAAGCCGATCCACACGGAAGTGATATCCATTGCAGTCTCTTTGCCATTCCAAATTTGCGATTGCCACATAGCAAACCATTCGCTACCGATAACAACGAAGCCAAAGAACCAAATTGCAAAACCAAGAATGAATGCATAGTAACCAAATGCCTTAGACTGATTGAATTTCCGACCAGGTGCCTTAATATTTTTCAACATATGGTAAACACCGATGAAAGCAAGTACACTAAAAATTCCTTCAGCGATGATTAATCCCCAGTAAGCAATTGTGTGTACGGTCGTACTTTCAAACGCACGCCACATCAATGAGTTCCCTTCAAACGTTGTGTCCATAGAAAGAACGTGGTGGACAAATTCATAATTAGAATTATAATCCATCAAGTTTCCTGCAAATACAAAAAAGCCAAAAAGTCCTGCAAGTAGTAATGTAACTGTCTTCAATAATCTCAATGCAATGGTATTCATATAATGCCACTTCCTTTTCTTTTTTCCCTTTCAAATATGAGGTCGATGCGTCGCTCACTCAGAGATAATCCTAAAAGATTTACCAGCTGCACAAATCGCCATCCTTCACTCGCAAACTTGGCAATGAGCTGCCCATAATCTTCAGCAAGTGAAATCCCCTCGCGCCCGTGATGCACTTCAATGCGCTCGATATGATACTCAACCATCACTATCGTCCTTTCCATATATCCAGGTCATAACTTCTAAATTAAACTACTACTATCTATTACTTTAGTCAACACTTCTTTGTAGATACTTTAGGTAATAAGTTCATCATTAGTTCTTAAAACTAATTATAAAGTCCACTTTAATTTATTGTATTTTTTATAGATATATAATCCTGAAGCCCTTAGGGAGCTAAGAAAAAGAGCGTACTCCCCTACTCATAATAGAAATTCAACTTCTATTTATCACCTAGACATTATTCATAAAAAAACATTGACTTTGAATGATTTTCTAACAGCAGGCTATCTCCATAAATTATTGTGTTATCCAATTGTCTTTTTTCTTTAACAATAGAATTTATCATAAAAAGTTAATCTCCGATATGAGCATACTCATGCTTACTGCGCCGTGTTCACAGCTCATTCTATTTCCTGAAATAGCATCACTACAAAGACAAAAGGACTGGAAATCGAATTGATTTCCAGTCCTTTTTAGAAGCTAATTTTCACCAAATAGGTCTTGAAAAGATGAACATTCACCTTCGTTTTTTTAAAGAATTATTTTTAACAAATCTCCTTTTAGTACTTGCATTCGTTCACTACCTATTTTTTCACTCCAACGTCCCTCAATCTCCGTTAGTATCTTCTCTTTTGCTTTCACAACTAACCAACCTTGTTCAGTCAAAACAATAATTTTTCCTCTTTTATCAGTGGGATGAATTTGACGCATTACATAACCACTTTTCTCGAGGTAATCCACCATTTTACTGACAGCCTGCTTGGTAATCCCTAGATACTCAGATATTTCTATACCTGTCGCTCCATTAGGAATGATGCATTTCAACAAGAAACCATGTGCAGGTCTTATATCATCAAATCCCAAATCGCTTAATTTTTCATGTAGTTCATTGATTGTTGAGTTATAGGATAATGATAAAAGTGATGTAAGATCTAAATCACTAAATACTATATCATTCATGCAGTAAACCTCCTCCGAACAAAGTCAACTAGGTTGACTTTGTTTTGATTTCATTGTACTCTACACAATATGGTCAATCAAGTTGACTATGATGTGTAACAGAAACAGGACTCCACAAAATGTAAATAAATTATCGTCGTGGCTATCATTCGTAAGCGAAGAAATACGATTTGTTTTCTCAAGATTTTTATTTTCAAAAATAAAATTAGAATTGCAGAGGTGTTTTTGATGACTACTATCGTTAAAATCAGAGCAAGCGTGTTTATTCCAGTGTCTTGGACTGAACCTAAGAAGGACATTAAAACAGGGAAAGTAATCCAATTCGAAGGCGACTCGCGTGAATTCACACCATATGCAGTAAACACAATGCGTTCCAGAGTTGAACAAGAAGTCATTGTCGATTTTTATAAGAGAGAAATTTTCTTATATGCGAACACTGGTATTACAACAGAAAAAGTTACAAATCCCGATAATTCTATTGATTATAGGAATGGGAAAGCTAGCACAGACGGTATTATCTGTACCAATATCGTATGGAGTTCTGATGATGTTCAATTTCAAATGAGTGCCAGTGCTAGCAACCCATTAAATGTATATGCACCTCCTGTTGACTACTTATTAACTGTACAAGTAAATAAAGATGGTAGTGCCGAGATTCAAGGAGAACATGATGGATTTCCTTGTTATGAATTCTATAAACAAGTAAATTTTGGTCCATTTGAACAAATTCATACTCATGATCCTAGAAAAACTGGTGATACACCAGCAGCTATGGCTGGAGAGATGGAGTATAGTTTCAAAAAGACATTATAAACTGGGAAACCTGATCTAAAAGAATATAAACAATAACCTTATACAGGATCGGTTCCTGCTGAGGGAGTACTAAAATTAGTGGTGTCCTATGTTTGTATGAGTTTTGTACAAGCATAGGAATTTTTTTGCGTTCGTTTCAGTTTCATATATCATGCGATGCCGGGCATAATGATCGCAAAAAAATTAGTTAATACAAATATAAGCGTTGCCTGTGCACTACAATAATCGGATCAATTCTTAATTGAACCATGCACAGGCAACGCTTTTAAGTTCAGTCTAGTATATTAAGGTAGGATAGGGATACTTTCAAATTCGCGTTGCGCACACGGATTTCGTTCAGCAAGTCCTGATCTTTTGTATCCGTTTTGCTTCGAATCGCAAATGTATAGAGAATCATCGTTCCTAAGTTTGTTGTTTCCACTTGTCGGAGTTGGTAGGATTCGGTTCTCTCACTCAAAATATCGTCAAACAAGCTTTCGTGATTCAAGTTTTCAGGTACAGTGACTTTCAGTATTTGTGTATCTTTTCCTTTACCATAGTCCACTTTGTACAGAATGTAGAAAATGAGGCTGGCGAATAACGTCAAGGCTATTGCCAGAGAGAACTGAAACAGTCCAGCAGTCATCCCGACACAGAGACCGAAAAAGATGTATGCGATGTCCTTCGCATTAGTTACAGCACTTCTGAAACGGATGAGGGAGAATACGGCAAACAGACCAAATGCGACCCCGGCATTTCCGCTTACTACATTCATAACGACTGATACGACAACACTCATCATGATTATTGTGTGAACGAACGCTTGCGAATAGCGCTCTCCTGTAAATGTAATTTGGTACACTTTCGTGATTATTAAACTTAAGATCGCCGCGAGAGCCATCGCAGAAAGACTCATCCACATGTTCGGCACGACTCCTTCCAACCCATTAGATGTAAACAAATTCGTGATCTGATCCATTTTCTATTCCTCCTGTATGTGGTTTTTCCAATTCTTTCGGTTCAAAATATCCTGCTTGTGGTAAAACATTTCCACTCAGTAGTTCCATACTCGTACAAAACTTTGAAGCACTGCGTTGCTCACATTGCAGTTCCTGCAAAATCCTTGCGAGCCAAAGCGGTACACTATGATCTACTTTCACTTCTAGCACAACGAGATCAGGGTCAATGAAATGCTCCCCGTATGGACCGTTTTCGATATGCAGATCTGCTTTCCGACAACGTAAGTCAAAATCGAATGTGATGCGCAGTTCTGAATCGTGGATGCCATGCAAGGCATGACGGCTATAGGAGACGACCATTTCAGGAGATAATCGATAGAATTTACGGAAATAATCGATTTCCTTCATGACCTGTGAATTGGAGGTTTCGTAGTTATCCAAACCTGATTGTCCATCCTCCTCTAAGTACCGATATGCTTCCCTTAGTGGCAAAAGCATCCGCCTTTTATTGACGACTTTCTTATGTTTTTGCTTTACTTCGAAGAAGGCAGTGCTATTTAGATTTGCATCATCGTATACACGCAACCTCAGTTTCTGTCGGTACTTAAGCTTGTTCTTCGTTTCAAAATAAATGCCTTTCTCCGCATTATCGAAGTACAGGCTAGTGACTGAGTATTTTCCGTCGATGCCGTTCTTATCGTTACGCATCTCAGGTCCAATCCGTTGCACAATTTCTTCGTATTGTCGGTGAGTGATGAGGTACTTTTGCTCTTTCCGACTAAAGATTTCAATCGCCATTTGTATCTACTCCTTTTTGCTATCACTCTATGAGTTACATACTAAAAGACCAACCTTAAACAAACCTTAAAACAATTGTTCAACAACAAAAAAAAGATCACGTAGGTGTGATCTCTTACTTTGGAAGCTTGACTTTAAAGACGGTTCCTTTATGTTGGTTACTTCTTACATGAATCGTTCCATCATGTATCGATGCAATCCACTGGGCGATAGACAATCCTAATCCCATACCTCCAGTTTCCCTAGTTCGGGCTTTGTCTTCTCGGTAAAAACGATCGAAAATGTGAGGGATACTTTCTTCTTTAATACCGATTCCCGTGTCACTAACTTCAATAACAACTTTTTGGTCCTCGACATATGTTTTCACGCGAATGCTATCGTTTTCACCTGTATATTTTAGGGCATTATCCAACAAAATAACCAACAGTTGATGAAGCCGAGTATCGTCTGCTTCTATCGTTAAAGGAGTCTTACACTCTAAAGAAAAATGCTTCTCTTGCGACTCGGCAATTTCCTTATAAGGTGTACATACTTTTTGGATAAACGTATCCACGTCAATAGACTGCTTCACAATCTGGGTTTCCGCTGAATCTGCTCTTGCCAAGGTTAACAAATCCGAAGTGAGCTTGGACAATCTCCTTGTTTCGGACAAACTTTGTGCTATATTTTCAAATCGATCTGAAATTTTGTCTTGAGGTGCTGTAAGGAGAAGCTCCAGTTTGTTTTGAATGATCGTCAAAGGCGTCCTGAGTTCATGTGAAGCATTTTCAACAAACTCCGCCTGCTTATTCCAAGAGAGAATAATCGGTTTCATCATCTTTCTCGATAGCAAGTAACTAGCGGAAATCGAGAGGACGATGAAGATTGCCGAACAAATAATGATCAGTTTCTCAAAGTTAGAAATGATTGTTTGTTCAGCATCTACGTTGATCATTAGCTGCGTATAGGCAGTTTCATTCTGTTCATCACGGTCTTCAAAAAGAATATATCTGAATTGATACAGTTCACTGATTTTCGTAGTTGTAATCTTGTCAATGTGTGTTGTATCCAGTTTATAATCCACTAAATAATTTTCATAAAATGTCGTTCCCACTTCGTCTTTATTAAGTATATTTCCACCGCGATCCCAGTGGATGACAATCATTCTTGGATTCGGCTTATTTTTTTGTCTCACGTCATTCGGTTGGTTTAAGTCTCCTCCTTTAGGTGGCAGCGGCAACATCTTTGGATTGGTGTCTGTTATCATTTCTTTGAATGACCAAAGTTCCCCGTCCGTCTTTGAAAATAATGTATTTTGAACTTGGCCCAATATGATGATACTAAAGACCGTAAAAATCACAGTAAAAGCGAGCAAGTTGTAAAGCATAAATTTCAGCTGCTGTTTCTTGAAAATCTGTTTATTAAACATTACCTTCACCATGATCTTCCAGCATATACCCTAACCCTCTAAAGGTTTTGATATAGTGATCATATCCAAACCTCTTGAGGTTTTTCCGTAAATTGCTGGCGTACACTTCTACAACAGTAGTAGAAGTATCAGACTCAAACCCCCATATCCGATCAAAAATCTGTTCCTTGGTCAGTATGGCATTTTTATTGTTCACTAAATACTCTAGTAACCCGAATTGTTTTCCGTTCAACTTAAGTGCTTCCCCGTTAATTTCCGCTGTTTTATTTTTGATATTCAATTGGAGTTCCTTAAAAGTAAGGACATTTTCCTTTAGCAATCCCCCTGATCTCCTTACCATCGCTTCCAGTCGCACTTATAGTTCTTCTCGATGGAACGGCTTCACTAAATAGTCGTCTGCGCCAACTTTAAATCCCTTAATTTTATCGTCTATTCCATCTTTGGCAGTCAGCATGATGACCGGTGTATGAATGTTTTGCTTTCTTAAATTCACTAATACCTCATAACCGTTCATATACGGAAGCATGAT
This sequence comes from Sporosarcina sp. D27, assembly GCF_000586555.1. Classification (GTDB taxonomy): domain Bacteria; phylum Bacillota; class Bacilli; order Bacillales_A; family Planococcaceae; genus Sporosarcina. The sequence goes on from NZ_AZUC01000009.1 coordinate 83,598, forward strand.
ATCTAAAATAATGACATCGAAAATATTTTGTTGTGCAAGAAACAACCCTTCCTCCCCATCGAAAGCCTGCTCTGTTTCGAACATTTCCTGTGTTGTTTCACATATTGATTCAGAGAGATACTTGTCATCTTCGACGATTAGTAATTTCATATACGACTCCCCTCGTGCCATTTATCCAAAGTTTTAATTGGTTACGTTAGATTATAGGAGCAATTGAAATAAAAGCAAACTTTAGTTTCACAGCTCTTTTTTTAAGGTTTGTTTAAGGTTCATCTTGAATAATAGGGTTCACAGCAAAATATCATCTGAAACCTAGGTGAAATTTCATTTGCAATAAGGAGCTCATGATGAAAAAGCAAAATTCTAAGTATATGAAGATATCTGCCTCTGTTATTTGCACTGCATTATTGTTTGCCTGCAGCAATGATTCAGAAAATCCAACAGCCACAAACGAAACTAGTGCAAATACAGTGAACGTAAGCACGGCTGGCAGTCAAGAAATGGCTAGTGTTATTAGCAAGAAGGTAACGTATTCCGATGAAGACTTTTACGAGGATTTGGAAAAGGCAACGGCTATTCAGTTGAATGGAAATGATGCCAGCTTTCAAGGGGATGGTGACGTAGTCATCGACAAAAGCAACATCATCATCAAATCATCAGGAGTCTATACGATAGAAGGAACGCTAGATGATGGGCAAATCACCGTGGATTCAGAAGACGACGGGATTGTTCGACTCGTTCTGAATGGGGTGGAGATCAATTCTTCCACCAGTTCGGCAATCTACGTGAAACAAGCGAAAAAAACCGTTATTTCATTAGAAGAAGGAACGGAAAATCATTTATCCGATGGAACCACATATGTTTATGAGGATTCGGAGGAAGATGAACCGAATGCGGCGTTATTCAGCAAAGATGATCTCACCATTAACGGGAGTGGGAAACTAGTCGTAAATGGCAATTACAACAATGGAATCACTAGTAAAGACCAATTGAAAATTACAGGAGGAACACTCCAAATTCAATCTGCTGATGATGGATTAATGGGTCGTGACCTCCTCGCTGTTAAAGAGGGTATGATCCGTATCTATGCAAGTGGTGATGGGATGAAGTCTACAAATGACAAAGATGCTTCCAAAGGGATTATCGCTATTGAAGGAGGAAGTTTTGATATCCAGTCAACTGAGGATGGCATTCAGGCTGAGACTTCCCTTCTGATTGCAGACGGAGATTTCAAAATTTCATCCGGAGGTGGTAGCCCTAAAAAAATAACGAACACTGAAACAAAACCACCTGCCCCTGGAGAAATGGAGGCAAGTACAACTGAAGCTAGCTCAGATACACCTAGTGCCAAAGGGCTTAAGGCAACTGAAGGGGTGGCAATTGGCGGGGGTAGCTTTACCCTAGATTCACTAGATGATGCGATACACTGTGACAACTCGATCACGATATCAGGCGGCGATTTGAATGTTGCTACTGGCGATGATGGAATTCATGCAGATACATCCATTCTCATCAATGGTGGAAATATCGACATCACGAAGAGTAATGAAGGAATAGAAAGTGATGCCATTACAATCTCAGATGGAAAAATCCATGTAAAAGCCGTCGATGATGGCATAAACATTAGCGGAGGCGACGATAAGACAGACACGTCTACTGAACAAACAGAAGCTAAAGAACATTTGCTTTCATTAAATGGAGGCTATGTCTATGTCGATGCTGCCGGTGACGGACTCGATTCAAATGGTTCCATATCTATGACAGGTGGGACAGTGATTGTCAATGGACCAACGAATAACGGCAATGGTGCGTTGGATTATGACGAAAACTTTGAAATAAGTGGCGGAGTCCTCATCGCAGCCGGAAGTTCAGGAATGGCGATGGCCACTTCAGACAATTCCTCACAGCACACGATCTTAATGAGTTATCCGGAGACTCAATCTGCAGGAACCACACTGCATCTGAAAGATAGCGAAGGAAATGAGATTGTGACATTTGCGCCCGCAAAAGATTATCAATCGGTCGTTATTAGCTCCCCAAAACTAACGAAAGATGCTTCCTACACGCTTTACTCTGGAGGGACAACGTCTGGTAATGAAAGTGACGGTCTTTTTGAAAAAGGTGACTATCAAGGTGGAACGAAAGTAGTTGAGTTCACAATTTCTGACACCGTTACATGGCTTGATGAATCTGGAATCACCACTGCAAAAAATTCCGGCCCTGGTGGTATGGGTGGCCCTGGAGGAATGGGAGCACCCGAAGGTAGAGATCCACATGAAAATGGAAATAAAGAAGAGATGTTTCCCAATCTAGATGAGGAAACGAGTGCAAAAGTAAAAATCATTATGGACCAACAAAGAGAAGGAACTATTACTGAGGAAGAAGCACAAAAGCAGCTAGATGACCTTGGAGTTGAGATTCCTCCGAGAAGAGACCCGAACATACAGGATGAACAAAAAAAGTAAGTATTGTGCTTTATCTATGCGCTAAATACAATTCCTCAAAACAAAACACCACGCACGAAGAATAGCGTTCAGACTGTAGGCAAACTCCAGAAATCATGGGGTTGTCTACAGTCTTTTCAATAGAATTAATCATGTAAAGTTGATTTCATCTGCGAGCGGAATCATTCCTATGGGCTAGATTTCCGCTACAATCACAGTGTAGCCCAACTGTCGAGGTGTTGGAAATGACATTGAGTTGCGAATCTAATGTGTTAGAACTTATTCAAAAAGTCCTGCTACTTCAAGTTTCTTAGGAAACGATAGTCATTGATGCAACGCACTTTGAAGCGAGTAGTTAGTTCCCCTAAAATGAGCTACAGTTTTCTGACGGGAACTTGTATTTCAAAGGTGATCTCATTCGATTTGTCCGTAATCGTAATATCTAGATGCATGATTTGCAATGCATCTCCAATGATTTGATAGTTATTTAGGTCAAGATGATGAAGTAATGTTCTTAAACTTTCACTACGGCTTGTTAGCAATTCCCCGTTGTAACGGATGCAAGCAAATAATCCCTCTGGAATCGTCATTTGAAAAGTATTTGGAATGTCTTCCTTATTCTTTGCCACAATAAATATAGTAGAAGGTTCTTCAAAGCGTTCCAATTTAAGATTCATTTCTTCGATTATGATGCCTAGTCTGTTGCTAGCTAGTATCGGAGTCTTCTCCGAAAGCATATTCTCCAAATTCAAAACACCATAACACAGTTCAAAGTTATTATTGATTTTCTCATTTAAAGTGATCAACTGCCTACTTTTCATCTCACGGAATACAACTCGTTGAAGATCATTTTCTTTTTCTGCCCGTTCTAAATAGATGATCTTTTCCCTGATACTTTCCTCTAGCTCGTTCAATTCTTTCAGTTTTGAAACAAGTTCTTCATGTTTGTTTTTCAAACTATCCAATGACTTACTGAAATTACGTTCATTGAGATATTCCTTTATCTCATCCGTGGTCATTCTAAGTTGCCGTAATTCTTTAATGGTACCAAGTATTTCATACTGAAAAATGGAATAGTATCGATACCCTGAATGAGGATCGACAAATTGAGGTTTGAACAAGTCAATGCGGTCATAGTGGCGTAATGCCTCGGTGGTCACCCCTCGTAACTTTGCCATTTCACCGATGGTCAATTTTTCTTTCAACCCCCATACCCCCTAAAGATTATGTATTGCGACTATATTCTTCGGTACTATCTAAAAAACTTACCATCTCCAAGTAATTTAAAGGTATCTGAGTTTATCTTACACTCGGGAACCTTTAAAAAGGAAATGATAAGTTGTATACACAATTATTCTCCTGCGTTCTTCAGTTTCCTTGAAATTCAGTAACATCGATTTCTTGAAGAGCCTCTTGTAACCTTTTCTGACTTTTGTAAAGGGAGACTAAGTCCTTCCTTCATCCAAGAGACAAGGTCCAATTGAACTTTCATATTATATTGGGGAGACTACACTACAGATAATCGTTTTCCAACAAGTGGAGCAGTTATTCTTATTTCAGTTCAGCTACCATCTTCTCTTCTGCGTTTTGGACTGTTTTTTTATGTTCCTTTTCTTTTAACACATAGCTTAGCAAGTCTAGTGAGACGCGTGCCGCCACTTGCGATGTTATGCCGGTAGGATCATAAGGTGGCGCCACTTCAACTAAGTCGAAGCCAATAACGTCTCCCCTTTTTGCAATCCCTTCCAACAGTTCGTTCACTTCGTCGTACAGAAGGCCGCCCGGGGAAGGAGTGCCCGTCCCAGGGGCGATTGATGGGTCCAATCCATCGATATCGATGGTCACATAATACTTTTCTCCTGCTGGAAGTTGTTCCAACACCTCTCCAATCCCCATCTTTCTCATTTGACGTGGAGATAGAATCACACTACCATAATCCCTTGCAGCATCGACATCTTCTTTTTTACTACTACTAATTCCACGGATACCAAATTGGAATATCTTATGAACATGATCCAGTTCCGACAAACGACGGATACAGTTACCATGACCATAGCGCATGCCAGAGCGATGATCTGCCCAATCCAGATGGGCGTCAATTTGAATCACATGAAATGGACCTAGTTCTTCCAATCCTTTTCCTACTGCCGCCGTGATGGAATGGTCTCCCCCCAACACTACTGGCATGGCACCTTTTGAAACGATTTTACGAATCGCTTGTTCCGTGTTGTCATGGCATTGCATAAGGTCACCATGCACCATATCGACATCGCCGCAATCCACTACGTTCCAATCCGGACCAAGATACGTAATATCATTTTCGATGTCATAGGCACCCTCTAGTCCAAAGCTGTATAGCGTAGATCCTTCTCGGATACCCCGCGGTCCCATTCTAGCACCCGATTTCCATTGTGTACCCATATCATTTGGCACTCCAATGACCGCTACATCTGCGTCTAACTGATCTAAATCTGGGCAAATCGGATACTTTCCGAACGTACATATGCCAGTGAATGGCAAATTCAAAACTTGTTTCTCATCAGGATTAACCATAATTATTACTCCTTTTCCGTCTGTGATAGTCACGCACTGAAAATGGAAATCCTCCATTGTATCATCGTAAGATTAATGCGTTGACAGTTCCATTTTGTTTTCATACGTTTTTTGAAATAATTTCAAGTAGTCCTCTTCCGATAATTCCCGAGAGTTTGTAAGGGTGCATAAATGATTGAATGCCCCTTCAGCGAGAAATTGAAAATCTTCAGGGTTCACATTATCTAACTCTCTGAATTTTGGAATGCCGATTTCGCTTGCAAGTTCATGCAGTAATACAACACCTTCTTGAGCAATTTCCTCGAAGGTCTTCCCTTCAGGTTTCACACCCAATTTTTCAGCCACCATCGCATGTTTTTTCGGGTTGGAAGGAATATTATATTCAAATACATGAGGGAGGAAAATGGAATTCGCCACTCCATGTGGTGTGTCATACAGTCCTCCAAGTGGTTCAGCCATTGCATGCACGGCACCAAGATCAGCGTTATTAAACGCCATACCTGCAATCATACTTCCCACAAGCATGTTTTGCCTTGCTTCGATATCCTTCCCGTTTTCCACAGCTACTGGAAGATATTTAGCGATCAATTCAATCGCGTATAGACTAAGGGCATCTGAAATGGGTTCAGCAACATTAGCTGTATAAGCTTCTATCGCATGTGTAAGTGCATCCATCCCGGTAGCGGCCGTAATCGATTTAGGCAATGATAGCGTCAATTCGGGATCCACAATCGCTAGTTTTGGAGCCAATTTAATATCGAGGATAGCCTCTTTCTTCTTTGTAACTGTATCTGTAATGACAGAACCCGACGTCACTTCACTCCCCGTACCTGAAGTGGTAGGGATACAAATAAGTGGTGTAATTTCCCTTTCGAGCTTATCAAAATCATAATAGTCTTTAAGGTCCCCTTCATGTGTGAATAATACCCCAATCGCTTTGGCAGTATCCATGGAACTTCCGCCTCCAAGTCCCAATAACAGATCGATGTTTTCATTTTTGAATTTTTCGTAGGCCTTTACGCAGTCAACGTCTTTCGGGTTCGGCGTAATTTCATCATGAATAAGATAAGAGACACCTTCCTGCTCCAAGGAATTAGTGATCCTGTCTAAAATCCCCGTTTGAGCAAGTCCTTTATCGGTAATAATGAGTACCTTATTACCACCAAGCTCCTTCGCTCTTTTCCCTACATTGTTCACAGTCCCATTCCCAAATTCAATAGACGTCGGTACATTAAAGTTAAATTCCCATCTCATGTTTCATATCCCCTTTCCATTTTTAAATGCTCTTTTACTAACAAATGTCTTTTTTATCATTTACTTTCTACAGCTTTCGATCTTTCAAACCAGTTCGTTGGACTGACATCTAAGTTAATATTGATTTGCTTCACTTCCGAAAATTCATCCAAACCGAAAGTGCCCAATCCTCGGCCAAGACCACTTTGCTTATAGCCGCCCCATGGAGCTTCAGCGTAAGCAAGATTGAAGGCATTAATCGATGTAATACCTGCTCTAATCTTTTTAATAACCCGTAATGCTTTGGCATCATCTTGGGAGAACACGCCAGCTGCTAGACCATATGGAGTGTCGTTTGCAAGCTCAATTGCCTCTGCTTCGTCTTTGAACTTTTGAATAACAAGGACAGGACCAAAGATCTCTTCTCGCACGATTTGCATGTCAGGCGTTGTATTAATAAATATCGTGGGCTCAACAAAATACCCCTGCTCTAACCCTTCACTTGTAATCCGTTTACCACCACAAGCCAATTCGGCACCTTCATCGATGCCGGCTTGGATGTAGTTAAGTACTGTGTTCATATGACCTTCACTGACAAGGGAACCCATGTCTGTCGCTGGATCATCACCACGCCCCACCTTAATGTTCTTCGCTTTCTGAATTAGGCTGTCGACGAACTTATCGTGAATGCTTTCCTCAAGAAGTAAGCGAGATCCTGCATTACAAACTTGCCCGGCATTTACAAATATGCCGTAAAGCGCATAGTCAACCGCAGTCTCAAAGTCTGCATCCGCAAAAATGATATTCGGTGACTTCCCACCTAATTCGAGAGACGTTTTCTTAATATTTCCTGATGCTGCTTTCATGATGGATCTGCCTGTATCTGTACTACCAGTGAATGAAATCATATCGACTTTATGGCTCTCAGCTAATTCGTTTCCAACAGTCGAGCCCCCACCTGTCACCAAATTCACAACGCCAGCTGGAATGCCCACTTCTTCAAGAATTTCAAATAACTTAACAGTAGTTATTGGTGTTATCTCCGAAGGCTTGAACACAAGCGTATTTCCTGCTGCGAGGGCTGGCGCGATTTTCCACGCCCCTGTCAATAACGGGAAATTCCAAGGAGCAACCATGCCGCATACGCCTACAGGTTCACGGACAATCAGTCCTTGCACCGGATCGGCAACTTTATACGTTTCTTCGTTTGGTTTTGTTACAAGATCGCCATAGTAACGAAAACAATCGATTGCATCGGCAACATCAAATTCCGCTTCCCGTAAAGGCTTACCGACATTCGACATTTCAAGCGCACTCAGCTCTGCTGAATTTTCCTCGAGTTTGTCTGCAATTTTAAATAGATAGGATGCTCGTTCAGTAGTTGACAACTCTGACCAAACTCCAGAATCAAATGCAATACGTGCTGCATCAATAGCTTCCCGCGTTTCTTCCACACTTGCTCTTGGAGCCTCCGCAATCTCTTCGTTATTAGCCGGATTGATAATCTTTCGCTTTTCCCCATTCGCCGAATCTACCCATTCACCATTTATGAACATTTTCAACTTTAGCAATTTCATAACCTCCAATTTATGTTTTTAGTTTTTCAATACAGGTCGTTAAAATCTTCAGTATTAAAATTATTTAATCTAGTTAACGGGCCACAGGTCTTCTTTATAATTGTTTCATCTTGATATTTTCGATGGTACGTACTTTTACACATTCCGAACAAGCTGTCTTCATTTCAAAAATTCAGCTCTTTCGAATCGCATCACCCCTTTCAATGGTCTATCCTACCTTCAACTGATAAGCACGCCCCTCATGAAAACCCTTACATTTTACCGTACCTTTTCCATATACACTTCTTCATGTATGATCTCTTCCTCTGGAACAATCTCCTTATCAAAACTGAACTCAGGCAATGGTTGTCTAAAAAACTTTGTCATATAAGCTAGATATACCAAGCCACATGCTAACCAGATACCACCTAAGATCATCGCGTCTAGCTCTAAGTGTGACCATAACCAAAGCGTAAATCCTGCTCCAAGGAGAGGCATGAGAAGATAGCGCATGTATTCGTTAAAAGAAGAGCGCAAACGATTTCGAACAAAGAAATGAAAAATGACAGACACATTTACGGCTGTAAATGCAATCAGTGCCCCAAAGTTAATAAACTTAATCACTTGGTCGAGTGTCAGCACGATACCGAGCAAGGAAATGATTCCGATGACAATAATTCCTGTTGACGGTGTTTTAAAGCGTGAATGGATATGCCCGAATACTCTTTTAGGTAAGACAGAATCTCGCCCCATTGCATACAACACACGCGATGCGCTTGTAGTCGCAGCCACACCAGAGGAGAAATTCCCTAAAATTACTGCGGTAACAAATATAGATTTGAACGCATTCCCACCGACTAAATAGACCACTTCCATAGCTGCAGAATCCGTATTTGTAAATGAAAAGCCAGGGTGGACCAATTGTGCCAAATAAGCTGAACCGATATAGAGGACTCCAATCGTCACTAACATAATGATGATTGCTCTGGGTATTGTTTTTTCTGGGTTGATCGTTTCTTCCGACAACGTAGTCAGGGAGTCAAATCCGAGAAAGCTGAAACAAAGAATGGATGCTCCTGCCAATATGACAGGCAATTCGATTTCGCTATTGAACAAAGGTTGGAGAGAGAAAAGCGTACCTGTTCCTACACCGTCCAATAAACTTTTAATGGTCAAAAACCAGAAGATACCAACAAATACTACTTGTGCAATTACAAAAATCTTTCCAGTAGATGCTGTAAACTTAACCCCTAGAATGCTCGGTACCACAATCGTTGCAGTCAACAAAATAATCCAAACGGAATGAGGGATTTCTGGAAATACTGCGTGTAAAAAGACAGACGACATTAAGCAAGTAACCATCGGTGTCAGCATGTAATCCAACATAATCGTCCAACCTACAAGAAAACCAATTTGCGGATTAATAGATTTTTGTGTGAATGTATAAGCCGATCCGGAAATTGGAAATGCTTTTGCCATCTTTCCATAACTAAATGCTGTGAACAGGATTGCAAGAAAGGCGATGATATATGCCCCCATGATGACACCTTGTGATGTGACAGTAGCGATTCCATACGTATTGAAGAATACCATCGGGTTGTTCCAGGCAATCCCTAAAAATACAACCTGAGACAAAGTCAGCGTTCGTATTAGCTTTTGTCGTTCCATCATAGCCCCTCCATCTAATTTAGTACTCACGACATCCAAATGACTTAATATTTTGTTAATACAGACTATAAAGGTTTTTGTTACACAAAGGTCAATAGCTAGATTGTGATAATCGCATAGGAATATATTACCTATTTCAATTCGTATTAGATGCTATTTCACCTGAATAGGAAAAGTAATACTTATTGATGAAAGATTAGCTGCGATTAAACAGGGATGTAACTATTTTCATTAAAATGGGTATGCTGATTCAGATCCCGAACATTTGTCACCTTATTGAAATACAAAAGTAGTGCAAACCATTTTCTTGGTCTGCACTACTGGTTATGTTTTAGTCAAGATCTACATTTTCACGATCTCCCATCTAAAACTAATTAGTGTGAAATGGATCGAGGTTACACAGTTCACACGCATCTTCCAAACAAAAAAACACATTGGGGAAATCCGACAGAGTAGATGAAAATCCCTTTGTTTTCGCTCTTCTTTGCCGATATTTTAATGTTTAACAATTTCGTTATTTCGTGCTAAAAAAAACAAATAATACAGATGATTTTTTTATTTCATAAGTGAGTTCAGTTTGATTGTGAAATGCAAAATTTGGTGTAAACTAATAGGGAGATTTATAAAAGAAGGAGTGTTTTTTATGACAGGAACTATGGAAGGTAAAGCAGGATTAGTTACAGCATCAGGATCAGGAATCGGTAGAGCATCTGCAGTTGCATTAGCAAAAGCAGGAGCAAAAGTAATGATTTCTGACGTAAACGTAGAAGCGGGAGAAGAAACTGTACAAATCATCAAAGATAACGGCGGCGAAGCAGCCTTTTTCAAATGTGATGTAAGTGATGAAGAACAAGTAATCGAACTTGTCAACAAAACTGTTGAAACATTCGGCAAGCTTGACTTCGCGCATAACAACGCAGGTATTAACAAAGGTCTTGTTCCAATTGGAGAAATGGATTCTAAAGACTGGGATATTACACTGAAAGTAACACTTTATGGTACTTTCTACTGCATCAAGCACCAAGTCAATGCAATGCTGAAAACTGGCGGCGGTGCGATTGTCAATACAGCATCAGGTGCTGGTATTGAAGGTTCACCAAACATGGCGCCTTATACGGCTTCTAAACACGCAATTGCTGGTTTAACTAAATCAGTTGCTTTGGAATATGGCCAAAAAGGCATTACAATTAATTCAATTGCTCCAGGTGCTACTATCACACCTGCAATTGAATATTGGGCAAAAACATCACCAGAACAATACGAAGGTGTTCTCAAATCACTTCCAGCTGGAAGAATGTCTACAGCAGAAGACCAAGCTAATGCTGTCGTATTCCTTTGTTCAGACCTTGCAAAATCAATTAGCGGTGTAACACTTGCAGTTGATGGCGGCTTTACAGCAGGTAAAATGCAACAATAATTTTCTCGAATTTAAACGTATATATATAAAGAGTGGATCAGGCATAGTGCTTGGTCCATTTTTTATTGCACAAAATGGGACGGTGCCTTTGTGTCTCTCAACTGGGAAACAATAAAAGCGCTGTGCACTTCGTACATAAGATTTGCCTTGTGCAACGATTGCAACCATTTGTATACACAGTTGTTCACTGATAGTCATACACTATAAACAACAAAGAAATCTATTTAAAAGGGGTATCGAATATGACAGATTTTAAAAAGTTTGGAAAGAGAACTCAGTCAAATCGAAAATCCGTGGAACAAATCGTAAGAGAAGAACAAGAACGTATGGATGCTAAATTAATTGAAAGACGTGACAAACTCATTGCTAAATTGAAGGAATCAGATAATGAATACAATACAAAAGAAGAAGCGGAAGCTAAGGCGTATGAGGAAAGTATTCCTAGGGAACATAAATCGGCATTAAAAAGAGCAGAAAGCTATGCCGAATTTATGAGTATGTCAAAGGCGAGCGTTTATGACCAGTTGACTTATCCATACGGAGACAAATACCCTGCAGATGCGGCTCAATATGCTATTGATAATATTGAATTTGATTGGAAAGAAAATGCGGTAATAAAAGCAAGGTTCTATGCAGATATTAGGGATATGTCAGACTCTGCTATTTACGATCGATTGATTTCGGAATACGGGGGAAAGTTCACTCCTGATGAAGCACAACATGGTATTGATAATTTATACTAATTAAAGCACCCGTCCAATGGACAGAGTGCTTTTTGTTATTTATTTAGTTCTTTCTCCAACTAAAGATTGATGCACACGTACCTCATTTTCTTGTGAGAAATCCCCGTGCGGGAAATAGTCAAGAATGTTAAAATAACAACCCTTGTCTAACGCTGGATACCTCACACTTTTTTCTTCACTCCCCCACGAATCACTTTTTTACTTGCGCAGAGTCTGTGTCACTATACTGAGCCGATCCCATTCCACCCGTCTTGGCAATTAACGCGTTAAGCTCATTGTACGTGAGTCCAGAATTGGCGTTCAGCCGCTTCACTTCGTCAATATCAGTACCTACGATTGTGTACTTTTTATCGGTTTGCACTATATCTCGCCTCCTCTCAAACAGTGTGTACTTCTTTCTGTTTTTTATGAAAGTAGGTTTCGTCGAGAGTAGAGAGGTATTCACACATGTTTAGACAACTCCTTTTTTACAGGAAGGCTGAATCGTTCACTTTAGCTCCCCTTAGCCCGATAAAGATTATTTCAGAAAAAAAGCACCATCCACAAGGGATAGTGCTTTTTCATAGCGATTAGTTAGCTTTTTCATCTGCATCTTTACTGTAATTGTACTGCGAAGGATCCACTGGCGTAAACCCTTTTGGCGTATAGAATCTTAATAAGTCACCATTCACGACTTTATCTGATAGCTCCAATTTATGAGCCACTTCTTTTTTAAGCGCCTTCGCATCCTCTAATTGACTTTCATCGAGTGGTAAACCGGTTTTATTATCATAAAACTTTTCATTAATGGAGTCGATCTCAGGACTGACAAAATCGCCGTTTCTAAATGGAACAACTTCATTATGCTCATCTGACAATAAATCTGAACCAAATTGAACATAATCCTTCGTATCAATTCCTAGTAAGTGTAACAGTGTCGGAAGGAGGTCTGTTTGGCCACCATACGTGTGGTTGGCTTCGCCCTTCATGCCCGGGACATGTATGAACAATGGTACTCGTTGTAAATTAGCACCTGCTTGTGGTGTAATTTCTTCTCCCATGACTTGTGACATCGCCTTATTATGATTATGCGAAATACCATAATGGTCCCCATAAAGAACAATCATCGAATTATCATATAAACCTTGTTCTTTTAATTGATTGAAGGCCTGTTCGATTGATTCATCTGTATAGCGTGCTGTTTGGAAATAGTTATCAACACTTGAATCTCCAGTTTGAGCTTTATCGATTGTTACTAAGTCCTGACTCATAGTATATGGAAAGTGGTTTCCGACTGTAATAAACTTCGTATAGAAAGGTTGTGGCAACGAACTCAAATAGTTTTTAGATTGTTCGTAGAATGGTTTATCCAACAAACCGTATTCTGCCATGTCTTCTGAAGAACTCGTGTCATAATAACTCGCATCATAGAAGTGATCGTATCCAAATGATTTGTAAACTTCATTTCGATTCCAGAAGCTTCCCTTATTACCGTGGAATACAGCGGATGTATACCCATAATCCTTTAAAATACTAGGAGCAGCTTGGTACGTATTTTGCGCTTTTGTAATAAATGCAGACCCTTGTGGTAAACCGAATAGTGAATTCTCCAGCATAAATTCTGCATCGGAAGTTTTACCTTGACCTGTTTGGTGGAAGAAATTATCAAAGTACAGGGTGTTTTTATCTTTAGATAATGAATTTAAGAATGGTGTAACTTCTTCCCCATTCAATTTGTAGTCGATAATAAAGTTTTGGAATGATTCTAAATGTAAATAGATGACGTTCATCCCTTTAGCCGCACCAAAGTAGTTTGGATTTGGCTCGGCGTAGTTAGATTGCGTATAGTTCACCACTTCTGTAGTATCACTGCTATCCGCCAACGCTCTCTGTGACGATGCTTTCATCGTTTCTACTGAGTCATAGATCGAATAGTTGTACATGCCTAGATATTTTACAATATAGTTCCTATCAAAACCACGAGTCAATAGTTGCGGACGGCTAGCTTCAGCAAGTCCTAAATTTATGATTGATACGACTAATGCAACAGCAATAATTGCTACTGGTTTTTTATATCCAATACGAGTTGTTTGTTTTTGTACTTTTTTTGAGAATCTCAGGTAGAACATTACAAATACATCCACAAAGAACAAGATATCAAAAGGTTTTAGTAACGTAAGAATACTTCCACCTAAATCACCGAAGTTCTGAGTTTGAAATATTGTGGGCAACGTAATGAAATCACTAAAGAATCGGTAGTACACAACATTGGAATATAAAAGAATAGACATAAGCGTGTAAATGACAAGTAGTGATGTGTATTTTTTCTTTCCTCTAAATAAAAACGAAATTCCTAGAAAGAGTAATGCTGAACCTAGTGGATTTAATAATAGAAGGAACTGTTGAAGAGGTCCTTCCACACCTAGTTGAAATTGTGTTGTTTGAGTGATATATGTTTTAATCCATAACATCAAAACAGCTAATAGATAAATCCCTAGAAAGTTGTTCAAAAGATTATCTTTTTTACTGATTAGATTTTTCAATTTTGCACCTTCCTTTTATTTATTTGAATTTATATCTTGCTTTATATTTACTTAAATACTTAGGTTAAAAGTCAGAAAAATGTTACATTATAACAGCATTTTTCTCGCTGCTAGTGAATTTTACTCCCCATTTACACCGCTGTCAATCTTATAAACCACAAACCCACTCTAGACTAAAGCGTCAAAATTGTTGTTGTATTAATGCATTTTGCGTTTTGACCTCTTTCTAAAAACAAAAGAAAGCAGATCCTAGCCGGATGGCTGAGATTCACTTTCCTTTTGTTTACTATTTGACGTCATATACCTTTTAAAGGTTGCTGAGACACGAACTATGGAGACTGTGGGAAAAGACCCAGGTCTAACGGTATGTATTTACTTTGCACTTCATTACTCTTTCTTCTCATTTTCTGATTGCCCAAAAAAGTCTGCTAGCAGACGATCGTATAGTTTTGTATTTTTGGGTACATTATACAATTCCTTGTTCCCGTCAAATTTCATTTGTAGAGCTCCTGTATCTGAATTTAGCCAGAACCGGTAATTTAGTTCGCGTTTACTTATAACTCTTCATTAAGTTGCATAACAAAATCCCTTACAAGTTTTAAGTTTTCAGCGGACATACCGTCGATCGATTGCAGCAAGTCTTCCCTATTCACTTCCGCTACGCTAACCTCATCACAATCATCACTATAACACTCCAACAACTCTTCAAGCGTATACGCCACATAGTCTGGACTGTTTTTCTCTAAATCATGTAACCTAAATAGTTCAATTTCATCTGCAGTCGGCATATTTTCCGGTTGATTCAAGTCTCTCAAATACGTTTTTAAAGCCACCCATCTCTTTTCCGATACCGATACTTCAAATACTTGATTGAATTCCTTTCGATTCATAATCATTTCGTTCACTCTTTGGAATCCAGCTTTTAGTTCTTCGGTTGTTGCGTATTTGTAAAATTCTCCATGTCCATACTTTTGTCTAATCGCTTCAATCTCATGATCAGATGAAGATTCCGCAGGCATGTCTTTAATCTTAAGATATCTTTCAACGTCGGCCCACTTACTTTGGGGCACAGCGTCAACTAATTGGTATAAATCTTCTGCTTTCATGTTTAAATTTGCCCCTTTCTATAAGTTGATGTTTTTTCCACTCTTAGCATATCCTATAAGCTTAAAGTTAGGAATCACTATATCTGTATGATTCTTTAGAAAATAATGGTCTGTACATTTCAGACCCAATTTAGATTCGATCCCAGTCGTTCGATGTAGCGGTATGGGTTTTATATCATGGAATAGAATTAGCCGACTACGTACTCAAACGCAGTCGGCTAGTTCTGTTTTCCGGTCAATTGTAAGCCCTGCTGATCCTAATTCCTCCTGGCCACATTTTCACTACACCCTAACCACTGGCTCCATCACCGTCAACGTTCGATTCACCGTATCCATATTAACACTCGCTCCAATAGGAACTGTGGCTTTATAGTAGCTATGTGCGGTGGCTAGGTTGGTCAATAAAGGCTTACCAAGGGGAACTAGAAATTCGTTGATCAAATCCGCGTAGCTTTTCCCATAAGCTGGTTCACAGTTCGTACATTGTCCCATAATGATTCCTACGCAATCTTCAAATTTCCCAGCCATCGCTAAGTGACTTAAGTATCGATACACCGTATTGATCGGTTCGTGTGTTTCTTCCAAAAGAAGAATTCTGCCTTCCGTATTAATTTCATAGGATGTGCCCAAGGTGCCCACGAATGACGTAAGATTACCGCCTACAATCGGTCCTGTAACATTTCCGGGAATCGCTCCGATAAGTGGCACTTCGGGCGGATTAATAATTTGCCAAGGCGCAGTTACAGTCGAAGTCGCCGCAAAGAATTGATTGAAATTATAGGGAGGGGTTTGTGGATTAAAGTCTAACAATAACAAACTTTGAAAACTGATTATGTCCGCATATTCAAACAGCACATTTAATAAAATTGTGATATCGCTGTATCCCGAAACAATTTTAGGATTTTGCTTGATGACGTTAAAATCCAGGAATGGTAAAATACCTGCCACTCCGACTCCACCTCGAGCAGGTAAAATCCATTTCACTTCTGGATTTTTAAACATTTTCATTAAATCCGAAGCTCTTTGCTGGGGAGTTGCTGCAAGAAAACCATTGGCGGAATACACATGATCTCCCACTACGACTTTAAACCCCATCGTTTGCAACATCCGAATCCCTTCATTAATACGATTAGCCGCCAGTGGACTCCCAAGCGCCACGATTCCTACAGTGTTGCCCCTTTTTAATTGCTGCGGTGCCGTAGCCATTACCCAATAGCTCCTCTCCACATGTAAAGGTAGACGTACAATTTCCCATCGTGTATTAGCATATGTCTGTGGGCCTATTAGGAGAACACTATGGGTTTTCGTATATTCGGTTACACAAGAGGGAAGAATTTTCCCATATATTCTTCAAAGAATAGTTGAAGCATTGGACTAGTACGTGGATCTGTGAATCTGCAATTTGCTGGATGACCAGTTTTACCGTTTTTATGAGCGGTTTTATGCTCAACGGAAGAAAACGCACCCTCTCACGTCACAAATTCTGGCTAATACAAAAAACACCTTCCACAAGGGATGGTGTTTTTGATCATACTTCTATGGAGACGGTGGGAGTCGAACCAACTGCACTTATAAATGCTATAACATCAGTATTCATAAAGGTTTATAGCTGCTAGTGAAAATGTTTGACTACGCTTATGACTACGTTTGATAAAAAATGTGTTGCGGGGGCAAGGTTTTATAATACTATATTTCTTATTTAACCAAATAGCTATTCATACTGTGCAAGTGATGATAGTAAAGAAAAAGTAGAAACTCAAAAGGATTACTGTTTAATAATTCCCTCTAAATCATTACAGCACCTTCAATTCCTCTACCATTTCATTTATCTGCGGTATCCAAATAAAATAGTCACGAAGCCAGAGATGAAGACAACAAGTTGGTGCAAAAAATGAATGCCTTATTCTCTGACATAGCTTGTAATAAACTATATCATGATTAAGAACAGCCATTAGCAATTCCATGAACCCTTCAATTGAGGTGCCCAATATTGTATACCCTTGTTAAAGGTGTTTTTTTTCAAATCTATAAACCTACTAACCACTTCTGCCTCTGATAACTGCTAAAGTCCATTCAATTATTATTTATAATCGTTGTTAATCCCTATCCTATCGTTATGAGGAACTCTGGAATCTCTTTTGCAAATAGGTTATTCTACAATTGCCTTGACTATTCAAATCTTCCATTCCTAGCCTTTATGGTAGCTAACACCATTCAGATACTTGCACCGGCAAGGAATACTTTACTGTATCCTAGACCTATTTATCGCTTTGGTTAAATCATAACCTGATCAAAAATTTAATTTCTATTACTCAAATTGGAGCATTAAGTACGCATCGCTAAAAAAAATATATCAGGACCGTAAAACTTCCACATTGAAATCCAATTAAAAAAGATGCCTGTGTAATAAACAAACATGATTGTTTTTACACTGGCACCAATTATTTTGGATTTATAATTAAAACTCTAACAAACCACACACTAGACGTGTGCTATGTTAATAAGAAGAACATAAATGGGTTAAAGTGGTGCTAACCTGATTGCTTTAATAAAAAATCCGCTGCTTAGAAGCCACAGCTTAGACTATTTTTCAAGATTTTTTCTGCAACCCAAGATAATCCTTTGTGGGCTAAAAATGGGTTATCTAAGTTTAAAGTCTTTAAATTGGATATAGCTAATGACTCGGCTACCTCTTGATCGATTTTATAATTCGATAAGCGAAGTAATGACGTAGTTAATTCTTCAACCAAGATAGCGTTAACACTATCGTTGTCCATGACTAATGTACTCGACATGTTTAACCACTCCTTCTTTTACGTAATGTACAGCTTTCATAACAAGCTTATCACAAATAACTTGATTGTGCACAGATAATTGACGAGTTGATGTTGTTTTTTTTGTAATTTCGTCCACAAACTGCTCTTTTGTTATAAGTTTCCCTTTAAATTGAGGGACCAGAATATTAGGGTTACTATCACTCATTACACCATATATCAAATCATAATCATGCATTTTTTTTTGTGGATTCAAACGATTTTCCAATATAAAAAGAGCGAAATCTTCTGAATAACTCGGGAAGCAAGTTGTTTTCACATCAGGGGCGATGAAGAAACTCTCTGCTATCGGATCGATAAGTTCATACTCTATTACTATCGGCGTCAATTCATCTTCGGTGAATGGGAATTGATTTCCCATTTCCTTCATATATCCAATCATAGTCTCCGTATAACGTTTAGCCATTTCTAAATCAGGTGCAAGATAAAATCCATGCCCAAAGTCTAATTCTTTTCCTATATTGTGATTAACTAAAGGACCTTTTAACTTCAAATTGTTAAGTGAGTCTAATGTTGTTCCATGATACCAACAATTATTCCTCAGTATCTTTTTATATTTCTCTTTTAAAGTTATGAATTCTGTACCAAATGAAGTCATGATTTCCCCCTAGTATATTCCGTTACAAACAATCCCATACCTTTTATTGTACTATAATTTATACTTTGATGGAATCTAATGAATAATTTTACTCTGTGTCTGATTAATTAAGTACGTTCCCCTTTGAAACGGAATTAAAAAGAATGTAATGAGTTCACTATAAACTAAAGGAAAAACAAAAATCTCAGAATACCCATATTAATACCGCCTGATTTTTGCTATTTTAACCTATAAGACTTCATAAAAAACGGAAAAAATTGCACGTTACTACTCGTTATATGATTTCTCCGATTCTTACAGACGCCTCCGTCTTTGGTTTATTAAGCAATTTCTATAACTGGTTTTTTGATAAACTTTCGAACGATTTGTAGCCTTGCTCTCTATCACGGTTAACGAAACCAAAATGGCACTTAGTAAATAACGAGTGCTTTTTCTAATTAAATTGCTACCCAACTCACTAAGGTTATTCCAAAAAATATAACCTTCTCAGATAACCATTTTTAACTTAGCAGAAACTATCGCCCATAATCGATGTTCTAGGCGATGGTTTTCTTGTCTTGATAGTTTGGATTATAGTTAGCAACGAGAAAGCAAGTTCCCCCTTGTCCCCACCATATACTCACAAAGACATCAACTAACGTGTTAATCACTTGCTGAAGAATTAGTTCTTATAATGACGATACATTTTGATTACTGTAGGATTATGGATTCTCTTGAATTTCCGCCCAAAATTATTCCATTAATTTCGCGGGTATCGGATTTCCTTTGTTCAATCTTACTAAGCACCACATCTTAATATAAAAATAAAGTAGCTACTCCCATTAACCTTAGGAATAGATACTTAATCTTATGGTCATTTTGCTTCTATGTCTAGTCCTTCATCTTCATCAAGTTGCATAACATAATCGCTTATAAGTTTTAATTTTTCAGCCGACATAATGTTTATCGATTGAAGCAAGTCTTCTCTTTTCACGTTTACCACACTATCCTCTGCACAATCATCAATATAACATTTCATTACCTCTTCATGAGAGTACGTCACGTAGTCTGGACTGTTCTTCTCCATATCGTGTAACCAAAACATCTCTATTTCATGTGCAGCCGTCATATTTTCTGTTTGATTCAAGTCTCTCAAGTACGTTTTTAAGGCCACCCACATTTTTTACGATACCTTTACTTCATATACTTCATTGAATTCTTTTCGATTTATAATCATTTCGTTCACTTTTTCGAATCCAGCTCTCAGCTCATCGATTGCTGTTTATCTGTAAAATTCACCATTCGCATCCCCTTGTCTAATCACTTCAATTTCGTCATCAGATGGAGCTTCGGTAGGAATAGTTTTAATTTTAAGATATCTCGCAACATCAGCCCACTCGCTTTCGGGGACTGCATTAACTAACCTATACAAATCTTCCTCCATTATGCCTAACCGCCCCCCTCCTTCATTTTAGACCTGTTATCACTTCGATGAGTCCTAGTTTCATTAGTTCTTGCTAAGCTTCTCCAGTGCCTTAAAAGCGCTGTCTGTGCGCCAAACAAATCAAATCCATTCTGAATTGTGTCTGAGTTGTACCGTGCAAAGGCAACACTTTTGTTTTAAAACAATCATGAATGTTTACATAAACATGAGAGTTGAGTGCACAAGTACCTGACACTTAATATCATTATTACTGTATCGGTTGGATTTCCATATCAATATCTACAGGGCCATTTAATTTGAGTAATAGGTCTAAGGCTGACATATTTGGAAGTTCAGTTAAAAAGTTATAGGCCATTTCATTCGACTCAAATGCAAAGGACTCTATCAAGTTTTCAAAGACATACTGACCTTCTCGCTGTATATACAATAGTAAGTGGATAACACTGTTTGCTTTTTCATTACGTATGTCTGGTTTCATATTTTCACCTAAAATCAAAATTTCGAAACGAGTATTGTCACTGTTTATAATTTGCGAGAGTAATAACATATGCTTCATTTCAAAAGGAATCTCAACTTTTTGATTCAATTTATGATCTCCTCCTGCGAGATATTTAGAGACAGATATTTTTCAGGTACTTTTCGAACGACGAATATTGTTCCTAGGAATATTCTCATCAATAATACTGTTCTATATAGATATAAGCCTTATCAAATACTTCTTTATCCTTAATCTTGTACTTATTCCAGATCACACTGCGAAGTGCCTTCTTTACCTTTTTTTCCTGTGGTAGTTCTTTACAAGCCATCAAAACGTACAATCATTACGATGTAATCGATAACAGCAACAATACGCTCAGAGTTTTAGCATTCTTAATGCCTTTAAAGAACTCTGCGCGTGGTGATTTCACACGATCAAATTCTTCTTTTGGTACAACTTCCTTCTTCGCCTGCGCTGCCTCTCTTGCAAGTTCAAGCAACTGCTTAAGGAACTAATACTTGTTATCAGCCCCTGTTCATGGCGGTCACGTACTTCTTCAAGCTTCTCGCCAAGTTTAACGAATTTGGGGTCATTTGTATGTTCACGATTCTTAGCAACCAGGTCGATTTCTATCTTTTAGGTTGTTCTCTTGACATCATTCTGCATACGGATGAGCTCGTGAATCAAGTTTGCATCTAATGTAAGGAGATCTAGGTCATCATGTGCCTCTCCAAAATCTATGTTTGCGTGAACCAGTTCCAATGTTTAGCATCAAAAGATATCCATACAAGCGCATTACGATTGTCCGTTGGCTTTACAGACTCATAAACTTTACTATGCCATACATAGTCCAATTTGTAGTTATCAAGGAATGGATCAGGGGACAGCGCATCCCAGGCAATATTCACAACACGGTAATCTGCTGCGAATTCATCCTTCTCCTTATTAACACTCTTGTGCTGCAAGTTAGTCTTCCCAGCCTTCAGCAGTACGGTCAACGCCCACCCGGTTAGGTTTCTCGAAATCTTCTAGACTTGCCTCATAAGGCTTCAGAACAAGATTTAATCGAGATTCAAGTTGAGAAGGATTTTCTTCAATAATATCCGCCAATCCCTTGAAGATTTCATCATAATACTCTTCTTGAATAACGTCTTTAAATGAACGTATTTTCCCCATAGCCAAGTCTCCTTGCTCTTCTGATAAATATAAGTCTAGTACACTATTCTCCTAGAAATCCAAATACCTCCAAAAACTGATTCTCAACAAAATTTTTATCCTACTCAATTTAAATTTGTAACTGCCCCTGCCCACTACTCACGCTTTTCCAAATCATTTATGTAAAGAGCCAAGGATTAAATCCTCCTTAGCTCTTTTCTAACACAATCAGCTACCTAAAAGACCGAGAAATTTACTCAGTTCTTCCTTGGCTTCGTCAGTTGTCCCGTTCAACTCATTCAAAAGCCCAAACAAGTTATCATATGAATTCGCAATTTCTTCTTTAACTTCTGCTAACTCTTGAGCCACTTGTGAAAGTGGAATAACTTCTTCTTCCTCAAACGTGTCGACATAGCGTGGAATGTTTAAATTGTAATCATTTTCTTTGATTTCATCCAAAGATGCCACATGAGCATATTTCTCTACGTCTTCACGGTTACTGTAAGTTTCGAGAATTTTATTGATGTTTTCAGAAGAGAGGTTGTTTTTGTTTCTACCTCTTTCAAACTCGCTCGAAGCATCGATAAACAAAATATCCTTATTCTTACGTGCTTCACGACCTTTAAACACCAAAATACATGTCTGGATTTGTGTTCCGTAAAATAAGTTAGCAGGCAAACCAATAACGGTGTCCAATAGATTGTTATCGATGATATTTTTGCGAATTCTACCTTCAGATGCACCTCTGAAGAGTACCCCATGCGGCAAGACAATCGCCATAGTTCCAGCTTTATCTAAATGATAAAGTCCATGCAGAACAAAGGCATAATCTGCTTTGGATGTCGGTGCTACACCATAACCCTTGAAACGTGAGTCTTTTTCTCGATCGACGTCCTTCGTATTCCAATTTTGAGAATACGGAGGGTTCGCTACAACCGCGTCAAACTTCAACGGAATTTGTGTACCGTCTTTTTCAGCAAATGGCCAGTCTCCATCAAGTGTGTCTGCACGTCTGAGCTCCATATTGCGATAATTGACCCCATGCATCATCAAGTTCATGCGAGCTAAGTTATATGTTGTGGTATTCAATTCTTGTCCGTAAAACTCAACACTTCCTTCTTCCTCACCATTTGGTAATTCTTTTTGGACAGTTAAAAGAAGGGAACCTGATCCCATTGTGGGGTCATAGACACGGAATTGACCATCAATACCTACTACATCAATCGTTACAATTTTCGCCAGTATTTGACTAACTTCATGAGGTGTATAAAACTCCCCGCCCTTTTTACCAGCGTTGGCAGCAAACTGTCCAATCAAATACTCGTAAACATCACCTAAAATGTCATGTCCTGAAATATCTTTAAACGTGAAGTCGTTAATTATCAATACGATATCATTTAAAGCCTTTGCTCTTTCGTTTGTACTTGTACCTAGACGGATATCTCCAAGGTTCACATCAGCAAATATATTTGCAAAATGGTCTTCTGCGGCTGCATTACGTTTGGCATTTGTATTGAACTTGTCAAACGTGTCTTGGAAATCACTAGCTTTAATTTTGTGATTTTCAATTTTCGCTATAATTTTATCCCAAGTGTAGGCTGGGTCAATAGCATAGCCAAGACCTCTACTGATTTCTTCGAGGTAATCTTCTATTTCAGCGGCATCGGTTACTTCGTAAAACTCTTCCAACCCATTGACTTTTAAATATTCATCTTGATTTTCTGATAAGTACCGATAGAACATAAATGGCAAAATATAGTTCTGGTAATCATTTGCACTCATTGTCCCACGCAGTTTGTTGGCCATTTCCCATAGTTTTGATGTAATGTCTTTTGCATTGCTCATTTGTGCAGTCTCCTTTTCTTATACAAACATTTGTTGAAGCAGTAATTTCTTCAAATTTTTAAGCGAATTTAACTCACGCTGATGAAGGGTGATGAGGTTGTCAAAGCTTTCAAAGAACGAGCCAATATTTTCTTGTTCTTCAGCATTTTTTGGAAATGAAACGTTTGTTTTAGCAATATTTGCTTTGCTCAAAGATAATACCTTGGTACCTTGCATAAGCGGTAATAGCGTATTGTGATACGCAGGCGAGTTCAAATAATAGCCTAGGTATTTAGGTGCAAACTCTTGATTTGGTCGTGCCACCATTGTGTGTAGGCCAGATACAGCAAAGTTATTTGTGATACCAGTAACTTCGATAGCTTTACCAGTTGTTTCATCTTCTGCTGTATCAGCGATAATTACGTCACCGTTTTGCAACCGCTGTTTCTTATAATCTTCAGGTTTACCATCAGTAACCCAAGGGACATAATCGCTATTAATATCAACGATTGTATCAAATTTCACAAGGATGTCACCATAGTGAATGTTTTTGACTTCTCCTTTATCATAGTTCAAATTTGCACGTGATAATGTGTTGTTTGAAATTGAGAAATCTAGTACATAGGAGAACTTACGATGTTCCCAATCATCAGTAAATCCTGCAAAGCGAATTTCGGGAACATTGGCTCCATCATTCGGAAACATTTTTTGAAGTAGACTCTTTTTAGTATCCTTCAGCAGCTCCAACTTACGATAATGAAGGGCGATGATGTTGTCTAGTTGATTGAAAAAGTCTCCAATTTTCTTCTGTTCTTCACTATCTTTAGGCACCAGCAATTCAGTTTCAAAAAAATCTGAGGCAGCTATATTTAATAACCCATGATTTCTTGCACCTTCCGCTGCATGCTTTGATACTTCACGATACCAATAAGTTGTATCATAATACTTTGTAAGAAAATCAGAATTAATATCTGTAGTTTCAAAAACAATATATAGTGTTGAAAGTACTCCTTTATCGTAACGATCTAGCCTTTTTACTGCCCCCCATGGATAACCATTTGAATACGATTTGTTATAAGCAAATTCACCATTTCTAACTAAGTAATAGCCACTAACATCTCGGCTGGCAACTGTCTTATTAAAAAATTCATTTTGGCCTATTAATCCGTCTTGCGCTGAAATTGTTAATGGTAAGGTTGATTCCAAATCTTTATTTTTTCTTGTAACCCTTTTAACTACTTCCCCCAACTTACGCTGTTCCCAAGCATCTATAAATCCTGCGAATCTAATTTGAGGTGATTTTGTTATTTTATCGCTCATTTCCGTTCTCCTTTTTGATGTCGAATAATTTTATCACTTGACTATTCTCCTTTCTTAATTTCGTCAGCCATTCCGTAAAATGCCTTACGGAATTCGATTCGATATCGAACCCAAGTTAATGCAGCAATCTTTTCATCTGCAATTTCTTTATAATCCACCCTTGCGTCATTCATGATTGCTGTTAACTCGCCTTGTTTATCCATATCGTCTTGACCTAATCTGTGTTTCTTAATCAAGTTTTCAAGTTCTTTAGGTTTTGTGCTGTTGTCAAGTCCCCAAGTACGGATGAAATTCGTTACAAGTTGGATATTCGTATCCTTTTGTGCTTTATCCATTGCTTGGTTCATTTTTTCAACACTTCGAGGTGCTGGATAACTATCAAACTCAAACTCCTTCGAGAAAATTTTAGATACAAAGTTATGCATCTTAGATTTTTCTTTTTCATTCTCAGATTTGGCGATTTCAAGATGGATTTCTTCACGTGTACTTACCGCTTTCGACATTTCGTTCGCTTGAACTTCGTCAGCCATCCGGGCGATCAAATCAATCAAATAATCATAGTTGATGGTAACATCGTGAATATGAACCATGGAAAGATTGACTTGCGAAATATCAATGTCTTCACGCTTCGCACGTCGTTCCTTCAATTCACCGGCGATTACCGTTGTTAAAATGACTTCCTGCTCCTCAGTAATACCTAAGCGCTCATAGAATTCTTCCGGATTATCATAGGCAGAAATAGGATTTTTGTCATCATCTTCGGTATATTGTTTCAATTGACTCAACAAGCGATTATACTCTTTCAGATTCTCAAAAACTTCATCCTGAGCTTTTTCACTCGGTGGTAATTGCACAAAATCGTCTGTGAGTACTCCAAGCTTCTCGATAACTTCTTGCATTTCAGCCTGAACCTTGCTGAATGGTTTGGAAGTGATACCAGCCTCTTCGTTTCCTTTCTTCAAATCTTCAAGTGAAAGTTGTTCGTCAGCAGATGCACGATTTGAATAGATAGCAAAAGCTTTATTCATTTCATACTCGTTTTGCTCGGGCCAACGATAATTAACTATATTTCCCCAAGGCTTATCGACAAAATTATGCATTCTGTTTGTACGTGAGTACGCCTGAATTAAGTTCCCACCCTTAAGCGTTCGATCAATATAGAGCGTATTCATTCCTGGGGCATCAAAACCGGTTAATAGTTGATCCACAACGATTACCAAATCTAAATAGTTACCATCATCAGCTGTCTTATTAAGCCTCCGTGCTAAGTCTTCTGTGTAGGCTTTAACAGTCGTCATATCAAAAGCTGTGCCAAACATTGCGTTATAGGCTTCGATGGCTCTGTGCAAGTTTTCATTCGTTTTCAGTTGATGAATACTATTGGATGTATCTACCGAGAAACTCACCGCAACTTTTAGTCGTTTATCTTCTGGACGATTCGCATTCTCTTCCGCAAACTTATCGAAGTATTCCATCGCTCTTGGTGTACTTGCTTTATTACCACCAACGTGGACTGTAAACAAGGCATTATACTTACGGTCATTTGAACGTTTCTTCCAGTTATCGAATATGTCCTTCACTACTAAGTGAACATGTTCTGGACTATCATCGTAAACACTACTACGAACATTATCATCGATATCATCTTCGGTGGGATCTTCAGGAGGCTTGATCGTTTCCATAAATTCGACGTTAAACCCTAAGACATTTTTATCCGCAATGGCTTCTTTAATGGTATATGCATGTAGTAATTCACCAAAGATTTCTGGTGTTTCAGGGAATTTTGGTGTACCAGTATAACCAACCCAAGCAGAATTAGGAATCGCTTTCCGGATTGATTCGAGCATACCTTCATTTTCAGTACCGTTACCAGTTGAACGGTGGGCTTCATCAACGATAAAAAGAATATTTTCATTAAGTGACTTGAAGCTGTCCCGCGCTACATAACGCGAAATCTTTTGGATACTTGTCACAATGATGTTCTTATCACTTTTCTTCGTTAGTTTGCGATGAAGTTCTGAGATATTGGCTGTGTCACCCACCACACCAGTTTTCCTTTCAAAACCCGCAACAGGATCATAGGCTTTATAGGCATCAGCTGTTTGGTTGGTAAGCGCTATTCGGTCAACCAAGAAGACAACTTTGTCTACATTAGATAGCCGACTTGCAAGCCACGCTGTCTTAAAACTTGTGATTGTTTTACCTGATCCTGTTGTATGCCAAATGTATCCTAATTTACCGTCATCATATTTGAAGTCAAATTTTCTAACTTTATCAAGCACGCGCTTTGTGGCATAGACTTGATAAGGACGCATGACTTTGATACTTTCTTTGTTTTTTGTACCATCAAGTACCATGTAGCGTGTTGCTAAATTATGAGCCATTGGAATTGACAACACTTTATCCGAAAACGTCTTCCATGAACGAATAGGGCGAGCATCATCTTCGTTTTGCCAGTTGAAAGCAAAAGCTCGGTTAAAGCTATGTAGTGGAGTATTTGCCATATAACGAATATCAAATGGCGTCATCGCTATTAAAATCTGCAAGGTTGAAAATATACCGCTGTATTGCTTTTCAGCAATATACTGCTCCATCTGGTTTAAGGATTCTGTAGCGCTATGAAGTGCTTTCTTTAATTCGATTTGAATAATCGGCAAACCATTAATAAGTAACGTCACGTCAAACCTGCAATCCCGCTTACCATCCACTACTTTTGGTCGTTTAATTTGATTTACTACTTGATAAACAGTGTTCCCACCACCGACTTGGGCTTGATCGAATACGGTCAAAAATACATGCTTACCATTGTCAAGGTCCACTTCAATTTCAGAAACACCGTTCACACCATACAAGAATTGTCCAGCTTGGTAAGGTGATTCAATACTCGTGATGATTTTCTTCACCTGATTAAATTCAGTGACAGACAATGGTTCATCCAAACGAGCCCGATTGTTTTGTTCTAAGATTGTTTTAAAGTTATCCCATAGTTGTTTAGTTGTTGTGATGTCCTTTTTGTATTCCCATTGTTTTACTCCGCCGATTTTGGTCAAATAATCGATAACTTCATTTTCAAATGCTAATTCCGATTGACTTTTCATTTGATCATTCCCCCTTTAAGATTCCTTCTATAATTGAGCTTGTAAACTGTCCAATCATGTCTGCGAATTGATTTAACTTGCTCTGCAGCTTCAATGTTTCTGAGTAAATAGCGCCTATTTTCTTCTGTTCCTCAAGAGGAACAACCGGAACGATAATTTCTCCAAGTGAACGGAGTGGGATTCTTAGAACAGGGCCATTCCCCTGTGACTCCCTTTCTTTTTGTCGTCTCACTTCTTTGTAAGCATTAAACAAGAAAAGAAAATATCTCTTATCAAGTTGTTCGCTATTAAACTCTATTTTTGTGAAGTTGAGAGACAACACTTTACCAATATTATCTTTGCCGACCATTGTTGCAAGTTGTAAGGAGTTACTGATAACAACATCACCTTCATTTAACGATGGGGTATTTTGGGATAAAGATTTCTCCCCATCTTCAGCTGTTACCTCCTCATGATTGTAATCAGCTTCAAAAGACTGCTGGTCATAATAATTTGTTATTTCAGTTCCAAATTGTTTTTGCGCCCTTGTTGGATTTATACCTGGAACGAAGGTTACAAACTCTTTTAATGCACTTTTCTCCAAATAAGACACCCCCGAACTACAGTTTACGTTTTTTGAAATATATCTATATTACATATTAAATCACCTCGAATTCGCTTTGTCAAATGATAAAATGAAATATTTTTGTATTTCATTAATTTAATATAAAAAAAGCTTATATAAACGATTCTGCAAAATATGTTTTTATGCAAATACAATCATTTTGTAAACTCTTACCCGAATCCTTAAACATCGATTTCTACGTAAAAATACAATCCCAGGGGTCAAAAAATCCCTCAAACCATTCGGCCGAGGGAACATAACACATTCTACACTATTCAACTAAAATCCGATGAATCCATTGCCACCAAGCTATTTCAACTATATCCACCACGCACTCGATGTGCGTCGAATGGAGGAACATCTCTACTAGCTTGATTTCCCGTATTTAATGGCCAATGTCTTCAAAATCCAAAATTGCGTGCTAGGATATCGGAATGGGTAGTTAAAACGCACACGACTCGGCCTGGTTTGCTCGCTAAGATTGTTCCTAGTATTTTCTTGCCTAAATCTTTTCGTAGCGAATCGGCGAGTAAGACTCCGACTGTCCTGACTTAGATGTCCTTTCTGTGTGACGTTCTTAATTACTTGAGGTACAATTTTGACACCTTGTTCATCTTTTGCCTACTTTAATAGGAACAGCAGAATCGTAACAACTTTCAGTGGGCTTTGACGTGAGCATTGCATAGTTAAGGCTACACGACTCCCAGAGTTGGCAGGGTTGCACAGATGATATACTGACACCATAAACCCTCTCCTATGGTGCACAAGACATGTTTGTTTTCATCTTCATCGATAGGCTCTACACCTTCAGTCCATTCTGCAGCATTTTATTAGTTAATGTCGACCTAATTATGGGTAGCTTCTGCTGGATGAGTACCTTCTTCGATTTCAATCATGATTTCTCCTCTTATCTACCCGTTCCCTATCCAAGTGATTCAATATTAGAGGTGTATTTCTGTGCAGCATTTTTAAAGAAACAAAAGTCTGATTTGCGAATTAGTTATGTGGTGTGGTGTGGCTAACAGACAAACCTCGAGTGTACAGCAATTCAAAACAATTTTAAACGACTTTTTAATTTTGCACTATTACTGTTTTAAGAGCACTTTCCCAGATTTAAGAACACGCCCGCTCCCCCTAGCATATTCCGACGCAAAACAAAAACACCATCCACAAAGGATGGTGTTTTACCATATTTCTATGGAGACGGTGGGAGTCGAACCCACGTCCAGAGGCTCTAATACGTAAACGTCTACGCGTGTAGTTTTCCTATTTGGTTTCGCGCTACATTATGCCGGAAGACAGGGCGTCCTGAGCGCTATTTCGGAAATCTCTTCTGGGGAGCCTCGAAAAGCAGCATCCAGCGTATCCCACTTTAGGTTAGCCCTACAACGCCACATGGGCGATGGTATTGCAAGGCAGATTCAACAGCTTACGCTGCGAATGCTAGGTTGTTGTTTGTTTTGCCTGTTATTATTAAGGTCCGTTTCTGACGGAGTCGAGCCTCCGACGCGCAGCTCACGCTTAGACCACCCCTGTCGAATCCGTAACGTCCCCGTTAAAGGGATGTCCGGGAAACGTCTGGAGTCATCAGTAGCCTCCTACTGATGCTAAGACTATCGGAACTGTATTGCTGTAAACAGTATACCTCATCGAACGCCATATATCAATATTGCTGTTTGTCTTTGAAAGCCCGTTGCATATCCCGTTTCGCTTCTTTCTCTTTCAAGTCATGCCGTTTATCGTATAACTTCTTCCCTTTACCGACTCCAACTAGCACTTTTGCGAATCCATCTTTAATATACATTTTCAATGGAACAATCGCAGTCCCTTTTTCCTTCGTCTGTCCGATCAACGTATTGATCTGCTTTCGATGCATTAATAGTTTACGAGAACGAACCGGATCATGGTTGAACTGATTCCCTTGCTCGTAGGGACTAATGTGCATATTGGAGATCCAGGCTTCATTGTTACGAATGAGCACGAAAGCATCTCTCAATTGCACTTTCCCATTACGGATCGATTTGATTTCAGTACCTTGCAGTACAATACCGGCTTCAATTGTTTCTTCAATTGCGAAGTCGTAATTGGCTTTCTTGTTGACTGCGAGTACTTTACCTTTGCCTTTTGCCATCGTCATTCACCCTCCCGTGAAACCGGATGACCAATTGGCAATCCGGATCACTTTCTTTTTCTAGGTTTTTGTTTTTTGTTCTTCTTTGCAACACCTTCATAAAACCGTTTCTTTTCACTTCCGCCAGACTTTTTGGCAGCTGGCTTTCCAGAATGATTCGGTCTACCAGAATCATTTTTCTTAGCACCTTTGTCCTTTGAATCGCCAGAATTCCTGCTCTTAGCATGAATCACTTTCGGTGTTGCTTTACGTGTTCGATGGAATGTCTTCTTCATATCTGCAATTTCGAAGTCAATTGAAGATTCTTCTGGCTTCACAGCTGTCACTCTAACTGTGACTTCATCCCCAATTCGGAATTGCTTGCCGGTATGCTCCCCGATCATCATCATTTGACGGTCGTCAAAACGATAGTAATCGTCTGTCATATAGCTGACATGAACAAGTCCTTCGATCGTGTTTTCAAGCTCTACGAACAAACCGAAATTCGTGACCGATGAAATGACACCTTCGAACTCTTCACCAATTTTGTCCAACATGAATTGTGCTTTCTTCAATGCATCCGTATCACGTTCTGCATCGACTGCACGACGCTCCATATCAGATGTATGCTGAGCGATTTCCGGTAATTCCGCATCCCAATGTGCAATTGTTTTCCCTGATACGTCTTTTTCAAACAGATACGTACGAATGAGACGATGGACGATCAAGTCTGGATAACGACGAATCGGTGACGTGAAGTGTGTATA
The DNA here is from genome assembly GCF_000586555.1 of Sporosarcina sp. D27. Lineage (GTDB taxonomy): Bacteria > Bacillota > Bacilli > Bacillales_A > Planococcaceae > Sporosarcina. The sequence goes on from NZ_AZUC01000009.1 coordinate 115,051, forward strand.
GAAGTCTGCAGATAACCCAAAGTGGCCGAGACTTTCCTGATAATACTTCGCCTGTTGCATGGAGCGTAATAGCATCGTAGAAATAACAGTTTCCTCAGGAAGACCTGAAATGGACTCTGTAATTTCTTGCAACGCTCTTGGATGTACTTTGTTGCCGGCACCTTTTACGACGATACCGAAGTTTGTCAGGAACTCGAACAAACGTTGAAGTTTCTCTGGTTTTGGATCTTCGTGAATTCGGTACATGAACGGAACTTGAAGCCAGTGGAAATGCTCTGCGACTGTTTCGTTCGCAGCAAGCATGAATTCTTCAATCATGCGTTCAGCAACTGTTCGTTCCAGAAGCTTAATCTCAGTTGGCCATCCTTTTTCGTCCACTAATACTTTCGATTCTTTGAAATCGAAGTCGATGGCACCGCGGTCCTCCCGTTTTTGACGGAGAATTTTTGCAAGCTCTGCCATATCGGTCAACATCGGAACGATTTCCGAGTATTTCGTGCGCAACTCTTCATCCAATTGGTCAACGATTTGGTAGACATCCTGATACGTCATCCGATAATCGGAATTAATAACACTCGGATAGATTTCGTGATGTGTCACTTTCCCGTTTCCGTCGATTGTCATTTCACATGTGAGTGTTAAACGATCTACATCAGGGTGCAGGGAACAGATTCCGTTTGACAGCTTATGCGGCAACATTGGAATAACGCGGTCTGTTAAGTAGACACTCGTTCCACGGTCATAGGCTTCAGCATCAAGTGGTGTATTCTCCTCGACATAGTGACTCACGTCTGAAATGTGAACAGATAACGTATGTGTTCCATCTGCGTTTTTCACGAGTGAAATCGCGTCATCCAAATCCTTTGCATCTGCACCATCGATTGTAATCGTCAGTACATCTCGCAGGTCATGGCGTTTAAACAAATCTGTTTCCTGGATTTCTGCAGGAATTTTGTCCGTTTGCTGAAGTACTTCAGGTGGAAATTCGATTTCAATTCCATGCTTGTGAATAATTGAAAGGATGTCGACACCTGGATCGTTTTTGTGTCCAAGAATCTGCACAACCATTCCTGTTGCAGACTTCATATCACTTGGAAACTCAGTGATTTCAGCAACCACTTTATGCCCTTCGATGGCTCCTAAGTTATTTCCTTTTGCAATGAAGATGTCCATAGGTAGCTTTTTATCATCAGGAATGACAAACCCGAATCCTCGATTGTCTTGATACGTCCCGACTACTTTCGTCGTTTTACGTTCAGCGATCCGGATAATCGCACCTTCGCGACGATCTCCGAAAGAGCTGTTCGCCACTCGTACTAGCACGATATCGCCATTCATCGCTCCATTGACTTCAGTAGGTGGTATGAAAATATCATCCATTCCTTCAGTCTCTGGTGTTACAAAACCAAATCCTTTTGCGTGACCGATGAATTTTCCGCGAACTAAATTCATCCGTTCCGGAACGCCATAACGATTCGTTCGTGAGCGAATAATGAGTCCTTTTTGTTCTAGATGAACGAGCATTTTCACTAACTCTTTAAATTCAGCCGCTTGTTCCATTCCGAGTAATTCTTGAATCTCTTGAACGGTTAGGGGCTTATAAGAATCATCTTTCATTGTTGACAGGATTTGTTGTTCTAATTCTTTTTCAAATGTGTCCAACTCTTATCCCTCCTTGTCTATTTAGTATTGCCTGATTTGGGTTTCATTAATCTTCCCAATCAAGTGACTCCAAAAACTCGAAAATTTCTTCATGAAGTTCGTTTTTCTCAGGACCTAATGTAATGACATGTTTCGATTTCTCGTATAAAGATATTTTTTTGTCTGTCGACTCTGCGGTATCATAGATGATTTGTCCGGAATTCGTGTCGATTACTTCATCATGAGTGGACTGAACAACTAATAACGGAGCATAGATCGTATCCACTTCTGCTCTTACGTTTTCAATCAGCTTCTGAAGGTCGGTTAGCGAAGGCATCGATTGTTCACGGAGTGAATTCACTTCCGCCTCAATTGTTTGTTCGTCTTTGCCTTCTAGTTTTTTATATTCGCGTGCGTAGCGAAGAACCCCTTCATACATCTGATCTAAGGAACGCATTGACATCGGTGCATTCATCGTAACAATTCCTAGCACAGGACGCTCGGCTCCTAATTTCAGTGAAAATACGCCACCTAATGATAACCCGGCTACGGCAATTTGGTCATATCCCGCATCTTTTAACTGCTCATATGCTTGAATGACATCTGGCCACCAGTCGTCAGGACCTGTGTGAATCAGGTCTTCTGCGGGTCCACCATGTCCTTTATAATGCGGTGCAAGGGATGTATATCCCTTTTTCTCTAAGTAACGGCCGATCATTCGTACGTCTGCAGATGTTCCTGTAAAACCATGCAGTAAAAGCACTGCTCGCTTTCCATGTTCAAAAAAGAAAGGCTTTGCATGAGAAACTTTCATGCGACCTAACCTCCAATCATTACCAACCCATTTTTGAATAAAAAAGCCTGGCCGTACAGATGGCCAGGCGAAAATTGCTTCTTTTTATATTTTCACGATCGCAATCGCCAGTACGAAGAACAGCACGGATAGTACAATTGTAACGCGCTGCAAGACTAAGTCTAGACCGCGTGCCTTTTGTTTACCAAATAACTGTTCTGCACCACCGGAGATGGCTCCAGATAGGCCTGCACTTTTCCCCGATTGTAGCAAGACAACGACAATTAGTGAAAGTGAGACAATCACGAGCAATGTCAATAATAACGCGTGCATAATGTTCCACCTCCTGAAACAGAACTCAACTACCTTACCAGTTTACCAAACTCTAGCAATAGAGACAACCGCTGTTTGAAGCTGTTGTCGCTAACCGCAACTTATTGTTGCTTCAAGTTGTAAAATGTTTGTTTGCCAAGGTACTGTGCTGTTTCATCGAGTTGGTCATCGATACGTAGCAATTGGTTATACTTCGCAACGCGATCTGTACGCGAAGGAGCACCGGTCTTAATCTGCCCTGCATTTGTTGCGACTGCAAGGTCAGCGATTGTCGTATCTTCTGTTTCACCTGAACGGTGAGAGATAACAGCTGTGTAGCCCGCACGCTTCGCCATTTCAATCGCATCGAATGTCTCAGTAAGTGTTCCGATCTGGTTCACTTTAATAAGAATCGAGTTCCCTACGCCTTCTTGAATACCGCGTGACAATTTTTCTGTATTCGTTACGAAGAGATCGTCTCCTACAAGTTGTACGCGCTTGCCAAGGCGGTCTGTTAAGAGCTTGTGACCTGCCCAGTCGTTTTCGTCCAACCCATCTTCAATTGAAATGATTGGATACTTGTTGACTAGCTCTTCATACCAGTCAACCATCTCTTCAGATGTTTTCACGATGCCTTCACCTGATAGATGGTACTTACCGTCTTCTTTGTTGAAGATTTCTGAAGCCGCAACGTCCATTGCGAGCATAATATCTTCGCCAGCTTTGTATCCTGCTTTTTCAATTGCTTCTACAATCGTAGAGAGTGCTTCTTCGTTAGATGATAAGTTCGGTGCGAATCCGCCTTCGTCACCAACCGCTGTGTTCAATCCTTTATCATGAAGAACCGCTTTCAATCCGTGGAAGATTTCTGCTCCCATGCGAAGTGCATGACGGAATGATTCAGCGCCTACAGGCATGATCATGAATTCTTGAATGTCGACGTTGTTATCTGCGTGCTCTCCTCCATTGACGATATTCATCATCGGAACAGGAAGTTGCTTCGCATTGACGCCGCCAAGATATTGATACAATGGGATATCTAAATAGTCAGCTGCCGCATGAGCGACTGCCATAGATACGCCAAGAATTGCGTTTGCTCCAAGTTTGCCTTTGTTATCTGTTCCGTCCAGTTCGATCAAAGCATTGTCGATCACGACTTGGTCAAGAACTGAATAGTTCTCTTCCAGTGCATCTGCAATGATTTCGTTGACGTGATCAACAGCTTTTAGCACGCCTTTTCCAAGGTAACGATCTTTGTCGCCATCGCGAAGTTCAACAGCCTCATATTCACCTGTTGATGCACCAGATGGTACAATTGCTCGTCCAAATGCGCCACTTTCTGTAAACACTTCGACTTCAACTGTTGGGTTCCCTCGTGAGTCGAGTACTTCTCTAGCTTGAACAAGTGTAATGATTGGCATGCAAATCTCTCCCTTTAGTTAAAATAATGGCGTTCCTGTCATCTCTACTGGCTGTTTGATACCTAGCAATTTTAACATGGTTGGCGCAAGATCAGCGAGAATACCGCCTTCTCTTAGTGTAACGCCATCTTTCGTCACAATTACTGGTACTGGATTAGTCGTATGCGCAGTCATTGGTGCACCTTCAATTGTCATTACTTCGTCTGCATTTCCGTGGTCTGCTGTAATAATTGCTGTTCCACCTTTAGCAAGCAACACATCTAGGATACGTCCAACACATTCATCCGTCGTCTCAACCGCTTTCACGGTCGGTTCAAGCATTCCACTATGACCGACCATGTCAGGATTCGCAAGATTGAGGATGAACGCATCGATTTGGTCCTCTTGTATTTCTTTGATGAGCGCATCTGTTACTTCGTACGCACTCATTTCAGGTTTTAAATCATACGTAGCAACCTTGGGTGAAGGGATTAGAATTCTCTTCTCGCCTTCAAATTCTTCCTCGCGTCCACCACTCATGAAGAACGTTACATGCGGATACTTTTCAGTTTCCGCAATACGGAGCTGACGAATGTTGTTCTGAGAAAGGACTTCACCAATTGTATTCTTCAAATCTTGACTAGCAAATACAACTTCAGAAGCGACTTCAGCACTGTAATCCGTAAAGGTAACGAATTTCAAATCTGAATATTTCTTAGATGAAAAGCCATCAAATCCATTTTGAGTAAACGCACGTGATAATTGAATCGCGCGGTCTGGTCGGAAATTGAAAAATACAGCGGAATCTCCTTCTGAAATACGAATTGGCGCCTGTCCCTCTTTTTGAACGATGAATGGAACAACGAACTCGTCTGTCACACCCGCATCGTAGGAAGCTTGGACACCCTCTTCAGCTGAAGCATAGACAGGTCCTTCGCCAGTCACCATGACATCATACGCCAACTTAATACGTTCCCAGCGATTGTCGCGATCCATCGCATAATAGCGACCGGAAATTGACGCAAGCTGACCGACTCCAACCGATTTCATGACTTCCTCTGTTTGTTTAATATATGTTAATGCAGTTTTAGGACCTACATCTCTGCCGTCTAAAAACGCATGGACATATACATTCTGGATGCCATTCATTTCAGCTAGTCGCAACAACGCAAACAAATGCTCATAATGACTGTGGACGCCGCCATCAGATAGTAAGCCCATCAAATGCAGTGAACCGTCATTGGCTTTTGCGTGCTCAACCGCTAACAATAACGATTCGTTTTGGAAAAAATCGTTTTCACGAATCGATTTATTGACCCGAGTAAGACTCTGGTAGACGATCCGTCCAGCCCCAATGTTCAAGTGACCGACTTCTGAGTTGCCCATTTGACCTTCAGGCAACCCGACCGCTTCCCCACACGCGGTTAACATGGAATGGGGATACGCGTTCCATAATCGCTCATAGTTTGGTTTCTTCGCATGCGCAACAGCGTTTCCGGAAGTTTCTGAGCGCAGTCCAAAACCGTCCATAATGATAAGGCCAACAGGACCTTTAGGCATTTGCTCCAGCCTCCGCGAGTGCGGTGAACGATTCCGGATCGAGACTAGCTCCACCGACTAATGCTCCATCGATATCACTCATCGATAAGAGTTCTTCAATGTTTCCAGGTTTTACACTACCGCCGTATTGAATACGGATCGCCTGAGCCACTGAGTCTGAATATAGGTCTGTAAGGACTGCACGAATTTGTGCACACACTTCATTCGCATCTTCAGCAGTTGCTGTACGTCCAGTACCAATTGCCCAGATTGGCTCATAGGCAACGATAGCAGAAGCAGCATCTGTTTCACTTACTCCCGCAAACGCTTTCTTCACTTGTTCTGAAACAATCGCTGATGTCGCGTTGTCTTCACGCTGTTCCAGTGACTCACCTACACATACAATCGGTGTAAGCTTGTGTTCAAAAGCCGATTTCACTTTTCGGTTAATAGATTCGTCTGTTTCGTTATAGTATTGTCTACGCTCAGAATGTCCAAGGATAACAAATTCAACACCTACACTTGAAAGCATGGTCGGACTGATTTCACCTGTAAATGCCCCTTCAATTTCTTCATGCATCGTTTGCGCACCAATTCGAATCGGTAATCCTTTTGACTTTTCTACAAGTGTTGTTAGATATAGTGCAGGTGAACAAATCACGGTTTCCACCTTGTCACTTTCCTTCAACTTTCCAGCAAGTGAATCTATAAACGCTACAGCTTCATCCTTCGTTTTGTACATCTTCCAGTTTCCTGCGATAATCGGTTTTCTCATGAGTAGTCCCTCCTTATGAACGATCTTTCAATGCAGCAACGCCAGGCAATTCTTTACCTTCCATGAACTCCAATGACGCACCGCCACCTGTTGAGATGTGGTCCATTTTTTCAGCTACTTCAAACTTTTCAACAGCAGCAGCAGAATCGCCACCACCAATAATTGTGAATGCATCGGTTTCAGCCATTGCTTGAGCAACTCGCTTTGTACCTTCAGCAAATGGTGCCATTTCAAATACACCCATCGGTCCATTCCAAATAACAAGTTTGGAATCGCGGATTACGCTGTCGTAAAGTTCAGCGGTTTTCGGACCGATATCAAGGCCCATCCAACCTTTTTCAATTTCGCTTACGCTAACGACTTTTGTTGTTGCTGATTCTGAGAACGAATCCGCCACTTTTGCATCAATCGGCAAATACAAGTTGACGCCTTTTTCTTTCGCTTTTTGAATGAATGATTGTGCCAACTCAATCTTGTCTTCTTCAACAAGGGAGTCTCCAGTTTCATGACCTTGTGCACGTGTAAATGTATACGACAAGCCTCCGCCGATTAACAGGTTATCCACCTTATCCAGCAAGTGATCAATGACACCAATTTTGTCTTTCACTTTTGCCCCGCCAATGATTGCAGTGAAAGGGCGTTCAGGATCGGATAACGCTTTTCCGAGGACGTCCAATTCCTTCTCAAGAAGAAGTCCTTGAACACTCGGAAGGTACTCCGCAATTCCAGCAGTTGTTGCATGTGCGCGGTGTGCTGCTCCAAATGCGTCATTGACGAAAACATCTGCCAGTGCAGCAAATTGTTTAGCAAGTTCAGGATCGTTCTTTTCCTCCCCCGCATGGAATCGAACATTTTCAAGCAAAAGAATCTCTCCATCAGTCAACTCGGAAACTTGTTTCTCAACCGCAGGCCCTGTGGACTCGTCCAATTTCAGAACGGGCTTTCCAAGTAATTCAGCCAATCGCTTCCCGGCTTCCGTTAAACGTGAATCTTCTTTCACTTCACCTTTTGGACGACCCAAGTGACTCGCAAGAATTACTTTTGCCCCCTGTTCAGAAAGGTACTCGATTGTAGGGATTGCAGCACGGATTCTAGTATCATCTGAAACTTTCCCATCTTCCATAGGTACGTTAAAATCCACCCTGCAGAAAACTCGTTTCCCTTTTAGATCCAAGTCTTTCATCGTCATTTTGGCATTCATGCGAACAAGCACTCCTTCACAACAAAAGTTTTTAATAAAAAAGGAGGAAACGGGCAATGCCGTTCCTCCTGCCCATCTATTAAGTATAATCGGTCACAATCTGATAAGCCAGATTTTATGTGCCCGATATGTGTTTACTGTTGTCGCTTATAGTCCTTTTTCGTTCATGAACAACGCAAGATCGATACAACGTGCAGCATATCCTTGTTCGTTGTCATACCAGCTAATCACTTTCACCATGTTGTCTCCAAGTACCATTGTTGACAAGCCATCTACTGTAGAAGAAGCATGGTTGCCATTATAGTCTTTTGAAACGAGTGGAAGGTCGCTGTAGAACAGGTAGCCTTTTAGTTCGTTTTCAGATGCTTCTTTTAATGCACTATTAACGTCTTCAACAGTAACGTCTTTTTTCAACTCAGCGACGAAGTCAACGAGTGAAACGTTTGGTGTTGGAACACGGACAGCCATTCCATCTAATTTCCCTTTCAATTCAGGAATTACTTTTGTTACAGCTGATGCTGCACCTGTAGTTGTCGGGATCATAGACTCTGCTGCAGCACGTGCACGACGGTAGTCTTCGTGTGGAAGGTCAAGAATTCGCTGATCGTTTGTGTATGAGTGAATTGTTGTCATCATGCCACGTTCAACGCCGAACTTCTCATTCAGCACTTTAACAACTGGTGCTAAACAGTTTGTAGTACATGATGCATTGGAAACGTAGTGATCTGTTGCCGCATCATATTCTTGTTCGTTTACACCCATAACAAGTGTTTTTACATCACCTTTAGCAGGAGCTGACAAGATGACTTTCTTCGCACCAGCGTCGATGTGTTTCTGTAAGCCTTTAGCGTCGCGGAATACTCCTGTACTTTCAACAACGATATCGACTCCAAGGTCTTTCCATGGAAGGTTAGCTGGATCTTTTTCAGCATAGACTCGAATCTTTTTACCGTTCACAATAATATGGTTTTCATCGGACGTGATATCTGCATCCAGAATCCCGTGAACTGAATCATACTTTAACAAGTGTGCAAGCATTGGTGCATCCGTTAAGTCGTTTACTGCTACCACTTCAAGTTCTTCATGTTCCAGTGTGTCTCGCATTACGATACGTCCAATACGTCCAAATCCGTTAATCGCCATTTTTACAGTCATGTAAAATCCCTCCAAGTTTTAGTTGTTATATATAGAGATGGCATACTCTGGACATTTTCCAAAGCAGACCGTTTGTAAACATGTTGTGTTAGTCGTTTGCTAGTAAATTCACGATTTCCCTTGCAGCGCCTTCATCCGTAATAAGAACAGTTTGCTTAGTAGCTCCGCGCAAATACGAAAGAATCGCTTCTGCTTTTTCAGAACCTCCTGCTACTGCTAATACTAGTGGAATGCGTTTTAGGTGATCAGTTTGAATCCCCACCGTTCGAAGGTGGTGAACAATTTCACCGGTGCCATTAAAGTAATACCCGAAAGCTTCACCTTTTGCACATCTGGAATCGAGTAACTGTTGTTCTTCTTCATCAGAATCTCTCATTGCCGCCATTTTTTTCGCATCACCAATACCATGCAGCAAGCAATCCGCTGTTTCATATAGCTCAAGCATTTTCTGAGCGGTCGGTTCTCTTAAGAATATGGCATGTGCTTCTTCACTAAGAGATTCAGGATAATATAATGACTTGTAAGAAGCATTACACGTATGTGCAAATGTAGCGGCAATCACGTTCGCTTGCTGTCCTATATTATCTCCAACTCCACCTCTAGCAGGGATGAATACTGTATCCTCAGCACCTGGGTAACAACTCAAATGTTTCGGAATAGCTGCCATTGTACTTCCACCTGTCACGGCCACGATACGTCCATTTCCAATGCGGCTTGCAAAAACAGATGCAGCTTCAGTTCCAAGTAATTCGTTGGAGCCACCTGGTTCAGAACTGTCTCCTTTTACAATGTGTACATCTTGAATGGAGAAATAACTTTTAATACGTTTTGCAAGAACATTCTTGCCATATTGCAGCTCAACTAACGGTCCTAGATGCTCAAGCACACTCTCTCCGTCAGCAGTGATGGTCGCTCCCTCTTTCGCAACACGAATAAGTTGCTGATCTCGAAGGGCTTCCACGACCGAGCGTGTTTCGCGTTCAGACAAACCTGCAGTGTCAGCAAGAGGTCGTCTTCCAATTGGCCCGGATGTTTTGATGAGTTTTAGCACAAGATAACGTTGTTGCAGGGTTGCCATCATTTCGGGTACTAACTTTTCCTGTGCTTCCACAATAGCCGATTTCAGAAAGACTCCTCCTTCCTCTGTAGGACAACACCTGACCATGTTGGTTGAATTTCGTCCCACTTTAGTCAAAAAAATAGATTAACTAATAATGTAACTATACATATTATTCCCGATAATTTCAAATTTAAACTCCTGACTCAAAAAGTAATGCAAGATCGACATAACTAATCACCCCTGAACAAAGGACCTCATTATCTTTCTCGACTACAGGAATCATGTACACATATTGTTCGTGCTTAGCGTCATCGTCTTCAATATTTACAGTTGTCCACGTCAATGGATAGTCTTCTTGGATAAGTTCCATCATCTGTTCAGCTTCGTCACACAAAGAACAGCCAGGCTTGGTATATAACAGTACATGCATAAGAATCCCTCCATATAACCACATTGTAAAATGAAAAAACGATCTACGCAACACTAAGTGTTGTGTAGACCGTTTTTGGCTTACCAGCTTCGACCAGCGCCTCCGCCACCTCCGGAACCACCGCCGCCAAAGCCTCCGAATCCACCACCAGAACCGCCAGAGCCACCTCCGCCTCCAAACGATCCTGGGAAGAAGATCATGCCGCCTCCGCGACGTCTACCGCCGGATCCTCCAGAACCACCGGAACCACCCGAACCGCCACCTCTTCCAGAGTTAAAGAAAATCTGGATGAGGATGAAACCGATGACGATAATTGGGACGATTGGGAACCCACCTTCATCATCACTGTTATTCCCGTCATATGTTGCAACTGGTAATTCAGATCCTTCCAGCCCGTATTCCTTTGCTATTTGGTTATAGAAAGCTTTGTATGCTTCCATGATGGCTTCTGCAGGTTGCTGTGCTTCCAAATAAGGCCCAGAGACTTCATCGATAATTCTACCGACCTTACCATCAGGAAGAGCGCCTTCTAAGCCATATCCAACTTCTAACCGAAAGTGCCTTTTTTTCGATTCATCTTTTTGCGTCGTTACAACTAATAGTGCTCCATTGTTTTCCTTTTTATTGCCGAGTTGGAACTCGCGCAATTTATCTAGTGAATACTCTTCAATAGGTCTTCCTTCTGTAGATGGTACAATGAGCACAGCTAATTCAGCACCTGTTGCACTTTTTAACCGCTCGCCATAGTCACTCAGTTCTGCTATTTGACTCTCGGACAGAATACCCGATTCATCTTGTACTACATCCACTTTTGCGTGGACTACCGGCTGAACAATTGTCAACAAAACTAAAAGCATACCAAGCAGGGCAAATGCTCGGACAGCTAACCTTCTCATTACTCATCAGCCCCAAAGTCGACTTCAGGTGCTTTTTCTGCACCCGCTTCCGCTTTGAAATATTCCTTTTCGTCAAATCCGAAAACAGACGCAACGAGTTTGCCCGGGAAACGCTTCACTTGTTTGTTATACGAAGCGACCTCGCCATTGTAATCTTTCCGTGCTACAGCAAGTCTGTTTTCAGTTCCAGCTAATTCATCCATAAGCTGTCTATAGTTTTCATTACTTTTTAATTCTGGATAATTCTCTACCACTACTAGCAATCGACTAAGTGCACCCGAAAGCTCAGAGTCCGCTGCAGCTTGTTCTTCTGGTCCGTTTGCGCCAGCTAGTTTCGAGCGCGCCTCTGTTACTTGACCAATGACTTCTTTCTCTTGTTTCGCAAATCCTTTTACAGTGTTCACTAAGTTTGGAATGAGATCCACTCTACGTTGCAGTTGCGTCTCAATTTGAGAATACGCTTGGTCTACGTTTTCTTCTGATGATACGAATTTGTTGTAACTTGGTACTAAGATCAATGCTAGCACCACAATAATACCTACAATAACACCTATAGGCCCCAATAACTTCTTCAAAATCCCCGCCTCCTCAATAATATCTTCGTTTCTACACTTCCAAAAGTTTACCCTGAAACGAGGAAGCTCAAAACTAGATAGTTATCCTATATACGCTCTACAGTCTAAAAAGTTTCTTCTAAAACAAAAAAACTCCTCCGACCGTATGATTTTCATACAATCGGGGGAGTATCTTATAACACCTATATGCCCTCGGCGGGAGTCGAACCCACATTTCAAGCTTCGGAGGCTTGCGTGCTATCCATTGCACCACTCGATAGGTGGACGGCATAGAACGCTGATATGACGCTAGGTGTTCGTATAAGCTGACGTAGTGCTACGCGCTTCCCGCTCAATTTACGTAAGACAATCATAACACGGAGCGCATATTCCGTCTAGTCAGTTATCGCGTCTACTGTCAATTCCGTAGAAGTATTCGAGCGCCTCGGATATTGCGCCATCCCGCGTCAATAGTCGTGAGTGATCGCTAACGAACTTAATAAAGAACATTTCTTTGCGATTAAAGCGCCATGCCTTACGCTCCTTAGCGCCAAAGTTCGTTATGAATTCACTCGTTGCTCCCGCGATTAGCTTTGTGGTAGTAGTGTTTACACCAACATATTTCTCAATATCGCTAGAACTGTAGTATGCGTTACTCTCCACGTTATCACCTCGCCTTCTAAGACGTACTCTACCGCACGCCACCGAATAGGTGAATAAGCTGAAACTCCTCATTGATTTCGAGTGCCATTGACGGATATAAAACAAGTCCATTTAATCGTACAATATAGTAGAAGGAATACGTAGCGTAAAGCTGGCGAAAGGTGACGTAAGCCGGCGCAAAATTAACGATGGTCGCACAAAAAATCCCTAAAAAGTAGATAAGCGGAAGATTGCCAACACACTAATTTTAGGGACGTCGCTATGAATTGGTATTACAACGTAATACTTGGTATGACATAAATGCCGATTATCGCCTTTCCTGTATGAATTGGTAAGACATCGTAATACCTGGTATGACTAAACACTACCGACCGGTTTATTTCGCCTTCTTGCCGAGTGGAAATCCGGTCTTGCGTGCGTGATCCAGTAGCTTCTTAGATTCCTCTCGCGCCTGATCCCTCTTTGTTTGCTGTTTTGCCATCGCTAACAACTCCTAATCTTGCATTTATCTGCAGTATGGACGGGCAATCAGCGACTTATACCAGCTTTGTCATAACCACTGCCCCACTGCCGTATGCTAGATTAACCCCGCCACACAATACCACATGGGCGGACAAAATCGGACGAAAGGGCGGTAATATGGAAATAGGGAAGGGCGTACGGAAGCAACGGAATGACAAACGGAGGCACGTGCAGCCAACGGTGAGTATCGAGCTTAAAGATGCTGTATATCGACTGTCCTATATTATGGACGTTCCCGTTAAGGACGTAATCGAACGCATATGTATTGACGGCCTGGCGAGTCGATCCGTTATGGAAGTATTGGGGCTTTCTTTCCGACGGGATGCACGATTTCGCAATACGCTATTTCTCGGCGATATAACGCGGCCATCCGTACAACGCTTCAAAGCAGCCGGCCCCACTGAACGTGTGAGTGTTCGATTTACTGCAGAAGACTTTGAAAACGTCCGCTTGCTCGGCTATTCGCTTGACTGTACCCCGTCACGGGCTACGGCGATCCTACTTGAGACTGCGCTAACCCACTCGGACTTTATCACGCCATTCTGCGCGGAATATATTCGACGGAAATTGGACCCGCAAAGAATAAGCGAGTTGCAGAAGGTCATCCGCTATCTGAACTCCAACAATCCGCACAATGAAAAGATTAGTTGGGCGCTCATTCTCGAATACGCACGGGACGGACTGGACGCATTTATCGATCGATGGAAGTAGTATAAACCCCCGAAGTGAAAATTTTATAGCGCGAATTTTTTCGACTGTGAAACGCTATTTTAGAAAGTCGATTTCTAGGATGAGAGGGCTCGAGTGATTTCATATATCCCGCATTCGTCAGGCGCCTGCAGAACGGCTGGCCGGTCGACCATGCCCCCCGGTGTATAAATTCGCACGGGAAATAAAAAAGGACGCTCGGCTAGTCGTAGCCCTGCGTCCTTTTGCGTTATAGAGCGAAGTCCTCCATCGTTGCGTCCGCTTCATCGTCAGTTATACCGATGTACAGTAATGTGACGGACGGTGCAGCATGATTGAACAGATGCTGTAACGTCGCTACGTCCTTATGCTTACGGTAGTGATGGAAGCCCATCGTCTTGCGCATCGTGTGCGTCCCTATGTCGTCCCGTCCGAGTGCTTCCGCTGCCTTCTGCAAAGCACGGTAAGCCTGCGTCGTAGTGATATGGCTGTCGCCTCTGCGTGACTTAAACAGGTAATCATCCGTCTCCATGTTCGCTGTGTAGGCGTCCACCTCTGCACGTGTAGCCCGTGGCAATAGGAAGCGTTTAGTCTTACCCGTCTTAGTCTCGCGCAGTGTGACGTGGGTCTTTCCTTTTACGTCGCGCACCCGCAATGGCACGATGTCACTGACGCGCAGTCCCGAGTTGATCCCGATGTTAAACATGAACAGATCGCGCTCACTCGCATACCGGCGCAATGCCCATCGCATATCCTCGATTTCCTCCGCTGTTCTTAACGGCTGAACGTTCTTTACCTTCGCCATATTACCGCCTCTTTTCATACGTTATCGTACGTTCAATGTATATTATCGTTAGTATAAACAAAGAACCCCGTCGTGTCAACGATTTAATGTACGATAATATACAATAAGGTACATACGACGTTGTTATTGACCCCGTGAGTTTGGCGAGGCTGTCCGCCGTGAACTGATAAGCTGGCGTAATATTGACGATTCAAAACGTCGGAGTAGGCACGCGTCAGATAGCCGAAGCTGCAAAGAGCGACCTCAAACCGAACATTATCCGCAGTCCGCTTTTAAACTTCCTTCTATATTATGTCGCATATAATCTCTATGTTCGTTTTGCCTTAATAACGCAAGCCTCAAAGCGTTTGGACACCCACGCGCAGACGGGCGAAAGCTGTAAAAAACCCCACGTAAACTCAACGCAACTAAACACGCATTTTTGACTTACTTCTATTACATGGTCGAATATCCTCTTACTTTAGCACGCACAAAACACCGAACTACGCCGAATCGATATCGTCCGATTTCGTCCCCCTTATACGCCAATATACGTTGCACTTTTGTTACCTGGTGGAACGTCAAATATAGGACAAAAACGGCATTCAAACGTAAAGCTACGTCAAGCCTGCGTTTTGAGTTCCTTCTATAGAGTGCTTCACTACGCTAACGTGTTACCTATGTATTTACGCATGTCCTGTCGCCCCTTTTATCGACACCCCATTGCGCGCAACATTGACGTAATTTATAATCGGACTCCGGCGCCTTTTCCACGTTCGGTATTACCGCTTAAAAAAGGACGACACCCTATTAAGGATGCCGCCTTTGAATGTGTACGATTATCGCGTCTGCCATTGCAATGCGAGTTGTTGCGCTGCCTGCTTCTGCTTACGTGCGGCCTCTGCTGGACTTAACGCATGATCGTGGAAATGTAACGTCTGTTTCACTGTGATGCCCGACTTGCCCTCGCCATTAAACGTCGCCCCTACGCGCGCTGTCCGAATAGACGAACGTGAAGGCGCTTGATAGCCTGCGACTGCAAACGAAGCATCGGCGTCAATGGACGCAGCCCGCGCAAGTGTTTTCGCCATCCTTTTGACGTTAGCAAGTTCCGACTTCATGCCGATTGCTAGTCCTTCGCCGAGGAATCCGCCGACTCCCATCATTACGCGCGATGGCGATTTGATTCCGAAGAATCCTGTAATTGCGTCCTTAATATTCTTCGCGATACTTATCGCCGCATCTCTTACAACGTTGCCCATGGCGCCGATCCCGTTAGCAAGTCCGCGTATGATGTCCTTACCTATTTCGACTAAGCTGACGTTCTTGAAGAAACTTTCGATGCTGCTCCATATTTCCGACGCTGTTTTCTTAATCGTCGTCCAGGCGCCCTTCCAGTCGCCTTGCAAAAGTTTCATAACGGTTTGGATTGTGCCTAATACCGCGCTGATTGCTACGGATACAGTCGTCTTAATCAAGTTCCAGGTGACTAGTACTGTATTGGATAAAATCGGCCATATGGTGGTAAATATGGCTTTAATAGCGCCCATCACCGCTGTGATAATCGTTTTTACATTGTTAAAATGTCCCTTGACGATGCTCATAATAGCCGCGCCGTTAGCGTCCCAAAACGCTTTAAACTTATCGAGCTGGTCCGATCCAAACTTCACCGCGCTGGCGATGATGGTCGTTATCGTCGATTTAATTGCGTTAAATGCCGTCGCTGTCGCCTGCTTAATCATCGACCACGCTTTATCGACACCCGCGCGGAACCAGTCGACTTTGTTATACGCAACGACTAGCGCTGCACCGATTGCGACAATGGCTGCGATAGCAATACCGATTGGACCCGTCAGAACTGTGAAGGCCGTACCCAACGCACCAGCTACCGTACTTAGCGCCATAAAGCCCGTGATAAGTTGCGGTACAAATCCGATTAATAGTAGCAAGGAACCTCCGACAATCATGAATCCCGCAGACACCGCTGCAACTAGCGCTCCGAGTTGTAAAAACTTCGGGTTCAGCTCGCCGATCCACGTACCAAGTTCCGTCATTTTGTCTACAAACGCGGTTACGTAAGGTAAAAGGGCGTCACCAATCGTTATTCCAATGTCCTTGATGACGTTGCCGAAGATTGCTAACTTCGATTCGAGCGTCTTATATCGTTCAGCGGCTTCGTCAGTAAGCGCGGTATTTTCGTCCCATCCTTTATTGGCGATTCCTATAGATTCGGTTAGAACGTCGGATGCTCCCGCTAGACGCAGTAACGCATCCTGTTCTCGTATTCCCTTAATACCAAGGTAGCCGAGTATTTCTGCGAGGTTTTCGCCTGCGTCACCGGATTTGCCAAGACCTTTTACAAACATATCAATGGCCGCAATAGGATCGCTATTCCATGCGTTAGCAAATTCTTGCGAAGAGACGCCCGCTGCTTTAGCAAATCCGTCTAGCTTTTTATCTCCGTCTTTAACTGCGGTATTAATCTTTTTCATGACCATAGAGAAAGCTGTGCCCCCGGCCTCTGCCTCGATACCTACGCTTGAAAGCGCTCCACCAAGCGCTGCAATATCCGCCTCGGTAAGACCTACCTGCGCACCAACTCCGGCTAATCGTAGGGACATCGCAACAATCTCGGATTCTGTAGTCGCTAAATTATTCAATTTGTTATCGTAAAGGCTCTTTATCCTCTACTTCCGGGGGTTTACCCACATTACGGCGCGTCATTTCGCACCCGGTTCAGACTATATCATCGCCTACAGCATTATCTGTTTAGGCGTCGAGCGCTCGTGGATATTTCTCCATACAAAAAAGCCACCCATTTTGAGTAGCTTTGTTGATTAGGGTACTTTATCTAGTCGTTGCACCTTCACACGATTTCTCATGTGCTTGGCTCAAGATTAGCCTACGTCTCATTACAAGACACTTAGCTTTCCTTGAATTCACTCGATGTTTTATGCCGCTAATTTCTCAACGGCTGGGCAATATTTTTTACCCAACGCGACTACAGTTGACCCTAGGTTACTGATTTTGTCCATCGGCATCTGTGTAATGTTCGCCAAACGTGCAAGCGAGGTTGCCGCTTCTTCAGAAGACATATTCGTAGCGACTCCGAGGTTTACCATCGTCTTGGAGAACTCCAAAATATCGCCACTTTTTATCCCCAATTGTCCGGCTGTTTCAGCGACATTTGCGATTTCCACCGCGCTGGCTGGTAACTCCTTAGACATGTTCCGAATTCCCTGCGATAGTTTCGAAAACTCTGTTTCAGTAGCGTCTGTAGTCTTCCTTCATATTGTTAACGTAAAGGCTTTTTATCCTTTACTTCTAGGAGTTTCCTCGCATGACGGTACGTCAATTCGTACCTAGATCGGCGTACATTTTCGCCTACGTCCAAAACGTTTAGGCGTCGAACACTCTTGGCAGGATTATACTTATTCACCTGCTACGCTCTACGGTGCTTCGTAGCCTTTCGCAATCTACGAAGTTACCACGGTGTTGGCATAGCCCGAGCCTTAGCTTTCACCGTTTTTGCTCGATTTGTTACTCCGCTATTTCTAACGGAGAGGGCAAGAATTTACCCCAGCAAACGCTGACTGATAATCGGACGCGACTTTTACGGCACCTCCTAGTCCTGCAGCAATTGAAACTCCGAGACCTGTGACGACTGCTCCGGTTTGCTTAAATGCTGTAAACGTTTCTTTATTCGCGGTACCAAATTGCTTTAAATCGCTATTTGCTTTTTGCATGGACCGACTAAATTGAGTTATATCTGCGCCAATCTTGATTAGGATGTCGCCGTTATTCACTTAATCGCATCCTTGCTTGGGCGTATCTAAACGCTTTCTCCCCGGATTGCAGGCTATATCTATTTGCCATGACGTGATTGCCTTTTTGGATGTACTGGATCGACTTAATGATGTCTAAGTACGCCTCACGTAGCAGCTTAAAGTGACGCCTGTCGTCTTTTGACAGTTTTAATTTCTCAAGTTCCTGTAGCCCCTCGGCAAAGCGTAACTCCGCAATGCGCGCGCCCTCTTTGATCTTCGATAGGTCCTCGACTTTTTGCATCTCTGCGGCCGTTTCATAAAACGAGCGTTGCATGATCTTTTTTACGTCTTCCAGTGTGTTCATCTTAATTCCCCCTAAGTTTGACTTTGACTAACTTTGTCCTTTTCATGCAAATAAAAAGCGCCCGGAATAGCCCGAGCGCCATGTTTTCGCCTATGTAAATTTGATTGTCGCAAATTCAGTTTCCGCCGCATATTTGTTCAACAGCGCAGCTTTAGCTCCCTCTGCGAGTCCTACGTTCATTTTGATCGACACAACGGCTGTCACGTCCTTAGCCGCTAGTAACTTAAACAACGCGCTTAATGCTTCGTCGAGAACCTCGTATAGCGGGCGGTTAAGTCCATTTACTAAGTTAATCGACGTACCGTCAAAGCAAGTTGCAGTGGCAGAGTAACGTACCATCCTAGCGGTGGATTTATATCCGTTAATCGCCGACGGAGCTTGCGCCATGATTACGCTTTTTGTCACGTCCATCTGATATGCAATTGGCATTTTTAACGTCCCCTTTGTCGATTTCGAACTAGTTGCGCATTATACCCTTCATTTTTTACAGTTGACGTCTCATGATTTTAGTAGTCCTAACGAAGTCCTCCCGAACATCGCCTCTTTGTTGCGTCAGGGCTGTAAACAAATCTGCACGCTTCTTTAATTCCGATTGTTCGGGTGTCAGGGATTTCTTTTTAAGGCTATCATACAATTTTTTAAGGTCTCCCCCTTGCATAATGCGCTCATACCCATCACCACTTTTAGACATTTTGGATTCTAAATCAGATTTAACTTGATAGAAATGTGATTGTAATTCCCTCAATACGATCGGTTCAGCGTGCTCAATTTGGTCCCTAATTACCCTAACTGCATCATTGAAAGTTGATGCAAGGGCTGTTTCTGACATTATTAGACGAGCTTTAGTTTTTATTTCATCCGGCGAGAGTGACGTCGCAGGCACGGAGTTCCTAAACTTCTCCTGCGCTGCTTCACTTAAAATACGCAACTCATTTTCATACTTTTCTTGTATACCTTGTGCGATAGCCTCGCTTTCTTTAATGGCCGCTTCTTTGTCTTCCTTCTTAGCGAAATCCGTTAGCCGCGGATCTTCTTCTATCGTCGTAAGTTTAGAAAATAATTGCTCCGACAAAGTTTCCATAGTTTTTTTATGTGTTTCTAACGGCCCGACATACGTAGTTTGACCTTTGCCTTCCGACTCAACTTTTTGTGCTTGCGCTTCGGTTAGCGGGTATATATTCCCTTCGTATTTATGACTCCCATTAATATCTGTTGCTTCAGTAATTAGTACATCAACGTATTTTTCTGTCATTTAGATAATCCCCTTTTAAAGTTATTATTTGATGTTTCCGAGTTACATATAAATTTGGTAGCACGTCTACTATTCGTCCTGCATACGCTCGATAACTTTCATCATTTTGCGTGCAAATAAATCGCGCGTATCATGTGGAATCCTACCATTCCGCTTACTCTTTGCCTCACTTCGTTTTAATTGCTGTGGTTTGTTACGCTCTCGGATTTCATATGAATTTTTTCGTGACATCTGCGATCACCTCCTTAAATGTTTGTTCGCACTTTAAACGACTAGTTATAGATTTGTGGGCAGTAATGCCAAGTGTCTTATTTTCGTCGTAAAAGACCCCATAAACACGGGGTTTTAAGGGTCTAAATGCGTATGTTACCGGGCTTGTTTTATTGCATCCTCAAGACGTTTCTTTCTCATGCGCTCGGCTTCCTTTTCTTTGCGTCTTTCATCAGCACAACCGCTACAATATTTCTGTCGATTGCTTCGCGGTTTAAATTCGATGAAACACGTAGCGCAACGTTTGCCAGTCGAAGGCTCGTCCGATTTTCTTTTCGGCTTTGCCGGGTGACTAGCAGGCAATGCGTCGAGGTAGTCCGCTTCGAGTTTTGGGTTCTCGGGCAGTACGTGCTTGATAAAATACGGGCAAGTATTCGCAGCTATCCGATCCGCCTGTATCTCGACTACACACAACTCAAAAGGACAAGCGTCGCAGTCATATGCCGCACACTTTTTCGCTTGTCTGCCTAGTTTCGTGCGAAGTGCCTGTGTTTGGCGTTTAGTGAGCCGTTCACCGTGGCCGTTAATTTTGCTCAATCGTCTTCACCGTCCTATCCTTTTACTTCCTTCGCTGAAATAAGAAAATCGCCCAGTTCATCACGGGCGACTCTTGCTTCCGTATGCGATTTAGTAGTCGGTTTGGCTGCGTGAATAATTGCGATTTCGACGAGCCGGATCGCTGCGTCTACAATTGGCGAGTGTTCCAGTTTCTGCAGTTCCTCTAAGTCTTCGCGCAGAACGGACGCCAGGTCAGGTGGTGAGCCGTTAAAGCCTACTGTGGAGTACGCAGCTAAGATTGTATGTCTGCACACCTCTTTTGCTACAGACTTCTTAATTTCAAAAGTGTTCATCTGTTTGCCTCGCTTTCCATATTTTTTAACCGCGCAAAAATTACTTGACGTATTTATCGAGACCATAACGATGAATAGCCTCTACGCTCATTTTCCGGAGGTTGTACGTCGTGACATCGCTGCCTTTTAAGCTCCACTGGTTACCTGCCGGTGCTGGGCGGATCGTAACACCCGGCTCAACTCGCCTCGGCCGTCCGTCTAATAAAGTCTGTTGCATAGTAGTCCCACCCTCTCGCTTCGCAGTATTTACGTTTTTGTTCTTCGAGTTCCTCGACTACTTCGTCGAAAGTTCGACCAGAAAAATACGCTATATAATGGACTACGCTATTAAGATTGTTTTGCGGAAAGTTGAAGAAGTTCTGTTCGTAATAAACTAGTAACGGCTTATTACATTTCGCTGAATTACAAGACTTGCACACTAGCGTCAGATTGCTTATGTGGTGTCTGCCGCCGTTTTTGAGCGCCTGAATATGATCGACTGTCGGCGTTCTTGTATACTCGCATCCGCAATAGCTGCATGAGTCGTCCATATGCTCGAAAATAACGTCAAACTCCTGCCGATCCGTTTCAACGGGAATCGGATACTTGTTTTGCCTTTCGCGCAGGCGAGCGTAAGCCTTAGCGGATTTGCTATTAGATACGTACTTACACGCCTTGCACCTTGTTGTAGTGCCGGTTTTGCTCCGACTGTCGCGCTCAAATAGGTCGATACTTTTTTCCTGGCCGCAAACTCTGCAAATACACTTCATCGCTGACCACCGCCTGTCACTGCGCTGATCTTTGCATCAATCGTAGCCAGTCTGTCTAAAATTCCGAAAATTGTTAGTTTGCTTTTAATCGTTTTCATAGTCTTTTTCATGTCATTTTCTCCCTTTTAGTTGCCGTTATTGTGTGTGATTATCACCGTTAAACCTTGTCTTGCTACTACGTCGTTTAATTGCCGTAACATCGTGGCGTTAGGATTCGGCGTATTGTTAAACTCGCGGGCAAGAGGCGCACTATCCGTTAAAACGTGTACTGTCTTGTCCTCAAAGTCGCGCAACACGTTAATTAGCGTGCGATACGCGGGAAATACTGCGTTACTGCGCGTGAAAACTTCCTCCCCGTATTCCTCGCCATCTTTTAGTAGCGTTACGGTATACTCCGCTGGCCCCGTTTGCTCGATTTGCTGTGTAATTTCGTTCATTTTCTCGTCTCCTTTTCGTTTTTAGGCATTATAAATAAGCCACCGCCGAGGTTTTGGCGCTGACGTGTTCCCTTGTATACGATTTATGCGATTTAATTAAATAGCGCCATGATTGCGCCTAGCCCTTTACCGTCGCCAGCATAAATTACTCGCGGATTGACGATTATGTTTAGCTTTCTGCGGTCATATGCGTTTGTCGCGTACGTAAATACCGGCTTATCGTCCACTTTAACGGCATTTAGTGCTCGTTTTAGCTTGGCCGGATCAGCGTACTCAAGAATCATTGCGAGTCTATCGAGTGAAAGCGGCTTGATTAGTTCGTCGGCAGTTTCTTCGGAGTTCTCGCAAATAATATTCGTATTGAAATTAAGAAACGGCATGACCGAGTAAATTAACGCAAGTTGGCCCAGCGTGCGCCCCTTGAACTTTGCATAAAGGTCGCGCACCGTCGTCTTAAACATACGCGTGTACGTATAGTCCTTAACTTCGGTGTGGACTTCTTTCATTGGCCCGCGATAAAATACCGACGGATTAACGAAGATTTCGCCCGTTTCCTTATTTTCGTGCAAAATACCCTCGGCTTCATACCGCTTAAATAGTTCGTTAAATCGCTTGCGCGACATTTCGACTAGCTTCTCTAGCTTCTCGCGGTCGATAATCGCCTTACCATTGTCCGACTGCAAGCGCCCTGTTTGCCATGCTACGTATGTGCCAATAAACATCAGCCGTGCAATGTCTTGCTGCGTTAAAGTAGGGAATCGCTCAACAATCGTGCGGGATTGCTTGAAGAACGCAAACACAAAGCCGCCGTTTTCCTTTTCCAGCGCCGTTAGGTCGTTTATTACTTCCAATCCGCGCGCTTGTTCAGGTTTTAGCTTCAATTGCAAGTCCATTTGTTCCGTAATATCCTTGCCTGACGCGCTAATTACCCGTGCGCCAAGTACCTCGCGTTTCACGTTGATGTGTAAATCTTGAAAAGCCTTACGTTGGCGTGTGATTCTCGTCATTGTCATCGTCTCATTTCCCCTCTACTTGTGCGATTTGTTTGAATCGGTTGTGCGCGTTGATAAATGAAGCAAGTTCATCGTCGCTAACTCGAAATGCCTCGCGGATTCTGTGCTCCACGTCAGCCGTTAAGATGCGATCCTGGCGTTCGATTGCGCTAATCATTGAGCCGGTTACGCCGACGAGCCGTCCTAGCTCTCCTTGCGTGATTTTGAGTGTGCTGCGGCATATTTCGAGTGTTTCAGGCGTTAGTTTCATTGCGTGTTCCTCCTTTGTTGTTTAAATGAACAACTGATAAAGCAAAATAAAAAGCCGTCCGCGGTTGCTGGACGAACTGTAATACCAAATGGGAAAGGACCCTCTCACCTTAAAGGTGTCGAAAACGACCTTTTTACCCGTCTAACTATGAAATTAATTTCAAATACTTTTACGTGTTCCTACTATATAGGGGCAACGTTTCGACATTTAATAAAGTGTCTGCGAAAATAATTTTTAGTTTCCTTTCGGCGGCTATATTGGCAGCTACTCGGGGGAAATATAACCCATGAAGTTCCACCCCTTATGGCGCCTAATCGCATATTTTATAAGTACCTGCGTCACAAATAACTCTGTTGTTCTCCCTACTTATGCACCTTTTCTGCAAGCTAAAAGAAACTACCCTTTCGGCGGCTATATGGCCAACTAAACGCCTAAAATATAACCATTTGCGTCACGCATCCTCCCTCATAAGGTATAGCCAACTGGCGCCTTGTTAATTAAGTATCAGCGGCAATAAAGCTGTCTCTATAAGGTATAGACGCGACGACGTACTTTAATAAGGTGTCTCTATAAGGTATAGCCAACTAACGCCCCGTAATTATAGTGTCAGCGGTAATAAACTGTCTTACTAGCGTCTATATAGCGGACTAAACGTCTTAAAGTTCGGTATCAACGTCATAAACTCGCAACTTCACTTCTTCCGCACGTACGTTTCCGCAAAATACCGATCCATTTCTTCCGCCGTCATTTTTGTCGTAGTGACTGGCCCCGGCTCTTTATCGTCGTGTTCAGCAAAACGCACGCTAACGCCGTGGCCGCCTTTTTCATCGCCATCATAAGAAATCGTTTCTGTCTGCTTGCGCTTGCCCCCGATCAATGCCTCACGTTGCTGTGCGGCCATGATCCGCTCAACCTTATCGGTCGGCTGCAAGGATTCGATACGCTGCGTTAGGTTCTGCATCGGCTTTGCGCCCCAAAACGGATATTCGAGGTCGAGCGACTTGTAGAAATCGTACTGTGACGGCTTACGAACGATATGTGCCGTGTCTGCCGCATACTGATTGCGCTGGCGCTGCTTGCGTAGTACGTCGCCACAGACCGTCGAGCAGGCTTTCTTATTGTTCGGGCGCGTGTTGTCGCGGAATGGTTTGCCGCAACTACCGCAAGTTTTGTTTCGTTTGTCTGTCGTGACTAGTTTCTCAATCATGTCGTTTTCCCCCTTGTTTGTTTTCGTGTTTTTCGCATATTTCATGGGCTGTAAATCGCATAGGTAAGGTGTTCCGTAAAATAATACACTGCCTTGACGTCCCAATAACGGCTAGATACACTGCCTTGACGTCCCTCTATATTTTACGTAAAAACGCAACGTATAGCGCTACAAACCGCATAGGCAAGGCATTTACACACTACATATTGTGTTTATTGTAGTTTTTGTTGAGCGTTTGTCTATCTATATCAGTCTATCTTTATATCTTTTAAAACCAGCGCAAAAGTATAAGTAAGTAAGAGCGAGTTCCAAAGAGTACGCCTCAACAATAAAGTTCGATTGTTTCGGCGGATCATACGTTTTATAAGTTCCTAGCGTTCTAAGGGAATTGCAATAAACGCTGATCCCTGACGGCGCTAGCCGGAAGGTACGGTCTTGACCATATTAGTCGGAACGATAGGCGTAGACATTGACGGGGAATGTGACAGGGTACTTTCATATCGAGGACATTCCTCGTTTGACTTAGCGACGTTTTTACCCGATCTCACCTCTAAGTACAGCTGATTGCGAATAAGGGAAGTATCTTCTACTACTGTTAGATACATATTGCGATATTTAACAACCCTTTCGGCGTTTATATAGCCAACTAAACGCAATAAATATGGCATGAAGCGTCAGTCTTTCGTCATACATAAATGTTGAGTTTTGACCTCCGTTATGCTTGTACAGGAAATATCTCCCATCTTTTTATTGAATTTCACTAAACACAGCGTCTAAATAATCTCCGTTTCCAGTCACCTTGCAAAAGTCCGCGGATACTTCCTTTAGTGCTTGTACCGCTTCGCCATATTCACGCTGTGTTACCTGGTCAACGTACTGAATCGTGTCGTTATATTTAATCAGAAAGGCATGCCGTTTAATGAAGTTGCGCACAGCCATATTGAACGAAACGATTGCCGTAGTTGCGTCGGAAACGTTAGTGGCTCGAACACGGTCGTTATAATTGTCGATGTCTCCGAATTTTTCCTCGTACCTCTTGATGCGTTCAGCAACCGCGGGATCGTCTTTGACTACTTCGACATACTCCGTCTTAACCACAACTTCCGGCTCAACATCCGTCAGCTCGTCCAACTGACGCCGTGTGATTTCTTCGCTGCGTTGCGCTGTTTCCGCTTGTGCTTCCGCCTGTTGTGCGCGTTCTTCCGCTTCCTTAGCCCGTCGTTTGTACTCCTCGATTTCCCTGCGAGACATTTCCGGAAGTGTTTTCGTTGTCCCATTCGGCAGTTCGTGTTGGATTTCGAGTTCTTCGTCGGTAAATTCTATCAATGCATTTAGGACGGTCAACGTCCCGGCCAACCGCGAACCCGGCTTCCCACTTCCGAATCGATCGAATACCCTAATAAATGTACTGGCGTGTCGGCGCGAAATCCCCAACTCCTTCGTACAATAAGCGTCCCATCCGCCTTTCTGTTCGACTAACTTATTTTCCCTAACGTGCTTCAATCGCTCACCTACCCGGAAAATACTGTCGCTAATACCTTGTAGGTCGATTCGTATTTCCGCCGTGATTACGTTTATGTCCGAGGATAGTTTGTGGTGTTGGTTCGTAATAATATCCATAAATATCTCCCCCTGTACTTGTTATAACGTTTGGATACGTAAGACTCGGAGTTATTTCGTAAATTCTTTTTAAACTATTTCTGTCCCTACTACCTAATACATAAATCGAGCTACCTTCTTATATACAGACACAATGAAATCTGCACACTTTTCTTAACTTCTTCCCCTACTATCTATTCCCCATAAAAGTGCAGAATTGCGACATTCATTATCACGCTTCTAATTGTTACATCGTTTCATACTCACAAATTGGGAGTTTTCCCGTGAATTTTTCTAAACCATTTCAGCTTATATTGTAGAAGGGGACGCTACTCCCGAATTTGCGACATCGAAAGGCTATTTATTTTACCTCTTATTAAGAGAAGGGGACGGATACACTTCGAATTGGGACAACAAAACGAAAATATTTTCAATATCTACTTACACTATCGTTTGAAATAGTTAGGTGCGGAGTGATTCCGTGAATTCTCTTAAACTATTTTCACTCCTACTAGGATAGAGACAGCAGCGGTATTCGTTATAGGACATAACTTGTAAAAATTATTCCTTCCTACTACCCAATGTATAAATAAAATTGATATTCGGACCACGTAAATTGAATAACTTTTGTTCCCTACTGATATATACGTTTGAAATCTGCAAGTTCGGAGTTATTTCGTAAATTCTTTTAAACTATTTCCACAGGGCTAACCGTTCCTACTCTACTTAGACACTAACGTTGTAAGTTAGGACCAAGAATCATATTTTGGGACGCGGCTGCGTAATTTCTTTTCCGGAAACTTTCGCGCCCTCACTGTATACTACGTACGAGAAATCGCTGTTCGGAGTTTTAGCGCAAAATAAAAAGAACGAGTTTAGCTCCCCGTCCTTTTCTTTCGTGTATGTGAGAGTCTTGTCATCATTGTTTAGTAATAGAGTTGTGTTTTTATACGTCTACTACACCGTACTGACTCTAAAACAAGCGTGTAAATGGGCGGTGAGCATCGTATAACCACGTAACGCCTTGAAGCTCGCTTTATCAACTGCCTTTACGCCTGTAATTCCGATATATACGTCCGTTGTACATTGCTCCACCAAGGAAGTTCAGCGATCGAATTCCATCTTTCAACTAGCGGGACTAAAGGCAAAAATCGTTTTATCCTATTCTTTAATATCTTTATTGTATTTGATTTACTTTAAGAAGTGTCTCGAGAGTAGATAGGCCATCAGTCACCAATTAATAATTCATCCCATATGATAGCGATAAGAATGAAAAATATTTAAGGGGGAAAAAGGTGTACTATTTAGGTAACTGTATGTATCAAGGATACGATCCAGAAGCATTTCAAAAGTCATTATCATTGATGGTTGAAGCAGTTCAGGGAGAAAAGGAAGACCGGCTCTTTTATGAGTACTTAATATCTGTTGCTCCGACGCAGACAGATAAAGAAATAATTTCATCCATTCGAGATGATGAGATTAGACATAATTTAATGTTTAAGAAAATGTATAAATATTTTACTGGTCAAGATGTAATGGACGTAACTGAAGAGACTTTTAAGAAACCAGCATCCTATACAGACGGAATTCAGCAAGCTCTTTTTGGCGAGTTAAAAGCAGTAGAAAAGTATAGAGAAATACGAAAAGGTCTTCCGGATCGTCATAATCGAGATTTAGTATTTGAAATATTAACTGATGAACTTAAGCATGCTGCAAAATATAACTTTCTCTACACGGAAAATCGGACGAATGGTCATTTGCAAAGTGATCCAAATACCGAAAAAACTCCTGACGATTGGATTAAATACACAGAGTTTTTAGTCGAAAAGGCGCAAGAAGATGTGAAAAATGGTATTAATTTAACACACATTTTTCAAGAGTTTATCTTGATGGGGGTACTTGTGGGTAAAGGGTATTCACCTACGCAAGCGTATGAAACTGTGGAAGCTTGGGAGCGAACCGGAGAATCTGAATTGTTACAGGAGAGTAAGAAAATGACTTGAAATTTCTTTTGAGGAAACGGATTACAACGGATGCTTAGTTGAAGAACCATCTTCCTTTACACGGTAGCTAGTTCATATCAAGTAATGCTTCTGTGAATACTTTTAATGATTACCTATCACTTTTAAGTTATTAATTTTAAAATCTATTTGCGTGGTTCAGCTATTGAGAGCGATTATTGAATAAAGATTTTCAAATGCCTTTGTAGTTGCTTAGCTCAAACTGCTAACTACATTCTATTTCAACGATTCTATTCCATATTTCACTCGAAAATATTTTCCACTTCCGTTTTTTCGCGTAAACAAAAAAGAAGAACGGAGTTGGCGCCCCGTTCTTCTTTTCTCGTTGACCTATTAGGCTTTTGGCTGACACCGCCCCGGGTCGTTCAGTTACGGCGTCATTTAACATACAACGATTTGGCGCTCGCGTACGCACCATAGTATTTGGCTGCTGCGCTTGGTCCTCCGTTATTACGAACACAAACGCCATTTAATGAGCCTAGCGGTGAGAAACACTAGGCGACAGCACCAAATCAGTATTACATTACATCATTAATCGTTATGTTTACGTTGAGCGTCCGGTCATAGTCGGACGTCCTTTTGATTGCCTTGCCTCTCCGATGTTTAAACTTCTCCACGCTTTCGCGCAAACTCCTTTCAATTACGTCTATATGATAGAGTTCTTGCTTCACCGTGCGACGTTTAATGAGGATATTCTGCAATGCAACCAAATACTCGAATGATTCGGCTGGTGATATGACTTGTTTTTCTAGTTCGTGATAATAAGCACTCAACGCTTTATCGTAGATAGAAACCTGCTTTATCAGTCGTTGACGCGTGTTTCTAGTTTCAGAATACAAGTCTAGGAGACGTTTTGCGTAACCATCGTGAAGATTAGTCATATTGCCACCTCGACCGTTTGACGTGTAATGCAACGCGTATTACGATCAGTCAGTATTTTTACGAGTTGAGCACCGTTAATTTCCGCACAACCTAGGACAACGTTTGGGCTCGCGACTGCGATTCCGTGAAGTATATCCGGTGATACGTTGTAAGTTGCGCCAGTGTCTACGAGTGTCACGTTAAACCAACCTACGATAGTCTTTGTAAACGAAATTTGAATAGTCATTTTGAATATCCTCCTTATAATTTGCATACTATAGTGTGCAACTTGTAACTCAATAATAACCACTATAGTGTGCAATGTCAACACTTTAAAAGAATATTTTTAAAAATATAGCACACCATAGTGTTTATTAGATATAATTATCAGTAGATACTAATGGGAGGTAATAAAAATGATCATTATTAAATTAGCAGCAAAGATGAAAGAAGAAGGTTACAACATCAGCACACTGGCGATTGCTGCAGGACTTCATCGAAACGGCATTTCTAAAATACTTAACGGAAAGAATAACGGGATTGAATACGATACTCTAAGCAAACTTTGCGCAGCACTAAAGTGTAACGTACAAGATATTATTGAATTTGTAGAAGATGAAAACTCGATACAAGAATAACAAAACACAAACTAAGCCCTAGCGATTAAATCTGCTGGGGCTTTTTAACGTCCTAGTTTCCACCAGAGCAAAAGCGCGACAGGAAACGGTGGAACTCCGTAAATAAAAAAGACCTCACAGCATCATGCCGCAAAAGTCCTCGTCTTTGTTCATTTATACACCAAGTAATTGACTCTTCTTAGCATCAAAATCCTCCTGTGAAATAATACCGTCGTCTAACAGCACCTTAAACTTACGGATTTCTGTAGCGGCGTCAAGCATCGGTTCTGCTACTGCGTCACTAGTCTTCGATTTTCCGATTTGAGAACTTACATACTCGATGAATTCTGCATACTGGCCTTTATTTATCATGCCCATTTCGGCTTTATTTCCAGATGCTATGATATTGATTTTATGTCCTAATGCCCCTTTTCCTGTTTCAATGCTTGAAATATTAGAAAGCGGGAAAGACTCGGTGTCAAATCCAAATGATTTTTTACAATAAAAGAATACTTGCCTCTCAGTTGCAATGAAGACGCCATTTCGAAGTGTACTTTTCCCCATAATCTCCGACTTAAAGGCACCGAATACCCAATATTTAACCTCTTCTCCATTAAGGTGTTCTTGCGCAAGCTTAACTAGCTTTTCGGGCTTCGCCATAAACTTACCTCCATATATTTGTTTTACTAATAATGTATCATAATTGTCAGAAGCTAGAAAGCCTTAATACAAAATATTCTTTGTTTTCAATCATGAATTACTCATTTAAATTTTCACGATGAATTTTTCTCTCACGTTTCCAGCAATCCTCGATGAACTTGGCGATTCACAGTCCTTCGCCTTTAGATTAGATACAGACGTCACAAATTAAATGTCGCACGTCCCCTATCAATAAGCCATAAACGACGTGCCGTACGCTTAGTGGCTTCGTAAATTACAGCGTCAAGTGATCTCACCTTACCTCGTTTCCAAGCGGAAAGCACGCTCATAAGCGCCTTGTTGTATTCGTACTCGTCGGATTCGAACGTCAGTAATCGATTTATCGAAGCTTTTGCACGAAGCATCACGCCGTAAAGACGGTGAATTGCGGAAGCATCGAAGAATATTTCTAGTGTTTCTGCGATGTCGGTCGGTATTTTGGCGAGCAATCCCCGTTTGATTACGTCCGATTCTGTGGATAATTGCGATTTAGCCGTATCTGTTGTATTACTAGGTTTATTGTTTTTAAGAGTAATAGGTTCGGTTGCCTTTTTGGTCGCTTCAGCCGTCGCTGTTGTTGTGTTTTCCGGTAATGTACGGGTGGACGCTGACGGGTGGACAATACGATAAATATTCGCACCATTACCGCCCGCTACGCTGCGCATAAACTCGAGGCGTTCGATCATTCCTAGTTCAATAAGTTTAGCGATTGCACGTCGGATCGTGCGACTCGTCTTACCGATAGCTTTGGCGATGGTGTCCGACTTCAAATGTGCCACACCGGGAAATTTAACGGCGTAACGTGAAAGCATGAGAAAAATACTGCGCTCTGTTTCGTTGAGGGCGAAGTTATTACGTTCTATATGTATATCGATTGCATCGTTTAGTTCGTTTTTACTTTCGAATGTTTGATACTCTGCGAGGTAATTCATAGTAAACGGCTCCATTCCGAAGCCCCTAAATGTGCGCACTCAAATAGACGTTTGATATTCCGCTTTTTTTGCAGTATACTAACGTCATACTTTAATTTCGTTAAGTCCCGTTGGCGCGGGCATGAGTACGTCCTTTCCGCTTTATTGCGGTTGGGGCGTTTTTTATTCGATTCCTTTTTCGATTGCTGCGTCTAGGTCACTTGAATAGATGGCAACATACTTTCGTAATTCCGTAATATCCGAATGTCCCATAAGCTGTTGCAACGTGAATATGTCGACGCCGGCCTTTATCTTAAACTTGGCGAACGTACGCCGGAATACGTGTGGACTGCATTGCACATCGTCCAGCACGCCCGATCGACGCCCATGCTCGCGTATCTGATACTGTATAGAACGCGCGTTAAGTGGCTTGTCTTCGATGGTAACGAATAGTGAAGATGTAAACTCGTCCAATCCTCGCGCCTTCATGTAGGCACGCAGAACGGTTTGCAGACGCTTTGTCATAGGTATGCGTCGAGCGTATCCGTTCTTAGTCAGCTGAATATTGATAGCGCGATCCGGAAATACTACATCCGTCGTTCGGATTGCCTCGAGTTCTGATAGGCGTATGCCCGTATCTGCAAACGTCAGCATGATCGCAAGGTCGCGCACGCCTTCAAACGTCGATAAGTCAGGTGCTTCGAGTAATCGCTTTAGTTGCGCTTGTGTGAACGTAGCGCCCACCGTATGACGCATTTTAAGCAACGACACCCCGGATGCAGCGTTATTGGACGTATAGCCCTTCTTAACGCAGTAGTTGCCGAATATGCGTGCCGTACGCACTCTTATATTGATCGTGGAGGGCGCATATCCTTTCGCGACTTGTAACCGGATAAATTCTTCGAAGTCGGACGCCTTCACCTCGCGAATGTTGGTGAGGTCAACGCCTTGGTCGACGAATGATTTTCGTAACTGATTCAGTTCCTTAGCGTAGCTGGACGCCGTGTGCTTCGATAGACCTTTAATAGCGCTATACTGGATAAAGTCGTCTACTGCCGCATCATACGAAATAACTTTATCGCTGGGCTGACCGATAACCGACTTCAATCCTTCATATATCGCTGGATTGACCGTTCTATTTTTCTTAGACAACGAAAAAACCCCCGCTCAAAATACGTATTACTACGTAAATCGAACGGGGGTTCCCGTACCTACGTCTTTGCTGACCGGACTATAAAAACGTCTAAATCAGCGTGTAGGTGTGCGTATAAGCTTCGTAGTGCTATCGGCTATGAACGCCGTCATATCGGGTGTTACGGTATGCCCTCGGCGGGAGTCGAACCCACATTTCAAGCTTCGGAGGCTTGCGTGCTATCCATTGCACCACGAGGGCTTAACATCATCTGGCTTTGCAGCGGACAAGTTATAGTATACTTGCTGCCCCATCCAAAAGCAACAAATATTTATGAAGCGTTATATTTGACCTTAGTTGACCATACTATGTATGATAAAGTCATGGTTGAGCGGATGACCGCTTCAACATACGACATATTCAACAATTAAAGGGAGGAAATGAAATGAACTTAATTCCTACAGTTATCGAACAAACGAATCGTGGAGAGCGTGCGTATGATATTTACTCCCGCTTGCTAAAAGACCGTATTATCATGCTTGGAAGTGCAATTGACGACAACGTAGCAAACTCTATTGTCGCTCAATTACTATTCTTAGAATCAGAAGATCCAGACAAGGATATCTCCATTTACATTAACAGTCCAGGCGGCAGTATCACTGCAGGTATGGCGATATACGATACGATGCAATACATTAAACCGAACATCCAAACAATTTGTATCGGTATGGCAGCTTCAATGGGTTCGTTCTTACTTGCAGCTGGTACTAAAGGAAAACGCTATGCGCTTCCTAACGCCGAAGTTATGATTCACCAGCCACTTGGTGGTGCTCAAGGTCAAGCGACTGAAATAGAAATCGCTGCCAAGCACATCCTCTTCATCCGTGAGAAACTTAACCAGATTCTAGCTGAGCGCACAGGTCAACCAATTGAAGTAATTGAGAAAGACACAGACCGCGATAACTTCATGACCGCAGAACGTGCAAAAGAATATGGTTTAATCGACCATATCATTACACGTAGCGATATGAGAGAATCTGAAGGAAAATAACTATAAGACTTACTAAGACGTCCCGTAAATTGCGGGACGTTTTTTTAGTTAGTTTACCCCTTGCACAAAAGCAACAAGCGACTCTGCCGCTTGTTCTTCATCGATCCCATCGGCAATCAATGTAACTGTGCTTCCTTGTGCAATCGCTAAACTCATAACGCCCATAATACTCTTCGCATTCACTTGACGCTCATCCCGTTTGACATACAAGTCAGATGTGTATCGGTTTGCTACTTGCACAAATAAAGCTGCCTGTCGTGCTTGCAGGCCAGGCTTAATTTTTACTTCAGCGGTTTTCTCTATCATTTCTTTAGACCCCTTTCTTTTTAAGTAATTCCGCCGACTCGAACTTTTTCGGCAATCTCATCAATTTTACGAAGACGGTGATTGACACCCGATTTACTCACAGGGCCGCCTGAAACCATCTCCCCTAACTCTTTTAACGTGATATCCTGATATTCTACTCGTAAATGTGCAATTTCTTGCAACCTGTCAGGCAATTGGTCCAATCCAATTGTCGCTTGGATCAGTTTAATATTCTCGACTTGGCGCTGAGCCGCACTAATCGTCTTATTAAGATTCGCTGTTTCACAGTTCACTAACCGATTGACACTATTACGCATATCCCGGACAATCCGAATATCTTCAAATCTCATGAGTGCCACATGCGCACCTATAATACTTAAAAAATCCGCAATTTTTTCTGCCTCTTTCAAGTATGCAACAAACCCTTTTTTCCGTTCGATCGATTTTGCATTCAGCTGATATTCGTTCATAAGATCCACTAATGCATCCGAGTGTTCTGCATACATTGAAAAGACTTCTAGGTGATAGGAAGACGTCTCTGGATTATTCACCGATCCCCCTGCCAGAAATGCTCCACGTAAATACGCCCGCTTACAACAATCGTTTGGAATTATCGATGGTGAAATGGACTGGTTGGACTGGAATGTATTTGTCAGAATATCTAAATCATCTAGTAACTGACGTGCTCCCTCTCGGATTCTGCAAATGTAAACGTTATTCTTCTTTAAACGCATTTTGCGGCGTACGAGTAATTCGACCTTGTATTTATATAGCTTTTTCAAGTTTGAATAGAGTCTTCTAGCAATCGCTGCATTTTCTGTTTGTACGTCTAAACTTATAGCCTTATTGGAAAATGAGAGAACGCCGTTCATTCGGATGAATGCAGCCACTTCTGCCTTTGTGCAGCAATCGTCTGATTCGATTTGCGTCAATTCTTTTTTTGTTTCTGATGCGAAAGACATGAACTCTCCCCTTTCTCGGTGACGATCACGTCTGTTTGGTTTTAGATTCGTCTGTTATGTAATTTACGAACCATTCTGCTACTTTTTCTGCATCGTGCAACACTCGGTCATTTTCTGCGAGTGCTATGTCTTCTTGCCAAATTTCCGGAACTAACTTTTGTAATTCTTCAAGATCCCTTTCCACCGGCCAAGATGTAACGGTCTGGCCTGCTTCTGTTAAAAGAGGCATAATGTCAGTATTATTCAGTAGTACTGCATCTAAAAACGGTTTTCCGACATGTTCATAGAGCGCTGCGACATGTTCAGAAGCCGTGTATCGATAGGTTTCACCTTTTTGAGTCGTCAAGTTTCCGACATACACCTTGCTTGCTTCACTTTTTAGAACAGCATCGCGAATGTCCTGTACAAGCAAAGACGGTAAAATACTTGTATACAAACTCCCAGGTCCAATGATGATTAAATCTGCCTGTTGGATCGCTTTTAATGTCTCTGGTAATGGCTTGGCATCTTGAGGGGATAAGTACACTTGACGAATTTTACGTGCGTACATCGGAATTTTAGATTCCCCTGTAACAATCGTTCCGTCATCAAGCTCTGCATGCAACTTTATCCGTTGATTGGCAGCTGGGAGCACTTTTCCTTTAATATTGAGCACTTGACCTGTTTTCTTTACGGCGCTAGCAAAATCACCTGTAATATCTGTCATAGCTGCAAGCATCAAATTCCCAAGGGAATGCCCGTGAAGATCATCTTGAGTTGTAAAGCGGTACTGGAAAAGCTGCTCGATGAGCGGTTCAACATCTGAAAGCGCTGCCATCACCTTTCTGACATCTCCGGGAGGCGGGATATCATATTGATCCAACAACCTCCCTGAACTTCCACCATCATCAGCAACTGTAACAACCGCAGTTAAATCGATTGGATACTTCTTTAACCCTCGAAGTAATGTCGACAAACCTGTACCGCCTCCAAACACCACAACTTTTTTGCGGCTATTGGAAGTTGTCATAGCGTCAGCCCTTTCTTTTTTCGATATGCTGGTGTGTTACATATGTTGTATAGTCATCTTTGAACAGATTCCCAAAGTATTCAGCAAGGGTCACAGAACGATGTTGCCCACCTGTACAGCCGAATGCAACGACGACTTGTGATTTGCCCTCGTTCTTATATTGAGGGATTAAAAACTGAAACAGATCAGATAACTTAGCGATCAATGTTTGGGTATCTTCCCATTTCAGAACGTACTCATACACGTCTTTGTCGAGCCCCGTCTGTGGGCGCATCGATTCAATGTAATAAGGGTTCGGTAAAAACCGAACGTCAAATACGACATCTGCGTCGATTGGCATTCCGTGTTTAAATCCGAATGATATAAAATTCAGTGTGAAATTTTCGCCTTCACCCACAGAAAACTCTGCAATGATTTTATCTCTAAGTTGCTTCGGTTTCATCCGCGATGTATTGAAAATGGAACGTGCACGACCTTTGACATCACTTAAGAGACCTCGTTCTTTTTGAATGCCTGTTAACGGCTGTCGTCCGTTTGCAAGCGGGTGTGATCGTCGTGTTTCTTTATATCGGCTAACCAGCGTTTCATCATCCGCTTCAAGAAATAGAATTCGCGTCGTAACATTGTCCATTCGGGTCAAATTATCAATCGCATCGAGCAGAGCATCAAATAGTCCACCGCCTCGAGTATCGATGACAGCAGCGATTTTCGATTTTTTGTCCGCAGATTTCAACATGAGGTCGAGGAATGTCACAAGTAGTTCCGGTGGTAAATTATCGATGCAATAGTAGCCCATGTCTTCAAAACTTTGCATCGCTACGGACTTACCCGCACCCGACATACCTGTAATAATGACAAGTTCGAGTTCTTCAGAATGTGCTTCAATCTCCATCGGTTCAATCACCTTCCATAGACTTTTGAATTTTTTCGTCAAGAAGCTCAAATTCTTCTGTATACGTGAATGTCCCGAATTGAATCCCAGGGCTTGAACTCGCAAATAGCAAATTTGTTCGATCGCCTTCTGCCATTGGTAGTGTATTCAAGGCTTCTATCGGCTGCCACCCTAGTTCTCCCTCAATCGTTTGTGTGAGAGGGGTGCCTGTAAGATCATGCGCGACAAACGTATACAGCATCCATTCATCCACTACTTCCTCACCATTACGTATGACCATAGTGAACACACCTTTAAGTTGAGGATCGACAGGTTTTGCACCGGTCTCTTCTGTAAATTCACGTACGGCAGTTTCCATAATGGACTCGCCTGCATCCATCTTTCCACCTGGAGCTACATACCACCCTCTACGCGGCTTTTTCAATAATAAGGTTTTCCCGTCTTTCACGACGAGTAGGTTTACAATTCTTTGCATATGCGTTCCTCACTTTTTTTATACACATAGTACTAAGTATAATCGATTTCAACGAAAAACGACACAAAAAGAAGCTGCCGGCATAGTACATTCCGACAGCGTCAAAGGTTATTTAAAAATAGGGGGTCAATCAACACTCTTAGTATATCCAATTAGTGTTTCAGAAACATTACGAAAATGTTAAAGTTTCATTAAGGAAAAGTTCTCCTCACACTTGAGTCTCAAGGGATTCTGTCAATTCTTCCACATACTTTTGACAAGATTGTGCAGCGACACTTCCGTCCCCAGTAGCTGTAACGACTTGGCGCAATAGTTTTTCACGCACATCACCTGCTGCAAAGATTCCCGGAATTTCCGTTTCCATCACTTCGTTTGTTTTAATATATCCATTCGCATCTAAAATACCGAGATTCTTGAATGGTGCAGTGATTGGATCTAGACCAATGTAGATAAACATTCCTTGTGTTTCAAACTCTCGTTCAGTACCATCTTCTGTAGACACTAACGTGACCGAATCGATTTTTCCATCTTTACCGTGCACTTCTTTAACGGTTGTATTCCAGATGAAGTCAATCTTATCATTTGCAAATGCACGTTCCTGAAGAATTTTTTGTGCACGTAACTCATCACGACGGTGAATAATTGTTACTTTACTTGCGAAACGAGTAAGGTACGTCCCCTCTTCAACTGCAGAGTCTCCGCCACCAATAACGATAATTTCTTTGTTTTTAAAGAAAGCACCATCACATACTGCACAGTAACTCACTCCGCGACCTGTCAAATCAGTTTCACCAGAAATTCCCATTTTACGATATTCTGCACCTGTCGTAATAATGATGGATCGAGCTTTATACTCTTTTCCACCAGCGATAATTGTTTTATATTCTTTTCCATCGATAATTTCTTTTACATCACCATACGCATATTCTGCACCAAAGCGTTTCGCATGGTCGAACATTTTAGTTGAGAGCTCAGGCCCAAGAATGGACTCGAATCCTGGATAGTTTTCAATTTCTTCGGTGCTTGCCATTTGGCCGCCTGGTACTCCGCGTTCCAACATAAGAGTCGACATATTAGCGCGTGCCGTATATACTGCTGCCGTCATACCAGCAGGTCCTGCTCC
Organism: Sporosarcina sp. D27; assembly: GCF_000586555.1. Lineage (GTDB taxonomy): Bacteria > Bacillota > Bacilli > Bacillales_A > Planococcaceae > Sporosarcina. The sequence goes on from NZ_AZUC01000009.1 coordinate 153,281, forward strand.
AATGATGATCACGTCATAAATTGTTTCAGCTGACATTCTAGTTCCTCCTCTAATTAACTACTTCTGTTCAAATCGTATAAGGTTTCTGTCTTACCATCAACTTTTCTGCCTGCTATACGTTTTTCATGTCGAAAGGTTATCACGAGAAGTTTGGAAGGAGTTCGAACAACTCACTCACATATTTAGTAAGTGTGGGTGTACTTATTTTATATAATTCAGCAAGTTTTGTTTTCGTGACCCCTTTGTTTCGTGAAGAATGGAACATATAATCAGCGGCTGCAGCAATCGCTTTTGGATTTTTGAATGGATATTGTTTCGTAATTCCGATTTCAAACAAGGAAAACCACATTTGAAATAAGTGCGTTCCTTCTTCATCAAGCGGATTGTGCTTGGTATATAACAGTTCGCTTGCTTGCATGGCACGATTGAATGCCTGATCTGCGATAGACTTTTCCACAAGTTGATAATCTAAACTAGAAGCAAGCACTAACTTCTCAAGATCCTCCAACTTTTCAACATCTATATAAGCAGGGTGTGCAATAATTTCTTGCTTATGAATAGACTTTCCTAACAGGAAAAAGCCGAACATTCTTTCGCTGACATACTCATTGCCAATTTTGTCGAGCAAAAATTGCTTGTCCTGTGTATAGATCGATGTGTCAATCTGCTTTTCCGCATTCGCATCAGCCCATGGTTCCAGTCCCGCTTTTGAAGGGTCAATTTCTATCAATCGGCTAAATGCAGTTTCAGCCTGATGACGATGACCTGAAAAGAATGCAGCATGTGCCAGCCAAAAGAAGAATCCTGCATCTCCGTCAAATCCTTTTTTCTGAATGCTACGCAACCAGTAATACGCTTCCTTATGATTACCAATCAGAGCAAAAGTAGCTCCCAATTTGTAGCGATTTTCAAACTGATATGGTCGTATTTTCACGAGTAAATCAACGAGCGGCAGTAGTTTCTCCTGATCGCCTTCGTAATAGTAGAAAACAGCAAGATTACATAATGCATGGACATTTCCTTGGTCTTTCCGAAGCACATCATACAAGAGTTCTCGCGCATCGGTTGTTTCGCCTCTGTAAAAATAAGCGAGTGCCAAGTTATTAAAAGAAGACCATGACTCGGGATAGTCCACGACAATATCTTCAAGAACGTTGACTGCTTTGTCAAACTCTCCCGATTCCATTAATCGTCTCGCCTTTTCTTGTAACAAGTGAACTTCTTCGTCACCCGATTCTTCGTCCGATAAAAACGCGGCTTCTTGCTCAGCAAACTCGATAATCTCTTTTGCTTCTTCTGAAAGTTCCCCTTCAGGCGCCACGTCCATATATTTCTCTGCAAATAACTTCGCTTCGCGTAATAGACCAAGATGTGCATGGATTTCAGCAAGATAGAAAATCACATCGCCATCTGTCGGTTCCAATTCGTACGCTTGAATTAGTAAATCCAGCGCTTCTTCAAAACGTCCTTCTTCCATCACCATAATTCCGTATTGCATGACAATTTGGTGATCATCAGGATTCAGTTCCACCGCTCGTTTCAAATATTTCAAGGCTTCCGGAAATTGTTCTTTCTGGATTTCCGCTAGGGCCCGTTCATAATAAAAATCGCCGTCTGGGACAAATGAAATAATATTATTGGTTTTGTTTTGCTCGTTTTTATCCAAACAGATTCCTCCGATAAAAAACAAGAAGGAACGAGGGAAACGCTCCTTCTTGCAATATGTCTACAGTATACCATAACTCTTTTGTACAATCTTAAACCTTAAGTTTGTTTTCGTTCCGTTCTGCAACCTGATCAGCTGTGTAAATAATACGAACAGGGTTCCCTCCTGCAAATGCACCCGCCGGGATATCTCTATTCACCAATGAAGCTGCAGAAACCACAGCTCCATCTCCTATCGTAACGCCTGGTAAGATTGTGGAGTTTGCACCAATCATGACTTCGTCACCAATTACCACATTCCCAATTCGATACTCATCTATTAAGTATTCATGAGCTAGGATAGTGGAGTTGAACCCTATAATGGAATTTCTACCGACCTGAATGCGTTCAGGAAACATTACATCAGGAAAGACCATTAGAGCGAATGCGGTGTGCTGACCGACCTCCATCCGCAGGAATGTTCTATATAACCAGTTCTTCACTTTGAATGACGGTGTATAGCGTGCAATCTGAATGACAACAAAGTTTTTCATGACTTTAAAAAACGATACCGATTTGTACAAGTTCCAAAGCGAGTTTCCTTCTCCCTTTACATGAAAACGCTCCGTCCTTCTCATTTGCTCTTCACACCTAAGAGTTCATATAGATCTGAAATATGGGTCAACATATAGTCTGGGTTAAAAGTCGAAAGAAATTCAGGTCCTTTTGCAGACCAAGCAACAGCAGCTGTGCGAACCCCAGCATTTTTCCCACCTTCAATGTCGTGGAAATTATCTCCTACCATCAGGACCTCTTCTTTTGAAACATTCAATCGGTCCATCGCAAGTAAAAGCGGTTCAGGATCTGGTTTAGGACGTTGTACGTCGTCTAATCCGACTATAGTTTCAAATAAGTGTGTGATGCCAATTAAATCTAAACCTTTACGGACCATATCATTTCTTTTCGTCGACACAATCGCCATTCGGATTCCGTTGTTTGCTAATTGGGTCAATACTTCCGTAACCCCATCAAACTCATCTACCAGTCGGTCATGGTTCGCTAAGTTCCATTCTCGATATTCCTGAATCATCCCTTCTGTCTTTGAAGGGTCCATCCCATTAAATGTCTCTGCCAAAGTAGGACCTAAAAAAGGTAAAATATCTATCCGTGAATACTTTCCTGGATAATGTCTGCCGAGTAATTGTTCAAATGATTGCAAAATCAGTTCGTTCGTATCGAGTAACGTACCGTCCAAATCGAACAGTATTGTTGTAATTGCCTTATCCATTGAAAACAGTAGCCTCCTTTTCCAGTTTCTCGTTCAGCTTTTGTCTCCAGAAAAACGCGACTGCAATGGTCAGTACAAAAGCGGTTATAACACGGATAAGGAGCAGTGGCCAGACCGCGATACCTAATGGGATGAACAATAAAGTATCTTCTATAACTGCGTGACATGCGACAAGGAATATGAACGATAGTGTTGCATCCCGTTTACTAACACCGTCTTCTTGAACCGCCTGGATCATTACACCTGCACCATATGCAAGGCCAATGACAAGTCCCGCCACTAACGTTAACGAAGCGTTCGGCTGTACACCAATCAGCTTTGTAACTGGTGAAAATTTAGAGGAGAACTTCTCTAAGTAATTTCGGTCCTTCAAGAATTGGACAACGAGCATTAACGGGATGACAATGAGTGCGAGTTGCAAGACTCCGAAAGATGCTTTTTGCAGTCCCAATAAGAAGATATCAAACCATCCGTCCGGAACTATAGCTGTTTCAGGAGCAATCCCATATTTCGCGATTCCTCCACCACCTCGCCAAACGAGGTTAATGACAATCCCGGAAACAGCCGCTAAACCGAAACGCACCACCAACACAATCCATAGCTTGACGCCCACTTTCAACGCAACCCCTGTTTCGATGAACAGGTTGTGTGAAAAACTGAGCATCATCGCAATGATAAATACTTCTTTCACCGTCAAATCGAGTGATAAGATTCCAGCGATTCCAGCGTACAAGTTCAATGCATTCCCGAGGACTAGTGGGATTGCCGCTTCTCCACTCAAACCAAAAAGATTCATGAATGGAGAAATCAGCTTAACGAGCCAAGGCAATATAGGAGTATGTTGCAAAATCACTACAAGAATCGTGATGGGGAAAATGATTTTCCCAAGCGACCAGGTTGTTTTCAATCCCGCTCCTAACCCATTCTTAAGCGTTGCTACGTTGTCATTAGTTGTCATTATACCTCACATCCGTCTTCATGATGAACCTGCGATAGATGAGTAGCCCAAGTGCAATGAGTACTCCAAAAATAGATACAACCTGTGCTGCACGGAGATCTCCTCCATACAAGCTATCCGTTCTCATACCTTCGATGAAGAAACGTCCAACTGAATACCAAATGATATAGAAGAAGAAGATTTCTCCACGTCTCAAATTGACTCTTCGCAACAATAGGATGATCGCAAGACCTACAAGATTCCACATGGACTCATACAAAAACGTAGGATGATAGGTAATTCCATCAATCGTCATCTGATTCATAATCCAATCAGGAATAATATTGTTTTCAAGGAATGACTGAGACACTGGTCCGCCATGTGCTTCTTGGTTAATGAAATTGCCCCAGCGCCCAATAATTTGACCGATGAGTAGACCAGGTGCTGTAATATCGGCTACTTTCCAGAAAGAAACGCCTCGTTTTCTTGTAAAAATCGCCGCTGTAATAATCGCTCCGATTAGGGCACCATGTATGGCGATGCCACCTTCCCAGATTTTAATAATATCTCCAGGATGATCTTTATAGTAATCCCAAGAAAAGATGACATAGTAAATTCGTGCAGAAATAATGGAGATTGGAACTGCCCAAATGAGCATATCTGTCAAGAAGTCTGGATGCATCTTTTGTTTTACCATTTCTCTTTGAACTAGTAAAAACGCTAATATGATTCCCGTCGCAATTAAGATTCCATACCAACGGACTTCAAAAGTGCCGAACGAAAATGCAACTGGATCGATCGCTAATAATGTATTCATTTACCGGTGAATCCCCTTTTCTTCTGCTGCAGTCGCCTTTTGACTGATCACTGCATCCAGCTTGTTTGTAAATTCTTCAGCTGCATTAATGCCTAACGATTTAAGTCGATAATCCATTGCAGCCACTTCGATTATAACTGATAGATTCCTACCCGGGCGAACTGGTACGACTAACTTCGTCACTTCTGAATCCATGATCTTCAATTTGTCTTCATCGACACCTAGCCGGTCATACATTTTTTCAGGATCCCATATTTCCAAATCGATGACGAGAACAATCCGCTTATCATCTTTTACCGAACTTGCGCCAAATAAGGTCATAATATCAATGATCCCCACGCCTCGGATTTCCAGCATGTGCTGGAGCAAAGGTGGCGGACTCCCGATTAGAATATTTTTTGCCACTTCACGGATTTCAACCGAATCATCTGCAATGAGTCGGTGTCCACGTTTAACAAGTTCGAGAGCTGTTTCACTTTTACCGACACCACTTTTACCAGTGATTAACACACCAATCCCATAGACATCCACTAAAACACCATGAAGTGTTTTCATCGGTGCTAGGCGACCTGCAATGAAATTTGTTAACATACCTGAAAGTCTGGTCGTTGGAATATCGGCACCAAGGACAGATATCCCCATTCTTTCCGCAGCGATTTCAAGCTCCACTGGTAATGTAACACCATGCGCCAAAACGAATGCCGGTGTATCCGGTGTGCATAACAAATTCATCCGTTCAACGCGAAGTTCTTCAGGTAGCAATTCAAAAAACGAAATTTCCGTCTTCCCTAACAGTTGGATGCGTGTGCGTGTATAGAAATCAAAATAGCCTGCCATCTCAAGCCCTGGGCGGGATATATCACTTAACTCAATCATTCTGTCGATTCCACTAGCTCCAGCAAGCAATTCTAAGTCGAACCGCTCCTTAATATCTTTTACCGTGACTCCACCCATCTGATCGCCACCTCCATCTTCAATTGTCATCTATGCATCATTCTACCATTGTACAAAGGATTTTGAACGTAATTTCGCATCGATGACTCTGCTTGTCTCAAAAATTTTAAACCATGAATTAAAAAGCCTTCCCTCGATTAGTAAGAGAGAAGGCCAACTCTATTTATGATTCGTTCTTTTCAGGAGAATAACAAACCATCACAGAACCTGTTTTAGATTCCGCAAACAAATGTAGGGTAGACGGAGAATCCTGTACATCTTTCTTAAAGTTCATGGAACGATGTAAGAGCTGATCCTGATTGGATGTATTCTCAACATCCGGCAGTTTCAAGTTCAGGCTTCCGATGGTTGAAGTAATGCTACCTACTAACGATAGCGAGCTAGGTACATACAACTCTATATTTCCTCCTACACTTTTCACATCGATCTTTTCAGGACTTTCATGAGAAGTTGTCACTGAGATGGATCCGTTGAGTGTACGGGCTTGTGTATCTTTCACTTTCCCATCAATGTAGATGAGTCCGTTCAATGTTTGCGTCTCCAGTTTATGACTTTCAATACTCAGCAAACGAATTTCGCCGTTAAGGGTTTCGATGTCCACTTCCCCAGCTTTGACATAGCTGAGATTAACTTTTCCGTTAGCTGTCTTAACACGCAGGACATCCGCTTCCAGATTTCGGAGGTCGAATCCACCATTCAACAACCGAACTGAAATTTTACGATACGTTTTTTTAGGAACGGTGAGGACTGTATTTACTTGTACTGTTTTGGAATTACTTGAAATTCTAAGTGATTGATCGTCCGCTACAAAAATAAGCTTTTCCAAAAACTCCTTTTTTGCTTCTTCTTCGGAACTTGATGTAAAGGTCTTCACTGAAAAGACCGCTGAAATTTCGTCTCCTTCACCTGGGACAATCGATAGTTTACCGTTATCGATATCCACGATGAGTTCTTCCAACTCTTTTACTTCTTTTTGCATCTTGTGCTCAAACGTCGTTGAAGCGCCAAACGGATTTTCCATATCAAACTGCTTCACCTTTTGAACCGCACTTTGCATGAATTGCATAAATTGGTCACCGACATTCGTTAAATCTTTACGAACGTCTTCCATAAATTCCTCGGCAGAAGTGCCTGACCAACCAGATTTAGAAGACTGCCCTTTTTCTTTAGACGCTTCTTCTTTTCCTGACTCTGAAAAAGGGTCTTCTTTTGAATCCTTCTGTGCATGATCTTGTGTTTGAGTTGGTTCAACATCAATAGAAAAACCAGCTGCCTTCTTTGCAGGTTCACTTTGAGATAATGCTTCTAATAGTGTCAAAGCCTCATCCGTTGAAATCGTTCCATTCTCAAGCATAGTTAAAATGCGTTTTCTTTCGTTTTGCATTTCTTTCGCCTCCTAAGTGGAATGATGGTGCATATGATTTGCTTATCTATACGGTTCGCAAACCAAAAAGTTTCACGTCACTAGATTTTCAGCCTTTTCAAGTCTTGCAGACATACGACCGCGATCCCGTTGCAAAATAGGTTTCAAGTACATTCCTGTATACGATTTTTTATTTTCAGCGACTTGTTCAGGTGTACCAGTAGCGATGATTTGTCCACCTTTGTCGCCACCTTCTGGTCCAAGGTCAATAATATGATCAACGGTTTTAATGACATCTAGATTATGTTCTATGACTAACACCGTATTCCCGGAGTCAACGAGTCGTTCCAAAACTTTTAGGAGTTTCGCGATATCGTGTACGTGAAGTCCCGTAGTCGGTTCATCCAAAATGTAAAATGACTTTCCATTAGACCGTTTGTGAAGTTCTGAAGCAAGTTTTACACGCTGCGCTTCACCGCCGGAAAGCGTTGTCGCAGGTTGCCCTAATTGAACATACCCTAGACCAACGTCAACAATTGTTTGAAGTTTGCGCTGGATTTTAGGGATATTTTCAAAGAACTCAGTGGCAGTTTCCGCTGTCATTTCTAGGACATCAGCTATGTTTTTCCCTTTATACGTCACTTCAAGCGTTTCACGGTTATATCGTTTCCCATGACACACATCACAAGGTACGTAAACATCCGGTAGAAAATGCATCTCGATTTTCAGAATCCCATCTCCACGACACGCTTCACATCGTCCACCCTTAACATTGAAACTGAACCTTCCTTTTTTATATCCACGTACTTTCGCTTCGTTTGTCATGGCGAAAACGTCTCTTACGTCGTCAAATACCCCCGTATAAGTAGCAGGGTTCGAACGAGGTGTTCGTCCAATTGGAGATTGGTCGATTTCAATAACCTTTTCTAATTCTTCCAATCCTTCTACGCTTTTATACGCACCCGGACGTTGTTTTGAACGATTCAACTTTTGTGCCAATATTTTATAAAGTACATTGTTGATAAGCGTACTCTTTCCCGACCCTGAAACGCCCGTGACAGCTATGAACTGACCAAGTGGAAAATCGACATTAACTTTTTTAAGGTTGTTTTCAGAAGCGCCTTTTATTATCACTTTCCTACCATCTGATTTCCGCCGTTCTGTCGGCAATGCAATGTACCTCTTCCCACTCAAATATTGTCCAGTCAATGAGTTAGGATCCGCCATCACTTCTTGTGGTGTTCCTGCAGAGACGATTTCGCCTCCCGCGACACCAGCTCCAGGACCGATATCGATTAAGTAATCAGCTTCCATCATCGTGTCTTCATCATGTTCTACGACAATGAGCGTATTCCCGATATCTCTCATACTTTTCAACGTACTGATTAGCCTGTCATTGTCTCTTTGATGAAGTCCAATAGAAGGCTCATCCAAGATGTAAAGAACGCCTGTTAAACGGGAGCCAATTTGAGTCGCAAGCCGAATTCTTTGGGCTTCTCCACCAGAAAGAGTTCCCGCTGCGCGAGATAGCGTCAAATAATCGAGCCCTACATTAACAAGAAAACCGAGTCTTTCGTTAATTTCCCTAAGAATCAGTTCAGCAATTTTTGCATCCTTTTCTGAAAGCTGAAGATTATCGAAAAACGACTGAGCTTCGACAATCGATTTCTCTGTCACTTGACCAACGTGGATATTAGCCACTTTCACAGCGAGCGATTCCTGTTTCAATCGGTACCCATTACAAGTTGGACATGGACGTTGCGCCATATACTTCTCCATCTGTTCCCGAACATAGTCAGAAGAAGTCTCTTTGAAACGGCGCTCTATATTAGATAAAACCCCTTCAAAGTAAATAGCATTATCACGGGTCTGACCGAACTCGTTCGTATATTTAAATCGTATTTTTTCGTCTTTCGAACCGTAAAGAATTTTATCCAAATCATCTGTAGCCAATTCGCTAACAGGACTGTCCATAGAAATTCCGTAATGCTGCGCAACGGTCTTCAGCAGTTCTGGATAGTATTGTGAACTCGTTGGTATCCAAGGGACGATCGCATCCCCTTTTAAGGATAGGGATGAGTCAGGGATGACTAAATCTGGATCCACTTCTAATTTCATCCCGAGTCCATCGCAATCTGGACATGCACCAAATGGGCTGTTGAACGAAAACATTCTCGGTTCTAGTTCTCCTATTGAGAACCCACAAATTGGACACGCATGATGCTCACTAAATAATAGTTCTTCCCCATCGATTACATCGACAAGTGCTGTTCCTTCCGAGAGACGAAGAGCCGCTTCAAGCGAATCACTAAGTCGACCTGCAATCCCTTCTTTGATAACGACACGGTCGACAACGACTTCTATGTTATGTTTTTTGTTTTTGTTGAGCTCGATATTGTCATCTAAATCGAATGTTTCACCATCAATTCGAACACGGACATACCCTTGTTTCTTCAGGTCTTCCAGTAACTTTACATGGGTTCCTTTTCGACCTGAAATTATAGGCGCTAATATTTGGATACGTGTCCGTTCTTCCAACTCAAGCACACGGTCTGTCATTTGCTCTACTGTTTGTGAAGTGATTTCAATCCCGTGATTTGGACAAATCGGTTTTCCAACACGCGCGTAAAGCAATCTTAAATAGTCGTATACTTCAGTAACGGTACCAACTGTGGAACGTGGATTTCTACTCGTCGTTTTTTGGTCTATCGAAATGGCCGGAGATAGACCTTCTATTAGATCTACGTCCGGTTTGTCCATCTGCCCTAGAAATTGCCGAGCATAAGAAGAGAGAGACTCGACATATCTGCGTTGCCCTTCCGCATAAATCGTATCAAAAGCGAGTGATGATTTTCCCGATCCAGAAAGACCCGTCATGACGACTAACTGATCCCGCGGGATGGTCACGTTAATGTTTTTCAAGTTGTGCGCTCGGGCACCTTGAATGTAGATTTCAGTATTTTTCATGCCTTCTCACCTTTCCGCTTTCAATTCCAATATTGTATCCCGAAGTTCAGCGGCACGTTCAAAGTCGAGTGCTTTCGCTGATTCTTTCATTTCTTTTTCTAGTGATGCAAGTAAGGTTGTTTTCTCTTCTTTTGTTAACTTCTTACCTTCTGTTACTTTATCCACAAAGGAGAGGGATTCTTCAGAAGCTTGTGTCGCTCGGATGACATCACGAATTCCCTTTTGAATCGTTTTCGGCGTAATATTGTGCTCTTCGTTATAAGCCATCTGTATCTCTCTACGTCGCTGTGTTTCTTCGATTGCTTTGTTCATGGAGTCCGTGTAGCGGTCGGCGTACATAATAACCCGTCCTTCTGAGTTCCGTGCAGCTCGTCCAATTGTTTGAATCAGTGCGCGTTCTGAACGTAGGAATCCTTCTTTATCGGCATCCAATATTGTCACGAGTGACACCTCTGGAATGTCGAGTCCTTCTCTCAATAGGTTAATGCCTACTAAGACATCATATACACCAAGTCTTAGCTCACGAATGATTTCTATTCGCTCTAAGGTTTTGATTTCAGAGTGAAGGTAGTTTACTTTCACGCCAGCTTCTTTCAAATAATCCGTCAAGTCTTCAGACATTTTTTTCGTGAGCGTCGTAACAAGCACACGTTCATTTCTTTTTGCCCGTTCATTGATTTCATCCAATAAATCGTCAATTTGCCCTTCAATCGGACGTATTTCAATAATGGGATCGAGCAAACCGGTTGGACGAATGATCTGTTCAACCATTTTTGGCGTATGCTCGATTTCATAAGGTCCCGGCGTTGCAGAAACATAAATTGCCTGATTGACATGTTTTTCAAATTCCTCAAACATAAGTGGGCGGTTGTCCAATGCGGAAGGTAGTCGGAATCCGTGTTCAACTAGAACCTTCTTCCTCGCTTGGTCCCCGTTGTACATACCACGGATTTGCGGAAGCGTAACGTGGCTTTCATCCGCCACAATGAGGAAATCATCCGGGAAATAGTCAAGCAATGTATAAGGAGTTTCCCCAGCGTCACGTAGGGATAGATGTCGGGAATAGTTTTCGATCCCTGAACAGAAGCCCATCTCTCGCATCATTTCTAGGTCATAGCGTGTTCGTTGTTCAAGACGCTGTGCTTCAAGAAGCTTGTCATTCTCTCGAAGTATTTTCAGCTGTTCTTCCAATTCTATTTCTATTCGTTCAATCGCTTTTACCATTTTCGCTTCACCTGTGACGAAGTGGGAATTCGGGAAAATCGCTACGTGTTCGCGTTCACCTAGTACTTCGCCTGTTAGTGCATCCACTTCACGTAATCGTTCAATTTCATCTCCGAAAAATTCAATACGGATACAACGCTCGTCCTGAGATGCCGGGAAGATTTCCACGACATCCCCTCGTACTCGGAACGTTCCGCGTGTAAAACTCACATCATTTCTCTCGTATAAGTTATCCACGAATTTACGTAACAACTGATTCCTGTCAATCTCGAGGCCAGGACGTAGTGAAATCATATGGGAACCATATTCTTCTGGTGATCCTAGGCCATAAATGCATGAGACGGAGGCAACAATTAGAACGTCTCTTCGTTCAAAGAGCGAAGCCGTCGCTGAGTGACGTAATTTATCTATTTCATCGTTTATACTGGAGTCTTTTTCAATATACGTATCTGTTTGTGGGACATAAGCTTCCGGCTGATAGTAGTCATAAAAACTTACAAAGTATTCAACTGCGTTATCAGGGAAAAACTCTTTGAATTCACTATAAAGTTGACCCGCAAGTGTTTTGTTATGAGCAATGACCAACGTCGGTTTATTCACTTCCGTTACGACGTTAGAAACGGTAAATGTCTTACCTGTACCTGTTGCTCCAAGTAGTGTTTGGTGCTTTTCACCTTTCTCAATACCAGCAACCAACTCTTTGATGGCAGTCGGCTGATCTCCTTGCGGCGTATATGGGGCTTGTAGGCCAAATGTATCTGTCACTGAACGTCACTCCCTAGTATTCCTCTATTGTCTATTTTATCACATTCCCTCTCTAACCCAAAGCAAAAAGCGAACGTACGTTTTTTCTCACAAAAAAACTGCACGCGATTGCGCACAGTTTAGAATCAATCTTTTTCGTCTAGTTTACGTAAGGAGTCTGTCAGTTGCATAAAAGTCGGTTTATCATTACGATCCAGGGCCGCATCAATCTCTTCCAGCAAACGTGTTCGAGTTTGTTCACGGTGGATATGATTAAGAAACAAATCGATGTAGATGTCATTCAGCATTTTTTCCGCTTGCATTGAGGAACTATTCTTTCCCACAGCCTTTAGGAACTCAGCATATGAATAATTATTCTCCATCTCTCTCACCTCGGAACCCTTTTAATTATTGTAACGAATTCTTCCTTCGTTTTGCAAGTATTTTTACGAATATTCCTACTCTTCCTCTTTGTTATTCGATAATCGAATTGTAGCTTCTGAAATGATTAGCACAATTGCTCCCATTACAAAAGGAGTTACTGACAGACCATGCATGAGTAAACCTGCAATTATTATTAGCCCAGCTTGCAACCATTGGACACGCTCAGTCAAACGGAAAATTTCTGTTGGACGCGCCTCTTCTGTATTCGGGAACAACAAATCCATTCGGAATTCATCACCACCGCGAAGTGTTTGCAACGTCTGAATCGCCGAAGCAAAGGCTAGCGCCCCAATGAAGATGAATGCCACGATTGGAAATGGGATGAACAACACTCCTAAAATCGATAGCACCGTTAGTCGTAGCCAAAGCCAAAATGATTCGTCCGTCCGGATAAATGTCCGACGTAGCAAAAAGCTTTGTGCATCTGTACGTTCTACATTTGCATCAGGCATGAAAAAACCGAGCCATGACCGCTTACTTATCGACCCCTTTAAATGAGGGACTTCCGTAAAGTAATTGGCAAATCGATAAAAACTCATCATTCGATTTTGCTCAAGTTCAATGAAGTGATTATAAGGAAATGGTTGTGTGTTCGCTTTTTTCATCCACAAAGTACCATACAGCAAATAGGCAAGCGCAATAACAACCAGGATAATCCATTGAACGGAGAGTACTGCATAAAACAATAGTGCGTTCAGTACGAAACGGATGAATCGGTCCCGCCACACTCCTTGTCCTTCGTTAGCTTTCCTATAAAGAAACTCGGTTCGAACACTTGCCCATAGCACAGCAATGATTAATAGAAATAATAAGCCAAATATCGGTTTACTCCCTATTTCATAAGCACTTAGCATTGGTAGTGCTACGATGAAAACAATAATCGGTAAAGGTAATTTTGAAAAAAACGTCCAACTTAACGCTCTGCTCGTATACGTGGGTAATGCTTTTTCAAGCGGCAGTAAATAGACAGCATCTGCAGGTTTTAGAAGGGTCACTGGTGTCGCTATGAACGTTGAAGCAGCTAGCAACAACGCGATAAATCGAGCCGCAGGTAAGTCAGGTGGTACATCTTTTAACCACTCACTATATGAATAGCCTGCTGCCCCTATAGAAAACAGCAACACGATTGCCAAATGTCCCGTGAACACATATTGCAAGTAGCGCTGCAACTCCATCAAATATTTACCGAAACGACTCCCCCACACTTCACGTAAGCTGTTCATAATCAGCTTCCTCTGTCATCGCAATGTATAGGTCATCCAGTGATGCATCCGGACGTCCGAATGCTTTTCGTAAATCATCCATCGTTCCGTGTGCCCGCACGCTGCCTTCGTGCAAGAGGATGATTCGATCGCAATGTTTTTCAGCGGTCGACAATACGTGTGTGGACATCAAAACCGATGCGCCATTTTCCGTTCTTTGTGTTAGTTGAGCAAGCAATGAGCGAATGCCTAGCGGATCTAGTCCGACAAAGGGTTCGTCAATAATATAGAGTGCAGGCTCAGCAAGAAATGCACACATGATCATGACCTTTTGCCGCATCCCTTTCGAAAAATGAGAGGGATACCATTTTAATCGTTTTTCCATTCGGAACTCTTTTAATAACGCTGCTGATCTTGCTTCAAATATGTCCTGAGGAATTCCGTACGCCATTGCAGTGAGTTCTAAATGCTCACGTAATGTCAGTTCTTCATACAATATCGGTGTTTCAGGAATGTAACTGAACGACTTCCGATACATTTCAGCATCCTCATCAAACGTAACACCGTTAATCTCAATGGCCCCTCCTTGAGGATTCATCAACCCGATGATGTGTTTGATGGTTGTACTTTTCCCGGCACCATTTAGTCCGATAAGCCCGACTAATTCACCTTTTTGAATGTTAAATGATACTTCATGTAGAACAGGTTTCCTCGAATAACCGCCTGTTACGTCTTTCAAGTCAAGTATTGCCATGCGCCATCCTCCATTCTTCTTCTAGTTTACCAAATATGAAACAACAATGCCTTGTCCAGCTCATGCCGATTATCTGAAAATATGCTACACTAATGACATTCATGAAAGGAAGTGTACAAATGTCCTCTTGTATTTTCTGTAAAATCGTAGCCGGGGAACTCCCTGGAGAAGTTTTGTATGAAGATGAACACGTAATTGCTTTCATGGACATTATGCCAGTTACAAAAGGGCATGTCCTCCTCATTCCTAAAACCCATAGGGAAAATGTGTATGACCTAACTTCTGATGAGGCTTCTCATCTGTTTGCAGTTGCTCCTAAAATTGCAAACGCCATTAAGGATACGTTCAAACCCGCGGGCATGAACCTTGTCCAAAATAACGGGGCAGCAGCCGGTCAAGCCGTTTTCCACTTCCATTTGCATTTCGTCCCAAGATACGACGAAACCGATGGATACCGTCCAACATGGGACCAAAAAACAGAAGAGTTCCCAAGTGAACGGATTCAAGAACTTGCAGGAGACATAAAAAACAATCTCCAAACCAACGTGTAACGTACCATTTAAAATTCAATCATGTTTTAACTATTCATCACAGGAAATGAACCAAATAGGAAGGAGTGAGCAATAAATGAAAACATCTACATTTCTTGCAGGACTGGCTGTTGGGTCAGTTGCTGCTGCTATTACAGTTCTTTACTCAACTCCGCAGTCTGGAAGTCAAATGAGAACTTCCGTCGCAACTGCATCTGCCGATATTAAGTCAAAGCTAAAAGACGTGAAAGGTAGAGTCAATGAGTTGAAAGAATCCGTTTCTGATTTTGCAAACGAGAATGTCCAACCTGCGATTGCAGGGGTCAAAGATTCTGTAGGAGGTTGGCGCACTGCGGATGAAGGATCGCGGAACCGGTTAGAAAGCGAGATTCTAGAAATCCAATCTGCAATTGAAGAACTTGAACGTTCTGTTGCTGCCCAACAAAATAATTGATAAGACATCAAAAGCATCCTCATTTTGGGGATGTTTTTTTTATTTCCTTGTGGTATTTGAAACGATTTCAATTATTTTTTCAATTCTAACTTTTTTATTTGTTGCTTTCCTGCTATAATGAAAACATCTATAGAAAATTGAAAGTAGGTGCTTGCATGTCCGAACAAGAGTATTCCTTTAAGGAAGCAATGATTTACACTCAACGTCTTGCACAGATGTCCAAAGCGTTGTGGAAAGCTGTAGAAAAAGACTGGCAACAGTGGATAAAACCTTATGATTTGAATATTAACGAACATCACATACTTTGGATTGCATATCATCTACAAGGTGCTACGATCTCAGATATTGCAAAGTTCGGAGTCATGCATGTATCTACCGCATTCAACTTTTCCAAGAAACTGGAACAACGGGGGTACTTAAAGTTTTTCAAAAAAGATGATGATCGCCGGAATACATATGTCCTCGTCACAGAGCACGGCGAAGATTTAATCAAAAAAATGACGGAAAATTACTTTGTCTCCGATCACTCAATTTTAGATGGGTCCCTTCCCATCAAAAATCTTTACGGAAAGTTCCCTGAGTTTTTGGAAGTCATGTCCGTCATTCGCAATGTGTATGGTGAAGATTTCATGGAGATTTTCGAAAAAGGATTTGAAAGCCTCGGCCAGACTTTTGAAGAGGAAGATGGGCATCTCACAGCTACGCCCAGGGAATTAAAACTCGTTTCTGGTGAGGATAAATAATTCCCAAATCTCTACACAGTCTGCTATGATGGATAGAGATGTCCAAAGGGGGTATGCACGTGATTTTAATAATAACTGTTCTCTTTTCACTATTCTACTTGTTCCAAATCAACAAAATGACGTTCGCGCTCTGCGAATCACGAGAAATTCCTGAAGAAAAGCAAAATAAAATATATGCAACTGTAAATGTACTGATTACTATTTTAATGTTGTCACTTTACGTTGAAGTCTTTTTGAAGGTTTAACTAGCGAAAAGTCCACCCCATAAATGGGATGGACTTTTTTCTTGTTTTAGTACAAGAAAGCCGCGCCTACAATGATCAATAGAATGAACAAGACAACCAACAATGCGAATCCAGATCCTGCTCCAGTACCTCCAGAATATCCACTCATCGAAGCACCCCCTCTCTTCTTTTGTATCTTATGCGAACCCCTTTTCAATAGTTGGGCGATTATAGTGGGAACCTTTTTGTACTCGATTCGTTTGTATGTTATAGTGACACTTGTTAATTACTTTTACAGAGGAGTATCTAAACTATGAAAAAAACAGTACTATCGTTCACGTTGGCAGCATCTGTTCTTGCACTCTCGGCTTGTTCAGGGAATGCTTCCGATGATGAAGCAATCGTTACATCCAAGGATGGAGATATAACAAAAAGTGAATTTTACCAAGAGATGAAAGATTCCGTTGGTGAGCAAGCACTGCAAATGATGGTTATTGAAAAGGTCCTCGATTCAAAATATGATGTATCCGACAAAGATGTGCAGGCAGAATACGATGATGTCAAAGAACAGCTTGGCGACAACTTCGATCAATACCTAGCACAACAAGGTCAAACAGCGGACGGTTTCAAAAAAGCAATTAAGCTCAACAAATTGCAAGAAGCTGCGCTTACAGATGGTATTAAGGTAAGCGACGACGAGCTCAACAAATATCTAGAACAAAAGAATACAGAAGTAAAAGCTAGCCACATCTTGGTTGCAGACGAAGAGAAGGCTAAAGAAGTGAAGAAGAAAGCAGATGCTGGCGAAGATTTCGCGAAACTTGCTAAAGAATACTCCACTGAAGAAGGCGCGGACGAGTCTGGCGGCGAGCTTGGCTGGTTTGGTGAAGGTAAAATGGTTCCAGAATTCTGGGATGCTGCTGTAGCAATGGAAAAAGGTACAATTAGCGAACCGGTACAATCTGAGTTTGGATTCCATATCATCAAATTAGAAGATAAGCGTAAAGCCGATGACAAAGAACCTTCTAAAGCAGACAAAGAAAAGGCGAAGCAAGAGTTGAAACTTGCCAAAGCGGATACAAGCAAAATTGTCGACAAAGTTTCGAAACTTATCAAAGATGCTGATGTAAAAGTGGCAGACAAAGATTTGAAATCTGCATTGGACATGTTTAACCAAAGCAAGCCTGAAGCTAAAGATGACGGCGCAGATGCACCGGATGACACTGAAGCAGATACAAAGGACGAAGAGAAGTAATTTTGAATAAGCTGCATGACCCGTCAGATGTTCTGACGAGCCATGTGGCTTTTTTTGTGGGAGAGTTGTTGTGAGTATGAGGAATACTGGAGATTCATGATCCCTCCCCGCGGCAAGCCACCTTCTACAATTCAGATCCAAGCTCGCGACCAATCCTTCTTTCCCTAATTCAAAACCAAGACTAATTGGTGTGCTTCGCTTCGCTACGCATTTTAGGATTGAGAGTGGAGGAAATAGGATTTCTATCTGAACCCGATTGTTTCTCGGGGGTACCTGATCGTTCTCCGCAGCAACCCGACCGTTCCCTTGGCCAACCCGATCATTTCTCACCAGAACCCGACAGTTCTGACGGTTAAGAGCATTTCCCAAAATTTATATGGCCATCACTTCCATTCCAACAAAAAAGGAGCTTCCGCGGAAGCTCCTTTTCATTTTATTCAAATGTTGGCTTATAGAAAGAGCGATTCTCCAGTGGAAAAATGCGTTCAGAGAATTCTCCTGGCTCAGTTTTACTCATCGCTCGGTTCAGCATGTTCATTTTGGCATCGATATTATCGATGTAGTGGAGCATCTCTGCTTCAGGTAACATTGGACGTTTCGGGCTACCCCACTCTTCTTTTCCGTGATGGGAGAGGACCATGTGTTGAAGAAGCATTACTTCTTCTCCGGATACTTCTAGCTCATCTGCAGCTTTAGAGATTTCCGTCACCATGATGCTTATATGTCCAAGTAAATTTCCTTCTACTGTGTAGTGAGCTGCAACGGGTCCGGATAATTCAATGACCTTCCCAATATCATGCAAAATCACACCTGAGTACAATAAGTCCTTGTTCAATGTTGGATACAGATCCGCCACCGCTTTGGCTAGCTTCAACATGGAAACTACATGATCCAGTAATCCCGATACATAGTCATGATGATTCCTTGTTGCTGCTGGATACATCATGAACGCTTCTTGATGCTTTTTGATCAAATGACGAGTAATTCGTTGAATCTGTGGGTTCTTCATCTCAAAGAAGAATTGCATTAACTCATCCATCAATTCCTCTTTACTTTTTTCAGCAGAAGGAACGAGATCAGACATTGTAATCCCCTCATCCGCTTTCGCAGGGCGAATGCTTTTAATGCGTAGCTGGTTTTTCCCACGATACTCGTGAACTTCCCCGCCTACGCGTACAATAGCCGCTGCAGGGTACAAACGCTCTTGCTCTTCTCCTGTATCCCAAAGCTTTGCTTCCAAGTCACCACTTTTGTCTTGAAGTACGAGCGACATGAATGGACTGCCTTGCTGAGTGACACCTTTTGTGGATTGTTTGACAAACAAAAATAAGTCTACCGGTTCTCCTACTTTATGATCTAATAGTTTTTTCATAATGCAACTCCTTTAGGTGTGTTTCCAATTTCGGAAACATTGATAATTTTAGCTTCTGGCCAATGAGGGGCAAGCGTCTCATGGCATGTAAATACGATAAATTGATGATCTGATGCCAATTCCGCTACAAGTCGAGTCATGTGGGAAAGCCGTTTTGCATCGAAATGGACAAAGGGGTCATCCATAATAATTGGAAATGGAGCTTGATCCTCTAACTCGCTCGCAAGCGCTAGCCGAAGTGCTAAATACGCTTGCTCTTTCGTTGCTTGACTCAATTCCGCAATCGCAAACGGTTGACCGTCTTTGCGCATTGCTTGAAATTGTCCGTCTGGAGTGATTTCCAGTTGAGCATACTGTCCAGCCGTTAGCAGATTATACATCTTATTTGCACGTGTTAGTACGGCAGGTAACTTTTTCTCTTTCAAATCTCCCATCGTTTGCCGAATCGCTTCAGCCGCTACTTGCCGACTCGACCAGGATTGCGCCAGGGAGTTAAATTCCGCTTTTTTGTTTTCATAAAGCTGTTGTGTATGCAGATGGGCATCGTCAGAAAGAAGTGCTTCCGTTTTATGCAGTAAAGCAGCACGTTCATCTGTCAACTCCGAAATTGCACGCTCTGCAGCTAACAATTGCTCTTCCGTTAAGGAAAGTTGTTGCTGGATCCATCCTTCATCATCGCCGTATTCCTCAGTATCATGAAGCGTCTTCAACTGATCATTCAATCCGTCTAAACTCAGTTGTAACGTTTGGATATGTTGCCAACGATCATATGCATCGTAGAACGATTGTTTGTCAGGAACGTCTGCCAGTTCGAATAATTGTTGCTCTTGTTCACGATACGCCTGCAGTTCAAGTTTTTTCTCTTCCATCGTTCTTGATAGTTCCTTAACTTGCCGTTCATAAGTTTCAGCTGAGAGCGAGGCATCACGTAGTTTTCGTGCTTCTTGCCTGATTAAAGTATACAGGTCTGCTTCTGGAACTTCACGCTCAAGCACTGTGCGGACAGACTCAAGATGTTGCTCGATTTTCTTATAGGTTTCTTGCCGATTGTTCAATCGCTCCGCTAAGGATCGTTCTGTTTCTTGCAACTGACGTACCAATCGGAACAACTCAGGAATTACTTCAATTCTCCCGGAAGCAGGCAAACCACATTCGAGAAGTTCTCCCGTAAGCTGTTTGCGGACGCTCGTTTCTTTTTGAGTCAAGTCTGCTAAATCGCTTCTAAGAGAATCTATGTCCATCGCATGGCCATCGGCTGTCATTTTTAACTGCTCCGCTTTTCGGATGAAGCCGTCCGTCCTCTTGCACAGTTCTTCAAATGCCTCTTCTTTTCCTTCATAAGCTTTTACCAGTGCACTCATTTCTTTCATGCGTTCATCTGATTGCGAAGGGGCTTGCTGCTTTTGCAAGAGTCCATAACCACTTACTGCTGCAATAATTACGCCTAGCACAGCGATTATCCACTGTTGCTGCAATATCCCGTAGCCAGCCACCACAATCGCCGCAGCAAGCAGGATCCATATGATTGTTTTAGAAGATGGCTGCTGTTCTTTTCTAGCAAAAGTCACATATGCTTTCGCTTCAGAAAGACGCGCTCGGACAGACGGCCACTTTGTTGCTTGCGCTTGTTCCTCAGAGGATGGCGCATCAGCGTTCAGCCTATCCAGTTGCTGAACAGTTCTTCGCTTCAGCTCTTCGGTACGTTGCAATTCCAACTGAGTGGATTGAACAGCACGTTCTGTTTGCTTTACGCGTTCTGCCAATTCCACAAAGCGTTGCTCTTGTGTGAACGAACTATCTAGTTGCACAAGGCCCTCAACTGCAGAGGACTCAGATGCACCGAGGAGACCAAGTAGCCGCTGTCGCTCCGATGTTAACCGGACAATATCTGTCTTAGCGCTTACAAATTCCTGTTGAAGTACTTGCCAATCCGATTCTTTCGCAAGTAATGTTTCAACTGCCACTTCCCGCTCTTTTTGACCCTCTTTTTCCAGCTGGTCTTTCACATTCTGTAATTGAAATGAAGCCCTCGCGTGAACTGCTTCTGCTTCATGTTTTTTACTTTCCAACATTTCTTGATCACGTATGCCGTTAGGAGGGAACTCATTCTGACCGAGTTCTTGAATTTCAGTAAGCAACCGATTTCTGTTTGCTATGATCGGGATGCGCAAGAGAGAGCTCTCAAGCTTTTTCGACTCTGCTTGACTGTTTTGCATCTTACTCCGTTCCAGGATTAGTTGCCTCTCCACTTCTTCCAGACGAATCACAGCGGGTTCGTATTCATCCACTTTCGCTCTTTGTGTTTTCAGTGTCTCTTCTAGCTCTCGGAGTTCTTTTAAGAGTACATTCATCTGAGGATTTTTGCCCGATTTTTTAAACAGCTCCGCTTTATCTTTCTCAAGCTGTTTTTCTAATTGAAGCAACGAATCGATCCCTGTTGTACCTGACGATAGTAACGTGCGGCTTAGCTCATCCGAATCCATTTGCTCCAATCCTTGTAATTGAAACAACGAAAACGAAAAGACAGACTCAAAAGCTGTTCTATCATACTGACGCAAGAGATCATTAAGTACTGCTTGCCCGCCCGTCGTTCCATCCTCGAATCGGACAGTAATGTCTCCGGCTGATTTCCCTCGAATCCGCTCGACTTCAACCACACCATACTTTTTATCATTAATTACAATTTTTCCACCGTAGCCCGATCCGGTTTTCGGTTCATAGCGCAACATTGCGTTGTTTTTAGGTGGAAATCCAAACAATACTTGCAGGATGAATTGGTAAATCGTTGTTTTTCCGGCTTCATTCTCTCCGTAAAAGACAGTTACTCCATCCCCAAGCTCAATCGTCACATTGCTGTGGCGACCAAATCCATAGATTGTTAACCGCTCAATTTTCATGGCGTGTCACCTCTGTTTTCATGTCGAGAGCTCATTTGAAATGAGTTTCCCTGCTTCTCTGCTCAATTCCTCTTTCATGTCATTGGATAATGGAGACAAATAAGGTCCAGAGCGTGCATGATGATATACATCTTGCAATACTGTTTTCCAATCGTCTTCATCCCAATTGTCAATTTGCTCTTTCACGGATCGAACGAGTGGAGAATCCGGCAACAGTGCACTTTTTGTGTTCGACTCAAATAAGAGCTCCGAGAACCAGATACTAGGTTCCGCTGATTCACGAAGAACTTCCAGCCATTCTTCGTCTGATGAACCGCTGAACAGTTGAGTGGCCTCGGAGCCAATGTGAACGTTTCTGACACTAAGAATACTCGCGCCATTCCGCTCAACGGCGTCGGTCGCTGCATTCTCACATGCAGTCAACCACTCATTGGCAAGCCCCATTTCCGTACAATCGATCTCGATTTCATCAAATACAAGAACTGATGTCGGAACGAAGCTTATTGAGGCAACATTCTCCTCAAGGTCTACTTCGTAAAAACCTTTCACTCCCTGTTCGTTACGATGACGTCCTTGTAAGTTACCCGGATAGACGATTGGGGGCTCATTATGTAAAAGTTGCCGTTTATGAATATGTCCAAGCGCCCAATACTGATAGCCTTTTTCTATCAATGCTTCTTTTGTAAATGGTGCATAGACGGCATGCGTTTCTTCCCCAGCAATGCTGCCATGAAGCATGCCAATGTCAAACGTTCCTAGTTCACGATTCGTTTTCGGGTAGTGTCCAATCATCGCTTCTTTAATATGACGCTCCTTATAGCTGAACCCATGGATCCGAACCCGTTGCCCCCGAACAACAAGTTCTGAAGTTTCCACATCTGGACCAAATACTGTCACGTTATCCGGTAATTGAAATCGTGTCCACTTACCTCCGAGATGATCATGGTTCCCGTAGGAAATGAAAACCGGAATATTAGCTTGTTTCAAGCGCTCAAGTCCTTTGACAAATCTCATTTGTGCGCGCAAACTTCGATCCTCTCCATCATAGATATCACCTACAATGAGAACAAAATCAGGTGTGGACTGCTCCGCATACTGGATCAGTTTTTCATAGGCTAAAAATGTACTTTCACGAAGTTCAGTCAATCGTGATATCGGCATGTCCGTAATTCCTTTAAATGGACTGTCTAAATGCAAGTCCGCAGTGTGTAGGAATTTAATCATTAATAGTGGACACCTCCTAAAACGAATATTTGTTCTAATTTTACCATATTCCAAGTAGTTACGCGACAGCAATCAAGAGATTTCCGTTTGTAAAAACTCCACAAAAAAGCAGAGGATTCGTGCTTTCCTCTGCTTGAACACTAGATCATATATAGAGTCTTATTCTTTTCCTAGCTGGATCGCTTTCTTAATGTCCTTCAATGATCGGGATGGACCATACATGAGGACGCCACCACGATAAACACGCGCTCCAAACCATCCTAGTACAAAAATAGTTACAAGCATAATTGCAATTGCTAGAAGTGGTTCCCACATCGGTAGATCTAGCATACCTACGCGTAAAAACATCACTAGCGGTGTGAAGAATGGGAAGAATGATGCGTATTTCAAATACACAAGTTCAGGATTCCCTAGTCCTGAAGCAGCTAATATGAAAGCCGCAACAATCATGAGAGTCATTGGCATAATCATCTGCTGGACGTCTTCCGTTCGGCTTACGAGAGAACCTAATAGAGCTGCTAGCGTTGCGTATAAGAAGTACCCGAGTAAGAAGAACACAACTGCATAGACAAGTGTCATCGGGTTAATGTCTGTAAAGTTGAAGAAACTGCCGATTCCCTCTGTCGCTTCTGAAGGAGAAGTTTTAAAGGCGATGAACCCTGCAATTCCGTAAAGTACGATTTGGACAATACCAAGCGTTCCGATACCGAGTACTTTAGCAAACATATGCTTCACCGGTGATACACTGGAAATCAGGATTTCCATCACACGGGAAGATTTTTCTGTTGCGACTTCCGTTGCGATCATTCCTGAGTAAAGGATAACAGCAAAATAGATTACAAACATGAGGATATACACTAAAATACGTGCCTGATTCAACTCATCTTCAGATTTCGCCGAAGCAGAAATATTATTCTTTTCAAAGTTTACTTGTGTAAAAAGAGAATCGACTTGTTCACTAGATAAGGATAGCTCATCAGCTTTGACTCCTGCCTGAACAGTTTGCAGCGCATTGCGCAACGTTTCCGGCAAACTGGTTTCAATGCTACTTAGAGTCGTATATTTCGCTTGGATTGTGTTTGTTTCATCCAAGTAAAGTGTCAGAAACGAATCGATATCTTCAGAACGGACTTGTTTCTCCAAATCCTTCTCACTTTCTTCTGTCGGCTCCACCGTAATGTCGGACTCATTCGCTTGAAGGACTGCTGTCAGTGGATCACCTAGTTGCCCACTCGCGTCGATCACTTTCAGTGTTGTGGGCTCGTCGCCACCTATCCCATCAATCGAATCTAGAATTCTAGGTAAGTTGGACAGTAAAAAGATTCCCGCAACCACTAGTACTGTCGTAATGACGAACGACTTCGTTCTCGCTTTCGTCATAAATGCTTGTTTGAATATAATCCAGAATTCACGCATGTTCCTTCCCCACCTTTGCAATGAAGATATCTTGAAGTGTCGGTTCTTCGATTTCAAATTGTCGGACAGGTCCTGCTTTTAACGCCTCCGTCAGAAGTCGTTCTGCCGTTTCGTCAGAATCCACCTGATAGACTGCTCCTTCGACCGTCGGCTTAACAGAATTCACGCCTGGAAGTCCAGCAAGTGCATCCAATTTAAAATCCGATCGAATGCGCACATTTTGTTTCCCAAATGAGCGTTTCACTTCTTTCAATGTCCCACTGACAATTTGCTTTCCGTGGTCAATAATGCTGAATTGCTCACATAATTCTTCCACATGATCCATTCGATGACTGGAAAAGACAATTGTCGCTCCGCTATTTCGAATATCCAGAATCGCTTTTTTCAACATTTCCACGTTTACCGGGTCTAGCCCTGAGAAGGGTTCATCCAAAATAATTAGTTTCGGCTTATGTAAAAGAGCTGCAATCACTTGGATTTTCTGCTGATTCCCTTTTGACAGTTCCTCCACTTTTTTGTTCAAATATTGCGGAACTTCAAAACGATCAAGCCACCCGCCAATTTCCCGTTTTGCATCGGACCGTTTCATACCTCGCAGCTCCGCTAAAAAGAGTAACTGTTCTTCGACTTTCATTTTCGGATACAGTCCGCGCTCCTCAGGTAGATAGCCGATATGAGGGCTCGTCGCATAGGAAATCGGTTTCCCATTCCAAGTAATACGTCCTTCGTTCGGTGTTAGCAATCCGAGAATCATTCGAAATGTCGTCGTTTTGCCCGCACCGTTTGCCCCTAAGAAACCATACATCGCTCCTTCTCCAACTGTTAACGAAAGGTCATTCACAGCTGTGAAGTCACCGAATCGTTTTGTCACGTGTTCAATTTGTAATGACATGGTTGTACTCCCCCTTATTTCTCTATACTTAAGATTACGATTTACAACTCAATTCGTTTCAATATTTCGCAATCTCTTTGACTATTTCAATACTTATCTTATAGTTTTCTGTTATAGATAAGAACAGCTATAAAATACGTAATTAATCCAACACCATACAAACTTGTTAATAACATAGATGCGAGCGTCAATCCCTCTATTATTAACGCTGCTATAGCGAGCAGGTAAGACAGGCCAACGAAAGTAATCCATGAAACCGTTCTTGCTTTGACATGTACTTTTTCATATCGTTCATCAAATAATCGATCTTTTTTGCCTTTTCGCCAGTAAATCAACGCAATAATTGAAACAACTCCGAAACCTACAATGAAACCAGAAGCGGTTGACAACCAATCCACTCAAATCACCTCTTTTCTACTTTTCTTCTGTTGCATCCGGATCAAAAATCATTTCAATGGGGCGATTGAATAACTTGGAAATTTTAAACGCTAGGATAAGCGATGGATTGTATCGACCTTTTTCCAGAGAGATAATCGTCTGACGAGACACTTCCAAACTTTCAGAAAGTTCATCTTGCGTTAGACCCATTTCCATTCGGATCTCCCTTATCATGTTTTTCACTCAACAGGTCCCCTCCCTTCCCATCTATATATAATAACAAGGGATATCATTCGTTAGTAAAGGTAACTTTACGTAAAGCTTACTTTACTAATCTATCGATGTCAAGCAACATTTACATTGCATTCGCACTTTCTTAAACTATCATTTTGATCCATACAAAATTCTATAACCATCAAATTGATCATTCATCGGCTAATGAATCAATATTCATTTACAGGAGAAAACGTGTATACTAGAGGAAAAGGATAGGAGTGGATGATTGTGAGGACGTATAAATTAACTGCGTATGAAAAGACCGGAAAAATGATAGCGGATGAAACATTTACTGCTGAAACAGATGAGGCAGCAAAAGTGAAAGGACAAACATTGCTGGAAGAGCAAAACCTGCTCGATCAAACCCACCGCCTCGCTTCACCTGCAGGTAAATTATTGTTGTTTCATGTTTAAAGCGTTTTTCGATCCAGTATGCTATTCTGTAAACAATCAGTTAGGAGGCGCATACCATGAAGATTGCTTTAATTGCCCACGATGAAAAAAAAGACGAAATGGTAAACTTCACGATTGCCTATGAATCGATATTTGAAAACTATACGCTTTACGCTACGGGAACTACTGGGAAAAGAATTATGGACGAAACTCACCTACAAGTGAATCGTATGAATTCTGGACCACTTGGTGGAGATCAGCAAATTGGTGCAATGATTGCCACTGGAGAGTTAGATCTCATTCTATTTTTCAGGGATCCATTGACCGCACAACCTCATGAACCAGATGTTAGTGCGCTGTTACGCCTTTGTGATGTATATGGCATTCCACTTGCAACAAACATTGCGACAGCTGAACTGCTCATTCGCTCCATTGAAAAAGGCTATTTTCAATGGCGGGATACTGTAAATAAATACAAACAAAAGACGCTTGCCCGCTTTGACCGCGGATAAGCGTCTTTTTTCAATTTATAAATAGGATTGCAAAGCACGTTGTAACGTACCCAGAGTTTTTGTTTCTCCTCCAAAACGGATGCCGAGAGTCGCCATTTTGCGAACGACATCTGGGCGCAGTCCCGTGATTACGGTCTGGCAGCCCATCAGTTTCGTGCTTTCTATGACTTTACTTAAATTATCTATGACTTCGTGTTCCATTTCCGAAATTCCTGATAAATCGAGAATGAGCGTTTGAATGTGAAGACGACCAATCTCGTTCAACACTTTTTCTTGAATTACGGTCGTCCTGCAATAATCTAGCATTCCAATCAACGGCAGAATACTAGTTGTCGGTGTGATGGGGATAATCGGAACCGACAAGTTTTCCACCAAATTCTTTTGGGCTTTGATTTCCTGATCTTTGTATGAAGAATAGCTTATGAAAAATGCATTTAAGAAGTGATCCAATCGGGAATTGACTTTCTTTTCAAGAGCAAAGAAATCATTCAATTTAAACTCTTTCATATTCACTTGTATGTACTCTTGTGTAAACTTCCATAATGTACGACGGATTGCAGATACCCATTCCAGTTTGAACGCGAGAGTTAGTGAATGCTTCGCCCATGCAATTCCTTCCTCTTTAGCAAAAGATTCCAATTCATCTTTTTTTGCTTCAATTACAAAGGCAACAAGTTTATGAGCGTTTTCGATCAAGTTAATATTACCGATTCGAAGAATTTCTTCGATTCTATCATTGACGTTGACCGCCTGCATTAAAAGCTCTTGTTCGAATTTATCTTTATTTTCATCCATAAACTGGTTAACTTTCGGATTAACTTTGTCACTTGACATGCTGTTGCCCCCTTCATTGACTTGAATTCAAACAAACATTTTAATAGTTCCCTTTTTCTACATTCCCAAACCTTTTTCATAGGTTTTAAGTCAAAAGTAAAACCGGCAGTCATCTAAATGAGATGCCGGTTTTGTTCAATTAGTTCCCTGAGAAGACGGGTTGTCGTTTCTCCACAAATGCACGAATGCCTTCTAAATGATCAGCCGTGTTTCGCATCGCCACTTGAGATTCGCTTTCCAACTGAAGCACGTGCTCAAGCTCTGTGCGCTTGCTTTCATGCAAAATTCTTTTAGAGGCAATCATTGCAGATATCGGTGATCTGAGCAAGCCATTGGCAAGCTGAGTTGCGGCCAATTCTGCTTGTCCATTTGGAATGAGTTCATCGACAAGGCCCGCTGCTTTTGCTGTCTTCCCATCGATAACTTCTCCACCCCAAATCATTTTCTTCGCATTTGTGGTACCAATGCGTTCTTTTAAAAAGAAATGTCCACCGCCATCAGGCACCAGCCCGATTCCTATAAAGTTCATGGCCAGTTTACTGTCTTCCTCAGCAACGAGAATGTCGCAGCCAAGTGCTAGACTGAAACCAAGTCCAGCTGCGGAACCATGAATGGCAGCGATTGTGATTTGTGGCAGCAAGTAAAGCGTCTTCGCAAGGCGTGTAATGTGTTGCATGACATCGCCCATATCCATCGTTGACTCGGGATCAATCATTTTTTTTATATCTCCACCTGCAGAAAACGTTCGACCTGCTCCTTTGATGATTAATACCTGTATTGCATGATCAGACTGTAGCTCTTCAAAAGCATCCGCTAATTCCTTCATCATCACATCGTCCATTGCATTCATCGAATTCGGTCGATTTAGTGTAAGCGTCGCAATCCGTTCTTCTTTTGTAAGTTCTATCGTTTGATACATAGTATCTCCCCTTTTCCCTTTTAAATTATCTGGTAGTCAAACTGAATAGCCATTCATTATCTAATTCGGGGTAAAGGGGAAAAGTCCTTTATTTTGAAACAGGTTGTGGAAAGATCTCATCCAGCAACTCTAACTTTCTTTCAATGGATTCTTGGTACGACAAAATATAAGCGGCTGGGTCTTTTGGGTTGTGGAATTGTGTGATCCGACCAGTTTTAGGGTCTCGGAACTTACTAGAAGCACCGCAACCAATACCGATAATGGACTGTACTTCTTCCATGATCATAATATTATAGATGCTTTCTTCGCCTGGTTTTGAATATCCGACGTTCTCCAGATTCCCAAGAATGTTTTTCTGGCGATATAAATAATACGGTACATATCCGTTTGCTTCTGTCCACTGTTCGCCAAGCTTCATCATTTGCTCAGCAGTAGGGCGATCAGCTACTTCGTATTTCTTCTTATTCCGTGTCATTTCTGAAGCCCGTTTAAACGAAAGCGTATGAATCGTCAAGGATTCCGGCTGAAGCTTTTCAGTTTCCTGAAGTGAATGACTGAACTCCTCAATGCCTTCGTTTGGCAGTCCGATAATAAGGTCCATGTTAATGTTATTCATACCCATAGAACGGGACAACTTAAATTTGTCGATGGTTTCTTGAACAGTATGATGACGACCGATTGCCTTCAGTGTTTCGTCTGTATACGATTGGGGATTCACACTAATCCGATCGATACCAAACTTTTTAAGGACATCGATTTTAGCTGGAGTAATCGTATCCGGTCGCCCTGCTTCTACCGTCACTTCCCGTACTTCTTTCATGAATGGGAATGCCTCGATCATGACTTGATATAGTGCATCCATTTCTTCTGCTTCAATAGATGTTGGCGTACCACCGCCAAAATAGATCGTCGTCACTTTGACATTTCGTTCAGTAAGCCATTCTCCAAGTTGCCGGATTTCTTCGTGTAGGCCATCTAAAAATGTCTCTACACGGCCGCTTTTTCGATGGATTGCGTACGCAGGAAACGTACAATACGCACACTTTGTTGGACAAAACGGGATTCCGATATAGATACTCACTTCTTCTTGAACTTTGTAAAGATCCGGCACAGCTTTCAATTGAATGTCTGTGATTGTCTCGAGCAAGTTTACTTTTCGTTCGGACACACGGTGTTTATCCATTAACAGTTGCTTTACGTCGCGCGCGTTATGTCCTTCCTGTCGATATTTATGGTAAAGCTTCGTCGGACGGATCCCCGTCAATATGCCCCACTCTTGGTTCATGCCCGTAAAGGATTCCAGAACTTCCAATAAGACATGTGAATAGAGCCGTTTCCATTGTCGGTTCTGTTCTTTTTCACTCCCACCTTCAGCAGTCTCTTTGAACTCGGCTTGGTAGGTTTTTTCTTGAACAGTAAGTTCCGCTGTTACAATCAGGAGGTCTCCTTCCTGACGTTCTTCGAAGCGTAAATCGAGGTCTCCGGTTTCATCTTTTTTAGCAATTTTTGTTTCCTCAAAAAACAGATTGGAGAGGTGGATGAACATCCTTACCCAGTCTTCTTTAAAATCGCCGTGAAGTGCGATAGTTTGCATAGCTAGCCCAACTTTCTCATGGATCTAAATGATCCGATTGTCTGTGATACTCAGTATAGCAAACCACGAAAAGAAAAAACCAGCCACATTGGGCTGGTTTTGGTGTCAATTCATTGTCTCGTATAATTCTTGAACAGGTTTCATCAAAATACGGTTGATTTCTTCGATGACTCCGCTCAGTCTCATTTCAGCTTCTAACATGGACATGATTTTCGGATTTTGTTGTGAAAGTTGAGCAGTTTTTTGAGCATGCTCCAGTTCGTCTGGCAAAATTTCTTCCCCCGCCATTTGTTTTTGCTGCAACGTCACTTGGATTTCACGGAAATTGCGGAACATTTCCAGTGCTTCAGGGTCCGCTTTGACGTTTTCAATCGCCTCTTTAACTGCTAAAAATTCATCTGTCGTGCGAAGTGATGTTTCCAACTTATTAATGTCATCATAAATATTGACTGCCATGTAAAATTCCCCCTAAGTAATATTTGTAAAGTATACAATGACTCCTTGCACAATTCCAATCATACCACCCAATAGTGCGCCAAGGACGGTTATCATTTTAAACTCACGTTTTGAAATCCCTAATACAAGATCTTCAAGTACTGAAACCGGGAATGTGTCCACTTGTTCTTTCACAATTTCGTCCAGCTTCAATCTTTTAAGGGATTGCTCCAATTGAATTTCTGCTTGTGTGAATGCAAACTCGATGACTTTAGGTGTTAAGTTTGTTGCAGTCCACGCAGCACCGGTAGACCAGTAATAGTGAATCGGTTGCGCAAGTCGATTAGAAACATCCAATTCCTTAAGCAAATAGGTACGCAATGTGATACTAAGTCCATCCCAGTCAAATCCGCCTACTAGCTCTTCCATAGGTCTCTGCTTCAACTTGGTCCATTCTTTCGTCAGCATCGTTTCAATAAGTTGTGTGGTCCCAGGTGCAGCGATGAATTTCTTTGCTTCCCGTTGGACCTTTTCAACGAGCGAGTTCGAGTCTCCGAAAAACATATTGACCATTCCGCCGAGTGTCCCTTTTGACTCCAAGAAATCTGTGATCAATCGTTGAAACATCACTTTTCCTTCATAAGAATCCACGAACTGATCCGCTCGATTCAATACATAAGAAGTCACTGTTGGAATATGAGTTTCTGCTTCCAGCAGCCATTTTTCAGGAACCTTTTCTTCTACAGTGCCTGATAAAATTGCATGTTTTGCTGTGTTAAATCGAGCGTCAATAAGCGTAGCAGTTTTTTGTTCCAGAACAAGATCCAAATCGGAAACCCCTGCAAGTTCAAGCCACTCTGCGATTGTTCGCTTCGAGTTGAAGACTTCCTTCTCCAATCGACTTTGAACGAATTGTTCTGCTTTAGCTGCCATGTCAGGTGTCAATAGCCGCTTTCGAAATGTATCCGGTGTCAGTAAATAATTTGTTACCGTACGTCCTAGCTGGACAGCAAGTTCATCACGTCGTTTCGGAATAAGTCCCGGGGTAAATGGAACCCGCCAACTGCCGATATATTTTGCCTCATGAGGTCGAAATAACATCTTGATAGCCAGGTGGTTCGTGAAGCCCCCTATTACTGCTCCGATGAGTGCCATGAACAAAAGAATCCATAAAAATTCCAATCGCTTCACCTTTTCCTGTTCGATTTCTTTCATCTTATAACAGAACAGCATGGTTGACCAACTAATTAGGCTGTGTGTCCTGTATAACAATCGGCTGAATTCGATGTGAAAATCCAGTATGATGAACAGTAGAGATGTGCTCCTAAGATAGAAAGGATGATTTTATGGAACGAACTGTACAAGACGCACTTGGAAGATCCGTAACTTACACCTATCCACCGAAACGAATCATTTCCCTTTGTCCTGGCATTACTGACACCTTATTTGCATTAGATTTGCAAGAAGAAATTGTGGGAAGAACTCGCTTTTGCATTCATCCCTCTCCAGCAGTACTGGATGTACAAGCCGTTGCTGGTACGAAGGATATAAAATTAGATGCCATTTTACAATTGAAGCCGGACCTGATCATCGCCGAGAAGGAAGAAAACACGAAAGAAATCGTCGAATCACTTGAACGACACATACCAGTTTACGTAGCGGAAGTACAATGCGTGCAAGAGGCGTATTCGATGATTGAAGACATTGGAGATGTAACCGATCGGCGTAACGAAGCTCAAAGCTTGATATCTGAAATTCAAGAAGGATTCCATTCTCTTCAAGGGCTAACCTCAGGAAGTGCCATGTATGTCATTTGGAAAAAGCCTTATATGGCAGCGGGGCGTACAACCTATATCGATTCACTACTTGAAACACTCGGTTTTTCCAATCCAATCCGTGTATTACCTGGAAGATACCCAGAACTTACGACTCATGATTTTCAGTCAGCCAATCCAGACTTGGTACTTTTAGCTTCAGAACCGTATCCTTTTAAAGAAAAGCATGTTCCTGAATTTCAAGAAATTCTTCCAACAGCTACGATTTTACCTATAGACGGGGAGATGTTTTGGTACGGTCCTAGGATGCTTGAAGCGACGTCTTACTTCAAAGAATGGCTTAGTAAAGCTACTCTTTGAAGGTCGAAAAACAATTATAATTTTCCCATTAATTACTAGAAGGCAACATATTTACACATATCATTTTTAGTGCTATAGTTGTCCTATCGACATAACTTTTATCATGGAAACTGAAATTCCGACAGGGCTTTTAGTAATGAAACCTTCTCTTTCCATCGATACCCAGTCGAATGACATTTTGACAGTGCGCTGTCTCTCAAACTTTGCATTTCTGATTGGCCTCAGGAATTCATTAGCATCATATATATACAAAAACCACCTTCCGCATTTTTACGAAGGGTGGTTTTTGTCAGTTCAAGAAAGTGCATTGTATATAGTGGACATTCGGATTGCATGCTCCATTTCATCATGAAGTGCGATGAACAGAGGATTATATGCCTCTTCAATCGGAATGGTCAACAACATTTCTTTATACGTTTCGATGTCCTCCAATTCATCGACAAGCGCTTTTTGCACACATTGTTTGGCATCATAACATGGTACCGGACGTTTCGGATTGGGCACAAACGAACCAGTCAGCATATAATGGAGCTGTTGAAACATTTCGTAATGACTTTTTTCATCTTCATAAGCATGACGGACAAAATCTTTCCACATCGGTTCTTTTAATTGGTCGTGCAGAGACTTGTAAAAAAAGTAGGCTTTGTATTCATCTTGAATGGCTTGCTTTAGTTTTGAGACAAACACGTCTCGCCCTCCTAAATAGTTTACTTTAACTATATGCAGAGGTGAATTGAATCATGAAAGGGGTAAATGATATGTTACAGCATTTTCGAGTACGGCCCATGTTTGAAGGTGGACAACTGCCCGGTTGGACGTTTTCGTTCCAGCAAGGTTCTGAGCGATATACAGGAGATTATATGCCCAACGGAACCATAAAATGGACAAACTCCGCACCAAATGATGAAGAATCCGTAAAAAAAATGGTACATGAGCTCATGACCTTTCACGTGTATGAATAACGAGCTCTTTTATGCACAGACTATCTGTATTATTTAATTTTGGAGGGAATGTGCATGGAAGAAAAGACTCCTGAACAATTGGCAAAAGAAAAACAACAATTGTTCGTTGAAAATCAAAAAACAGAAAATGTTTTTGAAGACAAAGATCGTATGACCGATGAACAAAATGCGTGGAAAGAAACGCAGCCTAAGCGGATGTAGCTGTCCGATTAATAATGACCTATAGTAAGGGGTTAGTCTAAAAGGTATTTGCTGCCTTTTGGACTAGCCTCTTTCTCATTATATCAGCCATGTAACTGGGGTGATTTTCGTTTCAGGCGGACGCTTTCTTACCTCGAGTCAAGGGGGGATAAAATTAATGTAGAAGAATTAATAAAGGAACTCCATTCAACCTTAGCTTTTCGTTACAGGACTCGCTTTCCGGCGGGCATGGCTTGAGACTCCTCGGTCGCTTTGCTTCCTGCGGGGTCTCAAGGCTCATGCTATTCCCGCAGGAGTCGAGCCTTCCACTACAAGCAACGTATAATCTATTAGCTAACGAATGTTAAATAATGTGCCCACCATAATTAGTCTTCAGATAGTTTTTGTTTGCTAATCACTACATAGTAATAAATCGAAGAAATCACATAGAGCGCTGCTGTAATACTAAATGCGATGGCATAACCCCAATAAAAACCACGTGCTACTACGAGTCCTGTTGCAATCGGGGCCATCGACGCCCAGCCTAATTGGAATACGGTTTGGTTCATCGAGTTCGCGAGTCCCCTATACTTATCTGAGACGAGTTCCATCGCAACAGCACTTTGTATCGGATTCCCTGCATTCATAAGCGCTTGGCGAAGTAAAAATCCGAGAGACGCTAGCATTAGGGAATTTGTAAATCCTGTGAGTAATAAGAATGGGATTGAAAGCAATTGAAAAAGAATAAGTGCCTTCACTTTACCAACTTTTTTTACAAGTACGGGACCAATAAGCACCGCCACCGCAGTCATAGCAGATCCAAGAGATAGAATGAGTCCGATATATGAATTGGAAGCACTGAATCGATTGGCAAAATACAAGTTTAAATATGGAACAACGAGACCTGAACCGATTCCAATCAGCAATCCAGCGAATGAAAAGTGAAGAATTAGGATGAAGTTCTTTTTGAAACTTGTATCCCTCGTTTCCTCAGTAGTTATTTTAATTTCCTTCGGAGTTGCTTCACGTACTTGTACCGGAATGGGTGGTTTGTCTTTCAAGGCGAACAAGGGTGGAAGCCCTAGCGCAAATACCCCGGCACCGATGTATAGCGACCATCGAATTGCATCCACTGCCCCCATATTGAAGAACAGTTGCAACCCATCTGCTAGCAACCCCCCCGCAAGACTCCCAATCACCTGAGAAACAGTGATGAGCGCAAACTGGATGCTGAATAGTTTGACCCTTTCAGATGGAGCTGAGTTTTCAGCAAGGAATGGAATCCCAGAAACTTGCACGAACGCCATGAAAACTCCTGTGAGTGAGGATATGAATATAATGGGTTCCTCCATTACTGTTGCACTTCTCCAAAACAAAGTGATGACCGTAATGGCCGCTCCTCCTGTAATCATCCACTTGCGGCCAAACTTGTCGCTTAAAAATCCAGCAGGAACGAGCATGATGGCTGTAGCCAGTGCAGTCATGGAAATTACTTTTCCATTAACAGTTTCAGGCATGCCTAGTTCACGAATATACAAATTGTACATGACCATAAAGGCTCCAAGTCCCATTTGAATGAAAACATTTGCGAGCAAGAAGAATTTTACGTTTCGATTATATAATAAGATCGTTTTTTTCCAATCATGAATCAGGTTCAAAGAATACCCTACTTTCTTATCCGGAAGTTTCGATACTCTAAATATATGGGTTTTCTAGTGTGTACGCAATCTTTTTTCGAATTACGAAACAAATGTAACGGGTTGTTCTGAAGTTCAATTCTCCAAGCTTCCGATTCTTTCAGTCAAATATCCAATTTCGTGGATTAAAATGCCGATTCACTCCGCCATAACGATGATTCACCTTCTACACGCTCTCACTAAAAAGCAAAAAAAAGTAGAAGCGCATTGGATACAACTCAGACTGTAGACAAAAGGGATGGAAATGAAGGATGACAGGCCGTTGATCTCCGTTCCGGACGGTCGCTTTCCGGGGGCTTGCCCTCAGCCTCCTCGTCGCTTCGAAAGCAAAGATGTGCTCCCAACGTTGCACTTATGCTCGCAAAAACCGTTCTTCGTTACGGCTTTTCCTGTGGGGTCTTCGCGCTGCGCTAATCCCCAGGAGTCGCCGTCCTGCACTTCAATCAACTGAATGTCCCAGGACACATTCACATCATTCAGCCAAACAATTCAATTTGGGGCTCCATGTCCAGTTGGCAGGACTAACTAGACGTAGCAGAAGACTTAAGACACCTATATGGAATCCAAGAAGTCTATGGAAATTTAAAGAGACAGTTGAACGCGTTTTACCGAATCCAAAGAGAAGCATGGTATACGACGGACAATCCTAAGTGGGTTTAGGGGATTAAATAAATGACATTTTATTGAGAACAACAGGATCTATGAATGGTCTCCTGAGTAGAGAATATAAATCTGCAACCAATAGATAAATGAAGGAAAAATCAATTTCTGCCTCTAATTTACGAACCAGATGGTCTTGCAGAATTAACTGTTTGATCGTAAGCAGTTCCATCTGTTCTCGTTCATTAACTTGATTCTTCATCATCATTTCCATTACCTCATTTGATAGTTGGGGGATCCTGTTGATTGTAGCGGAGAGCGGCGACTCCGGAGGGATCAGCGAAAGCTGTGACGAAGAACAGCTTTTGCGAGTAAAAGCGAAGCGTTAGGAGCACATGTTTTCGAAGACCCTGGACTGAGCAACGCGAGGGAGATGAGTGCTGCCTTAATTTCAGCCAAG
>NZ_AZUC01000010.1 GCF_000586555.1 Sporosarcina sp. D27
CGTTTATTGACAAAATACCAATAAATCGCGAAATTTGATCATAACCTCTGGGATTGTGATCATAAATCTTGAAATGTGATCATAACCCCTGAGATTTGCTCATAAATCTCGGAATGTGCTCATAACTCAAGAATAATTACAATAAAAAACCAACCAGCACATGCTGGTTGGTAGGTTTTCATTCAGTATCCACTTAAAAATCAGTCGTCCCATGTGACGGACATAACCTTGCCAGAGATCGCATGGATTTGATAGGTCGCTTCGTCAGGACCATCATCAACGTCAATTTCGATTTCGACGAGGTAATAGCCACCTTCTGACGTTTTGACAAAATCGACGTCATCCACTTCACCATTCAATTGACGTAATGCAATTTGAACGGCTTGTTGTTCTGTAAGTAAAACCGTTTTCTGTGGTGCTGGCTTATTTACAGGTGGTTTCGGCTGAGGTTTCTCTTGCGGTTTGGGTTGCGGCTTCGGCTGAACCGGAGCTGGCTTCGGGGTCTCAGGTTGTGGCTTATGTTCTTCTGGTGCTGACTGAGCAGGCACTTCTTCCGTTTTCCCAAGCGAAGACTTGTCCTTTTCCTTCTTAGCTCTTTCAGCAGCTTCCTTTTGTTTTAAAACCAGCTCTTTAGAAGGCTCCTTCAAAACCATTGATAGGACGTTCCCCGTTGCACCATCCACACGAACCTCATAAACGGAACCTTCCCGAGTAAGTGTCGCTCCATATATATCATCATGCAATAATAAATCGTTTACTTCGCCATTATACATCTTTTCTAATTGGTTCTTTATCGAATCTTCCGGAATGGCATCCGCGTGAGACACGATACTTCTCATATAAAACATACCCGTAACGAACAGCAGTAGCACGAGACAGAATGGTAGCAAAAACTTCCTGCCCTTTTTCATATCGTTCACCTCTACTATAGAGTACCAGGTAGACATTAAAATTCACTGAGAATCAGTCTCTTTTAATAGCCAAATTGTAACTTTCGTCCCTTTACCTTCCTCACTTTCAATGTCGAGTTTCGTTCCTAGACCAACCGCAATTTCGTTTGCAATGGCAAGTCCTAAGCCGGTGCCTCCCGTTTTACGGCTACGGTCTTCATCCACCCGATAAAACCGGTCAAATAAGAATGGGATATCTTTTTCAGGAATTCCTTTTCCATAATCCCGGATGCTGATCCGTACATATTCCTTTCGATCTTCCATCTCAACATCGACTTCACGTTCACTATATTTCCGCGCATTGTCGAGCAAGATAATCAAAAGCTGTTTTAAATGAGTTCCGTCTGTTGATAAAGTCAGATGGTCTGGTCCCTTAATCTGAATGGCCCTGCCATAGGCACTCGTAATCATTCGGGTAGCATCATCTACAATTACACGTAAGTCTGTCTCTTCGAATACGTAGGAAGCCGGTTCATTATTTCGGGCAAGGTCCAACATTTGTTCAATCATTTCCTTCATGCGTTTCGTCTCGCTGCGAATCGCAGTCAGCGCCTCTTCTGTAAGTTCCGGCTTATGCATCCCTCTACGCTCAAGCAGTCT
The DNA here is from genome assembly GCF_000586555.1 of Sporosarcina sp. D27. Classification (GTDB taxonomy): domain Bacteria; phylum Bacillota; class Bacilli; order Bacillales_A; family Planococcaceae; genus Sporosarcina. The sequence goes on from NZ_AZUC01000010.1 coordinate 1,551, forward strand.
CGCATAACTGTCTATGACTGTGATGGGCGTTTTTAATTCATGGGATGCGTCTGACACGAACTTTTCCTGTTTGCGATAGTTCTGCTCCAGCTGTACCATCAGTTCATTGAATGTTTGCCCCATTTGGGCCAACTCGTCTTTTCCGTGTTCAGGAACTGCAATTTGCTGGAACGTACCTGATCGGCGGCTATCCGTCATAGCTTGGATGAGCTTCTCAATTGGCTGTGTGACAATGCGTCCGAGTGTAATACTTGAGATAATGATTGGGATCATTGCAAACAAGGTAATTCCGATCATAACCATTTTCAACAATCTCAAATTCGCCTTTAAGTCCGTCAATACTTGAGTGACTTCCAGCTGGACCACTTCCCCAGTCGGCCAAATTGTAGGAATGGCAATTGAAAGGGCTTCATAACCTTCATATGGAACCAGTGTGTATTCCTCTGTTTTATCCGGAACGGGAAACTTTTGGTCTAATCCTTCCATTGACTGTACGGACAAAACATCGTCGCCGTTTTCACCTATAACTCGCAGAGTCCCATTCGGCGGTACATACGCGCGTAAAATAATCCCCGCTTCTTTTTCATCAGTCATTTTACTAAGTGCAACTGTTAATTCTTTGGCACTTCCAAGCAGTTGATTATATTCAGTTTTGTGTTGAGTTCGGTCAAACGTGAAGTAAATCCCTAAATTACTTAAAATGAGCAAAATCAGCATCATCAAAGTAGAAAGAGAGTGGATTTTATTTTTAAGTTTCATGACGCGAATCCTTTAATGCATACCCAACCCCACGAACAGTATGGATGAATGAAGGACCACATTCCGGATCAATTTTTTTTCTTACATATCGGATGTATACGTCGACTACATTCGTATCTCCGTAATAATCAAATCCCCATACCGCGTCGAGTAATTGCTCTCTCGTCAATACCTGATTCGGATGCTTCAGCAAATGGAATAACAAATCATACTCCCGTGGAGTCAATTCGATTAATTGCCCACCACAACGGACTTCACGCGTCTGATCATGAATTGAAATCCCGTTAAATTCATGTAGATGAACATCAGCTTCCTCAGGTGCTCCTTTAGATGAAAACCGGAGTGCCGAACGGATTCGTGCAAGCAATTCTTCGATTTCGAATGGTTTTGTCACATAGTCATTGGCACCCAAATCGAGTCCCGTCACTTTGTCCTCCATATCATTTTTCGCCGTCAGCAATATAACAGGGGTCATCGATTCATCGGCACGAATGCGTCGCAATACATCTAGACCATTAAGACCTGGAAGCATGAGATCAAGCAGAACAAGGTCCCATTCCTGTTCACGATACATAATGAGACCGTCCGTACCTGTATGACACGTCGCCACTTCGTATCCCTCAAACTCAAGTTCCAATTGCAGGACGCGCGCGATACTTTCTTCATCTTCTATAATTAATAGTTTTTCAGACATTGTCAGTTCACCTTTTCCATCGATTAGTCATCAGACGAGATTCGCTGTCGTTGGAAGCGAACCTCATATAAACGAAAGTTTTTCTTAATTCTATCAGTTTTCTATCTAATAGGAGAAATTAAATGCAAGCAAAAAAAAGAAGCTACCCGCTTTGTGAGCGGGAATGCTTCTTAGATAAATACGATAATCGCTAAAATAATCGCTAAAACAATACGATAGATTGCAAATGGAACGAGTTTGATCTTCGAGATCAGTTTCAGGAAGAATCGGATTGACAGCAGCGAGAACACGAATGCGCTGAGGAATCCTACGACATAGAACGAGATATGATCCATCGATAGGTACTCCCAGTTTTTCAACACAGAAACGAGACTGGCACCCATCATGATCGGAACCGCCATGATGAACGTAAAGTCCGCTGCGGTTCTGTGGTTCATCCCAAATAATACACCACCTGAAATCGTGGCACCTGATCGTGAAAACCCTGGCCAAAGTGACAAACATTGAACGAGTCCAACGGTAAAGGCTTGACGATATGTAATTTGGTCAAGAGTTGTTACGCGTGGAGTTTTTGGTCCGAATCGATCCGCCGCAATCATGAGAATCGCACCTGCGACAAGCGCAATGATGACCGTTTCAACGCCAAACAAATAGTCATCGATCAAATCCTTTAGAGCAAATCCAAGAATAACTGCCGGCAACATACCTACGATCACGTGAAGCAAGTTGAAACTTTTGCTCGCCTTTTGACCATCCACTTTATAAAGACCGACTAAACTGAATAGCCGCTTCCAAAACACGACAACAACGGCTAGTATTGAACCGAGCTGAATGACGATTTTAAATGTGATAGAAGGATATTTCCCAAGAAACTCTTCACTTTTCAACCACATGTCATCGACAATAATTAAATGTCCCGTTGACGAAACGGGAGCAAACTCCGTCATTCCTTCAACAAAACCTAACAGGAGCGCTTTTAAAAGTTCAAATAAATCCATAATTGATTATACCCACTTTCTGCGAAGTCTGACATACGAGATGCATGCGACCACTCCGCCAATTCCTATTAAAATATACACAACGTTTGAATAGATGTCCATATATCCGAGGACCGATTCAAAGTTCGCCCCAAGCTTGACCCCTGTGAAAATGAGGACACAGTTCCAAACCAAACTTCCTAAAGTCGTGAGTATGATGAAAAGAGGGAAGTTCATCCCAGACATTCCGGCTGGTATCGAAATGAGACTCCGAACAAGCGGAATCATTCTACAAAAGAGCACTGTCCAAGGTCCATACTTGTGAAACCATGCATCCGCCCGACGAATATCCTTCCGCTTCAGCCTGAGCAAACGACCATATCGATCTGTAAGTCGTTCGAGCCGGGGAACGTCAAGAAACATGCCGATGCCGTATAGGAACATGGCTCCGATTACTGACCCGGTCGTAGCTGCCGCTATCATCCATCCTATTGATAGACTGTGGGATGCTACTAAAAAACCACTGAATGTCAAAATCAGTTCAGAGGGAATCGGAGGAAACAGGTTTTCCACTAAGATGAGTGCAAGCACGCCATAATAGCCATATTCCGCCAACAACTCCATGATCCACTCTTCCATCCACGCCCTCCCGTCCCTAATTGTTACGAAACTGAAAATCGCCCACTACTATTGCTCATACATCATAGGGAAATGCTCATAAACCTTGTGATGTGATCATAAATCTTGGATTGCGCTCATAAATCCCGAAATGTGATCATAATCCACGCATTCCGCTCATAAATCTCGGAATCTGATCATAACTCACGCATCCCGCTCATAAATCTCGGAATGTGATCATAACTCACGCATCACGCTCATAAATCTCGAAATATGATCATAAACCACGCATCACGCTCATAAATCTCGAAATGTGATCATATACCACTCATTCCGCTCATAAATCCCAGTATCTGATCATAACCCACGCATTCCGCTCATAAATCTTCAATTCTGATCAAAACATTCTCACCTAGCTTGTCATAAAGACGACATCCCCCGCCACAAGTTTCGCCCAATCTCTATTAGTTTACGAAACAAGCTTCCATTCTATGACTTCAGAACAACAAAACCCGTCCAGCACTCTTTGCCAGACGGGCTTCATTTTCCATACTTACTTCGATACAACCAGTTGTTTGCGCAACTCGGCTTTCAAGAACTTCCCGACAGAGGTTTTCGGAATCTCTTCCATAAAGATGATATCATCTGGGACCCACCATTTTGCGAATTGTCCTTCCATGTACTCCAAGAGTTCCGCCTTCATGGCCTCATTCTCTTCTTGTCCGTCCGCCAATACGACACAGCCAAGAGGACGTTCTTGCCACTTCTCATGCGGCACTGCAATTACCGCAGCCTCAAACACAGCATCATGTGACATGAGTGCATTCTCCAAGTCAACGGATGAAATCCACTCGCCACCACTCTTGATAAGATCTTTCGTCCGATCCGTCAGTTTCAAGTAGCCGAAGTCTGTCATGACCGCAATATCTCCTGTATACAACCAACCGTCCCGGAATGCCTCTGATGTCCGTTCATCTTTATAGTATTCATCCGCAATCCATGGCCCTCGAACCGCAAGTTCTCCCATCGTCTTGCCATCCCACGGAACTTCACCGTTTTCGTTGACAATCTTCACATCCAATCCCGGCATCACAAGACCCTGCAACGACCGAATGTCGATTTTTTCGTCCATTGTGACGTCATCCATCCCCGACGTCAACACCGACAAACTGACGAGTGGCGAAGTTTCCGTCATGCCGTATCCAATAATGAACGGAACCTGATAACGTTCCTCAAATGCGCGAATTAGCCCTTTCGGTGCAGCCGAACCACCACAGACAACGGCCCTTAACGAAGACAGATCACGTGGTTTCGCATCTTGAGATTTCAACACGGCTAGCCAAATTGTCGGCACCCCCGCCGTCAATGTCACCTTTTCTTGTTCGATCAAATCTAATAATAAATCCGGGATAATTCCTGGCCCGGGAAGTACTTGTGTAGAACCAAAGAACACGGCAGCGAACGGCATCCCCCAAGCATTGACATGGAACATTGGTACAACAGGCATGATGACATCTCGCTCTTGCAGCCCCATTGCATCTGCTAGTCCGAGTGCATAACTATGGAGCACAATCCCACGGTGCGTGTAAACGACGCCTTTCGGATTGCCCGTCGTTGCAGACGTATAGCACATGCCCGCAGGCGTGTTTTCATCCAAGTCCTCAGGAAATTCGAATGTGTCCGAAGCATCGTCGAGAAGTGCCTCGTAAGCATAGACATTCGGCAAGTTCGTCTCTGGTACTTCTTTGCTGTCGCCCATAATGACATAGTGTTTCACTGTTTTCAATAGCGGAGCCAACTTCTCAAGATGCGGGAACAAATTATCGTCTACTAATAGAATTTCGTCTTCTGCATGGTTGATGACATACGCAATATGCTCAGGGGATAAACGGATATTTACCATGTGCAAAACAGCACCCGTGCAAGGCACACCAAAGTACGCTTCTAAATGCCGATGATGATTCCAACCGAACGTCGCCACTTTCGTTCCGTGCTGCATTCCTAGTTTCGTCAGTGCGTCTGCAAGCTTCCGCGTCCGTTTCGCAAATTCGCGATACGGGATGCGGTGAATCGTATCTGCTGCGGTACGTGAAATGATGAGCTTCTCCGGAAAAAACTGTTCAGCACGTCGGATGAACGACGTTAAATTGAGTGGTGTTTGCATCATTATGGCCATCTCCCTTTGTCCTTTAAATTGGTCATGCGTATATCATACATATGAATTAAAGTCCGAGATTCTTAGCGATGATCACTTTCATAATTTCGTTCGTTCCTGCGTAAATCGACGTCACTGGGATATCCCGATAGCGTCGAGCAATTTTATACTCTTCCATATAACCATAGCCACCGTACAATTTCATGCACTCCGTTGCAATTTCCCGTGCACTTTCCGTAATCCAGTACTTCGCCATCGATACTTTCGTGACGACGTCAGCACCGCTCATATGATCTTCGATTAATGACTCTAAGAATGTCTTTCCAAGTTCCACTTTTGTTGCCACTTCCGCCAACTTAAACTGTGTGTTCTGAAAAGATCCAATCGACTTGCCGAACGCTTGCCGATCCTTCACATACTCAAGTGTCATCTCTAACATGTCTTCTGAAGCCGTTTGTGCAGATAGTGCAACGAGGAGCCGTTCTTGCTGTAATTTTTGCATCAAGTAGTGAAAGCCTTTATTCTCATCACCGATCAGATTGGCAACAGGCACTTTACACTCTTCAAAATAGAGCTCTGCAGTATCTTGGGAATGCATCCCGACTTTGTCCAGCTTACGTCCTTTTGTGAATCCCTCCATTCCTTCTTCAATGAGCAGCAGACTGATCCCGCGATGCCTCGGCTCCGCGTGGACATCTGTTTTGACAACCGTTAAGAACAGGTTGCCGTTGACTCCATTTGTAATGAACGTCTTTTGACCATTCACAATATAGAATTCGCCTTCCCTACGAGCGCTCGTCTGAACACTCGCTAAGTCTGATCCTGTCCCCGGTTCCGTCATCGCTACTCCGGTGATGAAGTCAGCCGTCAGACATCCAGGCAAATAACGCTCCTTCTGCTCGTCTGTCCCGTACGATTCAATATATGGGACAACGATGTCATTATGCAAACCAATTCCTGTCAAACCTGCACCGACTCTTTCCATCTCTTCGCCGATAATAACACCGTAGCTAAAATCCAATCCCAATCCACCATATTGCTCGTCAATTTGAGGGCAAAGAAAGCCCATCTCGCCAAGCTTCCGCCAAAACGCTTTTGGTACAAGACGCTGCTGTTCCCATTCGTCGTAAAGTGGCACAGCTTCCTTTTCTAGAAACTTACGAAGCGTCTTTCTGAATAAAACATGTTCTTCCGTTTCAAAACGATAACGTTTCATTTAAACTGACCTCCCTTTTCAATGGGATTAAATCATTTCAATAATTGTTGCGTTGGCCATACCCATTCCTTCACAAATCGCTAGTAACCCATAACGTCCACCAGAATGTTTTAATTCGTGCATTAACGATACGAGTAACTTCGTTCCCGTTGCACCAAGGGGGTGGCCGAGAGCGATCGCCCCGCCATTCACATTCAACTTCGTACTGTCCGCTCCTGTCTCCGCGAGCCATGCAAGCGGAACGGATGCAAACGCTTCATTCACTTCATAGAGATCCATATCGTCAATCGTCAACCCGGCTTTCTTAAGCACTTGATGGGTCGCTTCAATGGGGCCCGTAAGCATAAGTGTCGGATCTGAACCGACTACTGTACGTGCCACAATCCGCGCAATCGGCTTGACGCCAAGTTTTTCGGCCTTTTCCTGGCTCATGAGCAACACTGCGGATGCCCCATCACTCATTTGACTCGCATTTCCCGCTGTAATGACGCCTTGTTCATCAAATACCGTCTTCAATCCAGCCAACGCTTCTAACGTCGACTCCGGTCGTGGTCCTTCATCTATAGAAAATAATTTCGAATTCCCTTCTTGGTCCATTACGGAAACAGGGACGATTTCTTCATCGAACCGTCCTCCATCGATTGCCTGCATTGCTTTCTGGTGGCTATCATATGCAAACTGATCGAGTGTTTCGCGCGATAGCTTCCATTTTGAAGCAATCCGCTCAGCAGACAGACCTTGATTAATGATTTCATACTGTGACAACAATTTGCCACTCGGCTTTGCGACATGCATATTGGAGAACATCGGCTCACGCGTCATGCTTTCCACTCCACCCGCAATTACGACGTCCATATCTCCACTTGCAATCGCTTGTGAAGCGAAGTGTACCGCTTGTTGACTCGATCCACATTGACGGTCAATCGTCACCCCTGGAACAGTTATCGGAAATCCACCAATAAGCGCAGCTGTACGCGCGATATTGCCGCCTTGTTCACCTGATTGTGTGACACACCCGAGAATGACGTCGTCCGTTTCTTCCTTCGCAACACCCGCCCGTTCCATCAGTTCATCCAAAACAAGCGCAGCGAGTTCATCAGGTCGCGTGCTGGCGAGACTCCCCTTCCTTCTTCCTACCGGAGTCCGCACTCCTGCTACGATTACAGTTTCTCTCATTACGACACTTCCTTCGCATTAGAATAGTCCTAGTTTTCTAATAACTATAACAATTATTGAAAGCGGTTTCAATCTTTGTTTCATAGTTTCGATTGGATCTCATCCTAAAGTATGAGACGAATCTCCACACCAAGCCTGTTTGGATAAATCCCATTCCATCTTATCATTAGGGTACAAACGAAGGGAGGCACCAAAAAACATGAAAAAATTTCTACTGATTGTCTTCGGAATTATCGCCGCAATTGTAGCAGTCGCCAATATCGGGTCCATCTTAGCACTCGCGCTATCAGCAGCTGCCGCAATTTTTGGTTGGCACTACTTCCGTAAAAGTGACTCAACCATCAGCCGGATTCTGTGGGGGATCATCATCTTAGTTGGAGTCCTAACAGGAATTTCAAACATCCCTGCATTCATCGGACTTCTTGCTGCAGCCGGGGCTTACTATGCATGGCGCAAATGGAAATTGAACCAACGCACAAACAGCAATGTAATCGATGCAGACCCGTTCGCAAAGTTCGAAAAACAATGGAACGAATTCAATAAATAAGGAGGGCTTTTGATGAATGAACTATGGTATAAATTCAAATTCGCCGTACAAGAAGATCTCGAGCAAATAACAGCAAAACGCAAGACACAAAATTCCGCAGATGTGTTAAATGAAACCATCAAGGAAGCCGAGCAGCAAACAAGAGCAGTAGGGAAACTTTTGGAGCGCCAAAGGATTTTGCGCGATGAAGTCACAAAGGAACTACTTGAAGCAGAACAGCTAACTGACAAACGGACAGAACAATTCTCTTTAGCTGAAGCAACAGGAGACGAAGCGCTTATCAACTACGCGAAAGACGAGGCCGAGGCGTATAGTCGACGTCGTGACGAATTGCGTTCTCTTGAAGCAGACACGACGGAGTCCATGATTGCATTGGAACGCCGTTTTGAAAGCATGAAGCACAAAGTGAAAGATATGCAAGTCCGCCGCTTGAAGTTAATGGGTGAAGAAAACGCAAAACGGGCAAATAGCCGGATGGATCGCATTTTCTTTGTAGATCTCGATCCTTCATCTGTCGAACCCGTTAATCATGATTCCGCTAAAGATGATGACATCGCATCCATGCGACGCCGTCTAGACGATTTGACGGCAGATGAAGCAACTATCGAGAAAATCGTGTAAACTGAAAAGACAGCAAGGAGCTGTCCGGGTGATCAGGGACATCCTTGACCGCTCGGCAGTTCTTTTTTCTGAACGATAGCCTTTCGGGCGGGTCGCCCTGTGCGAGACGAGCGGGGTGCGCCACTATGCGGACGGGTAACTCCGTGAATAGCGCCCTCTACCCTCAGTAAAGTACTGACATCGAGAAAGGAGCGGAAGCAAAATGAATCGGAGCAAAACAGAGCGAACTACATTGTGGATCATGGCATTTGCACTCCTTGTATTTTTGGAAACTGGTTTATTTGGAAATGGGAACGTCATCTTCTTCTTTCTCGGTGCCATTGCCATGTACTTCGGACTTCAGCGTCGCTCGAAATGGCTCGTCTTATCAGGCGGCATATTTATCGTGATTGCCTTGCTCTCGTTATGGAGCTTACGTTTACTCATTTTCGGTATGCTGATTTACTTGGTTATCCGATTGTGGAAAGGGACGCCGGCAGAAGAAATTATGCGCCCTCTAAAAGAAACTACTCGAGAAACACAGAACGGTATTTGGAAAGATCGACTCTTCTCCAGCCAGTCGACCCCATTTACTTCCTATGAATGGCAAGACGTACACGTACAAGGAATGGTTGGAGACTTCTATATCGATGTGACAGACACGGTGCTGCCAAAGCAGACCTCCTTCATCTCTATCCGACAAGGATTTGGACGCGTTAAAATCGAATTGCCATACGATTTGCCCGTGCGGATCCATTGCTCCGTCTTATTCGGTGAATGTCGTCTGTTCGATTTAACCCCGAAGCGATTGTTGAATGAATCAATTCATATGAAAGATGGTTATGATCGCACAATTGGTACAGAAGCTGAACTCATCATCTCAATAGCTGTCCGATTTGGGGATGTCGAGGTGATTCGAAAATGACCGGTCTCTTTTGGCGTGGAATTTTACTATCCACACTATTTACCGTAGCTTGTGCCGGTGGGGTTTATTACATCATTGAATACACTCCATCCTTCGAATGGCAATATCTATACAATGTAAACTTCCTGGATGTGCCTGTAGGAGTTTGGTTGCTCGTTATCCCAATTACTCTCGGCTGGTTGTTTTCATACTGGATATATAACATTGCGCGCTCGAAGGAAAAGACGATTGAACGCACACTTAATAAGCTCGCAGAAGAAGGAACCACCCCTTCGAATAAGAACATTTCCCGCAAACTAAATCGAACAATCGCTTCTGTTTCAGAAGTGTTGGAGACACAAAAACGAAGCTTACAGCGCATAACTGATCAACGAGCTGAGGACCAAGATCAGATCATCCAGGAGCGACTAATTGAAGAACGGCAACGTCTCGCTCGCGACCTTCATGACTCCGTTTCCCAACAATTGTTCGCAGCATCAATGCTGTTGTCGGCACTTACAGAGCAACCCAAAGAAACAGCGCTCCAAAAACCACTACTCCAAGTGGAACGAATGGTGCAACAAGCACAACTCGAGATGCGCGCGTTACTGCTACATTTACGCCCTGCAGTCCTTAATAGTAAATCACTGAAAGAAGGACTTGAGGAATTGCTGACGGAACTGCAGGAAAAAGTAACGTTCACCATTCGATTCCGGCTGGAAGACGTTCCCCTTTCGAAAGGCGCAGAAGATCATTTGTTCCGCATCGCACAGGAAACCTTGTCGAATACCCTCCGTCATGCACAAGCAACTGAAGTTGACGTGGTCTTCATCGAACGAGAGGGACTGGCGATTTTCCGCGTACAAGATAACGGTGTTGGATTTAGTGAATCGGGCGGAAAAGGCGGCTCGTATGGCCTTCAGAACGTCAAAGAACGTGCCGTTGAAATTGGTGCTGTGTGCAAAATCGTATCCGTCCCTTCGCAAGGAACGATTGTAGAAGTGAAATTACCGATTAGGACAGAGGAGGAGGAAGCGCATGATACGCGTACTACTCGCAGATGATCATGAAATGGTTCGCATCGGAGTATCTGCATATCTAGGGACTCAACCTGATATGGAAGTCGTCGGAGAAGCAGTCGACGGTGGAGAAGCGGTTGAAAAAGCACTTGAATTACGGCCAGACATCATTTTAATGGACATGGTCATGCCAATCATGACCGGTGCTGAAGCAACGAAAGCAATCATTCAACAATGGCCAGAAGCAAAAATCATCGTCGTTACTAGTTTTTTAGATGACGATAAAGTCTATCCAGCACTCGAAGCAGGTGCTGCCAGTTACATTTTAAAGACGTCAAACGCTAAGCGTATTGCCCAAGCGATCCGCGAAACCGTACAAGGCCAAACGGTTCTGGAACCGGAAGTGACGGTCAAAATGATGGAAAAAATGAGGAGTGGCGGATCTGACCAACCTCTTCACGAAGAGTTGACGCAGCGCGAACTTGAGACGTTGTTACTCCTCGCTCAAGGAAAGTCCAATCAGGAAATTGCGGATGAGCTGTTCATTTCCCTGAAAACTGTTAAGACACACGTCAGTAATGTACTTTCAAAACTAGAAGTCCAAGACCGTACGCAAGCAGTCATTTATGCCTTTCATCATAAATTAGTCCAATGAAAAACGCGCAGCCAGGGATGTTCCCGACTGCGCGTTTTATCATACTTAATGATTTTGATCATCTTTAGGCTTCTGGTTGTTCCACTGCTCGTGAGCTTCTTTGTTGAATCTGCTCTGCGAATCGTGGTCTCCATATGGATATTCTTCTCCTGGTTCCACTTCGTTATAACCCGTATCCAAGTCATCTTTTGTAAAAGTGATCGGATCATTCCCTCCAAAATTCTCAGCGGGCGGGACTTCATTTACATCAGAATGTGTAGGTCCTCTTAAGCCAGCTTCAGGATCTCCAGGAACGTTGTCAGACGAAGGAACTGGCGGAGCTTGCTCAGTTGCTTGTTTCATCTGGTCCTTTTCTTGTTCCATCTGAGCTTTTGTAGCATCCATTCCGTCTTTCGCCTGTTGTTTTGCTTGCTCAGCATCCTGTTTCATTTCCTCTTTTTGCTGCTCCCAACTTTCTTTGGAAACATCTACATCTTGCAAGCTAGATTCCATTTTAGACAAGTAACGGGATGCATGATCGCGTCCACCCAGTCCGAATGCAAGACCGAATGCAAGTGCAACACCACCCAATATGAGGATGAATGCAGCGTTGATGATTGCCGGTGCAATACCAAGCTGACTAAGCGCCATAAAGAACGCAAACGCTAAGATAGCGTATTTCGCGACGTAGCGGAGAATGTGTGGATTCCCTTGCTTCGTTTGCATGACACTTCCGATGAACTTCTCTGCAAGGTTCGCAAGCCAGAACCCAACTGCAAGAATCAGTACTGCAGCAAGTACCATTGGCAAGTAAGCGAAAATTGCAGTTGCCAGAGTCACCATGAACGCAAGATGTACCATTTGAAGAGCTTCTACAACAAACAGTAGAATGACTACGATTTGTACAATCGTTCCGATAACAGATGAAACAGTAAAACTGCCTGTACGGTTTGTTGACTTCACGCCCATCTTATTCGAGAGGGAGTCCACGCCGAGATTTGAGAGTAACGTTTCCACAACGCCTTTAATCCACTTCGCCGCGTATACACCCACCAGAATCAATGCAATCGCAACGATGATTTTAGGAAGCATGACCATGATGTCATTCAACATGGCAATGGCAGGCAGCGAGATCCCTTCTAAGTCCAGTACTTCAAGTGCTGAAATCGTAACAGGTATCAAAATCAAAACGAACACGATGGTTCCGAGCACTTTCGAAATACTTGTCCCATTTACAGTAGAAGAAACTTTCAATTTGTCCGCAACTTTATCTATACCGATGGATTCGAGCAACTTCGTCACAATCATGCGAACAATTTTAGCGATCATAATACCTACTATGAAGATGAGTGCCGCACCCACAAGCTTAGGGATGAATGCGACAAATCCGGTTAACAAGTTTTCAAATGGGCCACTCACTCCGGTTAATCCGAGCGCATTCAATACCGCTGGGATGAATAGAAGTAAAATCAAGTAGAAAGCAACGTTCGCAGCAGTCGAAATCCATTGCGCTTTATCGACAGACTCTGCAGTACCACCTACTTTAGAAACATATTTGTGTACATTCACTTTGTGTCCCGCAGACAGAATCAGTTTTTTCACGACGGTTGCAAGTACCCAAGCCAACAGTAGGATTAGACCTGCTTTTAGAATTCCGAGTACCGCACCACTAAGTCCTGCAAATACATCCAGGAATGGTGAAGATATTGTGTTGAGATTCATTATATTAAAGAAGATTAGAATAGTCAGTAGTAAGATACCGAAAAATACAATCTTGCCGGCAATTCGGTCGGCACTCCACTTTTGGTGTTGCATGTTCAATCTTTCATTCATGTGACCTTTTTTCATGGCTTTCACAACTGCACCTTCAGCAACTTTAGCAATGATAAAACCAATGATAAGTACAATAATGCCGAGCAGTAGATCTGGTAGCCAGCTAAAAAGGTTTGAATAATACGGGTCTCTAAACATTAAGATCCTCCATTCTAGTAAATAGTCTAGTCATCTATTCCTACAAATGAAGATTGGTAAACCTGCTAAATGCGCAATTCAAAAATAGAAGCACCGGCTTATTCAAAAAGTAGCTAATCTGTTTAACCTCAGAGCATAAGAAAACCAGCTGACTGGATGCGTCAGCTGGCTTATGTGTTGCGTTTAGACTCGTTCCATTCTGTGTGGGCTTTTTCATTGTGAGTACGCTCAGAGGACTTCTCTTCACTTTTCTTAGATATAGAAGGTGCATGCTCCCCGGTTTCTTCCCGTTCGTTCTCTAGAAACTCGTGGGTGAAGTTTGAATCGGCGGGATCAGACAATGGCAGCTCATTCGCAGGTCCTGCTGGTTTCCCTTGTTTCGGCACTTTTGGTTCCAAGTCTTCTTTGTTTGGATATTTCCCGTCTTTAATGGTCATTCCATACTCCCCCTCTTCATCTTAGTTAAGAAATCTACACCAGTTATCCAATTACAATTCCCTATAATTTATAAGTTCAAACACAAAAAACTGTATATTGTCCTTCTCTCTTTATCATCCAGTTAAGCTTACGGCGCACGAGCCGTCGCTCCATTGTTTATTTCAATTGCTTGTTACACATGCTACAAAATATTAACAAACTGCTTGTACAATTCCATCGCACTTAATATTCCAAAGCTGATAAGTTTTTTGGATTCGTATTAGAAGTACTGAATTCGCAAGCTCAAGCTCCCATTGGTAATCTAGGTGGTCGTCAACTACTCGCTCTCACCATGCAACTCATCAACAGCTACGTGGCTTCTTGCGAATTGTTCAAATTGACAGCATGTGCATCTTCTTTGTATAGTAGTTTTAAACGATGTGCATTCACTTGTTCTTTAATAAGAATAGGTGAAAAACCATAGTTAACATGGTTTTTGTAAAATTGTAACTGAATATTGGTTCTTTATAGGTATTAAGTCAACAAACTACTATAGACCTAATTCGAAATTTATAGTCCATACTTATTTACTCAGTAAACCTGTTTTTTTGTAAGTCCTGTACGTAAAATTCATGCGATGCTAGTGATAGAATTTAGTTTTTGCATAACTAAGGGTGATTATAATGTCTATCGGAAAGCGAATTCGCGAACTTCGAATGATAAAAGGATTGTCGGTAACTGAATTAGCAAATAGGGCTGGAGTAGCAAAATCTTATATTTCGTCAGTTGAGCGACAACTACAATTAAATCCTTCTATTCAATTTTTAAACAAAATAGCTGCAGTTCTAGATGTCAGCGTTGAGAAGTTAATTCTTGAAGATGAGGCTCAAGATGAGGAATTGGACATTGAATGGCTAGAGTTAGCCAAAGAGGCAATGGATTCTGGAATTAGCAAAGAGCAGTTCAAACAGTATTTGGAATTCCAAAAATGGCAGAAGTCTACCCAGGACAATAACTAACGTCTATTTTCATGAATCCCTTATAATTATTATCCTTTGGATGTGTTTCTAAAGTTGGAAGTAGCCGTTCTGTTAACGCAAGGGGAGCTGTAGTGATGAGGAATCTGATGGCCGCGTGCTGTAATCACAAGTTCAATGAATATCCCCTGTTAGGCTAGAAACATCTGGACAAAAGTATTCGAACATTAAGAGTTCTTTCTGTTCGAATTTGTTCATAAGGATGAAATCCACAGAATGACTGTGAACTCTTTATTTTATAGATTGATTTTTCATTACCGGACTTAACCTCTCTCTTTACGTAAACTAGCATTCCTTAAGCCTGCTAGTTTGCCTTTCCCTCTGGGAATCCATCATCCGCTTCCTTCAACTTTACATTTTTCAGGAACTCTCTTACTTCCTCCGTAGAGATACCTAAATTTTTTGCTTTCTTCATCAAGAAAACCCATTCCCCATCCAACATCTCTCGATCGTTCTTCATTAGAAAATCCCCCTAATAGGATAGGTAGCTCAGCCGTCATAGCAACTTTCCCCTTAGACCTGAAGCTTTGCGTCCTTACTTTTAAGTAAGTTTGCCTTTTCTATGATTTGGTACTTATACCTAATTACCACTATCATATAGGAAAACTCAAAATGACAATATTGACAAATGTTAATGGGTAGGCATTATTATTCAAATAGTTCTATCAATACAGTTAATTGAGTGCTATATTGGTATCGTTAAGTATAATCTGGGTGTCTTCTGTCCATTTCAGGCATAGAGGATAACTCAACTACAGGTATGTAAAAACCCACCCGCTATAGCAGGTGGTCGATTGAAGCTAATATTGAATAGATTAAATTGAGAGGGTTAAGCTATTCTCTAATGCTGATTATTTTGACCTTTGTCGCTTAAAGATTTAGTCGCTACATTCATATCTAATTTATTGTATTCGGTTTTAACTGTAAATAGCACAAGTGGATCAGAACCAACAATACGTTGCGCATCCCAAACTATTCCTTCAAATTTATTATATGAACCGTCTACTTTTATTATTTGTTTTGTTTTCTCGGTTAGTTGCACTTGCAATCCCGTGAAAAGGTTACCTGAACATTCGTTGGGGATTGTCATGGAACCTATTATTTGTATGCCTAACACACAATCATCTATCGTCATATTTTCAAAGCGATTGGCATTAATCCAACTATATGTGCCGGCTCCTGGATTCTCTGCTTTTAGTTGAATAGCTGTTTTAAATCCGACGATTGAGATATTTTCAAACTGGACAAAGCTAATATTGTGCCATTTACCTTTAGCGTATAATGAAAGCCCAGTGCCATTATAGTTTTTACTTTTATTAATGATTGTCATATTTTTGACTCGTGTCTTATTTGTAGCATCATACTGATCCTGACCTTTCAGAAAAATAACTTCCGATTGAAAGTTTGGATCCATTACTTGGATAGTCCCATTCCTAATAACCGCATCTTTTTCAACCGTCAGCACTCGATAATTTCCTTTCACAACGATTACGGAATTACTCCCAAACTCAAGTTCTACCCCTTTCTTCACGGTAAGACCAGACTTTATTGTATATATTTTGTTGGCTTTCAACTTTACTTTCTCTCTCTTTTGCGTGGCACAAAAGTCAATAGCTGATTGAATTGCCTTTGAATAATCTTCTGCTTGACCATTCTCATTTGTTATAAAGTCTTCTACAGCAACTGTGTCCTCCGGTAGGTTTAGGTTACTTCGCTCCACATTAGCTCTCCCCCACATCTCGTTGTTAAACATTAAATAAAGGATAACGGCACTGCTGATGACAATGATAGCTATCCATCGTATACATACATCTTTAATCTCCATTTACTCATCTACTTTCCTAGCTCACAACAACGCTACAACACTTCACCACCTCATCCCATTCCATATATATGCGAGATATATCTTCTTCTATCAGCTTTGTCCCCGATTGAACTTCAATAAATTCTAAATCTGTAATTGCCTTTAAACCATGCTCCGCACCAATTGGGATATGAAGTACATCCCCGACCTTTACAGAATAGAGTTCACCGTCAAGGGCAAATTCCCCATTCCCTTTAATAATGGTCCAAAGTTCCCGACGGTACCTATGTTTCTGATAACTGATATTCTTGGTAGCTTTTATGCAAATCCGTTTTGTTAAAACCTCTTCCCCGTCTTCCACCTTCGTATAGTCAAGGACACGATACCATCCCCAGCGTCGCTCTTCATACATCGGCCTCTTTTCAACACCTTCTAATAGTGTTTTCACTCGAGGACTTTCTCTTTTATCCGATACCAGAATGCCGTCAGGACTCGCTGCGATAATAAGATCTTTAACGCCGATTGCTATAATTGGAATGTCTAATTCATTGATGATATGTGCATTTGTAGAATCCTTAGTCATTGTTCCAGTACCCATTTGATTTGTACACATTTCTTCAGTGAGCGTGTTCCATGTCCCTAGATCTTTCCAACATCCGTTATAAGGAATCGCCACTATTTTTTTTGCTTTTTCTACAACCTCATAATCAAATGACCTATTCGGAAGAAGTGAATAGTGTTCATATAGTTCCTCGTATTGGATTGGCAACCCTCGTTCTTCAAGAATGGAAAGGATAAATTCTAACTTAAAAGCAAACACTCCTGTGTTCCATAACGCCTGTTGCCTAATTAAATTTTCTGCCTGTAGCTTAGAGGGTTTTTCCTTAAAATGACTTACCTCAATATAACTTCCTTGTCGGCCATCTAATATAGGAGAAAGATACCCATATTTTTCAGATGGGAATGTCGGCTCTACCCCTATTAAGGCGAGTTCAGCATCACAAGATAGTAATGCATCTTCTAAATCAACCACTCTCTGGAAAAAACGTTCTTCAACAAATGGGTCAACAGGAAGTACTCCAATCACTTCTTGTGCGTCCACACCTTTTACGGAATATAGATAGACTGCCGACAAAGCAATCGCTGAAAAGGTATCCCTTCTCTCCGGTTCAATAATGAGCGGAATATGAGTACCGATCTGACTTTGAATCATATCTACTTGAGATTTACTTGTAGCAATCATGGTGGATTGTTGTAGCCCTGCCTTATCCAGCTGCCTCCAAACCCTCTGCACCATGGATTCCATCTGTCCGCTTTCATCAGCAAGCACTTGCAGAAATTGTTTTGATCTTGACTCATTCGATAGCGGCCATAAGCGTTTTCCTGATCCACCTGATAGTAAGATTAGTTCCATTTAAGATCCCCTATTCCATCAATTTTTTTGAGACTAAATTGTTTCCTTATACGCCGTGATTAATCGATCCGTCACGATCTGCTCTGAAAAATGATTGGATACAAACGTCCTTGCTCTCTCGGCTAATGAATTTGCATATTCCCTGTCGCGCAAAACCTGTTCAGTACGTGTTATAAACTCTTCATTATCCTCACAGACGAGTGCTTCTTTCTGATGTGTAAAACCAATACCTGCATTTGTAATAGTACTCATAACAATTGAGCAACCAAGAGCCGCTGCTTCCAATATTTTGTTTTGTTGACCTGCACCGAAACGGAGTGGGCAAACATAGACAGCTGCCTTCCATTGCCACGGTCTAATATCTTCCACGAAGCCGCTTACCACAACACCACTTATTTTGCTTAATCTTTGAACATCCGCTGAAGGATTAGCCCCTACAAGCCAGCATTCCAGATCCGGAAACTTTTCTTTGAGAGGAAGGTAGATATCTTTCACAAGTCTTATAGCCGCGTCTATATTTGGGGCATAGTTCATCGTCCCCGTAAACACCAGCGCATTCTTTTTATTTTCTAAACGATTCATATGAAAGTACGATAAATCGATATAGTTAGGCACTACATTTATATCTTCATAACGTTTCGGATGAAGGTATTCTTTGTCTGCCGGTGAAGTGATAATTGCTTTGGAACCCTTTGCATCAATGAATTTTTCATACTTTTTCATTCTTCCTAGTTCTCCTCCAACAGCTAATCTTTCAATTGGATTCTTTGTCCACTGAGCTCTCCTTTCCAAATTCAGGCTGATAGCGTCAATATAATCAACCACAAGTGTTGAATCTGGAACGTCGAGGGAAGGAAAGTTGTGAAGTACTTTCGATTGAATGTGTATGACGTCGTAATGTATTTGGCTTAAAATATTTTTAAGGAATACAATTAAAATCGGAAATGAATGTAGGGATACACTTAACGGATAGCCTTTCAGAAGGAAACTTCTAATGATTGAAAAGTAATTACTCTTTGCTTTCATCCCATCCTTCTTTTCAGGGCTTCCACCGATTAGGGAAGAAGCACAGCACCAATGTGCCTCGTTATTTTCTTGAAATAGAAAATGAACAGTATGCCCGTTGCTTACAAGGCTTTTCATCTGTTGAAACGCTCTGACTTGATCCCCTTTTCCGGGGACCTTTGGTACTCGATGAGTAATGAATAGAATGTTCATGCGATATCCCCTTTATAAGCCTGCAGCCTGGTTATGACCAATCGACTGTAATAACTTCTTTTCGTCCTGTTGGGTTGTCACTTTCACTCCTTCGGCCTGCTCCCTTTGAAAGAGTATCCGAATTGTTTGGAGTAATATTTTGATATCATTTCCAAAAGAATAGTGACGAATATACAGTAAATCAAAGCGAAGCTTATCTTCAGGAGTTGTCGTATACTTCGCCATTACTTGTGCAAGTCCAGTTATACCTGGCTTTACGTCCATTCTGTAAGAATATTCGGTAAATTCATGTTGGAATTGGTCACAAAAATATTTTCTCTCCGGCCTTGGTCCTATCAGACTCATCTCTCCTTTCAGGACGTTGTATAACTGTGGTAACTCATCTAGCCGCGTAGCTCGAAGCAATTTACCGACCGTTGTTATTCTTGGATCATACTCTATAGCCAGAACGGGCCCGGTATTTTTTTCCGCATCTCGTACCATGCTTCTGAACTTATAAATTTGATAAGGCTTGCCACTCATCCCCAGCCTTTCTTGCTTAAATAGCGCTGGTCCTTTAGATGTCAGAGGTATCAAGATCCATAGGCAACACATGACAGGACTTATCGCAACGAGTATTGAAAAGGATACAATTAGATCGAAAGCTCGCTTAACACAACGGTTTCCTTTACTAGGTTTAATCGGTGGAATAGAGAGAACTAATCGATCATCCACTTGCTGAGGGGTAGATCCATGAACAAATAACTCGAAGAACTGAGGTACAATCAGTGCTTCTTTTTCATGCTTTATGCAAAGACTAACAAGCTCCCTTCTTTGCTTTTCATCAACTGATGGGCTAATTAGGACCACATCGATTCCTTCTAAAAAGTCTTCAAGTCTTTTTCTTTCATTTAAAAGAACTAATCCACTGACAATGAACCATCCCTTGCGGTGCGACAGAATTTTATTAGCTAAGGAAACCCCACTATTTTCATCACTAGCGAAAATCATTACCTTTTTCATTCCATGGATCTTTTTAATCACTCTCCAAATAATATAGCGGCTACCTATTAAAAAAATGGTATGAATAAAACAACCGGTGATAACGACTTCCAGCGATAGAAACATCATCGGTGTATATACGCCACCCAGAACCAATAAAGATGCCACGATTCCCAACGAAAATATATTCGTATAGATTATCTGACTGAATCCTTTTCGCTTCAAATCCGTGTAGAAGCCAAAAAAGTACAAAACAAAACATGAAATTGCTGACATCAAAGTTACTACTTGTGCGTCATGCAAAGGTGCAATTGATCCGTTCAACAGCCAATATGCAGTTATATATCCTAAATGAATTAAAGCGACATCGAATAGTACAAGCGTCATCTTAACAAAACGCTTTTCGCTATCTCTGATCATTGCGTCCACCCTTCCCAATTCGTAACGTTTTCGATTGCTTAAGAAAACGGTGAAAATTTTAATCTCTATCTTTCTACTAAATACTCCCTCATTGTTTCGCTAATCATTTTTTCTAAAGTAAAGTTCTTCTGTACACGATCACGTGCTGACTCAGAGATTTCCTTTCTTAGCTCTTGATGATCTTTCATCCATGTAATGTGGTTGCAAAAACTCTCCACTGAATAGTCATTGACAAGAAATCCTAGGTCTGAACTACTAATAGCTTCCTTAATACCACCAGTGTTCACGGAAATGATCGGTGTCCCAACTGCCATTGCTTCAAGAATAACCATCGGAAATACTTCGCGGTGAGAAGTCAAAAGGAGTACATCCATGTCACGGATAAAGCCAACAGGCTCCTTAATATCGCCCAGCATTTCTACCCGTTGAGTTAGTCCTGACTCTTTAATCATTTGAAGAATCTTTGTGTATTCTGGACCTTCTCCACCTATATAGAATTGGATATCCGGGTCATCGTTAAGTTTCTTCGCGATTTCCAGAAACAAATCATGATTCTTTTCCGGAGAAAGCCTCGCCAAAATTCCGACTTTAAAGGTTTCCCTTTGCTCTTTTTTGTGATACATAAATTGATGTATATCTACCCCGTTATAAACGGTTCTTATTTTGTCAGCCTGAACACCAAGTTGCCAAAGGTTTTCTCTTTCATCTTCACTAACTGTTATGATTCGATGGACATGACGGTTTAACAGCCATGCAAACGCAAAACGAGCGCTCTTTTCCAACATGGTGACATTATGCTTTGTGTAGATAATCTTTATCTTTTTCTTAATTATTTTCTGTAATCCAACAGCATACAGGACCATTCGGAGGCTGTTGGCATGTATCAGATCAATCTTATGTTCCAATACATTCCTTCTAATGATAGACAGGTTGGCAACATGGTTATTGCGAGATAGGTGAATAAACTGTTCTTTATTGTTGATGGTCTCAAACATCTCGCCGCTACCGGCTGCTGTATAAAATTTAAGCTCTGGATGCGTCAACCTATTTTCTAATTTACAAAAATAATTTTCAGCTCCACCAGTTATTAGCTTATCCGTCATTAATAACACATTCATATCGTTCTGCCTCCTAGGTGGTCAGTTGAACGTCCGCCACCATGTGTTTCTCTTTTAGATGTACGTTCTCTGTCCTTTGAAGAGTTACCGAGAGAATAGCAAGGTACAGAATAAATACCTCATGGATAATTAAAGATAGAGACATAATTTGCATTAGAAATGCGAGAAAACATAACAGTAAATAAGGATGCTCTTTTATTACATGCCGCTTCGTGAGATGGAAAAGAACAAATAGAAGAAATAGTAGATACAAACAAAGCCCTACAAGACCGGATTCTGATAAAATTTGTAATAACGTATTGTGCGTATAAAGGCTTTCTCCGTAAAAGACTTTGTTGTATTCAATAAAATTATCTGCCCCAATTCCTATAATAGGATGTGCCAAAAAGTATTCCCATGCCCGCCCCCATAGCTCAAATCGTCCACTTCCTCCATCATTCGAAAAGTCAGTAATTCTTCCCGTAAGCAGCCCACTTATATTGATCTTCATAATGAATACAGCAATGTAGCCTGCTGCTATGAAGATTAGCCCCATCGTTGTCATAGTTCTCCACCTTGTTGAAGAGTTGCATATAACCATGTAAGCCAGAATAATTATGAGCATAGCCAAGATACCGCCACGTGAAAAAGTTAAAACCGTTGTGAACATACATAAGGCAAACCCTATTTTGTTTCTCCAGTTGGTCATATTCGTTAAAAAATAAGCAAAGAAAAGTGAATTATAAAAAACATACAAATTAGGGTCTTGCAGAAGGCCCACAAGACGTGGATAGCTACGGTCAAAGAGGACGCCATAACTGACGGTCATCTCCTCCACAGCTTGAAACCCTATTTTTTTCAAACCAATCGCATATAAAAGAAGACTGATTGTGTTAAACAGTAAACCAGCTTTTCCAATGGCTTCTTGTATTGCAAAGTTTGAGCACGATTTCAAGAAAAACTTTACGATGAAAAAAAAACCGATTAGTAAAGCAATTCCTGCCATAATCCGGATACTGGCTAATGGATATGCGGAGAACGCGCCAGTAAAACTATAAAACAAATAAAACAAGACCAACATAATTTCAAACGAGTACATTTTCTGGAAAGAGAATGTGGAAAGATGAAAGAGCAAAAACAAACTTAAAAAGACCATATACGGTTTTAAATAAAACCCAACATACACGTTATAATTACTCAGCATAAAGAAGAAAATTAATATAAACAGACTGGTATGCCGCTGTTTTTGAGTAACAGTACTAAGAAATCCCATTCTCAATCCCCCGCTCTACCGTCTCTGTTTCTACTTTTTTATCTTTTAAAATAAGGTTCATTATCTTGCGCATTAACTGCCTATCAATGAGTATGATCATTGTCATGGATAGTAAATGAAAAAACGTGGCTAACACTGGATTTGCAGATAAGAAGTAATTGATAACAAGAAATACACTCGCAAAGAACGAACAATAGGGTAGTAACGCTTTAACTGCCAACGTTTTCTTTGATGGATTTAACAACCAGTATCCAGCCAATGATACAAGTTCAATTGCCACTGCAGCACATGCCGCTCCCTCAATTCCGTACTGACGACTAAATCCAATATAGAATCCAATTCCGCACAGGAGTGCAAACGCTTGAATAGCGGTTCTCCGATGATGCAAGGCCTTTGTTGTCAACCCATCCGCCAATGCTACATTCATACTTTGCAGGACCAGTAAGAGAGACATTATTTGCAATGCTTTAGAAGCAAATATCCACTCTTCCCCAAATAATGATCGTATCAAAATCTCCGGTATATAAAAGAAGGAGACTGTCATTGCCATGCCTGTTATGGCCATCATTTTCAGCTGAAGAATATTTAGTTGTAAATGCTCCTTAGTACCTTTACTGCTATAACTTTTAAATAATGCAGGATAGAATGCCCCTGCAAGAACTCCTGGAATTTGATATAACGCAGAAGGAATTCGATAGGCAACGGCAAATAGCCCAACTTGTGTAAGGGTTAATGTCCGCTCCAACACAATAGGTCCAAGCTGAGGGAGAAGAACCACCAGTAAACCGCTTATTATGAAAGACAATACATTCTTGAGCAAACCTTTATGGAATGCTTGCTTAAAGTGGATTACGGTTCTCTTTCTTACCATGCGAATTCCTACGATTCCCGCCAGTAAATAAGAGCTTCCATATAGCAGACAAATCATGTATGGATGTAACGATAACATCATGCCTGCCAAAACAGAGCTGACAAGAAGGACAGCTGAACAAATGCGGATATATCCTAAATACTGCATCTCTTCTATTAGTTGAAAATAAGTGATGCTAATGCTCTGTAAAGCCAAGCCTGTGACCATGGGCAACATTAAATAGTACGTGGTCTTCAACAACTCTGGCTGATTCTGATACAACAATTGGATTAGAAAGAACCCACCTAAAAATGTAAATCCCAACAAGACAAGCCTGATCTTGATGAAGGAAGAAAATAAGGCAGATAGACTTACTTCCTTTTTGGATCCCTCACGTAGTACCGCCACACTAATTCCAGCATCCGTACAATAGCCCATTATTAGTGCATAAGCTAATGCAACGCTGAACATTCCGTAACTTTGTGAGTTCAAGTAGTTCGCTAAAATCACAAGCGTAACAGCGTTAAGTCCACTTGAAAAAACAGTACTATACAATAGGTAAAACACATTTTTCCCAATAGAATTCGTTCTTTCTTTAGTCATTTATCCTCACCCACAAATCCTCAACTTGTTTGATAAATGGTTCCTAAAAGCCGGGTGTTGGATCTATTCAATACCTTCTTCACCTGCAAAGCATCCTCTTCTTTTGTTTGGTCTTCTTGAATAACTAGGATGACTCCGCTACACGCTAAAGAAATTACTTGTGAATCCGCCGCATCTAAAAATGCTGGTGTCTCCAGAATGACTACATCATAAATACGCTGCCAAGCAACTAGTAGCTGTTCAATCTTCGTCAAACCTTCAAGGTATATCGAGTTGGAACCGGCAGGAAGGACATCCAAGTCTGTTATAAACGTCTTAGTAATCTCCCCTGCTTCTCCTCGTAATATATTGCTTAACCCGTTGTCGTTCTGAATGCCAAACAGATGATGGATCCTAGGTCGATTGAAATTCACATCCACCAGCAAAACTCTTTTTCCAGATTCCGCAAATGAGCAGGCCAGTTTTGAAGAAATCATCGATTGCCAATGATTTTCCTCAGTAGATGTCACCATTAAAACTGCGCTTTCATCGCTAATTTCATTTTGAATGTTCATTCTGATCATTCTTATTTGTTCAGTACTCATCCATCTCCTAGGAGATTGAAGCTGCTTTATCCACTTGTTCTTCTTTTTCATGAACAACCAATGATCTCCTCTCATGATTGCGTGGTGTATATGGATACATTCCTTTATGGCTCTTTCTGATTTCTGCCTTTCCATTAAAGCTCCCTAAAAGTGGCACACCTAATAGCTCCTCAACTGATCGTTCTCGTTTTATGGTACTGTCCAATTGTTCACGCATGACCGCTAGCCCAATACCTGCAAATATGCCTATAATTAAAGAAATTGCCAGCGCAGCAGTTTCATTATTTTTTTTAATTACTTCATCACTTTTTTCTAAGATTTTTAACTGATCAAATTGAAGAAGGCTATTCATTTTTTCAACAGTAACTGCGGCTGTTGTCTTAGCCATACTTTTAGCCATCTTCTCTTCGTGATCACTAACGGAGATGACAATAATTTGAGAGTCTTTGTTGTTTTCAATTGCTAGTTTTTCTTCAAATGACGTTCCGATAAAACCAAGTCTTTCCTTCACCGTATTCAAAACGACGGGACTCTTAATGAAATCAACGGTAGATGCCAACATTCTAGGAATCTTCTGTGTTTCCTCATAGGAGTTTTCTTCGTTCTTATTTTGTAAGTTACCGACCAATATATATTCTTTAGCTTCATATACCGGCTTAAACATATAAAAAGAAGCGAGTGCGGTAAGTGTAACTAATATAATGGCTGTCACGCTGATCAGAATGATTCTTTTCTTGATTAGTTGAAAAAAATCTTTTAGAGTCATCTCTCCTTGCATAACAGCGTCTCCTTCCATCAGCTTTGTATAAGCATTTCTTTCTCGTAATACTCAACCGTCTCTTTTATCCCCTCTGCAAATGAATAAGACGGTTTCCAATCAAGTACTGCCTCCGCTTTTTTATTTGCTAAACAACTCTTCCTAATATCACCCGTCCTTTCGTTAAGAAAGTCAGGTTCTTTATTCTCTCCCCTTATTGCATTCAATTTTTTCACAATATCCATTATAGAAATTTCTTGCTGTGTACTAATGTTAATCACCTCATTTTCCCCACTCGTTAACGCTGCCACATTTGCCTTCGCTACATCTTTTACAAAGACAAAGTCCCTTGTCTGGGTTCCATCTCCAAGGACAGCAAAAGGCTGATCATTTAAATAACTATCAATGAAAATAGATACAACGCCAGCCTCTCCGTCGGCGTTTTGTCTCATACCGTATACATTGGCATAACGCAAAATTGTATATGTGAATCCATACAGTCGGGAAAACATTTTAATATACTCTTCTGCATGTTTTTTAGATAATCCATAGAAAGAAATTGGCGTAATTCGGTGATCTTCATCAAGTGGTAAGTATTTGGGGCTACCATATAAAGCAGCAGTAGAAGCGAAGACAACTTTTTTCACTTTATATTTAACACACGCTTCTAGAACATTAACGGTTCCGATAATATTTGCTTCACAATCATTCCGCGTTTCTTGAAATGATTTGGCTACAGAAACTTGGGCCGCTAGGTGAATCACGCAATCTGGTTTAAAGTCAAAGAAAAAACCCTTAAGTTCCCTTCCCTTGACATCTCCTTTATAGAGAACAGCTCCTTCAGGTACTTGACTTCTTTTACCTGACGAAAGATTATCGACTACTGCTACCTCATGATTTTGTGAAAGCAATTCCTCAGTAACGTACGAACCAATAAATCCTGCACCGCCTGTAACCAGTACTCTCATTGACTTCGCTCCTCTCCCATTCAAAAAATCCAAACTACACTGAGGTTCACTTGAAAACGTATCGCATTCCTCGTATTCTATAACTCACCTAAAGAATATCCAATACAACTGTTCTTTTTAAAGAACGTTCTTTTGAGAGTATATCACGTGTACTAGTGATTAATAATAGGTATTTGGAACCTTTTATTCTTTATAAAGAACAAAAACACCCCTATTATTATACGAATTTAATTTTAAGAACTATTGTATTCGTTATAATGAACAGTTATCAATAGAATACATGAGAAATTAATTAATTTGTTGAACGCAAAAAAGCATCGCTAAAAAGCAATGCTCATTTACAAATCCTTTATATCCTATAACTGTGTGGTTGGATATCTTTTGCTACCCTATAATATGTTACGAGTAATCTCGATGCTTTTTCAACCTAACGGCACACGAACCGTCACTTTAAACAAATCTCCATCCACGTCAATCGCCATTGTGCCGCCATGCATGTCAACAATCGATTGAGCAATCGCAAGGCCAAGACCAGAACCGTCCGTATGACGAGACGCATCTCCCCGCTTAAACCGTTCATACAATTCATCCACGTTTTCATCCAGCTCATAGGCTGTAATGTTTTTAACGATAAATTCTGCCATACCACCGGCCTCACGCAACGATACAAATACCCGAGTACCAGGGAGCGAATACTTCAATGCGTTGCCAATCAGGTTATCAAGCATCCTCCACCAGCGTTGTCCATCGAGGACGGCGGGCATTGGTTCTTCAGGTACCGAAATCCTAAAATCAAGTGGAATTTCCGCCATCTTTTCAGTATGCTCCCCAATCGCTTGTTGCACCAGTTGCGTTAGATCAACACGCTGTTTGTACAATTCCATCGTACCGCTCGACATTTTAGAAACTTCGAACAAATCTTCGATTAGCGTCTTCAATCGTTGTGATTTTCGGTCCAATACATCCACGTATTCCGCGCGCTCTTCATCAGATAAATTTGGATTTTTCAATAAATCCGTGTACGTGATGATTGAGGTGAGGGGCGTCCTTAAATCATGGCTGACATTGGTGATTAATTCCGTTTTCAAGCGCTCACTTTTCGCCTGGCTGCTAACTGATTGCTCCACGCCTTCACGAAGATTATTCAAATTAACAGCGTGTTTAGCTAGAGGCGAACGACCCATCACTTTGATATCACTGTTTAGTCTTCCTGCTGCCATATCGTCCGTAGCCTTCAAAATTCTACTCAAATATCCCATGCGGCGCATGTAGATGAATAGAGCTGGAAAGCCTAGAAATAGTACACAAACTGCATATATCAGAAGAAGCATAGGTTCGAACAGTCCAAATATAAATCCAACTCCCGCAAGAAAGAAGCCGAAAAGCAAAATGAAGGTTTGGATTGCAATGGACCGATTTAAGAACACTTCTCTCACACTGGCCACAAGCTGCATGGTGTAACTGTTCTTAAAATCATTTTCTAATTTACTCGGCTGCTGATAACGCGTGATGGCATTTCCGATTTGGAACGCAAGTAAAGCGATGACGATTGCACCCATAGCAAACATGAACACTGCATTCGGAATACTGAATGAATAGCCGCCGCTTGCCATGTTATTCAGTCTTCCAGATACGTCCCGTGAAAAATTCAAAAGACTTAACAATAGGATGAGAAAAATTCCGGCCTTCAAATCGATTCGAAGCGAATCATAGCGTTTCGTAAATGGAAGATCGATAAACCAAGTCCATTTAAACTTGTAAACCGTGAAGAGCGCAATAATCGATGCAATAGCTGCCATCCCTGCTACAATAAGCATAAATTTTATGGATTGATATGTCTTCGCTTCTTCGTAGAGCACGCCACCTTCTTGAAATGCAGACTTAGGTACTGCTACCCTACCTGAGTACAATACTGTAGGCTGGGAGATTGCTTGTAAATCTTCACTTGAAAGCGTCACACCTTCCCCTTTCTGGACTGCGCTGTCCATATAGTTTGTCGTTTCCTCATAATAGTTGGTATCGGAGAATGATGCGTCCATACCAGCAATCTTCAAATATCCGTTTTGTGTGTTGAACTTACGCTCGTATCCGATGGGACCGTTCACGCCCCAATTTTTATGGGCGTCCCCGCCGCTAACTGGCCTGAGGTCATATGCCAAAGGGATCTCCATCATAGCCTCGTTGCTTTTATAGTTATGGACGACCTTACTAAGTTGTCGCTTCTTTTCGCTCAAAATCTTCTTTTCAACATAACTGTCATCTTCAAAATTCTTTCGAATGTCATCGATTTTACCGTCACGTTCATCCACGAGCGCCTGTTTGACTGTTGCCTTCGCTTCCGCTTCACGAATGCGATCTTCGTATTGCATCTGAATGTTATCAATTTGTTCTGCCAAGCTGCCGTAATACATCCTGTATTCTTCGATTTCAGCAGATGTGACGGACAGTTTCTTCTCGGCTGCTTCCAGATCTATCGGGTTCAGTACAGTTCGCCCGAGTTCGTCGTAAATATCTGTTAGATGATTTTGAAATTGTTGAGATTGAGGATAGCTTTTAAAAATTATTTCAGGTCCTCTGCTTGTTAGTGTTACGAGCCCACTGACCGCGACCGTAACTAGTAATGCCCATATCATTATCGGTGTGTAACGTTTCATCACACGGTGCCTCCTTTTATAATTTGGATGAAGTACGTTACCGTTCGGGTGGTTCGGGCGATACCGTCACTTGCAATGTCAGTAATATGCGGGAAGCAATAAACAATACTTCCGAACGCAATAACGATGGAAACAATAGACCAGAGAAGTGAAGTATTATTTCTCGATTTTGTACCCAACGCCCCACACCACCTTTACATATCTCGGATTTTTCGGATCGGCTTCTATCTTTTCACGGATTTTACGAATGTGCACAGCCACAATGTTTTCAGCATTATACGCTTCTTCGTTCCATACACGCTCATAGATTTCATTGATGGAAAACACTCGTCCGGGATGTTTCATAAGCAACTCTGTTATCTTGAATTCGGTTGGCGTCAATTTGACTGGAGTGCCCTCGAGAGTAACCGTTTTTGCTTCTTCGTCCAACACCAATCCATCAATTTCTAGCGTCGTTCCACCATCATACGTACCGAGCTGGACGTAGCGTCGCAATTGTGATTTTACACGAGCCATCAGTTCCATCGGCTGGAACGGTTTTGAAACATAATCATCTGCCCCGACGGAAAGTCCATGGATCTTATCCGACTCTTCGACTTTCGCACTGAGCATTATGATCGGAACGTTTTGGGCTTCCCGGATTTTAAATGTCGCCGTAATGCCATCCATATTAGGCATCATAATGTCGAGAATAAGTAAGTGAACTTCTTCGGTTTCGAGTAAATCCAGCGCTTCCCGTCCATCTGCTGCTTTTAGTACACGATATCCTTCGTTTTTCAAATAGATTTCTATGCCATCACGGATTTCTTTGTCGTCATCCGCCACTAAAATCGTCATCGCCGCCATGTTCGCACCTCTTTCTTGCTCGATAGTTTTATTGTAACAGGGACTTCTTAACATTTGAGAAGGGAAAGTATGAAGAAATTCTTAAGATGTGTTTGGGGATGATTCTT
Organism: Sporosarcina sp. D27; assembly: GCF_000586555.1. Classification (GTDB taxonomy): domain Bacteria; phylum Bacillota; class Bacilli; order Bacillales_A; family Planococcaceae; genus Sporosarcina. The sequence goes on from NZ_AZUC01000010.1 coordinate 31,851, forward strand.
TTGAGGATGCACATACTTTTCAATGGAGGTGATTTCATTGGATAAAGAGGAGAAACGAAAACAGAAAGCCAAGCAGCTGGGCCGCGAAGAGTTCGGATACGGTATGGATTTGAGCCCCGATGATTTTGACGTAATTGGACAGAATGATGCAGCGAAGAAAAAGAAAAAAGCAGCGGGACAAGGAATGGATCAGAAGAAACCGAAACGGTGATTGATAATGCCCCCATTTTAAAAACGGGGGCTTAATTGTTTGCTAATAGCGAGGAACTTCTACATAGTAATCGGGGTCTAATTGAATATCCAGTTCAATGTCTTCCGGAATGATTAGATGAACAATCGTGTCACTTATCTTGGAACCCTTATAAAGATTACGAACCCGGTTACTTGTTAATTGACTAATGAAAATAGAGTCTTGGTATGCAGAGACAACGAGTTCCTGCTTAGATTGAAATGGCATTACCACTTCTTGTCCTTTCCATACCGGCAAACTAACTTTTACATATTGGGACAAATCATAGCTCTTGCCCCCAATCTTAGCAGCTTCAATTGTCACACTTGGTTTATAAACACGCTCTGTCACAGTATTTCCATCCTCGAATGATCTTTCTATATAAAAGATAGTTTCGTATTCAAGTTGTTCAGCCTTTATTGATAATTTGCCATCTACCTCATGGGTTCGTTCGATAGCCAACTGGTTTTCAGGTATAGATTTATCAGATAATATGGCTCTTCCTACATCCACTTTTTCTTGTGATGTTATCCGCGTGGGATTCAAACTTGTTGTCTGTTCTAATATTTCTGTGACAATCAACGCAACGAGCAAAAATGTCATATATGCGATTATTACTTTATAATGAGACTTTCTCGTAAAGCGATTTTGCAACGCACGCTGAATCCCCCAAACAACTAAAAACAGCAAGATAACAGCAATTATCGGTAAAACTAATTCATATGCTGTCATGACTGTTTCACCTCAATTCGAGAAGAAGGAAAGAAGCTAAGAATGCTTACTATAGCCATTACTACGCCTGTCTTTACTAAAAATAACCAGAAGGAGGATTCATTATAGAAAAAGTCAAATAACGTAACTATATTACCCTCAATACCAAGATGGCCAAATACACTCGATTTAGTACTAAGTAACACCAATAGAACGATTGGGACAATCATCAAGCGATTCATTTGAACAAAAAGCATACAAGTATAAACTACAACCATAATTAACAATGTGTATAAAATCATAACCACTATGCGAGAAAAGAAATCCAACGGTGCTGCAATTAACCCCCCCGTTTCAATTATGCTACTTCCATCTTTCATGAACACCACTAATTTCAAAACACTGCCCGACAAAACTGTGGTTACCCCAGCAATTATCGCTGCGAGACCAAAGAAACAAAAATTCGCTAGGTTCTCCGTAACCGGAGATGACACATATGTAAAAGAAGCATTTCGCTGTCCAGGGGTGGTCATTAATACCCCAACTACCAGCGCCCATAACAGACTAGCCATCACAACTTTATCGTTAGTGATGGAGTTCCACCTCAGTTCAAACGTTGACATACTAAATCCCGGAAAAGAATTGGGTGCTCCACTGATTATAAATCCCCAAACAACAGCTTGCATTACAAATAAAGCCGTAATTACTGCCGCATTACTTCTCAACTTAAACAAAAACTGCTGTTTCACAATTTCACCCATCGTTCTATGCGTTAAAGACATCGTCAATCCCTCCTCTCAGCTGTTCCGTCAAGGCTAAGTATGCATCATTCAGTGAAACGCTCGTATTAGTAATACCCTGTCGGTTGAGTTCTGCACGTTCTGCATCTGAAAAGTCATTTTCCACAATCCACTCATCTTGCAGACCTCTCGTTGTTTTAGACACAATGTTTTTCCCTAACGTGGCTCCTGACAATTGTTCAGATGATCCTCGTAGCGATACGTGTGCCTCTTGCAAGTCAGAAACCGATCCGTGATAGCGAATCCGCTTTCGATGGATTACGAGTAAGTTTTCCAGTACGTCTTTCATTTCATCGATATAGTGACTAGACAACAAAATGGTTCGCGGGAACGCAATGTAGTCTTTCAGTAAGGCGCGATAGAAGTCATTGCGCGCTGCTGTATCCATTCCTGTCGTGGGTTCATCGAAAATCGTGAGGGGACAACGTGCCGCAATCCCGACAATCGCGTTGAACGTACTTCGTTTTCCTTTCGATAAAAACCTGTGCCGTGTGTTCAGCGGAATTGAAAAGTATTCCATAAGGCGAACCGCAAGTTCTTCATTCCAATTTGCATAAAACCGATTGAATTCATCGAATAGTTCGTGCAGTTTCATCGAACCTGGATAACTCATTGCATCATCGATGTAGATAGAATTAGCAGAGACGAGCAGGCTTCTAAATGGGTTTTCATTGAATACACGCAATTCACCTTTTGTTGTCTTCTGAAACCCTGCAATCATTTTAAGCAATGTCGTTTTTCCCGCACCGTTTCTTCCTACGATACCTGTAATGACATTTTCTTCAATTTTGAAAGTTAAGTCGGTTAATGCAGCGATTCTAGAATAGTTTTTACTGACGTGTTTCACAGATATTACCGTCATGTCTGGTTCCCCTTCCGTTGCTTCCGTTCTTTTTCGATTATCTGGTTTAGTTCGTCAGTACCGATGTTGAGGAGACTCGCTTCGTTGAGTAAATCTTGAACTAGCTTCAGAAGTGTTCGTTCTTTCCTTTTGGCACGGAGTTTTTCTTGAGCATCGGGGGAGACAAACATTCCAAGTCCTCGTTTTTTGTAGACAAGTTCCGATTCCAGCAAAATCGTCAGCCCCTTTCCCGCAGTGGCAGGATTGATGGTGAAGAGTTCCGCCAGCTGATATTGCGAATAGACTTTTTCATCCGCCTGCAATGTGCCATCGATAATTGCATTCTCTAGCCAATCGGCAATTTGTATATAAATTGGCTTTTCTCCATCTACGTCATGCAAAACCATCACTCCCTTGACGATAACTAGTACATTACTGTTGTAATGTACTATACACATTGATTCAGATAATTGCAACACAAAAAAAGCATACCCGTCGAAAAATGGCATGCTCACTTGAATTTTTTTGTGTTTGAGGAATTTAACTTGTACCTCTGTGAATTATGCTAGCATCTTACGGCAAGCATCCGCACATTTCTTACATGCTTCCGCACAACGTTGACAATGATCGTGGTCATGCTTACCACACTCTTCTGCACAATGGTCACAAATGTAAGCGCACAGCTGACAAATCTCTTTCGCAAATGGACTGTTACGTGTCATCGCTTGAACGGCGTATGCACAGATGTCTGCGCATTCCCGATCCAGTCGTATGCATTCTGCCATCATTTTTACATCATCTTCTTTGAGGCAAGCATCGAAGCAATTGTTACAGGATTCTAGGCATTCCATACACGCTTTGAGGCATTCTTGATAGTGTTGAGGGGTCATATGAATTCCTCCTTCAATGAGTTAGGCAGCCAGTCGCGGACATATGCTCCGTCTAGTGAGGATGGAAGTGATATGCACTAACTGTCTGCCATTTAGGTCGTACTCTTTTTTATGTTCCCCTCCTGATTCAATGAAAACATCATCTATGGCTCCGTGAGAAGATCCTTCAATTAAAAGATACATGTACACAAGTGAATCTTAAACCTCACTATTCAGTACGATAATAAAAATTCTTAGAGAAAGAATCCACTTGCCCATGACTTGCTGTTAGTTTTTGTTAGTCCTATGTTCTGCGCGAGCTACGCCGCCCTTTTGTCCAATTTCTTCATAGAATTCCTTGCCGTGAGTCTGAGCGGTTGCTTCTCCACCTTTTTTACCTATTTCTTGATAAAATTTTCTATCATGTTTCTTTGACGTCGCTTTCCCACCCATGCGCCCCGCTTCTTCTCTCGACATTTTTTCCGCACTCTCTTGGTTTGTCATCTTCAGTCCTCCCAACCTACTGATTCTTTTTATAGTTACTCCCTATATTCCCAGTTCTCCTTGGAACAAACTTGTTGAGCAAGAAAAACCACACTGTGTCCTTTAACAGTGTGGTTTACATGTATTATTTTGCAATGAATGCCTGGTGGCTGAAGTAAGGGTCAGTTACCACTTTCTGGACTACTTTCATCCATAATGGCTTGTGAGAAGCCCTGTTTTTTAACACCGAAGAAACGATCTAATCCATATCCGACAATTCCACCTACAATCGCAGGAACGAGCCATGCAAATCCACTAGTGCCTAAAGGCAAATACCCAAGAGTTGTTAGGATAAAATCTTTTCCGATTCCAAATCCGGCTAGTGTCTCGAGCGCACTGACGATGAATGTCATTAAAATTGCGCCTCTATAGATTCCAGCACTCGATATGGATTTATGGAAAATCCCCAACATGACTAGAACGATTGCAATCGGATACAGTAAGGTAAATATCCACATCGTATAATCCACAATTCTTTCAACACCCAAAGTTGCAACCGATGCTGAAATGGTACAAATAATTGCTACCCACGCAGTATATCCGATGCGTTCACGAACTAACTTCTTCAAAAACTCTGCAATAACCGCGACAACCCCGATGGTTGACGTTAGACAAGCGAGTGCAATTACAATAGCGAGCGCTACAGCTCCACCCCCGCCAAGAAGACGACTAATCAGTTCCTTCACGAGCATGGTACTCTCAATCTTTTCTGGAAATAGGGAAGTTGCACCCGCACTAATATAAAGTAATCCACCATAAACAATCAGTAAGCCCATTGCTGCAATCACAATGGATTTTACCGCAATATTCTTAGCCTCTTTACCTATATAACCATAGTGTCGAATTGCCAAAATGAAAATTGGCGCACACAAGATTCCAGTAATGACATCTCCCGTCTGGTAGGCATTTACAAAAGCCTTCGAAAACGCTTGCGTAATTCCTGTATCCGTTGGCGTACCAAGAGGAGAAAAAATTCCTTTTCCGACAATGAACAAAAGAAGGGCTACCATGACTGGTGTCAAATAACGTCCGATCCGATCAATTACATTAGACGCATCTTTCGCAAAGAAGAATGTAATCACAAAAAATACGATGATTGTAACAATTGACGGAACACCTGGGAAGAGAGCTCCAACTCCTAGTTCATGCGTGGTAGCGGCCATTCTCGGTATTGTGACAAACACACCAATTCCAACCATCAACAACAAATTGAATACCGCATAAAACCATGGACTAATTGGTTTCGTCAAGTTTTCAAACTTCCCATCAGCTTGCAAGATGGCGAAGACGGCAAGTAACGGAAGCACAATACCTGTTATTGAAAATCCAAGTAGGGATGAAATCCATTCTGATCCACTTTCAAGTCCGATGGAAGGAGGGAATATTAAATTTCCTGCACCAAAATATAGGGCAAACAGAGCAAATCCTAAAATGAATATATGGGAAACTCGACGGCTCACTTATAACACTCCTTTGTAATCGCTTTCAACATAAAGTTAGAATATTTGTTACAATTGAACTATAAACAATTTAATCAAAATAAAAAAGAGGGGAAAATTTTCCCCTCCTCGTAAAAATTTAAGTACGCAATCCGTATTTGTCGAGTTTGTATTTCAACGACTGCTTTGAAACCCCAAGTTGTCTTGCTGTTTCTGCGAGAATACCATTTGCTTTTTTATATTCATTGTCGATAAGCCCACGTTCAAATTCATCTATAGCATCCCGTAAATTTCCTGCATGTATGGGTTGATTGACCGTTTCTGAAAGTCCCGAATGCAAGTTTCCTATAAGCGGAAAATCTTCAGCAGTAATCGTCAAACCATTAACTTGATGGAAAGCCGCTTCAATTACATTACGAAGTTCACGGATATTCCCTGGCCAATCATAACTCATAAACCAATCTTTCAGTTCGTTCTCCAAATCCGTTACATGCATATCCATTCGATTGTTGTAAAAATGGATGAAATAATCAACAAATGCTTGGATATCCTCCTGTCGATCCTTCAGCTCCGGTAATTTTACTTTTAAAACTGCCAGTCGATAATAGAAATCTTCACGCAGCTGCTTATTTCGGATCAATTCTTCAGGATTTTCGTTCATCGCTGATATAATCCGTAAATTGACCGGAATCTCTTCAGTTCCTCCGACACGCCGGACTCTCTTGTCTCCAATTACTTTCAACAAACGGGCCTGCATCTCCAGTGGAAGTACATTGATTTCATCTAAAAACAACGTTCCTCCATCTGCTTTTTCAAAAATACCAGGAATAGAAACTGCGCTCTGATTCTCTACTCCAAATAACACTCGCTCCACCGCTTCCCCTACGAGTCCCCCGCAGTCTAAAGTCACAAAAGGGCTTGCAAAACGATTGCTTAGGTTGTGAATGCTTTGAGCGATCACATTTTTTCCTGTTCCTGTTTTTCCATAAAGTAAAATACTCGTATCACTTTTAGCTAATCGCGGCAGTCTTTCTTTTAAGCTAGCCATAAACGGACTCGTCGCAATTATGTCATCGATTGTATATTGTGTACCATTTTTTCTATACATAGGATGTCCCGCATAGGCATCAACATGCTCAAGATCATCTTTATCGAAATAATGAGTAGAGAATTCAATTGCTCCAATTATTATCCCACGGTCCTCAATCGGAAAAGTGGAACTCTTACATGTATACGTGCTTCCTGTCTTCGTAATAAGCCGCTGTTCGATATTTGTCATTGCTTGCCCTGTTCGAAGTACCGTCATGACAGTACTATTGGATTCATCTAAATTCGTGTAAAAACTCAGTATATTTTGCCCAATGAAATCTTCAGGACGATGCCCGAGCTTCACGAGAATCGACAAATCTGCAACGTCATAGTAAAGGGTCTCCCCTAGGTCGTTCACAACAAGGACATTGTCATAGCCTGACAGCAAGTTCAATTGTCCCATATCTAAATGATTCATACAGCTCCTCCTGTTCCTAAAGCTGTTTTATTAATAAGTTTACCTGACAACATCTTTGCTAACAATCCATTTTGCTCACTGTACGAACTTCTTATTAAGTGCTAAACTGAGAAGCGTTCAAATTACGTGGTTCGAAAATCCTCCCACGAAAAAAAACTAAGGAGCTTATAATGAAATGAAAACAAGAACACTCGCAGTAAATGGCATTATCGGTGCACTTTATGTCGCTGTCATGATTGTCATCGCACCATTCGGGTTTACCAACATTCAGTTCCGTCTCGCCGAAATATTTAACCACCTGGTCGTTTTCAATAAGAAATATTTCGTAGGCATCGTCATCGGTGTCTTTGTGTCGAACTTACTATTATCAGAAGTCGGCCCAATTGACCTTCTATTTGGCGTTGGTCATACGATTATCTCGTTAAGCATCACCATTTTTCTTGTAAAGAAAATCTCTAGCCCAGTGAAACGGATGATGGTCAATACAGCCGTCTTTACGACAACGATGTGTATCATCTCTTGGCAACTACATTTAGTGCTCGGCTTCCCATTCTGGATTACTTGGGGTTATCTTGCCATCAGTGAATTCATTGTCATGGCAATCGGAATTCCACTTATGCATACATTGAATAAAAGGATATCACTCTCAAAATTGATTTGACGGAGGATGAGGTATGTACCTGACGATTGAAGAGACAGCTGTCAAACTCGGTATGCCCGTTGAACAAGTACGACAATATGTGTTGGACAAGCGAATTCGTTCCGTCCACGACGGTACTCAATTTTTGATCAATGAAGGACAATTTGGTCTTTACTTCGAACAATTAGAGCAACTTAAGCAACAAATAGACGAATGGCGTAGTGAACCGATACCGCCAGATCGTGATATTAAAGATGAAGATTGAAAAACTGCGGAATTATCAGGCATGCTGATGACTCCGCAGTTTTTTTGTAGGCATATCGTGTTGGGGATGAACAGTTTCGATGATCATTGGATTTGTGACAACAGGAATCAGGAGTTTCGAGCGAAGAATCGGAATTGTCGGGAGTGGAACCGGCAATGCGGGAGAGTTAATCGGAAATGAGACACAATTCAAGTACTTTAAGGGATTAATTGGTTGCGCTGCGCTTGTTTTTTGGGGGCTATTACTCGCCCAGCGAGATTTATGAGTGTTCTCCATACTTTATGAGCACTTTCCATGCTTTATGATCACTTCCCCAAGTTTATGAGCACTTTTCATGCTTTATGATCACTTCCCCAAGTTTATGAGCACTTTTCATGCTTTATGATCACTTTCCCCCGCTTATGAGCGTTTTC
>NZ_AZUC01000011.1 GCF_000586555.1 Sporosarcina sp. D27
GAATCGCAAGATTGTTTTGAGTTTCAATGTTGGTTTTATCCAGTTTTGAGCGAACAAGCTCACATTTGTCTGGTAATGATGGCGAAGAGGTCACACCCGTTCCCATACCGAACACGGAAGTTAAGTTCTTCAGCGCCGATGGTAGTAGGGGGCTTCCCCCTGTGAGAGTAGGACGTTGCCGGGCAATTTGAAAAGAGAGTCAAGGATTTCATTCCTTGACTCTTTTTTTTGTTGTGAATTATTTGTATCTAAGTTATAAAAGGCGGGTTGGACGGGGTTTTTCGAGAGAAACTAATTGTAGACGGTGGGGAGGTTGTCAGAAATACGATTAGTTAATGAGAGTTAGGAGCTGAATACAGGGTTTATGATCACAATTCGGAG
>NZ_AZUC01000012.1 GCF_000586555.1 Sporosarcina sp. D27
GATGTCTATCAGATCGATTAAGATCTGTTTGTGTTTGTTCACCGGCAGAACCGGTTTCCCAAACAATAATTCGTTGACATTTTGCTGTTCAGTTTTCAAGGTTCATATGGTTATAAATTATGGAGCGGGTGAAGGGAATCGAACCCTCATCATCAGCTTGGAAGGCTGAGGTTTTACCACTAAACTACACCCGCGTTATATTATGTTATGGCGCGCCCGGCAGAAGTCGAATCCACAACCTTCTGATCCGTAGTCAGACGCTCTATCCAATTGAGCTACGGGCGCTCGCTAAGATTAAAATACTTTTGGTGCGGTAAAGAGGACTTGAACCTCCACGGGTTATTCACCCACTAGGCCCTCAACCTAGCGCGTCTGCCATTCCGCCACTACCGCGTATTTATTATTTTCGCGACATCCTTTATTATACACGATAAGTAAAGTTTGTCAACACTTGAGTTTTAAAAAGATAAAATGGTGAGCCATGCAGGATTCGAACCTGCGACCCTCTGATTAAAAGTCAGATGCTCTACCAACTGAGCTAATGGCTCGTACTGTTTTGAAATTAGACAATGTTTTCATTATCATCGTTCTAAATATCTTGCGGTGTCTCGCGCTAAGTTTTTCAAACAAAGTTTGAAAAACTTGGCTGGGGTAGCTGGATTCGAACCAACGAGTGACGGAGTCAAAGTCCGTTGCCTTACCGCTTGGCTATACCCCAATATTTTTAGTAGAAAGAACATGGTGACCCCTACGGGATTCGAACCCGTGTTACCGCCGTGAAAGGGCGGTGTCTTAACCGCTTGACCAAGGGGCCATTTATAGTGTGTTGCTTTGTCGTTTGTTGTCGTTGTTCCTTGTCGACTTTTATTATTATAGACAGTCTTTCACTATTCGTCAACAGTTTTCCTGAAACTTTTTTAAAAAACGTTCAACCCCTTGATATGACTGGGTTGAACGTTTTTAAAAAGCTAGTGTTATTGAATCTCTTTCAGTTTACCGTGACATTTTCCACATCGGAATCGCTTTGTGTCTACTCGGCGTTTTCGTTCATATTGGAGCCCGCAATTTGTACAAGTATAGATACGGATCTTTCTAGATGACGTTTCACGGCTCTTGAGTGGTTTGCAATATCTTGGTGAATCAGTTTTCAGTAGAAGATCTTTAAAATCATGATCCCCGTGTTTATACCCTCTTCCTTCTATATGAAGATGGTAATGACACAACTCGTGTTTCAAGACACCTATTAGCTCTTCCCTTCCATATAGATCTTCAACCATAGGATTCACTTGTATGGAATGATCCGACAGCATATACCTACCGCCAGTCGTTTGAAGACGACTGTTGTAGACAGCTTTGTGAGCAAATGGTTTCTGAAACCACTCAATGGATAGAGTCTCAGTAAGTGCCTGTAGAGCATCAATCGATAGATTAATACCTTTCACTGTCATTTCCCTGCAGGTGGTAACATCGTCAAGGCAATTCTGCCCTTTGCTTTATCTACAGACTCAACCCAGACCGTCACTATGTCCCCTGATGCTACAACGTCCAAAGGATGCTTCACAAATCCTTTTTTCAATTTCGAAATATGGACGAGTCCGTCTTCATGAACTCCTATATCGACAAATGCGCCAAAGTCTACTACATTCCTTACAGTTCCTTGCATTTCCATTCCTTCGTGAAGGTCTTTCATATCAAGTACATCCGCTTTCAAAAGGGGCTGAGGATATTCATCACGAGGGTCACGATTCGGTCGTTTCAACGTTTCAATCACATCATTAACGGTCACTGTTCCGACTTCCAGCTTACTTGCGAGTTCCGCGCTATTTAAATCGTTAAGTGCGGCGATTGCTTCTGCTGATCCAATTTGTTCCTTCGAAACCCCCGCTTCCCGTAAAATTTCTTCCGCAAGTGCATAACTCTCCGGGTGTATGCCTGTTGCGTCGAATAATTCCTTCGCATTTGGCACTCGTAAGAAACCTATTGCCTGTTCGTAGGTTTTTGCACCTAATCGCGGTATTTTCTTCAACTGCGTTCTTTTTTCAAATTGACCTTCCTCTTCACGCTTCTTCACAATATTTTCAGCAACTGTTTTAGAGAGTCCAGCGACGTATTGTAATAATGATGCGGAGGCAGTGTTGACGTTTACGCCAACACGGTTAACAGCAGTTTCAACGACAAACGAAAGAGATTCTGCTAATTGCTTCTTGGCAACGTCATGCTGATATTGACCGACCCCTATCGATTCAGGATCAATTTTCACTAACTCTGATAGAGGGTCTTGTAGTCTACGAGCGATCGAAATTGCACTACGTTGCTCAACTTGCAGGTCAGGGAATTCTGAACGGGCTTGTGCAGATGCAGAGTAAACGCTCGCCCCTGCTTCGTTGACTATGACATACGCTACATCTGAATCGACTTCCTTAATCGTTTCTGCAATGAACTTTTCTGTTTCTCTAGAAGCCGTCCCATTTCCAATCGCAATTAGTTTAATGTCGTATTTCTTCAGTAGTTGTAACACAGTTTGTTTCGATGCCTCTTTTTGAGGTTTCGGTGGGTGTGGGTAAATGACCGAGATTTCTAGGTTCTTCCCAGTCTCATCGATTACCGCCAATTTACAACCTGTCCGAAAAGCCGGATCGACTCCCAGTACCATTCGCCCTTTTAATGGTGGCTGTAGTAGCAAGCTCTTCAGATTTTCTGCAAAGACATGAATTGCCTGCGCTTCTGCCTTTTCAGATAAAGACGCTCTGATCTCACGTTCCACAGATGGAGCGATTAATCGTTTGAACGAATCTTCCAATGCTTCTTTTACATACTGTGTAGCAGGAGAAGATTCCCGCTTGACAACACTTCTCTCCAAATCCCCTATAATTCTGTCAGCGGGGAATCCTACTGTTACTCGGAGTACGTCTTCTTTTTCTCCCCGATTTAATGCGAGAACGCGGTGTGGAACGACCTTAGACAACGGTTCCTCATATTCGTAATACATTTCATAAATACTTTTTTCATCTTCAGCGTCTTTGCGTTTGGATGAAACGAGCGTCCCTCTGGACCAACTGATTTTACGGATTTTTTCGCGTAGTGCAGCATCATCTGCAAATCGCTCTGCAATGATATCCTGTGCGCCTGTTAACGCATCCTCAACTGTATTCACTTTTTTTTCTTCGTTGATGAATTCTTTAGCCAACGTTTCAACAGCTTCATTTGTAAATTGAAGAAGTTTGTCCGCGAGACCATTCAATCCTTTCTCAATTGCGATCATGGCACGCGTCCGACGCTTTTGTTTATAAGGACGGTATAAGTCTTCAAGCCGTTGTAAAACGTCTGCTGCTTCTATTTGCTGTTCCAGTTCAGGAGTTAACTTGTCTTGTTCACTGATCAGACGAAGAACTTCCTCTTTTCGCTGCTCCAAGCCTTTGCTGTATTGGTATGCGTCTTCAATGTCTTTAATCTGAACTTCATCCAAGGAGCCGGTTGCTTCTTTACGGTACCGTGCAATGAATGGCACCGTATTCCCTTCATCCAACAATGCGATGACTTGTTTAGTTTGTTTCAACGGAAGTGCTGCACGTTTTGCGGTCAATTCTAAAATTCGTTCCGACATTTCCATTCCCCCATTCATTACTTCTTAGTTTACCATGAAAGTGCACACAAAAAATCCCACTTCTAATTTATAGAAGCAGGGTTCCTGCGATGAACGTCGCATCGTCGCCAGGTTTCACCGTCGCACGTACCATTTCAGATAGCGTAAGCGGATCATCACTTTGGCTTAAATAAGCTTTAGGACTTCTGAGTTCGACACCGTCTGAATGCATGAAGAACAAATCTCCATTTTGATAGGCATACTCTTGTGTCTTCATTTTTTGAGGGCGACCGGATAAGTATCCCATCACGGGAAGTGGATAAAGCATCTTGCCGTCTTGTTGCCGGATATATAACCGGACATTGCCGACACAGCTATGCTGAATGGTATGTTTTACATAGTCAACTTTCACAATCGCTACGGCTGCACCACGTTTTTGTACCATATGCTCATTTATACGACTGAGTAGTTCTTCAATCGATTCTTCATGATGCTCCTCTAGTATACGTGGCATGACTTCCGCAGACTGGCGAGCAACAATTCCACTACCAAGTCCATCCGCGATTGCACATATAAAATAGTCCTCTTCCGCGTGAAGAAAGTACACGTCCCCAGAATCACGATTCCCACCTTTGGCCTGCTGATATATATACGCCTCGATATGATCGTTTTTGAATGCTTCCATTAGGATGCTCCGCCCGCGGCCACTATTGCTTCCTGTAATTTCTTAATTGCCTTACGCTGAAGTCTAGACACGTGCATTTGAGAGATGCCAAGAAGTTCACCAGTTTCCTTTTGGCTAAGTTGTTCAATATATGTATATTGGATAATCTGTTTCTCCCTGTCCGACAAAACATTCAACGCATTTGCAACGAGCAACCTCTGATCCGTTTTTTCATATCCATCATCTTTTGACCCGATAATATCAAATAGGGTGACCGTACCACCCTCAGAATCTGCTTCAAGCGTATGATCCATTGAGAGTGCTTGATAACTACGTCCCATTTCCATAGCTTCCAATACAGATTCTTCGTCAACTTCCAAGTACTCTGCAATTTCGCTAACAAGTGGAGATCTTTGAAGTTCCGTAGTAAGCGTTTCAACGGTTGCTTTAATGCGTGGTCCGAGTTCTTTAATACGTCTCGGTACATGAACTGCCCACGTTTTATCACGCAAAAATCGTTTAATCTCTCCGATAATCGTGGGGACAGCAAACGCTTCAAAACTTCGTCCAAAATCAGGATCATATCGACGGATAGCGCCTAGTAATCCAAGCATTCCCACTTGGGCGATGTCTTCGTGATACGACTTACCTTTAGAATATTTACGAGCGATCGATTGTACAAGACGCTCATAATGCATGACGAGACGAGTTTGCGCTTCATCATCCTCGTTTTCTTGATATCGTTTAATCCACTCTAAAACCTGTTCCTGAACTTGTGGATCACGAGTAGGCTGTTTGCTTGACATCCGCTTCGCCCCGCTCTCTGCCCAGGTATTTGGTCATGAAAACAGTGACTCCTTCTTCATGATGGACTTTTACATCATCCATTAGTGTTTCCATTAGATAGAGTCCAAGTCCTCCTTCGCGTATGAGTTGAACGTCAGACTCTTGTTCAGTATAAGGACCGACCAGCTTTTTAGTTTCTTCAAAATCGAAACTTTGTCCGTGATCTGCCACCATGATTTCCAGTTTGTCTTCATACAACGCGCAGCCTACGATGATTTCACCTTCTTCGTCTTCATCGTAAGCATGACGTACTGCATTTGTAATCGCCTCGCTGGAAGCAATCTTCAAATCTTCAATTTCATCGTATGTAAAACCAAGGCGGCTTGCTAGCCCTGAAATCGTTAACCTCGCCACGCCGACATACTGTGGCTTAGCAGGAACTTTTATTTCAATGTAATCAAACGGTGCCATTCGGGTCCCCACTTTCCATTTCAATCTCAACCACGTCATCGAGACCTGTAATTTCAAATAGACGCTTCAGTCGTTTGTTCAAACCAACGATTTTTACTGAGCCATTCACAGCTTTCACTTTCTTATAAAACGCTACGAAAACGCCCAATCCCGTACTATCCATATAATTCACTTCTTTAAAGTCGAGTACAGCTTGACATTCTGGTTGGTCTGCAACTTTTTCAAGTCGCTCTTTTAATGTTGGGGCAGTAAACGCATCGATCTCCCCAATGATTTTAAATACATGGACACAGTCCTTCTCTTGTACATCAACTTGTAAATTCATTTATCCACACCCCATATTTTCTGTTGTAATCTGAGTTTAATCCTCTATAATTGTGTTTACCCATTTTTGTGTGAACAAAACATTTTTATTCTTTCTTGAAGAGGACAAGAGTAAAGTCATCATGTAGCATGTAATTTTGCATTTTAAAAAGTTCTGTATAAAGATAGTCGACAATTTGTTGTGCGGGTAAATTTTTCACATCTCGCAGCATGTCCAAAATGACTTCTTCTTCGATGAATCCTTCAGCATTTCTACCTTCAGTAACACCATCCGTCAACATGACGATGAAATCGCCTGTAGCTAACTCTACTGACTTCTGTTGAAAGTCTACGTCTTTACGAATTCCGAGTAATAAACCTTTGGCATCCAACTCAACAAAACGATCCTCTTCAGCACGATAAAGCAATGCAGGCTCGTGACCAGCAGATCCGAATGTAAATGTACTTGTACTTTCAACGTACTTACCATAAAACATGGAGATAAACATCGAATCATCCATGCTTTTCTCAACAATTTGGTTAATGACTTCTAACACGTGATGTGGCTCTGTAGCCTTTTCCCGCAAACTATCCATCCCGAACTTAATCATGGACATGCACAGTGCAGCAGGAAGTCCTTTCCCCATCACATCTGCCACAGCAACGCAGGCTTCCTTGTTACCTTGCTCGATAAAATAGACGTAATCCCCACTCATCTTTTTCGCAGGCTTACTTACAATTCCGATATCCAAGCCATCTACTTTGGGTACTGTTGTTTCAAGAAGCATATCTTGCACCTTTACAGCGACATCCATTTCGATTTGCATCGCTTCTTGTTTGCGTACGAGACTTTGATGCTCCATTAGCGCCAATCCATAGTGAATCATAATTTCTATTAAAAAATCGTAAGAGGGACCGATACGTGAAGAGAGATCAGGAAAAATCTGCTCCACAGATGTTTTATGAAGACTGATCACTTCTTCAGGCGAAATCTTTTTTTCGATAAACTTACGACTGACTTGCTGGGCAGCATACAAATCAGTTTCATCCTCATGGGTTATATATTTCCTAAGCAATTCAGAGTATTGCTTTCCAACTTCTTGCGGCATTTGTTACTCCCCTTATCGCAGCCATTTTGTTGCAGTTATTGTGGTACCTTTGCCAACCTCTGACTCGACTTTAAAATCGTCCATCAAGCGTTTTACTCCAGGCATTCCTGCCCCAAGTCCTCCAGATGTCGAAAACCCATCTTCCATTACTTTACGTAAATCCGGAATACCAGGTCCTTCGTCCGAAGCGATGATGGTCATCCCCTTCATGCCATCTGTCGAAAGTCGCTCGATTTCTATCTTTCCTTTACCCGCGTACAAGTAAATGTTACGTGCCAGTTCGCTAATGGCGGTTGTAATTCTTGCTTGGTCCACTGTTCCGAACCCGGAGTTTTTCGCTTCATTACGACCAAGCTGTCGTGCAGCAACAATATCCCATTCCGTGAAAATCTCTACAGAAGACCGATTGTCCATATTCAGGCCTCCAATTCTCTACGTAGCTTCGTAAGTCCGTTTTCAAGATCCAGGGCTGTCATTACATTTTCCAAACGAATACCGAGTTCAATCAAAGTAATTGCTACGGCAGGTTGAATTCCTGTAATGACCACTTTAGCTCCCATCAGACTTGACATACTAATTACGTCACCAAGCACTTTTGCGATGAATGAATCGATAAAATCAATAGAGGTTAAGTCGATGACGACACCTCTAGCAGTAGTTTCGTGCATTTTGTTCAATAAATCCTCTTGAAATTGAATCGCAGTCTGATCGTCCAATTCCCATTGTATGGAAACAATGAGTACTTCATCTAATTTCAAAATAGGTATACGAACATTCATATTACTCTACCTCCACTATTTCTCTGTTGGTTAAGCTTAATGCTTCCTGCATTCCTCTACGAAGTGTACTTGTAGTTGTGAAATCACTTAAGTTTATGCCAAGTGCTACGATAGTTTGTGCAATTTCAGGTCGAATTCCGACTAACATACATTTTGCACCCACTAGACGAACAGCGTCTGCCGCCTGGATGATATGGTGTGCAACCATTGTATCTACAACAGGAACTCCAGTAATGTCGAGCAATACAACTTCCGCTCGTTGTTGAACAACACCTTCAAGTAAGTTCTCCATTATCAACTTTGCACGCTCTGTATCGATGGTTCCGACTAAAGGCATGATTGATACCTTGTCCACTACCGGTATTAGCGAAGCCGAAAGTTCCTGCAATGCGACTTTTTGCAACGTGTCAGTTTGTTCCCACTTGATGGCATATGCTTCTATGATACTTTCACGTAAGGGGTTGATCCATCCAGTGAATACGCCCATAAAGATTCTAAGATTCTGTTCGGTAATGACCTCTTCGTCTTCAAGCATTTCAAAAACAACCGAAGCAAAATTATCGATTGCTTTGTTCACGAATTTTATCGACCATCCAAAGCGAATCACTTTCTCCGTAAAGTCGTCTAGGCGTTCGTTGTTCAACGCGCTTTCGCCTTCGGTTATATTGGAGGTCATTAACGCCGTGAACTCACGACTCGTTTTTTCAACAAGATGTTGAGGCATAAAGTGGAAGAAACGCTCTCCTTTCTCCTCTTTCATCAGTTCAATCCACTGCTCAATGATTGCATCCATATGTTCGTTTACTACTATCCTCATTTTACTGTTCATAATGTTGTCTTTTCCCCCTTATGATGAAAACGCGATACTACTTTGTTCTATAGTATAACGGATATGTGGACATTCAGCATCTTTTCTGTACAAAAAATCCATTCCGTCGGAGGACAGAATGGATTTCTTTGCTATGTATGCCTATAAGTTAGTTAAGCCAAAACTGACTTCTAATGCTTCATCCACTTTCTGCATGACTTGGTGATCTAAGTGGGTGATTTTATCTGTGAGCCTCGATTTGTCGAGAGTGCGGATTTGTTCGAGCAGGATTACAGAATCCCGCTCGAAACCGTGACGGGCCGCATCTATTTCGACATGTGTCGGCAACTTTGCTTTTTGTATCTGGGCAGTGATCGCCGCCACAATCACTGTAGGGCTAAACCGGTTCCCGATGTCGTTCTGAATGACGAGAACAGGCCGTGTGCCGCCTTGTTCAGATCCTACGACAGGCGACAAATCCGCAAAAAAGACATCTCCGCGTTTAATTGCCAACTTTTCATCCTCCGCTTACGATTCGTTCCACCGTATGCTGAGCTTCGAATTCCGCATGCAGACATTCAGCGGCAATTCCAAGATTGATTTGGGACATTTCCACATATCCGCGCATCATCTTTTCTCTGATTGCATTTAACTCACAATCAGTCTTATACCGCGTAGCCGAGTAATATACGAAATCTCCCTGCTGCTCCTGATGGACGATCGTCTGTTCATTTTGTTTCAGCATTTTTGTGGGGATTTCCATAAGTAGTTCTCTTTTGTTTTGGTTAGCATCCAACTCTAGCACCTCCGACAAAACCCGATCCTCATTTCTATACATGTTTATCTTACCATTGGAGTTCGACAATGAAAAGACAAATTAGGTAATATAGCGACAAGTTGCGCAGTCAAGTTTGGTAGTTTGTCGAAAGTGCGAGAAGTAGGAGGTGCCAACTAATCCCCAAAATACTGTCTTTGTACACGTCTAGCAATCGTTACGGCAATTTCATAAGGAATCGTGCCGATACGTGTTGCCCATTCTTCCATTGTAATTTCTTCATTTCCTTGTTTCCCTAATAATACAACCGGTTCTCCTTCTGGATACCTTTCGGGTAGTTGCACCATACATTGGTCCATACAGATTGTTCCAATAATCGGAACGCGCTGCCCCCGAACAAGTACATGCTGATTACGTAATCCCCTCTTCAATCCATCTGCATAGCCGATTGGTAGTGTTGCGATCCATTCACCAGGCTGCGCAACATAAGTGCCTCCGTAGCTGATGGGCCCACTCGATTTTATCTGCTTCACAAAAGCAATCTCTGTTTGTAGTCGAAGAGCACGTTCTAGTTGAAAAGGCAATTCGGAGGCGACCACTTCTGAAGGAGCGATACCATACATCCCAATACCGAAACGAACCGCATCTAGTGCATAATCCGGAAATCTAAGGGCCGCTGCACTATTCGCAGCATGGACCAGTTTTGGACGTTCTGGAAAGCACGCAACTAGCCTATCGAAAGAACGGAATTGCTCTTCTGTCCTTTTTACATCTTGCTCATCTGCAGTAGCAAAGTGTGTAAATATACCTTCCACTCGGATAGCCGAAGTTCCTTCAAGAATTTTAACTAATTCAACTATTTCTTCTTCACTTCGTACACCTATCCTACCCATCCCTGTGTCAATTTTTACATGAGTATTCAAAGATTCTTGAATCCCTCGGAGTTCATCAGCTGCTGCTTGCGCCCATTGAACACCTGGAATCGTAACTGTAATCTCTTGGCGGATTGCTTCTTTTAAAAAATTCATGGGTACAGGACCAAGTACTAGAATCGGTTGTTGAATACCCGCCTTGCGTAAATCCAATGCTTCGTCAGGCGTTGCAACAGCTGCCATCATCGCCCCTTCTTGGAATGCAGCCCGTGCGCTTTCAGCTGCTCCATGTCCATAACCATCTGCTTTTACAACTGCTATGATGCCCGTCTCAGCAGGCAAAAATTCCTTTAAATTCCTGACGTTCGCTCGAATCGCACCAACATCAACTACAGCACGAGTCGGTCGATAGTTAAATGATTCTGTCACGCGGATCACCTCTTCAGAATAAGTATTCTCATTATCATCCTGAAAGGCGCCGTCCGTCAATCTAGATAACAAGCGGGTACCGGATTGTTCGGCACCCGCTCGACGTGTTTGATTTACTTAACTACATCTGTTTGCATTGAACCAGCCACTTGAATAAGTTCTCCCTTACTAAGGGTCTCAGAGGCTACATAAAACGCAACTCCATCTTGTTCCCATCGAATCGTATTTCCTGAAAGAGCTGCTACGGCGAAACCTAGATCTACTGGATCCCCTTCAATGGATACTGGCACTTGGCTATCCATTTCAGCTGCTGGTTCTTGAACAACAACGAACTCTTTTCCAGCACCGCCATAAGATAGGAAGATACGCGTTCCAGTTTCTGTTGCGACAGGTTCTTCACTTAACAACGTGACACCTTCAAAGGATGCGGAAGGATAGAAGGTTTCAAGTTGTGCCTTTTTGTCCTTCGTTTTTTCATCTTTTTTCTCGTGGTCCATATTTTCCGTCTCGACTTTATAGTCATCCGCATTACGCTTTACACCTAAAGTGATTTTCTTGAATGTCACACGGATTTTCTCTTCCTTGTTTTCATCCAATAAAGATACGTGTGTTGGAAGCAATGTCTTCTTGTCGATATGGATCTGTTGCTTCGGCAGAACTGCTTTATGATTATTGCGTGTTGCCGTTTCAAATACATACGTCTTATCTTTTTCCGTCATCGTGGACTTCTTATCAGCTTTAATATCATCAGATAACGTGCTGATTAAGTACGCCTGGCTATTTTGTGCTGGCCAATCACTTTGGAATTTGTACGTCTTGTTCAAAGACGGCGTGACAACAAAAACCCCTTCTTCGTTACGTACGATCATCTGAGATTCATCTTTCCCTTTTTGAGAGACGTCCACTTTGTAAAAATCAGGCTTCGTGTGCCATACCGTTACGTCATAGAGCCGTGGTTCTTCGCCGGTCTTAATCTCCATCGTTGCTTGAAGATCATACCCCTTGGAATCATTCCATTTCCCACTCAATTTCTTGACGACATCTTCTTTCGACGGTGCTCCGCAAGCAGTTAGTAACAAAAGAACCGCACCCATCAACAGTAATCCAATTTTGCTCCGCATTCAGGTCATCCTCTCCTATTTCAATCGGGTAGGTCATCTTATGAGGAGGGACAGTCATTTATGCAAAGCTGGTCAGAAACGTTACATTTTTTGAAGAATTACTTGTGCAGCAGCTACCGTCTTCGTATGTGTAATGGAAACAAAGCCGTCCACAAGGTTCCCATTAAAGTATAGGATGGGCGCTCCTTTATCGTCAGGTAAGATTGCAATATCCAAAAAACTACATGTTGGACCAATCCCGGTTCCAAGCGCTTTTGCGAAAGCTTCTTTTGCTGCAAACCGTCCCGCTAGGAATTCAATGCGGCGGTGATTGGAAAGGTTTTCGTAATATCGTTGTTCTTCAGTCGTGAGAATTCGATTGCGGAATTTATCGGATTTGTTGTCCAGTTCTGCAATTCGGTCAAGTTCTGTAATATCCAAACCAATTCCTGAAATCATACAGTCACCTTCTTTCCATATAGAGTCGAAAAATTGTATACTAAAACAAAGATCGGGGGAGAGTCATGTTTATCCGTACTGAAAGTTTTTCTCAATACATTCGGCTATATCCTGTGGTGTCCACACTTATCGCTCTTAATGTCGGGATCCATCTACTGACGATGTTGCCCTTTATAGGCGATACCATTCGGAACTTCGGAGTAGGCTCGAATTATATGATTGAACAAGGAGAGTATTGGCGTCTTGTCACACCAATGTTCTTACATCTCGGAATCATGCATCTGTTATTCAACATGTTTTCCTTATTCATCTTCGGACCTGAATTGGAGAAGGTAGCTGGGAAAGCGCGATTCCTAACTGTATATTTCTTAGCAGGTGTCTTCGGTGACATCGCGACATTTTTCGTATACGATTCCAGTTATTCACACGTTGGCGCTAGTGGTGCGGTATTCGGGATTTTCGGTGCATTTGGTGCGCTAGTGTATTATACAAAAAAGATGTTACCTCAGCTTCGCCAAATTATCTTGCCGATTATCGGACTCAGTGTTGTTATGACCTTTGTTGGACCTAACACTAATGCAGCTGCGCATATCGCCGGACTGGTGGTCGGCTTCTTGATCGGATTAAGCATTTTCCATCCAAAGCGAATTATTAGTTGGCGCAAACCGAAGATCAAAGTTGTTCCGAAGAGATAAAGACTGTTAGAAAGTCAGTGTTGCTGACTTTCTGACAGTCTTTTTTGTTTCGTGGAGATACTCACTTGGATTTATGATCATTTTTCTAGTTTTATGAGCACTTTTCTGGGGTTATGATCACTTTTCATGTTTTATGAGCACTTCCCTGGGGTTATGATCACTT
>NZ_AZUC01000013.1 GCF_000586555.1 Sporosarcina sp. D27
ACGTTTTTTATAATAGCCCCATTATGAACACATTTAATCATCTCGCAGACACAGTTCTGCCAACAGATTCTTATAATTTGAGAAAAAGAGGGAAGAGACCTCAATGATTGGATACATTATGCCGAAATAGACTAGTAGAGCCGCTTCGCACAGAACGGCGGGGCATGAGATGAACGATAAAAATTGCGACTACATGAAAAGGAATGATTGCAATGGCTTATGAAAGCGGAATACTATTAGAGAGTGGTACAAACGAACTGGAAATCGTGGAATTCGAAGTGGCTGGAAGCCGATATGGTATTAATGTCATTAAAGTGAAAGAGATTATCGTGCCGATGCCGATTACACCCATCCCTCACGCGGACCCTGCAGTAGAGGGAATCATTCAATTGCGCGGTGAAATCTTGCCCGTCATTAGTATGGAACGTGTATTAGGAATGGGACCGTCTTCGAACCCACAAAATGATAAGTACATCGTTTCATCTTTCAATAAACAACAAGTCGTATTCCACGTCCACAATGTGACAATGATTCACCGGATTTCATGGGATGCAATTGAGAAGCCGTCTGGTGCGTACTCGGCAGAAACCTCTCCAGTCATTGGAGTCATCAAGCTTGGCGGCGACATGATGTTGTTGCTGGATTTTGAAAAAATCGTCATGGAAATTAGTCCTGAAACAGGAATTCGCCTAGAGCAAATCAAGAAGCTAGGGAAGCGGGAACGGTCTGATAAGCGTTTACTCGTTGCTGAGGATTCTCCACTTTTACGGAAGTTGTTACAGACGACGTTATCAGAAGCGGGTTATGAGCGGGTAGAGTTCTTCGAAAACGGGAAAGAAGCACTCACCTATTTGGAAAAGGTTGCAGAGACTGGTGATGTGACTGATGCAATTCAACTCGTCATTACAGATATTGAAATGCCACAAATGGATGGGCATCATTTCACTAGAAGGATCCGGGAACATCAAGGTCTTGCGAAACTACCGGTGATCATCTTCTCTTCTTTAATCACAGATGAATTAAAGCACAAAGGAACAAGCGTAGGTGCAGACGTACAAATCAGCAAACCTGAAATTGCAGAGCTTGTCTTAAAGATCGATCAATATGTGCTTTAAAATTATTCTGCGTATATAAATTTCTATTGCAATTCATGCAGTGTCGGTGGTTTACTAAACCATCGGCATTTTTTTCTTGTCTATCCGTTAAAAAAAGAGGGTAATAGAAGAAACAAGTTGGATCGAAGTTTAATAGAATACAAAAGTGGAGGTGTGGTTTGATGATTACAGACTTTTTAAACTGGATAACAGGCTCGTTTAATAATTATTTATGGTCGTACGTACTTATTGGCTTGTTGCTAGTGCTCGGATTATACTTCACCATCGGAACGAAGTTTGTTCAATTTCGTCTCTTCGGTGAAATGTTCCGTTTGATCACTGAAAAGAAAGATAGCGAAGACGGCGTTTCGGCATTCCAAGCGTTTACAATCAGTGCAGCCTCTCGCGTAGGGACAGGAAATGTGACTGGTGTCGCTCTCGCCATTGGAATTGGTGGTCCGGGTGCGGTATTTTGGATGTGGATTATTGCGATTATTGGAATGGCAACCGCTTTCATTGAGAGTACGTTGGCACAAGTTTATAAAGTGCGAGATGGTGATACGTTCCGAGGTGGTCCAGCGTACTATATGCAAAAGGCGTTGGGGTTAAGAGGATTAGGAATTGTTTTTGCTATATTACTGACACTATGTTTTGGTTTTATATTTAACGCAGTTCAGTCAAATACAATTAGTCAGTCGTTCTCGGATGTGTTTAGCGTTCCGGATTGGGCTGTAGGAATTGTTCTTGTTATGTTAACAGCAATCATCATATTTGGCGGTGTCAAAAGGATTGTAAAAGTAACTCAAGCGATTGTGCCTATAATGGCCACATTATATATTATTGTAGCTTTGTATATTGTCATTGTGAATATTACTGAAATTCCTGCAATGATTACTTTGATTGTTGAGCATGCATTCGGCATCAAGGAAATGGTAGGTGGAGGTGTCGGAGCTGCGATCATGCAAGGTGTTCGTCGTGGGTTGTTCTCAAACGAAGCAGGTATGGGGAGTGTTCCGAATGCTGCCGCGACGGCAAGTGTGACGCACCCTGCAAAACAGGGGCTCGTTCAAAGCCTTGGAGTGTTCTTTGACACGATTATTATTTGTTCAGCGACAGCATTCATTATTCTACTTGCTGGTCTTTATGATAAAGGCGAGGCAGATGGAATCTTGTTGACTCAAGCTTCTATGGCGGAGCACGTGGGTTCTTGGGCACCTTATTTCGTAGCAATTGCAATTTTGTTCTTTGCATTCAGTTCAATAATTGGAAACTACTATTATGGGGAAACAAATATTGAATTCATCAATGCGAATAAGGTTTGGATGACGGTGTATCGTCTCGCTGTATTGGGTATGGTCATGTTCGGAGCAATGGCGAAAGTACAGACTGTATGGGATCTTGCTGATGTCTTCATGGGTCTGATGGCTGTATTGAACCTCATTGTTATTGCAATCTTGAGTCGAATTGCTTTCAAAGTATTGGATGACTTTACTATTCAGCGTCGAAAAGGGTTGAATCCTAAGTTCCAAGCAAAATCGATTCCAGGTTTAAAGGGAACTGAATGCTGGGGCGAAGAGCAGCCGAAGTAACTTTAATTTATGATTAGACAAAAAGAGTCACTGGATGGTTCAATAGTCCAGTGACTTTTTTGTGTCTTTTAGTCTAAAACGCACACCTCTTCTATATCTTCAGGTATACTACTTAAATGTTAAAGTATAGAAGGGGTGTATGTAATGAAGAAGTCTAAAAGTATCGTCTTTAAACTCTCCACACTCATAATAGGGGTGTTTTTCCTGTTATTTGCGCTTTATGCATTAGGAACTTTGATTTATACACATAGCATAACCGTAAATGATGCTGAGGAAATTGCAACAACGGAAACAGAACGAGTTGCACTGAAGTTAAGTGAACAATTTAAGCAAACTGATGAATCGTTAAGTACGACTAAAAGAGTATTGGAAACGATGAATTCGAATTCGAAATTAGATGCATCTGATGTTTTGTCAGTTCTTCAAGCGAATTTAGAAGGAAATCCGAATGCAGTTAGTATGAGTGCTGTATTTGAAAAAGGTGTTCTTTCTACCGACGGGTTATCAGAGTCTAACCAGAAACTCATAGACTCGGAAGGAAGATTCATTCCTTATTTGTTGAAAACCAAAGATGGAATTCAGATAAACTCTGCAATTGGCTATGAGGAGTCGGGTGGAGGAGACTGGTATTTAAATCCAAAGTCTGATAAGAAATCATATTTCCAAGAACCGATACCATATGACGTAAACGGGAAAAATGTGAGTTTCACTGCATTATCTGTGCCAGTAGTTTCGAAAAATGGTGATTTCTCAGGTGTTATTAGTACGAATATGTCTCTAGACTTTCTATCGGAGTTAACAAAAGAGATTGCACCTGAAGGCGGATATGCTGCTGTCATATCTGACGATGGAGTTCTTATCCAAAATAGTTTGAAAGAGCAACTGAACAATTCGAATATGAAGGATGCCATCGATTGGCAGCCAGTGAAAGAAAAATTAACGGAAGGAAAAACAGATTCACTATATGTGGATTCGAAAACATATAACGAAAAGGCATTCAACGTCTTTGCTCCGATTTCATTGAATGGGTTTGATCAGACATGGTCCGTCCAAACAGTTTTACCAAGGACAGTAATCGTTGCTCCTTTTGCACGTATTGTGATCTTTACGTTAATTGCAACTGCAGTTATGGTGGTATTAATTGGCCTCGTTACAGCATTTTTTGTATACCGCCATATTCACCCACTGACACGTGTTCAAAAATCAATGGAAATGGCGGCTTCAGGAGATTTGAGGGAACAAGTAGATGTGAGCAAGCTGAAACAAGACGAAATTGGCTCTGTTGCCACTTCATACAACCATATGCTTAGTCAAACAAATGAAGCGCTTGTGGAAGTATTGTCGGCTTCTTCGCGACTTACGGATTCATCCGCACAGGTAAACCATGCTTTTGAAGAAATCGTTGCGTCCAGTCAAGAGGTCTCTGTTGCGACCGAAGAGATTGCTCAAGGGGCTTCCAAGCAATCTGAAGACACGGAAGAGACGAGCCACCGCATGGGCGACCTCGCAGAACAGATTACTGCGATTTCCATACTATCTGAAAATATGGATGGCTTATCACGTCAAACAGTGGCGTCTACGCAAAACGGACTTGCAGAAGTCGATCGGTTACGCGAACAAAATGAGTTAGCGAACCATATGAACGAACAAGTGGAACAGCAAATGACAGCCTTAACTGACAAAATTTCAGGCATTAACCAAGTGATTACATCCATACAGGATATTACGGCTCAAACGAACTTGCTTGCACTTAACGCGAGTATTGAAGCAGCACGTGCAGGTGAGCATGGAAAAGGCTTTGCCGTAGTGGCTGAAGAAGTACGTAAACTTGCCGAGCAATCGAGCAGCGAAACAGGAACAATCCAACAGACCGTACAAGAAATTCTTGATCAGTCGAAAGCTACTGTTGACGTGATTGCTCAAAACACGAAATCAATGAAGACTCAGAGTGAATCTGTCGCGAGTACAGAAAAGTCGTTTGCACTCAATGCACAACTAACAGATGAAATGAACAAATCAATCGCGGAGCTCTCAGCGAATTTATCGGAAATGATTTCACATAAAAATCAGGCCGTACTTGCAATTCAAAGTGTATCTGCAGTTTCAGAAGAGACAGCGGCATCTGCAGAACAGGTGAGTGCTTCTTCAGTGGCCCAGCAACAAGAACTTGAACGTGTTGCTGATTCTGTGCAACAAATGACACGCATTGCGAGTGAACTTCAAGATGTTGTCGAACGGTTTGAATTAGCGAAACAAGAATAAGCATAGTTGGTAGTTAACAATTAAAACAGAGGATGAGATTGCAAAATTTCTCCTCTGTTTTAAATTTGTCATGCATGAAAATGCATCTATCTGATATGCCGAATAGGAAGAAAAGAGCAAGGATTTTGTTTCTAATAATTTGGAGCGGTGCGAGTAACTGTCCTAACTCAATGTGTGATAAACTAGTCTTTCGAGAGAAAATCCCGGGTGCAAAACACTTATAGGCGACAAAAGAAAATTAACGTCACTTTTTGCCTATTTACTGTTTGGACACAAGATGTTAGGGTAGATATTGAATATAAACACTATATATAGTGCTGATGCCGAAATGCCGTCATAAAGGCTTTCGCAGGAAACGCCTTTGAATCGCGTTTTCTCAGCTCTTTTTTAATTGCTAAAATATGAGAGAAATTGAAAGGAGACGGTCGATATGACATTAACCCGTGAAACGAATGATACAACACGCGTGCTTGAAACTTTGCAGGAGGAATTTGGTGCAGAACGAATTGCTCCACTTACAGAAGCGAGTGACAAATGGTTTGCAAAACATCCAGGAGGAGCACTCGCTGAGTGGACAAATGCAATGGTTCTTGAAACGTTGAGTCTGATTGACGAAGCATCTAGTTACTGGACGTTCGTTGCAGCACGCCTATACTTGCAAAAATTGTATGCAGATCAGCAGCAACTACGCGGGAAAGCTGTCTATTCAAACTTTGCGGGTCATGTTGCGTCTCTCGTTAAACAAGGTCTTTATACGGAAGACTTGACGAAAAACTATACAACAGACGAATTGACAGCAATCGGAGCTCTTATTCAACCTGAACGGGACAAGCTGTTTACATACATCGGCTTGAAAACACTGATGGACCGCTACGCAGCTGTCAACTACTCAAAGGTTCCTGTTGAGTTGCCACAAGAACGTTGGCTCGTGATTGCGATGACGCTTATGCAGCGCGAGACAGAGGATCGCATTGGAAAAATCGCTGAAGCGTATTGGGCGATGAGCAATTTGTACATGACAGTTGCTACACCGACACTTTCGAATGCAGGAAAACCACACGGACAGCTTTCTAGCTGTTTCATTGACACAGTAGACGATTCCTTGACTGGGATTTACAACAGCAACACGGATATCGCAAACCTGTCGAAATACGGAGGCGGTATCGGCGTCTATATGGGGAAAGTACGCTCACGTGGGTCGTCCATTCGTGGATTCAAAGGGGCTTCAAGCGGAGTTCTTCCTTGGATCAAACAACTGAACAATACAGCAGTTAGCGTAGATCAGCTCGGACAACGTCAGGGCGCAGTAGCGGTCTATCTGGACGTTTGGCATAAAGATATTTTCACATTCCTGGATCTTAAATTGAACAACGGTGACGAGCGTCTTCGCGCACATGATATTTTCACAGGCGTATGTTTGCCGGATCTATTCATGGAAGCTGTAGATGCACGTGCAGATTGGCACTTGTTTGACCCACACGAAGTTCGTACGGTAATGGGGTATTCACTAGAAGACTCCTACGACGAAACGAAGGGTGCGGGGACATTCCGAGAGCGCTATGAAGCGTGTGTGAATCATCCTGAAATTTCAAGAGATTCCGTCCCAGCAATCGAAATCATGAAACGCATCATGCGCAGCCAGCTTGAAACGGGCACACCTTATATGTTCTATCGTGATGAAGTAAACCGTGCAAACCCGAATAAGCACGCAGGTATCGTGTATTCAAGTAACTTATGTTCAGAAATCATGCAAAACATGAGTGCCACTGAATTTGAGTCGGTCACATTGGAAGATGATATCGTTGTGACTCGATCGAAACCAGGCGACTTCGTAGTTTGTAACTTGTCGTCCGTCAACTTAGGTAAAGCAGTTCCTGCAGGTGTATTAGAGCGCTTGATCCCAATTCAAGTTCGTATGCTCGATAACGTAATCGATTTGAATAAGATTCCGGTTGTCCAAGCGCAGCGTACAAACAGTCGCTACCGTGGAATTGGACTTGGAACATTCGGATGGCATCATCTTCTGGCACTTGAAGGAATTCAGTGGGAGTCAGACGAAGCGGTTGAATTTGCAGATCGCCTGTATGAACAAATTGCGTACTTGACGATTCGTTCTTCTATGGAAATCGCTGGCGAAAAGGGAGCGTATCCATTGTTCGAAGGATCCGATTGGGAAACAGGTGCGTACTTCGACAAACGCGAATATGTTTCAGACGAATGGAACGAGCTACGTAAAAACGTTGCGGAAACAGGAATTCGTAATGGTTATCTGATGGCAGTTGCACCGAACAGTTCAACATCCGTCATCGCAGGTTCTACAGCATCAATCGACCCTGTGTTCAAACCGTTCTACCATGAAGAGAAGAAAGACTATAAATTGCCGGTCATTGCACCGGACTTGAACCACAATACGTATGATGTTTACCGTCGTTCTGCATATATTGTCGATCAGCGTTGGTCGATTAAGCAAAACGCTGCGCGCCAGCGTCATATTGACCAGTCAATTTCATTTAACTTCTATGTACCGAATAATATCCGTGCTTCTGTTCTGCTTAACCTGCACTTGCAAGCTTGGAAATCGGGAATGAAAACAACGTATTATACTCGTTCAACAGCTTCAGAAATCGAGGAGTGCGAATGGTGTCATTCTTAATTGCCTATGCTTCTTGGAGCGGCAATACTGCAGAAACTGCGGAGTTGATAGAAAAGGCATTAGTGGCAGGCGGTGCATCCGTTCAGATGCATCGCATAGGCATTGGTCCCGTACCGGATTATCGAGATTTTGACGCGATGATCGTCGGGTCATTTACATGGGACCAAGGCTCAACGCCTGATGAAGTGAAAGATTTCGTACTGGATGTCGGCGTGAAGCCGGATCATGTGTACGTATTTGGAACGGGTGATACACAATTCGGTGGCGATGAGCTGTTTTGCAAAGCTGCCGTGAAATTAGCCCGTTTTTATAACTCGGCGCTCGAGCCGCTGAAAATTGAACAAAGCCCGCGTGGCGCGCAAGAAATCCGCGTGACAAACTGGGCAGAGGGAGTGCTAGACCATTGGAGACACTTACACGAGTTAACGTACTAAATCCAACAAATCCAAACAAAGCAACAGCAATATTCGGTGGGGAAGCGAGTGGTATCCTAAACTGGAACAACTTAGCACATCCACATTTCTATACATTGCGTCAAAGAATCCGTTCATTGTTCTGGACAGCAAACGAAGTAGATATGACACAAGACGTGAAGCAGTTCGGGAATCTTTCAAAAGCGGAACGGGATGCATTTTTGAAGATTATCGGTTTACTAGCAACATTGGATGGTCCGCAAACTGTTATCGCAATGAAGATTGCTGACTTTGCGACGGATCCATCTGTTAAGTCGATTATGGCAACAATCGCCGACCAGGAAAGCGAGCATAACCATAGCTATGCCTATGTATTGTCTTCAGTGACAACGTATGACAAGCAAGTGGAATCGTTTGAAATGGGACGGTCAGACGAAGTGTTAATGAAGAGAAACGAACGCATCGTTGAAATTTACAACGAATTTGCAACGAACCCGACAATTGAAACAGTATTGAAAGCAATGGTCTATACGACATTACTAGAAGGTCTGTTTTTCTACAGTGGTTTTGCATTCTTCTATAACATGGCGCGTCACCAAAAAATGGTGGGTACATCAACGATGATTTCGTACATCAACCGTGACGAGTTACAACACGGAAAAGCAATCAGTGATATCTTCCGCGCAGCACTTGCGGAGAATCCTGAGTACAACACAGAAGAATTTACAGAATGGATCTACGACCAGTTCCGTCATTCTGTAGAGCAGGAAACGATTTGGAGCCGCTACGTGCTTGCTGATATTGACGGCATCGACTTGGATGAAATGGACGGCTATGTCAAATACCGTGCCAACAAAATGCTTCGCATGCTCGGACTCAGTGAAATCTATCCTGAATTCATCGACAATCCCATGAAGTGGATCCGTGCTTATACGGACAATTTCGATGGAACAAAAACAGACTTCTTCGAACAAACTTCTCGTCAATACGTGAAAACGAGTGATTTAAACGGATTCGACGATCTATAAATACTGGAAAAGCCAAGTGTTCAGCATATTGCTGATCGCTTGGCTTTTTTTATGGAACAAATACAAGGTGATAAAAAGAAAGGCCATGAATGACTCCGAGTAATCTCTCAAAACAATCGAATTGAAGTCAAGTAGTGATCAGCCCAACAATCTAATGTAAAACGAGATGATTTTGATGGTTAAACTACTCCTTAAGTTAGAAACCTTTATTAATTAAAATGGAAATTGGCCGATTTGACTGATTACGCTAAAGGCGTGTAGTGAATCGTTCTTACAGGAGAGTTTCTTCTGGGATAACCTACTCCCCCCTCCATTTCCCTAAGTCCATCGGAAATATGGTCAAAAAGCTTGATGTGAAATAGGACTTACCCTCATATATATCTGGAGAATTCATCGATATACTCAAATTAAGGCACAACACATTGCTTGAATAAGCAATGGAAATTAGGGGAGAACTGGACATAAAACTAACTATGTCAATACTCTCCTAATAAGGTCGGTTGCTATATTCCCAAGAATAGAGTTGTCTAAACTGATACTTTATATCAAGATTCTAGATGAGAAAAAAGAACTGAATTCAGTAATAGGGAAAACCCTAATAGGAAATAGTCAGAATACATTATAGGATAAATATATAGGGGAATTCTAGAATGTAGCATCACTGCACGTCCTGTTGGTCATTAGGAAGGGAGCATGAAATTCAATGAAGAAAACGAAATTCAATTTGAATTACTTCAAACCGGTTGAAAAGTATTCAGGCAATTGGTCTGCGCTAGAAGAAAAGAACCGTGATTGGGAAAACATGTACCGTCAACGCTGGTCGCATGACAAAGTAGTCCGTACAACACATGGAGTGAACTGTACAGGATCATGTAGCTGGAAAGTGTTCGTCAAGAACGGAATCATTACTTGGGAAAACCAGCAAATCGACTACCCTTCCTGTGGCCCAGATATGCCGGAGTTTGAACCGCGCGGATGTCCACGTGGAGCATCATTCTCTTGGTACGAATATAGCCCGCTTCGTATTAAATACCCTTACATCAGAGGGAAGTTGTGGCGCATGTGGGGACAGGCACTGACAGAACATAAAGACCCTGTCAAAGCATGGGCTAGTATTGTAGAAGATCCAGAGAGATCGACAGACTATAAACAAGCTCGCGGAAAAGGGGGGCATGTCCGTATCCATTGGCGTGATGCAACAATGCTCATCTCCGCACAACTCATTTATACGATTCAAAAGTACGGCCCTGACAGAATTGCAGGCTTTACACCGATTCCTGCGATGTCGATGGTCAGTTATGCATCGGGTGCGCGCTTCATCTCCCTTATTGGTGGGGAAATGCTCAGTTTCTACGATTGGTATGCGGATCTTCCACCATCTTCACCACAAATTTGGGGTGAGCAGACAGATGTTCCTGAGTCGAGTGACTGGTTCAACGCAGGTTACATCATCATGTGGGGGTCGAACGTTCCGTTAACACGTACACCGGATGCTCACTTCATGACGGAAGTACGTTACAAAGGAACAAAGGTCGTATCGGTTGCACCAGACTATGCAGAAAGCGTTACACATGCGGATGATTGGATTGCAGCGAACCCTGGAACGGATGCAGCTGTTGCTCAAGCGATGACCCATGTCATTCTTGATGAGTTTTATGAACAGCGCAAAGAGCCGATGTTCTTGAACTATGCAAAACAATATACAGATATGCCATTTCTCGTCTTTTTGGATGAACACGAAGGGGCGTATAAAGCAGGTCGATTCTTACGAGCGAGTGATATCGGTCAACAATCCCAACATGCTGAGTGGAAACCGGTTATTTTGGATGAAAGCGTCAATGAAATCATCGTTCCAAACGGGACAATGGGGCAGCGTTGGGAAGATGACGTTAAATGGAACTTACTCCTCGACAAAGAAGACGGTACACGTGTTGAACCTGCATTGTCCATTGCGGATGAGGATGCAGAGTGGAAAGAAATTCAATTCCCATTCTTCGATAATTTATCGAACGGGGTCTTCACACGTCCGCTTCCGACGAAGGTACTTACGATGGCAGATGGCACAACAAGGCGCGTGGCGACTGTTTACGACATCATGCTCAGTCAATATGGTGTGAATCGGATCGGCAGTGAATTGGAAGCGAAAGATTACTTCGACAAATCGTCCATCTATACACCTGCTTGGCAAGAAAAAATTACGAGTGTGAAACCGGAGCTTGTCATCCAAATTGCTCGAGAATTTGCACAGAACGCACTTGATACAGGCGGACGCTCGATGATCATCATGGGGGCAGGGATTAATCACTGGTTTAACAGTGATACGATTTACCGCGCAATCTTAAATTTAGTGACACTCACTGCTTCACAAGGCGTGAACGGCGGAGGTTGGGCTCACTATGTCGGACAAGAGAAATGTCGTCCGATTGAAGGGTGGAGCACAATCGCCTTTGCACGAGATTGGCAAGCACCGCCGAGGTTACAGAACGCAACGTCCTTCTTCTACTTCTCGACAGACCAATGGAAGTATGAAGAAGCAGGCACTCAATCACTTATGTCACCGCTTGGTGGGAGCGCTAGATATGAACACCCTGCAGACTATAACGTACTTGCCGCACGACTTGGATGGCTTCCTTCCTATCCACAATTCAATCGCAACAGTCTACAACTAACGGAAGAAGCGGCAAAAGAAGGTAAAACAACAACGCCTGAAATTGTAGAGTATGTAAAGGAACAACTGAC
Organism: Sporosarcina sp. D27; assembly: GCF_000586555.1. Taxonomy (GTDB): domain Bacteria; phylum Bacillota; class Bacilli; order Bacillales_A; family Planococcaceae; genus Sporosarcina. The sequence goes on from NZ_AZUC01000013.1 coordinate 11,779, forward strand.
TTCCGGGAATATGAGCTTTGCAGTGGAAGATCCGGATGCACCTGAAAACTTCCCAAGAAGCCTATTCGTGTGGCGCTCAAATCTGGTATCTAGTTCAGCGAAAGGTCAAGAATACTTCATGAAGCATTTATTCGGAGCTTCTGATGGGTTATTAGCGAAACCGAACGAACGTATGAAGCCTGAAGAAATCGTCTGGCGGGAAGAAGTCGAAGGGAAACTGGACTTGCTCGTTGCACTCGATTTCCGTATGACAACAACGCCACTATATGCCGATATCGTTCTTCCTGCAGCAACTTGGTATGAAAAAGTAGATTTGTCTTCAACGGATATGCATCCATTCGTTCACCCATTTAATCCGGCGGTTGACCCACTTTGGGAATCTCGTTCAGACTGGGATATTTATAGATCCATTGCAGAAACGTTCTCGGAAATGGCGAAAACCCATTTACCTGGCGTGTACAAAGATCTCGTCACTTCTCCACTTGCTCATGACTCAGTCCAGGAGATTGCTCAGCCACACGGGGACGTGAAAGATTGGAAGAAGGGTGAAGTAGAAGCGATACCTGGGAAGACTATGCCGGGCATGACGATTGTGGAGCGCGACTTTACGAAAGTCTTTGACAAATACATCACACTGGGACCACTTCTATCGACAGGGAAAGTCGGAGCACATGGTGTCAGCTTCTCAGTAGCTGAAGAATACGAAATGATGAAAGCTATTAATGGAGTCTATGAAGACGACACCATCAAAGATGGATTGCCGAAACTGCATACAGCGAAGCATGCGGCTGAAGCAATGTTAACTCTTTCATCCGCAACAAACGGTCGTGTTTCTCAAAAAGCCTTTGTTTCAGCGGAACAAGACACAGGTGTAGAACTGAAAGACATTTCAGCAGACCGTGCAGCAGAACGATTCACTTTTGCGAGCATCACAGCACAGCCACGTGAGGTCATTCCGACACCAGTCTTTAGTGGGTCTAACAAACTTGGACGCAGATACTCTCCGTTCACAACGAATATCGAACGGATGGTACCGTTCCGCACACTAACGGGACGTCAGCATTTCTACGTGGATCACGAACTATTCTTAGACTTTGGGGAAGCGTTACCGGTATATAAACCGACGTTACCTCCACTAGTTCTAGGACCGCATGATCGTCCGGTTGCGGGAACAGAAGATTCACTAGTCTTGCGTTACTTGACGCCACATGGCAAGTGGAACATCCACTCGACGTACCAAGATAACCAGCACATGTTGACGTTGTTCCGTGGAGGACCGACTGTATGGATTTCCGATGTAGATGCGATTGCACATGATATTGAAGATAATGCTTGGCTTGAAGTATACAACCGGAATGGTATCGTCACAGCACGTGCTGTGGTCAGTCACCGGATTCCTAAAGGCACAATGTTCATGTATCACGCGCAAGACAAACACATTCAAGTTCCTGGTTCAGAGATTACGGAAGAACGCGGAGGCAGTCACAATGCTCCAACTCGTATCCATATGAAGCCGACTCAAATGGTAGGCGGTTACGCACAACTCAGTTATGGATTTAACTACTATGGACCGATTGGAAACCAGCGTGACGAATACGTAGCTGTCCGTAAAATGAAGGAGGTCAACTGGCTTGAAGATTAAAGCGCAAATCGCAATGGTGATGAACTTGGACAAATGCATCGGCTGCCATACGTGCAGTGTGACATGCAAAACGACATGGACGAACCGCGAAGGTGCTGAATACATGTGGTTCAACAACGTGGAAACGAAACCTGGCATCGGCTACCCGAAACGCTGGGAAGACCAGGAAATCTATAAAGGTGGATGGAACTTGCGAAACGGGAAGTTGGAGCTCAAGTCGGGCTCCAAACTGTCCAAGATCGCCCTCGGGAAAATTTTCTACAATCCGGATATGCCTGAGATGAAAGACTACTACGAGCCGTGGACGTATGACTATGAAAAACTGACGACTGCACCGGAAAGTAAGCATACACCTGTTGCCCGTGCAAAATCGGTTGTAACAGGCGACTATATGGATTTAGAGTGGGGTCCGAACTGGGAAGACCAACTAGCAGGAGGTCACATTACCGGACCAACTGACCCGAACATCCAAAAGATTGAAGAAGAAATCAAGTTCAACTTTGAGCAAGCGTTCATGATGTATTTACCTAGATTATGTGAGCATTGTCTAAACCCAAGTTGTGTCGCATCGTGTCCGTCAGGCGCGATGTACAAACGGGATGAAGACGGAATTGTCCTCGTTGACCAAGAAGCGTGCCGAGGATGGCGCTATTGTATGACGGGCTGTCCGTACAAGAAAGTGTACTTTAACTGGAAGACAAATAAAGCCGAGAAATGTACATTCTGTTTCCCGAGAATCGAATCCGGATTGCCGACTGTATGCTCGGAGACATGTACTGGAAGAATCCGTTATCTAGGCGTCCTGTTGTATGATGCAGACCGTGTACTCGAAGCTGCAGCAACTCCAGATCCGAAAGATTTGTACAAAGCACAATGTGATCTGTTCCTTGATCCGAATGATCCCGAAGTAATGGAGCAAGCACGAAAAGATGGAATTTCAGAAGACTGGATCACCGCAGCACAAAATTCACCGGTGTATAAACTTGCGATTGAATACAAGCTCGCATTTCCGTTACACCCTGAATATCGTACATTGCCAATGGTTTGGTACGTGCCACCACTAAGCCCAATCATGAACTACTTTGAAGGGAAAGACTCCATCCAGAATCCGGATATGATCTTCCCAGCAATTGAGGAGATGAGGATTCCGATTCAGTACTTAGCAAATATGCTGACGGCCGGAGACACGGAAACAGTGAAAGGGTCCTTGCAGCGAATGGCGATGATGCGGTCATTCATGCGTGCGCAATCCTCCGGTAAAGACTTTGATGAATCTAAACTTGAACGCGTCGGATTGACGGCATCTTCAACAAAGAAGATGTACCGCCTCCTTGCTATTGCGAAATACGAAGATCGATTCGTGATTCCAACTTCCCACAAAGAAGGACAGATGAACATCTATCGATCACAAGGTTCAGCTGGATACACAGATATGGGGACATACGGTGAAGCCGCACAATCGGATAACTATAGCTATTCTGTAATGGGATCAAATGGGAGTTGTGACGGATGTGGACCTGCATCACCAGGTGCTCCTGTAAAGACAGGTAAGGAAATTTACGAAGAGAACTTCTATGGGGGGATCTGGCGTGATTGACTTAGACCTTCTCTACGAAAAGAAACAGATCTTCGGATTCTTTGCGAAGCAATTTTCATATCCCGACAAAATGACGTTTCATCCGAGTGTGTTGGAAGGGTCGCTGAGCCATTCTGATCCTTCCTATAAAGAGGTCAAAGAGTATTGGGATATGATGCAAACGTACAGTCTCGATGAAATCCAGGAAATGTACACGTACACGCTGGATTTTCAAAAGGATGCTACGTTGTTCATGACCTATGTGAAATATGGCGACTCCAGAGAGCGTGGTCAAACACTGGCACGTCTTAAAGTGTTGTATGAGATGTTCGGTCTTGTCATGCCGGATAGTGAACTTTCGGATTCGTTGCCGCTCATGTGTGAATTCATCTACGCCGCTGAATGGAAAGGAGATCCACGTGCGCAACAAAGTTTCTCCATGTTGTTAGCTGTTCTAGAAGATGGTTCTTATCATTTGATGAAAGCATTAGAAAAATACGAAAGCCCGTATCATTCGCTTGTGAAAGGGATGAGAGAAGAATTCAAAGCATGTATCCGCCGGGAGGTTCCAGCCAATGACTAGTCAATTTCTATGGGTGATTTTCCCCTACCTCTGTATTGCAGTATTCATAGTCGGACATATCTTTCGCTATAGACACGATCAGTTTGGCTGGACGGCGAAGTCCAGTGAATTCATCGAAAAAAGGCAATTAATGATTGGGAGTTTACTCTTCCATATCGGGATATTCCCTGTCATTCTGGGTCACGTTGCGGGGCTAGGAATTCCAATGGAGTGGACGCGTGCAATGGGCGTCAGTGATCATATGTATCACCTCGGAGCAGTATGGGGCGGCGGATTTTTCGGAGTCGTAACGCTCGTAGGTATGATCATTTTGACAAGTAGGCGGTTTACAAATAGTAATGTCCGCCATTTGTCATCTGCTTCGGATTTGATTGTGAATTCGTTCTTGCTGTTCATCGTATTTATCGGTGTGTACAGTTCACTAATTACGAACACTACGACACCGGGATTCGACTACCGTGCGACGATTTCAATCTGGTTCCGATCCTTGCTCATTTTACAACCTCAAGCCGAGTTCATGGCATCCGTTCCTATTGCATTCAAGTTACACATCCTCACGGGTTTTCTTATTTTTGCAATGTGGCCATTTACGCGACTCGTTCACGTGTGGAGTGTGCCGTTGAATTATGTAGGTAGAAGTTATATCCTTTACAGGAAGGATAAGAGAAACTGATGAAGAGAAAGGCGTAGTGAGCCCTTTCTCAAGTTAGAGGGAGAATGTCTCATGAAAAGCCAACCAGCATTTAATTACCAGCAGCAAGTTGAAGAGATTCGTCTTGCAATGGCGTGTGATTTCGTCGCATTGGCACTTGTGCAACCCGAGGAGCGACACTTTCAAATTCGTTGGGAGTATGCATCTGGGAATTTGAGTCAACGTTTTCGACGCATTGTTCTCCATTCAGGAAAAGGCGTTGCAGGGATTGTATTCAAGACAGGTAAACCGATGTTCGTACCGGATGCACAGAAGTATTATAAAAAAGAAGATTTGTATAACTATCCAATTCTCATAGCAGAAGAGCTTGAAAGTTTCGCAGCGATTCCTTTGTTTAAATACAACCGAGTGAAAGGAATCTTGCTAGCAGGGTGTCGCAAGAAGAATAGTATGTCCGTTGAGAAATTTGAATTGTTGCAATCCCTCATTGCACCGACATTCGGACCTTATTACAGCGAGGAGTTGACCGGGAATTGAATGGAATTAGTCAAAGTGGCATGAGTAATCTGTTAGAGCAGTTATATGAAAACTCCACAGAAGCTATATTCTTCTTCAGTCTTGAGGGGAGCGTTCTTTCGATGAACAAAGCAGCTGAAAAAATTCTCGATCCTCAGGTCGCTCAGCTTATGAAATCCGGAAGTTCAGAAGCAATCTGTATGGCGTGCAAAGGATTCACAAGTGCTGAAGAAGAACAGACATGTATTTCTTGTTATATGTCAGATCCGAATCGAAACATCCCTTCATTTCAAGTGTTTCTGGAAACAGTTGGTCGAGGAATTGTTCCGTATACAGGAAGTATTCAAATGATCGATGCGGAACAAGGAATTCGCGTGTTCATGCTTCGGGATTTGACGGAGCAATTCAAAACGTCTGAAACCTTGCATCAAAAAACCCTCGTCAAACGAGTCATTAAAGCACAAGAAGACGAGCGCAAGAGAATCTCCCGTGAGCTGCATGACAGTGTGGCACAAGAGATGCTGAGTTCTTTAGTAGATCTCCGCGTGTTGAAGTACATGAATGTGGAAGATGATGTATTGAAAAAGGTTAGACAAACAGAAGGATCACTTATGCGTCTACTCGATGATATCCGCCATCTATCGGTTCAGCTAAGACCAGCAACGTTGGACGACTTAGGGTTGGAAGCAGCATTTCGCACACACTTCAAATGGACTGAAAAAAATTATGGACTTCTCGTGCATTTCAAAAGCAATACGCACTCTCAACGATTCGAAGGTGAGATTGAAACCGTCGTCTACCGAGTTTGTCAAGAGGCTGTATTCAATGCATTGAAATACGCAGATGTTGAAGAAGTCGATGTCGAGCTTTTACTGTCTGCAGATGAATTGACACTTACTATTAGCGATTCAGGAGTGGGATTTGACGCGAATGCACCGACGTATAAAGGGACAGGGCTTGGACTATTTGGGATGAAAGAACGTGCGGAGTTGGTGGACGCTACTTTAACGGTTCAAACAGGCATTGGAAATGGAACGACAATAATACTTACCGTGCCTCTAAAGAAGGAGGAGACGGACATTGAAAATAATCATCGCGGATGATCACGCAGTCGTAAGAAGTGGCTTCATGCACATATTGAATTTCCAACGGGATATGGAAGTCGTAGCAACAGCCGCGGATGGCTTAGAGGCATATGATTTAGTCGCCAAACATAATCCGGATGTCCTTTTGATGGACTTGAGCATGCCCCCTGGAGAAAGTGGTTTGATCGCCACTGGGAAAATCAACGAAGATTTCCCAGACACAAAAATTGTGATTTTAACGATGTATGACGACGAAGAATATTTGTTTCATGTGTTGAAAAACGGAGCATCTGGATATGTATTGAAAAACTCGCCGGATGAAGAATTATTTGCAGCGATTCGTACAGTTTTTGACGGCGGTACGTACATTCAACCATCTATGGCGACTTCGCTAGTTCGAGAGTTTGTGAAAAAGGATGGAGAGCAAGTGGAAACAGATCCATTTAAAATCCTCTCAAAACGTGAAATTGAAGTGTTGCCACTCGTTGCAAAAGGATATGGCAACAAAGAAATCGCTGAAAAGCTATATATATCTGTAAAAACAGTAGAAGCACATAAAGCGAAGTTGATGGAGAAGTTGGACTTGAAGAGTAAACCAGAGCTAGTTGAATATGCGCTTAGGAAGAAGTTCTTGAATTTCTAAAATTGGTTCAGTGAAAACGGAGGCTTCGACATGGAATCTAAGCGATTCAAATTCGATTTGCCTGCGTTGCAGGTATTGGAAAACGAGCATCAGTACTTAACGTATTTAATGGATAATTGGCATCCGATTGTTCTTGGATTTGAACGGAACATCTACTCACTAGAAGAAGCGCGCGAAGCCATTGGTTCATTGCGAAAAGCCCTTATTGAGTTTATCGAACCGTTCAAGAATCATACGGAGAAGGAAGAAGACATTTTGTTTCCTGAGCTTGCGCAATATATCGGAGGCGATCAGGGTCCAGTCAAGGCAGTTGAAGAAGAGCATGAAGAGCTGGATGCCTACATTGGACATTTCCTTCACCATACACGTGGTAGGCTGGATGACTTGTCACTGAAAGATCTTAAAGCCGTTGCAAAAGACGCAGGAGAAGCTTTTGAAGCGATTACTGTGCATTTCATCAAGGAAGAATCGATTGTGTTTCCGATGGTAGAATCCATGTTACGTATTGAGCAACAAGACGCATTATTTGAAAAGCTATATACACCAATTGTGTAGGTTAAGCAGTAATGATCTGATCTTAAAGAGCCTTTCATTCCCTATAGAAATGGACTGATATGGATGATTAAAAAAGTGCAATTGCCGTTGCAAACGGCAAACTTAGTCGTAGGTTTCATGGTATGGGTACTTATTTCGTCGCTGCTTCCATTCATTCGTGAAGACGTTGCAATCCCAGCATCACGTGTTGCGATTGTCACTGCAGTTCCAGTCGTTCTCGGTTCGATCTTGCGAATTCCGCTTGGCTATTATGCAAACGTTTTTGGAGCAAGGATTATCTTTGCGGTGAGTTTCATCTTATTACTATTTCCAGTGTTCTACATAAGTGCTGCATCATCGTTTGCTGACTTGATCATTGGCGGTACGTTCCTGGGTATCGGGGGTGCTGTGTTCTCTGTTGGGGTTACTTCACTGCCGAAGTACTATCCAAAAGAAAAACATGGTTTGGTCAATGGAATCTATGGAATGGGGAACGTCGGTACAGCCGTTACAACTTTTGCAGCACCTGTCTTGGCGGTTCAGTTCGGATGGAGTGCTACTGTCAAATTCTATCTAATTCTATTGCTTGCGTTCGCGGCATTGAACTTCGTACTCGGTGATCGCAAAGAACCTAAAGTGAAGACATCGATGATCGGACAAATAAAAGGTGTCTATAAAAACGAAAAACTGTGGTTCTTCTCACTGTTTTACTTCATCACATTTGGAGCGTTTGTTGCGTTCACAATCTTTTTACCGAACTTCCTAGTCGATTACTTTGAGTTGGAAAAAGTCGATGCAGGAATGCGGACAGCAGGATTCATCATTGTAGCAACGCTGTTCCGTCCAGTGGGCGGGTGGCTTGCGGATCGTTTCCAGCCGTTGTTCTTATTGATGGGTGTTTTCGCAGGACTGACATTCGCTGCCGTTCTACTTGCGTTCTCACCCTCAATCTTGCTATATACGATTGGAATCATGCTCATTGCCCTAACAGCTGGTATCGGAAATGGTGTTATTTTTAAACTTGTTCCGTTTTACTTCAGTAAACAAGCGGGAACAGCGAATGGTATTGTTTCGATGATGGGTGGTCTCGGTGGATTCTTCCCACCCTTACTCTTATCTGCGGTGCATTCAATGACTGGTTCGTACTCAATTGGGTTCATGGCATTTGCCCAGTTTGCACTCGTCAGTTTAGTCCTCGTCATTTGGCTCTATTACATGGACCGTCTGTCTACTGCAAAAGAAGTATTTGACTCGACAGGTTCAGGGATTCTCGTCACAGATGCATCTGGAAAGATTTTGTCGGTCAATCCTGCCTTTACTCGATTGACAGGATATCCTTCAGATGAAGTCATTGGGAAAAACCCGAATGTCCTCAGTTCCGGAAAGCAATCTAAAGAATTCTACACCTCTATGTGGAGTGTCATTGGGAACGAAGGATCTTGGCAAGGCGAGATATGGAACAAACGGAGAGATGGTTCTGAGTACTTAGAGCTGTTGACCATCAATGCCATTAAAAATAATGATGGTGACGTAACCCGTTACGTTGGAACATTCAGCGACATAACCAGAGCTTAAAACGGGGACGGCCGGTCTACTCGACTGGCCGTCCTCTGCTTACTTTACGCGAAATGAAGGTGCGTATTTTGGAACAACGTTACTCGAGACAAGTTCTGTTCAATCCAATTGGTGAGACAGGACAACGGAAATTGGAAAACTCCCATGCGTTTGTCCTTGGATGTGGGGCACTTGGGTCGGCAATTGCAGAGACACTTGTGCGTGCAGGTATTCAGAAACTGACGATAGCGGATCGGGATTACGTAGAGCCTTCTAATCTGCAAAGACAACAACTGTTCACAGAGCAGGATGCTGTTCAAGGCGTGCCGAAAGTGATTGCAGCAGAAGCAAGACTGCGTGCGATTCGTAGTGATGTGACACTCGTTCCGTTACTTGAACATGTGGATGGGCAACTTCTGGAACGACATGCGCAGGATGCAGACATCTTATTGGACGCAACAGATAACTTTGAAGCTAGGTTATTACTGAATGACTTCGCTTGGAAATATAAGATTCCATGGGTGTATGGAGCATGTGTGGGAAGCTCCAGTAGCGTATTTCCATTCATCCCGGGGAAAACTCCTTGCTTCAGATGCTTATTGCCAGTACTTCCTTCAGTCAATGAAACCTGTGATACTGCGGGCATTATTGCACCAGCTGTTCAACTTACAGCTGCGCACCAAAGTACAGAAGCGCTAAAATGGCTAACAGGGAACGAAGAAGCGATGCGTACAAAATTGTTACACACAGATATTTGGCACAATACGCAAGTGGAAGCGGGCATCACACGATTGAAGAAGGAAGCGTGTGAAACATGTGGAAGTACTCCTACATACCCGTCCTTGAATTCCGATGCAGGCACCCACTACGCCGTATTATGCGGTAGGGAAACGGTTCAAATCATTCCGGCTGCTGAGCGTAAGTTGACTGGGGATGATGTCTATCGCGTTGCGGACCGCCTTGGGACAGTGGAAAAGCATACCCCATTTTTTGTTGAGTTTTACGCAGAAGGATATCGATGTGTGGGGTTCTCAAATGGAAGACTGCTCATTCATGGGTTGAAGGATATGAGGAAAGGGCGCAAAATCTATCACCAGCTGTTTGGATAAGGGGAGAATCGATGTGCACAAAGAAAACTCAGAAATGAAGAGGAAATTGAATGTGTGTGTATTAACAGTGAGCGATACACGTACGGAGGAAGATGACAATAGCGGAAGATTGATCAGAGAAAAGATGGAGGAAGCAGGACACGAAGTGATTGCCCGAGTCATTTGCCCGGATGATAAAAACGCGATTTTGAAAGCAGTAGAATCATGGATTGGTAAGAAAGATGCCAATGCGATTATCATCACTGGCGGAACCGGCATCAGTTATCGGGATGTGACGATTGAAACGATCCGCCCATTTTTCACGAAAGAATTAACCGGTTTTGGAGAGTTGTTCCGCTATATCAGTTATGCAGAGGATGTAGGCTCGAAAGCGTTACTAAGTCGTGCAGCTGCCGGCGCAGTCGGAGAAAAAGTCCTGTTTGCGTTACCAGGATCCGTAAAAGCAGTTTCGCTTGCGATGGATCGCCTTGTTATGCCGGAGCTGCTGCACATTCACTATGAGTTGACGAAGCATTTGTAAGGGATACAAAAAGACGGAAGCGAGTTACGCATCCGTCCTAGTATAATCCCCATTTTTCCCGCCTGTTTTAGATTGTAGCATCGTAGGGCCGATGACCATCTCTTTGCCAGCTGCTTTGCACATATCGTATATCGTTAATGCGGTCGCTGATGCGGCGGTGAGTGCTTCCATTTCAACGCCAGTGAGACCCGTCGTTTTCACTTGTGCACGAATGAGAACTTCGTAGTGTTGAATAGATTTATCGATATTCCACTCAAATCGGATATCGACACCGGTTAGAGGGAGTGGATGACACATTGGAATGATGGTTGCCGTATTTTTAGCTGCCATAATCCCAGCGACTTGAGCCACTGCGAAGACATCGCCTTTTTTATTTTTTCCGTCCTTAATTTGATTGTAAATCGTTTCATTGACAAGGATGGAAGTGCTTGCAACAGCAGTTCGGGATGTAATGGGTTTGTCGGATACATCGACCATCCGCGCACGTCCTTGGTCATTAAAATGAGTGAGTTCAGACATTCGAATCATTCCTTTCAACTCTGATACACTCAGTATAACAGAAGAAAGCAGGTGCTTTTGGTGGAGATGAGAAAGCCGATCCCAGTAGCTGAAGCAGTGGCGCAAGTAATGAGTCACGTTCAACGGTTAGGAAACGAATCGGTTTCTATAGAACAGTCTATGGGCCGTATTTTAGCTGAACCAATAGTTGCCCGTCATAGTGTCCCGCCTTTTGACCGATCACCGTATGATGGATTTGCGATCAGAGCGAAAGACAGTAAAGGCGCATCAGGTGACAAACGTATGCCATTTACGGTAATTGGAGAGATTGGCGCGGGTTACGTAGGGGAACAACGAGTGGGACCTCGCGAAGCATACAGAATTATGACAGGTGCTCAAATGCCTGAAGGTGCTGACGCTGTTGTAATGTTTGAACAAACGGTTGAAACTGAAGAAGGATTTACGATAAGAAAACCGTTTGAAACTGGAGAGAATATCTCATACGAAGGAGAGGACGCTGCGGAAGGTGAACTGCTCATTGCAGCAGGAACTCTCATTCATGCAGGTACGATTGCACTGCTTGCAACGTTCGGCTACGCAAAGGTATTAGTTTATCGGCAACCAGTCGTAGGGGTTTTATCGACAGGAACGGAATTGTTGGACGTGTCGGATGATTTAGTGCCAGGTAAAATCAGGAACTCCAATGGCCCAATGGTGAAAGCGCAACTAGAGCGACTAGGCGTACCATTCAAATCGTATGGCACTTCTTCAGACGACTTGGATTTGTGCACAGAAGTGATTGAGCGTGCGTTGCAAGAAACGGATGCACTCATTACAACAGGTGGCGTTTCAGTTGGCGATTTCGATCACTTACCTGCAATCTATGAACGGTTAGGGGCAAAAGTGTTGTTCAACAAAGTTGCCATGCGCCCGGGAAGTGTGACGACGGTTGCAGTCCTAGGGGACAAGTTCTTGTTCGGACTTTCGGGGAATCCATCTGCTTGTTTTACAGGGTTCGAACTGTTTGCACGTCCGGCCTTACTTTCAATGATGGGATGCACGGCACCATACTTGCCCCATTTAAAAGCCAGGTTAGCAGAAGAATTTACAAAACCGAACCCGTTCACTCGATTTGTCCGCGCGGTTTGGCAAATGACTGAGAAGGGTGTAACGGCAGCTCCTGCAGGATTCAATAAGTCTAATGCAGTGTCATCGATTGCGAGAGGAAACTGTCTGATTGTATTGCCAAGTGGAACGCGAGGATATTCTACAGGCGATGAAGTGGACTTATTGCTAATTGGAACTGAACAAGGTGTGGAGGATTGGGTGCTATGAAGACCCTTCATATTGTTGGCTATAAAAACAGCGGAAAGACGACTCTACTAGAACGTTGGATCGGCGTTGTGAAAGCGAAAGGGCTTGCGGTCGCTGTGTTGAAGCATCATGGCCATGGGGGACAGATTGAGTTGCCTTCTGTAGAAACCGATACGGGTTGCTTTTTCGATAAAGGCGCAGATGCGACACTAGTGGCGGGTGGTGGCAGTGCTCAGCTTTTATTGAACAATGAGCCCTCTTTTGGAGCGGTAAAGGCGCTAGTTACATATGATTCACCAGACGTGTTGCTGATTGAGGGCTATAAAGATGAGCGTGGTGAGAAAGTTGTTCTCATTCGAGGTGGTAAAGACTGGGATATATTGCAAGGACTCGAAGGAATTCAGCTTGTTATTGGAGAGGTTGCGCACAGTGAATACTCGATTATCAAAGATCGCGGTGATTCGGTGAAACTTGATAACTGGTTCACGGATTGGCTGAATAAGGAGGATCATCATGAAACCATTTGAAGTAGTGGAAGCACCGATTGATGCGCAAGTATATTCCGATTATGTCCTGCATGCAGGTGCAGGTGCAGTTACATTGTTCACGGGTCACGTTCGGGAATGGACGCACGGCGTACGGACGGTATATTTAGCGTATGAAGCGTATGTACCAATGGCAGAAAAAAAACTTGCTGAAATCGGTGCGGAAATGGAAGCGAAATGGCCAGGGGTCAAAGCTGCGATTGCGCATCGCATCGGGGAATTGCACATATCGGATATTGCTGTTGTGATTGCAGTTTCATCATCGCATCGAAAAGCTGCCTATGAAGCGAATGAATACGCAATTGAGCGTATTAAAGAAGTTGTTCCAATCTGGAAAAAAGAGATTTGGGAAGACGGCGAAGAATGGTTAGGCGCCCAAAAGAAATATCCTGAAAAAGGAGTGGATTCTGTATGATTCGAGTTCAATATTTTGCGAGACTTAGAGAGCTTGCTGGAAAAGGTCAAGACACGCTGGACCGTGAAGAGATGACTGTGCAACAGCTGTTGGATTGGGCTGAAGAAACTTATCCTGGATTTGGTAAAGACGATATTCAAGTGGCGGTGAATGAAGAATATGCACTTCCTGAAGATGTCATTCATTCAGGAGATGAATGTGCTTTCATTCCACCAGTCAGTGGAGGTTGATGTCATGATTGGCATCGTATTAGCAGGGGGACAGTCGAGACGGTTTGGTTTACCAAAGGCATTTGCAACGTACAACGGAAAGTGCTTTTACGAGTATGCGATTGCTGCGTTAAGGCCCCATTGCACGCAAATTGTAGTCGTTGCTAGACCAGAAGACGTTAATCGGTTTTCTAGTACACTGCATGTCGTCACGGATTTGCAGGAGTTTTCGGGACAAGGTCCTCTTGCAGGGGTTTTAACGGGCATGAATACCATTCAAAGCGATTGGTATGCGGTGTTGCCGTGTGATGTTCCGTTTGCAGATGACTCGATTATTCGGAAATTAATGAACCATAGGGCGGGCAATATGTCCGTTGCTATTGAAGAAAACGGCAAGTTACATCCGCTACTCTCCATTTGGAGCAAGGAGGCGGAACCGATGATCCGCTCTTCGCTCGAGATGGAGAACCGAAGTGTCCGACCACTCATTCATCATTGGGTGGATGGACAGGCGTTATTGGAAAAGAAGCCATCGCTTTTTGATAATGTAAACAGGCCTGGACAACTTGAGGGGAGATGACAACATGGAGCCAATAACAGATAAGTTTGGTCGTCCGATTCGTGACTTGAGAATATCCGTGACAGACCGCTGCAACTTCAGATGCTCCTATTGCATGCCGAAAGAGATTTTTGGGGACGATTATGTGTTCCTCCCGAAAAGTGAGTTACTGTCATTTGAAGAAATTGAAAGGCTAGCGCAACTCTTTGCGAAGATGGGCGTGAAGAAGTTACGGTTAACGGGTGGAGAACCACTCATGAGACGAGGACTTCCTGAACTTGTAGGGAAACTGATGCAAATTGAAGGAATTGAAGATATTGGCCTCACGACAAACGCCGTTTTACTCGGTCAATATGCAAAGCCTTTATATGACGCGGGCTTACGCCGGTTGAATATTAGTCTGGATGCACTGGATACGGAGTTATTCGGGGAGATGAACGGTCGAGGCGTGAAGCCGGAAGTCATACTTAAAAATATCGATAAGGCTCACGCTTTAGGGTTTACTATAAAAATGAACATGGTCGTGAAAAAGGGAACCAATGAGCAAGAAATCTTGCCCATGGCTCAATACTTCAAAGAGCGTGGTATCACGTTGCGATTCATTGAATTTATGGATGTTGGAAATGACAATGGTTGGAGTTTTGAGAAGGTCGTGACGAAGAAGGAGATTTTGGAACGTCTGCAAGCTGTCCATAATCTTGAGCCGGTTGAGGAAGAGTATTATGGAGAAGTGGCGAAGCGTTGGCGTTATAAAGACAATGGAGCCGAGGTTGGTTTCATCACATCGGTATCCGAGTCGTTCTGTTCAACGTGCACTCGTGCTCGTCTTTCGTCTGAAGGTAAGTTATTTACGTGTTTGTTTGCGTCAGAAGGATTCGATGTCCGCGCGCTTATTCGTGAGGGTGCTACAGACGAAGAACTTGCTGCAGCTGTAATGGAAGTATGGGAAAACCGTGCAGATCGCTATTCAGATGAACGTACGGAACAAACCGTGAAAAATCGTAAAAACAAAAAGATTAACATGAGTTATATCGGGGGCTGACCAACAGCCCCCCCAATATATTGGGGGGATTTGAACATGACTGGAAGAAACGAACCATGCCCATGCGGCAGTGGGAAAAAGTATAAAAAGTGCTGTGGGAAAGTTGGCGATGATCTGCTGAGTGCTGTCGTCAATGAAGAGCTCGATCGTATTCTTAGTCAATTTTTTGATACATATCCAACAGGGGACAAGCGGGAATCCATGATGCGTCTCATGCGTCAGTGGGCTGAAAAACTCCGTGGCAGTTGGGAACCGGCACATATAGAAGAGGCGGCTTCTGAATTTTATTTATTCATAGAAGACAATTCACAATGGAAAGAGTATATACGCAAGCAACAAATCGCTGCGGCCCGTGGAACGGTACAGGACGTTCTTAAGAAGTGGGAAGAGCCGTTTATGCTACTTGGTGAAATTACAGCGGCGAAGCCAAATGCGTTGGAGATTACAAAGTTATTGACTGGCGATGTAATTGAATTGGCGCGCATAAAAGGGATGCCTGCAGATGAAGGTACATTAGTGTTTGGCGTTGTACTTCCGGATACCCGCCGTGGTGACAAGTCGATAGCACCAGTCTCATCTATGCTGTTTTTAGCGAAATGGAGCAAACAGACGAAAAAATCATTGCTTGGGCTATGGGAGAAATCATCTGATCAGTCGCCTGCAGAATTCGTCCGCAAGAATACGCTTGAAATATATGAACTGCTAGTAAAACGCAGTATGGCTTCGATGAATGAAATAATTGAAGATGTACTCGCACCGGCGCAGTTGACTGCATTGAAGCAGCTTGACGAACATCTTGCGAAAGCAGATGAGCCTGCAGATGTCAGAGAAATGCTTCAGAAATTGGCGGTTGCATACTTTTTAAACACGGAAGTTGTAGAGGATGCTGAACTGGATGTGTCTGCGTTTGTACAGGCATCGCTTCAAGTCGGTCACTCGTTATCACTGGTCAAACAAGAGACTACGCTTGAACCGGCAGAAGATACGGACGCGGTTGACCGTTTCTCGAAAGAGTTGAGAGAGTTATATGATGCGATGATGACAGACGGAGATGCTGCAGCCGCTGCTATCTACGAGATTGGTACTGACCCAAGACCGACAGAATCGGAGCTATGGGAAACGGCGATGACGACTTCTGGTGTTGTCGAACCTGAGCGACGTCCAGGGGTAGATGAAGGACGTGCACAGCGACTTGCTTATGAAGCATTTGGCGCTGAAGACGAAGAAACGCGCCGGAAGTTGTCGGATTCGGCGTTGTCCATTGTACCGGACTTGTCTGATGGATTATTGCTGAAAGCAGAAACGGAAGAAAACCTAGAAAAGGCGAGCGAGCTTTATGAGCGGGCAATCCGAGAGGCGAGTAAACGGTTTGAAGCGGGCGAAAACCCGTGGCAAAACATACCGAATCGACCGTTCATGCGGGCTGCATTTGCATATGGTACGCACCTGTTCATGCACGGAGAGTTCAACGAAGCTGCCGAGGTGTTCTTGGATCTCGTGCGCATGAATACGACAGACAACCAAGGGGCGCGCTATGAAGCGATTGCTTCGCTGATTCATGCTAGACGCTTCAATGAAGCGGGCGAGCTATTAGTTCGCTACGAGCGGGGTTCTGAAAATGATGCCGCGTATTTATACTTGGATTGGAAACTCGAAAACGAAGCAACAGGTGGAGAGTCTAAAGAAGAGGCAGATATGCTGAAGAAAGCATCTGCAGCAAATGGCAATGTCATGCACTTGATGGCATTCCGTGCCCAAACGATAGATTATCCACGGCATGAGCGTCTTGAACCAGGAAGTAAAGCAGAAGCACGCTATATTTGGTTGTTATTGAATGGTCCAAGTGGTTTGAAGGGGTAATGGATGAGTGCAAGAATGCAACAGTTCGAATGAGGCGTGGGAAGTGCTCATAAACTCGAGAATGTGCTCATAAACTCATGAAAGTGCTCATAAAACTGTGAAAGTGATCATAAACTCGAGAAAGTGCTCATAAAACTGTGAAAGTGATCATAAACTCATGAAAGTGCTCATAAAACTGTGAAAAGTGATCATAAACTCAGGAAAGCGCTCATAAAACTGGGAAAGTGCTCATAAACTCAAAAATATGCTCATAAATCCAGTCGACACGCCAGCTCAATTCTGCAAATACAAGTTCAAAGGACCCTCCCAAAAAAATAAGCGAAGCGCCACCAATTAATCTCTTTCACACTGGTAATGGAAGATAATTATCAAAAAAGGTACTAGAAACTGGCAGTGAAGAACGT
The DNA here is from genome assembly GCF_000586555.1 of Sporosarcina sp. D27. Classification (GTDB taxonomy): domain Bacteria; phylum Bacillota; class Bacilli; order Bacillales_A; family Planococcaceae; genus Sporosarcina. Next base: position 29,039 of record NZ_AZUC01000013.1, read on the forward strand.
AAAAGATTTGATTGGTAAAGTGCACTAAGTGAAAAATCTCTTCTGACCGGTAGACGTTTCGTGTTTCGTTGATCAGGAATGATAGGGAGCGCTCAAAAACTCCATCCAACACAAAATCAACTTAAAAAGCTGTCCGCACCTGCGGACAGCTTTTCATTATCTTCTAAAACTCATTTTCCGCCTAACAAATCGAACAATCCACCGGCGACACTACCTTCACCTTTAGAACTGCCTCCAGGAATTTGGGGAGCGGAAGCAAATACACGGCTCGCAAGACGAGAGAACGGAAGTGACTGAATCCATACAGTTCCTGGTCCGCGAAGCGTTGCGAAGAACAATCCTTCTCCACCGAAAAGTGCGGTTTTCACACCTTTTACCGTCTCGATTGAGTAATCCACATCATGCGTCATCGCAACAAGACAGCCTGTATCTACACGCAACGATTCTCCTGGTTGTAGCTTTTTCTCAATGATTGTCCCGCCCGCATGCACAAATGCTAGACCATCGCCTTCCAGCTTCTGCATAATGAACCCTTCTCCACCAAAGAACCCTGTACCGAGCTTCCGTTGAAATTCGATTCCTACAGATACACCTTTAGCTGCTGCTAGAAACGCATCCTTCTGACAAATGATTTTCCCGCTATGTTCACTTAAATCCATCGGAATAATCTTTCCAGGATAAGGAGAGGCGAAAGACACATGACGCTTTCCGGATCCGGTATTTGTGAATGTCGTCATGAACAAACTTTCACCTGTTAGCACGCGCTTTCCTGCTCCCATGATTTTGCCGAACAATCCGCCATCACTGCTGGAACCATCACCGAAGATCGTCTCCATTTCAATGTGGTCTTCCATCATCATGAGCGCACCGGCCTCTGCTACAACAGTTTCCTGTGGATCTAGCTCAACTTCTACAAACTGCATATCATCGCCGTGAATCTTGTAATCGATTTCGTGATTGTTCATTGTCTGTTCCTCCGAGAATCAAATTTGTTACTCAGTAATACGTTATTGACAGAGGGAAGGTTTCAATTACTTGAACTGCAAGTACCTTTTGACCGAAGATCTTTCACTAATTTAATTTGGGAACACAACTTAGAGATTTTATCGGCATAAGTTGTGGAGGAATAATGTGATAGGAAAGAAGTCGTAACGGATTCCAAAATTGTTGGACCACTATTTCCAGTAACGAGTTCTTCTAACAGAAATGTTACATATTCTATCCCTTTTTCTTCCCGATCCTTCTCGAAACGAGAAAGCATGGTACGTAATTCACTCATTAACACTTCTTTAGTATCTTCATTGTCCGCGTACGTTAACTTTTCAAGAAGAGCCTTTCCGAGCAATTTGTCACCACTCGATATCATACCAGCCATAATATCATCAAGGCGTCGAATGGTAAATGGAACGAGTTGATCATAATTGAATGTATTTTTTTCTCGTCCACCAATCTTTACGAAATGATGAATGTGTTGCATCATGCCGACAAGAATCACTGCACCGTCCGCATTGTATGGTTCAGATTCAGGACCATATACTTCGAGCAATCTCCCTGATAGCCAGGAGATTTCGGATAGATACTGTTTCCGAACAAAAGTTCTCATTTCGTCGTCTTTAGAAAAGAAAACTGCTTCATAGATAGGAAGTAAATTGCGTTCTCGATCGACATGCGCACGGGTTACAATTTGCAAGGCAAAAATTGTTTTATCCGTACGGTCCTGCCCAAGAAGTAATTTTCGTCGTCTGGTAATCGACTCTTCATTCGCCATTTCCAAAATGGCTAACAAGCATTCATTCTTCGAAGTGAAATAATTATAAAATGTCCCTTTGGAAATACCTGCTGCATTTAAGATATCTTGAACAGAAGTTGCAACAATGCCTTTTTCTTGAAAAACCTGCTGCGCAGCTAGAATAACTTTCAATTTCCGCTCGTTCATTACATCACCTTTTTGTTAGTTAATATACCGACAGTCTACTATCAAAATGCACATATATCAACGAAATAAAGTGGTTAATATTTTTATATTGATTTTTTTGGACTATGAGTATAAACTATTCTTCATGATGTTTTTTTTAGTAATGAATTAACAGCTAACTGGAGGAATTAATAGATGGAAACTAAAGACCATGTTAAGAAAATGCATGAAAAGCCACCGTATGGCATAATCATCATCCTTTTCATAGGCGCATTTGTCGCAATACTGAACAATACGCTGCTCAACATTGCGCTCCCTACAATTATGGATGAATTTAAGATAGACCCTTCACAAGTGCAATGGCTAACGACTGGCTACATGCTTGTCGGCGGTATTATGATGCCAGCCAGTGCTTTTTTCATTCTCAAATTCAAGAACCGTAATCTATTCTTGACAGCGATGACCCTGTTTTCATTGGGGACATTTTTGGCGATTATCACGCCGAACTTCGCGTTATTAGTAGCCGCACGGATGATCCAAGCAGCGGGTGCCGCTTTGCTTATGCCGCTACTAATGAACGTCATGCTCGTTGCCTTTCCGATTGAAAAACGCGGTCAGGCACTTGGCTATTTTGGACTCGTCATGTTTACGGCTCCTGCGATTGGACCGACTCTCTCTGGGTTCGTAGTTGAACACTACTCATGGCGTGCTTTGTTCATCATCGTCTTGCCAATTGCATTGTTTACAATCGTGTTTGCAATGATTAAACTTCGCAACATCACACCAAACAAACCAGTAAAAGTAGATACTTTTTCAATTTTCCTTTCAAGTATTGGATTTGGTGGCTTGTTGTACGGGTTCAGTTCGGCAGGAAGTAAAGGATGGACATCACTTGAGGTCCTTGGCCCCATCATCATCGGAGCCATTGCTTTAGTAGTATTCGTTACGCGCCAATTACGGAAATCAGAACCAATGCTCGACTTCCGGATCTACAAACATCCGATGTTCGCCTTGTCTTCTGTAATCTCTGTTGTAGTATCAGTTGCTATGTTCTCAGGGATGATTCTGACACCGCTTTACGTACAGAGTGTGCGTCATATTTCACCACTCGATTCTGGATTGCTCATGTTACCGGGTGCTGTTGTTATGGGATTCATGTCCCCGATTACAGGGAAGTTGTTTGATAAATACGGACCGAAAGGACTCGCAATTACGGGTCTTTCAATTACAGTCCTTACAACGTATATGCTCTCACAGCTACAAATGGATACAGGTTATTTCGAATTGATGGCTATATACACAGCTCGGATGTTTGGACTCTCGATGGTCACAATGCCAATCATGACGAATGGTATGAACCAGTTGCCAATGGCTTCAAATCCACATGGTACGGCGATGAACAGTACCGTTCAGCAAGTGTCCGGTGCGATTGGATCTGCAATTTTGTTAACCGTTATGACGAAACGTGCTGAAACGTCAGGTGCCCAAATCGCACAAGACGCAGCCGCTTCAGGGAGTATCCCGACGGATGCAGCAGGATTGGCAGCATTCAAAGTTCAAGTAGGTCAGCAAGCCCAACTGGATGGTATTAACCATTCGTTCTTTATCTCCGCGATTATCGCAGGAGTGGCGCTTGTCTTAACGTTCTTCATCAAGCGTGTCAAACCGCCGAAGTTCAGCGAACAAGTAATACCTGAAACACCAGCTGAAGCACGAGTTGAAGCACCATTAGATAACAACAAAGCATAATCGAAAGCCCTTTACTGGAAAATTTCTAGTAAAGGGCTTTTTTATATGGAATCTGTTCTGAAGATAACTGAACTGGAGCTCATAAATTTGGGGGAGTGCTCATAAATCGTGAAAAGCGCTCATAAACCCAGGAAAGTGATCATAAACTCTGAGAAGTGCTCATAAACCCAGGAAAGTGATCATAAATCTTGAGAAGTGCTCATAAACCCTGAAAAATGCTCATAAACTCCAGTAAACGCTCATAACATGAATAAGGCAATCAGAATCTTCTCAATTCAATGAAAGGAAATAACTAGTTGCTGTCGAATAGAGTATGAAAGGGCTTACAAATCTATCAACCTTTTTGGAGAGGGGAATGCAGCAATGAAACTGAACAACTACATCAATGGACAATGGGGTACAGATATAGGAGCAGACTATACAGCGGTAAAAAACCCAGCGAACGGAAAAACATTAGCTGACGTGCGTCTATCGACAGCAGATGACGTCAACCAAGCAGTCGCTGCAGCGAAAGCCGCTCAAAAGAAATGGGCACGGGTTCCCGCACCGAAACGGGCAGATTACTTATATGAAATAGGGCGCATTATGATAGAAAAGAAAGAGCATCTTTCCCAAGTACTCACAAAAGAAATGGGGAAAGTTATAGAAGAAGCGCGTGGTGAAGTCCAAGAAGGCATCGACATGGCCTATTATATGGCAGGCGAAGGCCGCCGTCTCTTCGGTGAAACAGTGCCATCTGAACTTGATAACAAATTCGCGATGAGTGTCCGTGCACCAATCGGCGTTGTGGGTTTAATCACCCCGTGGAATTTCCCGGTCGCTATTGCCACTTGGAAATCGTTCCCTGCAATTGTTGCGGGCAACACATTCATCTGGAAACCCGCAACTGAAACACCGATGATGGCTTATGAAATGGCACTCATCTTTGAGGAAGCCGGCTTGCCAGCAGGTGTGGCAAACGTCGTATTTGGAAGCGGTGGCACAGTCGGAACAGGGATGATCGAGCATCCGGATGTCCGCGTTGTTTCTTTTACCGGCTCAACGGAAACTGGGAGACGTGTCGCGGAACTGGGTGGGCGTCATTTGAAGAAGGTATCCCTTGAAATGGGCGGCAAAAACGCGATTATCGTTATGGACGATGCGGATATTGACCTCGCAGTTGAAGGCATTCTTTGGAGCGCCTTTGGTACCGCTGGTCAGCGTTGCACTGCATGTAGCCGGGTCATCGCGCATACGGATATAAAGCAGGAACTTGAGCAAAAGTTGCTAGAAGCGATGAAAGGCTTGACGATTGGCGATGGAGCAGACGAATCCAACAAAATCGGTCCTGTCATTAACGCAAAATCACTTGAGAAAATTAGCTATTACGTCAACGTTGGAAAAGAAGAAGGAGCAAAACTACTAGCCGGCGGAAATACGCTGACAGATGGCCATTACACAGGAGGGCATTACTTTGAACCAACTCTTTTCACAGATGTTGCAGCAGATAGTCGCCTTGCGCAAGAGGAAATCTTCGGTCCTGTTATTTCGCTGATTGAAATCAGTAGCTTAGAAGAAGCGATTGAAGTGAACAACAGTGTAGTATACGGCTTGTCCAGCTCGATTTTCTCAAGGGATGTCAACAAAATCTTCCAAGCACAACGTGATCTTGATACAGGAATCGTCTACGTGAACGCTGGAACAACTGGCGCTGAGATCCACTTGCCATTTGGCGGAACGAAAGGAACGGGCAATGGCCACCGAGACTCAGGCGTTGCGGCATTGGACGTCTTCACAGAATGGAAGAGCATTTACGTAGATTTTAGCGGTAAGTTGCAGCGGGCCCAGATCGATAACAACTAAAAGGAGGCTGATTGGATGAAAGTCGTCGTACTAGGTGCAGGGTTAATGGGGAAAGAAGCTGTTCGAGACTTGGTAAAAAATGATGAGGTGACAGCTGTCTATTTAGCGGATCAAGACGTTAGAAAAGCAGAGCATTTTGCAGATGAACTCTTGTCAGACAAACTCAGTGTTTTAGTACTCGATGCACGTAATGAACTGCAATTAAGTGAAGTCATTTCACTCGGTGACGTCGTTATCAATGCATTGTTCTATACATTCAATGAGCAAGTCGCAAAACTCGCGATTGAAGCTGGCGTTCATAGTGTAGATCTCGGTGGACACATCGGTGGTGCGACAGATGCCGTTCTACAGATGAAAGAACAAGCAGAAGCACGCGGCGTCACACTTATCCCAGATCTAGGTGTCGCACCAGGGATGATCAACATCCTATCAGGCCATGGGGCAGATAAATTGGATAAAGTTGAGTCCATCCGCTTGTTTGTAGGGGGCATACCTGTCAATCCAGAACCTCCACTTAACTACAACATTGTGTTTTCGTTAGAAGGTGTGTTTGACCATTACACGGATTCTTCGCGTGTGATACGAGACGGAAAAGTTCTAGAATTGCCGTCACTTTCGGAAATTGAAACCGTTCATTTCGATGAATTCGGCGATATGGAAGCCTTCCATACATCAGGTGGAACTTCCACCCTTATAGAATCATTCCCGGACGTTCAAACGCTTGAGTACAAGACACTACGCTATCCAGGTCACGCAGAAAAGTTCCAATTGCTCGTAGACCTTGGCTTATTATCACGTGAATCGACCATCCAAGTTGATGGAAAACCGTTACGTGTCCGCGATGTCATGCGTGAACATCTCACGCCTCAAATGCTGCTTGGCGATAAAAAAGATGCCGTATTGCTACGTGTCCTCGTAAGCGGGGAAGCTTCCGGCATGACAGCGACTTATGAGTACAACATGACAGTGACCAAAGATATTGATATGAATGAAACCGCAATGGCTCTTGCGACTGCAAATACGATTTCCGTCGTTGCACAGATGATTGGTGGAGGGACTATTACTAAACGTGGCGTTTATCCACCGGAATCGATCGTTCCAGGAGATCTCTATATTGAAGAGATGGGCAAACGAGGCGTCCACATTACGGAAACTATTCACACCGGTGAAGCCGCACTTTAATTTGCGGGATGCAAGGAGGAATAGAGATGGACTTCAACTTAACGGAAGAACAGCAGTTGCTGCGTAAAACAGTGAGGCGTTATGTCGATGATCGAATCCTTCCGAATATCGCGAAATGGGATGCAGAAGGCGGTTTTGATCCCTTAGTCTGGAAAGAACTCGCAGACCTCGGGTTCATGGGGACGTGTATACCGGAAACCTATGGCGGTAGCGGCATGGACTATAATGCTCTTGCTATTTTGTGTGAAGAACTGGAACGCGGAGATACCGCGTTCCGAACCGCGGTATCTGTCCATACAGGGCTGAATTCGCTGACTCTCCTGCAATGGGGAACGGAAGAACAGAAACAAAAGTATTTGATTCCACAAGCTAAAGGAGAGAAAGTCGGTGCGTTCGGACTGACAGAACCTGGTGCAGGATCTGACGTTGCTGCGATGGTTTCTACCGCTGTCCGTGAAGGTGACGATTATGTGCTAAATGGGCAGAAAACGTGGATTTCACTATGCGACAGTGCGGATCATTTCCTTGTCTTTGCCTATACGGATAAATCGAAAAAACATCACGGGATTTCTGCGTTCATCGTCGAGCGTACAATGTCCGGATTTTCATCCAAAGCTATCAAAAATAAATATGGCATTAAAGCCGGAAACACGGGTGAGCTATTTTTTGAAGACGTCCGTGTGCCTGCTTCCAACTTGCTTGGGAAAGAAGGGGAAGGGTTCAAAATCGCGATGTCTGCATTGGATAACGGACGCTTCACCGTTGCTGCAGGTGCAGTCGGTTTAATTCAGGCATGTATGGAATCGAGTGTTGCATATTGTGAAGAACGCAGTACATTCGGAAAGCCGATTGGACAGCATCAGCTCGTCCAGCAGATGATCGCACGGATGGAAGCAGGCTATCAAATGAGCCGCTTACTCGTCTATCGTGCCGGGGAGATGAAAAACGCCGGGCTACGTAATACTCGTGAAACGTCGTTAGCCAAGTGGCAAGCGTGTGATTTTGCCAATCAAGCTGCAGACGATGCGTTCCAAATCCATGGGGCATACGGATATTCTGACGATTATCCTGTTGCACGATTCTTGCGTAACTCAAAAGCACCGGTCATCTATGAAGGAACACGGGAAATCCATACGATCATGCAAGCAGAGTATGTATTTGGATATAGACAAGACAAGCCTCTTAGCAACAAGTTGCCATCTTGGACATATGACGAAGAAGTGTAACTTTCCTGATTTAAAACCGACTCATCTAGTAAAGGAGATGAGACCAATGTACAAAAAAGCTGTACTCGCAGTGGCAGTCAGTGCCGCGGTTGTCTTATCAGCATGTGGGACGGTGCGCGCCCCCGTGAAAAAAGAAGACCTGGAGCCTGAAAAAATTGCAGTTTCTTTCGGAGAAGACGATTACTTGAAATTTAGTGAGCCGACAAACGAACTTGGGGCGCAGCTGGTTACAAAAGCAAAACCAGACGATGACGGCAATGTATTCGTGTCACCGGTCAGTCTTATAATGGCATTATCCATGCTTCAGAACGGGGCGGATGGACAAACTCGCGACGAAATTAAAGATGCGATGCAAGTGATGGGAATGGATACGGAGTCCATCAACCGTGCGAACGCATCATTGTTGGACCACCTCCAACGTTCAGACGAAGAGTTAACATTCATGACGGCAAATTCAATTTGGATGAACGATGCGTATACGCTACGAGAAGAATTTAAACAAATTACACGAGACTACTATTTAGCTGAGGCTCAAAATATGGACATTACCGACCCGAAATCCGTAGATATTATGAACGAGTGGGTTCAGCTAGCAACGAACGGAAAGATTGATGAAATTGTCCAAGCACCCCTTGATGATAGCTTAGTTATGTTTCTGTTGAATGCTGTTTATTTCAAAGCATCCTGGTCCTATCCGTTCAATGAAAATGCAACAGAAGATGATGATTTTAAGAGCTCAGATGGAAATCTTAAGAAAGTTCCATTCATGCAATTGAATGAGGAGCTACCCTATTTGGAAACAGATCAATTCCAGGCAGTTTCACTCCCTTACGGAGACGAAGGAAAGATGACAATGGACATCTACGTCCCGAAGGTGGGGCAGAATCTCGACGACTTCCTCTCTTCATGGACTACTGAAAACCGTACGAACTGGAAGGGTTCGTTTGAAACCCGGCTAGGTACAGTCCGTTTACCTAAGTTCCAGCTCGATTATGAAATTCAGCTGAATGATGTGCTTCAGGAATTAGGAATGCAGCAAGCATTTGGTGAAGGAGCGGAATTATCTAAGTTAGTAGTAGAGGATGAAGATCCTTTGTTTGTGAGCAAGGTGCTACAGAAAACCTATCTTTCTGTGGATGAAAAAGGGACAGAGGCAGCAGCCGTCACTTCCATCGCTATGGATACGGTATCTGCGCCAATGGGAGAACCTTTCCAATTCACAGCGGACAAGCCGTTCTTCATCACAATTCGTGACAAAGAAGCGGACGTATTGTTGTTTGCAGGGAAGATTGCCAATCCTGTACAAGGAGACTAGTCGATAATAGTCTCGAAGCCGATAGGGGTTATCGGGACTTTGTGTTCGCAAAGGATGCTTTGTTTTTAGACAAATCAAGCAAAATAGTTTTTTAATGGAAACTATGATAAAATAGAGTAGTTGAGATCAATCAACATTTTTTTGTTCTACATTGTGAATAATTTCACAAGAAAGGGGAAATATAATTGAATATTACGATTGTTGGTTCAGGACACGGAGGTTCTACCGCGGCAGCTTGTCTAGCGCGCGATGGTCACCAAGTGAGTATGTTGAAGCTAAGCAATCAGCCAAACGAGCACTTTGCTAAATTGGAAGAAACGAAGTGCATCACATTGAAAGAGGGGGGCGAACAGCAAACCGTTCCGCTTCATGCTGTGACACGCAATCCTGCAGAAGTTATACCACAAGCAGATATTATCCTCATTTATTACGTCTCGAATTACCACAAGTCCCTCGCGAGCGCCCTAGCTCCACACATACAGAAGCATCAAACCGTTTACATTTGTCCGGGTTATCTCGGCAGCATTTACTTTTTGAACGAATTGAAACGAATTGGCAGAACTGAAGAAGCACCACTATTTGTTGAGGGCGAAACGTTGCCATACAGCTGTAGAATCACAAATCCAGGTGAGGTTACACTGTATTCAGAGAACTACGGTCATCCGATTGCATCCCTTCCCGCAGATCGAGTTCAAGAGGCATGTCATACGCTAAAACCAATTCTAGGCAATTGTATTCCTCGGGGAAATATTGCAGAAGTCGCACTCCACAACCCGAACCTCATTATGCACACAGTCGGAATTGCGCTCAACGCAGCATATATCGAGAACTCGGAAGGTCAGTTTTCGATGTATACGGAAGGATTTACGCCGTCGACTTGGAAAGTTGCACATGAGTTGGATCAGGAAAAAATGGATATGCTTGAGAAAATTGGTTCGAAACGCCGTTCATACATCGAAGAGTTTAAAGTGCGCACATTTACGGATCCTGAAGCCCAGTCAGATGATGAAGCATTTGCTATCTACGCAGACAGTGTCAAGGATTTGCATACAAAATCTGTTAACAATCGGTACATTACAGAAGACGTACCCATGGGCCTTGGGCTTCTTCACTCGCTCGGGAAGCACATCGGTTTGCCGACGCCAGTGGCTGATTCTATCATCACCCTCTCAGGAACCATGGTCGGTGAAGATTATTTCTTAGATGCGCGTTCTATAGAAAAACTTGGCTTCACAACCGCAGAGGAATTGTTGTCGTTCATCAATCCTAATAAAAAGCCTCAAGTTTAATGTAAAATAGGAAACGAAGGAGCGACACGTCCTTCGTTTTTTCTTTTAAGAATTTGATCAAAAAATCCTTGCAATCTATTTAAAGGGAGCGTATTATAAGGATTGACCAAATGACCATAATTGAATTATGGTCATTTTACAATGAAAGAGGTGGGCACATGGATCGCAGAACGGAGATTTTGGAAGCCGCTGCAAAATCCTTCTCACTGTTTGGCTACAAAGCGACCACGATGGACCAAGTCGCTAAGATTGCAAACGTTGGGAAAGGTACAATTTACACATTCTTCTCTAACAAAGAAGAACTGTTCAACGCCATTGTCGTCGGAATGATTGAAGAGATGAGGACAGAAGCGGAGGCCGCCGCTATTGAAGGGGCAACATTTGAAGAAAATGCGCATGCTCGTCTTATGTCAATTTTGAAATTCAGAACGACGCACCAACTATATGCCAAACTGATTGACGAAGGAAAAGAAATCCGGACTCCTGCCGTACAAGAAGTGCTCGTAGATATCGAGAAACAAATTGTGGAATTCATTGTTGAAAAAATCCAAAAAGGCATTAATCGCGGTGAAGTCAAACCATGTAATGTTGAAATGGTCGCGTATTTGCTGTTTAAATCGTATATGGCACTCGTCATAGACTGGGGTAAAACCCACGGTCAAGAGCTGGATCAAACCGAGATTATCGATTTATTGAGTAGTACAATTTTTAAAAGTCTCATAATTTGAGACTTATTTTTTAAAGTTTTAATGACCGAAAAGCTAAAGTGGTCAACTAGTCAAGGGGGAGAAAAAATGAAGAAGACGATGACAGGAGCGGAATGGAAGCAGTTACTGCGCACGCGAAAAATGATTGTGCCAATGATTGCGATTTTATTCATACCGGTATTATATGCAGGGATGTTTTTGTGGGCGTTTTGGGATCCGTACGCAAACATGGATGCATTACCCGTTGCAGTTGTAAACATGGACGAAGGTGCCGATTTTGAAGGTACTGAACTCAATATTGGGAAAGAACTTACCGACAATCTTATCGATAGTAAGGAGTTCGACTTCCAAAGTATTTCTGAATCTGAAGCTAAAAAAGGTATCACGAATCAAGATTACTATATGACAATCGAAATTCCAGCTAATTTTTCGCAACACGCGACCACGTTATTGGATGAAACACCTGAGAAACTAGCATTGGTCTACAAACCAAACGAGGGCTTCAACTTCCTCTCTTCACAAATCGGAGAAACGGCGATGGATCGCATCAAAGCGGAAGTGAACGAAAATGTATCGACCACATATGCGGAACAACTTTTCGACTCCATCAAAGAAATGGGAGATGGATTCGGGGATGCGGCCGACGGTGCAGGAAAACTGCATGATGGTTCTGGCAAGCTTGTATCCGGGACAGACGATTTAAAAGGGTACTTGGCACAACTTGCATCTAGTACGGTAACACTTGCCGATGGCTCGGATCAGTTGAAAAAAGGCGTCATCGAAGCTGCAAATGGTGCATCTTCATTAAATTCAGGTCTCGGCACATTGTCGTCGGGTGTTAGTGAACTTCAAAGCGGCGCTCAAAAAGCATCTGCGGGTGCGAGTGATTTGAATTCAGGACTGACTCAATACACGCAAGGTGTTGGTAAGCTAGCAAGTAGTTATCAACAGATTGGCGCAAAAGAAAAAGAATTCGGAGCAGGTGTGGGCAACTTAGCTGAAAAATCTGGTTCACTCAATGCTGCAGCTGGTCAATTAACAGGTGGCGCGCAGCAAGTAAATGCGGGAATTGGACAATTGTCTGAACAACTTGCACCAATATTAGCTTCACTTCCTGAAGAACAAAAAACGGCATTGCAAGGCGCGCTTAGTGAATTGAAACAAGGCAGTGCCCAAGTGGCAGGCGGACTTGGCGAACTATCGCAAGGAACCGCAGCGCTTCAATCGGGAGCGAAAGAATTGAATGATGCCGCGGGTCAATTAGCGGGGGCACACTCACAGGCACTTGCAGGTGTCAACGAGTTGAACAGTAAATCCGGACAATTGCTCGCAGGTTCATCTGCACTTGCTGAAGGAAATAGTGCGCTAAATGCAGGGGTTGGTAAACTTGCTACAGGCGCAACAGCTGCAAAAGAAGGATCTAGCAAGTTGGTCGACGGTCTCTCTGCGTTATCAGCTGGTTCGAAAACATTAACAGACGGGACGGGAACGCTTGCCTCTAAATCTCAAGAACTGGCAACCGGATCCGCAACACTTGCTGACGGAGCGAAAGAATTGAACGAAGGAGCAGGGACACTTCAAGAGAAATTGAGTGAAGCGAACGATACTGCTTCTGAAGTGAATCCATCTGACAAAACGTATGACATGGTAGCCGCTCCAGTAGATGTAGAAAAGTCTGCAGTCAATGAAGTACCGAACTACGGAACAGGATTTGCACCATATTTCTTATCTCTAGGATTATTCGTCGGTGCGTTGTTGCTGTCCATCGTATTCCCACTTGTTCAGCCAGTAATATCACCAACAGGTCCATTCCGCTGGTTCGCAAGTAAAGTTTCTGTACTCGCAGTGGTCGGGCTCATTCAAGCATTGATTGCCGTAGGCGTCATTAAATACGGGTTAGGTATGGACGCCATCAACACTCCATTGTTCATCCTTACAGCGATTATTACAAGTTACACATTCATCGCGCTCGTGCAGTTGTTTGTCTCTGTATTTAGTGACGCTGGACGCTTCCTGGCGATTCTCGTCTTGATCATGCAGCTCGTAACAAGCGCGGGAACGTTCCCATTGGAATTGATCCCAGAACCACTTCAGATTTTCAATAAATTCTTGCCAATGACATACTCTGTTCAGGCATTTAAAGCGTCAATTTCTACAGGTGACATGACGCATCTATGGACTTCAAACGGAATACTAATTGGATTCATGGTCGTATGTCTCGCGTTGACAGCTGGCTACTTCGCATTGTTGTTCAAAAAACGCCATTCTGCAACCGAAGCTGTAGAAGCATAAAAAAAATTCACAACCGGCAGACGGAATAACACGTCTGTCGGTTTTTTGTGGATAAAGATTTGAGTGATTCGAAAAGTTATCGACGGGTGACGACGAAGTTATACCCAGCTGGGGATGGAATCGGGGTTATCCACAGACGATTCCGAGGTGTTTTGTGAAAAGTAGAGATATGGACTGTGTTGTCCACTTTTTTTGAGGGACGAGCGGGTCTGTGTCGGTGACGACAAGACTGTGACCGGTGTAAATTGCGTTCTCGATTACTCAGGTGGGGGTGTCCATCACTTGCGTCGGTTTCTCCTTCACTCAGTTGGATTTGTCCGACACATAGGAGAGTTTGTCGATAACGGGACACAATTCAACGGCATGAAAGGATGAATTGGTAGCATTGCACCACTCCTGAATGTTCAATTTCACCGTGTACTACAATCCGTTGTCCAACGTGTCAAACTACTTGTAACCTTCTCAAATTTCCTTCGTCTACTAAAAAAATTGGGAGGGAGAACATGGACGCAAAGTGGAAATCGATACTCATCATTGGCATAGTGTTGTTACTCGCTCTAGCGGGAGCGTACTTTTGTCAACAAAAACAGCATGTAACTGTTGAACAAATGAGGTCATTTAATGAGGTTGTTCCTAATTCGGAAAGGGAAATTACTCAATTATCCGATGCGCGCACGTTTCAGCGCGCTGTGTGGACAGCTAAAAAACTGCCAGGTGTTGTAGATGTCGCCGATCCAAACTATAAAGTTACGATTGGGAAGAATGAGTATTATTTGTGGCTGTATGTAGGAGAAGAAGTGGGCTCTATGATGAAAGTCACGAATACGAACAACTTGTATCGATTACGTTCCCCTGAAAAACTCTTAGCAATTTTCAACACGTCCAATTAAAAAAAGCAGCGCCTCCCAACATGAGGAGTCGCTGCTGTCTATAACTTATTACGATCCAACAAAGTCCCCGCCATCGACGTGAATCGTTTGACCAGTCATATAGCTGGAATCGTTCGAAGCGAGAAACACGTAAGCGGGTGCGTTTTCCGCAGGCTCGCCGCGACGCTTCATCGGTGTATCGTCTCCGTGCTTTTCAACGGTTTTCGCATCGAACGTCGAAGGGATGAGTGGAGTCCAAATTGGGCCTGGTGCAACTGCATTCACACGAATTTTTTGGTCCGCTAAGTTCAAGGCTAGTGAGCGCGTGAACGTTGTAATGGCGCCTTTTGTTGCTGAATAATCGAGCAATCCTGGAGAACCATTGTAAGCGGTGACTGAAGAAGTGTTGATAATCGAGCTTCCTTCCTTCAGATGTGGCAACGCGAATCTAGTTAAATAAAACAGGCCGAAAAAGTTCGTTTCAAAAGTTTCGCGTAATTGGTCCCCAGAAATATCAAGCAGTGATTTTTGTGGGAATTGTTTTCCGGCATTATTCACGAGCACATCAAGGCCGCCAAATTCTTCAACGACAGCTTCCACTAACGTTTCACAGTTTTCTTCTTCACTAATGTCTATTCTTTTTGCAAACGCCTTTCCACCATATTTCTCAATGAGTTCAACGGTTTTATCCGCATCCACATCTTCTTCCGGACTGAGGTAAGCAATCGCGACATCTGCGCCTTCTTTTGCGAAAGCGACGGCCACTGCACGACCGATTCCGCTATCTCCTCCGGTGATTAGCGTTTTCTTCCCGGCTAACTTTCCGGAACCTTTATACAGCTCATCGTCGTAAATCGGCTGAGGTGACATCTCTTCTTCCACGCCAGGTTGCTGCTCCTGAGTCTGGGGTTTTACGCTTTCATCGATCTTTTCGTATTTATTTTTTGACATCTGCAAAATCCTCCTTACCAGGTATCTAGTCAAAGTATTCCCATAAGAAGCACTAGCAAACCTCATGTGTTTTTGAATATACTATTAGGGAAGAGTAAGATTAATAGTAGTATCAAATGGGGGGATGTTGATGTGAAGAGTGTTACCCTATGGCAACGACTACAAATGCCGGTAGCTGCAACTGTTTGGTTAGCATCTGCTATGGTGTTACTATGGTTGCAAAGTGATCAGAATTCATTGTACGTGATGCTTGGTTTTGTTGGGGTTGCCGTCCTCTTTTTTATAGTGACTGACCGCATGGCTTTTTTCGCTTTTATATTATTTACGTTAACAACAGTTTTCTACTTTTTGTACCGGGCATTTACAGAAGGATGGTCTCCAGGTGAGCAAGCAGCCGGGATTGGTACGCATTTTTTATTTTTACTACATCTCTTTGCTCTTTACAGTATTGCAAAGTACGTGTATTCGTATCGGTCAGAAAATACTGCCTTGAAAAATCGTCTTGAAGAGTTACAGGAATATATTTCTGAACATGGCGTATTGACGAAAAGAGAATTTGAAAAACAATCTTCCATAGTGTTGTCTACAATGGCGAGACATGTGGAGCCCGGCTATTTCGTTCAAGTGGATTTATCGGAAATTCGAAAAGTGACACGCAAACGAGCACTGATTGCTTGCTCGTCAGTCATCTACGGTACATTGCGAAAGCATTATGATCTTGTAGGGCATTTTGATGACAAAACGATTGTTGTGTTATTGCAGAATATAAGCGATGAAGGATTCAAGATTGTCGAAGGACGGTTAAAAGAAGCAATGCAGCGACAAATCGATGAGGGTGCATTCGAGCAGATTAACTGGAACGTCCGTCAAATCGAAGGGGAGCATTCCATTGAAGAATTGTTGGTGATTCGATGAATAAGCGTCTTCTAATTCTGCTCAGCTTAGCGATCGTTTTTCTAATAGGTCTTGTTATGGCAGCGATTTTAAATGTGAGAATCCTATTGTTTTTCACAACTGCTTTGTTTTTAACATTATTAGGTTACTACTCACTATTGACACTTGCGGGACTATACAATCGATTAAAGAGGCAGGAGATTCCGGAACTGGAGTCTTATCCTGGAGTTGATATTTTAATACCCGCGCATAACGAAGGAGTCGTCATCAAAGATACGATCGAAGCGATGACGGCACTTAATTACCCGGGAGATTTGCAAATATATGTGTTGAACGATAATTCGTCAGATGAAACCGGAGACATTGCAGGAGATTTTGCAGCAACTTTCAAAAACGTCCACCATATTCAGGTACCACCTGGTGAACCTCGTGGGAAATCACGTGTGCTCAACTATGGATTGAGTATTTCATCAAATAAATACTATTGTGTTTATGACGCGGATAATCAGCCTGATCCCGAAGCGCTCATTAAGCTAGTTGCGACGGCTGAGAAAAACAAGCAGTCCGCAGGCGCTGTTGGCTATGTGAGGACGATTAACGAACAAAAGAATTGGCTGACTCGAATGATATCAATTGAGTTTCAAGTGTTTCAATTGCTCATGCAATCGGGGCGTTGGCAGTTGTTTAAAACGGGCTCTTTGACTGGAACGAATATGCTCGTTAAACGCAGTGTCATAGAAGAACTAGGCGGGTATGACCCATACGCCATCGCTGAGGACGCAGAACTGACACTGAGAATCACGAAGGCGGGATATTATTTGCCAATTGTCCCTGATTCCATTACGTGGGAGCAAGAGCCTGAAACGCTAGGAGTCTACTTGAAACAACGGACACGCTGGTTACAAGGGAACTTATACATTGTTGAGAAGACCTTAACGGAACCGGGCTATTTTAAAGGGAAGTTACTCGTGCATTCAATTCACCAGTTACTCGTTTACGTAATCTTCTGGCTGTTCCTCATTATTTCGTATGTGTGGTTTGCCCTTGGTATCTTGGACATCTTCTATATCGAGTATACGTATCCATTGCTGTTCATCTGGTATTTAGCATACATTGTGTACACGACGCAGCTGTTTGCCGCCCAAGCGACACAGCGGACCTTCACGCCACTCAACGTGTTCATCAGTGTCATCATGTATTTCACGTATGCGCAGTTATTTTCGTATTTGTTCGTGCGGAGCCTAATTTTGTATGTGAAAGCGAAGAAGAATCGACAAGTAATCGGATGGGATAAGACGCAACGATTCAAATCGAAATGACAACCTACTCCATAAAAAAGAGCAATTCCGTTCGCCTTGTGAGGGCGTTCGGAAAAGCTCTTTTTGTTAGGTTCATTTCAATAGAGTTTCTGCAGACACAGGCGCACCGATGTAATAGCCTTGGACAGCGTCGATTCCCATCGTTTTTAGCAAGTCGTATTGTGCTTTATGTTCGACTCCCTCGGCGATTGTATATAACCCCATCGACTTACTGAATTGAATCATCCCTTCAACAAGTTGCTGCGTTTTCGGATGAGTCAGCAGGCTGTTCATGTAAATTTTGTCAATCTTTACTTTTGATATCGGCAAATGTTGCATATAGCGGAACGATGCATAGCCTGTACCAAAGTCATCGAGGATGAATTCAACACCAGCATCTTGTAATTCTTTCATCTGCTGAATGATGGATTGCTCTTCCTCAGCTTGGAACGCAAACTTCTCCGTGATTTCCAACTCAAGCTGACCGGGACGGCAAGACGTTTCTTGCAGGATACTGAGAATGTTGTCTTTCATCGGGTTGTTGGAAAACTCACGAACTGATGTATTAACTGAGACGTGGGGGTGGCCTTCCTTCTCTTCCAACTTTACAGCTAATTTTGCTGCTTCGGTCAGTACATACGAACCAATATTGGCGATTAGACCATTTGCCTCAGCAATTGGAATTAGCTCATCGGGTGTTACAGTGCCAAGCTCGTTGTCTTCCCATCGTACGAGTGCTTCATAGACCGAGATTTCCTCTGAAGCAATGTCATATTGTGGCTGATAGACGACTTGCAACGCGTTATGGTCAAGTGCAGTTAACAATTTACGATTAATGAGAGAACGACGGTCAAGCACTTTGTGAGAAGCAGCGGACAAAGAAACAATTTTGCCGCCGCCTTGGTGCCGGACTTCCTCCAACGTCATTGCAGATGCTTCAATCAAATTCACAAAACTTTTTTGGTCTTCTGGGTATCGTGCGATTCCGCCGCTTATCGAAAGAGGTAAGGCTTCGTTGCCCACATAGATAGGCTGTTGCTCAAGGAACTCCAAGAATCCTTGGACGTACCAGTCGCCAAAAGGTGTTAGAATAACAAATTGACTACCCCCGACACGCGCAATTGGGTTATCTTGGAAGTAACGTTTTAGACGGTTTGCAAAGGCTTGAGTGAGCTCTGTTTCAGCAGTCCCCGCCTGTAGTTCTTTAAGTGTGTAATAATGATCGATGGACAAATAGACAAACGAAAAACTTTTTTCTTCTTTGATCATTTCATTCACAAGGACTTCTAACTTATGGCGACTCATTAAGCCAGTTTCTACATCGATGAATGCAATCTGTTCGAGACGTTCTTTCAAATGTACTTCTTCGGTAATATCCAGTTCAAGGAACATAGTGCTCTCTAGCATACCATCCTCTGTCATGGAAGGGACGGCGAGTAAATTCGTATAGTACGTCTCACCAGATCGTTTCAGCTTTTGAGCAGTCCCAAACCAGGTTTTACCTTCTTTGAGCTGATCCCAAATCATATGGATAGCATCTTGTGCTTGTTCGGATTCATCAAACATTTGCCAAATGGTTTTACCTAAAATTCGTTTAGGAGTCCAGTTGCTCACGTTCAGAAAATTTTTATTTACCGAAATTACGAGACCTTCGGCATCAGTTCGGGTTACCATATAGTAATGATCAAGACTGCGACGGATATCAGGTAAGCCTAAATCAATCTGTTCTCGTGAGATGGTCATGCTGTGTTCCCCTTTCAACTAGTTCATAAGACTAGTATATAGGAGAACTAAGAACTTTTCACCTATAAATAAAAATAAAAAAAGAGTAATTCGATATAGGTAGACTTTATAGAAACGAAGGTGGATTAATGGAACGGATAAAAGGACTAGCGATGATTATTATCGGAGCATCATTATGGGGGCTATCAGGTCCGATGATGGAATGGACGCTTGAGCATAGTAAGATGTCCGTTTCATTTTTGCTAACAGTTCGGTTACTCATAGCGGGATTGTTGCTACTTGCTTATTTGAAAATCAAAGGAAAACAAGTGACACGACCTTGGCGCCAAAAAGTATGGGCACGCCAGATGCTAATATTTGGAGTTGTAGGTATGTTAGGAGTCCAGTTTTCATTCACCTCAGCAATCGCACAGAGTAATGCAGTCATTGCAACACTCTTCCAATTCCTATCGCCAATCTACGTCATCCTATTCGTTTCGCTACGGCAGCGATTCGTCCCGCCAGTTGCGCAAATAATCGGCATGTTTGTCACGTTAGGTGGACTATTCCTCTTGCTGACAAACGGGTCGTTATCCGGGTTTAGTTTAAGCCCGAGTGCTGTATTCTGGGGAGTTGCAGTCGGATTTGCATTTACGTTCTATACGCTTTATCCCGTTCGTCTCATGCAGGAATGGGGCGTCTTGCTATCAATCGGTTGGGCGATGGTTGTCGGAGGAGCCGCATTGCTAATTACAAACCCTGTCATGATGATTCGGGATTTCCAATATTTGCTTGACTGGAAAATTGCCATGATGTTACTTGGTATCATCGTCGTGGGTACGGTTGCTTTCTTGCTGTTCCTCGCTAGCATGAAGTTCATATCCCCAATTGAAACAAGTATTCTCTCAAGTTTCGAACCGCTGACGGCGATGATCGTATCAGTTATCTGGCTCGGAGCAGTTCTAGGTGCTTGGCAACTAACGGGGGCAATCGTAATGCTACTAGGTGTTACAGGAATCTCCATTGCCGGGGGACGAGTGAAAACGTAATCTATTTGAACGCTCTCATTTGAGGGCGTTTTTTTAAGTAGATTTATAAATAATCAGCGGGGTTTATAGGGTTCAGATAATTCTGTTCAATCGCTATACAGTCATTCAGGAATATGGCATACTAAGTATAATTAACTAATTCGCTAAACGAAACAGTTCAGGAAGGACAATGCCGATGAAAACTGTATTTTCTTATGCAAAGCCATATAAATGGCCAATAGTGATTGCACTTATTTTAATGTTAATCGAGTTAAGTGTGGAGCTCATTCAGCCCCTCCTTATTGCAAAAATAATTGACGACGGGATTTCTGTTGGCGATCGGGAAACGATTATTCTTTACGGAAGCATCATGATGGGACTCGCACTTCTCGCGTTAGTATCAGGTGTCACAAACTCTTTCTTCGCTGCCCACGCGGCGCAAGGTTTTGGCTACGATTTGAGGCAGGCATTATTTAAACAAATTCAGGCATTCTCCATGTCGACTTTTTTGCGTTTTCCGACGTCCTCACTCATTACACGACTGACAAGTGACGTCACGATGGCACAAAACATTTTGTTCATGGGTCTTAGGATTTTGCTACGGGCACCACTCGTCGTAATTGGAAGTTTAGTGATGGCGATGCTCGTTAACGTGAAGCTTGCTTCGTTTTTGTTGATAGGAGTTCCTTTTCTATGCATCTTTTTGTTTGTTATGGCTCGAAGAGGAGTTGGCTACTTCTCTAATGTGCAGCGTAGATTGGATCGAGTGAATCGTGTCATTCAGGAAAATCTTCAAGCTGTTCGACTGATTAAAGCGTATTTACGTGGTGTGTATGAAGGCAGCCGTTTCTCGAAGGTTGCGGATTTGTTAAGAAAAGATACGGTGAAAGCGTTTCGGATGATGGAACTCATTATGCCGATTTTACTACTCATCATGAATGGCAGTTTAATGCTAGTTTTATGGTTCGGAGTCGGAGTCGTTCGAGCAGGCGATGCGCAAGTCGGTGAAATCGTTGCAATTGTGAACTACGCATTCCGTATTACAGGCGGATTCTCAATGTTTTCATTCCTCATTGTTGCGTTCTCAAGAGCTCAAGCTTCTTCCGTGCGTATGGAAGAAGTGCTGCTTGCAGATGACGATCGTGAAATCATCATTCCAGGAAATACAGAAAGTGAAGAAGAAAGTCGTGGAGCCTTGGCTTTTAATAACGTTACATTCCATTATCCTGGTCATCCGGAACAAGTTCTATCGAACGTTTCCTTCACTATTAACCCAGGAGAGAAAATTGCCGTCATGGGAGCGACTGGATCTGGAAAGTCGACGATGTTGAACTTAATCCCACGCATTTTCACCGCAACTTCTGGTGAAATTCTACTCGATGGTAAGAATATTGAAGATTGGCCGTTAGAAGAGCTTCGCAATGCAATCGGCCTCGTGCCGCAGCAGTCGGTCCTCTTTACAGGAACAATTAGAGAAAACTTAGCGTGGGGCGACCCAGAAGCACGGGCAGACGAACTAGAAGCTGCAGCTGAAAAGGCTCAGATCCATGCTTCGATTCAGCGTTTTCCAGCAAATTACGAGACGCGTGTTGGACAAAAAGGAGTCAACTTATCTGGCGGACAAAAACAGCGCTTATCGATTGCGCGGGCGCTTGTCCGAAAGCCCGCGATTTTGCTGCTAGACGACAGTACGAGTGCACTCGATGTGAAAACGGAGAATGCGCTGTGGGAAGCGTTGGAAGGCGAACGCGCCACGATGATTGTCATCACGCAAAAAATCCATACTGCGCAAGGCGCCGATCGCATTCTTTTGTTGGATGAAGGGAAAGTAGCGGCGTACGGGACGCATGATCATCTCATGAATCAGTCGACATTGTATCGTAAAATAGCTGAATCCCAGTTGGATGAGGAGGTGATGGACGATGGTGAACAACGTGAGGAAGCCCTTCGGTTACGAACCGATAATTAAGCGGGAAGATTTGAAAAAGAGTACGAAGCGTAAGAAAGAAGAAGTGGGGGACTGGAAGCAAGCGTTGCTCAACGTATGGCGGCTCGTAGATGAGCAACGCGGGCTCCTCATAACAGTGTTGGTTCTAGTGCTTGCCAGCTCCGGACTCACGCTACTCGGTCCTTTTCTGATCGGTCAGACCATTGATAATTTCATCATTCCGATGAAAACCGATGGACTTGCAATGCAAATTGGATTGTTGCTATCAATTTACGCAGGGACGTCGCTGACGATGTATTTCCAGAACTTCTGGATGGTTGGTATTGCACAAAATACGGTCTATAAATTGCGAGCGGGCTTATTTAATCATTTGCAGAAATTGCCCGTTTCCTTTTTTGATAAGCGTCAGCACGGTGAGCTCATGAGCCGAATGACGAACGATATTGAAAATATTAGCCAGACGTTGAATTCATCGTTCATCCAAGTATTTTCTAGTATATTAACGCTTGGTGGAACACTTGCGGTCATGCTCTATCTTAGTCCACTTCTAACTTTATTAACAATGACGATCGTTCCGGTCATGTTTATTGCGATGCGTTGGATCACTCGTCGTACTGGAATTCTTTTTAAGGAACAGCAAAGAGCAATCGGTGAGTTGAATGGAATGATTGAAGAAACGATGTCTGGCCAGCGAATTGTAAAGGCTTTTTCTCAAGAAGAACGGATGAAGGAAGAGTTTGCCGCGAAAAGTGATCGATTGAAACGAACCGGATTCTGGGCATTGACGTATTCAGGTTTCATCCCAAAAGTGATGAATATGTTGAACAATGCGGCATTTGCTATTGTAGCGGGAGTCGGCGGATTGCTGGCGTTACGGGGTGACGGGATTGTAACAATCGGTACGATCGTTGTATTCGCGGAGTATGCACGTCAATTCACGCGTCCGTTGAACGATTTAGCCAACCAATTCAATACAGTCCTATCCGCGATTGCAGGCGCTGAACGAGTATTTTCCATTATGGGAGAAGACGTTGAACGGGATGCGGCCGAGTTGAATGGAGATATCCAGCTTAGAGGGAACGTCGAATTCCGCAACGTATCATTTGGCTATGCACCCGAAACGGATGGTTACACGGTGGAGGATGTCTCGTTGTGCGTGAAAGCAGGAGAAACCGCTGCGCTCCTTGGTGCGACTGGTGCTGGGAAAACGACGCTTGTCCAATTGATTGCCCGATTCTATGAGGTGGATAAGGGAACGATTTTGATAGATGGCATTCCGATTGACGAGCTTCCACGGGCGACATTACGCAGTCAAACGGCATTTGTTTTGCAAGATCCGTTCTTGTTTGAAGCGTCGGTGAGAGAAAACATTCGATATGGGAAACTCGAAGCAACTGATGAAGAGATTGAAGAAGCAGCGAAGAAAGCGAACGCTCATGAATTTATTAGCCGACTTGGAGAAGGTTACGATACGTTGCTTTCAGCGGATGGAAGCGAAATTTCGCAAGGGCAGAAGCAATTGTTGTCCATTGCGCGTGCATTTGTGGCGGATCCAGTGCTGTTGTTACTGGATGAAGCGACGAGCAGTATTGACACGGTGACAGAATTAGAGATTCAGGCTGCACTTGAAAAACT
This sequence comes from Sporosarcina sp. D27, assembly GCF_000586555.1. Taxonomy (GTDB): domain Bacteria; phylum Bacillota; class Bacilli; order Bacillales_A; family Planococcaceae; genus Sporosarcina. Next base: position 52,901 of record NZ_AZUC01000013.1, read on the forward strand.
CATGGAAGGTCGTACAAGTTTCGTCATTGCCCATCGCCTCAATACGGTGAAGAAGGCAGACATCATTTATGTAATGGATCAAGGCAAGCTAATTGAGTCAGGCAGTCAATCTGATTTGATCGCCCAAAAGGGTATGTATTATACGATGTTGCAACAATCTAAGCTATAACACCGAGGCGCTCCCCATTTAGCGGGAGCGTTTTTACGTGTTGAGTGTGTGATGAAGGGAGGGTGAGCCCAATTAGGCAACCCGCCCGTTTCCCGGGAGAACCCGATCGTTCTGCGTCCGAACCCGCCCGTTTCCCCTGAGAACCCGATCGTTGCGCGCCTGAACCCGCCCGTTTCCCCTGAGAACCCGATCGTTGCGCGTCCGAACCCGCCCGTTTCTCCTGGGAACCCGATCGTTGCGCGCCCGAACCCGCTCGTTTCCCCTGAGAACCCGCTCGTTCTGCGTCCGAACTCGCCAGTTTTCATGAGGAACCCGCTCATTTCCGCGGCAACCAACTTTCTTTAGTCCGAATCTAAGCTCGCGACCAATCCATCTCCTCCTAATTCAAAACCAAGCCTGATTGGTGTGCTCCGCTCCGCTGCGCGTTTAGGGAGGGGAAGTGGGCATTACCACTCCAACCCGCCCGAGAAACTGGATCCTTACCCAGAACCTGCTAAAACAAAAAAACCACCAAATCGGTGGTTTTCAACTACTTACTGTTTATCTTCAAATTCCAACTTTGTCCCATCGTCAAACTCGACATCCAGTTTAAACTTTGAATACAAGTCAATCTGGAAGTATTCTAAAATTTTCTCACGGGCTTCTTCACCAGACATTTCATGTTGAAGATTTAAGGCGATGAACATCTTATCCAGCTCATCCATCGCTTTGGCACCCTCTAAGTCGATGTTTGTCAAAGTGTTTTGGTACTCCGGATCGAAATTCTTCTCTACCTTATACTCCGCATCGATGGCGTCTTGGTTATCTACGTCGATCTCCAATTCGAATTTGTTGAAACCGTAGGCATCACCGTTATCACGGTCGCCGCCTTCTTTTGACTCATTCGTAACAATGTCTGCCTCTTCCCTATTGTCTTTGTTTGCGTCTTTCCCTGTATTACCGCACCCGCTGACGAATAGAACGCTCGCAAACACTACAGAGCCCATTGCTGCTAGCTTATTCAACTTCTCACGTCCTCTCTGAATAGTTCGATTGCTTTGATACTACTGTACCTTTTTCCAAACGAATTTAAACGAAAGTGGGTGGGGAATTAGTTTTACCACTTAGCCTGAAACGCCTCACAAGAACCCAAAATGCGGCGAACTGCTAACCGTTCACCAGACTCCAATTGAACTTTTCCGCTGAAGTAGCCGAACATTTGAGTGAAATCCGCTTTTAATCCCCTTCGATGAGAACTCGCTTCGCGTTCGAAAAAAGGAGTGAAGGTCAAATCTACGCAATCTGTGAACTTAGTATGGATTGTCCAAGGGTCCATCATACGTTCAGGATTAAAGGAAAAAATCACATCTTCATGAATTTTAGTCATTGCACCGTCAACGAATACAGCGTTTTCGGTCAACCCTGTACCATCCGTCCACTTGCCACCGAAGTTCAATCCGATACGACGACCTCCTGAACGTTGTGAAGCCATTGCCCAATTCCATTCCGTCATTTTTGGCCAAACACCTCGTGTATAATTCAATACCGTAAAACTATAATCCGGATTGAATTCATATCGTTTGTCTCCAATCTTTAAAAAGCCGGAAGTCGGTAGCGTATGATGCTTTGCGGTGAATTGAAAGGTATTCCGGTTTTTCGGAATGACAACATTCAATGACTGATCCTCTGAAGGGTGGCTAATATGGAGATCGGCATGCAGCGTTTCGTTGTCAAAATCAGGGATGGAAATAGATAAGTGCGTATCCTCATTGGTATGGCTAGCATGTATTGAAAGGCGGTTATCTAAAAATTTACTATCTGTAAGTACGTCTTCAGGCATCTTTACATGACGTGCGAAGGGCAAGGCAATTCTTTTTTCAAAAAAACGTTCCGTCTCATAATCCAGGAAATAGACAAGACACACAGCACCGATGTCAAAATGAGCGATCGTCGCAGTGAACAAGACTTCTTCTCCATAGACGGTCCACGTATTCCACTTCTTCTTATTGGGGAACTGTCCTTTCAGATTACTTTGGACAATCGGCTTCTGAGCAAAGCCAACCGCTTCAGGATTTAATAATCCCTTGCTGTCACAAAGCAATACTGGAGAAGTCAGTTCGCGTTCTGCATGTTGCATAAGCCGTCCTCCTAAACATTGTCTTCTAACGCACTTGTTGCTATACTTTTAATTGTATCAGATTGAGGCAAAATTAGCGTTATTCAACAACGTCGATAACCAACAGATATTCCTAGAAGGAACGGGGCATTAGTTCAGCGGGAGAATACTTCGCTGGCAGCGAAGGGGTCACCGGTTCGAATCCGGTATGCTCCATAGTAATAGCGTCCGCTAAGCGGGCGTTTTTTGTGTATAATTTTAAGGATGAAAACCAATTTTCCCACATAGAATAGGGGGAGGAGGCGAATCGATGTATGACCGCGAAGCTGCAGTCTGGTATGCGGACAAATGGTGGGATGGGCGAAATCCTCAGTACCCTTCATTCGATGTCGATTGTACTAATTTCATTTCACAGTGCCTGCGTGCAGGCGGCGCACCGATGCATGGCATTCCCGTACGAGATCGCGGTTGGTGGATTACGAATTCAAACTGGAGTTTTAGTTGGTCAGTAGCCCATTCGCTACGCTGGTACTTAGGAAGTTCAACAAGAGGACTGACTGCCTATCCAGTTCAATCGGCTGAAGAGTTGCAACTTGGCGATGTCATATTGTATGACTTTCAAGGAGATGGCCGCTTTGATCATTCAACGATTGTGACTGCTAAAGACGGCTCGTCACCACTCGTCAATGCTCATACCTACGATGTACAAAGAAGAAGTTGGGATTACAAAGATTCCTACGCCTATCGACCAAACGCCAAATACATTTTCTTCCGGATAAACGACGAATTTTCTTAACTAATAAATCATGAAGTAAATTAGAAACCAATTATTGAAATGATGTATACTGAAGAATATCAATGACAAAAGGGGATACAACAATGGATGAACAAGCACTATCAGTAAGAGATGCAATTATTTCGCGCCGCTCCATCAAGAGCTTTAACGGACAGCCGGTTGAACAAAGCGAAATTGACGATATCTTAGAAGATGCAATTTGGGCACCCAATCATGGAAACCGAAATCCATGGCGTTTCGTACTCGCTGCAGAAGACAACTACGAGCAATTTTTAGACGTCTTGCGCGAATTCGGTGTACCGAAATGGAAAGAGTTGTCGGATGAAACCCTTGAAAAACAAATGAGCAAATTCACTAGTGCAAGCGCAGCAATGTTTGTTATCGTTCCAGAAGATGCACGACAAAAACAACGTTTAGAAGACTTTGCAGCGGCAAGTACGATGATACAAAATATTCAATTGCTCGCCTGGGATAAAGGGATTGGAACATGCTGGAAAACACCGGGATTCCTGGATGACCCTAAGTTTCGCGAAGCCTTAGGCGTTCAGCCTGGCGAACGCATCATTAGCATGCTTCAGTTTGGTCACTTTGATGAATTACCAAAAACAAAGCCACGTACGCCGGTTGAAGACATCGTCACGTATTGGCAAGCTGAACCAACTGAATAATTGCGCGCCTCTTCCAGTTTGATGGAAGAGGTTTTTTGTGTGGTTGGTCAAATCACTGAGACATCCGATGGGGCGAGACGGTTTAACATCTGCTTCACTTTATTCATCCCACCAAAAGGAAGAATCGGAAATATAATTGATGATATCGGCAACATGGCGCTTGAAATCAGCATTATGGAGTAAAGAATCAGCACTATGAGACAAAGAATCGGCAACGAGACACAAATCAAATTACGATAGTAGGTAAATGGAAGCCGAAATACCAATCATACCCCCTTTACCCAACTAAAAATCCCCCTATTGTGAACAATAGGGGGTAAAAATCTTATTTTTTTAACTCATCTTTAGATAAGGCAGAAAGTTCTTGGTAATAGTCACCAAGCACACGCAATCCCTTGTCGAAGTTCTCAAGTGTTAAGTGTTCGTTTGGTCCGTGTAAGTTCTCCGTTTCAAGACCGAAGCCCATAAGGACAACTGGTAAACCGAGAATTTCATCGAAGTCGGCAACAATTGGAATCGATCCACCGCCGCGTGTGTACACAGTTGGCACATTGTATACTTTCTCGTAAGAACGGCTTGCTGCAGTAAGTGCTGGATGGTCGAATGGTGTGATGAACGGACGTCCCTGGTCAAACGGTGTGACCGTCACTTTAACACCTTCAGGCTTATGCTTTTCAACATGTGCTTTCAATTTTTCAACGATTTCCGCTGGGTCTTGATCCGGAACAAGGCGGCATGTGATTTTTGCTCCTGCTTCTGCAGGCAACACGGTCTTGATACCTTCACCGCTGAAACCACCGAAAACGCCGTTCACTTCAAGAGTCGGGCGAGCAGAAGTACGCTCTAGGAACGAATAGCCTGGCTCTCCAAACAGCTCAGAAGCACCGATTTCCTGTTTGAGCGCTTCTTCGTCGAAGTTGAGGTCTTTGTATGCTTGACGCTCCTCTTCGCTCAAATTACGAACGTTATCATAGAATCCGTCAACTGCAATCGTTCCTTCTTGGTCATGGAATGACGCCAAAATTTCTGCAACTGCATGAATCGGGTTCTGGATACCGCCTCCATACACTCCGGAGTGCAAGTCGCTCTTAGCACCAAAGACATCGATTTGTACACCGCTCAATCCGCGAAGCGCATAACAAATTGCAGGTTGACCTGGAGCGTGAAGCGCTGTATCCGAAATGACAATCGTATCTGCAGCGAGCTTTTCTTTATGGTCTTTAATGAATGGAACCAGGTTCGGACTTCCAACTTCTTCTTCACCTTCAATGATGAATTTCACGTTGATAGGAAGCTTACTATCTAACTTCATCAATGCTTCAACCGCCTTAACGTGCATGAACACTTGTCCTTTGTCGTCAGTAGACCCACGAGCGAACATTTTCTCGTCACGGATTTCTGGCTCGAATGGCGCACTTTCCCATAAGTGCAATGGGTCAACAGGTTGTACGTCGTAGTGGCCGTAAATGAGGATCGTCGGTTGACCTTCTGCATGAAGCCAGTCAGCGTAAACGACCGGATGCCCAGCAGTAGGATCGATGGAGATGTTTTCAAGACCTGCTTCTTTGAACGAATTTGATAACCATTCTGCAGCTTTTTGCATATCAGCTTTGTGCTCAGATAGCGCACTAATGCTCGGGATACTCAAAAATTCCTTCAACTCATTCAGATGCGTGTCGCGATTCTTTTCAAAGTACTCATTCAATTGGTCAAGCGTTGCCATGAAATTACCCCTTTTCGTTTTCATTTGGATAAATGGGAGGTTGCAGCTGGAAAAGTCCTACTGAATCCCATCATTCGTTGACAGTGATTGAGTTAATCGCCCAAAAAGGTTGGGTCACTGTAACGATGCTGATTCCTTTAGTATAGCAGAATTGGAGCGGATTCGAAAAAGAGGAGACTTCTGAATCCTTTTCTTTCTGGTACTTATGCTATACTATTCCAACAGCTATGAAATCGGATTCAAATTATAGCCGTCTTAGGTTTGCAACCTCAACCCTTAGATATACGTCTATATATGCAAATCGAAACGAACCAGGAATTTTTCGGGAGGAATCGCTCTTGTTCATCGCACTTGCTTTCTTTTTGGTGATGTCATTTTTCTTATCAGGAAGTGAAACTGCACTTACTGCCGCTAATCGGATGAAAATTCAAATGCGCGCAGAGCAAGGAGACCCAAAGGCAATTCGGCTCCGCGCCCTCGTTTCGAAACCAGATCGAATGATTACAGCAATCTTAATCGGTAATAACGTCGCAAACATTATGATGCCGACGATTGTCACTATGATTGCTTATGACAAAGGATTAAATGTTGGTCTCATGACTGGAGTGTTAACCGTTATCCTAATTATTTTCGGAGAGGTATTACCGAAAACAATCGCCGCAACGTTTGCCGATAAATTGGCATACACCGTTGCTCCAGTCATCCGCGTTATTGTTAAACTACTAACGCCGCTCACGTACTTATTAGCGCTCTTTACTAATCTTTTCATCCGCATTCTATCAAAGGGTGCCGTGACGGAAGCAACTCTGACGAAAGAGGACTTACGCTCAATGGTCGACCTTGCTTCTACTGAAGGAACGTTCCAACAAGAGGAATCGTTGCGGTTAAAAGGAGTCCTCGACTTTCCGGAAAAAGACGTATCAGACGTCATGGGAACCCACCGGACAGACGTCGTTGCCCTGCCTCTCGATTCAAGCTATGAAGACGTTCGCAGTACGGTTCTCGAGTATTTCTATACAAGGTATCCGATCTATGAAGAAAGTATCGATAAGATTATCGGTGTGTTCTATTCCAAGCGGTTAATCGAATGGTCGATCACACCGGAAGAACCGTTTGAAGATATGATTGACCATGATCCATTGTTTGTTGTCCAGACCGCGAGTGTCGAGAAAGTGTTTAAAATGATGCTGGCGCACAAGAAGCATATGGCGATTGTGTTGGATGAGTATGGAGGAACGCTTGGTATTGTAACTCATGAAGACATTATTGAAGAAATGATCGGGCAAGAAATTGAAGATGAAACCGACGAAGCAGAAGACGCAATGGTCTATGAACATACAGAGGATACACTGGTTTGTCAGGGACGTCTTGAAATCGAAGAGGCGGTGAGCTTACTTGGAATCGACTTGCCGACTGAAAACGAAACAATCGGTGGATTCGCTTTCCAGGAGCTCGATCACGTTCCAGACACTGGCGAACGATTCACTTATGGACCATTGTTATTTGAAATCGAAGAGATGGACCGCAATCGGATCGTACGTCTTCGGATCACTCGCCGTCCGGAAGAACTGATTGATGACGAATCCTAATATACAGCAACCTTACACGTTTGTAAGGTAACTGAAAGAAACTCCGATAGTTCAGCAGAGTGTTCTAGTGCATACTAAACGTAACAGCTAGAACACGGAGGCGTTATCGGATGAAACCAACACTTAATGAATTACATGACGAATATGGCAGATACTTATATCACTTATGTTTAAAATTGACACGGAATAAAGAAGAAGCTGAAGATCTCATGCAAGATGTTTGGGTTAAAGTAGTACGCACAAGCGATCGTATGGAAGGCGTAGATCGTATGAAAGCTTGGCTGACAACGATTTGCATGAATACGTTCAGAGATCGTTATCGTAAAGACGTACGTCGCAGTAAGTATGTCATGAACCAGCCGGATACTTTGGACATTCCTTTGCTCGATTTAGTGCCAAGTGGTAGTCCGCTACCAGGTGAAATCGTTGAGAGACAAGATCTTCGAGCTGCAGTTCAAAGTAAAATCAATGAGCTAGACGCGATATATAAGACAACGATTGAGTACTTCTATGTCAATCAATACTCCCTCATTGAAATTGCTGAAATGATGCAAGTATCTATCGGTACGGTGAAATCCCGCCTGTTCCGTGCGAAAAAATATTTAAAAGAACTATTAACGCAAGATCAGTCTGTTAACGAACTTGTAATTGCGTAATGATATCGATTTTGGACTTCTCCTACTATAGGGGAAGTCTTTTTATATGGGTACAGAGTTTGTAAGATGCCTAGAAAGGGAATGTTACAGTAATGGTTTTGGAGTGGAGGCTAAGTCATGGGTAAGAAAGAAAAAAAACGTAAGAGATTTACAAAAAAACAGAAACAAATTATGTGGCTGACGTTAGGAATTTTTCTCCTTATTTATATTGCTGTTATTTTATATCATACATACAAGCCTTTGCCAAAAGGCGTTAATTATGAAGGAGACGTCCATTGGACTGATGATGTAGAGGTTTTCACGGATTTATCCTACTCGAAGACAAAGAAGAAAGACGATTTGAAGCATGAACTGAATATTTTTGACGAAGTATATTCAATGATTGACGAAGCGGATGAATTTATCGTGCTGGATTTCTTTTTAATGGATCATTATTCAGATGAAAATTTAGACTTCCCGAAGATTGCGGAGACGATCACGAAGAAGTTGGTCGAGAAAAAGAAGGTTCATCCCGACATGCCGATTGTATTCATCACCGATCCCATCAATAAAGGATATGGCTCCTACGAATCGAAATGGTTCGGAAAGTTAAAGGACGCAGGTGTGGAAGTCGTATATACCGATTTAGAGCCATTACGCGATTCTATGCCGCTCTACTCAGGACTGTATCGGACGTTGTTCCGCTTTGGAGATATAGGTGGAAAAGGATGGATTCCGAATGCAATGGCTTCTGAAGCGCCGAAGTTCCGATTAGCATCTTACGTGGAGCTATTGAATGTGAAGTCGAATCACCGTAAAGTGATTGCAACGGAAAAAGCAGGTCTCGTGACGTCTTCAAATCCACATGATGCGAGTGGTTTCCATGGAAATGTCGCACTTAAAGTATCTGGCCCTATTATTAATGATTTATTGGAAGCAGAAGAAGCGGTACTGAACTATTCAACGGGACAGACTGGGCAAACATTGCCTCGTATTGAAGCGAAAGAGCCGAAAGACGGAGAGTACGCTGTTCAATATTTAACCGAGAAGAAGATAAAAGACGTATTGATGGATGAACTAACCGCTGCGCAATCGGGTGATCGCATTCGGATGGGAATGTTTTTCATCGCGGAACCAGATGTCGTGAAGGAAGTGACTGAAGCCGCAAAGCGTGGTGTGGAAGTAAAACTTATTTTGGATCCGAACGAAAATTCTTTTGGAAACCAAAAATCAGGACTTCCGAATCGACCTGCTGTACAAAAACTCGTCGAAGACAGCGAGGGTGCAATTGAAGTACGCTGGTACAATACGGTTGTCGGTCAATACCATACGAAACTCGTCATGATCGAACGCGATGATAACATGCACATCTTAAATGGTTCTGCCAATTTAACCGAGCGAACCCTCGATAACTACAATTTGGAGAATGATCTGTATGTGATCGCTCCTACGGATAGTGAACTTGCAGGCGAGCTAGACGCGTATTTCGAACGTTTGTGGAATAACGAAGACGCGTTGTTCACATTGGATATGGAAGAATACCAAAACAAATTCACTCGTCCACAGCGCGTGATTTATGCGCTACAAGAGTGGTTAAAATTGACATCTTATTAAGTGATGAAATCTCCAATATTTATAAAAAACCTCTTACTAATTTCAGGTAAGAGGTTTTTGCATGGTTGTGTAGATTAGTTGGGATTCTTTAGAGTCAAAGCGCTGCAAGCATCTCATTAAGCTCTGCAAGACGGTCTTCCATTTTTGCAAGTCGTGCCTCTGATTTTTGGACAGAATCTCCATGACCTGTAGATTCGAGTTTTTCGATGTCTCCTTGCAAGTTTATATAGTCCATTTTAAGTTCTGCGATTTCAGATTCGATTTGTGATTTAGTCATGACCGTATTCCTCCCTGTGTACTTTTCCTCAGTTTACCACATCAGGTAGGGGTTTGCCGGGGACTGCACGCTTCGGATGTTCGAGCAGATAACGGACCGTTTCAAACACAGTTTCTGCTTCCTCACCAAGTGGTAAAGCGAGCTGACGATCGACGTCCCGTTTACGAAGAGAGTCGTGCAGAAGTGGCTCCATGATTGCATTCAACAAATTGGATTGCTTCACTTTGCGTCCAAGGCCTAAATGTGTGAATCCATCACGGTCGATTGGGAATCGCAACTCGGATTCGAAGGTGCTTTGTGCGAGTACAATACAAGGTACTCCGAGACAGGCAACATCGTATGGCATATAGCCTCCGCCGCATAGCACAATATCCGCTTCTGCCGCCAGCTCAAGAAAATCGTGTGGAGCCTTTTTGACAGTTGTATTTCTACGGCTCAGTGCCATCATTTGGAGTGTACTCGCGTCGTGTTCATAGGACTTGCCGAGCAAGATCGTCACATTGAGTGGGATTTGCAAATTCATCACGTGACGGAAAGAACGAAATGTTAAGTTACCAGGATCATTCTCGCCGAATGCGATGAGAAGGCGAGGGGGATCACCGAACACATGCCGATCTCTTTTTGAACGCAAGTCCGCACAGCGTGCATCAGGTAAAAACGTTTGAATGCCTGTTTTGATTGGACTCGTAACATCATGTTCGGTTTCTCCATATAATGTTTGGATTACAAAATCGGCTTGCTGTCCGCCTTCTCCGAAATCATCGAAGTGTAAACTAGCAGGAACGAGTCGAGAGATGGCCTCAACTTCTTCTTTAATTGTACTCCCCGTATCTCGAACGAGTAGATCCGGTTTTAAAAAGGATAGTACTTGAAGAAGGGTACGATGATTATTGGCTTCCATCGACCGATACATAGTTGGTATATCGGGAGTTGCAACTTGTGTAATGAAAACAATGGTTGCTTCTGAAGAAAGTTCTTCTGCAACTCGTAACGCTCTTCGCAAAGGATAGCCATTTTTTTCTTCTGTAGATGAAAGACAGATCGCAATGAGCTTTTTTGTTTTGTTCATAATAGGAATCATCCTTTCCACACAGTCTCTTCACCTCCCAGTCTATGAAAAGGATGGATTCGTTATGATAAAGAAATTAGAGTGGGGGGAAGCTGATGTGGAACCATGGGAGGCGGTTTATGATCAGAAACCGAGAGTTATGATCACAATCCACCTTTTATGATCACTTTCAACGATTTATGATCAATTTGCGAAGAGTATTCAAGCTGGTCACGAGATAGGGTGATGGAGGAAGCTGGTGTTGAACCGCGAGAGGCAGTTTATGATCATATTTCAAGTTTTATGAGCACATACCACCTTTTATGATCACTTTCAAAGATTTATGATCAATTTGCGAAGAGTATTCTAGTTGGTCACGAGATAGGGGGATGGGGAAGCTGGTGTTGTACCGTGGGATAGGTCTTATGAATATCCACTAGCCTTCATCCGAAAACCTCAAATAAGTTGTTTCATAGAGTGGGTGTGGTACACTAGTACGAAATTTCAACTCGATAGGAGGGCGAAATCGAATGTTCGGATCTATAGCTGCAGACCTTATGCTCGTTGTTCTGATTGGTATCCTTTCACAATGGGTTGCCTGGAGATATCGCCTTCCCGCGATCGTCGTCATGGCGATTGCAGGTCTGCTCGTTGGACCTGTATTCGGATTCATCAACCCCGAAGAAACATTGGGAGAGCTATTTAGCCCAATTATTTCGTTTGCAGTTGCGATTATATTATTTGAAGGAAGTCTCAACCTCGACTTCCGTGAGATTAAAGGGTTCAGCAAACCGCTTACGCGTATCGTGACATTTGGCGCGTTCATTGCCTGGATCACGGGATCGCTTGCAGCCCATTATTTAGCGGGACTATCCTGGACTGTGGCTTTCATTATAGGTGGGTTGTTCATCGTAACAGGGCCAACAGTGATTTTACCGATGCTCAGACAGGCTAAACTCAAGCCTCGTCCAGCAGCACTTCTTAAATGGGAAGGCATTATCGTCGATCCTTTCGGTGCGTTACTTGCCGTGTTTGCATTTGAATTCATAAAATTTGTCAATGGGCAAGCTACCCTCGCAGCACTTGGACTATTCGTTGCTGCATCGATTTTCGCCGTATTCATTGGTTGGGCGTCTGCGCGTATTCTCGGATATGCGTTTGAAAAGGGTAGCGTGCCCGAATTTCTGAAAGCTCCCGTGCTTTTTGCAGTCGTCTTATTTGCGTTCGTCATTTCGGATGAACTTATGCATGAAACTGGGTTACTAGCGGTAACAGCAATGGGGATAGTGATGGCCAATATGCATTTAACTTCCATTCATGACATCCGTCAATTTAAAGAAAACATTTCTGTGCTACTCATTTCAGGGATTTTTGTGATGCTCACTGCGTCATTAGATCCTCATGTACTCATTGAAATATTCGACTGGCATATTATTACTTATGTAATGGCGATGTTGTTCATCGTCCGCCCGCTGTCAATTTGGGTGTCTACTGTAGGTACAGATTTGTCTAACAGAGAAAAAAATCTGCTTGGATGGATTGCTCCTCGAGGAATTGTGGCGCTCACAGTGTCGGGATATTTTGCTTCAATCCTCCTTGAAAATGGCTACAAGGATGCGGAATTACTTACTGCGCTCACGTTTGCACTCGTTCTTTCAACGGTTGTTTTACACGGATTTACAATCGGTCCTTTTGCTCGACGATTAAACTTGACGACGACGGATGAATCAGGTGTACTGCTCGTTGGAGGGACTAAATTTGCGGCAGAACTTGCGCAGTCGATTCAAGACTCAGGCAATGATGTGTTGCTAATGGACACTTCCTGGGCGGGCTTATCTCATGCGCGTAAACTCGGCTTGTCGAGTCACGTTGGGGATATTTTAACAGAGCAGACCGAATATACGTTAGATTTGACGCCATATCGATACATGCTGGCCATGACAAAAGCGGACACATACAACGCCCACATTTGCGCTGATTTTCTGCATGACTTGGGACGCGAGAATTTATTCCAAACGTCATTCCATGTTGGTGAAGGGGTGGAATCATTTAACGTCACGGGTGGACGTACGTTATTCACACCCGCGTTATCGATATATGATTTGGAGGAACGCATGAATTCGGGTCATGTATTCCGTAAAACGGTGCTTTCTAAACAGTACAGTTACACACAATACTTGCGTGAGCGGGATGATCAATCTGTGCTCCTGTATATTTTACGAGAAGATGGAAGTGTTGAATTTTACACGCCAACAGAAGAGTTGCAGGCAGTAGCAGGAGACACAATTGTTGCGCTCTCTCACCCGATTAAACAGATTGAACGTGCTAAGGAAAGAATTGCAGAAGAAAAAGGTGATGAAGAGGTACAGCACGAAAAAATCGAAAAGCGATTCAGTGAGGATCAGGGGAAAACAAAGTCACCGATACCTGGAGAAGCACCCCCTTCAATCCAAGGTGGTTTAGCAAAAAACTCAACAAGCTAATTGCAAGTCAATTCCCATTCTTTCTGATAGGATGTAGAGTGAGAATATCATTAGGGGGTACGGTCATTTTGAAAGTTTTGTTTGTGGACGGGACCATTATCGGCAACAAAACGGGTATTGTGCTTAAAGCTGTGCAGCAATATATAGAAGAAACGGGCTGCGGTTTTGAGATAGAGAGATTGAATTTCTCTGAGTACGATCACCAGTTTGTCGATGGTCGACCTGCAGAAGAATATAACGAAGATATGAAGAAGCTGATTCGCAAGTTCGAAGAGGCGGACGGCTATATTATCGCAACACCTGTATTCCAGGGTTCGATTCCAGGGGTGCTTAAGAACGCATTCGATTTGCTTCACCCACGAACAATGCGCTATAAACCGGTTTCAATCGTGGCAAATGGTGGCACGTATCAACACCATCTGGTTGTCGAAAATCAGATGAAGCCGATTCTTGATTACTTCCGATGCTTGGTGACACCAAATTATGTATATACGCATCGTGATCATTTTGATGAAAACAGTAAGATTGTAGACGAAGATGTACACGATCGCTTGAAAGAATTAGCGCGCGTGTTCGTGAAGTATACAGAAATGGGGAAAGAACTGACCCATGGTATAATTGACGCATAATAAGAGAAAGAACGTCCGTCCGAGAGGAATTTCCGCGGGATGGACGTTTTTCATATGGTCAAAACTGAAGAAACCGACCAACTTGCGTATAATGGAGAGAACGAAAGGGGATTGAACGATGTCTAAATCACTTGTACTTGCAGAAAAACCATCTGTCGCACGCGATATTGCACGTGTGCTCGGTTGCCATAAAAAAGGAAATGGATTTCTAGAGGGGGATCGGTACATCGTCACTTGGGCGCTCGGCCATTTAGTGACACATGCTGATCCTGAAGGATATGGTCAGGAATTCAAAGAATGGAAAATGGAACACTTACCAATCATTCCTCAGCCATTTAAACTGACACCAATTAAACAAACATCGAAACAATATAATGCTGTGAAGGCACAGTTACGCCGTGGAGAAGTTAAAGACGTCATCATCGCAACTGACGCTGGGCGCGAAGGGGAGCTCGTGGCTCGCTGGATTTTGGAGCTTGCGAAAAATCGTAAACCAATCAAACGGTTGTGGATCTCATCCGTAACAGACAAGGCGATTAAAGACGGATTTGCCAACTTGAAAGAAGGAAAAGCCTACGAAAACTTATATGAAGCTGCCGCAGCACGTGCGGAAGCAGACTGGGTTGTCGGCATTAACGCAACTCGTGCGCTTACTGTAAAACATAACGCTCAATTGTCAACAGGGCGCGTACAAACACCGACACTTGCGATGATTGCTGAACGAGAAAAGGCGATTCAAAAGTTTCAACCGAAACCGTTCTGGGGCATTCAAGCTCTTACGGAAGCGGGTCGTTTTACATGGCGGGATGCGAAAGGTCAAACTCAAGTTTTCGATGAAACCGTGATCGATGCGAAAATGAATGCATTGGAAGGCATCACAGAGGGCAAAATCATCGACCTGAAATCAATGCCGAAATCACAACCAGCACCTCCTTTATTCGACTTGACGGAACTGCAAAAAGAAGCGCATCGTCGCTGGTCATGGTCCGCAAAGGAGACATTATCGACGTTACAAAACTTGTATGAGCGACACAAAGCCGTGACGTATCCACGTACGGATTCCAAGCATTTAACAGCAGACATGACGAGTACGTTGAAGGATCGTGTTAAAGCGGTTGAAATCGGACCGTATCGAAAGGCAGTCAATTCATTGTTACGCAAAGGGCCAGTCAAACCTCAAAAGGGTGTTATCAACGACAGCAAAGTGTCTGATCACCATGCGATTATTCCGACGGAGGAAAGTCCCTCATTGCATTCACTGTCGGACAAAGAACAACGTCTTTACGACATTATTGTTAAACGGTTCTTGGCTGTGTTCTATCCGCCATTCCAATACGAACAATTGAGTGCGGAATTACAAGCGGGCAACGAGACCTTTACATTGAAAGGACGTACCGTGACGGATGAGGGGTGGAAGGCTGTTTATTCATCCGATGAAGAAGAAGCGGACACGGATGCATTACCTGCTATGAAAAAAGGCGAGACCCTTCAAATTCGTGCGTTTTCAAGAACAGAAGGCAAAACCAAGCCACCTGCACGATTCAATGAAGGAACATTACTTGCTGCGATGGAGAATCCGACACAGTTCATGGCTGGCGAATCCAAAGAACTTATTAAAACGCTTGGCGAAACGGGGGGACTCGGAACTGTTGCAACGCGAGCGGACGTCATTGAACGACTATTTGGCATGTTTGTCATTGAGAAAAAAGGGAATGATATTTACACTACGTCTAAAGGGCGTCAGTTGCTAGAGCTTGTCCCTGAAGACTTGAAATCGCCAGCACTTACTGCCGAATGGGAAAGCGATTTATCGAAAATTGCAGCTGGAAAACTGAAGAAAGACCAGTTCATTCGCACGATGATCGACTTTTCGAAGAAAACAATCGTGGATATTAAGGCGGATGATACAAAATTCAAACATGATAATGTAACTGGTAAAATGTGTCCGGATTGCGGGAAGCCAATGCTTGAAGTGAACGGGAAACGAGGCAAGATGCTTGTCTGTCAGGATCGTGAATGCGGCCATCGTCAGACCATCTCAACGTTGACGAACGCACGCTGCCCTAACTGTAAAAAGAAATTAGAACTTCGTGGACATGGCGATGGCAAAATCTTCGTCTGTAAATGTGGATATCGTGAAAAGTTATCCTCATTTGAGAAGCGAAGAGCTCAAACAACAGGTAAAAAGGCCGACAAACGTGATGTTCAAAAGTATCTTAAGAAGCAAGAGAAGGAAGAACCTGAAAATACGGCAATGGCAGATGCGCTAAAGAAACTATTTGACAAGTAATAATTAAAATCATTCGCCTCATGAAGTAAATGCAAATAGACTGTATAATTAAAAGACTAAATTATGGCGGGGTGAGTTCATGGTCTCAATTTCGATGAATCCGATAGTTACGGAAAATACAAGATATGAGAATGCAAGAAAGCGTTCTGCAGAAGTGGCTTATACCCGTCATGCAAATTATGCAGGTGGAAACGAAGCCAAACGGAACGAATTGGCGCAACGTTTAGCGAACGAGAATGAGAATGCGAATGCGGATTCACAACCTATGCAAACGAAAGAGTTTAAAAAACTGGGTGCCGGTCAACTGAAGCAAATCGCATTGCCACTCGGAGAAACATTGGAAGAAACCATTCAGAGCTGGCGACATGTCCGAAGTGAAGCGCTTTCTAATCCAGATCCATCTGAAGTCGATCATCAACTCGCAGCAGCAGCCTCTGCTAAAATCATGGAAGCTGAAGCCCAACTGGCATTGGAAGATCGCCTGCGTTCTGCACAACTAGCAGAAGCAAGTCATGAAGATTCGCTGATGCAATCGCAGGATTCGAATACAGCAACAGATTCCTCACTAGCGGAAGCAATGCGGAAATTATATGACCAAGCCTCGGAAGCTTATGCCATCCAGACAAGTGCGAAACAGCATGGATATAAGGAAGCAAGTCCGGTATACTCACTTGTAGCATAATGAAATGAATGACCCGCCATTTAGTTGGCGGGTTTTTGAATTGGAGAAAGGGAGGCACTTATCATGGCGAAGAAGAATAAACATATTAAAACGAATGCGATTCGTATTTTAGAGTCTGAAGGAATCCCTCATGAGTTGCTGGAACGCGATTTGGCTGAGGATGCAAATGCCGCAGCTGATGGCGGGGACGAAGCAGATGTGTATAAAACACTCGTAACAACAGCGGGTACTGCACGCAATTATGTGTTTGTCATTCCTGTAGTATGCGAGCTTGACTTGAAAAAAGCGGCACGAGCAGCAGGAGAGAAGAAGTTGGAAATGCTTCCTTTGAAACAGCTGACGGACGTGACGGGATATATCCGAGGTGGGTGCTCTGCAATCGGTATGAAGAAGACGCTTCCTACTTTTCTAGACAGTTCTGCCCAAACCAAACAATCTATCTACGCCAGTGCCGGTAAACCAGGCTTCCAAATGAAACTCGCTCCTCAAGATTACGCAAAAGTAACAGGTGCCCCATTTGTGGAACTGTGGAAATAAAGCTGCGGGAGAAGTGCTCATAAAA
>NZ_AZUC01000014.1 GCF_000586555.1 Sporosarcina sp. D27
TTCAGGGAGATCCTGTTGATTGTAGCGGAGAGTGGCGACTCCGGAGGGATTAGCGAAGCTCGAAGACCCTGGACTGAGCAAAGCGAGGGAAGCGGCTGAGAGCAAGCCCCTCGGAAAGCGTCCGCTCGCAGCGGAAATCAACTTTACATAGTTAATTCTATTGTAAAATTAAAACTGTAGGCAAACCCCATGATTACTGGAGTTTGTCTACAGTCTGAACACTCCGCACTTAGAGTAGTGTTTAAAACGGCCATCCGAACAAATAGCCGAGGGTTATGCATATAATACCTGAAACGGTTGTACCGAGTGAGGAGAACAGCATATATCGTTTTACAGCCATGCCGCTCATTCCTGAAAAGCAACAAACAAAATGACGCATTCCTGGAACGAAAAATCCTAATGTCACAGTCCAGGAACCATAGCGCCCAAACCAGCGTTCCACTCGCAGTACGCGCTTTTCGGAAAGACCAACCCATTTACCAAATCGCTCAACGATGGGACGTCCGACTTTTTTTCCAATGGTATATGTTACAAGTGTCCCGATGAACACACCTAAAATAGCAATGGTCATAGCCCCTACGAAATTGAGGAGCCCTGCAGAAGACAAGTATCCAGTAAAGACAATTACGAATTCATCCGGCATGGGTAAACCGAATATTCCGAGCGCTAGAAATAGAAAAACAGCAAAATACCCGTAATGGGTAACGAAATCTTGAAAAACACTCACTTGCATCCCTCTTTTGTCACTTCATTGATGATCACGTTCGTGGTTGCCATTGACCAATCGGGTCTCCAACATGAATCGCACCTTTTTCTTGAATTGTAGCAGAGAAATGGGAGTCGCCTGCGACAAATAACAGAATCGTTGAGCCGAATGAGAAATACCCAAAATCCTCTCCTTTTTTAGCTTCTTTGGAAGAAGAGTAGAGCTGTACGGAGTTTACATTGAGTGCGCCTACTTTTACAAGTGCTAATTTGTCATAAGTTGTTGCAAGCTCTGTTATCAGTCTATAGTTTGTTTCAAACGGTTTGTCTCCGTATGTCAGTCCCATTGTATTAACAGGATATGATTTATTTCCAAGTGCGTAGCGGTTTATGACTGTACCATCCGCTGGGTAATGAAAATGATGATAATCTGCTGGGGACAAATAGAATACAAAGTACCAACCATTTTTATAAGCAGATGCCCTCTTTTCATCCATGAATATTTCATTTATACTGTATGTATGACCTTTAATTGTAAATTGGTGTCCGTCTTCCACACGTCCATACGAACTTAGCTGTCCGTCACAAGGGGAAATGAGAATTTCAGGCGACTTATTGAAAGGCCGTGCTCCGGATTTTAGGGTGCGAGTGAAAAATGCTTGTAGGCTGTCATAGTGTTCTTTCGGATATTCCATTATGGACTCATCGATTTTATAGGCTTTTGAGTAGGTCTTAATAAGAGGTTTACTTAGACGTGAGGCTGACAAATGACGAAGGATACAAGATGAAACCGGGTTGCCTGTCAATTCCACTAATGATTTTAGAAGTTTCTTTTTCAATACTGTCACCATCTTTAACTAGTATTTATTATAAGGAGGTTTGCTATGTTTTCATTTAGATATATTGATTATACTAAAGTGAAGGCCCAACTGGCGAATGCAATTACTTTAGTCAATTTAAGTTTTGGTGTTATTGCTATTATACTAATTTCACGAGACTTGTCACACATGAGTTTGGTATTTATTTTTTTAGCCGCATTATTCGATCGTTTTGACGGTATGACTGCTCGTCACTTCCAAACAGAATCTGCTTTTGGAAAAGAATTAGATTCCTTGAGTGATATTATTTCGTTTGGCATCGCGCCAGCAGTTCTTATCTACCATTCAGCTTTATCTGGAATGCTTTGGGTAGGGCTCGCAGCGACGATTATCTATATTGCTTGTGGGGCGGTTCGCTTGGCTCGTTACAATGTTGAAGAGTTCGACGGAGTATTCCGTGGCGTTCCAATTACAGCTGCAGGTGTTATTTTAACGGCATTGTATTTCGCAGTTCCATATGTGGCGGCACCTTATCTTGTCATCGCAATGCTCGTACTGTCTTGGGCAATGGTTAGCAACTTTAAAATTTCTAAAGTTTAATGACCGACCTCTTCACTTAGCTACTTTCACACAATTGAGTGAAGAGGTTATTAAATTGAAGAATAATCTGGTCCGTGTTATAATTTTATTCGTTAAAAATGGAGGCGTACCCAAGAGGCTGAAGGGGGCTGACTCGAAATCAGCTAGGGCGTGCAAGCGCCGCGGGAGTTCAAATCTTCTCGCCTCCGCCATACATACATTGAACCGTCTTTGCGACTATGCGAGACGGTTTTATTTTGTTTTGGAGTGCACATATAGGAGCGTCCCCCTGTTCGTTCCATTCTCCTTACCAATCTGCTATTCTTAGAGTAGATAATCTACGGAAAGGGATGATTGAAATGGCAGGACCTGCTTTAAAACAACTACATTCTCACCGCGCTATTCACGAAGGCGGACTATCTGGTGCAATCGGAAAAACGGAGTTGCTGATTGACTTCCTTCAAGAAGGAGATCAGAAAAATGCTGAACGCGCGGCCAATGACTTAGTGGATTACTGGAAGACTCGAGTAATCAGTCATGCGGATGCAGAAGAGGACGGGTTTTATCAAGAAATCGTTACCGAAAATCCTACGATGGAAAAATCAGTTACACAGCTAACGCGTGATCATGATTTGATAAGAATTATTGTAGCAGACATAGAAGTGCTTAGAGAGACGGAAGGGATTAGTCCGAGCGTCCTTCAAAAGTTTTATGCGCTATTGGTAGTGAACGAAATCCATAGTCGTGAAGAAGAACGTCTGTTATTTACAGAGTCGCCTTCAAAAGACGCTTGAACCGTATAGACTTTTCTTGCATGTCTTCGCGCAAAGAGACGAATTTCCAATGAAAGGAGGACACTAAATGATGCAACAAGCACTTGCCGTACTCGCTGAAAAATTCGGGTATACTTCATTCCGGACAGGACAAGAGCAAGTCATCCAGCATGTTATGGGTGGACAGGACGCTCTGTGTGTCATGCCAACTGGCGGCGGTAAATCGTTGTGCTACCAAGTTCCGGCAATGTTATTAGAAGGAACAGTCCTCGTCATATCCCCACTCATTTCCCTTATGAAAGATCAGGTAGATGCACTGTGGCAGCTTGGGATTCCAGCTGCGTACATAAACAGTACATTATCATCTGAGGAATATTTCGGTATTCTTGAGAACGCGATTGCAGGACAGTATCGGCTCCTCTATATTGCACCAGAGCGATTAGAGTCCGAATCATTTCTGAGAGAACTAAGTAGAATGAGCGTGCCGATGATCGCAATTGATGAAGCGCACTGTATTTCGCAATGGGGTCATGATTTCAGACCGAGTTATAGAAATATTACTCGCGTATTGAACTGTTTTGATGAAAAACCAGTATTGCTTGCTTTGACTGCGACAGCAACGCCGAACGTTCGGGAAGATATCCGTGTGCAACTAGGAATTCCGCTAGAACAGACGGTGATGACAGGATTTGAGAGGTCAAATTTAGTGTTTACTGTTGTAAAAGGCCAAAATCGGGAGAAGTTCATCAAAGAGTTTGCAAGTAAAAATAAAGACGAAGCTGGAATTGTTTACGCGGCAACCCGAAAAGCAGTCGAGAGTATTTATGAGATGTTGAACCGCTCTGGATTTGAAGTGGCGAAGTACCATGGAGGAATGTCAGATACAGAACGTCATCACGAGCAAGAACGTTTTTTGAATGATGAAGCGACGGTGATGGTCGCAACAAATGCGTTTGGAATGGGAATTGATAAGTCGAATATCCGATACGTCATTCATTATCAAATGCCGAAGAATATGGAAAGCTATTATCAGGAAGCAGGACGTGCAGGGCGTGACGGACTCGATAGTGAATGTGTGCTCCTTTTCGCATCGCAAGATATTCAGACGCAACGTTTTCTGATTGACCAATCTCCTGATCCTTCTAGAATTCCAGCAGAACTCGAAAAGCTTCAAGGAATGATCGATTATTGTCATACAGAAAATTGCTTGCAGCAATACATCGTGACATACTTCGGTGAAACAGAGGCTCCGAAATGTGGGAGATGTGCTAATTGCACAGATACGCGTGAGCAGATGGACGTGACGCTGGAAGCCCAGAAAGTGCTGTCATGCGTCATTCGAATGGGACAGCGGTTCGGCAAGACGATGATTGCTCAAGTGCTGACTGGCTCTAGGAACAAAAAATTGCTGGACTTTAAGTTTCATGAACTGACGACATATGGATTATTGAAAGAAAAAAATGCGAAGGAAGTTTCCGATTTTATCGAGTTTCTGATTTCAGCAAACTGTTTACAAGTCGAAAACGGACAGTTTCCGACGATCCGGGTAGCAGAGCGTGGAAAAGAAGTTTTGCTTGGCAATGATAAGATTATGCGAAAAGGCTCATTTGTCTCGAAAGTACTTACAGAAAATGATCCATTGTTTGAACAGCTTCGACAACTGAGACGTCAGCTTGCTCAAGAGGCTGGAGTCCCACCATTTGTTGTATTCTCGGACAAGACCTTGAAGGATATGGCGATAAAGAAGCCAGCAACGTCTGCTGAGTTTTTAGATGTTGTGGGTGTTGGACAAACGAAGCTTGAGATTTATGGAGAGGCGTTCATCGAAGAGATTCAATCTTTTCAACTCCAAGAGATTTGACGATTTACTATTTCAAAAAAATATACAAAACAAAAAACATGCTAGATAAGCATGTTTTTTGTTTTGTTATCCGTTATTCTTCGTAACTTATTTGCCATTCGATACCAAATTGATCCTTTACTTTACCGTAGCATTTACTGAAAAAAGTCTCTTGTAACTCCATGGACACGTAACCATTCTGTTTGAGCTTTTCAAACGAGGAAGTAAGTTCATCCGTATCATCACTTACAAAAGCTAAGCTGATGTTATTACCAACTACAACAGGTGATCCAGGAAATGTGTCTGAGAACATGATCACGTCGTTTTTTATTGTAAGACGTGTATGCATAATGAGATCTTTCGCCTCTTCAGGTAAAGGGTATTCGGGATTTTGTGGTGAGTCACCAAATGACATAAACTCCGGTTTTTCAGTTTTGAAAACGTCTGCATAGAATTCCACTGCTTGGCGGCAATTTCCGTTAAATGTTACATATACATTAATCCCGATAGGAACCACTCCATTCTAATTGTATCAGACAAGTCTGTCTGCTTATCATATCATGTCTGCTATTTGAACGGTATTAGGAATGAACAGGAGTTCCAAAGATCGAGAACAAGATGAATGGAGTACTAAAAACCTTGGAGATGTAATGCGTCCCCGAACGCATGGCCATCTAATATAATCTCTTTGGATGAATCGTTTTAGTGAACCGTTGCTGTCCGTTGTTTGAACAAGCCATAAATGGTATAGGCTGCAACGAGTAGCAAGAGCACACCAGTAAAGGTGAATGCACCTCTGAAATTCAAATTCAATGCACCGATCGTATACGATCCTGCGACGACGCCCATTGAGAAAAATGCATAGAAATAGCCGTATGCTTTTCCGCGGTAGGCGGCTTCTGAGGAATCGATGAGCAATGAGTTGATGGATGGGAATAGAAATGCAAATCCGATTCCATATAATGCCATAGTTCCATATAGACTAATAAGCTCGTCTGCCTGACTTAAGAGCAACATACTGACGCCCATTAAGGAAATTCCAAATGCGAGTGTAATCATTGGTCTCACCCGATCGAAAATCCGGTTAATCGGCAATAAAAACACTAAAATTGCCACAATACCGAACGTGCTAAGAAGTGTGCCTGTGGTTTTTGTATCAAAACCAAGTGCTTCGACCTTTAACGGAAGAATAAGCGCTAGGACACCTTGTGAAAACATAAGGAAGAATGCGCCGGCAAAGGCACGTTGAATTCCTGGATGGCGGAACATTGCCCCAACATGTTTCTCCTTAGATTTTTCTTCTGACTTTTTGACCCTTTTCACTGAACGCAATAGCAGAAATGCTAGAAATGCTAGTATTGCCATGATGACGCCGTTCACGAGCATGATGAGAGGAGTCCCCTTTAATGGGTTCCCGATGATTGAAGCGACAATTCCGCTATAAGCAGGACCTGCAATCGCAGCCAATCCGACAAACGCTCCGGAAATTGCAACACTTTTTCCGCGTTTTTCAGGTTGAGCACGGTTAGCTAGAAATGTGAACGCAGCAGGGATGATCAAACCATTCGTAAAGCCATGAACAAAACGGACACCAACAAGTAACCAAGCAACATGGACTGTTGAATATAGCGTTAACGCTAAAGCGTTAGTTAAAAGTCCGATTAGCAAAATGAGGAACGGACCTCTCTTATCAGTAACAAAGCCCGAAATGACATTCCCGAACACGTTTGCGAGAGAATAAGTACCAACAACTAGCCCCGCTACGAAGGTGGATGCACCTAGAGAAAGAGCAAAGGGACTCATGATCGGTAGCTGGGAGAACAGATCAAAAAATGAAAAGAAAACGATTAAATAAACAAAAAATCGCATACATACGCCTCGTTTCGAGATTTCATAAACCATGCTTATTTTATCATGTTAAGGGTTTAAATCAACGTACAAGATTAAGGAATATGGAACAAACCGCACGATGTGTGACGAAATTGTAGAAAGTCATTCTAGTAAAGAAAAAATAGCAATCTAGCGAAAAAAACTGTAAAATAACGAATAGTCAAACGAAATGGGGGAATAAGACATGGAATCGAAGATAAGAATTGGAATCGCAGGTTATGGAAACCTAGGTAAAGGGGTGGAGTTTGCGATTTCCCAACAACCCGATATGGAGTTAGTTGGTATTTTCACGAGAAGAGATCCTAGTAGTGTTCAACCAGTCGGTGACAGCGTATCTGTGTACCAGTTAGCAGATGTTGAAAAGCATGTGGATGATGTGGACGTCATGATTCTTTGCGGAGGGTCCCGTGCAGATTTACCTGAACAAGGTCCTGCACTCGCAAAGTTGTTTACAACGATTGATAGCTTTGATACACACGCTAAAATTCCTGAATACTTCGATGCTATCGATGCAGCAGCGAAACCATCGGGCACAACAGCAATTTTGTCTGTGGGATGGGATCCAGGCCTGTTTTCATTGAATCGTTTATACGGAGAAACTGTTCTTGCTGACGGTGCCACATATACATTTTGGGGAAAAGGTCTTAGCCAAGGTCATTCCGATGCAGTTCGTCGCATTAACGGCGTTAAAGATGCCGTTCAATATACAATCCCTTCTGATGAAGCGATTTCAAAAGTTCGAGCAGGGGAACAACCAGAGCTGTCAACGAGAGAAAAGCATGTCCGGGAATGCTATGTCGTATTAGAAAAAGGCGCAGACGCAAATACTGTGGAAGATACCATAGTTACCATGCCAGATTATTTTTCTGACTATGACACAACTGTTACCTTCATATCTGAAGAAGAAATGCAACAAAATCATAGTACGATGCCGCATGGAGGATTTGTCATTCGTAGTGGAAAGACTGGAAAAGGCACAAACCAAGTGATGGAATATTCGTTGACATTGGATAGTAATCCTGAATTTACTTCAAGTGTTCTTACAGCATATGCACGAGCTGCATACAGATTAAATAAACTTGGACAACATGGTGCGAAAACGGTGTTCGACATTCCGCCAGGTCTTTTATCGCCTAAAGATCCTGCTCAACTTCGAAAAGAATTGTTATAAGATTACCCTGTATACTTTGAAAACAAGATAATTTGTACTATACTAGGAACGTAATTACTTAGGGGGGCGAAGGATTTGGCTAAAATGGATGAAACACTACACATGCTCAAAGAATTAACAGATGCAAAAGGGACGGGCGGAAACGAACGTGAACCACGTGACGTGATGAAACGCTACATCGAACCATTTGCAGATGAGATTGACCAGGATGGACTTGGTTCACTAATAGCCAAACATACTGGTGATGCAGAAGGTCCTAAAATTATGGTAGCAGGTCACCTCGATGAAGTCGGTTTCATGATTTCAAGAATTGACGACAAAGGATTCCTGAGCTTCCAAACAATCGGTGGCTGGTGGTCACAAGTTATGCTCGCTCAACGCGTGACGATTGTAACGCGTAAAGGAGATTCCATTACAGGCATCATCGGTTCTAAACCGCCACATATTCTTCCTGCTGAAGTACGCAAAAAACCAGTGGACATTAAAGATATGTTCATCGACATCGGTGCTTCATCTCGTGAAGAGGCAATGGAGTGGGGCGTTTTACCTGGAGATATGGTCGTTCCTTACTTCGAATTCACAGTCATGAACAACGAGAAATATTTGCTTGCAAAAGCATGGGATAACCGCATCGGTTGTGCAATTGCAATCGACGTTATGAAAGAACTGAACAAACAAGGTCATCCTAATACACTGTATAGTGTTGGAGCGGTCCAAGAAGAAGTCGGTCTCCGTGGCGCTCGAACAGCGGCGAATAAAATCAAACCGGATATCGGGATCGCAGTAGACGTCGGAATCGCTGGGGACACACCAGGAGTTACCGCAAAAGAAGCGGCAGCAAAAATGGGAGACGGCCCTCAAATCATTCTCTATGACGCATCTATGATCGCGCATAAAGGCTTACGTGACTTTATCGTCGACACTGCTGAAGAAAACGGCATTCCTTATCAATTCGACTCCATGTCAGGTGGCGGCACAGATGCTGGCTCAATCCACTTGAGTGGAAATGGCGTTCCTTCAATTGCAATCACTGTAGCGACTCGCTACATCCACAGTCACGCGGCGATGCTGCACCGTGACGACTATGAAAATGCTGTGAAACTCATCGTGGAAGTCATTAAAAAGCTTGACCAAGAAACAGTAAACAAGATTATTTCTGAATAAAAGAGGGAAGAGGCAGATCAGAACCTGGTCTGCCTCTTTTAATTTTCAATAAAGTATAAAAATACAGTTGACTTTATAATTATTCATAATTATACTGACATTAACCAATTTTATTCACGGAGGATGATTAGATGACAAGCGCATTCGAACTGAAATACATGGAAAAGCAATTGAAGGGTAAAGACTTTTTAGCAATTGAGGATTTTTCATCTGACGAAATTAACTTTTTGTTAGATCAAGCGACGAAAATGAAGAAGGATTTTTTAGCAGGTGACGCAACTAAACCGCTTGAAGGAAAAACTCTCGGAATGGTCTTCGAAAAAAATTCGACGCGAACTCGTATTTCGTTCGATGTAGGCATGTTCCAGCTTGGTGGGCATGCATTGATGATGAACCCGACGGAATTGCAAATTGGACGTGGCGAGTCGATTGCAGATACAGCGAAAGTGTTCTCTGAATATCTAGATGGGGTGATGATTCGCGCAAACTCGCATGAAATGGTAAAAGAATTCGCAGACAACGCCTCAATCCCTGTCATTAATGGCCTTACAGATAAATTACACCCGTGCCAAGCACTTGCCGATTTACTTACCATCAAAGAAGTGAAAGGTAAGCTTGCTGGATTAAAACTCGTTTACATCGGGGACGGCAATAATGTAGCACATTCGCTACTCATGGCGGCTGCTAAAATGGGCATCCACACAGCAATCGCTACACCAGTCGGTTATGAAATGGATGCTGACATTTCAAAGTCTATCGAAAAAGCAGCCAAACAGTCCGGCGTGACGATGACCCAATTGAATGATCCTATTGCCGCCTCAAAAGACGCTGACATTTTGTATACAGACGTGTGGGTGAGTATGGGAGACGATGAACAATCAGAACAGCGACTTTCAGATTTCGAAGGATTTGAAATCAACGAAGAACTAGCTTCTCACGCAAAATCTGATTACACATTCATGCACTGTTTACCCGCACATCGTGGTCAAGAAGTTTCCGGATCGGTCATCGACGGCACACAATCTGTCGTTTTCCAACAGGCAGGTAACCGCATGCATGCGCAGAAAGCTTTGCTAGCTGCTTTGCTGTAATAAGATATAAAAAAGGGATCGCAATTCACCTAATAGGTGTGTAGCGATCCCTTTTTTTGTTGGAGTCACTGTGCAGCAAATGCGTGCTCGAGTTCTCCAGTAATCTTCATCTTTTCCTGATCATCTGCGCGTTGCCACAACTTCTCAAAGAACACGCCTAAGCCAGGAAGCAGATGTTCTTCACCACGTGCAATCGCGTCATCGACTACCCCGCGAATGTCTTGAGCTTTGTTATCTGTCATATTAGCTGTAATAGCGTCCCTGATTTGAAAATTCATTCATCTGACCTCCTTTCCGCGTACTTGAGTTTAGTATCGCCAAGAGAGCTTGTCTTTGATACACTGAAAAGAAAAAAAGGAAGTTATCCCAAACTATGAAACGTATTGAATCTACGCAAAATGCACTTGTGAAACATTGGAAAAAACTTGTTACGACAAAAAAAGAACGCGAACGGTCAGAAGAATTTATCATCGAAGGGCATCATCTAGTTGAAGAAGCGTTAAAGATTGAAGGTTCCGTGCTTCACATTATGTTTCGGGAAGATGTTGAAATTCCATTTGAACTGGAAGAGTCTTCGATTCAAATCATTGAAATGACGAAAGCGGTAGCTGCAGAAATTTCAGAAACAGAACACCCACAAGGAATTTTTGCACACTGCAAACAGCCGATTCCTTCAGAAGACCTGTATTCAGAATGGAAACGCCTTCTGTTCATCGACGCTGTCCAAGATCCAGGAAACATCGGTACGATGATCCGTACAGCAGATGCTGCTGGAATGGACGCTGTGATTCTTGGTAAGGGGTGTGCCGATCCTTTTAACCCGAAAACTGTCCGTTCTGGGCAAGGTTCCCATTTTCATATTCCAATCGTAAAAGGGGATTTGAGTGAATGGATTGAACGTGCAAAACAAGGCGGTCTGCAAGTGATTGGAACAGGTTTGCAACAAGCAAAAGATCATTTCACAGTGGACGCAATGCCAGCTTTTGCACTTATTATGGGAAATGAAGGGGCAGGAGTTTCGGATGAATTCCTCGAACAGGCGGATACGATTGTTAAGATTCCATTGTATGGAGAAGCAGAATCATTGAACGTTGCTGTCGCAGCTGGCATCTTGCTCTACACATATGGACGCCGCTAAGACGTTCAAGTATTGAAGTATGAAGCGAATTCCGCTATACTGATGAGGTATACAAGAGCAACAGACAACAAAAGTGTTGACCGGGAAGAGGAAACAGAACATTTGACGATAGGGAATCCATACCTTGACTGGAAGTATGGATGGTCGAAACTGTTACCGTTCACCCCGCGAGCTGCCTTCAGGACCAGCATTTCGCTGTAAAGATGAGCCGGCTACGGACCGTTATTCCGAAGTTGAGAGATCATGTGCACGACCGGCATGATAATCAGGGTGGTACCGCGAATTCGTCCTCGTCCCTTTTTTAGGGGACGAGTTTTTTATTTTGTTAAGGTTTGTTATGTGACAGTGTTGAATTGCGTTTCAGGCGGACACTTTCCGAGGTGCTTGATCTCAGCCTCCTCGGAGCTTCGCTTCTGCGGGGGCTTCGAAAACACGTGCGCCTAACGCTTCGCTTTTACTCGCAAAAGCTGTTCTTCGTCACAGCTTTCGCTGAACCCTCAGGAGTTGCCGCCCTGCACTCCATTCAACGGTTATATGTCCAAAAGAAGTTACTTTAAAATCTACTTAACAAAGCTATTTTGAAAGGAGAATGACAATGGAGCAGCAGCTGGAACAGTTAAAACAGGAAGCACTGCAGAAAATTGAAGCCGCGGCGTCTGTGAAAGAACTGAATGACGTTCGCGTAGCTTATTTAGGAAAAAAGGGGCCAATTACAGACCTCTTGAAAGGAATGGGGAAACTTCCGGCAGAGGAACGTCCTAAAATGGGCGCACTCGTCAATGTCGTTCGTGAAAACGTCACGACTTCTCTAGAAGAGAAAATGGAATTGCTGGAGCAGCAAGCCGTTAATGAAAAACTTGAAAAAGAAACAATCGATATTACACTTCCAGGTAGACCCGTTAAACTCGGCAATCACCACCCGCTGACACGAGTCGTTGAAGAGATCGAAGACTTCTTCATCAGCATGGGATATGAAGTGGCGGAAGGTCCTGAAGTGGAACAAGACTACTACAACTTTGAAGCTCTGAACCTACCAAAAGGTCACCCAGCACGAGACATGCAGGATTCATTTTACATCACGGAAGATGTTTTGTTGCGTACCCACACGTCACCTGTCCAAGCGCGGACAATGGCCGCTAAAAAAGGGGAGCCCATCAAAATCATCTGCCCAGGTAAAGTGTATCGTCGAGATAGCGATGACGCGACACACTCTCACCAATTCACACAAATCGAAGGTCTCGTCGTAGGCGAAGACATCCGTATGAGTGACTTGAAAGGGACGCTCGCATTATTCGCGAAAAAGATGTTCGGTGAAGAACGAGAAATCCGTCTTCGTCCAAGCTTCTTCCCATTCACAGAGCCTTCTGTAGAGATGGACATCTCATGCTTCAAATGTGGTGGTTCGGGCTGTAACGTTTGTAAGAAAACTGGCTGGATTGAAATTCTTGGAGCTGGTATGGTACATCCGAATGTACTTGAAATGGCTGGATATGACCCTACCGTGTTCACTGGATTTGCGTTCGGTATGGGACCAGAACGAATTGCAATGCTGAAGTATGGCGTCGAAGACATTCGTCATTTCTTTACGAACGATATGAGATTTATATCACAATTTAACCGCACAGAAGTGTAAGGAGGAGACCCCATGTACGTATCAACGAAATGGCTAGAAAACTATGTAGATACAAAAGGCATCGCACCTGCGGATCTTGCTGAAAAGATTACACGTGCGGGCATTGAAGTCGATACGATTATCGACCGTTCTGAAGGGTTGACCAACATCGTCGTCGGACACGTTGAATCATGTGAGAAACATCCGGAAGCGGACAAATTGAACATTTGCCAAGTGAACGTCGGCGAAGAAACGGTTCAAATTATTTGTGGTGCACCGAACGTAGCCACAGGACAAAACATTATTGCTGCACTTCCTGGCGCAAAATTGCCAGGTGGCATGAAGATTAAAAAAGCAAAACTTCGAGGAGAAGTGTCAAACGGCATGATCTGTTCTCTCCAAGAGCTTGGTGTTGAAGGAAAGACTGTCGCAAAAGCTTATGCAGAAGGTATTTATGTATTACCAGCTGACGCTAAACCAGGTACAGATGCGCTTTCATTACTCGGATTGGATGACGTCATCTTGGAATTCGATTTGACACCGAACCGCTCAGATGCACTCAGCATGCTAGGCGTTGCATATGAAGTTGGTGCGATTTTGTCTCAAGATGTTAAGCTTCCGAAAATTGAGTACGCAGCTTCAAACGAAAAAGCAGAAGATGTCTTGACGCTGAAAGTAGAAGCGAAAGAAGACAATCCAATGTACGTTGCGAAAGTCGTGAAAAACGTCAAAGTTGCAGAATCACCACTTTGGCTTCAAAACTACTTGATGGCTGCTGGTGTTCGTCCTCATAACAACGTTGTCGACATTACGAATTTCGTATTACTCGAGTACGGTCAGCCATTACACGCATTTGACTACGATCGTCTAGAGACAAAAGAAATTGTCGTTCGTCACGCTGTTGAAGGTGAAAAGATTACGACACTCGATGCCGTCGAGCGTACGTTGCGTGCAGGGCAACTCGTTATTACAAATGGCAAAGAGCCAGTTGCGCTTGCAGGTGTTATGGGTGGAGCGAATTCAGAAGTTCATGATGGCACGACAACAGTTGTCATTGAATCAGCTTATTTTGCGCCTGCATCTGTTCGAAAAACTTCAAAAGACGTCGGCTTGCGCAGCGATGCAAGTACTCGTTTAGAAAAAGGGGTAGACCCGAACAGAGTTGCAGAAGCAGCAGAACGTGCGGCTCAATTATTGACGGAGCTTGCTGGTGGAGAAGTGTTGGCTGGAGCTGTTCAATTCGATGAGTTGAATAAAGAATCCGTTCGCATTTTATTGTCACCAGATTATGTGAACCACCGTCTAGGGATGAAGATTCCAATGGACGAAATGGTTTCGATTTTAGAACGTCTTCAAATTCCTGTGGAAGCAGCGAATGGACAATTAATCGTCGATGCTCCTACACGCAGACAAGATTTGCGTATTAAAGAGGATTTGATCGAAGAAATTGCACGTCTCTACGGATACGATGAAATCCCGATGACACTGCCGATTGGTGAAAGTGTCCCAGGAGGATTGAACAGCTTCCAGGAAAAGCGCCGTCTCGTTCGTCGCTATATGGAGAGTGCTGGTCTTTATCAGGCGATCACGTATTCACTAACTTCGCGTGCGGAATCTCAAAGCTTTGCACTGGAGACAGCTCCGGTAACAGAACTTCTTATGCCGATGAGTGAAGATCGAAGCGTATTACGTCAAAGCTTGCTTCCACATTTGTTGGAGGCAACGACTTACAATGTAGCTCGTCGTATTGACACGGTTTCTTTATATGAGACAGGTTCTGTGTTCTTAGGAACGCAAGAAGATGGACTTCCTAAAGAGGTTGGTCATGTTGCAGCAGTGATCACTGGCAAATGGGTGGATCACGCTTGGCAACAAGAAAATAAGAAAGTCGATTTCTTTGTGATGAAGGGAATCGTCGAAGGGCTGATGGATACACTCGGCCTTACTGAGAAAGTAACATATGCGAAAGCGAATCATGATGGCTTGCATCCAGGTAGAACAGCGGACATCTTGTTGAATGACGTGGTGGTCGGTGTGCTCGGTCAATTGCACCCATCTGAACAGAAAAAGCGCGATTTGAAAGAGACCTATGTGACGGAAATGAACTTAGCGTTGCTGCTTGCTGAATCAGCTGAAGCACTCGTGTATGAGCAAGTTCCACGCTATCCTTCGATGTCACGTGATATCGCCCTAGTTGTTTCGAAAGACGAGGCAGCAGGGAGCTTGATTGACATTATCCAAGAAGCTGGAGGCAAGTTGTTGAAAGATGTATCTGTATTTGACTTGTACGAAGGCGACAAAGTGGATGAAGGCATGAAGTCACTCGCATTCTCGTTGACGTATTTCGATGCAGAACGCACGCTGACAGATGAGGAAGTTGTCACGCGCCACGACAAGGTACTCGCTGCACTGAAAGAAAAATCAGGCGCAGTGTTACGAGGATAATTCTAGATGAAAAGAGAGAGAACCGGCGAATTGCCGGTTCTCTCTCTTTTTTGTCTGTATGAGATTTAACAATGTACCCGCCCGTTCCGAGTTGGAACTCGCTCGTTCTGGCAGGCAACCCGCCCGTTTTGAGTAGGAACTCGCTCGTTTTGACAGGCACCACGCCTGTTCCAATAGCCTGCTTGACGCGAGAATATAATATAGGTCGAACCGTCATCGGATTCGCGACCAATTAATCCCTTACTCTCTCCAAACCTAGATCCGAGATTAAATTTGTTCCTCATTCATGTAAACTATTTTGAAATTAAGCACTTGGACCTCGTACCTAATGAAAGCTCAAAGTGAATTGTGTCAAAAACGTGATAATGCTATTTTCGACCAAAGCCTTCCCCTTCTATGGAAGAACCGATACACTAAAGAAAAAAGAGGTGACAACATTGATTTATAAACATCGAACCAAACCACGACTTTTAAGTGGACTACTAGCTTTAGAGAAACGTCTTTCGCCAACACACGAAAAATATGAGTACATCCAGAATGAGGTTTATAAAACCCGTGCCGGTTATGGAGGCGAGCAAGAATACGATCGCTATATGAAAGAAGTCCGGACTGACTACCCACATGCCATACTCCACGATCTTTCCCTACAACACGAAGGTATCCATTTTCAAATCGACTCACTATTCATCACACCAGACTCCATCATCATCTCAGAAATAAAAAACATCGCCGACAAAATTTTCATCAAAGCCAAACCTACACAATTTATGAAGCAACTGCCTGACGGAACACGGTTGCTATTCCGAAGCCCAATTGCAGAAGTGGAACGTAAAATTCAGTTTCTCGAAAAGTGGTTAGCTAGCCGTAGTGTTCATGTGAAGGTAAAGGGGCTCATTGTATTTGCATATAACAATGAAATGTTTATTGAAGAAAAGCCATCTATGGAAGTAATTACTGCCTATGAGGCACCTACTTATTTTCGTTCATTGACCCCACAGACCCAAATTTTAGAAGAACGGGATATCGCAAGAATTGCAAAAGCGCTAGCGCGCGGACATAAGGAATACAATCCATATCCAATAACTGAACGATATAAAATAGCCGAACGTGATATTAGGAGCGGGGTATTTTGTTCAAGATGTGAAATTCCAGCAATTATGAGATGGTCCGACTTAAGATGGGATTGCCCAGTCTGCGGTGTACGTGAAATCGGGAGTCACCAAAATGCAGTGGTAGATTGGTTTATGCTAATGTCCGGACCACTGACCAATCGAAAGTTTTGTGAATTCACTGGGATCACTAATCGCCACACTGCCAAAAGAATGCTAGCTCGCTCAGATATTCTAAGGCGAGGGCAGGGACGCGGCAGTCGTTACACATCATTAACATAACATTATTGGATAAGTTGAAATACAAGTGATGTTTTGTGCGCTTCGCTTTGCGAAGCGTTTTCGTCTTTCCGCAGAACCAGATGATTTTGTTACACGCCCTCAGGTTTCCTGTTCCTTGCCCGCGGCAGGCAACTTTTCTTAAATCGTATCCTAGCTCGCGACCAATCAATTCCCTCAGTTCAAAACCAAGATTAATTGGTGTTGCTTCGCTCCGCTACGCATTTAGTGATGGATAGCGGGGGAGTAAGGACTGCCTCACTATCCATTACTAGCCTGAACCCGCCCGTTCTTCCGAGCAACCCGCTCGTTCCGACGAAGAACCCGCTCGATTTCCCGAGCAACCCGCCCGTTCTGCGCCAAACCCCGCTCGTTCTTCCGAGCAACCCGCCCGTTCCACGCCAGAACCCGCTCCATCCCTCAAAAATCACCCCTCACCCCTCACCCACGCTTCTTAGCAGCCAACACCGCCGCTTTCTTCGCATTCGCAAAGTGCCACTTCGTCATCGAACGCAAAAATGGTTCGCCTTTAGAAAGTAAAATCGAGGCTGCGGTTTCATCCACCTTCTTCCCAGCACCTTTAGGAAGTGTTCGTCCCGCCAATCCACTCAATCGGTCCATTTCATCCAAAAACGCAACCCGCGCGATAATCGATGCCGCTGCAACGGCGACATGTAGCCCCTCCGCCTTCGTTGCAAACAACACATTTTCCCGCACAATCTCACGTTCATTCTTCAAGTGGTTGTAATACACACTGCGCTCCGCGAACTGGTCTATCAAAATGTAATCTGGATGCTCATCTTCTATTTTACGCAACACATGACGTATTGCCTGATTATGCAACAACGCTTTGATTTTTCCTTGGGACCAGCCCTTTGCTTGTACTGTATTGTATTTTTCGTTTTGTAGTGTGAGCACACTATACGTCAACACGGATTTCAAATCCGGAGCAATCGATCTCATGTAGGGGTCTGTCAGCAACTTGGAGTCCTTCACTCCAAGTTCTGCGACTAGAGGAATCTGTTCCGCACGCACATAACATGCGCAAACCGTCACGGGACCAAAGAAATCTCCAGTCCCAGTTTCATCGGACCCAATTACAGAAAGTGTCTCAAGTCGATCGGGAAGGGGAGCTCCTTTCACAACAACTTTTTTCTTCGGAGCACCCGAGCTCGAACTAGCTTCCAAATCAGACTGCCATTTCGCAGCTTCCACTTCAGCACCACCCCCTTGAAACAAAACTTTCCCCGAACGATATGCAGTGATCGATGCATTGGCAGTTTTTGCTGCAAACACCACACCAGGGGCATTACGTGTCACACGATCACTCGCATAATACGCTTTTAACTCAGTCAATTTTTTATCAGACAAAATTATTACAGAATTCGACATACAAATCACCCTTTCAAACCGTACATTCTAAAACGTTTTGTATAGTATACCGTGTACAGAAGAAAGCACAAAAATAGTTAGCTGGCAATGCCTATGTTCACAAATAAACCTTTTTCGTGGTATGATTAAGTTCATAGTTTTGGGCAGGAGGTTATGGCAGTGGAAAAAGAACAAAAAACACGGATTACCATCGATATATACGGTCAAACGTATACCATCATCGGGACCGACTCGTCTGCTCACGTTCGGCAAGTGGCAACACTCGTGGACGACCGAATGCGTGAACTCCGTGCGCATAATCCGTATTTGGATACGACGAAAGTTGCTGTGCTAACAGCTGTCAACAGTGTACATGACTATTTGAAGTTACAAACTGAAAAAGAATTACTTGAAGAAGAATTGAAAAAGTTGAAGGGCTGACGGCTGCTAATGTTAGATATACTTATATTATTTCTATTGGTTGGAGGACTGATTACAGGCTTTAGAAGAGGATTGCTTGTACAAGTCTTACATATGACAGGTTTTATCGTTTCGTTTATCGTTGCATACGCGTATTACAAACAACTTGCGGATAAATTCGTTTTATGGATTCCATATCCGGGAGTTACCGCAGAGTCCAAGTTAAGCTGGTCATTTGGACAGTTGGATTTGGATCAGACGTTTTATAGGTTGTTAGCATTTATCCTGATTTTCTTTGTTGTTAAATTCCTACTGCAACTCTTTGTATCGATGTTCGACTTCCTGAAACACTTGCCTGTACTTGGATTCATCTCGCGTTTCTTTGGCGCGGCATTAGGATTTGTTGAGTTCTATATTATCATTCTATTACTCATTAGTTTCCTTGCTTTGCTGCCAATCGACTTTGTTCAAAAATTATTAGATTCTTCTTTACTGTCGAAAACCATGTTCGAGCATACACCGGTCATTTCAAACGCAGTAAAGGAATGGTGGTACGTTTACACAAAATAAGTCTGACCAGCTTCCCCCCCGAGCGGCGGGAAGCTTTTGTGCAGTCAGGGAACGAATAGAAAGAGGAGGTTTTGTTGATGAACAAAAAAGTGATCATACAAACGTTGGAAAAAATTGCACTTTATATGGAATTACTCGGAGAGAATCATTTCAAAGTTGGCGCTTTCCGTAAAGCAGCGAACGTCCTTGAAGTCGACCCAAGAAGCCTCGCTGAAATGGATGATATTTTGACCTTGAAAGGAATCGGAAAGGGAACAGGTGCGGTCATTCAAGATCTAATCGACAAAGGTGAGTCAGACCTATTGAACGAGCTTCAAGAAACCGTTCCAGCAGGAATGATTCCACTGCTTGAAATCCCTGGCCTTGGGGGCAAGCGAATTGCGAAACTCCATGAAGCACTCGGTATTGATTCAATAGAATCGTTAAAAGAAGCTTGTGAGAAAAACGAGGTGAGCGCTCTTCCTGGTTTCGGTAAGAAAACGGAGGAAAAGCTACTTCATGAAATTGAACAGCTTTCTCAGCGTAAAACCTCATTCCCACTTTGGCAGATGGTTAAATTCGTTGGACAAGTTGAGCCGATTTTGGATGAAATCGAAGAAATTAGCAAATATTCAGTGGCGGGAAGTTACCGCAGAACGAAAGAACAAAGTAGTGACATGGATTTCATCATCGTGACAGATACACCTTCAGTTGTCCGTGAAAAGTTGCTGAAACTACTTCCTACTTTAGAAACGATTGCAGCAGGGGACTCAAAGCTCTCCGTAACATTGGAATTGGAAGAAATCATCGACGTCGATTTCCGGTTCGTGACAGACACACAATATGCAAGTGCGTTGCATCATTTTACAGGTTCAAAAGACCATAACGTAAAAATGCGGCAACTCGCAAAATCACGTGGTGAAAAAATTAGTGAATACGGTGTCGAGCAAGAGGACGGAACGGTCTTAACGTTCGAATCGGAAGAAGACTTTTTCGCTCACTTTGACCTACCGTTCATCCAACCAAACTTACGTCAAGATGGTCGGGAATTGGATCGCATAGACGAATTAGACGGTTTGGTCACACTTAGTGATATTCGGGGCGACTTCCACATGCATACGACCGCATCTGACGGAGGATATTCGATTCGTGAAATGGCAGATGCATGCAGAGAACGTGGGTACACCCACATGGTAATTACAGACCACTCTCAATATTTGAAAGTCGCGAATGGGCTAACACCTGAACGGCTATTGGACCAATTGAAAGAAATTCGGGAAATCAATGAAGAGTATCCAGACATTGAAATTTTTAGTGGGACCGAAATGGATATATTGCCGGACGGTACTTTAGATTTTGACGATGAAGTACTCTCGCAACTCGATTTTGTAATCGCATCCATCCATTCGAGTTTCAGTCAATCCCAGGAACAAATC
Source organism: Sporosarcina sp. D27 (assembly GCF_000586555.1). Taxonomy (GTDB): domain Bacteria; phylum Bacillota; class Bacilli; order Bacillales_A; family Planococcaceae; genus Sporosarcina. Next base: position 20,391 of record NZ_AZUC01000014.1, read on the forward strand.
ATGGAGCGATTGCATTCGGCAATGAAAAATCCACACGTCGATTTAATTGCCCATCCAACAGGTCGTCTCATTGGAAAAAGGGATGGTTACAATCCGGATGTGCCTCAATTGATCGAATGGGCGGCGAAATATGGTAAGATTCTAGAACTAAACGCGAGTCCTCATCGCCTTGATTTAGACAAAGAATACTTAGAAATGGCGCAAGAAGCTGGCGTCAAGATTTCGATCAATACAGATGCCCATGCGAAGGAGCAATTGGAGCTCATGGCTATTGGCGTAGAGTATGCACAAAAAGCATGGTTGAAAAAAGATACAGTTGTCAATACCTGGTCATTAGATCAGTTCAAACAGAGAATCGTCGATAAGTGAAAGGAAGGGATCCGCGATGGATTCACGCGTATTAAAAACTTTAGAGTTTGACAAAGTCTTAGCCCAAGCGGCACAGCAGTGTACGTTCCCTGCTGGACGTGCTGAGATGGAAAAATTGAAACCGGATACCGACTTTGAAACGGTAAAACGCCTTTTGGAAGAAACGGACGAAGGACTTGCTATTTTACGTGTACGAGGTAATGTTCCGATGGGTGGAATTACGGACATCCGACCGCATGCGCGTCGTGCACAAATCGGAGGCGTCTTAAGTGCGCAAGAATTGATGGAAACTGCGTCAACCATTCGAGCGAGCCGTATTTTCCGTCAATTCATTGAAGCGGTTATACAAGATGAAGAAGTGGAAATTCCTAATTTCATCGCAATTAAAGAAGCAATGCCAATCGTCACCGGTCTTGAACATGAAATCAATAGTGCAGTCGACGAAAACGGACGCGTATTGGATAGTGCATCCAGTGCCCTGCGTTCAGTCCGTCAAAGTCTACGCATTCAAGAAGGTAGAGTCCGTGAAAAATTGGAGAGCATCATTCGTGGGAAAAACGCGGCGAAGATGTTGTCCGATAGTATCGTGACCATTCGGAATGAACGATTTGTGATACCTGTGAAGTCCGAGTACCGCAGTCATTACGGCGGCGTCATTCATGATTCGTCTTCATCAGGTCAGACGGTATATATCGAACCTGATGCAGTCGTGCAAGCAAATAACGAAATCCGTACGTTGAAGTCAAAAGAAAAAGAAGAAATTGAAAAAATTCTTCGAGAGCTTTCTGCAATTGTTCAAGAACACGCTCATGAGTTGTTCATCTTAGTCGACCAGCTTGTGAAAGTGGATGTCATTTTAGCAAAAGCAAAATACGGAATGGCGAATAAATGTACGAAGCCAACAGTGAACCAAGACGGCTATATGCGCCTCGCAAAAGCCCGTCATCCACTATTACCGATCGAAGAAGCAGTGGCCAATACGATTGAATTCGGAAAAGACATTACCACGATCGTCATTACTGGACCGAATACAGGTGGTAAAACCGTGACATTAAAGACCGTCGGACTGTGTACATTAATGGCACAAGCCGGATTACCGATTCCAGTGTTAGACGGTTCGGAAATCGCTGTTTTCGGATCCGTTTTTGCCGATATTGGTGACGAACAATCCATCGAACAAAGTCTCAGTACGTTTTCATCTCACATGGTCAATATTGTTGATATCTTAAAGAAATTCAATCATGATTCGCTCATTATTTTCGATGAACTCGGTTCAGGAACTGATCCACAAGAAGGGGCAGCACTCGCAATCTCTATTTTGGATGAAGTCCATGGAACAGGTGCGCGAGTAATGGCGACCACGCACTATCCTGAACTGAAAGCTTACAGTTACAACAGAAATGGCGTTGCGAATGCAAGTGTAGAATTCAATGTCGATACATTGAGTCCAACGTATCGCTTGTTAATAGGCGTTCCAGGGCGTAGTAATGCATTTGAAATTTCAAAACGACTTGGTCTTGGAGATCATCTAATCGAGCGTGCCAAAACGTTCACTGGAACGGACCGTGGTGAAGTTGACTCGATGATTGCTTCCTTAGAATCTAGTCGTGTTCAATCTGAAAAAGACGCAGAACGCACTCATGCTTTACTTTTAGAAACCGAATCGTTGAAAAAAGAGCTTGCTGAAAAACTTGCTGAAAACGATGAGATGCAAACCCGTTTAACTGAAAAAGCGAAAGAGAAAGCCAAAAAGATTGTTGAAGAGGCAAGGCTCGAATCCGAAGCAATCATTTCGGATCTACGTGCGCTTAGGATGACTGCCGGTGCATCAGTGAAAGAACACGAACTCATTGAAGCACGAAAGCGTCTTGAAAATGCTTCACCGAAAGAAGCGAAAAAGAAAGTACTGAAAGCGAAAGCGGCTCCACGTCCGTTACAAGTAGGCGATGAAGTCAAAGTCTTAAGTTACGGTCAAAAAGGAACACTCGTTGACAAAGTATCTGATACTGAATGGGTTGTTCAAATCGGTATTCTAAAAATGAAATTGGAGCAATCTGGGCTGGAATTTGTAAAGCCTGAAAAAGAAAAGAAAATAGTAGCGTCCACTGCAATACGTGGTCGTGATCAGCATGTTAAACTGGAGCTCGATCTTCGTGGCGAACGTTATGAAGATGCAATCAGAAGGACAGAGAAGTATTTGGATGATGCATTGTTGTCCAATTATCACCAAGTGTCCATTATCCACGGGAAAGGAACAGGTGCACTCCGTCAAGGCATCCAGACCTATCTTAAAAAGCATTCACGTGTGAAAAATTTCCGTTTTGGTGATGCAGGTGAAGGCGGACTTGGTGTAACTGTTGTAGAGTTGAAATAATTTTTATAGGAAAAGTGAAACCTATTCGAGGCTCATTCGTACTCGTTAAGACATCACCGTAAAGGGGCCAACGAATAATGTCAAAGTCTGGGTTTTGGAGTCATCCGTTAGTAGAAACAGCCGGTTATTTTAGTACCGTCGTCCTTTGTCTCGTTGTTTCAATGGTCATTTTTGAGATAGTGACAAAATACAGGTGTTGGGATGAAATAAAAAAAGGAAACTTAGCTGTTGCTTTTGCAACGGGGGGGAAAATATTCGGTGTTGCTAACATTTTTAGATATTCAATCGAACAGCACAACACGCTTCCACAAATGATCGGGTGGGGTTTGTTTGGATTTACATTACTCATTTTTGCCTACTTGCTGTTCGAATTTTTAACGCCGATGTTCAAAGTGGATGAAGAAATTGAAAAAGATAACCGTTCTGTAGGATTTATTTCGATGATTATTTCGGTCGGATTATCCTTTGTTATTGGTGCAAGTATTTCATAAGAGTATGTTCAGTAGGAGACGATTACGCAAATGGAAAAATTATCGAAAATATTACTCGCATTGTGCGTGTTATTTATCGCCTTCGGTATTTGGTGGATGGTCAAGCAAACCCCGTAACTCTCGTAGTTACGGGGTTTGCAATTCCTTCCATTGTTAACGTTGTAAACGCCTTCATTTTTCGCTATACTTAGTAAAGAATGAATATTCTATGAATATACTATGGAAAAGGAGGCTGTTTCATGACGAACAAACCATGGCTTTCACAGTACCCATCTGAAATTCCTGCGGTTATCGACTTTGTTCCGATCCCTCTTCAAGAATATTTAACCCGCACTGCGTCCAAGTATCCTAAAAAGAATGCAATTCACTTTTTAGGTAAAGACATTACGTTCGGAGAGTTTTACGAATCCTCTTTGAAGTTTGCGAACTACCTACGGAAGCTTGGAATTGAAAAAGGCGATCGAGTCGCCATCATGCTACCGAATTGTCCTCAAAATGCCATTGCCTATTATGGGATTTTGTTTGCAGGAGGTATCGTTGTTCAAACTAATCCACTATACAAAGAGCGTGAAATCTCGTATCTGATGTCAGATTCAGGCGCCAAGGCAATTATTACGCTGGATTTACTATTTCCTCGAGTATCATCAATTTTAAAAGAAACACAGCTGGAAAACATTATTGTAACTAGCATTAGAGACTACTTACCATTCCCGAAAAACGTCATTTATCCATTCATACAAAAGAAAGAAAACGGTATTGTAGTGAAAGTGGAACACCGAGGAATCCATCATCTATACACTGAAATCATGAAGTCGACACAAGCAGAATCGATCCAATTGGAATTTGACTTTGAAAAAGATATTGCTTTGCTACAATACACAGGGGGAACTACGGGGCCTCCAAAAGGAGTCATGCTTACGCACAAGAACCTGATTGCAAACGCGGAAATGTGCAACGCATGGCTGTACAAATCCAAAGAAGGCGATGAAGTCGCTATGGGAATTTTACCGTTCTTCCATGTCTATGGGATGACGACTGTGCTCATATTCTCAGTCATGTGTGGAAACAAAATGGTTTTGATCCCGAAATTCGATTTCAAGACAGCACTAAAAGAAATTGACAAACAGAAGCCGACGTTATTCCCAGGTGCACCGACAATCTATATTGGCTTGCTTAACCATCCAGATGTTGCAAAGTACGATTTGTCGTCGATTAAAGCCTGTTTGAGTGGGTCAGCTGCACTTCCAGTAGAAGTGCAAGAGAAATTTGAAAAGGTGACAGGTGGGAAACTGGTAGAAGGATATGGTCTCACAGAAACATCTCCAGTCGCAATTGCTAACTTTGTATGGGAAGGTCAGCGGAAACGAGGTTCCATTGGGGTACCATGGCCAAATACGGACGTCGCTATATTACCACCAGATTCGGCTAATCCGATGAAACCAGGTGATGTAGGAGAGATTGCCATTAAGGGGCCACAGGTGATGGCTGGCTATTGGAATCGCCCCGAAGAAACAAAGGAGTCATTCCGTGAAGGTTGGTTTCTAACAGGGGATCTTGGTTATATGGATGAAGATGGCTTCTTCTACGTCGTTGACCGGAAAAAAGACATGATTATCGCAAGTGGTTTTAATATTTCACCACGAGAAATCGAAGAAGTACTATATGAAAACGAAGCGATTCAAGAATGTGTGGTCGCAGGAGTACCGGATCCTTATCGCGGGGAAACCGTGAAAGCCTATATTGTCTTAAAAGAAGGATATTCACTGACAGAAGAAGAACTAGATACGTATTGCAGAGCAAATATGGCGTCATTCAAAGTTCCGCGGATTTATGAGTTCCGAGATGAGCTTCCGAAGACCGCTGTTGGGAAGATTCTAAGAAGAGCTTTAGTAGACGAAGAGAAGAAGAAAGTCGAGCAGCAACAGCTTACATCCTAACTAAAAGGCTTGACTAAAAACTAAATAACTATTAATATGAAAATATGAATGAACCATCATTCATATTTTCTTTTTTATGGTGGTGAGAAAAATTGAAGCGTGAAAAACCGAAATATAAAAAAATTGTGGACGCCGCTGTGTCAATTATCGCACAAAATGGGTACCACCAAGCACAAGTGTCAAAGATCGCAAAAGAAGCAGGCGTCGCAGATGGTACCATTTACTTGTACTTCAAAAACAAAGAAGACATCCTCATTTCTGTATTTCAAGAGAAGATGGCGGTTTTTGCAGACTACGTAAAAGAAATTTTAGAAATGGATTTATCCGCCTCCGACAAGCTTTTTAAAATGATTGAGAACCACTTTAAAGTGCTGCACGACGATCGCAACTTAGCCATCGTCACACAACTGGAACTACGGCAATCCAGCAAAGAACTCCGTTTTCGTATCAATGAAGTACTAAAAGAATACTTAACCTTATTGGATGCATTGCTTCGAGAAGGAATCGAAAGTGGGGAGTTCTCTCCAGATCTCGACATCCGACTCGCTAGACAAATGGTTTTCGGCACAATTGACGAAACCACAACATCCTGGGTCATGAACGACCAAAAATACGACCTACTCGAACTAGCCCCAAGAGTACACAAACTACTACTCTCTGGCATGAAAGGGTAACTTTTTTTCTTTAAGATTGAAGAATATTGTTTTGCTAATAAGAATCCGTTGATTGTAACGGAAGATGGCGACTCCGGAGGGATAAGCGAAGATCGAAGACCCTGGACTGAGCGAAGCGAAGGAAGCGGCTGAGATTGAGCCCCTCGGAAAGCGTGCATCTGGAGTGGAAATCAACCCAGTTAATCGACTATATGTAAACTAAATTGTCGCAACAAAGTGGAAAATCTTTATTTTTAAGAAACTAGTATGCTATCATTGAAGGCGCTTCCATTTTACAAATCATCATAGCAAACCGTACTGAAAAAGGATGGGATGACATGGATTTTTTGAAAGTCTCAATTGACCAAGGGGTCGCCGTCGCAACTATCAACCGTCCCCCTGCTAACGCACTCTCAAGAGCGCTCATTCTAGAAGTTGGCGACTTACTAGAGCAACTGAAAGACATCGATGAAGTACGAGTTATCGTCCTTCACGGAGAAGGCAAGTTCTTCTCAGCTGGAGCCGACATTAAGGAATTCACAACTGTCACTTCAGGAGCGGAATTCTCAAAACTGTCATCAGACGGTCAACGCATCTTCGAGAAGTTGGAAACCTATCACAAACCAGTGATCGCAGCCATTCATGGTGCAGCATTAGGTGGAGGTCTCGAGCTTGCCATGGCTTGTCACATGCGTTTTGTAACTGAAAACGCAAAACTCGGTCTACCAGAGTTACAGCTTGGCCTAATTCCTGGCTTCGCTGGAACACAGAGACTTCCAGGATATGTAGGGAAAGCCAAAGCAGCCGAAATGTTGCTGACGAGCGATCCGATTACGGGACTTGAAGCTGTGAAATGGGGACTCGCGAACCGCGTCTTTGCTGAAGACGTGATGCTCGCTGAAACGATGGCGATCGCACACAAAATTGCAAAGAAGAGCCCAGTAGCTATGAAGGCTGCATTGGCCATGCTTCAATTCGCCAAAGACGATTCCTATCATAAGGGCGTCGAGGCAGAAGCGAATTCGTTTGGAGAAGTATTTGTATCAGAAGATGCCAAAGAAGGCATTCAAGCATTTATAGAAAAACGTGAACCTAAATTTAATGGACGATAATACGTCAAGGAGGTCTGCAGTATGAACATTTATGCTTTAGTAAAACGTACATTTGACACAGAGGAAAAGATCGTTGTAAAGAATGGTGCCATTCAAGAAGACGGTGCGGAATTCATCATTAATCCGTACGATGAGTATGCTGTTGAAGAAGCGATTCAAGTTCGTGATGAGCATGGTGGGGAAGTAACTGTTCTTTCACTTGGTGGAGAGGATGCTGAAAAGCAACTTCGCACAGCACTCGCAATGGGCGCGGACAAAGCGGTATTGATCAACACAGAAGATGATCTGGATGAGATGGATGAATTCTCAGCATCTAAAATCATCTCTGAATACTTAAAAGACAAAGATGCTGATTTGATCATCGCTGGTAACGTTGCGATTGACGGTGGATCTGGTCAAGTTGGACCACGTGTCGCAGAACTTCTGGGCATTAACTATGTCACAACAATAACTGATTTAAAGATTGATGGGACATCAGCAACACTTGTCCGTGACGTTGAAGGGGACTCAGAAACAATCGAAACTTCATTGCCACTTCTCGTAACAGCTCAACAAGGATTGAACGAGCCTCGTTACCCATCACTTCCAGGAATCATGAAAGCAAAGAAAAAGCCTCTTGAGGAATTGGAATTGGATGATCTCGATCTTGATGAAGATGAAGTCGAAGCAAAGACTAAGACAATCGACATCTTCATGCCACCAGAAAAGGCAGCAGGTCGTGTCCTCGAAGGCGATATTTCTGATCAGGTAAGTGAATTGGTAAATCTATTGAACAAAGAAGCGAAAGTCATATAATACCAGCAATTTAAACCGTTCTAGGAGGGACTCTATATGTCTAAAAATGTATTAGTACTTGGCGAAGCTCGTGAAGGCGAACTGCGTAACGTCTCATTTGAAACGATTGCTGCAGCAAAAACAATTTCAGGAGGCGGAACAGTGACAGCTGTTCTCCTTGGTGACTCTGTTGAAAATCTAGCTCAAGAGATGGTTCATTACGGCGCGGATCGCGTTGTAACGGTTGAACATCCTCACCTGAAGCAATATACGTCAGATGCTTACAGCCAAGCGTTCATGGCAGTCTATGAGCAAGAGAAGCCAGATGCAATTGTCTTGGGTCATACGGCGATGGGGAAAGACCTTTCTCCGAAACTTGCAAGTAAACTAAGCTCAGGACTCATTTCTGATGTGACTAAGATTGAAGGAGAAGGCGATGCAGCTGAGTTCATCCGCCCGATCTATTCAGGAAAAGCATTTGAAAAAGTTCAAAGCAAGGGTGGACTTCTATTCATCACGATCCGTCCAAATAACATAGAACCACTTGCGAAAGATGAAAGCCGTTCAGGTGACGTTTCATCATTGACAGTCGATATTACAAATCTTCGTTCTGTAATTGCAAACGTTGTTCGTAAATCTACTGAAGGTGTAGATTTGTCAGAAGCGAAAGTAATTATCGCTGGTGGACGCGGTGTGAAGAGTGAAGACGGATTCAAACCGCTTGAAGAACTTGCACATCTGCTAGGTGGAGCTGTTGGAGCTTCACGTGGTGCATGTGACGCGGATTACTGTGATTACTCCTTGCAAATCGGACAAACAGGTAAAGTAGTTACACCTGATTTGTACATTGCGGTAGGAATCTCAGGCGCAATCCAGCACATGGCTGGAATGTCGAATTCAAAAGTAATCGTTGCTATCAACAAAGATCCAGAAGCGAACATCTTTAAAGTAGCAGACTACGGTATCGTAGGTGACCTATTTGAAGTTGTGCCAATGATGATCGAAGAAGTTAAGAAACTAAAAGGTTCACCAGCTGTTTAATCAGTTGATGAAATAACGGATCGATTTGAGAGAGCAGAAGTGGTTCCTTCACTTCTGCTCTTAAGTATTTGTAGATGAAATTGAGCTAGGAAGGTAGTAGGCAGATATTTCGCCTGTTGAATAGCTGCATGGTATAATCACTACATAGTTGTTACCTATAAAGGAGGACTTACCCAATGGCTATTTTGAATGCAACAGATGCAGATTTCACAGAGATAACTAATGATGGTGTAGTACTTGTTGATTTTTGGGCACCGTGGTGTGGACCTTGTAAGATGATCGCTCCAGTTCTTGAAGAGTTGGATGGCGAAATCGAAGGGAAAGCAAAAATCGTTAAAGTAAACGTGGACGATAACCAAGAAACAGCAAGCAAGTTCGGCATCATGTCAATCCCAACATTGCTCGTTATGAAAAACGGCGAGACTGTTGATAAAGTGGTTGGCTTCCGTCCGAAAGAAGAACTCGCTAAATTGGTTGAGCAACACGCATAAGTTTACTATCTCAAACCGGGTCCCTTTTCTAGAGGAACCCGGTTTTTTTGGCAGGTGATTCTAGATGAATGAATTGATCCAAAATAAGCTTGCAATCCTTCCTGATATGCCTGGCTGTTATATGATGAAAGACCGTCAAGGGACTGTGATTTATGTGGGCAAAGCGAAAGTTCTAAAAAACCGTGTACGCAGTTATTTCACAGGCTCCCATGATGCGAAAACACAGCGGCTTGTGACTGAAATCGAAGACTTCGAAACAATTATCACGTCTTCTGATATTGAAGCGCTGATCCTCGAATTGAATTTGATCAAACAATACGATCCAAAATACAACATCATGTTGAAAGATGATAAAACGTATCCGTACTTGAAGTTGACTGCTGAAAGACATCCTAAACTAATTGTCACACGCATTGTGAAAAAGGATAAAGGACGATATTTCGGACCGTATCCGAACGTTACGGCAGCGACGGAAACGAAGAAATTATTAGATCGGTTGTATCCATACCGTAAGTGCCATACGCTTCCGGATCGTGTTTGTCTGTATTACCATTTAGGGCAATGTCTTGCACCTTGTGTGTACGATGTTCCTAAAGACACTTATAAAGAAATGACAGATGATATTGCTCGCTTCTTAAATGGTGGCTATAAGTCTATGAAAAAAGAGCTTACTCAAAAGATGAGTGATGCTGCTGAAAATCTCGAGTTTGAACGAGCAACTGAATATCGTGACCAAATCTCTAACATTGAAACCGTCATGGAAAAACAGACGATGACGATGCATGATTTTAAGGATCGGGACATTTTTGGCTATGCTGTTGAAAAAGGCTGGATGTGCGTTCAAGTATTTTTTGTGCGTCAAGGAAAGCTTATTGAACGTGACGTCTCTCTTTTCCCAGTCTATCGAGATCCAGAAGAGGAATTGTTGACATTCATTGGACAGTTTTATGGAAAATCATCTCATATTAAACCGAGTGAAGTGCTGTTGCCACCAGGTATTGACCGGGAGATCGTCGAACAATTGCTGGATGTACATGTCTACATTCCTCAACGAGGGAAGAAAAAAGATTTGGTTCAGCTTGCAAATAAGAACGCATCCATTTCATTGAAACAAAAGTTCCAGTTAATCGACCGACAAGAAGAGCGGACGATTGGAGCTTGTGAAGAGTTAAGCGATGCGATGAACATCTCAATTCCATTGCGAATTGAGGCGTTTGATAACTCCCATACTCACGGAGTGGAGCCAGTTTCAGCAATGGTTTCATTTGTCGATGGAAAACCGAATCGTAAAGACTACCGGAAATACAAGACGAAAACCGCGGCGGCACATGACGATTACGGCGCAATGCGCGAAGTCATACGTAGACGGTATACGCGTGTCCTAAAAGACAATTTGCCATTACCAGATTTAATTGTCATTGACGGTGGGAAAGGGCAGATGGGCATTGCGCGGGAAATCATTGAAGATGAGTTAGGACTATCTATACCGATAGCCGGGCTTGCGAAAGATGATAAACACCAAACTGCGCAATTACTATATGGATCACCACCTGAGCTGATCCCATTAAAGCGTTCCAGTGAAGCGTTCTATTTACTTCAACGAATCCAAGATGAAGTCCACCGTTTCGCAATTACGTTTCACAGGCAACGGCGCGATACAGGTTCTCTTGTATCGGCGCTGGATGGATTGCCGGGAGTTGGTCCTAAGCGTAAGCAGAAATTACTGAAACACTTTGGTTCTGTCAAGAAAATTAAAGTTGCAACGAAAGAACAGCTTGTTGAAGCTGGGCTCCCAAAAGTTGTTGCGGAATCTGTAGTTGAATATTTTGCAGAAAAGAACAAGAATGCAGAACAAGCGAAAGAGTAAAAGAACGGGCCATGGCCCGTTCTTTTTCATGAAATGGATAGACTTATTTCTATTATAAAAGCGTTGAGAGGGAAGGGTGCTCATAAAACAGGAAAAGTGATCATAAATCACAGAAAGTGCTCATAAAAATAGGATTGTAATCATAAAACACGGAAATTGCTCATAAACCCAGCGATGTGCTCATTAATCACAGAAAATGCTCATAATTCACCAAAAGTGATCATAACCACCCGCAAGACTCAGTCACGCGGCACGATTCTCTATAAACCGCATTACTAACTCGCGCAAAATGTTCACTTTACCAATCAAAAACAAGTGCTGTTATGTGTGCTTCGCTTCGCGAAGCATTTAATGATCAATTAGAGATGATTTGAGTCACTTTAGTCCACATGTAACCTCCAACTCCCACTTGCAGCTGTTGATGTGCTCATAAAACAGGAATAGTGCTCATAAATCTTAGAAAGTGCTCATAAAACAAGGATTGTGATCATAAACCACGGAAATTGCTCATAAACCCCAAAAAGTGATCATAACCACCCGCAAGCCTTAGTCACGCGGCACGATTCTCTATAAACCCCAGCACTAACTCGCGCAAAATGTTCACTTTACCAATCAAAAACAAGTGCTGTTATGTGTGCTTCGCTTCGCGAAGCATTTAGTGATCAATTAGAGATGATTTGAGTCACTTTAGTCCACGTGTAACCTCCAACTTCCACTTGCAGCTGTTGATGTGCTCATAAAACAGGAAAAGTGATCATAAATCTTAGAAAGTGCTCATAAAACTGGGATTGTGATCATAAACCACGAAATTTGCTAATAAACCCAGCGATGTGATCATAAATCACAAAAAATGCTCATAAACCCCAAAAAGTGATCATAACCACCCGCAATACTTAGTCACGCGGCACGATTTTCTAAAAATCCCAGCACTAACTCGCGCAAAATGTTCACTTTACCAATCAAAAACAAGTGCTGTTATGTGTGCTTCGCTTCGCGAAGCATTTAGTGATCAATTAGAGATGATTTGAGTCACTTTAGTCCACGTGTAACCTCAACTTCCACTTGCAGCTGTTGATGTGCTCATAAAACAGGAAAAGTGATCATAAATCACAGAAAGTGCTCATAAAACAGGAAAAGTGATCATAAATCACAGAAAGTGCTCATAAAACAAGGATTGTGATCATAAACCACAGAAATCGCTCATAAACCCAGCGATGTGATCATAAATCACAGAAAATGCTCATAACCCACCAAAAGTGATCATAACCACCCGCAAGCCTTAGTCACGCGGCACGATTCTCTATAAATCCCATCTCTAACTCGCGCAAAATGTTCACTTAACCAATGAAAACAAAGAGTATGCCTGCAATAAACAAAGATCAAAATCCACGCAAAAAACTGGAGGATGAGAAACCGCTCATCCTCCAGCCAAGTAATTATTTTTCTATCTTATAGGTCTCATCCCAACGCACTTGCAAGATGATTTGTCCGGTTTTTTCATCGCGTGAGCCGTAACATTCCGTCAAGCAACCGTTCGCAATCTGATATTGCTCAGCTATGAAGCCGGACTCCAAGTGATACGAATCCTTAGTAGCTGGAGAAATAATTCTTTCAGACAACTGATAGTCAGCTTCTTCCTTACCTGAACTCACTAAAATCAATTCGCCCCAACCAGCTTCTTTAAAAAAGTCCTGTATTTCATCGACGGAAAAGACAGGGAATTTACGGGCGATCTCTTTTCCCGCCCAATAAAGAATATCATCTTCATGTTTCCCGAGAATGCCAGGAATTACATGGTCTCTCAGTAGTTCGTAGCCGAATCGTGTCGGCTCTCCAGTTGATTCGTGTGCCAAAACGCGAGCATCCCTTTCGTATCTATCAAATTACCTCTCATGGTATGTCATTAGATTTGCAACTAAAAGGTCAATCATACAAGTTCGTCACCTTGACCTTCCCAATATGGAGGAGTACAATGTACATGTTATTATATTGTAACATGAAGAGACGGACCGTCAAACATTCGCTTGTCGTTTTATCAGGTAGAAAAAGACATCCGGCTCCGAAATAAGGGAGGGTAAATCACTTGGTGAGAGAATCAGAGTTTTACTGGCGCCGACTGCATTCATTGCTTGGAATTATTCCAATTGGCTTGTTTGTGACGCAACACTTAATTATCAACCATTTTGCAACAAAAGGTGCTGAGTCATTTAACACAGCGGCGCACTTTATTGAAAACCTGCCGTTCATTTATTTCCTTGAATGGTTCGTCATCTACATACCGCTTATGTTCCACGCGTTTTACGGAGTGTATCTCGCATTTACTTCGAAAAACAACGTGCAACGTTATGGAACTTTCCGTAACTGGATGTTCATGTTGCAGCGTGTAACGGGAGTATTCCTTGTCATCTTCATTGCATGGCACATTTATGAAACACGTATCCAGAAATTATTTGGTGCGGAAGTTAACTACGATATGATGGCAGATATTTTCCAATCTCCATTCATGATCGTGTTCTACGCGCTAGGTATTCTTGCGGCTACTTTCCACTTGGCGAACGGCGTTTGGTCATTCCTAGTAACTTGGGGATTGGCACAATCACCACGCTCACAGAAGATTGTTACTTATGTAACACTAGGTATTTTTGTAATTCTTTCTGTGATTGGAATGCGCGCACTATTTGCATTCGCTTAAGAAATACTACGTTATTATGTAAACTTTGAGGAGTGAAACAATAATGTCAAAAGGTAGAGTGATTGTCGTCGGTGGCGGTCTTGCCGGCCTAATGGCGACCATCAAGGCATCAGAAGAAGGCGTCGGAGTAGACTTGTTTTCCCTCGTTCCTGTAAAACGTTCTCACTCCGTTTGTGCTCAAGGCGGTATTAATGGCGCTGTAAACACAAAGGGTGAAGGGGATTCCCCTATGATTCACTTTGATGATACGATTTACGGAGGCGACTTCCTTGCGAACCAGCCCCCTGTAAAAGCGATGGCTGAAGCAGCACCAGGAATCATCCACTTGCTTGACCGTATGGGCGTTATGTTCAACCGTACTCCGGAAGGTCTATTGGACTTCCGTCGTTTTGGTGGAACAATGCACCACCGTACCGCATATGCAGGTGCGACTACTGGACAACAGCTCCTTTACGCATTGGACGAGCAAGTTCGTGCGCAAGAAGTTGCGGGGCTGGTTCAGAAATTTGAACACTGGGAATTCCTCGGCATCATCATGGATGACGAAGGCGTTTGCCGTGGTATCAAAGCACAGAACCTTAAAACTATGGAAATCAAAGCATTCCCTGGTGACGCTGTTATTATGGCAACAGGCGGACCTGGAATCATCTTTGGTAAGTCAACGAACTCTGTTATCAACACAGGTTCAGCCGCTTCCATCGTTTATCAACAAGGGGCTAAATATGCAAACGGAGAATTCATCCAGATTCACCCGACTGCAATTCCTGGAGACGACAAACTTCGTCTCATGAGTGAATCTGCACGTGGTGAAGGTGGTCGGATTTGGACATATAAAGACGGTAAGCCTTGGTACTTCCTTGAGGAAAAATATCCTGCTTACGGAAACCTCGTACCACGTGATGTCGCAACACGTGAAATCTTTGACGTGTGTGTAAACCAACGCCTTGGTATTAATGGTGAAAACATGGTTTACCTTGACTTGTCGCACAAAGATCCACATGAGCTCGATATCAAGCTTGGCGGAATCATTGAGATCTACGAGAAATTTACTGGGGATGACCCACGTAAAGTTCCTATGAAAATTTTCCCTGCAGTCCACTATTCAATGGGCGGACTTTGGGTCGATTACGACCAGCACACATCTATCCCGGGCTTATTTGCTGCGGGTGAATGTGATTACTCACAACACGGTGGTAACCGTCTAGGTGCCAACTCTCTGCTATCTGCCATCTATGGCGGAATGCTTGCTGGACCAGAAGCCGTTAAGTATATGAAGGGTCTGAAGCATTCTGCAGATGATATGCCTTCTAAGATCTTCGACGACGCTGTGAAAGAAGAGCAAGTGAAGTGGGAAGCAATCCTCAACATGAAGGGAACTGAGAACGCATATGTAATCCACCGCGAACTTGGGGAACTAATGACTGAGAATGTGACGGTAGTTCGTTACAATGATCGTTTGGAAGCTACGGATAAAAAGATTCAAGAATTGCTTGAGCGTTGGGAAAACATCAACATGACGGATACGCAACAATGGTCGAACCAAGGTGCGACATTTACACGTCAGTTGAAAAACATGCTTTACTTGGCTCGTGTCATCACGCTTGGTGCACTGAACCGTAACGAAAGTCGTGGGGCTCACTACAAGCCTGATTTCCCGGAACGTGATGATGAAAACTTCTTGAAGACGACAATTGCGACGTTTGACGGTGAATCTGCACCGATCTTAACGTATGAAGACGTGGATGTTTCCCTGATTCCACCTCGTAAACGTGACTACTCTTCATCTAAATAAACTAGACGCGACTCGAGTAAGACGATAAATTCGCATCGAAAGGAGACTGACGGAAATGAGTGAACACCAAACAGCTGTTCAAGAACAGGCAGCTCCCGCTAAAACCGTAATGTTCGAAATCCAGCGGCAAGATACACCTGAATCTGCGCCGTACATGGAATCTTTCGAAGTCCCATATAAAGCCAACATGAACGTCATTTCTGCTTTGATGGAAATTCGACGTAACCCAGTGAACGCTAAAGGTGAAAAAACAACACCTATCAACTGGGACATGAACTGTCTGGAAGAAGTTTGTGGAGCATGTTCAATGGTTATCAACGGACGTCCACGCCAGTCGTGTACAGCGTTGGTCGATCAATTGACTCAGCCAATTAAATTAGAGCCGATGCGTACATTCCCGGTCGTTCGTGACTTGGTTGTCGATCGTGAAGGCATGTTCGATTCTCTTAAGAAAATCAAAGCATGGATTCCGATTGATGGTACGTATGATCTTGGAGAAGGACCACGTATGCCTGAGCGTAAGCGCCAATGGGCATATGAGCTTTCTAAGTGTATGACGTGTGGTGTATGCCTAGAGGCATGCCCAAATGTTAACGATCAAACAAACTTCATGGGACCATTTGCGATCTCACAAGTTCGTTTGTTCAATACACATCCAACTGGTGCACAGAACAAGGACGAGCGTTTGTCAGCGTTGATGACAGATGGCGGACTTGGTGAGTGCGGTAACTCACAGAACTGTGTAGTGGCTTGTCCGAAGGGGATTCCTTTGACAACTTCTATTGCGGCGATGAACCGTGCGACGACTGTACAAATGTTTAAGAACTTCTTCGGAAGTGACCATATGGTAGACTGATGTTTACTTGAAGAGAGTCCGGAAAGTCAGCGAGAGCTGATTTTCTGGGCTTTTTTTGTTGGAATGAATTCTTGGAGGGTGTTGATTTTCGTTTCAGACGGACGCGTTCCGAGGGGCACGGATGGTGAGCAGGTCTCCAGGGTCTCCCCATCGTGCTGATCCCTACGGAGTCGTCGTCTTTCACTACAATCAACGGTTAGTAGTGGAAGACGATGATTCCATTCCAAAAAAGAGTTCAAAGCAGAATTACTACTTATTGTCTGAGTTGTTTGATATAATGGAGAAATGAATGGTCATTCACTTTATGGACTGGGGGAGAATAGAATGAAGCAGAGTTATATAAAG
Organism: Sporosarcina sp. D27; assembly: GCF_000586555.1. Taxonomy (GTDB): domain Bacteria; phylum Bacillota; class Bacilli; order Bacillales_A; family Planococcaceae; genus Sporosarcina. Next base: position 37,185 of record NZ_AZUC01000014.1, read on the forward strand.
AATTTTGAGGAGTGGGAAGAGGGGTTTCGGTTTTCAGCGACGATGCGGGTTCGGTTTTCTGAGACGGATATGTTTGGGCATCTGAATAATACGGTGACGTTTGCATATTTTGAACAGGCGCGGATTGATTATTTGAAGAGTTTAGGGTTGATGAATGATTGGCTGGATCCGAAGGGAGAACGCATTCCTGTTGTGGCTGATTTGCAATGTGATTATATGAAGCAAGTGTTTTTTGATGAATCGATAGATGTGTATGTAAAAGCAAATTCGATTGGGAAGAGTTCCGTCGATATTCATTATATGGCGAAGAATGTGAAAGGTGAGGTCGTGTTCACAGGACGAGGTGCAATGGTGCAAATCTCGAAGAAGACGGGCTCGGGTGTCGCTTGGACAGAAGAGGAAAAGGATTTGTTCTACGAAAGAACTAGGAATTAAGCCGGCACAGCCTCCCCCTATTTGGAATACTGTAAAAGGAAACCGAATAGGAGGGGCGCGTCTTGATGGAGGAGTTAAACAACCGATCTGTTCTCACGGGTAGGGAACGTGAAATTTTCACATTGCTCATAGCCGATCATACAACGAAAGAAATTGCGGGGAAGCTTGGAATCAGTGAAAAAACTGTCCGCAATCACATTTCAAATACAATTCAAAAGCTTGGCGTTTCTGGTCGAGCACAAGCGATGATAGAATTGCTTAGACTCGGCGAGCTCAGTTTGAATTAGTATCAGAATGCTATTAGAAAGGTTGCGGAGAGTTTTGCAACCTTTTTTTCTTTGTCATTCATTCACATTGAAATTTGTAAGGCGGTAAGATCCAATAGGGTGTGCTAAACTGAATCTTAAATAATATATTGATGAACACATTTAAAGGAGGAATAGGTGATGAAATCGATTACTAAAAAAAGGACGAAGGCATATTTCATTGACTTAGCGATCTCGACTGCCGTGGTAGGTGTGGCTGAGTATTTTCTTCGGAAAAAGGTGAAGAATGAAGCAGTTCATGCTCTTGTGACGCCATCCCTTGTCGCGTGTACCCTCGAATGTGCTCAATTACTTAGAAGTGGACAAACTGTCGGCTATAAGAAAATGGGATTGGTTTTGAAAAATGGAGATGGGTCAGATTTAAGCTCCAATCAGATTATAAAAAGAACGTTCTATCGTGATACTTTCAGTGCCTTGCAGTTCATTGGGAATCGCCAAGAGTTTATAAAAAATGATGGGGAAATATTACCACATGATTCCTATGCAAGAACAGTTGTGAAGGAAGTATAATAAGTAGGTGATGAATGAGTGCATTTGGTCTTGTCGCCTCTTTAAAATGTGACAATCCCGTGGAGTCAATGTTCTTAAAGTGGGGCTTTGGCAAATCCTTCGATTAGTTATTTATTGCATTTTTGAAGATTTAAGAGGAAAATAATAAGCAAACTCATGATTTGGAGCTGGTATCATTGACAGAAAAAGTCACAGCGAATCTTGAAGAAATTCATCACATGGAGAAAGATTTGCGTTACATTGCAGCGATTATTAAGCAACAAGGGCGCCAGATTTTAAGTAATTATACCATTACGCCTCCTCAATTCATCGCACTCCAATGGTTATTTGAGCATGGAGATATGACTATTGGGGATTTGTCGAACAAAATGTTTTTAGCATTCAGTACGACAACTGATTTAGTAGATCGCATGGAAAAGAATGAATTGGTGAAACGAGTACGTGACGAAAAAGATCGTCGAGTTGTTCGGATCCATTTGTTGGCAGAAGGCGAGCGCGTAATCGAAGAAGTAATCGATAAGCGACGTGACTACTTGCAAGATGTGGTAAAAGATTTTAACCCAGAAGAATTGTCAACGTTTACAGAACTACTATCAAAACTACACGTGGAAATGAGCACAGAATAACATGAAAGAATTCTCAGATTTACCAATCGGCATTATCGACTCAGGAGTGGGCGGCCTTACAGTGATGGACGAGCTCCTGAATCGGATGCCGAACGAACAATTTCTATACATAGGAGATGACGCCCGCTGCCCTTACGGCAACCGGTCTCCACAAGAAGTCGTCAAGTTCACTCAAGAATTAATCAGTGCCCTCAACGAATTTGGCGTCAAAATGGTGGTCATCGCATGTAACACTGCGACCGCATTTGCGTTGGAACACGTACAACCTATGTTCGACTTTCCAATTATCGGTGTAATTGAACCAGGCGCACGGACAGCGGTTAAAAAATCCGTGACAAAACAGATTGTTGTTCTCGGGACAAGTGGGACTGTGAAAAGCCAGGCATATGACCATGCGATTTTAGCATTGTCACCGGATGCTTGCGTTCATGGGCTCGCGTGTCCTGAATTTGTTCCAATTGTGGAACGGGGCGTATATAAATTGGCAGAGGCGGATCTAGTCGTCGAGAAGACGCTTGCGCCACTATCTTCCGAGACATTCGATGCTGTGATTTTAGGATGTACACACTTTCCTTTGTTGTCGCATTTCATACGAAAGCACTTACCTGCAGGGACAGAGCTCATTACTTCGGGGTCTGCGACAGCCGATACGGCAATTCGTATTTTGGATGAATTACAGCTTCACCGAGAAGCGTCGACGGAACGACTTTCTACGTTCTATACGACGGGAAACCCAGCTCATTTTGAACTAATCGTAAAAGATTGGTTACATATAGCGGATCCAGTTGTGGAAAAGCTAGTTCTATAAAATGTAGTAGATTTCAAATTCACTAACCCGGCGTACTGATTGCCGGGTTTTTGCGTGGGTTTGAATGGTTATGATAAGATGGATGGATGAAAAGAAAGAGGGAATATATGAATGAGACATGATAGACGAGCAGTTAACGCACTACGAAATGTGCAGATTGAAAAAGATTATTTACTTCATCCCGAGGGATCAGTTCTGATCACAGTAGGTAATACAAAGGTTATTTGCAACGCATCTGTTGAAGACAGGGTACCCCCATTTTTACGTGGTAGCGGAAAAGGATGGGTTACTGCAGAATATTCAATGCTTCCACGAGCAACGGGGCAACGGACACAACGTGAAGCAACGAAGGGGAAAATTGGTGGACGTACGATGGAAATCCAACGTTTGATCGGCAGAGCGCTACGTGCAGTAATTGACCTAGAAGCACTTGGTGAGCGGACGATTTGGATTGACTGTGACGTCATCCAAGCTGACGGCGGAACACGTACTGCATCGATTACAGGCGCGTTTGTTGCGATGGCGCTAGCGACTGCAGGGATAGCCGAGCAAAAGAAATTATCCAAATTCCCGATTAACCAATACCTAGCTGCGACGAGTGTCGGGAAATCAGAACAAGACGAACTTATCCTCGACTTGGATTACATCGAAGATTCATCAGCAGCAGTTGACATGAACGTCGTCATGACGAGCAAAGGTGAGTTTGTTGAGTTACAAGGTACAGGAGAAGAGTCTACTTTTACACGTAAAGAGATGAACGGATTACTAGACCTTGCTGAAAACGGCATCCAACAATTGATCGACCTACAAAAACAAGCACTCGGGCCGATTTGTGAAATGATCGAATCTAAAGAGGAGGCTGCACAATGAAACAAATTTTAGTCGCAACGAACAATAAAGGAAAAGTGAGAGACTTTGAAGAGCTGTTCAAACCTCATGGTATCGAAGTGATTTCTCTGAAAGATTTGGATGAGCCGATCGATGTCGAAGAAACAGGAACGACTTTCGAAGAGAATGCGATCCTGAAAGCAGAGGAAACTGCAAAGATTCTAGGTAATTGGGTCATTTCTGATGACAGTGGTCTTGAGATTGACGCTTTAAACGGCGAACCAGGGGTCTACTCGGCCAGATACGCAGGGGAACCGAAAGACGATGAGGCCAATATCGATAAAGCGTTAAGCGGCCTTAAAGACGTTCCTGAAGGCTCAAGAGGCGCACGCTTCCGTTGCGTGTTAGCCATTGCAGGACCGGGAATCGATACAAAAACGTTTTCTGGAAGTTGTGATGGTTCAATTCTATTTGAACGTCATGGGGAGAATGGCTTCGGGTACGATCCAATATTCTACGTACCTTCAGAAGGAAAAGCGATGGCGGAGTTGACGCCATCTGAAAAAGCAGCGATTTCTCACCGTGGTGTAGCGATGCGTAAATTCGAAAAAGAACTTCCGAATCTGATTGGCGAGGCGGGGATGAACGCATGAAACTGATCGTAATGAGCGATTCTCACAGTGATTTGAAAACGATTAAAGCAATCCGCAGCCGGGAAACCGATGCAGATGCATTTTTTCACTGTGGGGATAGTGAATTGGCGGTAAATGCGGACATCTTACAAGGCATGGAAATCGTTCAAGGCAACTGCGACTGGAATGCCGCGTTTCCTGAATCAGTGGTTGCCGAAGTGGGCACAAAAAAAATCTTGATGGTCCACGGTCACCAACATGGCGTGAAACAATCGCTCATGCAGCTCAAATACGCTGCAGAGCAAGTAAACGCCAACATCGTCCTGTTTGGACACTCGCACCTATATGGAGCGGAATTGCAAGATGGTGTACTCTACGTGAATCCAGGGAGTACGTTACTTCCTAGAGGTGGACGAGTGGCAACGTATGCAGTCATCGAACAAGAGGATTCGCTCAAGGTGACTTTCCGCAGTCCAGACACTGGAGAAGCGGTAGAAAAAGTTATTTTCACAACAAATTAAAAACCTATTGACTTCTATTCATTCTTTGCATATAATAAAACCTGTCGTTCAAATCATTTATGATTTTGACGCAGTTGTCTCAGTAGCTCAGCTGGATAGAGCAATGCCCTTCTAAGGCATCGGTCGGGGGTTCGAATCCCTCCTGGGACGTTTTTATAGTAAAATTGGTTCTTTTAGAATCGTATTGGAAACGTTTGAACCCTTGTTGCAACAAGGGTTCAGGCGTTTTTTCTTTATATCGAGAATACGACTGAATAAGTTAGAAAACGATTCGTCGGTATACAAAATGTATACAAGGTAAACATCAACTAGCATAGATTTTCACCTGAATTGCTTCATTTCGTTCTCCCATTACTTTTAGAACGTGAGCATAGTAATCCAAAGTAGTTTGGATATCAGCATGTCCTAATCGTTTGGATACTGAATGGATGTTAGCACCTTTATACAGAAGTACACTGGCATGTGTATTCCTAAGTCCGTGCATGGTGATTGAATCTATTTTCAGATTTTTAAGAATGGTTCTAAATACATCATTCGCACCTTTGTTCGTGACTGTCTTGATTAGAGTTGGACGGTAAAAGATTAACCCATGTGGATGATGCCTGGATTCTTCAACCAGGCCAGCAAATTGCTCCATAACTTTGAGATCAATTGATAATGTCCTTTCTGACTGCGCATTCTTCAATGGTCCGAAGCCTGAACCGCCTTGATAATACCAACTGCGCGTAATCGACAATGTATTCTCTTTGAGATTAAAACTATCTGTTGTTAATCCGACAAGTTCTCCGTAACGTGCTCCAGTTACCAGTCCTAAGAGGATTAGATGGAAAGTCGTTGTATTGCTACTTAATTTGTTAAATAGTGCGTTGTACAGCTTCATGCTGTCGTCATAACCTAAATGCTTGTCCTCAGACTTCTTTGCTGCGTTTGTAGCATGGATTTCAGCCTTCCTCGCAAAGTCGTTAGAGATATATCCATTTAAAAGTACGTGCAATGAATAAACTCTTCTGGCTGGCCATAGTGCCGGCTTTTCTATTGGTAATGCAGATTGTAACGGGATGGTTTGGCTATGACTTTGCAGCGGATGTGGTTGGCGAGGAGGCTACTGGATTTATTAATGCAGTGTTTGCCCTACTGGCTATACTCGGGGTCGTCGTGGACCCAACAACCGATGGTGTGGAAGATAGCAAACAAGCAATGAGGTATCACAAACCTAAGAAGGAGGAAAAATAATTATGGCTAAAATTTTTATTGATGAGGGACATGGAGCACATGATCCAGGTGCACTAGGTAAACTCTCAAAGGAAAAGGACAATGTATTGAAAGTCGGCTTGCGATTATAAACGTTGCTTGAAAGCGCGGGACACACAGTAAAAATGTCGCGCTCAACAGATGTTTTTATTCCTCTGTCCACACGTGCTCAGATGGCAAACAACTGGGGTGCTGATTACTTTGTAAGTCTGCATAACAACTCAGCTACCGATTATAGTGCAATAGGATTTGAAACGTTTATCTTTAACGGTAGCGTGAGTGCTGAGCCTTTTAAATTACAGGAAGCCATCCACAAGGCGATTGCAAGCAACATCGGCATCCGTGACCGTGGACAAAAACGCGGCAACTTAGCAGTACTCAGAGAATCAGCTATGCCGGCAGTGTTGATCGAGTATGCGTTTATTTCCAATGCGGGAGACGAAAGCATTCTAATCAACAAAGTGGAGCAACTGGCACAGTGGACAGTAGAGGGGATTGTTTCCTATGCAGGCGGCTCACTAAAACCCACACCACAACCACCAAAGGAGAAGGAAGATGAAATGGCTCAATTACTGCCTGACACACAAAAAAAGGACATGAAAAACCTATTACAACGCGCATATGATGAAAAGGTGTTTAGTGATAATCACACATCTAAAAAGACGATACAATGACACATGGGCAAGCAACAGACTTGTTGATTAGTTTTGTAGCGCGTAAAAAATAAATGATTATAAGCCCCATCCTTAATTGGATGGGAATTTTTAATTCTCATGGAGATTGAGGGAATTTTCGAACTTATAATGAATATCTTTAAGTAATATTTAAAAAAGGTTGGGGGAATTAAAATGATTTACGTAAAACTGCTAGGATTTGGGCTGGGATTGACAATTATTATTAGTGTCTTTTCTGCACTAGGTGTAATTTTTCAAGTTGATGACAATGGAATGATTATCTTTCAAATCTTTGCGTTTTTGATTGCTGCAGTTATTTTAACTTTATACATGAAGAAGAAAGATCCAACATTGAAACAGTTTGGCTTTGAAATAAAGAGAGTTAATAAAACTTTCTTTATATTTATCGGATTAATCGTTATGATACAGCCACTTGTATTAGGGATTGACTTTTCGCTATCATTTTCAACATTATTTCTAATTCTATTTCAAATGATTCTGGTTGGCTATACAGAAGAAACATTGTTTCGTGGCGTATTCCTTTATCATTTGCAAAATAAAAGCCCAAAGTCTTTTCTCTTATTTTCAAGTATCGTTTTTGGTCTCCTGCATGTTGCTAGTGGACTAAATCCAAGCGAATCTTTCATTTTTGTTATCCTACAAATTGTCAATGCTTTATTGTTTGGTCTAGTTATTGCTTTTTTGTTTTACTACACTCGAACAATTTATTTGGTAATAGCATTTCATACTTTGTTCAATATTTTTGCATCTATTGTTCGGGAAAGCTCTTTTGAAAAAAGTCTGTTAGCTGTCATCCTACTTGTAGTTACATATATTATTGCACTCATATATTTCAACTACTCAAGTAAACGAGCAAGTAAAATAGTGGTATGATAACATCATCTGTCCATGACGAGTTCTGATATATGACATTATCCTTTACAATTCTAAACTCAACAGTTAAGGTGTTCAAAATCCTTAAACAAAAACATACCAGACATGAGACCCTATCTATCGAAAGAAGTTACTACAAGGAGAGTTGTTTCATTCGGATGCAATCGGATTGATGCATGTGGCGATTGATCGTGGGCGTTTAGTTGTGAAAGAAGAGCAAGTGATTTGACGATGGTGGCAACCCATGATAGATTATGAAAGCAGATTTGCAACTGTAGACCTCTTTAACACTAAAAAAGAGAACGCATAAAGTCCTGTCCTAAATTGGATAGGACTTTTTTGATTTATCGGGTTAAAGTAATGGTAAATACTGCTTATTTAAGGCGTAAATTGTAGACAAAATGGCGATATATTGGTAGTGTTAAGGAGATTCATCAGATTTTTCTTGTACATTCCAACCCTATCCTTATTTAGATGGGGTCTTCTTAATGAACAATAATTGAAAGGCGAATAACCAGAGTTCAACTGACTGATTTGACGGAAAAAACAGTAAATGTTAAAGTTATACAGATGTCAGGTTTAACTCTTTGTCCATAATAACCTTTAGTCTTCCAGTGACTAAAGAACAAAAAGCGACCTAACCATTATTGGACGGGTCGCTTTTTTAATTTATTTCAGCGATTCTATTCGTTGGTCGAGAAGTAGCTGCAACTCATCAATATCTTCCAACGTCGCCTGATTACGAATGAAGCTGCGTGTTCTCGATCGATTACTTAAATACTTGGCGCGCTCTTTGTTTTGTTCTTGCCACTTCTTATTCGCCTCTGTTTGACTGTTCTTCAATTAAGCGGTTCCTCTCTTTCAGTAGTTTATTTTTTTCCTTCCTTCCTTAAGACAAGGTATCTAATTCCCAACACACCGATGATTACGCAGGACAGAACAATAATTATCAGTAATATCTTCATAATTTTATGGTATACATAGGTAAGAAGAGAGGGGGATTAACCTCCCCATCTCAACTTTCTTATCTCTAGCCTCAACTTTTCACTTTCTAACTTCGTATTCTGGTTGCTGAGTATCTGACTGATGGTTAGGATTGAAATGGTTGAGGCTATTATTGTTCCCAAGTACGCCACTTGTTCACCTCCTTTTATACTTCAATTATACTATGCGTAGTATATAAAGGTAAGTCTTTTTTAAAAAATAAAATAAAAGTATTGACGGAATGCCCTGTCCTTAATTGGACTGGGCTTTATTCTTTTTCGGAAGAAAGTTTGTATATCTTTAATTTCAATAAAGTCTGACAATTAATAGAGGAGTTTGATATAATCTAGAAAACGAATTGAGTTGGTATGTTCAGCAAACGGGCCATTTTACGGAAGAAATTAGAGACAAAAGTATGATTCAGAAAGTAGGTAAATAAATGATTCCATTAGTATATGACCAAATTAATGTATGGGGCAAGGATGATGAATTTTTTTTAGGGCTCCTGAATAAGATAAATGCTAAAAAAATAGCTGATTTGGGTTGTGGAACAGGAAGATTGACAACTCATTTTGCAAAGGCAGGATATCGTATTACAGCTATTGACCCGAATGAAGAAGCGATTGAATATGCGAAAAGTAAGGAATATCCAGATGTAGTGACTTGGATTGTTGGTGATAGCACAAATTTACAAACAAATGCGTTCGACGCTGTTATTATGACGGCAAATGTTGCACAAGTATTTCTTACAAAGGATAGTTGGAAGAACGTCATTTCAGATGCACATCGAGCATTAAAATCTGGAGGGCACTTTATTTTTGATACACGTAATCCATTAGCGAAAGTATGGGAACAGTGGGCAAAAGATGAAACTCCTGATGTTGCAACGGATCAGCTGAGTGGTGAGCAGCTTGAAATTTGGACGGAATACGAAGGGTTCGTAGAAGATGTATTTACGTTTTATGAAACTGTGAAAAATGCACGTACGGATGAAATAGTTATTCATGAAAAAAGGCAATTAAAATTCCGAACCCAAGAAGAGATTTATGAATCATTACACCAAGTAGGTTTTTCAAAAATTCGAACCTATGGAGATTGGGAATTTAAACAGGCAACAGAGGAAACAAAATCATTTATTTTTCACGGTGTAAAATAAGGGGTTTCTCGGTATAACAGCCGAGCACGCTAACGATTAAAATACAGACCTTAATAAAGCAAACGGGCACGATTGTGGCACAACCCAGATGGAATCATTAAATTATATTTCATTGCTTCAACTAGATTTAGGAAAAAGGCGACTACTCTTAATTGAGCGGTCGCATTTTTTTATTTTGGTTTACATACGAACATACATTCGGTATTATAAAGTCAAGGAGGGACGAATGTGCGTATAACTTTGGAGAAAGCTGTTAACTACGGTGAGTCATTAGATATGATGTATTTAGCAAAGGATGGCAGTATTACTAAGCGACGAATCAATGTACTTCAGCTAGGTGATAAATCTTTTCGAGCTTATTGTCATCTTAGGAAGTCTAAACGAACCTTTGCGATCGATAATGTTTTAGCACTTGTCCCTCTAATCGAACGTGAAAGGGCAGTGATTTAATGTATGACCAAAACCGAGACCGCGGAAAAATCAAGTGGACCGCGATGATGCTGCCGGAACATATCTCTTTATTGCGCGAGTGGCAAAAGGAAGATGATTACGTTAAGCAACCCGATCTAACAGACTTTGACTTGCAGGACATCCAGGAGCAACTAGAATCAGCAATGATGCGTAAATGTATGACACAGATAAGGTCGTGGAAAGAAGGCAAGGTGACGGGCTATCTGGGCACTGTAGAAGAAATTGACGTACACAAACAACTAATCGTGTTGCAAGACCCCTTTGAAATAGAACGGATACTAGCTACAGACATTATTGCAGTTCAACATGTGGATTGAGTGCGTCCTGTCCTTATAGACGGGACGTTTCTGGAGAAATGACAAAGGTATTTTTCGGAAAGAGTCTGATAGTTCATTACGAGGTTTGGTATAATCTAGATGGGATATCAAAAATACATCGATCAATGGAAAGAGTAAGGACTATTTAATTTCTAATCAACTCATCAAACGGGTGTGATAGGGCATAGTGATGTTTCAAAATAGAGCTAGATTGTTTAAAAACATAGAACAGTTTTGACTGAGGGAGTGGGTTTTTTTGAGAGCTAAATGCCTCAAATTCAATGAATTTGGTAACCCCCAAGAAGTAATTAAAATTGAATATAAAGATATTCAACCCCCAAAAGAGGATGAGGTACTTGTGCGCATGGTAGCCAGACCAATTAACCCATCTGATTTAATACCGATAAGAGGTGCTTACTCTCATAGAATATCTTTACCAAATATTCCGGGTTATGAGGGAGTCGGAATTGTTGAAAACGTAGGTTCCTTGGTATCTCAAAGTTTTATTGGCAAACGTGTTTTGCCTTTGAGGGGAGAAGGCACTTGGCAGGAATTCGTTAAAACATCAGCAGAATATACAGTGGTAATTCCAGATTCTATTGATGATCTTACAGCTGCACAAATGTACATAAATCCAATTACAGCTTGGGTCATTTGTACGCAAGAGTTAGGGTTAAAACCAGATGATGTCCTCTTGGTAAATGCTTGCGGCTCAGCCATCGGTCACATTTTTGCTCAGTTATCAAAAGTTCTTGGGTTCCGATTAATTGCAATAACTAGGAATGATAAATACTCAAATGATCTACTAAAGCTCGGTGCTTCTTCCGTGATTAACACCTCTCTATATCCATTGCGAGAAACAATTATGGACTTGACTGGCGGGGTTGGAGCTGATGCAGCTATTGATTCAATTGGAGGAGCAGATGGTAACAACTTAGCATTTTGTGTTCGTCCTGAAGGTACTTTTTTAACCTTAGGTCTTTTATCAGGAATCCAAGTAGATTGGGCGAGGATTACAAAAGAGACAAAAGTGAATGCAAACTTATTTCATTTGCGGCATTGGAATAAGAGAGTTTCAGCAAATGCTTGGCAGGAGACATTTACTGACGTAATTACATTGATCAATGACAAAAAATTAAGTCTTATGAGACCTGAATCATATTATAGCTTATCGGAAATACGGGAAGCTGTAAGGTTTATTGAATCTTCGGAAGGAAATCAGGGCAAGGTGATTTTAACGAACTGAGAGAGCTGCTTATTCCATTGAAGAGATCGATTGCAACATAACCTGTACGAATAATCATTAAACACTTTTTCATTGGTGTTATGGGAATAAGTTGAAAGCAAAAAGAGAGGGGGTAGATGCCTCCTCTTTTGAGTATAGTACTCAAGACTAATTTTATATCGTCAGAATGCGATTGTATAAGTTTACATTTAATAAATAGGTATACATTTGGTATACAAACTCAGTGCTATCTACTGATGTATAACGATTCGCCTATGTCCCCCTGGGACGTAATAGTAAAGTGAAAACACCGAATCTGTTGATAGCTAACCGATTCGGTGTTTTTGGTCGTCCTAAAAAGAGCTGTGCAGGACACAACTCCAGAATAATTTAGAATAGGGTTCGAGTTGGTGATGCACAGGCGTCGTTTAAAGTAGGTGCCTGTGCACGGAACAATCATGAATGTTTAACCAAACATGAAAGTTTCTTGCACAGGCACTTAATACTGAAATGCAATGGCTACCTAAGTAAATCTGCTATTTCTTCTTCAGTCAAGAAGCACCATTGGCCGATTTCTAATGATCCGAGGTGAATATGCTTAATTCGAACTCTCTTTAAGTGTCTGACAGTATACTGAAAATGTCTGCACATTCTACGGATTTGTCGATTTAATCCTTGGGAGAGTGTTATCCGAAATGTATAATCATCAAGCTGAAGTACAGAGCAAGCATTTGTTCTGGAAATGCCTTTTCTTCTAGGATTGTAAATATCCACACCGTTTGATAAACGGACTAGAAAAGACTCTGTAATCCTTTTGTCAACGGTTACTAGATACTCTTTTTCCTCATTGTTTTCTTCTTTCATTAACTTATTTACAACGCTTCCGTCATTTGTTAATAGAATAAGACCTTCAGTTTCTTTGTCTAGACGTCCGATCGGGAAAATACGTTCAGGATAGGCTATATAGTCAATAATATTATTATCAATAGTAGGTGAGGCTGTACAAGTAATCCCGATTGGTTTGTTAAGCTTCACATAGATTTTCTCTGATGTGTGTTTAATTCTGTGACTGTTTACTTCGACTACATCGTTCTCCTCAATAAAACATACATGACGTGCAATCTCGCCATTCACTAAAACTTTCTCAGCAGTAATAAATCGCTCAGCTTGTCTTCTGGAACAGAATCCAGAAGAACTAATATATTGATTCAACCTCACATTTTTCGCTCCTTATCAACTGCTTCTTACTTCATGATACCACGTATGTATGTTTGCTGAATTCACAAGTGGAAACACATGACCACAAGAAACAAAAGTAGGTGCCTGTGCGAGGAACAATCATGAAAGTTTCTTGCACAAGTACCTAACACTTTGTCCAATACGATATTGTGTTAGGCACCTGCTTTCAAAGAAAAGCGTATTGCTAAATGGAGAAATACTATATACTATAAAATGAAAATCTGTGTTTAAAGATTATTGAAAAGGAAGAGGTAAAAAGCTTGAACAAAAAACGCATGTTAGTTATTTCGTTCGTTCTATTTTTAACTGGATTTATGACTACTCCGGTTGCAAAAGCGGCATCCGGTTTACAATTCGATACAACGGTTTCAGGTGCGATAACCGAACAACAATCATCGGATGAATACACCATTACACTCGAGCAGCCAGGCACTCTCACAGTCACTTTGAACGCCTATTTATCTGAAGTAATAGTAGATCTTAAAACACCAGATGGTGATAGGGTTGACGGCTATGAGGTCATTTATAACGGTCGTCTGGATAAGCCATCATCTTATAGTAAGGAATACGTTCTGGAATCGGGTGAATATAACTTAATCGTTAAAGATCATGAAAAAAGAAGTTATGGCAACTATGACCTAAGTGCAACATTCGATTCTGCAAATAACACTGAAATAGAACCGAATCAGTCTTTCAACGAGGCAATGTTGCTAACAGTTGGAGGAAAGAAAGTAAGAAGTTTGATTAGCCTGAGTGATAGGGATGATTATTACAAAGTTGAGCTCAAAGCGCCGGGGAGATTTCAGATGAATGCTATTTCCTATATGCCTAACGCATCGATCCGATTGTTTGACGAGCAACAAGAACTGATAGCGTACGAGAGTTTCGGATTTAAGAATGACGCACCTGTCTATTGGAACCACCAAATGGACCTGGAAGCCGGAACTTATTACATTTTAGTGACGGGTCAAGGATCTTACTACGGTGTATATGAAATGAGCCTGGATTTAGAACTCGCCAACAACGAAGAGATGGAGCCGAATAATACTCGAGGGACGGCAATTCCTCTACAGCTCAATGACGGAAAAACGCATACTGGTTTCTTAAGTTATTCTGACAGGATTGACTATTATACGCTTGAAATGAATTATGATGGCTATTTGACCATTAACTTTACATCAGAATTCAGCCAATATGAACTTATGAAAGAAAAAAGTATCTCTTATGGTTCTGATACGAACTTCGGAGCAATAGGGAATCCTGTGACCTCCACTCAAAAATTGAAGCTTGAAAAAGGAACCTATTATTTTAGCCCTTTTAAACAGGTGGACTGGCAAAGTGGTGTTTATACAATGTCATTTAGCGCTGAACCTAGTTTTATTGATATGACAGATCGTTATTCCGCAGCAGTCACTTATCTAGCGGATAAGAAAGTTGCCAAAGGAATTAGTAAAACCGAGTTTGGCATGAAAAATAATATCAAAAGAGTTGATGCAGCGATTTGGCTGGCGAAAATTTTGAATCTCGATACTTCTAACACGAGTATGCCGCAGTATGGGGATGTACCAAAAAGAGCTTGGGGCGCAGTGAATGCATTAAAATCAGCAGAAATAGCAACTGGCAAATCATCCACTTATTTCGGTGCTAACGAAACAACCACGCGTGGCGAGATGGCACTCCTCCTCCAAAGAGCATATAAATTATCAAGCGATGGGGTCGAACTGTCATTTAAAGATGTATCTCCACGCTATGAAGAAGCGGTTAAAGCATTATTGAAAAATAACGTAACTCAAGGAAAAACATCAACACAATTTGGAACGAGTACTTCTATTACCCGAGGAGAACTGGCGTTATTCTTATATCGTGTGGACACAACAAGATAACAAAAGGACCGGTGTAGATGGATTTCATCTAACAGCGGTTCTTTTGTGTATTTGATTATAACGACGATGGTCTTAGTAGATAACACATTTTTAGAGAAGCTATGCAATAGCAGAATATTGCTATTTTGAGCGGAATCGATGCCTGTGTGAGAAACAATCATGGATGTTTAAATAAATATGAAAGTTTAATGTGCAGGCACCCCAACACTACCGAAAAATCTTCTAACAGGAATGCTCCTTTCTTATCACTTTTTCTTTTCCTAATTTTACTGAGAGTTTTTCTTTTGATAGCTATTTGAGAAAGCTGACTAACATACCTATAAGTTTATCTATAATTATAACGTTAAGAATGATGCTGAAAAAATGCAAAGCGAAGCCGACTTCCTAGCCTTTAAATGAGAAGTGGACTTCGCTTTTTTCTTTCAGATATACACCAATTATTTGAATAGTGTTAGAATGACTTATATGATTATTAATTAGGAGATGAATGGTATGAATGAGCGACTCAACAGACCAAAGAGATTTGGGGAAATACTCGATTTGACCTTTAGCTTAAGTAAAAATAATTTTAAAATCTTTTTCTTTATTTCCCTGCTATTTATGGGACCCGTCTATCTGATTGAAGCATTGATACAACTCGTGTCTGGCGTCAATTTTTTCAGAGAGGTTTCTGTAGGTGGGGCTTGGTATGAAAATATTGCAGCGAGTTTCGAAGTGGAAGAAACAACCAGTCTAGGTGCCGACATAGGCGTGATACTACTAGGCATTGTTAGCTTATTCATATTTCCTGTTGCTACTGCGGCAACTTTATTGGTTGTCGATCATATTCGTAAAAATGAAGCCTATACAATTGGTTCGGTCGTTAAGAAAGCTTTTGCTAGATACGGTGCAATTATTGGGAGTACGCTTTTATTTACACTCATGGTCACGGGATTAATACTATTACCTATCATGTTTATCGCATTCGTCTTCATAATTGGAATAGCAACACTTCCTGTAGTTGGTATTATTGTAGGAGTACTACTATTCTTAGCTTTTGCAATCGCGATTGGATATTTACTTACCCGTTGGAGCTTTTATTTTGGATCTGCAGTACTTGGAGAAGGAACTCCAGGGTTTACAAGAAGTTGGAGACTGACTCGCACGCAAGGTTGGAAGTTAGTAGGACTGTACATAATCTTCTTTCTACTCATCTCAATTGTCAGCAGTGCTTTTGAACTTACATTTGGGTTATTTTTAGGCAATAGTGTTTTGCTTTCAATGATTCTATCGCTCGTAAATATTGTCACAACATTAATATTTACTGTTGGTTTTGCAGTTATGTACTTCGATTTAAAAGTAAGACATGATGCAGAGGATTTAAAAGAACTGATTGATGAGTATGCAGTGGTTCAATCATGAACTCTATAAGGATGATCTTCTATGGATAATGTACAGAACGCAAAAGGCGAACTGGAAAACATTTTAAGTAAGAAAGAGTATACAATTTATACAGACCAGCAAACGAATTTCTTCACGGTTTTATGGGAGAGGATTAAAGCTTGGTTTGTTGATTTTTTGGAGCGTCTTTTTCCTTCTATGGAGAAGACGAGCATGATTGCTGGGCCCATTTTGGCGATTGTTATTTTCGTCATGATTATTCTCATTGCTATCGCCTTGGTTTATTTTGTTCGTAAACGAAAGCGCAGACAAATAGTTCACTCTAAAACACCTCTACAATCCATGAAGGAGATCGATTGGTCTTTTCAGATGCACTTGACTGAAGCGAGTAAACAAGAAGATCTGAATAGACTCACGCCTGCAACTCACCATATGTTTTTAGCAATCCTTCTTTATTTTCATGGAAAACAATGGGTGGAAGCACGTATTTGGAAGACCAACTGGGAGTATTATGAAGAGCTCAAAAAAGTAAATCGGCAATCTGCCAATCAATTCTATCATATTGCTCGATTCTTTGATGAAGTTACGTATGGAGAACGAGAAGTTCAAATCGATGAATATAAGGAATTTCGGATAAAGGTAATGGAGGCTTTAGGTGAATCCGTTGAATAAAATTATTCATGAGAAAGGAGGGGAGATTAGTTTGCAAAAAAAAAGATTGACCCCAAAAACTTGGATCGGACTGTCACTTTTTTTAATTGTCCTGCTCTTCTCTCGATACCTTCTAGTGCAAGACCAACTAAAAGAGTATCCAATTTTCGCTTCTGACTCTCCTTCTCCCACAGGAGTAAAAGCATTCTATACGTACTTAGAGAAGAGTGAGGAAAGCGTCAAAAGATGGACAGAATCTCCAAGTGATTTATCTACAACGTCTGAAAATCAGTTACTCATTATGTTGGAGCCTTATTTCATTCCAACTACTGAAGAAATTGGTGCATACAAAGAATTCATGAATTCTGGAAATACCATTCTATTACTTAAACAAAACCCAAAAGGAATGTTCGAACTGGAAACCGAGCCTGTCGATACAAATGAAGGTCTTATAGTCGATAAAGCAAACAGGACCTATTCAGCCGAACTCCTTGAATCCATTCGACTCCTTGAACAATCTGATGATGAAGTTTTACTTTCAGACGAATTGGGAACTATTGCACTGCAGCGTTCTTTCGGTAAGGGGAATTTAATCGTTGCGAATTCACCAAACTGGATGATAAATAGTGAACTATTAACAGATGACCACCTAGCCCTTATTCTATCACTTCTAAATGAAGTGAATTCTAAAACGATTTTGTTTGACGAATATATACATAGTAGCGATAGTGCATCGATTTTTTTCACCATTTATCCAAGATGGTTTTTACTCTTACTAGTACAAGGAACAGTGTTAACACTCCTATGGCTATGGGTTCTTGGAAAACGATTTGGACCGGTTTTCATTCCTAGAGAAGAAACAGTTCGTTTCAGTGATGAAGGTCTTCGAGCATTGGCTGCTTGGTACCTCAAGGGGCGTCGTTATCATGACTCATTGGTCATCCAAGCTGATTATGTAAAAACGTTGTTACAAGAACGTTGGCGGATTCCTTATACAATGGAATGGGAAAACCTGACAGATCACTTCGAACAAAAATGCCCTCATCTTCACAAAGATGAAATACAGGAGATGCTCATTGGGCTAACTCCCATGCTAAGTAAAGAAAAGGTAACCAAACAAGACTACTTATATTGGTCGAAAAAGCTAGAGACCATTCGGAAAGAGGTAGACAAAAATGAGAATGCATCTATTAACCTTATTGGAAAAATATGAAGAACGAGTCTTTGGCCAAAGTACTACACTTAGACTTTTATTGTCTGCTGTTTTGTCAGGCGGGCATGTATTACTAGAAGGAGTACCGGGGACTGGAAAAACGCAAATGGTTAAAACATTGGCAAATTTACTTGGCGGTGATTTTAGAAGAATACAATTTACCCCCGACTTACTACCAAGTGACATTACAGGAAGCATGATTTACAACATGAAAGAAGGTTCTTTTGAAACGTTAAAAGGACCGATTTTCACGAATGTCCTTTTAGCTGATGAAATTAACCGGACACCCGCAAAAACACAAGCAGCACTACTAGAAGCAATGGAAGAAAAACAAGTTACCATCCAAGGGAAAACGTATCCGTTACCCGATGTATTTTTCGTAGTAGCCACTCAAAACCCAATTGAATTTGAAGGTACTTACCCATTACCAGAAGCACAACAAGATCGTTTCTTGTTTAAACTTCTTATTGACTTTCCTTCGTTCAATGAAGAAAAAGACATATTAAAACAAATAATCGAAAAAAGTTTTGACAGAACATCGGTCTCTTCAATTCTCGACATGGAAACGTTTTTAACAATCCAGCATGAAATTGAACAAGTAACACTCGGTGATGGTGTGCTCGATTATGTTATGCAGATTTTACGAAAAACGAGAGAAACAGAATCCATTCGTTTCGGAGCGAGTACTCGTGCAGGTATTTCAATCGGTAAAGCTGCACAAGCATGGGCTTATTTAGAAGGTCGTGATTACGTAACACCTGACGACGTTAAAATCGTTGCCAAGCCATCTTTAAGACATCGAATTCAATTATCTCCACATGTAGAATTGGAGGGAACGGCTGTTGACCAAATCATCGAAGAACTTGTGGGGGCGATTCCTATTCCAAGGTAGTGGAATCGTACCAACGAAACGATTACTCATTATTTTTTTCGTACTATCTATTGCTTTAATCACGCTCGGAAGTCTCTTCGACATGGATTGGGGCATTTTCATTGTCATGAATCTTCTTATTCTATTTGGAAGTTTGTTGGACTTGTTGTATTCCCCAAAGAAAAACCAAGTTCATTTCAAACGTACAATTGAGAAAGAACTGGAAAGAAACCTTTCCTATACAGTCGATATTGAAGTGGACAATACTTCAGAGCATGCCTTCAATTTTCTTCTTGTAGATGGAATTCCACAATCTTTTAAAAGTTCTTTTCCAATTAAAGGAGAAATAGCAAAAGAGACTGCAGTGCAGGTATGTTATGAAACAAACGCTTCTGTACGAGGAAACTACAAAATAGAGCAACTCCACTGCCGTTATACAAGCAAGTTAGGTCTTTGGGCAAAGCAAAAAACAGTTTCGTTGGTCGATTTCGTAAAAGTTATTCCAGACTTAACTGAAACGAAAAGCTATTTGGGGAATGCACAACGATTTTTATTGTACGAGGGTTCAAAGATCCGTAAACAACAACGCGGCGCAGGAGAATTTGCCCAGATTCGAAACTACGGAGTGGGCGACGACCCACGGATGATTAACTGGCGGCAAACTGCCAAACTGCAAGAAGTGATGACCAATGAATATGAACCTGAACATGGAAAATATGTAACCATTTTAATCGATTGCGGAAGAATGATGGGTGCGGAATTAAAGAATGGAAATCGTCTTGAAAAAGTAATGGAAGCCTCTCTAACTGTTGCGGCGGCAGCTTTACAAAAAGGGGATTACGTTTCTGTTCTAGCCTTTTCAAAAGAAGTTAAAGTATTTGTACCACCCGCAAAAGGAATACCTCATTTGCAAACGATTCTCCAAGCAATTTACTCTCTTGAAGTGGATGCTGCTGAGTCGAATTATGCTGCTGTTCTCATTTATTTAGAAACCATGCAAAAGAAAAGAAGTCTACTATTACTCTTTAGTGATGTTCGCTCATTTCTTCATGAGGAAAGTGCGCTAGCCTATTTGCAAAGACTTAGAAGACGCCATATGTTTTTAATGATTGGCATTGAGGACACAGCCCTTTATAATCGCATCAATGAAGAACCGGTGGATGTACAAACCGCAATGGTGAAAAGCATTGCTCAACAACAACTGCTTCTAAAGAAAAAAAGGAAATTGAAATGGGAAAAAAAAGGCCTTCAAATGATTGAGGCCCGTGAAGAAAACTTAGCAGTAGCAGCAGTTTCACATTATATTGATATTATGAATCGAAACTTGATATAGATTCTCTTCTGTCTAGAAAAACTTTTCCAATCAATACGTACACAATTAAGCCAATCACAGTAATGATAGCAACTGCATATTTTGCTTCTAATGGTATTGATGCTGGAGTGATGAAGCCTTCAATCAATCCGGCAATGATAAATAAGGGAATCGTACCAATTAGTAACTGAACAGATCGCTTTGCCTGTGTTTTCAATTGGTAGGCTCTGGAGAACTTGCCTGGGACAAAGAGCTTATAACCCATTAACAGACCTGCTCCACCTGCTATAAATATGGCTGTAAGCTCGATCATTCCATGTGGTACGATAAATGCCCAAAACTCATACGATTTATCGTAATGAAAGAATATAGCAGCTAAGGCTCCGACCAAAATACCATTATAAATAAGGACGTATACAGTTATTAGCCCGAATGTGATACCCCCGGCAAAAGCGAGTATCCCTACTTGAATATTGTTTGTCATAATACTGGAAGACATTACAGAAGAATTCACTTCCATCTCATCGCCGCCAAGCTGATCGGGATTAACTCCTTGTGCTATTTCTGCAGGAAGTATCGAATACATCGTTTGAGGGTCGTTGAGAACAGCAAAGAAACTACCTAAAGTACCTAGTGTAAACAAAAGAAATGCGACAAGAATAAACTTCCATTGTTCTAAAAACAAACGAATAAATGTTGTACTTAAAAAATTACCAACTTGTTTCATGCTCGATATTTGGTCTTTATATAACAAATTATGTGATTTGGATACAAGTTCATTTAAGTACATCGTTACTTCTTCATTTGGAAAGTATGTTTGAGCGTAGGAAAGATTCTGAGCAGACTTTTGATAGAATTCATAAAACTGGTCAATTCTTTCACCTGTTAAATTGGATTTACCTTTATGCAATTCAGACCCTAGGTTTTCAAGTTTACTCCAATCTTCACGATGCAGTTTCACAAATTGATTGATGTTCATTTTTACACCTTCTTCATGTAGTATGAGTGCAATTTTACGTGTGTTCCGAATATACAGTATAGCAGATACTTAGAAATTTATGGATGAAACTACATATTGAAAGTGGTGAAATACTATGAATGACGAAAGAATTGGTATCAAAACACCAGAATTCGTAACTCTTCAGTTTCAGCTCGCAGGACTCGGTAGCAGAAGCGCGGCATTTATTATTGATCAACTAATTTTAATGGTTGTTAATATTTCAGTTCTCATTGTTTTGGCCATTCTTTTTACGAGAGATATAGATTTTTTCGCCTTTGCGGGAATGGACTCGCTTATATTAGGCCTTGCAATTCTTGGTCTTTTTATCGTCAACACAGGGTATTTTGTGATTATGGAGTACTTTTCGGGTGGGAAAACTATTGGTAAAAGAATTCTCGGGATTCGAGCAATCCAAGAAAATGGACATAGCTTAACACTACTATCAAGCTTTATCCGCAATTTTCTTAGAGTTATTGACTCTTTACCTGCTGGATATTTTTTGGGGATTGTGCTCGTTTTCTTTCATTCGAAACATAAAAGAATTGGAGATTTAGTTGCAGGAACGATTGTTGTACATGAACGACAAACAAAAAGACAAAACAAACAAACTCCTATTGAAAAAGAAATTGCTAGGAAGGGACTCGCAAAAGAGGATCTTGTTATTGAAGAATGGGTTTTAAGGTCAATTGGACAAAAAGATTGGAAACTTATTGAGACGTATAGTAATCGACTCACTCAATTGTCCGAAAACGAACGCTCTGAGCTTACGAAAAAAGTAGCAAATCTCTTACTTCCGAAATTTGGATTAGAAGTCTCAGGAAAAAGCAATTTAGAATTAGAAAATACGCTACTTGTTCTTTACTTAATTTTGAGTGAAGAATGGGCATATGAACTTTGATTTCAGCTATATTGTAGCCAATGAAATGTACCACTCGTGACATGTTTTTCACCACCAGGTGAGATAGAGTGTAACAGTGAGTGACAATACCTAACCACTTCATACCTTCAGGATAATCAATGTTAATAAATATACTTTTCAGAAATGTAAAATGCTAAACTTGCTCTATAATCTCGACTAATTCTTAATAAAGTCTTTATGCCGCAAACGGGCTAAACGATTGAGTTAAGAGTAATTGGAGAGGATCAGACGAAATGGATTTGTGGTAGATGATTAAAGAGCGTTCTGCATTCTTATCATTTTTTCTTATCATAATTTTACTGAGTGTTTTCCTGTTGGTAGCTACTTGGAAAAATCGTACCAACATACCTCAAAGTTTATCCGCAATTATAACTTTAATTTCTACAATTTTTATCGTTGCATCTTTGATAGCAATGATATTTATAATATCATTTGGCTATAACTCTTGAATTGAAATTGTTAAGCTAATGGTGGTAGTTGCGGAAAATGAACTGTTCCTGAAAAGGGCCATTTTGTTGTATGGCGTAAGATGAAATGGAGGTTAATCGTGCTTAAGATTATAAACTTTACTCTAGCAATAGTTGTAATCACATTATCGGGTTATAGCCTAATCACTAAAGACTTTTCGCTAATGTCTTACATGATGTTTGCATTGGGGTTGTTCATGCTTGTTATAGGAATTTCTGAGTTCCAAAGAAAGCAAAAGACGAATGCAATAATGAGTATAATTGCTTCTACATTTATTTTTTTCGTTTCAATCTATACTTTTTGACTTTTACCACAAATGGGAGCTGAATGAGGAATAACCTAAGCCATAAAGTTCTTACTTTATTTCATTGCTGCTGCGAGGATAAGTTGAGTTAAAAAAGAGAGGGGCAGATGCCTCCTCTTTTGATGTATAGTACTCAAGTTTAATTTTAGTCGTTAGTACAATTGAATAAGTTTACATTGTATAAGTAGGTATACAAACACCATGCAAGGTATTGGTACATAAAGTTTCGTCCTTGTCCTCCTGGGAAGTAATGAAAAGTGAAAACACCGAATCTGTAGACTGATAGCAGATTCGGTGTTTCTTCGTGTTCTAAAAAAGCTGCCTTTGTTAGACACAACTCCAGAACAACTCAGATTACTGTTCGAGTTGGTGAAGCACAGGTGGTAAGTATTCTTATTCATCTTCTAGCAGTTCAACTAATTTACCTTCGACTACTTTCAATACAGGCATTTTAAAGGCTGATCTCATAAATTCAAAGGACTCTTCCAATTCCTCGACTATATCATCAACTAATAGATTATGGCTTTCCCCCATGCGTAAGGATTGTTATTCTCGTCATAATGGACTTCGTGTATTTCGAAGTAGGGCTCGTCAAACGAATTGGTTAACTTCAATATTCTATAATTCCATTACTTTCTTAACTCATTCTTTTTAAAACATTAAGTATTATCAATTTTAGCCGGGGTGTCTGATTAAAAAACATTGTTCCATACGACCGCGTGTCGTCTGAATTGAAATGAGTCTATAAAATAAGCTGCCAAGTTAAAAATAGGTGTTTAAACATTCATGAAAGTTTCTTGCACAGACACCTAATACTTGTTATTCAACGTGCCCATAGAAAATAGATTGAAGATAGTTGGGCTCTCTTACTTCATCGTTGATTGCATGAGCAAAAAAAGAGGATAGGTTAGTGAAATAGTGAAAGCCTGCAAGAAGGAGTAAGTACATTTATCTCCTCGTTTTTCAATATTATTGTATGTTAAAAAAATACAATAATTAGGCGGGATGGCTGAAAATGAGACAAGAATTAATGTACGCTTAATCCATTACGCAAGAAGATGACAAGAACGTATGGCATCCCCGTAATAATAATGTGGTTCACTTCGCTGCTTATTGCGTTAAAATCTATTCCGAAAGAATGGTGTTTTCTTCAAAGTGATACACAGAGGGATGGCAATCAGCAAACCGACTGCGCTTTGAATAAGGTCACCTGGTATGGATGCCAGTGGTGCCGCCCAGTTGTTGTACATGATGGCTTGTCCGATGTAGTAAACGGCGAGCATGACGGGTGTGGAGGCGACGGCTGCGAGGATGTTGAGTTTGCTATTCTCTCCCCGGTGGCCATTCGACCATGCAATTTTCCCCACGATATAGCCTTGCAGAGCCCTCGCGATGATAGTCGTGGGCGCCCAGATGATCCAGCCGCCGAAGATATCGAATAAGCCCATGCCGATCGCTCCGGCAAGCGCTCCCTTTTTCGGGCCGAAAAGAATCGCGGCGGTGAACAGTGCGCCTGTGCCTAAATGGATGAGGCCACCTTGTCCAATCGGAAGCTTGATGTTAATGAAGACAGTGGACACTAATACGATGGTCGACAAAATGGCTGTCAGAACCAAATCCATAGTTTTTGTACGTAACTGAGTCGCTGCTTGTTGTTGTACCGTTTGCATACGGACATTCATCTCCTTGCTTTATAGAATGTTGATACTTTTTAGTTTACTGAATAGCTGACCATTGAAACAGTGCCAGTTTTATTAAATTGTTAGAGGTCAGTTATGAGTGGAAGAGATGGAGATTCTATATATTCTTGCTTTCCCTTTCTTATGGTACGATGGAAGAAGTGCAAGTACTGAAGAGTTAGGGGGGAGTTCTATTGAAAAAAGTTGCGATCATCCAAGATATGTCTTCATTTGGAAAGTGCTCGCTCACAGCAGCTATTCCGGTATTATCTGTCATGGGGGTACAGGCAGTCCCTCTGCCGACTGCCATTTTGACGTCTCAGACAGAATACCCCAGCTATTTTTGTGAAGATTTAACATCGAGGATGACTCATTTTACAGACGAGTGGAGCAAGATGGGCGTTGCATTTGATGGTATACATACAGGTTTCGTGACAGGAAAAGAGCAAATTGAAAATATCTTTTCTTTTTTACATACCTTCTACAAGGAAGAGACAATGCTTCTCGTGGACCCGGTCATGGGCGACAGGGGACAGCTATATGATGTGTTTACTAGAGAGTTGATTGGTTATATGAAGGAGCTGGTGAAGCGGGCAGATGTCATTACACCGAACGTGACAGAATGCTGTTTACTGACAGGTCTGTCGTATGACAAACTGCAAATGTACCAGACGAGTGAGGATTATGTTGCCGCCATTGAGGAGGCTGGCCGGCAGCTGCAGTCAGAAACGAACGCCAAGGTTATCATTACCGGTTTGAATCCGCCGGCCCTTTCAGAAACAAGATTTGTCGGCAATATGTATATGGATGACTCCCGCTCGTATCACAGTCTTCAAGAATATAACGGTAAGAGTTATTCCGGAACGGGTGATTTATTTGCCTCTGTCCTGATGGGCGGTATGATGCGTGGTCAAAATCCGGTAGAGATCTTGCAGCTCGCAGAAAAGTTTTTATCTGCCGCGATCCAGTCGACCTCAGAAGAGCGTATTCCAACAGTTGCCGGTGTAAACTTTGAATCTTATTTGCGGATGCTACTTTAACTTTTCCTCTTATAATGATGATTGTGTGAAAAAAAGTAGGTGCCTGTGCGCGGAACAATCATGAATGTTTAAACAAACATGAAAGTTTCTTGCACAGGCACCTAACACTTTCACAACAACGGTTGGAATTGTTTCGCAATCCCTGTCGTTATTGTGTCAGCCATTTCAAGGGCTTGCTTTTCTATTATATTAAATACAGCAATACTTGATTCAAAATCATTTTGTAGCATAAATACTGCTTCCTGTTTGGTAAGAGCTAGATGCTCAAACCACATTTTTTGGAATTCATCTCTTGAAATAAAAGGATTGATTGTATTTAGGAATTTGGCAACATCTTCCCCATTCTCGTACCATTTTCTCTCTAAGGCTGTTACTTCTTTCTGATTTCCAACTTTTGCTGCTTTGACAAGTTCGGCAGCAATTATCAGGTGCTCCCTTATTAAATTGCTGTACATGTCGGCTATTTTATTTCCATAGAAAGGTTTTAGTAAATCCCCCATATCTGTAGCATTTTGGAGCAGACGTTTTGTAGTAGAATTGACATCAGGTAAACTAAAAACCAAGCTTATGATCGTCATTCTCGTCCAGTATACATGTTGCTCCCAAACTAAACGCATAGAACTTTTTAAACTACCTTTCTGTTTCCTATCATGAAGGGGGGTTCCCCATCCCTCATGACATTGTTGACTATGATTACACTTACAAGTCTCCCCACATTGGCAATAAGGATTTAAACAAGCCAAGTTTGAACAATTACGTTGGTAATAAGGGGAATATCTCTGTTCATTTTGCCACACCTTTCATCCCTCCAAAAAAAATTAATATGAACTAATAATCATCATCGTGTGTAATACAATTGGTGGTTGTGAATGATTCTCGGAAGTTTGAAAAAAACTTCACGTAAAGAGTGGAGATATGAGGCTATATAAATTCTAACGGTTTCGATTAGTAAGGTTATGGTATATGTAAAATATTCGGTAGAAAAAATTTACATATTTCCTCTAGCCTTTCTAAAATCCTATTCAAAAAAGAGAAGAAGATCCTCCCCGCCTTTTTTCCTTTGTTTTATAGTTGCGAAAAGGTGGGTTTGATCAACTACCACGAAAAAGAATTACTAATTAAAAAAACTAAAAAGGTTTTATACAGAAAACCGATTGGGTACCTTTTTACTTATTTTTGTTATGTGATTGCTCATTTCAAAGCACTTGAAGTTAATGTGATTTTATTCAAGTAGATCGAGATCATAACCACATATGGAATATGCAGGGCGGAACGATTAGAGGAGCAACAGGTATACGACTATTGAACAAGAAAAAGAGTTTATTAAAAAGTATTATAAAACCAAGGAGTAACGTTAGATAATTGACGTTGCTTTTTTATTTGTGCAGTTGTCTATAAGTATATGTCAACGGGTAATTAGATGTTCAGAGTCATCTAAATGACAGGACTCTACATGAGTGATCAATAAAAAACAGCCCGAAGAACAATTAGAAAACATATCGTTCAAATAGATCTATAAATGCCCCTAAGCGTTCTCTATGGTCCAACATCTTTAGTGTTGGTTTTCAGTGAGATGATTTTTGCTTGTAAAATTTCTTGAATTAATGCCCATGATTTATGAAGATGCCTGCACAAACTCGGACGGTATTATAAAATGAATTAAATTTGTAATGTGCAGTGGCAGGGGGCTCATTCTTCACCCCCTTATTTCCGGAGAGATTTTAAAGAGACACCTAACACTAATATCACATGTATTTTGTGACAAATGAATGTGTATTTTTTATTCATCATGTTTGTTTGAGTGCCAGCATCTACGTGTGTAAACCTTAAGTATTGACGTACATTATATTTAAGGATACATTTGGATTATATGAGTATGTGTTCATATAAGCACTAATTGTTTTTCGGCTATGATACGGGTACGAGATACTTGTGCCACGTATATTATTGTTTTTTGGAGGTGAATGATTAATTGAGTGAAGAAAACAAAGACGAGAAGTCACTTGTTGAAGATATTCAACAGCTAGACGAAGAAACGTTATTTGTAGTATCACAAACATTCAAGGCGCTGGGTGATCCAACAAGAATTCGTATTTTAAACCTATTATGTAAGAAGGAACACTCCGTGAATGATATTGCAAATAATTTAAAGTTGAGCCAATCGACTGTATCTCACCAATTGCGTTTCTTAAAAAATTTAAGATTAGTCAAATTTAGAAGAGAGGGGACAACGTTGTATTACTCAGAAGACGACCATCACATTATGAATTTATTAATGCAAGCGATTGATCACGCCAAGCATAATTAGGTGGATTCCTGGTATCCCTCATTAGTAGGGGGTGAAGTCCCCTTTTAATGAGAGATTCGTTTTAAAATAAAATAACTTAGGAGGAATATATATGGGGCATGACCACGGACACGATCACACACATGGTGCAAATAAAAAAGTATTATTAATCTCGTTTTTTATGATTGCGAGTTATATGTTAGTAGAAGCGATAGGGGGCTACTTAACAAACAGTCTTGCCCTTATAGCAGATGCGGGGCATATGCTAAGTGATACGATTTCACTAGGGGTTGCATTACTTGCATTCAAATTTGGAGAAAAGTTAGCGAGTAAAAGTAAGACGTTTGGCTATAAGCGTTTTGAGATTTTAGTAGCCTTATTTAATGGGGTGACGCTAATCGTAATTGCTTTATTTATATTCTATGAAGCAGTCCAGCGTTTTGCAAATCCACCTGAAGTTGCCACTACAGGAATGCTGATTATCAGTAGTATTGGCCTAGCTGTGAATGTGCTTGTTGCGTGGATTATGATGCGTGGTGGGGATGTTGAAGAGAACTTAAATATGCGGGGGGCATATCTGCATGTCATTAGTGATATGCTGGGTTCTGTTGGTGCCATTGTTGCTGCACTACTGATAATGTTCTTAGGGTGGGGCTGGGCAGATCCCTTAGCGAGTGTTATCGTAGCTGGACTTGTTTTACGAAGTGGTTACTACGTCGCGAAAGCAGGACTTCATGTACTTATGGAAGGTACACCGCAAAATGTTGATATGGACGATGTGATTCAAACAATTCAAAAAACAAAAGGCGTTAAAAGTGTTCATGATTTACACGTTTGGTCGATTACAAGTGGTTTAAATGCACTTTCCTGTCATGTAGTCGTTGATGATAAAATGGCAGTTGCAGAAGGAGAGAAAATGCTACGTGTAATCGAACATGAACTTGAGCATAAGAGCATTCATCATATTACAGTTCAATTGGAAACATCTGCGCATAAGCACGACAATTCGATTTTATGTAATATGAAAACTGCAGAACCCGGTCCTCACGACCATCACCATCATTAATTTAAAAATAGCGGATTGAGACTGACTATGTGAAGCGTTTGAAAAATGAAATTGAAAGCATTATGAAATATTTTACATACTATAGAGGGGTATGGTATAGTCTTGTCTGGAGGGGAGGCTTGTTATCGGTAACGAGTCCAATTAACAGATGAAGAAGACGTTACTGAAGTGATTTTGTGGACGAATTGTTGTTCTTAAATGAATGATTGAGAAGGATTTATATTATTACGATGTAATAAAAGGTTAAGAAATAGTAGATGATACTATTAATGAACTTAGTTTGAAAAGTCAAAGTCAAAGACGGAAACGAATGACATTAGGCATCTATTTTTTATCTATATAATACCCCCTGGTTGTATTATATTGTAAAACGAACAAAATAAAAAATGGATTTCGATAAATAGATGAAAGGTGATGACTTATGAAGGAAGTTCAATTTGAGCTTTACACGAGACCGACTTGTTCAGATTGCCAAGAAGCAAAAGCGTTTCTAGCAAAAAACAATATACCCTACATCAGCTATGATTTGTCCAAAGATCCAGAGAAAGAACTAGAGCTCATCAAAATAGCTGGGTCAAGAATTGTACCAGCTTTTGTATTTAAAAATAAATCAATGCTAGGCTTGTTGAATAAACCAAAAGTTATCATTGGTTTTGAACAAAATTTCAATGAGATAAAAAATATATTGAAGATATGATGGATACTTATGAAGGCTTTCCCACAGTATCAATCAAGGTTGCAGAGGATTCATTCAATGGTGACCATCTCAATTCAACGTCTATTTTGTATTGAAAACTTATTAATTGACCTACTGAAAAAAAGTTGTTAGCATAGGGGGGCGGGGTATTCATGGACAATAAGGAGTGAGACATTTGTCAGAATCATCAAAGACTACAGTACAGCCAAATAAGCAACAGCTTCTTAACAGACTAAAACGTATAGAAGGGCAAGTAAGAGGCGTGCACCAGATGGTTGAGAATGATCGTTATTGTGTAGATATTTTACATCAAATTAGCGCGATTCAGTCGGCTATGAACAAGGTTTCTTTAGCCTTGTTAGAAGATCATACCCATCACTGTGTAGTGAGTGCCATTAAAGGTCAGAATGGTGATGCGGCCATTAAAGAATTAATGGACGTTATGAAAACAATGACGAAGTAAAAATGCACTCGATTTGACATACCTAACAGGGGTATAGTAAATTAAAGATAATAAAAAAACAGGAGGAGATTATTTTGAAAGAAATTATAAAAGTAGAAGGAATGTCTTGTAATCATTGTGTTAACTCAATCGAATCGAGTGTAGGGGAACTTGCAGGTGTTTCAACAGTTAAAGTCGATCTTGGGAATAATGAAGTAACTGTAGAATTTGATAATGAGAACACCTTTGCACAAATCAAAGAAACGATTGAAGAGCAGGGTTACGATATCGCTTAACGAATAGATAGTAGGCTGTCTGCTACACCGTATAGGGGTATATAGTAGTAGAAACGATTATACTTTATAGTATGATCCTTCTTTTTCAAAAAAATATACCCCTATACAGTATTGGAGGGGAAACAAATGGCAACTGAAGAAAAAACGTTACAAATTACGGGCATGACTTGTGCCGCATGTGCGAATCGCATTGAAAAAGGACTCTCAAAAATAGAGGGAGTTGAGAAAGCAAACGTCAACTTTGCTTTGGAACGCTCAACGATCGTCTATGACCCAGCTAAGACGAATGTTAATGAATTTAAGGCAAGAGTT
The DNA here is from genome assembly GCF_000586555.1 of Sporosarcina sp. D27. Classification (GTDB taxonomy): domain Bacteria; phylum Bacillota; class Bacilli; order Bacillales_A; family Planococcaceae; genus Sporosarcina. Next base: position 67,902 of record NZ_AZUC01000014.1, read on the forward strand.
GAAAAACTTGGTTACGGTGTCGTTCAAGAAAAAGTAGCTTTTGACATTTCAGGTATGACCTGTGCGGCATGTGCGACGAAAATTGAAAAACGAATTAGTAAGATGGATGGTGTCTCCAAAGCAAGTGTTAACTTTGCCCTTGAAACGATTGCGGTCGAATATGATAGTAAAAAAGTTGAAACAACCGAAATGATTACAGCGGTTAAGAAAATGGGCTATGAATTAATCCCTGAACAAGCTAGTAAAGACAAAATGGACCACAAGGAACAGGAAATCAAAAAACAAGAAAAAAAGTTCATCCTTTCATTGATTTTAACGATTCCATTACTATGGACGATGGTGGCACACTTTGAGTTTTTATCATTTATATACATGCCCCATATTCTAATGAACCCGTGGGTGCAGCTTGCATTTGCGACACCTGTTCAATTTATCGTTGGCGCTCAGTTTTATAAAGGTGCGTTTAATTCACTACGTAATAAGAGTGCCAACATGGACGTATTGGTAGCACTCGGTACAAGTGCGGCATACTTCTATAGCCTTTATTTATCCATTGAATGGATGAGTAATGGAAAAGTTGGAAGCCCTGAGTTATATTTTGAGGCCTCCGCTGTCATCCTTACATTAATCGTACTTGGTAAGTTATTTGAAGTTCGTGCAAAAGGAAAAACGAGTCAGGCGATTCAAAAGTTGTTAGGCTTACAAGCTAAAACTGCAAGAGTTCTAAGAGCCGGAGTTGAAATGGAACTACCGATTGAAGAAGTTATCGCGGGTGATACAGTTCTTGTGAAGCCGGGTGAAAAGATACCGGTGGATGGCGAAATTATTGAGGGACGTTCGGCCATCGACGAATCGATGGTTACAGGTGAAAGTATTCCAGTTGATAAGGTTGCGGGTGATAAGGTCATCGGTGCGACAATCAACAAGAATGGGTCATTGCAAATCAAAGCGACAAAAGTTGGGAAAGATACAGCATTAGCACAAATTGTAAAAGTGGTGGAGGAAGCGCAAGGATCGAAAGCTGACATCCAACGTTTAGCAGACAGAATTTCAGGTATCTTTGTACCGGTTGTTGTCGTTATTGCGGTTGCATCATTCCTAATATGGTTTTTCATTGTAACACCAGGCGATTTCCGTTCGGCATTGATTCCAACAATTTCGATTCTAGTTATTGCGTGTCCATGTGCGTTAGGTTTAGCAACGCCGACATCGATTATGGCCGGTTCAGGTAGAGCGGCTGAAATGGGCTTGCTATTTAAAGGCGGAGAACATTTGGAAAATACCCGTTCAATTGACACTGTCGTGTTGGATAAAACGGGAACAGTGACAAAAGGTCAACCTGCATTGACAGATATTTCAGTGACAGCAGGCTTTACAGAAGATGAAGTGCTGCAATTAGTGGCAACTGCTGAAAATCAATCCGAACATCCTTTGGCACAAGCAATTGTATTGGGCGTGAAAGAAAAAGGGCTGTCATTGCTTGACGTGACTGATTTTGAAGCGTTACCGGGCTATGGTATCCGAGCGCAGGTTAGTGGAAGAGAAGTGTTAGTAGGTACGAGAAAATTGATGAACGAGTATAAGGTTGCTATTTTAGACTCGAATACTGCTATGGAAAAGCTTGAAAGTGAAGGTAAAACAGCGATGCTGATTGCTGTTGATCATAACCTTGCGGGTGTCGTCGCAGTAGCGGATACAGTGAAGGAAACGTCAAAAGAGGCCATTGCTAGAATGCAGGCATTGGGTCTAGAAGTCATCATGCTGACAGGAGATAACCAACGAACTGCGGAAGCAATTGCTCGTCAAGTCGGACTTTCTCGTGTCATTGCAGAAGTGTTACCAGAACAAAAAAGTGAAGAGATAAAAAAATTGCAAGACCAAGGTAAGAAAGTGGCAATGGTTGGGGACGGTATTAATGATGCCCCGGCACTTGCAATGGCGAATATCGGAATGGCTGTTGGAACAGGTTCCGACATTGCAATTGAGACAGCAGATATTACACTGATGCGTGGAGACCTAAATAGTGTAGCTGATGCGATTATTATGAGTCGTAAAACGATGCGTAATATAAAGCAAAACCTATTTTTCGCATTTTTCTACAACACAATCGGAATCCCTATTGCAGCACTAGGTTTATTAGCACCATGGGTTGCGGGGGCGGCGATGGCATTTAGTTCGGTGTCTGTTGTGTTGAATGCGTTACGTCTTCAGAAAGTGAATTTAAAACATTAACGTAAAAAGAATAACAAAAAGAGCTTATTCCTTCTAAGTAAGAATAGGCTCTCAGACTGTAGACAAAAGGGATGGAAATCGACTTGATTTCCATCCCTTTTGTCTATTGGCATCGTTGATTCTGGAAAATATGGGTACCAGGACGTTTATCTCCGTTCCGAACGGCGCTTTCCGAGGGCTTGCCCTCAGCCTCCTCGTCGCTTCGAAAGCAAAGATGTGCTCCCAACGTTGCACTTATGCTCGCAAAAGCCGTTCTTCGTTACGGCTTTTTCTGTGGGGTCTTCGAAAACATGTGCTCCTAACGCTTCGCTTTTACTCGCAAAAGCTGTTCTTCGTGACAGCTTTCGCTGATCCTCAGGAGTCGCGGTCCTGCACTTCAATTAACTGAATGTCCCAGGACACATTCACATCATTCAGACAAACAATTCAATTTTGGACTACAAGTCGAGTTGGCAAGACTAACTTGGATCTACGTCAATATCTTGGACACAAAAAAGTTAAGTACGTATTAGAACCGCATCCATTCATGGAATGTCCTGTAACCAACGAAACCAGTCAATTGAAAGACCGCACTTGACAGCTTTCGCTGGATACAGGAAATACACCCCCTGGATGTCGTCATGAAAAAATGTGTAGGTAGGGTAAATCGGGTAGCCAAATTTACTCTTCTAATCAAGCAGCTTTTTTACGGCATAAATCTTTTTAATTGTTGTGGTGCTAAATAATTGATTGGCCAATATGAATCCGTTTTCGGTTGTACCACGATTCAATGTAGTGAAAAAGGGCAAAACGTAATGTTTCAAAGTCGATATTAGTAGTTTGATACACTTCTTCTTTTCTCAATATCGCATGAACTGACTCAATGCGGGCATAATGAAATAGGTGCGAGGAACAATCATGAATCTTTAAACAAACATGAAAGTTTCTTGCACAGGCACCTAATACTTAGAAGGCTCCTAATCCGTTCTTAAAAATAGTTACGTATTAGTTAGTTAAAATAGTTATCTGTTTTTATTGAGTATCTTCGTCGTTTTTGTACTCCAAAATATCTCCAGGCTGACATTCTAAAGCCTTACAAATCGACTCTAAAGTTGATAATCGAATCGCTTTTGCCTTTCCATTTTTCAATATAGAAAGGTTAGCCATTGTTATTCCAACACTCTCCGAAAGTGCTGTTACGCTCATTTTTCTTTTAGCTAGCATCACATCAATATTAATAATAATCGCCATGTTATTCACCTCAGACCGTCAAATCATTTTCTGATTTTATATTAATCGCTTCTTGAAGAAGCCTTTGAAGGATAGCAGCAAAAACGGCGATAACCAATGAAGCGAAAATTACGATGAATCCCATTATTCCAATGGGAGGGTCAACTTTCTTCGCTATAAAATGAAAGAGTGGCAAACCTAGTACATACAAACAACTGATTGTAATCGCACAAAATTTTATGTTCTTTAACGTGTTTACAGATGATTCTGAGAAGGCTGTGTTCTTGTCAATGTACCGTAAAAGATTGAAAGCCTGATAGAGGGCAAAGTAAAAGGGCACAGCCGCTCCATACATCACGATGAAAACGAGATATTTCATTGGGACAATATTTGGATACAATTTTGCTGCGAAACTCGCCATATGAGGTACTAAAAATATACATAAAGCAAGAACCGGTAGTCCTATAATAAAAACAGCTATTTTTAAAAACAATGTTGTGACTTCTCTCAAAATAGACACCTCACATTTTGACTTCATTTATTAAAAGGAGATTTTTAATGGGCTTTTGAAGAACAGTTACAAAAGTTGCAACAGTAATTGTTGCAAAAATACCCATTAGACTTAGGGAAATAGGACCTGCTGGGTCATCTCCTGTAATTTTAGCAAGTACCTTTAAGTTTACTATTCCTAAAAAAATAAAGAAAATGACTGTAAAAGCACACTTTTTTATAACTTCCAAAGATTTAAGAGATGATTCAGAAAAAGCATTGTTTTTTTCGATGTAGGTTAGTAGTTTAAATGCTTGATACAAAGCAACTGAAAACGTAATACAGAATCCATATGCACATACTAAAAAAGGGATTAGGAAATAAGCCGTATCTGGGTGTACTTTTGCATCACTAATGGCTATCCCAGGCAAACAAATACATATAGCAGTTATTGTAATTCCAGCCAGAAAAATAATTACCTTTAAGAAAGTGATTGAACCTTGTTTAACATTCATTTAAAACACCTCACATATTTAATGACAACATGATCTTAACAAATTATTTATCGATTTACAATAAATTAGTATTGTTCCTCGTTGAATTATTATCGTTTTAAAAACTGCTTTCGAATTTGGGCGAAAATAAAAAAGCATTTTTGATTAAAACAGGAATTTAAAATGCGATTTATTTTAGTCTAGATAATTGAGTTGACCTTTTTTTATTCTAGAATCGAGTGCGATTGTTGATTACGCATTCGGACCATAACATGTCGTAAAAACAACTGATATTAGGTGTTTTTTAAATACTCTAAAATGGGTTATTATGGTACGATGGAAGAAATACCGTTATTAAACTATCGGGCCATTATGCGGAATAAGGAGGGGATTAAAATACTTCTTTTTAAGCCAATTGATATACAAAAGCATCGTGACATAGTAATAAAATTTAGAAGGGATTCTTTTAAAGTGAGTTTCGGTGACAGTACGGGCTTTGGTGAAGATGAAGACTATCTTCACTGGCTAAGGAACAAAACCTGTAATCATCCGAAAGGTTTTGTTTTAATTGAGGAAGACGGTAAGGTGATAGGGCAACTTGAATTGTCTGTTAAAGAATTTCAAGGCAAAAGGATTGGCTATGTAAATCTGTATTATCTGATACCAGAAGAACGGGGGCTAGGTAAGGGCAAGGAATTACACAATTATGCCAAACAGTTCTTCAAGGATAATTTTGTTCAAGAATACCACCTGAGAGTGTCGCCTACTAATACAGCAGCAATTGGATTTTATCGAAATAATGGAATGGTTGAGGTTGGGCCAGAAGCTGATGGTAAGGTGATTAGGATGAAAGGAGAATTATATAATCCCTTTGTTATTTAAAACGAGGTTTTTTCCATAAAAGGGCGCAATTCAGGAACAAGGATTTGCTCTCGTTAAGCAATAGGGCCATTATGCAGAGTTTTTGAAGGGGAGGATTTTATGGACGGAGAAGTGAAGAAAAAGGGCGTCCAAGAAATTGATGGCATTCATATTATGATTATTCTAGTCATTGTCAGTGTAACTAGCCTCTTGCATCTATCAGACAATATTCAGTGGTTTTTACTAGTAGGATACGCTTTAGTTATGATCTTTTTACAGAAAAAAGTGAATCTAAAACGTTCTCTAGGTTTTATTGCAATTGGTTTTGGGCTTGTATTATTAAAAATGATTTACATGAAATTAAATATCTGAGAATTAAAATCTGAGTATTCTTAACTCGATATCGGGCGCAATAAATGAATAAGGGTTGTGCTTTAAACGAGCCAAAATGTGCGGTATTAATAGGGAGTTGCTTTACTTGAAGAGACCTTTTAGTACATGGTCAATTGTTTTTATAGTTTTTGGATTATTGGCATTCGCGGTCAATTGGATGGCAACTGAAATAATTAAGACTGTTGTTTTAGCGGGATATATCTTTTTAGTACTTGGTATTTTCTTAAGTTTTATCGCTTTTTTCAAAAGGGAAAATGGTGTAATGAAAATAATATCATTTGTGACCTTTTTCATTATTTTACTTTGGCTTGTATTAATTGAGCCATTTATGTTTGTCTATATATTAACTTGGTTAAAAATCATCTTATAGCAATCGGGCTCAATTCTGGCATAAGGTTTGTGCGGCAATCGGTCAATTTTGAAGCACTATGATAATTTAATAAAAAGGATTGATTAGAATGATGATTTTAGTACCTTTTCTAGTGGCTGTTATATCAGGAAGTATTGTATTGTTGATCACTTGGGGCTTAATCAAAAAGAATTTTTCTCTACCAATAAGAAATATCCCAGGAATCGTAACAGTTATAGCAGCTAATGTTTTATTTTACATTGGCTTTGTCATGGTTAGAGGATTTGAAGGGGTAGCCTATTTGTTTCTGGCTTTCTTTTTAGTCGGTTTTGCAGTCGTTTCATTTTTAATGGCAATCGTTATGGAAAAAAAGTTAGTTGGAACAAAATAGGGAACGACTCACACCTTCCTCGTTTAACGGGGGCGTTTACCGAACAAGGTTGTTCAAGAATAGGGCCATTTTGAATAACAATCGGAGGCCATCCATTTTAAGTTCAAAACCACTATTAAATAACAAGTATTGATTCTATCTGGAGGAGATTTTTTGAAAACGAGGCATCATTCTTGGAAAAGTTATGTTTTTTGAATGTTAGCGTAATAGTTACGATACTTATGTTTTTATTAGATCCAATTGGAGTAGCTACAAAAGAAAAGCTGACAGGGCTTATAATTCTTCTTATATTGGTAGGAAACGTCGTGTCTGTCTTAATGGGTATTTTAACATTTACATCCAAGTACGAACGGAAATTGATTCCTAGTATAGCTGCCATATTCACTTTCTGTAATGTAGGTGTGATGATTTTCTTTTTCTGGTTTGGTGCAAACTTTGCGTGAGTAAAAAAATATTCTTCAAACGGTGGCGATTGTGGGATAAGGATCATGCCGCAATAAGGCAAGTTAAAAAAAGTAGTAGAGAGAAGTGAGTACTTATGGTTGAAAGTAAAATTGAATACTATGAGAATGAGTCACAGCAATTTAAACCTATACAACATTTTAATTCACGTATAAAGGAAATGGAGAATGAATCGAAATATGGAGCGGAAGTTGCTTCAAAGTGGACTGAAATTGTCAACCTGCCCCTTAAAGATGAAATGTATCCAGTAGTCCATCCCATTGGTCAGGAGACGTTCTCCTTATATGCGGAATTTCCGACAGGAGTGTTTGAGTACGCTTTAGATATAGATGGTGCCACTTCACTTATAAAAGAAAAGAGTATCAAGCCGATAACTTTTGAACCTTCAAAAATTATAGCTTCTGTTGAAGAAGGTAATATAAATACAAATACAGGTAACATAAAAATAAATCATAAGAATCCTGTAATGGTACTTCAGAGTAAATTTCTGACGGACGATAAACCTTATTGTATCAATGGAAACCACAGAATATTTGAAGCTTATCGAAATAATGAAGAACAAATTGAAGTGTTTGTATTCAAAGATCTTGAATTCACTCCATTTTTTTACGATGTTTTGAGTAAAGCTATCTATTTCTTAGAAATGGATTACAACAATGTAATTAAAAATGTGAGAAATTTCCCAAAAGATAATCATACCGCGTATGCATATTTTTTATGATATATGGTGTTAGCTTGTGTCAGAATAGGGGCGCTAACCGAACAGGTTGTTCAAGAATAGAACCAGATTGTTTAACATCCAAGTTAATATCTAGGGGGAGTAGTTAAATGAAAAATAGCATAGAAGTATCATTGGAAAACAACGAAGAGTTTTCAACATTCTTAAATACTAAGATAAGGGAATTCAATAATGAACATTCAATCCATCATAAAAATGCAAGAAAAAAAGAATCAGTACAGCCAATAAATATCATCGTAACTAATGATGAAGGCAGATGGATTGGTGGAATTACTGCGGAAGTCTATTGGAATTGGCTTGAAGTCAATGACTTTTGGTTTGATAAAAATTTTCGTGGTAATGGGTTAGGCGATTCGTTATTGAGTACAACAGAAGAAATAGCTCTAGAAAAAGGAGCAACGAAGGTAATGTTAACGACGTTTGAATTCCAAGCTCGATCATTCTATGAATCACACGGTTATAAAGTTGTTGGAGAAGTGAAAGATTATCCTCCTGGAAGCAGTTATTACACGATGGTGAAGTCACTGCACCCAGAAAAGGAATAATCAATATGCCAGAATAGGGCGCGATTGCAGGATAAAGGAATTGTACGAATTCATCGAGAGAACCATTTCATTTAATTATTACTTAAATTACATAGTCGTTAAATGATAGTGAAGAAGAATATGCTGGAATAATGATAAAAAGGTGATAGCAAAATGACTATATTTCCAGAAGAAAACGACTTTCTTTCATTGTTTGAATGTGAACCAATGCTATTAGATAGCACTTCGAAAAACTTGCCATTTTATTATAATGAAGCAACATATCGATTTTCTAATGGTGAGGAAGACTTTATTGTTACAATTTCTCCCTCATATGGTGAAGTGAAAATACAAGTAACTCAACGTTCTTCAAACAGATTTTTATCACTTTTGAACCTAAAAAGAGTTGATAAATTTGAAATTACAGTAGATAAGAAAGACCATTCAAGTGTGTTATTAACAGTTGTTAATGACGACTCTCAACAAATGATTGAAGTTGATTTTAAGCCTTACTTTAAACAGATTTTTAAAGAACATTTTACTTTTTAAGGACAACTCATTCATATTCACCATTCGGGTGCAATATCGGCATAGAGGTGTTCTAGAATTGGGCCATTATCTAACAACCAAGTTGTTGCTTTGCACTCTAGACGGAACGCTTTCCGAGGGGCGTGGCTTGAGCCTCAATCGTGCACCCTGTGGGTCTCAAGACGCACGCTGATCCCTTCGGAGTCCTCCGTCTTCCGTTCCAAGCAACGCAGAGTAGGATTTATAAAGGATACATTCAAGAAACTGGCCAAAGAGGTGAATATTATGGGGAAATTAAAGTCTTTTATAATAGGGTTTTCTATACCGCTCTGTGCATTAGGAGTAATTATTGCAAAGGTAATTTTTGCAGTTAAAAGACAGGAAAAATTATTATTCCAATACGACTTTTATTTATTCTGCTTAATATTTATCATATCTATAATCTTCTCGATTAAGCGAAAGAAAACCAATGATATCTCTAGCGGTAGTTCTTATTAAATTAAAAACAATCGGGGGCGATTGTTGATTACGCATTCGGACCATAACATGTCGTAAAAACACCTGATATTAGGTGTTTTTTAAATACTCTAAATTGGTTTATTATGGTACTATGGAAGAAATACTGTTATTCAACTATCGGGCAATTTGGTTGAATTAAAGTTAAATGTAACTTTTATCTAAATACTACGTATGTATTAAAAAGAAGGGAGGGATATAAATGTGGATTTTCTGGGGTTTCTTCGTGGCTGTGATTGTAGGTGCCTATCTCGTGGATTTATTGACTGGACGAAAACGCAATTTTGAAGAACAGGAAAAGTCATTGAATCAGAACTCAGCAGAAAGCGATGCTTTACGGGAAGTGGGACGGATTGACCAAAACACTAGTCCTTTTTAATACTTCAACCATCGGGGGGTGATTGTTGAATATGTATTACTGAAGTCAACATACTAATTGTTGGCTTTTTTATGTCGCATCCGGACGATAAGGTTACTGACGGTCTTTTTAATGACGCACCCGGACCGTAATATGCAGTACCGAGACTATAAAAGTGATGTTCCGTTACATAGATGGTTATGGTATGAGTGTTTGTTTGCCTGTGAGACTAACAATCATAAATGTTTAAACAAACACGAAATTTTCATGTACAGAGACTTTCTCCTTGTACTTTATGTTTAGATTTTTACAGACTACTCTACTAGTCATCCGGATTGATGGGTTGGCGGTAAAGCAAACAGAGTAGTAAGATTATGAGAAATAGGAACTGAACCTTAAAATATGTTAGCAAACCAAGAGACTAGGGGGGGATATCTGGATGACGATTTTTACGAGAATCAAGGATAAATGTAAAGCTGTCATTGGAGGTTCGCCGAAGACTTGCTACTTCTGCAAGCGCAAGACTGCGGACATGCGAGCGTACCGAGACGCTCAGAACAGACAGATAAGTGTTTGTCCACTTTGCACCGAGTATGCCAATCGGCGGGCATTTCGTAAGTGAACATGGACAGTTCTGTATGTCAATACGGAAAGGGATGCCTCCTCTAATAAAAACCTTGCCTTTCCAGCAGTTAGCTAAGGAACACCGACAAGGTACAGCAGTAGAAAAAGAAGTCAAACAGAGCATGATGAAAGGCAACATCGTATCTGCTATTGGGATAATCTTGAAAGTGCTGATTCCTTTGTTTTTCTCACATCATCTTTGTAATCGGTGTTAGGATGTCAAAGACTCAAAAATGAAAGTAGGATTGACCGTGAAAAAAGTTATTTAGGTGCAGTGCTACTAGCAGCTATCATATTTATTTCTGTTCTGGTTTTTGATATGAGCGATGATACGAATCCTGATTCCGAGAAAACGTTCGAAAAATAGACTCTCTCAGGACCAGGCGAGATATCCGACTATACAGAACCGGCAGCTTTGACTGAACACCAAGTGGCAATAAATGCTTTTTATGTGAAGATCACTTACCGAAAAAAGTGATGTGAGGCTAATGAAAAGAACAACGGGCAAACACATCATCGTTGACATTACTGACAAAGAAACCGGTGAGTCGATTGGACAAGAGAAAGAAAAGTTGGTGTTTAGGGTAGTTCCGAAGAAAGAGGGGAAGTTGCGCCTGCAGATAGTAGTGGATATTGATCCTGATAGTTGGGTTATTAGTAAAGTCGTAGAAACAAAAGCAGTGTATGACCTGTAGCCAGAGAATGTTGAAACTGAAGTGATCGATACCAGTTCAAGGTCGGGGAATTTCCAGCCGAGAACGTTGAAGTCCTGGCGATTCATAATCTGATGTGGGGAAGGGAAAGTCAAGACTTGTACGAAGGCTATGAAATTGGCGTCATTGAAAAATGAAGGTTCAGTAGAATAGGTGCGTTTTTTAAGGACGAACTCAAATCTTTTTTTTAGATAGGAATTTTAGCAAGTTTTATCTAGTAAGCTTACATAGGATCAATTGTAGACAGAAGATAGACGAGCAGTATTAAGTAATTGCTTAAAAAGATTTACTTAATAATAGGGGGTGCTGCGTGTTAAATTTGAATCCAGATCAATTTATTTTGAAACCTGTATTTGCTACGATTCATTGTGAACCAACCTGGCAATGGAAAAAACGAGATAAAACCTTCCCTAATTATGGTGTATTTTATGTTTGGAGCGGGGAAGGAACATTGCTACTGAATGGTAAGCTGTATGATGTACAAAAAGGACACTGTTTTCTATTTAAACATGGAGAAGTCATATCAGCTACGCATACACCCCAATCCCCCCTAGTAATAACTTATATTCATTTTGATGTGACTGAAACACCACAAATAATCCCCACCGCCCATCGGGTATTTGCAAATCCGGTCAACCTTGAATCGCTCTTAACTCGATACGTTCGTTTGTTATTAGAGAAGCCATTTGGAATGGAAATCGAGGCAAAGCTCATTTTAAAGCAACTCATGATTCACCTATTGCGAGAAGCTGAAGAACAGGTAGAGCAAAGGAATGTTGCGAGTGATAGCTTGCTGGAAATTGTCCGGGGAATGGCCAACTATATACAGCAGCATCCCGGGGAACAACATTCGATAGAAAGTTTAGCAGCTCGTGCCCACCTTTCTCCAAGATATTTTTCTCGGATGTTTAAACAGATCATGGGCCATACAGTTAAAACCTATATTGTTCGTTCGCGAATTGAACGGGCGGAACATTTGCTTCGATATGCAGGGTTGACAGTGACAGAGACTGCGTGTGTCCTTGGCTATAGCGATGTCCATTTTTTTAGCAGACAATTTAAAAAGTACACAGGAAAAAATCCTTCTGAAATTCGTTGAACACGCCGGGCTCTCATGCCTGGCTATTTTTATTGTCACTTTTCAGTACTACCAAAAAGTTCAAATATTTAATCGGTTGGTCTAAATCAAATTCACCTTATTATTGATAGTATACAAGTAGAAAATGAATTTAAGCTGTCGAAGAGATTCCAAATTCAAAACATATACACAGTAAACAAAAGGCCTGTAAGATCCTTAGTTTGAGCAAGATGCTTGCAGACTGCGTAATTGGTAAAAATAATCTTACTCCAATTTTATCTGTAGACTACCGATTTAATCCGACTAAAAATACTGTTTTAGTCTGGGTATGGTTTAAGTAGCTAATATATTTACACAAAAACGATTGAAAAGCGGCATGCTCTTATGATGCAAGAAGTTCATCACGAACAAGATGGCTTGAAAAATTAGGAGGTACGGATATGTCAACTGATTATGTACAACGCCTGTTTGCAGACCGTATAGGGGGTCCGCAATTTGGTTTGAAGGAAGAAACCTATAAGTTCGAAAAAATAAGGAGAGCTAAAAAAGAGGCATTGCAAGCAAATCCTCATATGAAATTGATCGACCTTGGCGTTGGCGAGCCTGATGCAATGGCAAATGAAGCAGTTGTGAAAACATTGGCGGAAGAAGCAATGAAACCTGAAAATCGTATGTATGCAGATAATGGGATTATTGAGTTTAAGCAAGCTGCGGCAAATTATATGAAACATGTATTTGGTGTGGATGATCTCAATCCGGATACAGAGATCACCCATACGATCGGGGTAAAGACGGCACTCGCGCTGTTTCCTGCAGCCTTCATTAACCCTGGTGATATTACACTTATGCCTTCGCCAAGTTATCCTATTTTAGGTACTCATACAGAATACTACGGAGGAGAAGTTGTCCATCTGCCGCTATTGGAGGAAAATTCATTTCTGCCAAAACTAGATTCATTGGATGAAAGTATTCTAAAAAAAGCGAAGCTACTGTACTTGAATTATCCGAACAACCCGACAGGAGCTATAGCAACTGAGGAATTCTTTAAGGAAGTTGTTCAATTTGCAAAGAAAAACCAATTGATCGTTGTGCACGATGCCGCTTATGCTGCTCTTGTTTTCTATGATGAAAAGCCGCTAAGCTTTCTTTCTGTACCAGGGGCAAAGGATGTTGGAATCGAGCTTCACTCATTATCCAAATCATTCAATATGACAGGCTGGCGCATCGGTTTTCTAGCAGGAAATTGGAAGCTTATCAAAGCATTTATGAATGTAAAGGACAATAGTGACTCTGGCCAATTTATTGCCATACAAAAAGCAGCGGCATATGCCCTTGCTCATCCAGAAATTACAGAACAGATTGCCGTGAAGTATTCCCGTCGACTCGATCTGTTGGTTAAAGCATTACAGGAGTGCGGCTTCAAAGCTGAAAGACCAAAAGGTTCATTTTTCTTATATACAAAGATCCCAAAAGCGATCGCAAACGGCCCGCAATTTCAGTCAGCAGAAGAATTTAGCCAATATTTAATACGTGAACATTTAATATCCAGCGTTCCGTGGGATGATGCCGGCCACTATGTGCGATTTTCAGTTACGTTTCAAGCAGAAGGCGTTGAGGAGGAAGCGCGTGTAATCGATGAGATCAAAGTAAGGCTGAATTCATCCAAGTTCATCTTTTAAAAAAGGGGGGGAGAAGATGTTTACTAAAATGCATGGATTGGGGAACTCCTTTGTGATTTTCAACCAATTAGGTGTTGCAAAGGAGTATCAAGACTATAGTCAACTTGCTCAAATAGTCTCTAATGTAAGTTTCGGTATAGGGTCTGATGGCATCATTCTAATATGCTCTTCGGACATAGCGGATTTTCGAATGAGAATTTTTAACGAGGATGGATCGGAGGGTAGGAATTGTGGCAACGGTTTACGATGTGTAGCAAAGCTTCTATTTGATCAAAAGTACGCGACAACATCATCTTTTACCATTGAAACGTTGGGTGGGGTAATGAGTGTTGAGGTGGAGGAGGATAAAGAAAAGCAGGTTCAATATGTAACTGTCGATATGGGGGAGCCCAAATTAATTAAAAGTAAAATACCGATGCAAGGTGATCCATGCACGGTATCTGTGAACGAGCCACATTCCTTTGGAGACGATGTCTATCAATTGACTTGTGTATCCATGGGAAATCCACATGCCATCTTATTTGCAGATGATGTAAAAAAAGTACCGTTAGAAATTATAGGGCCCGTAATTGAATGCTCAGATTTATTTCCTGAACGAGTAAATGTCGGCTTTGTTACTGTGATAAACAGCCAAGAAATTGAGTATCGAGTGTGGGAACGGGGATCCGGAATTACGATGGCTTGCGGAACAGGGGCGTGTGCTGCGGTAGTGGCTGCTACATTAAACGGTATGTTGGAAAGGAATCTTCCGATAATAGTTCACCTTCCCGGAGGAGACTTGACAGTAAGATGGGATGAACATGGCCACGTGTGGAAAAGAGGAGAAGCAACATATATTTGCCACGGAGAATTGGTGACATACACCAATAGCTACAGTTCGATGATCAATGAAAGAGAAAAGTAAATAAAAAAATGGGGGAATTCATATGAACAGTCAATCGATTTTAGAAATGGCAAAGGAGCATTCTGTAAGGTACATTCGCCTACAATTTACAGACTTATTCGGAACAACTAAAAATGTTGAGATCCCAATCAGTCAGTTGCCAAAAGCACTCGATAACAAAATGATGTTTGATGGCTCATCAATTGGAGGGTTTGTAAGTATCGAAGAATCGGATATGTATTTATACCCGGATTTAGATACATTTATTGTCTTACCTTGGACAGCGGAAAAAGGAAAAGTTGCACGTCTCATCTGTGATATTCATCATCCAGATGGAACGCCATTTGCAGGTGATCCTCGCAGTAATCTAAAAAGAATTTTAAACGACATGAAAGAACTTGGGTTTACGGATTTTAATGTTGGACCGGAACCAGAATTCTTCCTATTTAAACTCAATGACAAGGGTGACCCATCACTGGAATTGAATGATCATGGCGGTTATTTTGATCTTTCACCAATTGACTTAGGGGAAAACTGCCGTCGTGATATCGTCTCGGAACTGGAAGAAATGGGGTATGAGATTGAGGCTTCCCACCATGAAGTAGCACCAGGTCAGCATGAAATTGACTTTAAATACCTTAGTGCCTTAAAAGCCTGTGATGATATTCAAACCTTTAAACTTGTAGTGAGAACCGTTGCCCATAAACATGGACTACACGCGACATTTATGCCTAAACCGGTATTTTGCATAAATGGATCTGGAATGCATTGTAACTTGAGCTTATTCAAACAAGACCAAAATACTTTTTATGATCCTGACGGTTCGCTAGAAATAAGTGATACTGCAAGACATTTTGTGGCAGGAATTCTGAAGCATGCACAGGCTTTTACTGCAATAACAAATCCTACGGTTAATTCTTACAAAAGGCTAGTTCCTGGGTATGAGGCTCCATGTTATGTGGCCTGGTCAGCAAGAAACAGAAGTGCATTAATTAGAATTCCTGCATCTCGTGGAATGAGTACACGTGTAGAAGTTCGTAGTGTGGATCCTTCCGCGAACCCATATTTGGCTATGGCTGCCCTATTAGCTGCGGGATTGGATGGTATAAAAAATAAGTTAACACCTCCTGAGGCGATCAACCAAAACATCTATGAGTTGTCAAAAGAACAACGTGAAAAGTGTGGAATTATTGATTTACCATCTAATTTAGATGAGTCACTCAAGAATTTGAAAGAGGACGAAGTGATTGCTCACTCCCTAGGTAGACATTTGTTGGAACGGTTTATTGAAGCAAAAGAAATCGAATGCGATAGGTATAGGATACAAGTACACGCATGGGAACGCGATCATTATTTGTAGTAGTACGAATGAATAAAAAAAGGTTGAAAAATTTAATATGAAGGAGAAAAGTTTATGTGTGGAATAACGGGTTGGATTGATTGGCATCAAGATTTGTCACAGCAAGGTTCCATTGTGGAAAAGATGACAAATACATTGGCGAAACGAGGTCCGGATGCTTCTAATATATGGAGTTCGCGTCATCTGTTATTTGGTCACAGGCGGCTTGTAGTTGTCGATCCTGCTGGAGGTGCACAGCCGATGGTAATAGAAAAAAACAATCATACTTTTACAATCGTATATAATGGCGAGCTCTATAATACAGAAGAAATAAGAAAGGAATTATTGAAGAGGGGGCACTCTTTTCAGTCTTATTCCGATACGGAAGTGTTATTAACGGCATATATCGAGTGGAGAGAAGATTGCGTAAAGCATCTAAATGGAATTTTTGCTTTCGCAGTTTGGGATCAACACCGAGAGCAGCTATTTATGGTAAGAGATCGCCTAGGTGTTAAACCTCTGTTCTACCGTGAAGAAAATGGATCGCTCATGTTTGGTTCAGAGATTAAAGCAATACTGGCACATCCTAAAGTGAAAACGGAGGTGGACCGGGATGGTTTGCAGGAAGTGTTTGGGTTAGGACCATCTCGAACGCCTGGTCATGGTATTTTTCGGGGCATTCATGAACTTCGCCCAGCCCACGCACTGACTTTTAATCGAAATGGCTTGAAAATTTGGCGTTATTGGAATGTAGAGAGCAGAAAGCATCATCATTCGTTAGAAGAGACGGCGGAACAAGTAAAAATCCTTGTTAAGGATGCCGTTGAGCGCCAGTTAGTTGCAGATGTACCTGTTTGTACATTCCTATCTGGAGGATTAGATTCGAGTGCGATTAGTTCATTTGCTTCGGACTTCTTCAAAAAAGAGGGACGCGATACCCTTCGCACGTATTCAATAGACTACGAGCAAAACAATCAACATTTCAAAGCGAGCTCCTTTCAGCCTGATCAAGATGAGCCATGGATACAGAAAATGCAACAACATTTGGGGTCTATTCATCACTCGGCTATTATAAAAAATGATCAGCTAGTAAATCTGTTGGAAGAAGCTGTAATGATGAGAGATTTACCTGGGATGGCCGACGTAGACTCCTCATTGTTATGGTTTTGCGAACAGATAAAACAAGATTATACCGTTGCTTTATCTGGGGAGTGTGCAGATGAAATCTTTGGCGGATATCCATGGTTCTATAAAGAAGAATCGCTACATGGAAAGGGGTTTCCGTGGATACGCTCCCAATCGGAGAGACAGCAGCTGTTGCTTCCGCATTGGCAAAAGAAACTCGATTTAGAAGGGTATGTGAGGGGACGTTATCATGAAACGATAAGGGAAGTGCCTCATCTAGGAGGGGAAACCCAAATAGAAATGCGGCGCCGGGAAATGTCATATTTAAATATGATTTGGTTTATGTCTACGCTTCTGGAGAGAAAAGATCGCATGAGTATGGGATCGAGTTTAGAAGTACGGGTTCCGTTCGCTGATCACCGTATCGTTGAATATGCCTGGAACATACCATGGGAAATGAAAATGTTGAACGGTCAAGAAAAGGGGATATTACGAAAGGCGTTAGACGGAGTACTACCAAATGAAATTCTTTATCGGAAAAAGAGTCCGTACCCTAAAACACATCATCACATCTATATGAAACTCGTTAAAACTAAGTTGACTAACATCCTAGAAAATAAGACATCCCCATTACTAGAACTCGTGTCTAAACAAAAAGTCAAAGACATACTCGATTCAGACGGGTCCTCATTTAAAGATCCTTGGTTCGGTCAACTTATGACCGGCCCCCAATTCATCGCTCACCTAGCCCAAATAAATATGTGGCTAGAAAATTACAACATAAACATTATTGATAACTAATCTTCAGTGGTTTTTGTAATAACACTAAGGCAGATCACCCACTTCTAAATAAAAGTGTAGGTGTTTTTCAGTAAAATATTTTTTTAGCATGCTCTGTTCCAATGCGTTCTGTTGAACAGATTGCGACTGGAATTTCACATTCTAAAGGTATTACACAAGCATTACAAAAAAACATGTCAAACCCTTTATAAATGGGGGATTGACGTGTTTT
Organism: Sporosarcina sp. D27; assembly: GCF_000586555.1. Classification (GTDB taxonomy): domain Bacteria; phylum Bacillota; class Bacilli; order Bacillales_A; family Planococcaceae; genus Sporosarcina. The sequence goes on from NZ_AZUC01000014.1 coordinate 85,900, forward strand.
TTGCATTTTGGACAATGCGTTAGAAAATAAAACGATTCTACACATTGCACGTCCTTTTTTGAATAAATGATCAGTATTCGTCCTGTTCAGTTTCAACGTGTTATAGAGTACGAACGACGGTAAGTTTATCCTAAATTGTGGCCTTTGATTAAGCTGTAGAAATGTTATCAGGATATCCGATTTGTAGGAACCCAAATAGCTTTTCGTACGTGTCTAAAAATAAGAGGTACAGTATATTTTTTGAAAAAATCAAGCTAAATAAATTACCAAATATTACATCTATGTATATAAATGTTGAAATGGTATATTGATTACGTTGTTTACAAATTGATTACATTTTGTTTACACTTTGTTTCAATATTTTTTCAGTCTACTAGTTTTTGGCATGCACGGACGTCAACCCACTCCAAAAAGAAAGGATGTGAAAAAACACATGCTGAATCTGTACACGGTAAATCTTGCAGAGAATAAGGCAGGTAATTTAGTGGGGGAATGGATTTCGCTTCCAACAGAAAAAGAAACGATTGATGCTCACCTGAATGCAGTGCTGGGGATTAATAAGGGGATACTCATTCATGATTATGAAAGTTCCTTCCCTATTGAAGTTGGTGAGTACGATGACATCTATGAGTTGAATCGTATAATGCAGTATCTTGAAGGGGTTGCAGAATCAGAAAGACAAATAATCGCCCTAATAGCCAAAACGAAAAAATTGGAATTAGAACAGGTAATACAAGTACATCAAGATGGAAAGTACATGGCTTTTAATTGTCATAGTTTGAAAGAACTTGGGCACTACCTTAATGACGAAGGTTTTCTCTCTTATGAAATCCCTAAAGAAGTCTTGGATTTCGTTGATATGGAAAAACTTGCATTCAATTGGTTAAACACAGGTGAATACATAGACTTATCTGATATTGGTTATTACATCACATATTAAAGCTTTTACACCAACACACATACGCAGAATAGAGGAATTATAACATGACTAATAAACAATCAAATGCAAAAGCAAAAAAACCATTTTATAAAAAATGGTGGGTATGGATTCTTGCAATAATTGTTGTGATTGCAGTATCAACTAGCGGAGACGATGAAGCTAAAATTTCTGATACAAATCCCGTAAAAGAACAACCTGCAAAAGCTGAAACGCCAGAAAAGGCAAAGCCTGAAAAGAAAGAAGAAAAGGTTGCTGGAATAGGTGAAGTTGTCAAAGTAGGCAAGGTTGAATTCACAGTAAATAGCACATCAACGGCAAAGAATGTTGGTGGCGAATACGGACAAAATGCACAAGGTACGTACTTACTTGTTAATGTAACTGTTAAAAACATAGGTAATGAATCAATCACAACTGATACGTCATTCTTCCAAATTAAAGCTGGGGAAAAAACATATGATGCTGATAGTACTGCATCCATCTATGCGAACGAAGCAACTGATTTCTTCCTTCAGCAAGTAAACCCTGATTTATCAGCAACGGGCGTTGTAGTCTTTGATGTATCCGATGAATTAATTGCAAACCCTGAATTAATGTTACAGGTACAGACTGGATTCTTCGGTACTGAAACGGGACTCATTAAGATTGGTCAGTAAGTATTGATAATAAATAGATGGTGGTTTGTTAGGTCTAACCTTTCAAATCACCATTTTTTTTGTGCAATAATTCTTGAACTATTATTCGATAAGCTTCACCATCATATTTCATACTACTTTTCAGTGGGCTCTATTTTTACTTTCTACTTAATTTTGCATTCTATCTTGTTAACTTCTAATAACTAGCAGGCAAGGCGTTTTGTTGGTATCACTTTGGGAATCAGTACTTTGTGAATAAGCATCCATTATTTCATATGATACTGAATGGAAATATATTGAAGTGTGGAAAACATAATTTCGTCTTATCGTAGTTTATGGATAGATATGCAACTTTTTAAAGCTTTGTTATACTTGCGGTGTAATGATAGTTGAATATCGTTCGGACTATTTACTGGGGGTGGGTAAACATGACAAAGAAACAATCGTATAGTAATTATGATGCGAAGGGGTATCCCGAACTTCATCTGGGGTATGCAGATGTGATTTTACTCGGGCAATGGGATGGATTATCTAATGCGTTGTATTCGTTACACAAAGGAGAAAACTTATGGGTTCAGTTTAACGTAGATACAGATGTTGGAGTTGTTGAAAAGTATACGCTTTTAAACGGAACTGTTGAGATATTATATGAAGGAATACGTCGTGATTTTCAATTGGGAGAAACCATTGACGCATCACAGTATGAAAAAATTATATTATTTCACGCTTTGTCGGATGCGGAAATACTAATTAAAACCACTGTTGAAATTTTTGAACCTGATTTTTTTGAAACACAAGTTTTACAAGAAGAAGCGGATGCAATTGAAAAACTGGACGGTTATACTTATATGCATTGCAATCGAATCAAGAACTACTCTATTGAAGTATGGACGGAACTCGATATGCCAACAAGTCTTTTGCAGACGCTAAGATGGGGAGCGTATTTTCATGACATTGGAAAACTCATGGTGCCATTAGAAATACTTAACAAGCCAGGATCATTGACAGTTGAAGAATGGGATATTATGAAAGCTCATACAATTAAGGGTGCTAAAATGATGCGCAATCATAAAGTGGACATGCTAAGGAAATCAGCCTTCATTGTAGAACAACATCACGAACGATATGACGGTAAAGGGTATCCGTTTGGACTGAAGGGTGACGAGATATCACTTGAAGCATCGATTGTTAGCGTTGTCGATTCGTTTGACGCAATGACCACGGAACGTGCTTACAAAAAAGCATTACCCATCAAAGATGCCATACAAGAACTAGTTGCAGGGAGAGGGACGCAACTCAATCCAAAAGCTGTGGATGCATTCCTTGCTGTGCTGGAGAAAAAGCAAAATAGATGGAAGTAACCTCCGAAAGTATAAGAGCACGTTAAATTAAATCGGAGTCATCCAATACAAACTGGAGGATGAGTATGAAAACACATAATATGATAACACAACAAAATGTAGTCCAGCCTAACTACGATATTAGCGAGAGAGAAATTTCTTTTGACGTTTATATTAGTGCTGATCAACAAGTGTGTATCCTCGGAACGGTGGACAATAACTACATAAGCTGGTGTTCAATTACGACAATAGATGATATTGAAGAGAATGCTGCAATTTTTAATTTTGTCTCTATTCAGCCTATCAGCACCGTATCGAGCATGTACAAAGTACTTGGTGCTAACTATAAAGAAGTGTCCGAGTGGCACAGACTGCATATCGAAAAACGTCAGTACAACAATCAGAACTATTATTATTCCCCTGCTACTCCAATTTACTTTAAAGACAGCAAATCGTTCGCACATGAGATTAAACGATTTTACACACAAGAAAAATTGAAATGTGATTATAGATTACTCGACAACACCTATATCGTTCTTTTAGAAAAGTATAAACATCTGTTACATAAAGACCATCCGGATCCTCAATATTACATTGAAATGAAACCAGTAATTCACATCTTGGAGGATGAAAGTTACATCAAATTATGTACCGATTCGGAAGTCAGAAAGCTCTACGCTGACTGTATGGACGGTGCTCGAATTCTTTATAATCGATATATGAATGACGCCCATTAATCATTTAATGATTGGACTTTTAAAAACTCCATTAATAAATAATAGGCGTTGGACTATTACACGAGTCAAAAGCGTTATATTGGATAACACATATAATTACAGCACTCAGAAGCAGTTTCTCACCAATCACGAAAATTGTGTTCATGGGTACTATTTGTATGAATCCACCCGCTTTTCGCTCATTAAATCACTCACCGTACCTAGATGGATTCCTCTCTTTTTGATCCCTTCAATTATTGCAGCAAGCCCCTCAGCTGTTGGTTTTGTGGGATGCATAAGTACCATGGAGCCATTTTCAATCTTTGATAAAACTCGTGTGACCATCTCAGACGTTTCTGGTTTTTTCCAGTCGACCGTGTCCGTCGTCCAAAGGATGGTTTTCATCTTCAGTTCATGTGCAACGTCAATAGTCACCTGATTAAAACTCCCGCTTGGCGGTGCAAACCACTTCGGTTTTACGCCCAATGTCGCTTCAATGACCTCGTTTGTTTTCTCTAATTCAACCCATGTTTCTTCACGAGAACGATTGGCGAGATCAGGATGACTATAAGCGTGATTACCGATCTCATGTCCCTCAAGACTGATCATTGTTAAAATGTCGGGGTTCCGTTTCACCCAACTGCCATCAAAGAAAAAAGTAGCCTTTACATCAGACTCTTTTAACGTTTTTAACATATTTGGTATATGCTCCTCGCCCCATGCAACATTGATTAATAACGCGGCTAGCGGTTTTTCAGGATTGCCTTTATAAATAGGTGAAGGAGGAAGATCCTCTAGATGAACTTTTGGGGAAACCTCTTTAAAGACGAGATGTTCAGTATTGAAATTGTTGTTATCTAACATTTTTTGATAGGACTTCTCGATGTCGACAGTCAAACCGTTGTATCCTGGAATGGCCTTCCACACCCGGTCAATCTTCGCATCGATAGGCTTTATTTCATACTCCTTTGCATAGGATTGGATTGCTTTTGTAGAAACATCAGTTCCACCGTCTGTCGCCATCATGGTTTCTTTTAAAGCGGGATTTTTTTCATTGCCAACAATTATGATAGCTAAGCAAATTATTATTACAAACACCATTAGAACAAATTGTTTCATAATAACCTCCAGTATAGAAGTTGTAGTCAATCTATTCTGGTATGCCCGTAGTTTGACTATTAATACTGAAACTGAAAGTACATTTGTATTCCAAGGCTTTTTTGAATAAATGCTCATCGTCTACAATGATGGTTTTGGACGATTGAGTCATTTTGACGAGTTTTTCTAGATTGTAGGTATATAGAGAATACGAAAAGACCGAATCTGTTTGTTTTGACAGATTCGGCCAGACACATTGAAGCAAAATGGATCCTTGAAAAACGTTATTGACGATTTTCTTTCGATTCACTTTCTAGACGATTAAATTTTATTTCATGATCCGCGGTCTTATGATTCACGAACTTAATATCTGCTTCTATTCTTTTGAATCCTTCATGGGTCTCATTAAAACGCTGCGTCATTTCTTCTCGCGTGCCCCTCTGCCCACTTTGAATAAGTTGAAGAGCAGTCTTCGTTTCCGAACGAAACTCTTTTAGCTCAACTTCCAAACTACCAATACGTTGGTCCATCCTATCTAAACGATGATGTATAGGCTGGAGAGCGTCATCCAAGACGGATTTCAACGTGTTGATTAATTCCTTGTCCATGTTTTTCCTCCTCCCTTTTTTGCTGGTTAACTCACATATTTCCTATAAAATCCATTAGTATCCACCCGAGTGTATCCGATTTGTATTAGAACCAGAATACCACAGTTAGCGAATTTCCTACACCAAATTCAAACGTAAAGTTGCATTGGAATCTCAATGCCTAAAGATGCAACTTCCTTCATTAACAGCTACAATTAAAGTAGTTGGACACGCACCAGTTCGTAAAGGAGTGACACCATATGCAAAGTTACATAGTGATGCAAGGACGTACTTATCACGAAGAGAAAGAATTAGGAATTCTCTGGTCCTTGCAACAAGACAGTGCAGGAAATGTCCAGCATTTCTGGGAACGGATGAAAGAAGTCAATGTGGGAGATCGTATTTTCCATTATGTAAAAGGGGATATTGTCGCAATTAGTATAGCGAAAACCGGATACAGGGAAGAACGAAAGCCAACCCCAATTCATCTACCAGGCAATGAAAACGATAAAGGCTATCTAGTAGAGGCAGATTACTATGAATTTGATAAGCCATTAACCATCATAGATGTTTTCGATGAGATTCTCCCACTTCTGCCTGTAAAGTATTCACCGTTTCAAGAGAATGCCAATGGAAATCAGGGCTATCTCTATCCGTGCAACGATGAACTCACCATTAAACTAGTAGAGCTAATCAGCGACTTGAACATTTACGAAATCGATGAAGAGCAATTGGAATTTGTATTGGGAACCGTGCGAAAGACGGAACACGATTTCCTCACTCCAATCCTCGCTGAAACCGAAGCAGAAGCAAAAACGAAAGTCCGACTTGGCCACCAGCGATTCCGAAACGAACTCATGCCACTTTGGAACGATAAATGCGCACTCTGCGACATCGAGTTGCTCGAACTGCTTCAGGCAAGCTACGCAAAACCATGGAAAGACAGCAGCAACAACGAGCGTATTGATCCAAACAATGGAATCTTACTGTGTCGCAACCATGATGCTTTGTATAACAATGGTCTAATTGCATTTGATGGGCAAGGGAAGATTCATATTTCAGCGAGTATCCCTGAAGAGGATTACAACAAGTATGGTCTTCATGGAAAGTTGCGGGTGAGTAGAACCGAGGAGAATAAACCTTATTTGAAGTGGCATAAGAAGCATATATTTAAGGAATAATTTTTGTTTGAAACAGCTGAAGTATCTGAGTAGTGAAACAGTATAATTAATATTCAGAATAGAATTGGAATGCTTATTGGTCTCTTGTACAATGGCAGTAACATTAATCGGCAGAGAGTGAATTCGTGTGATTCGTTATATGGTATGAACAACATTATTGGGTTCCTTTTTAACGAGCAATACAACAAATAATAAGGAATCCAGGAGGAATCAGTATGAATATAGAAGCCATCTCAACTTATTTGGATGAAAAGCAAAAGGAACTCTCATTTTCCGGTGCCTTTTATGGTCGGAAAGGGGATAACATCATCACAGGTAGCCACGGATACGCAAACTGGTCAGACAAAATAGAAAATCAGCTTAACACACGTTTTTCAATTGCTTCCGGCTGCAAGATCTTCACAGCAACCGCAATTTGCATGCTTATTGAAGAAGGAAAGCTCACGTTCGACTCGAAACTAAGCGATTGCGTCGCTATTGAATTTCCTCATTTCAACAGCGAGATTACGATTCACCAGCTACTGACGCATACATCGGGTGTACCGGATTATTTCAACGAAGACGTCATGGAAGATTATGAGGAACTGTGGGAAAAACGTTCAGCATACAACGTGCGTTCACCAAAGGATTTCCTTCCGCTCTTTCAACATGAACCTATGCAAGCAGAACCTGGCCGCTCGTTTCAATACAACAATTCAGGCTACATCTTGCTAGGACTCATCATTGAGCATGTAGCTAAGATCCGCTTTACTGAATTTGTAGAAGATCGGATCTTCCGAAAAGCAGACATGCAAGACTCCGGATACTTCGAGATGGATCGATTGCCTGCACGAACAGCGCTCGGCTATATTGAAAATGCCACTGGCACTTGGAAGACCAATATCTACTCATTGCCAGCTAAAGGCGGTCCAGATGGTGGAGCATACACAACTGTTTCAGACATGGCGAAGTTCTGGGATGCTCTGACAACGAAGAAGTTGCTGTCTGAAGAAATGACCGCGAATCTAGTGAAACCTCGTGAAGTAGTAGATGAAGACAGGCTGATCTATTACGGATATGGCGGCTACATGAAAGTAGATCATCAGCACAACGTCGTCAAATATATTCAGATGGGTTACGACCCTGGCGTCAACTTCCGCGCTGCTTATGCACCTAAAGAAGAAGCGATGATTGTCGTGTGTTCCAATAAATCTGACGGTGCGTTTGCGATGTTGAAGGAAATTGAGGGAGTACTAGAGTTGAAAATATAATAAGAACGTACTTAGGGCTATTGGGGAAGTCATATTTACTTTTCCTGATAGCTTTTTACCGCTATAATACTGTTCAATTCCAAATCGTTTCTTATCGCGATTTGGAATTGTTTCAAAGCTGCCCAGTACACTTAAAGGATTTTATTGGTTCCGACTCTTTTGCCACTTTTTCTTCAGACGACTATCATAAAACGCCCAACCGGAAAACGCGCTGACAGCCAATAACATCGAGTAGAGGAGTATTTCCCAGGTCATGTTCATCTGGAAGAAGTCCTTGAAAGAAGTGGCCTGGACGAATACATCGTAAGGATTTGCATTGTTGAAAGTGATCGGCATTTTGTCTCCAATATCGTATTGTTGGTAAGTGTTCCGTGTGACATTTTTGATAACCTGGATATTGTGTCCATCCTGATCTTCGAAGGAAACGGTCAGTTCATAAATCGAGTCTTGGTATTTGCGGTAGGTGACATCCGAATATCGGTCAAAAATCATGGCATCTGTGTCCGTCTTTCCGAACGGCAGCAATTTTTGAACCAAGTTCCAACCAAAACGCCCTAAGAAGAATAGAAAAAACAGAAGTATAACACTTACTATCCCCCAGCCTTTTCCTTCTTTCTCCCGTTTCTCCCGTTTCTCCCGTTTCAACCGTTTTGGTTTCACGTTTCGCTTGTATGATCTATTTTGCTCCAACCGATCCAGTGCTGGAAAGGAAAGCACCGTCGCGACGAGGCAACAGAACGCAAAAAATCCTAGGGTGAGAATACCGGTCAGGTAAAAGATACTGTCTATGACAATATCGTGTATCGTCGAAAAATTAGACGGACCTGATGAGTATCCGGATAGTGAATCATCCTTCTCGATCTCCATCATCTGCCTTTTAGAAATCCGGTTGAGAATCTGTGATTCTTTACCGTTCGGCAGTATGACCCGCACGTAATATGAGGGCGGAGTGAATAAACCTTTCGCTCCTGTCTTTTCAGTAACCGTCACTGACGTCGGATCTGCTGAGAATAAATTGTATTCTTCCAGGTAGGACGACGTCAGCCCCCACGTCAGCAAGCTTAACAGTAGCGTGACGGCTGCGAGTCCAGCAATTTCTTTTATCCTCTCCATTTGCCACACTCCCGAATGCTTATTACCCTTATCGTAGCGGATTGCTTACCGGATGAACAGGACTCAAATTGTTTGAATGCTTAAAAATGTAACATTCCACCACCACCTCCGTCTAACTTGTCAAAGGAGACTGAACTATGAAAAATATGATCTTAATGGCTGGCATAACCATTGCATTATTGTTAGGTGGATGCGGAACAGCTGGGACTGACCGGGCAACAGACATCAGTTCCGTTAAGCAGGATGACGGGGGGACGATCAAAACCGTAAGCGGACGTGACATTATTGCAGAACTGAAACAGTCTGTCGAAGAGTCGCCTCAGCGCGATTTGATAGCTCAGGAGCAATTGACGAGTACGGATTACACGGATGGTTATTTCGGGAAGCCATCAAAGGAATTGGAAGAGGACGTGGCGGTCCAGGCGATTGAAGGTCCAGTTGCAATTAACGCAGTCGAAGAAGTTTACGGTGCCGATGGAGGATTTGATAAGGAGGGACTGCTCTTCTTTGAAAATCAGCACGATGGCGCTGCGCAGTCGGGGATTTGGATTGGGCTGAAAGACCCTGACACGCGATTGCAACAGGTTCTCGACATCTTGCAGCAGAAAGTCGATGCGGGAGAGATCTTGGCGGAACCGATTTATATTTTCCGCAGTCCGCATACGCAGCATGAATTATATGTTAAGCAAGATAAAGTTGCGAAAGCGGTGGATGAACTATTCGACGACCGTGGTTCCTATTCAGTTTCCGTAGATACGATTTCAGGAGCAATATCAATCGGTCACGACTTTTTGAAAACTGAACAGCAACAGGTACTGGAAAAACAATTCCCTGATTATGCGTTAAATTTTAAGCAGGAAGGTAGCATGGTTGCAGAGCCAGGACAGTCTTCGATTATCAAACCAAAAAAAATCGAAACTGAGACACCTGTGGAAGAAGGCGGATTTGTCTTAGAGACTTCAAACGGCAGTTTTTTGGTCGCAGGAGGAACAGAAGGTGCGGTGAGCTATTCATTCCCCGAAGCCGATCAGCTAACAGTCGGGCAGCGCGTAAAAGTGGAAGCGACCGGCGCAATTGCTGAGTCATATCCCGGGCAAGGTACAGCGAAGTTCGTCGAAATACTTCCTGATTATCGCCCTGCAGGTGCTATGATTTCGGAATCACAAGTCGTTGAGAAAGCGATTCAGGAGAATGCAAATGATTTTATTGTCATCGATAAAGTGAGCTTTGACACGGCACGCAGCGTTTGGACACTAACACTGAACGATGAGAGGGTGTTGGAGATTGAAGACAGGTGAATGAGGAATAGATAGCTTTACTTTGCATGACACAACTCAGGAAAGGTTCGGAATTTTTTCTGAAATGCATAGTACAGCCCTTTGATTTATAAAGCCTAAAAGCTGAAATTACTTAAGAATAAATAGTAATATCAGCTTTTTTAGTATATAACTATCTCAACACGCATAAATAATAGATAGGATACTACAAAAAAACTCATAAGTATTCTGATATTAAAAAACTATTACTCAATTATAAAAACTTGTGTTAAAATTAATCCTCAGTCAACTTTGATGAAAAATTTGCATATGTTTACTCAATAGAGAGGGACGATTGTACGTTTTTATCGGAGGGGTTTGAAAAAAGTTTAAGGGGGATAGCTATGAAGAATCTATTTGCTAAGTGGAATCAAATTAGTCTAGTAAAAAGAATTGGTATTGGTATTATTCTTGGTATTATTTTAGCCTTAACGGTGCCTGCTGCAAGTGGGATCACTATTTTTGGTTCATTATTCGTCGGTGCATTAAAAGCAGTAGCGCCAGTTCTAGTATTATTTTTAGTCATGTACGCACTTGCTGCGCATAAACGTGGAACGAAAACCAATATGAAAACGGTTCTTGCTCTATATGCAATTGGTACACTCCTCGCAGGGATTGTCGCTGTTGCAGTTAGTTTTATATTCCCAGTTACACTAACGTTGACTAAAGGAGCGGAAGGACTTACTCCTCCAGAAGGTATTGTCGAGGTTCTTCAAACATTACTCTTTAATATGGTATCCAATCCAGTCGATGCTTTACTGAATGCGAACTATCTAGGTATTTTAATGTGGGCAGTTGTTCTGGGTCTTGCACTAAAAAGTGCAAATCAAAACACGAAAGACATGTTAGGCAGTGTTTCAGATGCCATCACTAAAGTTGTACAATGGGTCATCAATCTAGCACCAATTGGTATTATGGGACTTGTATTTGATGCGATTGTAACAACGGGTCTATCTGCTTTACTCGTATACGGGAAACTCGTTTTAATTTTAGTGGGATGTATGTTGTTCATTGCACTTGTTGTGAATCCGTTAATCGTCTATATCTATATACGCAGAAATCCATATCCATTAGTGTTCAAAGTTTTAAAAGAAAGCGGTCTCACAGCATTCTTTACACGCAGTTCAGCTGCAAACATCCCTGTAAATATGAAATTGTGTGAAGAGCTTGGCTTGGATGAAGATACGTACGCAGTATCCATTCCTTTAGGGGCTACGATTAATATGGCGGGAGCAGCCGTTACGATTGCTGTACTCACGCTTGCAGCAGTCAACACGCTTGATATTCATGTTGACTTCATGACAGCGCTTTTGCTTTCTGTCATTGCAGCCGTTTCTGCAGCAGGTGCTTCAGGAGTTGCGGGGGGATCACTTCTATTGATCCCGCTGGCATGTAGTTTGTTTGGAGTACCGAATGAGATTGCTATGCAAGTCGTAGGTGTAGGCTTTATCATCGGGGTTGTTCAAGACTCGTGTGAAACTGCATTGAACTCGTCGACTGACGTGTTGTTCACGGCTACCGCTGAGTATGCTAAAGAGTATAAGGAGAGTAAAGTAGGTAACGCTGCTACTTTGAAGTCGTAAGGGATATAGGTATAAAAGAGACTACAATTACCGGAGATGATCTGGTGATTGTAGTCTCTTTTATTGTAGAGAGATAGTTTGCAGCATCGCCCGCTTTATTGAAAAAAAGTAAGCTGAATTATGAAAGTCCAGGTCTGTTTAGGAATAAACAGTTCTGTATTTTTTTGATGAAATGAAAAACTACATAGTTTTGTCGATTTATCAAGTATTGTGACAATTTTAGATTACTGGTAAGATGTGGATAGAACTAGAATCCTTCAGTAAGTTGGTGCGATATGATCATTTATGAATCGACGAAAGAACAATTCGTAGGAGATGTCGTCAATGAGCTCCTTGTGGATCGTCTTTACAACTCCTATCAACAGAAAATCGGACGGACAAATAAAGCGGAAATTCGATCTTGGGAAAACTCTCTTCAAAAGATGTCTAACGTTATGCAGGATGATGAGATACCAAAAAACGCAGCGGTTGCAATCGAGTTTAACATCCCCAATACATCGAAACGAGTGGATTTTTTAATTGCAGGAAATGACGGCGCTCAGGATCATGTTGTAATAGTTGAGTTAAAACAATGGGATGAGGTCGAGAAGGTTCCTACGCGCGATGGGGTCGTCCGGTCTTATGTAGGAAAAGGAATGCGCGAACTCGTCCATCCATCTTATCAGGCATGGTCTTATGCTGCATTAATTGAGGACTTTAACGAAAACGTCCTGCAACAGGAGATTCAATTGAAGCCTTGCGCTTACTTACATAATTACAGAAAAACAGAAAACGATCCGTTAACAGATGTTCACTATGCTCCTCACCTTGAAAAAGCGCCTGTTTTTGCAAAAGGAGAAATCCAAAAGCTTCGGTCTTTCATTAAAAAGTACATTCGTCTAGGTGATCAAAACCGTTTAATTTATCAAATTGAAAACGGAAGAATACGTCCATCGAAATCTCTTCAGGACACGTTGAACAACATGCTGAAAGGGAACGAAGAATTCATCATGATTGACGAGCAGAAAGTTTTCTATGAAGAGGCATTCCACTTAGCACTCAACAGTGTTCGAACTAACACGAAACAGGTCATGATTGTAGAAGGCGGTCCAGGAACAGGGAAATCCGTGCTGGCCATCAATCTTCTTGTCAAATTGATTGATCAGGAATTAGTGGCGATGTATGTCACTAAAAATGCAGCTCCACGAAATATCTATTCAACCAAGTTGAAAAAGGATTTCAGGAAGTCGCATATCGATAATCTATTTAAAGGCTCTGGCAGCTTTACAGAAGCTGAACTCAACGAATTCGATATCTTAATTGTTGATGAAGCTCATAGATTGAACGAGAAATCGGGGATGTTCAAGAACAAAGGGGAAAATCAAGTCAAAGAATTGATCAAAGGCTCCCATTTCACCATCTTTTTCATCGATGAACACCAAAAAGTAACACTGAGTGATATTGGCAGCACGGAAACAATCGAAAAATACGCTTCAGAATTCGGTGCAGAAGTTATTACTAGAAAACTCGTTTCTCAGTTCAGATGTGACGGATCAGATGGCTACATCTCATGGCTCGATGATGTATTAGAAATTAGAGATACTGCCAATACGAACGATATGGGAATGGACTACGATTTTCGGATTTTTGACGATCCAAACGCCATGTTAAATAATATTGAGAAGCTAAATGAAAATAATAACAAATCTCGTATGATGGCGGGCTACTGTTGGGAGTGGCCGAAGCCAAACCGACTCGACGTCGACCACTTTGACATCACTCTACCAGAACATGATTTTGGTATCAGTTGGAACATAGAAAACACATGGGCAATCGAAAATTCCTCGGTTCGTGAAGCAGGCTGCATTCATACAGCACAAGGACTCGAATTCGATTATGTCGGCGTTATTATAGGTGATGATTTAAGAATGGAAAATGGACAACTAGTCACGGACTTCACCAAAAGAGCGAAAACCGATCAATCACTAAAGGGAATTAAAAAGATTGCGAAAGAAGACCCGGAGAAGGCTCACGCACTGGCGGATCCAATTATTCGGAATACCTATCGGACGCTAATGACTCGGGGGCAGAAGGGGTGCTTTGTATACTGCACGAATCCTGAGCTGCAAGGGTATTTGAAAGAACGATTGGAGATGGTGACGATGTACCGGAGGAAGAGGGAGCAGGATTTGTATTTGGTGGATGAGAAGAGGGAGTATTGAATTTTTATAGTAGATACCGTTCGTGACTATGTGACTGTGCGCGGAATTATCGTAAATGTTCAAACAAAAATGAAAGTTTCTTGCACAGGCACCTATTACTATACATAAAAATCTCTTACTCAAAGTAAAATAGCAGTTTGAAAGGAAGTACTCATGAGCTACATTCCAGCGATAATAACAGCATCTGTAGCATTTTTAGCAGCAATAATAGCGCAAGTAGTTAATAATTACTTTGTGATATCTCGGGATAACAAAAATTATCATAAACAGATTCATAGTAATCTTATATCAAATTACTTAGCCAATATATTAAGGAACATTTACTTGTATAATAAACCTTTTGATGAAAAGAACAATATATTTCCTGACCTGCATAATACAATTCTATTAATGGAAAAGGATTTAAAATACTTTAATCCAAAACTACAATCCAGATATTCCATCTATACCGTAAATAGATTTTTATCTGATGCCAACTCTAATATAGAAAAAAGACTTGAGTTTGAAATAGCATTTTATTTTCTTCAATATGCAAAAGAGATATTTATAAAATCTAATATACAAACAGAGGAAGACTTTATAGAAATGCTGAATTATGCAGCGAAAAATTTCGCCTACCTAGCTATATGTACAGAACTTGAGGGTTATAACATAGCAAAAAATAATCTAATTTCAATAAACCAATTTTCTATTGATGTACTGGAAGTATATACAATTGAGGAATTATCTAATATTATGAATGACTATGAAAACCAGTTAGCAGAGATTTTAATTCTACAAGTTGAAAATGAAATAAAATCTGTGCTTGCGTAAAAAACGAAGCCTATTATATAAAATATATTGAGTTAAACACAAAGAAACCATGGTTTTTAAGTTATAGAGAAGTACAAATCACGAGATGCCATCCACAGATAGATGCCATCTTATGAATTAAGACGATAGCCTACTACTATTAGAACTTAGTACGGATCTTCGATGAAGAAGTTTGATTTCGTTGCCTATGTACGACACAACTCTGAAACAAATCCGAATAGTATTCGAGTTGTGTGGTGAATAGGCGAAGCTTCTTATTTTTTAGGTGTCTTGATTTCTTGGAGATGTATAAGTGTGACAACCATATTTATATGAAAAACTGGAGGTTGGAATAAATGCAAGCGAGTGATTATATTAATTGGTGGGAAGGTAATAAAGAAACAGGATTGGAGGATGTTAAGACAACTTTTATAGCCCTCTTCTCTAAAGCAGAACTTTTACCATCAATTTATCACCCAATTTTATATAAGTATATTAATAATTCACAAATAAAACATTGGAACAAAGAGATTTTTACTTTTTGTAAGGATAAAATTCAAGAATTTGAGGATCAAGTAGGAATGGAAGTCATGTCTTTGACCTTACTGTCGAATTTCCATCTCATAATCCATGCTTTTCAAAGCATATTAGATTTAGAAGAAAGAATTATGATAATGGAAAGGTTTAAAGGTAATGAAGAACTAAAAGCAAAGATTTTCAGTATTAATATTTATAATGATTTACTGAATACAGCGTTCAGTAACACATTGAAACTATTTATTGAATTTCAAAGTTTAACCGAAGGTAGTAATCTATTTCAAAAGAATTTAACAACACAAATTGAATGTTTAGCTAGCCCAAAAAAAGGATACCAAAAAGTTACAGATTTAGCAGATTCAAATATTCGAAATGCGATATCTCACGGCGGTGTAAAAGTAAGTGGAACAAAGATGTTGTTTTCTTTTACAAAAGGAGCGAAACACTTACAACACGAATCCACGGTATATGACTTCAAAGATTCTATTTTGAAGCTATACGACGGAATAACTGCCATTATATTAGCTTGGTTTGGTTATTTATGTGAAAAAAACATTTCTTATAATGAAGTATATGGAAATAACTTTGTTCACAAGGATACCTCGCTTTTTTTTGAGAGGCTATCTATGTCGACGTTGCATACGACATGTGATAAAATCATTCAACTAGAAGTTGAAAATAAAGAAGAAAAAAGAAATCATGTAAATGTCGAATTCATAGGCATAGATTTAGATATTGATTCAAGAATTTTTCTTGGGATGTGTGCTGCGGAGAGAATATTTCACCTTAGAAAGTTATCTATAAAAGATACTATTATGGTTTCGTTTCAATCTTCTAAAGTTGCAAGCTCTTTTTTTACAATCGATTGTTCTGTAGTTAGTGACTTAACAAATGGCACAATTGATATTGAAAATGCATGGAAACATGTAGTAGACGGCAAAAATGTATTGATGTTTCCAATCAATGACGAAGATAGAAATGAATTTGAAGATTCTTTTCGTTATTATCCAGATATAGAGACTAAGGATTATCGTTTAACAGAAATCGAAGATATTAGTTTAGAAGATAAGAAAAGATTTAAAGCAGTTGCGTATCTTAAAAGAGCAACTAGACCCCGTCATGTACGAGAAGTGGTTGAGGAAATAATTAATCATATTAAGTCTCTGGAGAACTATGGATTTTCCTCTCACAAAGTAAAGAGAGGGAAAATGGAAGCAGATATAATTTATTTGGTTCTATATAAAAAAGAGGTTCGTAGGGGAAATGATAGGTCCCTATTTCCAGGAAACAATAATTTTGTTGCACAAATTCAGTATGACATTGATATGAAATTTCCAATTCGCAACGGGTTAGTAGACTCTCATCTTAAATGTCGACGTGAAGAAGCGATAGAATATAATTGGAATCCCAATTTTTAGGATTTGTTATAGGGTATGTACCTGGATCACACACAATACATGAACCAATCAGATAATATTTTTAAAACCTAAGATAACCGGCTCTATAAAATATATAGAGCCGGTTTTTAGTTTAGGTATCTGAACCATCCATTATTATATGAGTAAAAGAG
Organism: Sporosarcina sp. D27; assembly: GCF_000586555.1. Lineage (GTDB taxonomy): Bacteria > Bacillota > Bacilli > Bacillales_A > Planococcaceae > Sporosarcina. Next base: position 102,756 of record NZ_AZUC01000014.1, read on the forward strand.
GCTAATTAATCAAACTCTTGGCAGCGTCAGCCATAAAGTGATCAAGGAAGCAAAATGTCCGGTGACGATCATTAAATAAGCGAGAACTCGTATATATATCTTTACTTCAGAAAACCCACCAGCAGATTTGCTATTGGGCTTTTTAGTGAGATTTTATGCTGAAGCAGCTACTTACACTTCCAGCCCTGCAATACCAAATCCTCCAGGACCGGAATGCGTTGAGATCATCGCTCCAGCCTCAATCCACATACTATTCTCGAATCCTTGTTCCATCGCGACTTCATCGATCCGTTGTTTGATCGTCTCACTGAGTCCAATCGAATAAATGAAATAAATCTGCTGTTTGTCGATGTTGTATTGCTGTAGATAATCATGAAACAGACTTTCAGTGACCTTCTCCATCTTACCGCGGTATTTCCTAGTCGACATAAGCTTACCGTCAACTAATTCAATACACGGCTTGATCTTCAGCAACGCCCCGCCAAGATACGCCATATTGCTGACCCGTCCGCCAGCCCGCAGAAAGTCCAAGCTGCCGGGAAGGAAGGCCAGTCGTGACTTCGGAACCTTAGCCTCAATCATCTCCACCAGACGTACAGGATCGATGTTAGGCTCTTCCTCGAGCAAGGCAGCCGCATACATCACAACTGCAGTCAATCCGCCCGTGACGTTCAACGCATCAAGTAAATAAATATCCTTTACATCTTCCGCAGCCGTCAACGCATTCTCATAGGAAACAGACGCTTTTGATGTATAGCCTATATGAATGATGACGCTTTCAGGAAACTCCGTCCGGATAGTTTTGAAAAACTCCTGGTACTCATGCATATTCGTAGCAGCAGTGGAAGGGATTTTTTTCGTGCGGTTATAATAATCAAAGATATCTGCTACAGGCAGATGACCGTCCAAATAGTCTTTACCGTCCATGATGACGTGCATCGGTACTACATGTATATTGTGGTACTTCGCTAGAGTTTTCGGCAGATCGGCACCGCTTTCGGTTGTTAGAATGATTCTTGCCATTTTGTGTCGCCTCCAGTTTGTATTGTGTGGGTTAGTGTATGTAGTTTCACTATACAGGATATGTGGGAGGGGGATGTTGGATTAATGAAATAAATGAAGTGTTCTCTCGAGTATTAAATACCGCTGTGTATGAAACATTCATGAATGCTTGAATAAACGCGAAAGTTTGTTACATTGACATCAAACAATTAGCTCGACGAGGTTATTAGGAGTATGGTTTTGCATTGCGGTCAGTGATATGATATAGACGCAGCGACATATAGCGGATGGGCGGTTGGCACTCCCTTGAGAAAGGGGGTGTTAATATGGTGACATACGAAGCAATGAACATGTTATTCCAATTTGGTATGTTCCTCGCAGCAATGGCAACAACCATTGTAGCGATGATTGCTTAATTCACCAACAGAAAAAAGTAACCACCCACCGCTAACGACCAAGTAAGCAGGGTGATTACTTTTAACACCTTTGTTCAACTGGCCAACCGTACTTCATGCGGGTGTCAGCTGCATTGACTGGGTGTTGACGCACTCAGTCCTTTTCAGTATAGCTTTAGTTTAGCACAAATATTCGAAAATAACACCTATCGCTCGTTATTGGGCTATACAATGGAGATGCAGGTATAAGAACTAATCACAAATGTTTAAACAAACACAATAGTTTCGTACATAGGCACCCCTAATCCGAGCAGGTATTATTATTCATACACACGTACGACCCCCCCTTGAAAGTTGAATCTCGCAACTTTCAAACAGCAACTTTCGTCAATTGTATGCTGACCATTACGACTAAAACTTCGCAGTAAAAAAAGCAGGAGAATCGATATGAAAAGATCCGAATATAAAGAACAACATAAAAAAACAATGAAAAAGAAAAGCAGCCTGAAGAAAAAGATCATTCGTTTCGTATGTTTCGGTGCATTGCTAGCCGTCCTTTGCGTATTACTTGTACTGAATCTCTTCATCACATTCAGCGATGTCAGTAAACTCGAGGAACCCGCACCCCGATCGACGGTTATTTATGATCCGAACGGAGAGGTGATCAGCAAGATTTCGAATTCGAAAATCGAAGGTGTTTCGATCGACCAGATTCCGGACACGCTGATTGACGCTGTCATTTCCGTGGAAGATCAACGCTTCTACGAACATCACGGTCTAAATTATTTGAGGATGGGGCGCGCCTTAATTGAGAATGCGTTCAAAGGAAAAATCGCCTCAGGCGGCAGTACGATTACGCAGCAGCTTGCGAAAAATGTGTTTTTGACGCAGGAGCGTACGTACTCTCGTAAGTTCAAGGAGATGATTCTCGCAAAGAAGATTGAACGGGTGTATTCGAAAGAGGAGATCATGGAACGGTACTTGAACCAAATCTATTTCGGCGACGGGGCATGGGGTGTCCAACGTGCGGCACAGACTTATTTCGGTAAAGATGTCAGCGAATTGACGTTAAGCGAATCTGCGACACTCGCAGGCGTCATTAAAGCTCCGTCGAATTTATCGCCTACGAAAAACATGGAAAAGTCGGTGAAGCGGCGCAATCTGGTGTTGTCGCTAATGCTGCGTGAACAGTATATTAGTCAGAAAGAATATGATGAAGCGATAGGCCAGAACCTGGCACTGTCCGAATCGACAGTGCCGCATAATGAAGAGCGCTATCCGTATTATATCGATCGTGTAGTAGACGAGGCGGTCAATACGTACCAGTTGACGAAGGATGAAGTACTGTCCGGCGGATTGCATATTACGACAGAAATCAATCCGGTCGTCCAGAATGCGCTCGAAGACGTGTATGCAGATGACAGAAATTTCCCAGATAGCACCCCGGATCAGCTTTTACAGAGTGCCTCTGTTTTCGTAAATCCTAAAACGGGTGGAATCCTCGCGTTAGTCGGTGGGAGAGGAGAGTATACGCAGGGACGCTTCAACAATGCGACCGATCTCATCCGGCAGCCTGGATCTGCGCTAAAGCCGCTTGCCGTCTATACTCCGGCACTTGAGAACGGGTACCATATGTCGGATTTGCTTGAGGATGAACCAATCGATATGGATGGGTACGCTCCGAAAAACATTGACCAGCAATATAGAGGGGAAGTGACCATGTACGAGGCGCTTGCGCAATCGTATAATATCCCTCCTGTCTGGCTGTTGGATCAGATCGGCGTTCAAGAGGGCGTGAATGCAGTGGAACGGTTTGGGATTTCGTTGACAAAAAACGACCGTACACTCGGATTGGCTCTTGGAGGTCTGGACAAAGGAACCTCTCCCTTACAGATGGCGCAAGCGTTTTCCGCGTTTGCGAATGATGGCGTGATGGAGGAAGCTCATGCGATTACAGAAATTAAAGATTCGGAAGGAAAAGTGCTTGGGAAGTGGCAGGGAGAGTCCGTGCAGGTGACGGATGCGGAAGTTGCAGAGCAAATGACTCATATGTTGCAAGGCGCTGTAGAGGAAGGAACTGGAAGAAAAGCACAGATTTCCGGTATGGACGTAGCGGGAAAGACGGGCACCACACAGCTCCCGTTTGAAGGAGTGAACGGTTCCAAAGATCATTGGTTCGTCGGCTATACACCTGACATTGCCGGTGCGGTCTGGCTCGGGTATGATCAAACAGACGCCGACCATTATTTAACCTCTACCAGCAGCTTTACCGCACCCCCCATCTTCGCGCAGGTTGTTTCACAATCAGCCAGTGAATTATCTACGAAGAACTTTGATTTGTCGTTAATTGATGATGAAATAAAAGAGTTGAATAAGCAGAAGAAAAAGACAAAGAAAGAAAGAGAAAAGAAAGAGGAGAAAAAAGTAAAGGACGAGAAGAGAAAAGAGTTTTGGAAGGGTATAGAAAAATGGGGACAGAAGTGGTTTAATGACTGAAAATAACGTAGCTAGACAACGTATAATTCTGAATAGTGTATGAATTGTATGCGGTCCAGGTATCGATTAGTGTGGACTACACACAATACTACAGGAACTAAAAACCTAAGATAACCGGCTCTATAAAATATATAGAGCCGGTTTTTAATTTAGGTATCTGAACCATCCATTATTATATGAGTAAAAGAGGCTAATTAATCAAACTCTTCATATTCGTTCGGATGCTGCCCCTCTACTCTTCCCGCTTCGCCTTTATCCAAGGAATCAATTGTTTTGATATCCTCTTCACTTAATTCAAAGTCAAAGACATCAAGATTTGCATTTTGATGTTTGTATGACGATGATTTTACGATCGGTAAGACTCCGTTTTGCAAGTTCCAGCGAATAATAATTTGCGCTGGCTCTTTGTTATACTTCTCAGCGATTGAAAGAATGGTATCATTTGTTAACACATCATTTATTTCGCGCCCTAAAGGACTCCAGGCTTCTGTTAGAATACCTCGGCTTTTATTGTACTCTACCAGTTCGTTATTGTTGAAATATGGATGGCGCTCAATTTGATTAGTTGCCGGCGTAACACCTGTTTTCTCAATGATTCGCTCTAGGTGTTCCGGTAAAAAATTCGATACGCCAATCGTCTTAATCAGTCCGAATTTCTGCGCATCGACTAAAGCCTGCCACGCATTTTCATATTTACCTTGCTTCGGAAGTGGCCAATGAATCAAATATTTATCAAAGTAGTCAAGTCCGATACGGTACAGTGATTCTTGGATCATGAGAATCGCTTTGTCGTAATCATGTGAATGGCCAGGGAGTTTTGAGCTGATTATCAGTTCTTCTCTTAGGACAGATGACCGCCGAACCGCTTCTCCTACCATTCCTTCGTTGTTATAGTTCGTCGAGGTATCAATGAGTTTATAACCGGCTTCGATGGCTGATAAAACAGAAGTTACTCCTTGTGCACCATTGATGTTCACCGTTCCAAAGCCAATTGACGGTAGGCTTGTACCGTCGTTTAATTGTTGTGATTGTATATTATTCATTTTTATCATACTCCTTTTACAATTATTTTATCTGATAGGTCTTTCTCTCATTTTCCCTTCATGAGAGCTGCCAAACCTCCTTGAAAGCTATGCCTGTGCGCTGCATAATCAAGGTGATATTCAGAATTGTTTTGGAGATGACTTTACACAACCAAAGTTTTTAGTTAATCCACCTCACCGAGCATCCACCTGTCGTTTCTTCCATTTCCCCTTCAGCCTGCTATCATAATAAGCCCAGATGACAAATCCGCTGACTGCCAGCATTGAGCCATAGACGAGCATCTCCCAGGTAAGCAGCAATTGAAACATGTCTTGAATGGAAGTACCACGGACAAAGACGTTATATGGATTAGTGGAATCATAGGTAATCGGCAGTCGGTCACCGATGTCGTAATCTGCATAGGTGTTCCTGGTCACATCTTTGATGACCTGTATGGTATTGCCATCCTGGTCATCAAATGCGACCGTGAATTCGCGTATGGAATCTTCGTGTTTCCGGTAGGTGATGTATGAATACGTGTCGAAGATCGTTGCTTCCGTTTCTGTCTTTCCGAAAGGCATCACTTTCCTGAATAGATTAAGGAGGAAACTGGACGCGAAGAAAAGGAAGAATAGGACGATGGCGCCGGCGATTCCCCAGCCGGTATCTTGCTGTTTCATCTTCTTGTTCTTTTTCCGCTTTTTTCGCTTCTTTTTTACATAACGCTTGTATGCGGACTTCTGTTCTGCCTGCTCAATTGCAGGAATGGAAAGAATAGTAGCGATCAGGCAGCAAAACGCTAAGAATCCGAGTACGCCGATGCCCGCCAGATAGAACATGCTGTCCATAAGGATATCCCGGCTCGTTGAAAAACCCGTCGGACCGGTTGCGTAGCCCTTTATTTCATCACCCCGGGTGAATTCCTCGGACTGTTTCTTCGAGATACGGTACAGTTCTTCAGATGGTGTACCGTCGGGCTGCTCGATTTTTACATTGTAAGCAGGAGGTCTGAACAGACTTTTGGTACCGACTATGCTCGCGACGGTCTCTGTCTTCGGCTCTGCGGACATTAAGTCATACTCTTCTAAGTATGATGATGTAAGACCCCACGTCAGCAGGCCGAAAAAAATCGTAATGACCGCCATTCCTATTAGTTCCTTGAACGTCTCCATTTGTGACACCCCTGTAGATTCATTGGTTCTATCATAGCGAAATGGACAATGAAAGAACAAGAGATATCGGAAACAGGACAATTTTAACTGGAAAATTTAAATGATAGGAAAGGTGGGTATGGCGTTTCGATTGCTAAACATTGTTCGTAAGTTGAAGTGCAGCGACGACAAACAAAAACTTCTGTAGTTTGTGATAGCAAAGAAAACATCAATGTAGATGCATGATTTACCTGAACCTCATACTTAACCGTAGGACTCAATCGATTTCACTAAAATTGGAACTTCAATTTCTTTTTGTTCCGACACAATTCGGAAGGATGTTAACTTGGACGATAGTTTTTTATCAATCGCAATTACGAAGTTTCTTGGTGACAGATCTGCTGTGCACACATCATCCAACGGTTCGAAAGTAATCGATATCTGACTCTTTTCTATGTTGGTCTTGAGTGAATCGAGGATATAAGGACAACTGTTGGATTCAGTCATTCCGACAAACAAAACGTCGTTCGTCTCGAAATCGATTTCTGGAATTGAACCTTCAAGTTGAAACTCTTTCCATGAATCTTCATACACATCCTGTGTTTCCACAAGCTCAGCTTGAATCCCATTTGGTTCTGATTAATTGCTAAGGCTTTCAAAATTGCTTGGCAATGTCTTTTCAGAAGCAAATAACTGAGCCATTTCCGAAGCAGTTTCTCCCTTATTACTTTTATCAGAAGTACAGCCCGCTATCACAAAGACAACACTCCTCATGAAAAACACAGTCAGCCTTTTCATATGCTCACTCCTTTGCCTACTAGAGGAACAGAAAACTGGAAAGTTACACGAATCGATTTGAGTGCCGTCCTCGAAAATATCAAGGATGTGTAAACGAACACGCGAGTTTGACATGTAGGCAGCCATCATGTGCAGGGAATTGACTATCCTATGAATGCGGAAGTCTCTTTTCTAAAGAATCTTGACGAACGATTCTAACAATATTAAGCTGATTAAAGAGTCAGATGCTGGAAATCAGGGAGCGGTATAGAGAAGAAATGTTTGAGTTTATTGACCATCACTGTTTAAAAACATACTAGTCGTATCTGTTGGCGGGAAGAACTTGATAGAAATAATTCCATTATTTTCAGTGATTGTCCCATAGTTAATAAGGAACGATCAATGCTGTCAATTTCTTCTTACGTTCAATAAAATAAATCTGAATAATGAAGGTGCAGCTAATATTTGAAATGAAAGTGGGAATGAGCGTGAAGAAAAGTTATATAGTTGCTGTGCTCCTAGCGGCGGTCATCTTTATTTCTGTGCTAGTCATCGATAGTGGTCACGAACCGAATCCTGATCCTGAAAGAACGATCGAACATGAGGCGCCATCGGGTCCAGGCGTGGTATCTGACTATATAGATTCACCGACCTTGACGGACCACCAAGTTGCACTGAACGATCTTTACGTGAAGATCCCTTACCAAAAAAGAGACATCGTGCTAACAAAAAGAACAACGGACAAATACATCATCGTTGATATTACTTCTCAAGATACCGGCGAGTTGTTATACACATATGGTGAGACAGTGGACAATGGTAAAGAGAAATTGGTGTTCAGAGAGGTTCCGACGAAAGAGGGAAAGGCTCGACTGCAGATGGTCGTGGATATTGATTCTGAGGCTGGGCTAATTAGAAAAGTCGTAGAAACAAAAGTAGTGTATGACCCGCAACCCGATAAAGTTGGAAACGAAACGATCTCTGCTATTTCGCGGTCTGGAGAGTTTCCAGCTGAGAATGTCGAAGTCTTGGCGAGTCTCTATTTGAATTGGGGAAACGAAAGTCAGGATTTGTATGAAGGTTATGAAATTGGCATTATTGAAAAATGAACATTGAAACACCCGCCAGCTAATATAGAAAGGAGTAGCTTTGCCAATGGCCATTCTGACAAAGGATACACAATACATACGAAGTCTTTATTTGAAGAGAGACCAAATCAACTCCTTTGCCCGCTATCCGCTCAATCTTCCGTTCATCCGCGGCTTGGAGGAGTTGGCATTCCATCCGAATGTCACCTATATCATCGGGGAAAATGGGATGGGGAAATCTACGCTGCTGGAAGCAATCGCAATTAGCCTTGGTTTCAATCCTGAAGGAGGCACGCGGAATTTCAATTTTTCGAGCTATGACTCGCATTCCAATCTGGATAAATATCTTCGAATCGTCAAAGGTGTTCAACGGGCGAATGATTCGTTTTTCTTTCGTGCGGAGACGTTTTATAATGTCGCTACCCACATAGAAGAATTGGATTCAGAACCTTTGGGGGGAAGAAGAATCATTGATTCCTTCGGTGGCAAGTCTCTCCATGAGCAATCGCATGGGGAATCATTTTTCGCAGCGTTCATCGAGCGTTTTCAGGGTAACGGTCTGTACATACTGGATGAGCCAGAAGCAGCACTGTCTCCAACCAGGCAACTCGCGATGCTCGCAAGGATCCACGAGCTCGTGACTGAAGGTTCGCAGTTCATCATTTCTACCCATTCACCGATCTTGATGGCGTATCCAAAAGCTATAATTTATCAGTTGGAAGACAAAGGCATGAGAGAGGTCGAATTGGAGGACACCCCACACTTTTCGATCATGAATCAGTTTTTCACTGACCGGGACCGGCTGCTGCATCATCTATTTAACTGATGAAAGAATAATATATGTAGATGAATTTTAACTATAGGAGAAATAGGTGCTCGAAACAATCATGAATGTTTAAACAAACATAATTGTTTCGCGCACTGGCGCCGTTATAATTATGTCACTTGCCGTACACAATGCGAGTGGCTTTTTGACAATTATGAAAAGAGTGGAAAAAGAGTTCACTCCAGTTTCCAAACAAGGTATGATGAAATGACAGATAGTTCATACAATAAGATGAATCTTATAACCTGACGTTAAGAATAAAAAAGGACCAGGAACAAATTGATTTGAAACGACGAGTTTGGAACATTGATTAGGTTGGTCATCACTTGCCGAAAAAAATAGGGCATGGTCAGACATGCTTTAAACCTACTAACGCGAAATGTGACTTTCCATTAGACTGTCAAAATCGAGCTTGTTAATTTAATGAATGGAGTTTGTAACCATCCGAAAACTTCAGGAGGAATGATGGGATGACAAAGAAGTGGTTACTGGCCATGATTTTTTCCATGTCTTTACTGAGTGCGGGCTGTTCAGTCTGGGATGGAATCCGGGGATGTCCCGACGGTCAAATCGATTGGGCAGATGTCCTCATGATAAATGACATTAAATATGGAAGTGACATTATTCATGAACAGGAGAATACACATCCGGAAACTGGAGATAGCCTTGGTAAGGTAACGTATATGCTAGACGGTCACGCTTGCTTCAACCATAAACTGAAAAACGATGAGGCAACTTATGTGTCAGCAGGAACACCTGTGTACGAAGTAATAGGCTATAAACCGGAATTTCGTGTTTTTGCGGATGGTCGTGTGTTTCAAGTGATCGACAATCCAAATGCAGAATCGCTCGGGGACCTCGCTGACATACAAGGGAAAGTGACCAAAATCAGTATCAGAAGTGATGAAGATGATACCCTCCTTGGTGAATTGGATACAGAACAGACCGAGGCATTTCTCAAAGAATACCTGGCGCTTGCTTATAAAGGAAATATAGACCCGGAAAACGAAAGTGATAGGGATAACCGGGTCTTTATTTACTTTCAACTGGAAGACGGTTCTACTTTCCATACAATCTACGTGATAGATGAAAATATATTTGGTTATGATGCATATGGTAACGAGAAAACGAAGGGGATAATTGAAGAAGTCGTGAAGGAGTGACGTCATGAGAGGACATGAAGAGTGCAAACTTAGAGGTGATCAGTTATGAAAGTAGTATGGAATATTATTTTCCTATTAGTATTGGTTTTCGTTACCACCGCATGTTCCGAACAATCTGTAGAAAAGGAAAAAGGACGACTCGTCCGGATTGACGTGCAACAGGTTGATGAGCACGGCAATAAAGGAGAAGAAAAGATACTTGTGGAAAACGATGACTTGGAAGCGGCACAAAAAGCATTCGTTAATACGGAGTGGCAGTCAAATACCAAAGCGGATATGGCAAGGGCAGAAGACGTGTTGGCAACTTTCTTCTATGACAAAGACAAAAACATGCCCGAGTCACTTGTCCAATATCGGATTTGGTTCGAAGAAGACGACTCTGCAACTATCATCAGCAACAATGAAGATGAAAGCTATGGCAGGATGAATGCTGAAAACGCTCAGATCCTGAAAAACCTGTTCCTTAAAAATTAACTGTAAAGTTGCAGAAACCGGTGTGTTATAACGAAACCTGGAATTATATTGTCGCTTTGCACGACGCAACTCTGGGACGGTTCTTAATAGTGTTCAAGTTGTGCGGTGTAAAGGCAGCGGTTACTATAGCACTTTGCCCAGCTGCTCCCGGTACAAAACCTGGAGCAGCTGGGCATTTTTCTATTTGCATTCCTATCCGCCACACACGGCCAATGAAATAATTTTCTATTCTAGCGTTACCAAATTCAAAATTTGGTGTCTAAGTATATAGAAGAGAGGTGAAATGATGTCCGCAGAACAATGGTTTGAGGATTATGCCAGTGCTGTGTACAGCTATATCTTCATGCAAGTGCGGAACCGGCACACAGCAGAAGAGCTGACACAGGAAACGTTCGTGAAAGTCGTGGAAAAGGCGCATCAGTTCGACGGTCGTGCCGCGGTGAAGACATGGATTTTCCGAATCGCCTACACGACAATATTGAACCACTTCAGAAAAAAACATCCTCTGACTCACTTTTTCGATAAGGACTTCCATGTGTTCGGTAGCCATCCGTCCTCCGAAGAAACGGCCGAACTCAACGCGCAGGAGACCGAATTTTATGAAGCGCTCCACTGTCTCAATAAGAGTCAGAAGCAAGTCATCCTGCTACGGCATATCCAGGGGTTTTCCACGAAAGATACAGCTGAAATTCTTGGGAGCTCTGAAGGTAAAGTGAAGATGAGCCTGAAACGCGCGTTGGACGCATTCAAAAAAGAACTCGAGAAAGGAGGCATGTCTCATGAAACCCTATACCGACGATGAACTGACTAAAAAACTCGAAGCCCTTAAAGAGCCTTTTCAGCCCACGGAGGGACAAAAAAGGACCATGCACCAATCGGTCTTCCACGGGGAAAGTGTACAGTATAGGTATCGAAAGTTTCATTGGAAGCCTGCAATTATTTCTTTGCTATTGCTCGTTTCAATCGCCTTCACCGTGACAATCCTGATCGGCAAACCGAACTCGCTTAGTTCCGGATTTTTCGCTAAAGATGTAACGGCTTCTTGGGAAGGCACCATTATGAAACAGCAGGATTCGTTTGAAGTGACAAATTACTATATTGCTTTCGATGGGAAAACAATGTACATTCAAAACAATTTTATGGGAGATTCTTTCATGGGGACAGAACAGAGTGAATCGGAAATCAGGGCAGCGTCTGAGAACTATCAAGCAAAGCTGGCCAAAATGAAGCTGCAAGAGGGCGACTACAAACACTATACCGTTAAAAAGAGAAAAGATTTGTATACCATCACCGTCCCCGGCGAAAATAACTTCTCTTACACTTTGGAGAAAACCGCACCACGACAATATGTTGGGGAAGACGGAATTCGTTACAGCGTGAACAACTATATCGACTAAATCGCAGCAAACCGAAAAATCGCTAACTGTTTACCACGCAATTTGGATGTACCACTGTGTACGAAACAAATATGAATGTTTAAACAAACACGAAAGTTTCTTACACATGCACTCTCTTTTAATGTGGGATTTTTGGGGCAGAAATGATTACTTATTACGCTGCGCAGATTCTCCTTGCTGCGAGCATCGGAAGCCAGATTCATGAACCCGAATCTTGACAAGGTGTTTTGGTGTAATGAAATAAAAAAAGTACCTGTGAGAGAAACGCTCATGAATGTTGGTACAAACATGAAATTTCGGTGCACAGGTACCTTTCATTAAATTATCTCTTCAATCCTGGAACGTCCTTCCTGACGACATCAAACAAACCGGCGCCAATAATTTCAAGTGCAGATTGCATTCTACCCTCAGAAATATTGTCTTCAAGTGTGTCTTGTGGTGTGTGATAAACTTTTTCGATGTGATACACTAACGGATCCCAATTGTCGATGCCCATCCAAATGAATAACGCAGATGGAATACCTGCATTATGGAATGGCACATGGTCACTTGACCCGAATTTACCAGGCAAGATATCTGAATTTCCAAGTCGTGCACCTGCAGCTGTTGTCGAATCTGTTATAATATTTGTGTTGCCGTCTACGGTCATGGCATAGAGGTTTTTTGCGAGATCGTAGTTCGTCGCTACCATATCAGGATTGAATACTGCAGCTATATTATCCCGTTCCGCTTGTGACAATTGATCAACGTAGTACCTGGACCCTAACAAACCACGTTCCTCTGAACCGAAGGCGATGAACTTCATGTCTACGTCCGTGTTGTAACCTTTGAATACACGTGCTAACTCGAGCATTAAACCTGTGCCAGACGCATTGTCATTTGCACCCGGGGCACCGACTACACTATCCATATGTGAGCTAAGAATCACTTCTTTGCCTTTATTCTTTTTATTCTTGGCCTTTTTAGTACCGATGACATTGACGGATTGCAAATTGGAATAATGTTTCGAGCTAAGCGAAATTTCAACAGGACCTTTATCCATCTGTTCTTTCAACCATTCTCCTTGGATATAAGCCGCTCCATAAACTGGAATGTCATAAGATTTCGTTAAATTAGGATTGAAGGTGGAACCATAGTTGCCGCGGCTACCTACAACGCTTTGAAGGATGATCCCGGTAGCACCAGCAAGTACTGCATTGTCAACTTGCAGGCGGTAATTAGCAGTTGTGGAAGCACGTGTTAATAAGACAACCTTTCCTTTGACGTCCGCTGGGAAATCACTTGCATTCGTCCCGTCTTCCACAAAAATAACTTTCCCATTCATTGGCTTTTCACTTATTTTACCATTAGGTGCTGCACCCATTTGCCATGCTTCTCCATCAGCAAATTCAATAGTTGCAATATATTGATCAGCGACCGGAAAATATTGATATTCCACTTCATAGCCGTGGTTTCTTAGCTGGCTTGCAATATAATCTGATGCTTGCTTTTCCGCTTCCAATCCCCCAGGACGCGGACCGATTTCCTCCGACAAATACCTGATATGTTCGATCGCCCTCTTGGCATCTACTCGTGCAACAACTTTCTGGTCGTGTGCTGCATCTGACTTTCCATTTGAAGTTTGAGCCGTTAGTGGTGCGGCGTTAGCTTGTCCGATATCCGCAAATGGAGATGTGCTGAAAACCATTGTCCCTGCAAGTGTAATAGTCAAAATTGATTTCCTGAAAGCTTTACTGCCATTTCCAATCAATATTTTACTTCGTTTCATAAAAATCTCCCACTCCTTCTCAGTTAATATTTGTCTTTTCGAGTTGAACTTGAAAACATGGAAGTCTTTACTTAGAGCCATCAGTCTCTCATTTCTACTATCACACTCCTATAATTACCTAGCGGTTCATGTCGCTCAAAGTATTCTCTTTTCAACTCTTTAACTCCTTCATAAAAAATGAAATCAGCTATTAGTTATCACAAAATTGTGAATTTTAGGGTTTTTAGAAGTGAAATGGGCCTGTCTGCTAATTAGTCCAGGTCCTTAATGCATGAAGGCACTAACAATGGCAAGAAGTTTTTTGGAAGGCAATCATATTAGCATTTTGTTGCCTTCCTTTTGTCTTTTTTTCAAAATTGCAATGAGATTCCTGTGTTTCAAATCTCGAGAACGTATCAAGAAGTAAATCGCTTAACTAGTTCAATATGTTCAATATTAGAAAGGAAAAGCGTTGAATGTATAACAGGTTAAAATACCTATAAAGGGTGTAATCTTTATGAATCATTCTGCCGTTTAAAAGGTATGTGGTTCTAACTGTTTTCACTTTTGTGGAAGGGATTGGTGAATTAGAAAGAGAATCCTTTGTTTAGTTTGAATTTTCAAAGAAAGGAAAAAGAGCGGAAGATATGCTAAATGTCTCTGTTAATAATTTTATGAGAAAGTAAGAAAGGAGTGGTGTTAGATATTTCCATACAAAATAGAAGAGTTAAAGGAACCGAATTATTAATAATGGCTTGGATGTGAGCTTTTTGTAGAAATGTTGGTGATCATCAAATTAAATGCATCAATCGTTACTACCAATATCGATTGATGCATCTGTTGAAAAACACTGAAGTGCCAAGAGTGATTAAACATGTATCAAATTGAAAACGTGTATCATCATACACTGGAAGTTACAACTGCTGAGAATACACAGCTTACACGGTTACAATCTTCTTTAGAGAATATAGGAGCATGTGTCTTTGCTATTGTGACAAAAGAAATATCATGTCTGAAGATGTGAGTAGATGAATCGGAAGAAAGAGGTTGGATAATTGGACAAAGGGGAGTGTTTAGTTGATGAAGAAAAATTCACTAGCACTGTCGGGATCCTGACACTATGAGCCAGTCTCGCTTTTCCTGGAAATGCAGTAGAAAAAACGGACAATCTAGAATCCCATCATGGAAATTCCATCTCGGGATATTTACAAAGCGACTGTTGGGACAGGAAAAAAGGGGATCCCCATTGAAATCGAGACTCATGGAAATGAAAAGACAGAGACTGAGGCGGTCCTTAATTTACTCAAATCAATAGGGTCTAGAAATTCACGTGAGTCAAAGAAAATTCGCGATGAAGTAACACTTGTTTTTCTACCAAAAATGAATCTTGATGTGTCAGTGGGGACAAAAGACGGAACGATATGCCTTGGGAAGAGATACTAGCCAGTTTTCCACGGTTAAGTGGAGTAGCTCTTGCTTGAAACTATATGAACCATGGCATTAGCCAAATGTATGAATATAGTACCAATCCAGGATTTGATGTGAAATGTGACTTCAATCCGGATTTAAACTATGTCCCACGGGAAAAAGGTTTTCGAGGAAACTCAAGTTCACTAGGATGGTTTATCACACCTGAAACGCAAACCGTTCGCGATGTATACAAATCGTTAAAAAGGAGTATGGCAACGTAAAGAATCTTGCAGCCTATAATGAATTACAGGAATACGGTAATTCACCGTTTAAGAATTATCCACTTTATTTACAAGGGATTGTCTTCCCTGGGACTGCATTAGGCACATTCGCGTTAGACAGCAACGGCACTGTACTATTTGAAATGACTGGCCAAACGCAGATAATGGGCCAGAAGAATAAAGGGCAACTTGTAAAAGCTGTTTAAAGAGGACTAATAGGCAAAATTCATGCAGTTGCTGACGGTTCAATCGTCAACTTAAATCCTGAAGACTACGAGAAAATACCATTGACATCTGATTTTCCTGCGAACTGAACTAAAAAATTATTAGCTTAAGCAATACTACTAAGTTAAAAGGGAGAGATAAGAATGAAAAAAACAATGCTTGCATTTTCGCTTGCAGGAGCATTAGTTCTAAGTGCATCACCGTTTGCACTGCCGATAGCGGAGGCGGTTGGAAACGGTCCGAATTATGGCGGTAATGAAACGATAAATACATCCATCTTACACACTTACGACGAAATGGTAGATAACCTTAAGAAGCAGCAAACAAAACAAAAAGATATGGAACTGGAAGTGATTGGACAAAGCGTTAAAGGAAGGGATCTGTATCTTGTAAAGTATATAAAGAATCCTGAAAACCCAACAATCCTTTTCCTTACACAGCAGCATGGAAACGAGCAGCTGACGACAGAAGGATCACTTGAGTTCATCAAACACCTCGGTACCGGGAAGATGAAAGGTGTCATCGATGGTGTAAATATCTTGATAGTTCCAATGCTCAATGCAGACGGTGCAATGGGAGATGTCGACTTTTCCTTAGATGATTATATCGCTAGCGGAAGTCGCCATTTAACCCGTTACAATGCGCTAGGAGTAGATCTGAACCGGGATCATGTAAACAAAATTCAACCTGAAACGAAAGCACTCCATGATAATGTAATACGTGCTTATAACGTAGACTACATGATTGATTTGCATCACCAAGGTACTAAGAGTGAGCGAGATGGAGAATTAGTGTCAGGTTCCATTCTTTATCCCACTACACCGAATGTTAGTCCTGATGTATTACTGAAATCCAAACAGCTTGGCGCAGTTGTTTTTGATTCAGTCGATTCAACGGGATGGGGCCATCTTGGCAAATATAATGGAGGGTCTGCCGAAACGATTAGCCGTAATGGAATCGCAGTGGAATATGGCATTTCCACACTTCTTTTTGAGATGCGAGGCATGTCGGATCATTCCTCCGAGTCTGCTGTTCTGGGTCAAAAGAGTAATGGTTACTTAATTAAGCAGACCATTAAGACGCTTGATGCGACTGTACGTGCTATAGCGGACCGTTCTATCGATAATAAGGACATTAGTTTCTGGGATACACTGGCTACTCAGCAATCACAACCTTCCAAAGAGTAAGTAATAAGAGATATGTAATAAGTAAGTCTTAATTTTTTGCGATATCTCCCTTCATGGCATTTTTAAATGGAGGGGGATATTCTTGTTTGATTTTCTAAAATCTTTAGATGCCATGAACCATCATGAATGTTTAATCAGACACGAAAGTTTGACACGTTGGTTCCTTTCCAACGGACCTGCAGATGCAAAAGAACAAATCCATGCAGCTCAAAATCACTTGCCACAACTCAGGTAAGTGGCTGTTTGGCACGCAGGAATCGAGTGGGAAAAAGTATATTCCTAGTTTCGAAATCGAGTATGATGAAATACAGTTAATTCAGAAGGTAAAATATTATTATCAGACTTAACGAGGAGGAGTTATATGAACAAACGATTCTGGACCTGCGCGCAGCGTTTGGACACTGAAATTGAACGATGAGAGGGTGCTGGAGATTGAAGATTGGTGAAGGAGAAATAGATAGTTTTCCTATGCACGACCCAACTTAGGCAAGGTTCGGGATTGTTTCTGAACTGTATTGTGGAAGAGTTTTACTTGAAGCATGACAGCTGAAATTACTGTATAGTACATAGTAATTTCAGCTTTTTATTTCGTTTACAATACTTACGATTAAGAGATTGGAAAATGCAGAAAAAATCGTGAATATTCTAATATCGAATAAGTGTTGAGCAATTTGCAAACTTACTTCAAAATAAATCCTCAGGCAACATCGGTAAAAATACTCACAAGTTTTATCGATGTAAAGGGATGAATGTATGTTTTATCATAGGAATCTGAAAAAAATAATATACGAGGGAGAAAATGATGGAGAATTTAGGGAAGAACTTATTTACTAAATAGAATTAAATAAGTCTAGTAAAAAGAATTATTGTTGGTATTATTCTTGCTCTTACGGTTCCCGATGCAAGCTGGATCAATATTTTGTTTGGGTGACTGTGCACGAAACAATCATGTTTAAACAAACATGATTGTTTCGCGCACAGGCACCACAACTATGGATTAAAGATCTGTATGTTTACACTATTCAGAAAAAGGAACTAACAAATTAATTCAGTTAAACCTCCCACTCACCGTACCCTCTGTTTCCGCATCCATTGTGTCGCTACCCACTTTTCCCCAGTTACCACAGGTGCTCCGCCATGTAGCGTTACATCATTTAATGTTGGATCGTTATAGAAATATTCAAAGTAGACGGCCATCCCTTTTCTCGGCGATACGGAAAAGTTCAGGTGGGGGAAGAACGTTTCGCCACCTTCCTCTACATCATTCAAGTACATGACTAGCGTACTAATTCGGTTGTTTGTTACCTTACTAGTCGACGAGAAGAAATCGTGATGTGCTCTGTATTCTTGACCCGGCTTGTACTGCAGGATTTGCAGACCTTCTCCATGTTCAATGGGAATATTCATAACCGCTTCAATTCTTTTTTCGATTCTCGCAACAATTTGGTTTTCGCTTTCTTCAATAAACATACTGCTACTTGTTCTCAACTCGTTTTCTTCACGTGTCGTGCCGATTTTTGAACGTTTCATCTTGTCTGTGGACAATCTGATTAGTTCATCGCATTCTTCATCACTTAACATATTGCCTAAAACGACAATCAATGGTTCTTCGATTTTCGCGACTATGTCAATCTCTCTATCCGTCAGTATCTTTTTACCAACGTGATTAAATATCGTTTGCTCTTTATTCTCCGCTATCAACTTCGAACACCTCTTCAATAGTTTGATTTTCAAATCAAATACGCCCTGTGGCTATGAGTGTACAGCTAATGTCGGACTTCTTGTACGGTTCACACTTCCTCTTTGGATGTAAAGTTAATTTATTTTAGCATGCTGGAATGAGTATCGTAAATTAGTAATGTAGTCAAAAAGGTAGTTATATATTCCTGTTTTTACTAATATGTTTGCCATTCGGTCATATCTTAACAGGCTTAATAAATATTGGTGAAAAAACAATCATCACTGGTTAAATAAAAAAGATAGTTTCTTCCACCGACATCTGACAGGAGTTCTCTTATTTACTTATAGTAAATTAAGTGATATATTGGCTAAGTCCAATCATCCTACAACTTTTCAAAAAGAACCATTGGAGGTGCACTCATGCTGAAAAAGACAGAACGTTTGTCATTGGTTGAGCAAGTGGTAATTCAAATTGAACATCTTATCGAAAGTAGCCATTGGCAAATTGGCGATCAATTGCCTGCAGAGATGCAATTAATGAAGGAATTTGACGTGAGTCGGAATACATTAAGAGAAGCAATTCGTGCTCTAGTTCATGCGGGTTTACTTGAGACCAAACAAGGGAGCGGTACGGTTGTAAAATCATCTAGTGCCTTTGGTGTAGCCCTTCATAGACAAGTTGAAAAGTCGAGCGTCATGGAAACGTTAGAGGTGCGTCTTGCTTTAGAAAGAGAAGCAGCACAGCTTGCAGCTATCCGACGTAATGATCTTGATTTAGAAGCAATGACCGAGTCTATTCAGTTATGTAAATTGGCATCTGAAAAAGGAGATGTACAAGAATTTTTACAAGCAGATATTATATTTCATAAAGCAATGGTCAAAGCATCACATAATAAGATGTTAGAACGTCTTTATGAACATATAACTGAACCACTGCAGTCTTCAATCGAAGAAATAATGGTGGCAGGTGCATACTTTAACTATAGTGAAGAGATTCACTATGAATTACTAGAAGCCATTAAGCAGCAAGATGTGCATGCAGCTATTAGTTATGTAAATCAATACATAAACGATTTCAGAGAGAAGATTAAACGCATTCAGGAGGACTAAACTTGCAAAAAGATACAAAATTACAACAAACAAAAATAGATTCTAAGAAAAAATGGCTCTTAATGATTGGCGTCATCTTAATTGCTGCCAATTTAAGGGCGCCACTTACATCGATTGGTTCTTTAATTACATCAATAAGAACGGATTTAGGTATTAGCCATGCTTTGGCTGGAACGATTACGACACTTCCTTTACTCGCATTTGCTCTACTTTCACCTCTCGCACCGAAAGTGGCCCATAAAATTACGATGGAAAGAACTATTTTCCTTTCATTAGTTGTCTTGGCAATTGGTATTGTCTTAAGATCATTATTTGGAACAGGCGCATTATTTGCAGGAACTATTCTAATCGGGGTTGCAATTGCGTTTGGTAATGTACTACTACCTGGATTTATTAAAATGAACTTTCCATTAAAAGTTGGGATTATGACTGGAATGTATGGCGTGTTTATGAACATCTTTGCAGCACTTGGGTCGGGCTTAAGTGTACCTTTAACAACTATCGGTGAAATTGGCTGGGAAGGATCACTCGCATTTTGGGCAATTCCTGTTATTATTGCCATTGCGGTTTGGGCTCCACAATTGAAAAAGGGTAAAGAGCCGACTGAATATTCAAAGGCAACACCAAAAGAGAAATTATCGTTAGCTCGCTCTCCGCTTGCGTGGGCAATTACGTTGTTTATGGGAATACAATCTCTTATTTTTTATACGTTAGTGACTTGGCTACCAGAAATACTACAAGGCATGGGGTATAGTATGAGTGCAGCTGGATGGATGCTATTTTTAATGCAATTTGCTATTATTCCATTTTCATTTATTATTCCTATACTTGCCGAACGAATGAAAAATCAAATCCTACTAGTTGTAGCTATTTCGGTTCTGTTCATTCTTGGTATAACAGGCGTTTTAATTGGAAATTCCTCATTCGTACCGATATCAGTAATTATGATTGGTATTGGTGCAGGTAGCGCATTTAGCTTATCGATGATGTTTTTCAGTATGAGAACAAGCAATGCTGTTGAAGCATCTGATATGTCAGGAATGGCACAATCGTTTGGATACTTACTGGCAGCTACTGGCCCGATTGTATTTGGTGCTTTACATGATATGACAGATAGTTGGACAATGCCTCTCATTATGTTAATTGCTTTCGCTGTCGTCATCTTACTAGTAGGTATTGTGGCTGGAAAAGATAGAGTACTTGGAAATACAATTTCAAAAGAGCTACAATCATAAGAAGCCATTAACTGTGTACGACACAACACTACTGCAATTCTAGAGGTTGTCGAAACATTTGCAGAGAAAAAATAAAAGCTAGATGGAAGCTATTTTTTGTAGCTCTCATCTAGCTTTTATTTATATAGAGGATTTTAAGACGGGATGTTGTTTCACAACTCATTTGAGGATTTTTCACGAAATTGATTCCATTACCGAATGTGTGAGAAGGGGGCACTTTCGAAATAATGATTCTATTCATTGATTGAGCCCGATCTGCAATTTGTAGAAGAAAAAATTGTTAATTTGCTTTTAAATAACCTTCAGTACTTTCGAATTTAATTGACTATCTTTTTAGAAAACTATATAGTTTGGTAAGACCAATATTAATACTGGTCATACCAAGAGTGACATTTTCATAGGCTAGACTACCTTGAGAA
The DNA here is from genome assembly GCF_000586555.1 of Sporosarcina sp. D27. GTDB lineage: Bacteria > Bacillota > Bacilli > Bacillales_A > Planococcaceae > Sporosarcina. The sequence continues at coordinate 123,842 of NZ_AZUC01000014.1, forward strand.
TTTTTCAACTATACGATAGGAGGAATGTAAATGAATACTAAGTACATGAAAGAGTTTGTCACGTATCCAGATATCACTATTATGCTCGTTCTCTTTATTCCGCTCATGGGTTATACTCTATTAAATGCTCTCTACATTGGTACGTGGATTGCTTTCCTTATTGGGATGGCGACTTATGCAATGAGTGAGTATGTAATCCACCGATTTTTATTTCATATGAAGACTCCAACTAATCCTTTTTTGCTGAAATGGATTAAGCGCTTACATTTTGATCACCACGCTGATCCTAACAATTTAAAACTGTTATTTTTACCCCTTTGGTTCAGTTTGCCGGGCTTCTCAATCTTTGCGCTCCTATTCTACTTAATAACAGGAAGCTTCCAATTAATGATTGCTTATCTAGCAGGCATCGTTGTCTATTTTATGTATTACGAATGGAAGCACTACATTGCACATCGACCTGTTCAACCGCTAACGGAGATAGGGAGAAAGATTAAGAAAGCCCATCTTTGGCATCACTTTAAAAATGAAAACTACTGGTTTGGTGTGACGCATACCTCTGTTGATAAAACGTTTGGAACTTATAGAGATCAAAAAACGGTCGAAAAAAGTGAGACTGCAAAGAATTTAGAGAAGCGCACTTGAGTGGAAAGCGATAGAGGTATTCTACGTTCTCTATTTATACGTTGCCAAAAGGAGACCTTGCTATGAATCGAACAGCATCTGTTGAAAAAGAACTCATTAAAGCAATCCTTCAAGGAGAATATTTAGCAGGCAGCCAAATTGAGACGGAAAGAGAATTGGCGGCTATCTATGAAATAGGGCGCCCTGCGATTCGAGAAATCTTGCAGCGCCTCAGCCATGGTGGCTGGCTGACGCTTAGAAAAGGACAACGTGCTGTTGTGAATGATTATTGGTATGGCGGAAATATTACAACGATCGTTGATATAATCGAGTACTTTGACCAAGTACCCGATGCTTTTGTTCTCTACTTTTTAGAACTGCGTATTGCGCTAACACCCAAGTATGTAAAAAAAGCAGTAAAGCTAAATCACCCTAAAGTAGTGGGCTTGCTTTCCGAAATTGATGGGTTGCCAGACACTCCGGAAGCATTTGCGTCTTATGATTGGAAGGTGCAAAAAGAGTTAGCCAGGTTATCAGAGAACCCTCTTTTTGCACTCGTACTTAATAGCTTTGAGACGGCCTATGTAAAAATGGCAATGAAATACTTCGAAAGCTCTTTTCGCCGAGAAGCTTCGTTGAGCTATTATAAGAAATTAATGGCCGTTGCATTAAAAGGGGATGATCAGCTAGCAGAAGAGCTCGCCCATGCGATGATGGAAAAAAGCTATACGCTATGGGCAAATCAATTGTCATCTGATGAAAAAATAGGTGTGAGATTTAGGTTCGATGACATGTAATAAGCAAGTTATGCTTTGCACAGATACTTAAGGGGGAGAGGGATTACAATTACTAAATTACTAGTCAGGTTTCTTTCAATCGTTCTACTTATAGCAACAGTCTTCATGATGGATCTACCAAAAGGGAACGCTGCTTCAGCTGAGGATTCCATAACCATCCTTTTCACGCATGATTTACATGACAATTTCCTTCCGTTTGAAATCGATAGAGGGCAAGGGGAAGTGACAGTTGGCGGGTATGCTAGATTACATAGTGCGATTCAAGAGCAAAGAGAAAAAGATCCGGATGCCCTATTAGTCGATGCGGGTGATTTCGCGATGGGGACATTGTTCCAAACGATTTACCAAACGGACGCACCAGGTTTAAAAATGATGGGACAAATGGGATATGATGTAACTACAATCGGAAATCATGAGTTTGACTTTAGAGCGGAAGGGTTAGCGAGAAGTTTACGCGCTGCGAAAGATAGTGGTGAAGAACTTCCTAGCATTGTTGCTTCAAATACGATCTTTCCGACAGATGAGGATGGGGAGTTAGCCGACAACATAAAAGCTTTAAAAGAAGCGATGAATGAGTACGATGTGAAAGATTATATGGTCATCGAGCGTAAAGGGATTAGAATCGGCATATTAGGGTTGATGGGAGAAGAAGCAGCTGGCAACGCTCCTATGTCCGGTGTTACGTTTAATGATGCGATAGAAAGTGCCACGTCAACAGTTGCCACCCTAAAGAATGACGAAAAAGTAGACCTTGTCATTGCTCTTTCCCATTCAGGTACGTCCGAAGACCCGTCCCAATCAGAGGATGAACTCATAGCAAAAAAGGTTCCGGACATTGATGTTATTATTAGTGGTCATAGCCATACAACTCTAGAAGAACCAATTATTGTAGGGGATACAATTTTAGGTTCAGCCGGCGAATATGGAGAAAATTTAGGTGTGCTAACTGTTTCAAGGAATGAAAAAAACAAATGGACAGTCAATAATTATGAACTACAGTTAATCGATGATTCTCTTCCTTTAGATCCGGAGATTACCAAAACAATTCAGGAGTATAAACATGTGATTCAGGAAAACTACCTTCGTCACTTTGGAATGGAATTTGATGAAGTGCTTGCTTACACACCCTTCGATTTCACTCCTTTTACAGAGTTAGGAATCGATCAACAAGAAGAACCATTAGGCAATTTGATTGGAGACTCCTTTGTTCATACCATTCAACAATTGGAAGGGAGCGAGTATGAGCCGATTGCTGCAGCTGTTGTCCCTGTTGGTACTATTAGAAATTCATTTAGTAAGGGGAACATCACGGTTTCAAATGTGTTCAATGTAAATTCTTTAGGCATTGGCCCCGATGGAATTTCTGGGTATCCTCTTCTAGATATATATCTAACCGGGAAAGAATTAAAGACGGTCGCGGAAGTCGACGCCTCAATTACACCGATTATGAATGAGGTTCAGTTGTATATCGCTGGTTTAAGCTATACGTTTAATACAAATCGTCTCATTTTCAATAAAGTGACAGATATCAGCTTGCAGTCTCAGAATGGCACAAAGGAAGAAATCGATGATAAAAAACTCTACCGTGTCGTAGGCGGATTATATTCTGTTCAAATGCTCCCTTATGTTAATGAAAAGTCTTTTGGAATCCTCTCTGTAGTACCAAAGACAAAAGAGGGGAAGCCTGTGACAGATTTTGAAGACCATATTATTTATATGAATGATCACCAGGAAGTGAAAGAATGGTACGCCATCGCCAATTACATGAAATCCTTTGAAAAAGATGACGGCGTCGCACAAGTGCCCGCCTATTATAATCAACTGAAAGATAGAAAAATCGTAGTTCATGATGCAAATATTTTTGCGATCCTTAAAAATCCGAATGGCATTATCCTAACCGCATACGGGATCGTGCTAGCTTTCGTTGGATTCCTTGCTATACTGATTACCTATATTGTGAAAAGGAGAAAGCGTAAAAAGGGAACTGCAGTTTAAAGCCGCTACCTTGGCACGACACAACTCTGAAATAGTTCTAATAGTATTAAGTTGTGTGGTGCACAGGCAGCCATTAAGAAGGAGTGAAGTTGCTTGCGTAAAGTACTACTGGCCCTAATTACCATAATGGGGCTTGTCTATATTTTTCTGATACCGGAAGAACCGGTAGGCATCAAAATCGCAATGAAATTAGTTCCAATGATGTTGATTATCCTGTACGCGGCTAGGAACACGTCTCTTGTTTCTCCTCTCTATAAAAAGATTGTTCTCATCGGCCTTGCCGTGAGCATGGTAGCGGATGCGGCAATTTATTGGTTCATGGCTGGCCTTGCTACATTTTTAGTCGCCCATTTGTTTTATATCGCTGCTTTCCGGACAGCCCGCCGCAAGTCCGTCCCTCTGATTGCTGCAATACCGCTTATCCTCTACGGGATTTTTATGGTATTTTGGATTGCGGTTCCGCAAATCGCTTCAGGAGAAGTGGTGCTCGGCGTAGCAATCATTGCTTATATGGGGGTCATTCTGCTGATGGGGTGGGAAGCGATTCGAACACGCTTGCCACTGGTGATAATAGGGGCACTTCTGTTTATTTGCTCGGATTCATTCCTTGCGATCGATCGATTTGTTACCCCGCTTCCAGGTCGTGATGCACTCGTCATGATTACTTACTACGCTGCGCAAGTCTTTTTTGCCGCAAGCATCGGGAGCCAGTATGTGAAGCTAAGTCCTGACAAGGAAAAGACGATACCTAGTTAAGAAAAAAATAAGATAAGATTGCTACACAATTTGTATACTAGAATCCATTAAAAGTAACCATCTCATCTACTAAGTCAGGTAGATGAGATGGTTACTTTTTGCTTTACGAAAATAGCGAAAAGTGGTTACCTGTGCACGAAATAACTATAATGTGCTGAAGGTGTGTAGTGTACAGTCTAGCTTTTTTTGTCGAAGGTTATGTATGGATAGTAGACTTTATATGTTTGTTGTTAGACTATTACGGGGAAATAAATGAAATAGATATACAAAGGAGGACGAATAAAAATGAGTTCTGTAAATGTAAAACAGTCTATTGACTCATCTTATAAGCTCTATATAAATGGGGAATGGACAGAAGGTTCAAAAGGTGTAAAACTCGATTCTATTAATCCCTCAAATGGTGAAAAACTAACTGAATTTATTAATGCATCGCATGATGACGTTGACGCTGCTGTTGCCGCTGCACAAAAAGCATTTCCAGAATGGTCGAAAGTAGGCATTGAGGAAAGAAGTAATATTCTACTAAAGATTGCTGATGTAATGGAAGAAAATATAGATCATTTAGCTATGATAGAAACGCTTGATAACGGAAAACCATTGAGAGAAACAAATGGTGCGGATCTTCGATTAGCTGTTGACCATTTTCGTTACTTTGCCGGTGTGATTCGTTCAGAAGAAGGGACAGCTCAACAACTAGACGAAAACAACCTCACAATCGTTCTCAAAGAGCCACTGGGTGTTGTTGGACAGGTTGTTCCTTGGAATTTCCCAATTCTTATGGCTGCTTGGAAACTTGCACCTGCGCTAGCTGCAGGTAATACAATTGTCATTACACCGTCTTCTTCAACATCATTGAGTCTCTTAGAGTTTGCTAAGTTATTTGATCCCCTATTACCTAAAGGGGTAGTCAATATCATTACAGGTAAAGGGTCAGAATCTGGTGATTATCTCCTTAACCATGAAGGTATCTCTAAATTGGCATTTACGGGTTCTACAGAAGTAGGTTATAAGGTTGCTAAAGCAGCGGCTAATCGTTTAATCCCTTCTACTCTAGAGTTAGGTGGTAAATCCGCGAATATTATTTTTAATGATGCTCCTTGGGACCGTGCGATTGAAGGTGTTCAAATGGGTATTCTCTTAAACCAAGGACAGGTTTGTAGCGCAGGTTCACGTATCTTTGTCCAGGAAGATATTTACGAAGATTTCTTAAAAGCAATGAAAGAAGCTTTTGAAAAAGTTAAAGTAGGACTTCCATGGGAAGAAGGCGTCCAAATGGGTGCGCAAATTAACCAAAAACAACTTGATAAAATTTTGAAATACGTAGAGCTTGGTAAGCAAGAAGGGGCTAAAGTGGTTACAGGCGGTTATCAACTTAAAGATGATGAATTAGGTGATGGTGCTTTTATGGCACCAACTATTTTAGCGGATGCCGACAATAAAATGCGCATCGCTCAGGAAGAAATCTTTGGGCCAGTCGCAACAGTCATTAAATTTAAAGACGAAGACGAGGTCATACAGCTAGCGAATGATTCCGACTATGGACTTGCAGGAGGCGTGTTCACTCGCGATATTAATAAAGCGCTTCGCGTCTCTCGTGGCGTTCACACAGGAAGGATGTGGGTTAACCAATTCACAAACGTTTCTGCCGGGGCGCCATTTGGAGGGTATAAAAAATCAGGTATCGGTCGTGAAACTTACAAAAGTATTTTAGACGCTTATACTCAAACAAAGAATATTTTCATTAATACTAGTGAAGAAACCGAGGGCATGTATTAATTCAAAACTGCTTTCTGTTCACGATGTGATCTTGAGTTGATTCGAAGTTGTTCGGTGCATAGGTAGAGGCACTGGTTATATGAAAATTGTAATTAAAGTGAAGGAAGTAAATAAGAGAAGCGATCATCATTGTTTGGTGATCGTTTCTTTTTTAATATCTAAAATTGTATGAGAACCATTCATGAATCTTTGTCCAAAGAGAAAACTACTTAAAAGGCATCTCTAATTAAGAGGAGTTTAATTGAGAATTGTTATCATCTATAGTATATTAGATAAGGAAAGATACTTAAAATTAGTAAAGGGGGATTTACAATGCAAATATACTGGACAAAAATAAATAAGATTATAGAAGAAACGCCTGAGGTTAAAACCTATTTACTCGATTGTCCTGAAGACTTTACATGGGAAGAAGGGTCTCACACTCACTTTGCACTGAAAGGTTTTAATGCCGGAGAGAAACCGAATCGTAGCCTGATTCGTCATATGTCCATTTCCACGTTGCCTCATGAAAATTCGATTGGTATTACAACCCGTATAAAAGAACAGTGCTCTGAGTTTAAAACAATTTTGAGAGATCTTGATGTCGGTGATGAAGTTGCAATATTTAAAACACATTCAAATGTACCACTAAAAAGAGAAGACAAAAATGTATATTTGCTGTCTTCAGGTGTAGGGTTGGCAACGTTCAGACCGCTGGTACTTGATTATTTTGAACGTGCAGACAATGTCAATCAAATCCATTCACTGAACATTGACTCATCAAAAGATTTTTTATTCACTACTATTTTTGAGTCCACGCCTGATAAGAAGTTCACGTCACAGTTTGTTGATAACCGAGAAGACTACTATGAAGAAGTGAAGCAACTTGCTTCAGACAAGGATGGACTCTTCTATGTGGTCGGTAGCGATGAATTCCTTGTGCAGAATATTAAAGTACTGCGTGAGCAGGGGGTAAAACCGGAACAGATAATGTTGGATAAACGTGAACAATCTCTTCCTGAGTTTTTGTCGGTGGATGTACCAATTTAAATGGGACAATATACTTAGTGATGACTGTCTGTGCAAGGCTCAACTCCAGAAAGAATTTGAATAGTATTCGAGTTGAACGGTGCACAGGGATTACTAATCGTATAACTACCAGGTACATAATTTAAAGTTGGTTTTGAGTCTTATCGAAGTGATGAAATCGTATGAATGTGATAAGATTAACATATACTAAAAAAGACAGGGTGCTAGAACACCCAGTCATTGTAGCTGACATCCGCATGAAGTGCGGTTAGCCAGTGGGAAAAGAGTGTTAAAAGTAACCATCTCATCTACTTAGCGTGGTAGCGGAGGGTGGTTACTTTTTTTGTTTGGTGTATAGAGCAATCATCGATACAACCGCTGTTACAGTTGCCACGAGGAACATTCCGAATTGGAATAACATGCTAATTGCTTCGTAGGTTACCATAGTAACACCCCCTTTCTCAAGGGAGTGCCAACCGCCCATCCGCTATATATCGCTACCTTATTATTATACCATTTATTAAGTATAAAACCAAACGTATGTTTCTTTTTTTATGAAAAATAAAATTAGTATTATAAAGATCTAATTTCAGTAACATGAAGAAAAATATCTGTATACTTAGAAATAGTAAGTTCTTTCTCAAGGGGATGTAGTTGTTGGATAACGGTTACGCATTATTAGGACCATTATGAATCGAAAGCGAGCTTGGATGATGTTAGGGGAAATCCTTTATAATTAGGACTGAAGCGGAATATTTAGTATTTTGATGAAAGGTATGAGGAGCTATCATGGATTATATTTTTAGTAAAATGTCACAAAAACAAGCAGAAAATATTGCTTCAAACTGGCTCTATGAAGGCAAATATTCTTTTTATGATATTGGGGCGGATGAGGAGGATTTAGCTGAATTTTTGAATCCTCTAGAACGTGGGGAGAAATATTTTTCAGTTAGATTAGACGACGAAGAAATTGGGTTTTTCTGTTTTGATAATGAAACTGGTTCTGTTGATATTGGGTTGGGAATGAAACCTGAACTAACGGGGAGGGGTTTTGGATTGGATTTTCTCAAATCCGGTCTAAACTATGCAATATCAAAGTATAACCCAGAAAATATAACGTTGTCAGTAGCTACATTTAATGAAAGAGCCATAAAACTATACATAAAAGCAGGTTTCGAAACGACAGGAACCTTCATGCAAGACACAAATGGTAGTCGATTTGAGTTTATGAGGATGCGGTATGTCTGTGTAAAGTAAACAGCTATAAGGATCTTACTTAGTCTCGCTCGTTTATAAAATTTAGGATCAGTGCATTTCTAGTAATAGTCCAAGGTTGTGAACTCTTTTACTGCTATTTTACATACAATTAGTTGGCAAGTTCTAAAGGGGGAGCAGTGTGAATAAAAGACGTCGAGCTTTATTATTTTTAACGATTAGTGTTTGGATTGCATATATTGTTTGTGCAATAATCTTTGGATTCAGTGTCTGGTTTGTTAAGGTCCTAAGTATAGCGTATATTACTCTTTTTGGAATACTACTATTCAATGTTTGGAAGTATGTAGAACTCAAAAATGGTTCACAGCAATAATTCGGAAAATGATTGCAGGTACGGAGGTGGCCCTACGCTTTCTACTAGACATTTGACGATGTGTACAAAATATAAAAATGTTCTAGCTAAATAAAACTGAAAATGATGAACCTTTAATAAAATAGAACGTCATAAAGTGTAAAGAGGTCACAATTCTACCGTATTATTGAAGTATGGAAATATAATTTTTCTAAACACCTAGGCAAAATAATAATAATTGAAAACGGAACAGCTAAGGTAAATGTTACTAGGATATAGGGCAGACATCTAAATTCAAGTATTTATAAAGGAGGAAGGCTATGCGTAAGTTTTTGAAAATTTTGTTTGTTGTGTTTGGGGTTATCACTTTAGGCATTGCACTACTTGTATTCACCTTTCTTCAAAGTATGAAGCCGGATAAGGATAAAGAAGAAGCAATAAAAAGCCAAGCTGAGCAATATTTAAAGGAAAATTTCAATGGGAATTATGAAGTCTATGATGCCTTGTACGACAATATGGGCAACTTCGGATTTGAATATGCTGCAAAAGCGATAAGAGAGAACACTGACTTTTTAATTTATTATGATGATGAAACAGAGAAATTGGTGGATACGTACATTGCAAGTAAGTGGAGAAAGGAACTAGAGGGTGAAATACATCCTTTTCTTTCGGAAAATCTCGGAGAGAACATCGATGTCTACGCCTTCTTTAATGACAAGATTGGAAATGATTTAGGAATTGATCCTAATGGCTCTAGTAGTTATAAAGATTTCGATGTCGAGGCAACTATTCGTTTGACTTTACCCAGAAAAAAGAAAGCAGATGATGAGAGAGTTTTCAACGAATTTATATCATATTTGAAAACCAATGATAAATTGCTACACGGTAAAGTTGTGGTTGCCTATATTGCTGAGAATGGTGTGATTTTAGAGGACGATGAATGGTGGGAAGATTTCTGAGAAAAAGGTAAAAATATTCTGCGAATTTTCGTCAATCTTGAATTAGTCTTGGACTTAGAAGGAGTATTATAAAACACTAGATCCTAAAGTAAGATAGAAAAAAGAAATGTATTTCGGAGGATAACTATGAACAAGTGGAAAACGATAAAATCAAAGTATTTACATGAAAGTCCATTCGGGAATATTAGAATAGATCGTTGTGAGCTTCCAAACGGTAAAGTGATTGATGATTATTGTGTTAATGAATATTCTGATTGGGTAAATGCGGTTGTCATTACGGAAGAAAATCAGATTGTTCTGGTTGAACAATATCGTTATGGAGGGGATGATTTCTTCTTAGAAGTTCCTGCCGGGAAAAAAGAAGGGCACGAAACGCATGAGGAAGGCTTAATTAGAGAGGTGAAAGAGGAGACAGGTTACACTTCTTTGAAAAACCCTATTTTCTTAGGTGAATTTATGGTGAATCCAGCAACACAAAACAATAAAGTTAGGACCTTTCTGATCCTTGATGCATTTAGCGCATATGAGCAAGATTTAGATGATACTGAAGAAATAAAGGTTAGATTATGCGACTTTAATAATTTTGAAAATGAACTAGTGGCAAACAAAATTAATACACAGTTATTTACGGCAACAGCTTTTTTTATGGCTAAGAACTATATTCTTAAAAACGAACCTGGAAGATTAAGCTAAACGGCCAGCCAAGTTCTACAAAATTTATTTGTAGAGCTTATTTCTTATTACTTTTTTCTGAAAGGAGGACGTAGATGAGACAAATAATTGCTCTTGGTGGTGGCGGGTTTTCAATGGAACCAGATAACCCTTTGTTAGATTTGTATATATTAAAACAAGCAAAGAGAGCAAATCCGCATATTTGCTTCATCCCTACTGCAAGTGGAGATTCCGATAATTATATTTCAAGATATTATGACTTTTTCAATCAACAAGAGTGTCAACCATCTCATTTATCTTTATTTGAACCTCCGACAAGGGATTTTGAGAGCTTTATTTTAGAGAAAGACATTGTTTATGTTGGTGGAGGGAATACTAAAAATCTATTAGCTTTGTGGAAAGAATGGGACTTAGACGAGATTTTAAGAAAAGCGTGGAATCAGGGAGTTATTTTAACTGGATTAAGTGCGGGTTCCATTTGCTGGTTTGAAGAAGGGGTTACTGATTCGTATGGGGATGGACTTGAACCAATCCAGTGTTTGGGTTTTTTAAATGGGAGTAATTGTCCCCATTACGATGGGGAAATAGAAAGAAGACCTGCATATCACGAACTTATTGAATCAAATAAAATACAATCAGGGTTTGCGGCAGATGATGGAGTTGCCATTCATTATAAGGACCAAGAAATTAGTAAAATAGTTAGCTCCAGGACAAATGCTAAAGCATATCGTGTTTCTTTTGAAAATTCAGTTATAGAGACGGAACTTCAAACAGAATTTTTAGGTTCTTACTGAACGAATGTTTGTGGGATAAGATCTTAAATTAGTTAAAGGTGTATTGTATGCTCAACATTCATGAATGTTGAGATTTCAGGTACCACAATAGCGATCCTTCCCGCGTTAAAATCATTCCCGATTTTCAAATCTTCTAGGGAGGCAGAAAAATGGACGAGAAGACTAAGAAAGCATATTTAGAAATGATTGAAGAGGGAGCTAAGCACGATGATGGTGCGGATTTAATAAAGAGAACAGAAATAAAAGCTGACCAGTTTAAATGGCTTGTTATGCAGGCGAAGAAGGTCGAAAGCTTACAGAATGAAAACGAACAGCTCAAAAAGAAGATTAAGTATAATCTTGAACAAGAAGAGTTCTTTGCTTATCACATTGTTACTAATCAAAGAATGAGTCTTGGACAGAAACTTTGTTTTGGCGAGCAACAAAAAAACACCTTATATCGCTTCTTCTTTGAAAAGGAACGATTATCGTCTACCGGTGAAGACTTTATGCAGATTTTGTACGAACATTATACAGATAATGGATTAAACTTAGATAAAGATAATGCAAAAGTAGTTGTTGATTATGCAAATCAAACGATTAGAGCTATTAGGGAAGTGATAACAGAAATGGTCAGACTGCAGGAATTTCCTAAGTATCCATCAAGGTTATCTTGCCTATACGCAGCAAAAAGCTACGAAGAAGCACTCAAATGGAAAGAATTATTTGTTTCGTACAATCGCAACGTCTTGCAGATTGTTAAACTAAAAGTTGTTGGGAATTATTTCGAGGGTGACGGAGAACTTTTACCAAAAACAGATGGTGTTGCGTTTGCTAGAAAAGTTGAACAAGCAAGATCGTATTGGAATGGCAATGTGAAAAACGATCTCCCTGAGCTTCTAATTAACGGAGAAATCGAGGTTGCGGAAATCATTGATGAGTTTCTAATGCTATAAAAAATTATTTTTGCGGTCAACAAGCACTGGAATATGGTACGCAGTTTGTAAAATATCACAGAATGTACCTGTGTGAGAGACAACTATGGAAGATTAAGCTGTATTTGAAATAGTATAAGAAGATTGTAAGTTACTAGTATGCAAATACCTATACAGTCCAGATCTGAAAAGCATTAAAACAGGTCTGGATTTTTTTGATAAAAAATACCGTCAGTGACTGGTATAAATCTCTGGATATTTATCGAGTATTGCGACAACTTTTATTTGTAAATGAGCTATGGATATAGATGAAAAGAGATTCCAGTGCAATAAAATAAAAATGCAACACATGAGGAATTAGACTGGTTACAGAAAACAACTCTGCCTACTTAGAAGAAAACAACATGAATTTTCTTTTGAGGAGCTTACTGCAGTTCGTTTGTTCCAAAGAATCCAAGGGAGCTAATGAGATGCTAAAGGAAATCGAAAAGATCATGAAGTATTGGAGATGGATCTGTAATATGAAAACAGATTCCGTTTTGTACCTTGGAAAAACCACAGATTGTGCAAGGCATAACTTGGACATCATTCTGATTTGAATCTAAGTAGTTTTCTACAATGGCGATGCTCCCTGTATAAGTGGGCTAAACTGTATTAAAAATAAAATTGTCATGAAATTGTAAGCTATTCCATAAGCTAGATAGATCGAGTTGTCACAAACAAGAGAGTAACTTACATCTACAAAAACAAGGAGAGGTGCTATGAAAAGAATTCTATCACTTATAGCTGTTTTGGGAATTGCATGTATAATAGCTGTACAACCAACAGTAGCCGAAGCGGCAACTAGTTTTCCTGATGTTCCAGAAAACAATCGATTCCATGATGAAATTCAGTACTTAGTCAATAAAGAGATCATAAGCGGCTATTCCAATGGGAAGTTTCAACCAAAGCGTAATGTCACTCGAGGAGAAGCGGCGATAATGATCGGCCGTATGCTTGGCTATGATGGAAGACCAACTGCCACGCGTTTTACAGATGTTACTGCACAAAACGGAGCAAGTGGATATATTTCTGAAGCTGCAGTCTATGGAATTATTTCTGGTTATCCAGATCGCACATTCCGTCCGAATGAATACATCACACGAGGCGATATGGCGATATTTTTAGCACGTGCATTTGATATAGAAACAGGTTCGATTCGGGAGTTCAAGGATGTCCGTGAACAGATGAAAGCATATTCTTCTATACGAAATATAGCCGGGGATTTCATTACAACAGGTTATTCAGACGGCACATTCCGTCCGGCTAGCAAAGTGACTCGGGAACAGTTTTCTGCATTTCTAGCACGGGGTCTTAGCCCTGAATACAAACAACGAACGGTCAAAAAAGATGGCTATTCTCGAGATATGACGAAGAAATATGTATTCAGCTCTCCAAATGGGGATATCCGTATGGAGTACAAAAAAACGATGGGGCAATTTGGTGAACTTCACTATGCTGGTTTCTTCTGGGTGATTCAAGGTCCAAAATCTGGAGATATTTGGTACATCCAGCAAGAAGAAACAGATGAGATGCTGATTGAATCTTATCCGTTCTCTAACTATGAAATAGCGCTGAAGTATCCTGTGAAGGTAGGGACTTCTTGGAGTGGTTATGGCCTATCTGAAACTGATGCTTTAAAAATTACAGGAGTTAATAAAACGATAAAAACACCATATAAAACATTCACAAATGTTGTAGAAGTGAACGAAAAAGGATATAAGCATTACTATGTCAAAGGCGTAGGTCATGTGAAGACGGTTGACCCTACCGGAAAACTGGTAAGTGAATTGAAGTCAATTCGATAAAAGAACGTCTAAACGTCGGTGATAAGCCGACGTTTTTTTATGGGATGAGATGGAATTTTTTATTGAAAAGTTCATCAAACTGCAATAGACCTACCCCTTTTGTATAATGGATACCAGAGGTGATGATATGTATAGCAGTAAAAAAGAAATGGAAATCAGTGAGGGTCAGACTGATGGCGTTCGGAACTAATCGTACAGAAGTGAGAGCTTGGAAAGAGGCGGTCCGTGCCGGAGAGATTGCATTTCTCACACATTATTGGCTAGATGACCGTTTTCCTGGGTGTAAGACAGTGACAAAGGTAGGCTGTGCGAATGTTAATCGCCTGATACAGTGGGGACAAACATACGGGTTAAAGCCTGAGTGGATTGACTACAAAAAAGACTATCCCCATTTCGATTTGTTTGGCAAAATCGAAGTTGACGCTTTGATGGATGCAGGGTTTGAAGACCGTGTGGAACGTTTTAATCTGATGAAAAAGTATGAGGGATAATAAGTGAAAGGTACCTGAATAGGGTGGTCAAGGCTTTTAAAAATCATAATCGAATCCTTCAATAGTAAGCTGTAATTCAAATTGCATACGACATATAATTTGGACAAACTTGCACCTTCGCCAGACTGTTCCTGGTTTATATTTCCTATTTACAAGATAGCTAACTCTCAATTATACTTAGCTAAATTGTTAAGTATAAGGAGATTAGTATGAAAACATCAGTACCTTGTCCGAATTGCCAAAAAGCCATTACCCTCGAGGATTTTGAGGATTTTTCGTCACCTTTAACTATGAAGTGTCCGTACTGCCAAGCCAAATTAAAAGAAACAAAAGTAACCCCATTTCTAATAGTGGGTGTAATTGCAATCATTCCGTTATTTATTTTCTTAACGGAACTAGTTATCTCCTTACTGTCTAGTGTTGTACCGATTATTGAAAAAATGCCTACAGCTGTCGTATTCCTTGGTCTGCTGTATCCAATATATGCTCTTTATGAGCGCGCGAATGGACTACTTATGTTTAATAAAGGGAATTTACAATTGAAAAGAAGGCAATGATGAGCGTGGAGATCCCACGCTTTTATAATTAGTTCAGGTGTCTGAATTTTGAAATATAATGTTCTTGGAGCTAAAAGATAGACGGGTTGTTGGGAAATATTTCGTGGGGACGGAGAGCTTTTACCGAAACCAGATGGCGTTGCTTTTGTTCAAAAAATTGAACAAGGAAAAGCGTATTGGAATGGCAATGTGAAAAGTGAGCTCCCTGAGATGCTGATTAACTGTGAAATAAAGGTAGTTTAGACTATTAATTAATTTCCATTGTTTTAAAGAATGAAGATCCCGAAATACATTATGAATGTTCGGTGCGCAGACATTTAAATTAAGACACCACTCAGAATTGTTTCCAAGTTGTACGCTGGATGCTCTTTCAAATAATGCATGGTCAGGTTGCATATACTTAGTGTGAATACTACAGGGGATGTGGTCACAGTTATTGAAAGGGCTTTACTTTTCATCATTTTGTTAAGGGTGATTTCGGGGAGTATAGAAATATCAGCTGCTGCATTAATGTACAAGTTTAATGATTTGGAGAAGGCTTTCTACATTAACAGCATGCTTGCTTTAGTGGGCCCAGTTATATTGGTTGTCACAACAGGGATTGCACTGAGTGGGCTCACTGAAAAAATCTCTTTAACGAGGATGGTCTGTTTGTTTGCTGGAGTTTTACTAATCCTATATAGTTTGAAGGCCAAGTGAGAACTTTTACGGGAAATAATTAAAAGGTAGCTGTGCCGGAAACAATCATGAATGATTAACAAATATGAAAGTTAGGTGCACAGCATACCTTATTAACTATTTTTGACTGTATGTACAAGTTACTTTTTCAAGCGCTGAATTTCATCCGCCACTACAAATGCCAGGTCGTCATTTCCGAACATTTGGAGAACATCCAACATCGTTTCATTGTCGATATGAAGTTCGTCAAATCCATCATCACTTTCGATGACTTCCTCTAATAGTACATTTAACGGTTGGGCGGGGTATGCTTTTTGATAGAGAGTTTGTGAGTCAAGGTCATGATTAGCACACCATTGTACAAATAGGCGAACCATAAGAGTTTCATCTTCTTTATACTTCTGAATGACTTGTTCATCAATATTTTTAAATTCCATCGTCTAATCCTCCAAAGTGAAGTTATGATTCTAAGTATAAACGATAAGTTGAATATCTAAAAAGAATGTCATTCCCGTCTACATATTATTAGATTAACTGCGTGATTCAACTTTCATGAATAATGAAACAATCTCGAGAATATAATGGAAGGCTGTCTAAATAGAGACGGCCAATTTCGCGTGGAGTATGTGTACTTTGCCGATTTATACGATGGGAATTCAGTATGTACTAGTAGTGACTGGAAATTAAACTGAATAGTTGACTAAATCAATGTATTCTAACAAAATATAGGTTATAATCCAAATGGAGGGGGAATGGGAAATGATAAAGCAATCAATAATAGAAAATGTATTGGAAGCCGCGTTATCGACTGGCGGTGATTTTTCAGAGGTTTTCATAGAAGACAAGTTTGTGAATTCAATTGAGTTGCAAAGTGATAAGGTTGAAAGAAGTATTACGGGTCGTGACTTCGGAATCGGGATCCGAATTTTCTCTGGACTTCAAAATGTGTATACGTACACCTCCGACTTTACAGAAGAAGGACTGATTGAGGCTGCGAAGCGTGCTGCGTTAGCAATTAGCGGTGGAGGGAATGGGATTATCCATCCCTTACAAAAGGAAATCATTAAACCGATTCATACCATTGCTCAATTACCACAAACAGTAGAACATGCGCGCAAAATAGCGGTGATGAGAAAGGCGAACGAAATTGCTAGAAATTATGACGAACGCATCCGCCAAGTTGGATTACGTTATGTCGATGAGGAACAGAATGTCTTGATTGCCAACTCGGAAGGAAAGTTCGTAGAGGATAAACGTGTCCATTCACGACTTGCGATTCAATCGACAGCATCGGATGGTGTGGAAATGCAGAGTGGGTTCTACGGTCCGGGAGCACATGCTGGTTTTGAATTCATCGAGAATCTGGATCTTCATCATTACGCAGGAGAGGCGTCACGTATTGCCGTGACGATGCTTGGTGCGGATGAGTGTCCAAGTGGAAAGTTCCCGGTGATTATCGACAATGAATTTGGTGGTGTGATTTTCCATGAAGCTTGCGGACATGGACTTGAGGCGACATCAGTGGCGAAGAATACCTCGGTATTCGCGAATCGCATCGGTGAAAAGGTTGCACCTGATATCGTAACGTATATCGATGATGGAACGCTTCCGAATGAGTGGGGCTCTCTGACAATTGACGATGAAGGTGAAAGAACACGTAAAAATGTATTGATTGAAAATGGGATTTTAAAAGGGTATATGATCGATAAATTCAATGCACGTCGCATGAATGCGGAAGCGACTGGCTCTTCTCGTCGCCAATCGTATCGATTTAATCCAACTTCACGGATGACGAACACGTATATTGCACCAGGGGATTCGACACCGGAAGAAATCATTGCATCGACTGAGAATGGGATTTACGCGAAATATATGGGTGGCGGTCAAGTGAATCCAGCAACAGGTGATTACAACTTTGCCGTTGCTGAAGCGTACTTGGTGAAAGATGGTAAGATCGGTCGACCTATTCGTGGTGCAACTCTTATTGGGAATGGTGCGAAAACATTACAACTTGTCGATAAAGTAGGCAACAATTTGGCACATGGTGCAGGGATGTGTGGGTCTATCAGTGGTAGTCTCCCCGTAAATGTTGGTCAACCTATGTTGCGTGTCAGTGAGATTACCGTTGGTGGGACAATGGGGGAATAACAATGGACATTCAACTATTTCAGGATGAACTTTTGAAAAAAGCACAGGATGTTGGTTTTAATGAGGCAGAGGTTTATTATGAAAAATCTAACTCGTTCCAAGTTAACATATTTGAAGGGGAAATCGATAGCTATGAAACTTCTGAAGAAGGTGGAGTTGGATTCAGAGGTTTGTATAATGGAAAAATGGGTTATGCGTATACAGAAAAAATCGATGGTGATTCCATTTCTTTCTTAATCGAGGGTGCAAAAGCGAATGCAGACGCGCTAGATGAAGATGACGGCACGGACATCTTTGGAGGAAGTGAATACTACTCGGAGCACTCCCGCTATAGTAATAAGCTTGCGAATGTCTCTATTCCAGAAAAAATCGCTTTTATAAAAGAAGTAGAAAAGAAAACTTTGGCTTATGATCCCAGAATTGTATCGGTAAATTATTGTGTACTGCAAGACTTTTCGCAAGAACGAGTTCTTACAAACAACAAAGGACTTTCTTTGCAAGATAAAACGAATGGACTTATTGTTTTCATATACGCCGTTGCTAAGGATGGGGAAGAAATGAAGACGGGTCGCGCGGTGCGTTTAACAAGGGATTTTAAATCGTTGAATGCAGATGAGATTGCAACTGAAGCAGGGGAGGAAGCTATTTCTAGTTTAGGAGAGAAATCGATTCCCTCACGGAAGTATCCGATTATTATGCGGCACGATGCATCCGCTTCTTTATTAGCAGCTTTTACTCCGATCTTTTCCGCTGAAGAAGCACAGAAAGATCAGTCATTGTTGAAAGACAAAATTGGCGAAGAAATCGGAGCAAAAAACTTTAGTCTTATAGATGATCCGTTTCATCCTGAAGCATTGTTAGGTAGAAATTTCGACGGAGAAGGGGTTGCAACTAAAAAAACAATGCTCATAGCAGATGGTACCTTAAAAACACTTCTTCATAATCGGAAAACTGCTAAAAAAGAGGGCGTCAACTCAACTGGTCATGCAAGTAAAGCGTCCTACAAGAGTACCTTATCGGTTGGACCCGGCAATTTATATATTGCTCCGGGGGAAAAAAGTCAGGTAGAATTGATGGCTACTATAGAGGAAGGCGTGTTGATAACAGATTTGTCGGGTCTTCACTCAGGAACAAGTACCATTTCAGGTGATTTCTCAGTGGCGGCATCAGGATTCTATATTAAAGAAGGAAAAATCGCGTCCCCTGTGAAACAGATGACGATTGCAGGAAATTTCTATGACTATATGAATGGAATCGTATCGGTTGGATCTGATTTAAAATTTGTTCCGGGCGGGTATGGGTCGCCTTCTGTAAAAGTGAAAGAACTGTCAGTTACAGTGGACTAACAGAAATGATGGGCAAAGGGATGTTTTATCTACGGACCAGATGGTCTTGCGGAACTCAGTGAATTGTAAGCTTTACATTCTGGTTACGTTCATTTTTGACTTTTTGTTATGACCCCCTTTACCTCATTTAATAGTTGGCATATTTGTTGATTGTAGCTGAGAGCTAGCTCCTAGGAAAACGTCCGTCGCAGAGGAAATCAACCTTTCATAGATAATTCTATTGTAAAAAAAATACTGTAGGCAAGCCCAATGATTTCTGGAGTTTGTCTACAGGCCGGGACATCCCTCATAGGATGTCTTTTTTTCTATGCATAGAATAGAGAATAGCCAATATGAGATGTATAAACAAAAGGTACACAAACACATGTATTTTCTTCTGAAAAAGTAGTTAAGAAAGGAGGGATTGAAGTGAATGCAGATAAATTGAAACAGTATATCGGATTGTTTGGTGGTTTGGCTTCAGCTGTCTTTTTGTTTTTACACACGATTGGTATTCAGTTCACCTGGTTTAATCCAACAAGCATCGGAGCCTTCTCCGGGGTACTCGTGGCAGCGATTCCGTTTGTTCTAATTGTTTATGGTGTATATAAAAACTCGTATATCATAACAGAAAAAGCTAAAAAACAAGAGAAGGAATTGAAAAGGAGAGGACTAAAATAATATTTTAAAAAAACAGCATCTCAATTGGTTTTTTCCTCTAATCTTTGAATGCAAGAACTTTGCATACTCCTAAATAGAAAACCACAAAACTATCCCCTCGCAAATAAAAAAAACCAGTGACCCGGGAAAAAGGTACTGACCTAAGAAAGTGAGACAAATAAAAACACCTTACGTTGAAAAACGGGTATTAGACCTTATTACATCAACGTGGAGGTGTTTTTTCTAGGGGAACTAGAGTGAGTTATCTGCAGAAGTAAAAATAAAAGCGATTGAAATGTGATTGGCAGGAATACCTGTGAAAAAGTGATAGGACTTATTGACTAAAAAGTGAAATTAATGTAAGACTTTGAAGAGTGACAATCAGAACTATGCCCTTACTACAACAATTAGATAAAAGGTATAGAGAAAACAATGTAGAAAATTGTCGAAATATATAGCTTTATTTAATTTGTTTATATGAGATAATGGGTGTAGGACTAAATGTTCATAATGAGTTTTCAAAAACAATTGTGAGGTGGAGAAAAATGAGATTACATTCATTTCGTATTCAAGGTTTTAGAAAAAACATTGATACTGAAATTTTATTTTCAAATGCGACATTCTTAATCGGTGAGAATAACGTTGGAAAGAGCACGGTTCTGAAAGCTTTAGAATATTTGTTATCCGATTCAAAAAAAATACCTGTTAATGAGTTCTTCAGTACTTTTATTGAGGATACAAATGAACACATATACTTATCGAACCAGATAGTACTAACAGCAGAATTTAGGAATGTTCCAACTGAAGCGGAAAATTGGCGTGGATTTAAAGGGCGTCTTTTAGAATATGACTTGACTGATTGTCCAGAAGAAAGTGGTTTAATGATCGTGTATAGAAAAACATTTGAACCAGGTAAAGACTACGTTGTGGAATTGAAAGAGAATAAAAAGAATTTAGAAGTGAAATTCGAAAAATGTGAAACCTTAAATGATTATATTGATAATGGATTAGATAATGATCTTATTGATAAATTATTCACTGGTGAAGATAAGAACAAAAAAATAACTAAAAGCTCTAAAATTTACAAGGAATTAGTATTGTTAGATGAATTATACTCTATTGATAAGACAGTTGAGAACTGGGTTGTTAATCCAGGTGGGATTCCAGGAAACATATTAGTTAGACTACCGAAGTTTTTGCTAATCCCAGCTCAGGACAAGGTGGATGAAATAACGGGACAAAACGGTTCATTAATTAAAACATTAAACAGTTTATTCGAAGATGTTAGAGATGCGTCTGAAAACTTTGACCATATTCAACACTATCTTAGCCTCTTAGAAAAAGAGCTCAATCCTAAAGATGGTGATACTGAATTCGGGAAAATGATGATAGAATTAAATGAAATTCTAGGTGATGTATTTCCTAACACTAAGCTGCTTGCAGCAACAAATTTAACAAATGCTAATGTTATAAAACCAAAATTTGATGTAGAAATGACCAGTAACACAAAAACTCCGATTGAAAATCAGGGCACTGGGGTTATTAGATCAACAGTTTTCGCTATGCTAAGATATAGAAGTAGAAGAGAGAATACTAGAACTCGTCCATTAATAATAGGGTTTGAAGAGCCAGAGATATATCTTCACCCTAATGCAGCGTTTCAAATGAGAGATACAATATATGAATTAGCTACTTCAAGTAATAATCAAATCATATGTACCACACATTCACCTTTTATGGTGGATTTAAGCAGAGACTCTTCTCAAGTGTTAAATAGTTTAACAGAAGTAAAGCAGGACATGGAAAATGGCGGAATCTCTCTGACAGTTTCTAAAGTGAAATCACAGCCATTCAATATATCTTCGGCGTTTAAGCAGCTCCAACAGGATGAAAAGACATATCTTAAGATGTTAGTGAAAATGGATGATTATATGTCAAAGGTATTTTTCGCAAGGAATGTTTTAATAGTAGAAGGAGATACTGAAGAGGTAGTTTTCAAAGAGACAATTGCAAGAATGCCAGTTGGTGTAAAGAAAGAGATTCAACATAACTGGCAGATAGTTAAAGCGAGAGGTAAAGGCACTATAATTTCTTTAGTGAAATATCTAAAGGCAATGGATATTCACCCACATGTTATCCATGATGCAGATGTTGGGACAGCAGGGGCTGAGAAATTCAATCTACCAATATCGGAAGCAGTCGCTGATGAAAAAAAGCACATAATGTTATCGAATTGTATAGAAAATATTTTAGGTTATCCAATACCTTCTAAAGATAAACCATTTAAAGCTTATGAATTTATAAATGTGAATTGGGGAAGCGATTGGGATAATGTTTCAAAAGATTGGTCTGAGATTGTGGAAAAAGTTTTTAGTGAAGAATTTAAAGACCATAAGAGTTCCATTGAAGAGGTAATTCTATAATTCTAATTTCCAAAGTATTTATTAGTAATTACAGTTGTAAGAAATAATTGAAGCCAATGCTTTGCAAAGCATTGGCTTCAAAACTATGTTTTTTTATTTGAACATTAATATTTCTGCATATCCGACTGTACATAATGATAAAGCAACTGCAATGTACATTCCAGCGACTCCTCATGCGTGCGTTCAAACGCATGCGAAGAGTCAATCCCCGGTCCAATCAGGCCATGAATGATGTCATGTCCTGCTTTGATCGCTGCGGATGCATCAGAAGCATAATATGGATAAATATCAAGCTTATATGCAATGTTATGTTGCTTTGCTAACTCAACAAGTGAATTACGGAGTCCTATGTGATAGGGACCACTACCATCTTTTGCACAAATGGACACCGTGTATTCATCCGTAGATTGGCCATCTCCCATAGCACCCATGTCGACTGCGAGGTACTCGACGGTTTCCTCAGGAATGTTGGAGTTCCCTCAATAGCCGATTTCTTCATTATTAGAAATTAGGAAATGCGTTGTATATGGTAGTGTGATTTTTTCTTCGTGAATCTGTTTAATGAGTTGAAGTAGAATTGCGACACTGGCTTTATCATCCAGATGACGTGATTTGATGAACCCATTGTCACAAATCTCCACACGTGGATCGAGTGACACGAAATCACCTACCTCAATACCAAGTGCACGAACTTCCTTCTCATTCTTCACCTTAGCATCAATACGCACTTCCATATTCACTTGGTTTCTTTCTGCTTTCCCAGCATCTTTATAGACATGTACAGACGTTTGGTGCAATAAAATCGTACCAGTAATTGTTTTGCCTGAGGATGCGTGAATCTTACAATATTCACCCTCGATCGAATTATAGTTATAGCCGCCTATCAAATCGAGACGTAGACGTCCATTGCTCTTGACCTCTTTCACCATAGCACCAAGTGTATCGACGTGGGCAGTAAGCATCCTATGCTCCTCGTTGTTTTTACCTGGCAATGTTGCAATGAGACCGCCTTTGCGGTTGCGCTTTGTTTCCACATTGTATTGCTTCAAGTATTCCTCAACAAAAGCAATTACCTCTTTTGTGTAGCCTGATGGGCTTGGAATTGATACAAGTTGTTGGATGAGTTCTTTTGTTTCAGCTGTGTCTGGTTTATACGTCATATGTATTCTCCTTTCGAAATGGTTCGTCTCTCTAAGTTTATCGTTTTATAAAAATTGTAACAACTATTCAGGCTGATAATGTAAGGAAAGTATTTAAAGGGGCATTCATAAAAATAACTTCTGGGAAACAAAGAGGTGTTACAAAACACATAGAAGGTGGAGGGCATAGGAATCACCAGGTGCTTTCACACCTGGTGAATGTACTAGTATTCAGCTTCGTTCATATACGAGTTCTCCATCGATAAAGGTAGCAAGTACGTTTATATCTTTAATGTCAAGGGGGTCAATTGACGTTGGGTCTTTGTCTAAAACTGCGAAATCTGCGCGCTTGCCAACTTCAATGCTGCCCGAGGACGCTTCATCGAAATTAAGCTCCGCACCGTAAATTGTCATCGATTTAAGTGCTGTAAGGACGTCACACTTTTCCTCAGCTCCCAGAACTCGACCTTCCTTTGTTAGGCGATTGACTGCAGCCCAGATTGAGAACAAAGGTGAGATCGGTGTAATCGGACAATCGGAATGGAGTGTAAAGAGTATGCCTTTTTTAGCAGCTGTTTCCACTGGATTCAACCGTTGAGCACGTTCATGCCCAAGGAATATACGCTCATGTCGATCACCAAAATAATAAATATGATTTATGAAAAAGGAACTGGCTACGCCGAGTTCTTTCATCTTGTTCAGATCTTCCATAGTTGCAGTTTGTGCGTGTTCAATACGGTGGCGATGATCATCTCGAGGGGCATTGTGTAGTGCATACTCATACCCTTTCAAAATCGATTCAATCGCTTTGTCCCCATTTCCGTGGATAGCAATCCGGTATCCTCTTTGATGAAAATCCAATAGCTGATCGTTCAAGGAAGTTTGGTCGTGGATAAGCGTTCCAGTGAGGGAGTCATCACAGAAATAAGGCTCACGCAACGCGGCTGTCAAACCTTGTATGGAACCATCTTGAAACAGTTTAACCCCATCTAAGCGCACACGGCCATTTGACTTTTCTTGTATTTCTTCATCAAGTTCCTTTGCAGAATAGTTACTAAATAGACCATCATCTTGTAAAAGTGAATGGATCATCAACAACTGAGTGCGCATCGGATTTACTTTTGTTTTTCCTGCATTTAAATGAACATCCAATTCCTTCTTAGGATTAGTAGACATTCCTATAGCTGCAACTGTGTTCATAGTAATCCCTTGCGCGATATATTCTTCAGCTGCTCGTCCAAGTAATTTAATCATGTCTTCTTCTGTTTTTTCTGGTATTGCATGACTGACAGCGGATGTCGCTGCATGTTCATACAACACTCCATTTAAACGCCCATCAAGATCCCTTCCGAAATGGCCTTTCGAAGAATCTTCAATGTCTTCAGGGACCTGTGCTAATGAAAGTGCTTGCGAATTAGCTACAGCGATATGTCCGGAAGAGTGGTTAAGTAAAACAGGATGATTTGGAGCAACTTGGTCAAGTTCCTTTCTAGTAGGATGACGTTGTTCCGATAGAAGCGTATCATCGTACCCAAACCCTTGTATCCATTGACCTGACGGTAGTTGTTCCGCTTTGAACCGGATCCGGTTTAATAGATCATCAATGCTCTGGTTGAGTGGTGAACTGCAATCTACCATTTCACTCAATAGAGCGTAAGATAATATGTGATTATGTGTGTCGATAAATCCTGGGATTAAAGTTGCTCCTTTTAAATCCATGATTTTTGTGCTATCAGAAATCGAATTTGTACCTGCGGGGGGAGTAGGTGTATCCCAAATCTCTGTAATTCGTCCGTTTTTAACCGCTAAAGAACGAGCTTGTCCATTGTTAGCATCAAGTTTTAAAATTATGGCATTTGTAATAATTAAATCTGGCACGTTGCATCCTCCTTGTACACATTATTTATATTAATATGAGGTACATGCTACTTCACTATGAATTTATACGTCAAGCTTTTAGGGTTTTATATTTGCTTATTTATTGCCTAAAAGAACTTTAACCTTTGTTGAAGAGCAGCTGTAAGATGAATTGAAGGAACATTCTATTGCATGCATTCAACAACGGAGAATCACAAAAAAACGCGCCTTGTAAAGAGACGCGTTAACAATAATGATATTATCTATAAAATAACCATGCAATAACTGGCCCAAGCAGTGATCCGAAAATAGCGGAAAGGGTCATGGCAACAGAACTCAACGAAGCTTCCTGTTCACCGTATTCAATCGCTTTGGACGTTCCGATGGCGTGGGTTGCAACGCCTAACCCAATTCCACGACCAAGTGTGCTGTCCAACTTAAAGAACGCGAGAAAATAGTGACTAAGTAGTACACCGCTAATTCCCGCAATGATGACAAAGACAGCTGAAAGTGCTGGAATTCCACCTACTTGTGTCGCAATTTGCATCGCAATCGGAGTCGTAATCGATTTAGGCAAAATGGATAAGACTAGTTCTTTTGAAAACCCTGCACTTTTCGCTAGCACCACCCCAGTAATCATGCCCGTTAAACATCCAACTAAAACTCCTGTAATAATCGGATAGATTTGTCTTTTTAACAATTCTCTTTGTTTATATAAAGGAATTGCCAACGAAACTACGGCAGGGCCAAGTAGCTTATCGATCCACTGTCCACCAACCATATAAGTTTCATAAGGAATATTAAACAGCACTAGAATCACGATAATGACGATTGTAGTTGTGATAATAGGTACTAAAAACGGCAAATGGACCTTCATGTAGAGTACAGTCATTGCAAAATAGACCGCAATCGTTAGTAGTATGAATCCCAATGATAGAATGATCAATTGCATTCAGATCCCGCCTTCCTCTTGTCCATCCGCTTCGCAACCGATTGGCTAACGAAACTAGCGACTCCCATCGTCAAAAACGTGCTAACGATTGTAATGGGAATTAACAAACTGCCTTTCCCTGAAAAGAAATGACCATAATTCATGATGGCAACTGTCGCAGGGATGAAAAATATAGGCAAAACAGATAACAGGGAATGTGCCCCAGATTCAATCCATTTCAAATTTATAAGCTTTGTGCTCAAAGCTCCCCATACTAATAATAATCCAATGATGCTACCCGGAAGTGGGATGTGCAGGATGTCATGTAACCAGCTTCCGATTACATAAAACCCATAAAGAAACGCTACTTGAATCAGCTTAATAAGAATATTCATAGGCTGCTAATTCCTTCTTTCATCAATTTCGAATGAGTATGTGTTGAAAGATACCGTTAAGTAGTCAATCTTACACCTGTTTTACTCTGTCCTTTTATTATATAAAAGAGGTTCAATCAAACGCAAAAGACATTGTTTTCAGTGTTTATTAATAAATTTTGTGATTCGAATGCTTGAAAGAACATGTCATAACTTATTAAAACAACACAAGCAAATTTCTTGAATGTCAAATAAGGTCAGCGTAAAATAGAGTTAAGGTTAAAGATAGTCAAAGTCAAATCGTATTTTGAAACATTAGGGAGGAACTTAATATGAAATGCCAACATTGTGAAAAAAACCAAGCAACTATGAGTTTACGGCTACAAGTGAATCAGCAAGCGATGCAGGTAAATCTATGCAGCTCCTGCTTTCACGAATTAAATGGCCAACTTAGTGCGGGCAACGTACCGTCATTCTCAAATGAATCCTATCAGGCAAATGGTGCGAAACAAACATATACGCAAGTGAGAGAGCCAGAAAGTCACGAACCAGGTTTATTAGACCAATTGGGTAAGAACTTATCTGACGATGCGCAAGAAGGATTAATAGACCCAGTCATAGGACGTAATCAGGAAATTAAGCGCGTGATCGAAACTTTAAATAGAAGAAATAAAAATAATCCAGTTCTGATTGGGGAACCCGGTGTCGGTAAAACGGCGATTGCTGAAGGGCTTGCAGTGAAAATTCATGAAGGTGATGTACCAGCGAAATTGCTAAACAAAAAAGTATACGTGCTGGATGTTGCATCACTAGTTACCAATACGGGAATCCGAGGACAGTTTGAAGAACGGATGAAGCAGCTGATTGAAGAATTGGAAATGCGTAAAGATGTTTTGGTGTTCGTGGATGAAATTCACTTACTAGTTGGTGCTGGGACAACTGAAGGATCTAAAATGGATGCAGGGAATATCTTGAAGCCAGCTTTGGCTAGAGGGACATTACAACTTATCGGGGCAACAACACTTAAGGAATATCGACAAATTGAAAAAGATGCTGCTCTCGAACGTCGATTCCAGCCTATCATCGTTAAAGAACCGTCTGCAGAAGATACGTTTAAGATTTTGAACGGTATTAAAGATCGATATGAAAACTTTCATGGCGTAAGCTATTCAGATGAAGCGGTACAAGCCTTTGTGTCGCTATCACAACGCTATATCCAAGATCGGTTTTTGCCGGATAAAGCAATTGACCTGATGGACGAAGTGGGAGCACGATTAAACCTGGAACAGACATCAGCTGGTGATTCAGACTCAATTGAAATGCGCCTGCAAGAAATTGTTCAGCAAAAAGAGCAAGCAGCAGATCAGGAGAATTATGAAAAAGCAGCTAACTTGCGAGCAGAAGAAGTGCAATTACGACAAAAATTAGATGAAACAAAACAAAATGGAGAAGCAGGGCATTCTGAAGTAGCTATAGCGGATATTGAATTGATTGTAGAAGAGAAGACTGGTATTCCTGTGACGAAACTTCAAGCTGCAGAGCAAGCGAAAATGAAAGGACTTGCCGAAAACCTTGGCAAAAAAGTCATTGGTCAGTCTGCAGCGGTCGAAAAAATCGCAAAAGCGATTCGTCGCAGTCGGGCTGGTTTGAAGTCAAAAAATCGCCCAATCGGATCGTTCTTATTTGTGGGACCTACGGGCGTTGGTAAAACAGAAATCACAAAAGTATTGGCGGAAGAGCTATTCGGTTCTCGCGATACGTTAATCCGTCTGGACATGAGTGAATATATGGAGAAACACGCGATTTCCAAAATTATCGGCTCACCTCCGGGTTACGTGGGTCATGAAGAAGCCGGTCAATTGACGGAACAAATTCGCAGAAATCCCTACTCAATATTGTTACTCGATGAAATTGAAAAAGCACACCCCGATGTGCAAAATATGTTCCTTCAAATTATGGAGGACGGGCGTTTAACCGATTCACACGGTCGTACAGCAAGTTTCAAAGACACGGTCATCATTATGACAAGCAATGCAGGAACAGGCGTTGCTAAAAAAGTGAGCGTTGGATTTAATCAGACAGAACATGAGTCAGTGACGATGCTAGAAACGTTAGGTGATTATTTCAAGCCGGAATTTTTGAACCGTTTCGACGCGATTGTAGCATTCAATGAGTTAACAGAAGAAAACTTGCTAGAGATTGTAGATTTGATGCTGTTAGATCTTCAAGAAAATATTGAAGAAAATGATATCAACCTCAACATCACATTAGAAGCAAAGCAAACACTCGTGAAGTTAGGTTATGACAAACGTTTCGGTGCTCGTCCACTTCGCAGAGTAATTCAAGACAAAATCGAAGATCCACTGACAGATCTTTTATTGGAGAATGAGTCTGTTGGTAAAGTGAATGTCGACTTAGTTGAGGATGAAATTATTGTGCAGAAATTCCATTAAATAGTCATTTTCAAAAAGAAAAAAATTAAATAGTTGAATATAGTAATTTTGGTAACCACCTTACATGCATATAAGTGAGCATACAAGGTGGTTATTTTTTAGTTTGCTTATTCAGCAGATGGTGTGCTACCTTTTGTCATCTATATAAGCGAAGGGGACATCTCCTATAAAGCCCTGCGGACGTTTCTAAGTTAGTCTATTTATCGCTGATTGGATATTGTATGATGAAATTTAGGGAATACATATATATAGGGTAGGGGGAGAAGGGATGGTTACTGAGCCAGGACTTAGAGTCTATCTGATGACCATAGCGGGGGCAGCATGCTGGGGACTGATAGGATTATTCATCGCACCGTTGTATGCACGAGGTTTCACAGCTTGGGATGTCGTAGCCATAAGGGGGATTTTTAGTTTTATCTTTTTGCTTCTGATCATGTTTTTATTTTACCGAGAACAGTTACGTACTCGCTTAAAAGATCATCTTTTTTTCGCAAGCGCGGGGATTTTCAGTCTTGCGCTGTTTAACTACTTTTATTTCGAAGTCTTTTCTCAATCAAGCTTGTCCCTAGCGGTGACGCTTTTGTACACCGGTCCCTTGTTCGTCACGATTCTGTCTCGAATCTTCTTTAAGGAACCTCTAACGATTCGCAAAGGGTGGGCGCTTGCGTTTGCGATTACCGGTTGTGCTTTTGTGGTAGGACTACTCCCGCTAGGATCACAAAGTATTCCGGGTAAGACGCTATTCATGGGAATTCTTTCAGGTTTTTGCTATGCACTTTATAGTATTTTTACAAAACCAGTCACAAAACGATACTCTGCGTTGACCATCACTACGTATACGTTTTTCTATACAAGTATCTTCATGTTATTGACGAGTGATATTTTTGGTAAGGTGGATAAATTTCAGTATGCCGATGTGTGGATTTCGGCTTTGCTGTTGGCATTGGTTTCAACAGTTGCCGCATATGTATTGTATACATCCGGGCTAAAATATTTGGAAGCAGGGAAGGCATCCATTTTGGCGACGATTGAACCGATAGTGGCTGTACTGATGGGTGTCTTGTTTCTCCATGATCAGTTGCATGGATGGCAAGTGTTGGGGATTGTGCTCGTTCTGTATTCAGCCATACTTGTGGCGGGAGGGCGGTCACGGAAACTGAATAGAAGTTGAGAAAGTTCCAATCAACTATAGGTAAAAACACTACGTTTTATCAATTTACTTTGATGGATGTTCAGCATAAACGTAAAATCATAGTGACTTGAACGCATGAAGAGCGGTTATCCATAGTTTAAAAAAAGCTTTTAAAAGAGTGACCCCCATTTAGTTCCTTTGACAAAGGGAATGGGCGGTTACTTTTTTTTATTGCTTAAGAAGACAACCATTGCAATTATAGCTAAAGCTACTATTGCAACTGTTATGTATGAATTTTTAAAAAGTATGATTATTTGAAATAAAGCTCGATAATTAATTAGAAAATTTGATACAATAGTGTAAACAAATGGATTGTGTGGCAATGCAACAAACGTGCCAGTAAGAAGTATAATAACTGTTGCTTTCCGCTCCAGACTGCACGCTTTCCGAGGGGCGTGGCTTGAGTCTCCTCGGTCGCAAAAAACGCTCCCTGAGGGACTCAAGGCGAGTACAATGATGTGCTCCTTCTCGCTGCGCTTCACTCGAAAAAGCCGTTCTTCGTTACGGCTTTCGCTGATCCCTCCGGAGTCGTCCGTCTTCCGCTCCAAGTAACGGCAAGTATTATAAATAAAGCGCCCATTCATCAAAGGGGCAATTAGGGGGAAAAATGAGAAAATCAATAGTTCTTTTTTTTACTTTGTCAATATTGACTCTATTAGGTTGTAGTAATGACCCTGAAGAGTCTAGTCCATCACGTGAAAATAATGGAAAAGCTTCAGAAGAAACCATACAGAATTCAGTGAAGGAAGAAGTGGCAACTAAAAAAAACGTTCCAAACTTTAATGCATTTACATATAATGGCCAAAGATTTGAAATAGTATATTTTTATCAAAATTTTATAGACTATCTTGAAAAGGCGAAAGAACAACCAGACAATTTAGATGAATTATATTTGGAAACTGTAATAAATCCACTAGGTGGTGGAGATGGCCAATGGATTTTACAACAGTGGGGCTTTGGAACTCCGACGCGTCCGACTCTTTTAGATAAGTATCTACAATCACTAATTGATAACCATGATACTATCAAAAATTTGATAATTAATGCTTTGAAAGATTCAGCTGACCAGTTACCACCAGGGGCTACTAAATACGTTTATGTTCTTCCTGCCAATCCAGATGACGCGTTTACTTTAAGACGAAACGAAGGTGTGGCAGGTGTTGCGTGGGATCAAAACTTTATGACAATCCAAATTGCTCCTCCTTTCCTTAAAGAGAGCAATTTAAAATTTGCAGTTGCACATGAGTATCATCATACAGTCTTTTTAGAAAATAATAAATTAGCAATGGAAGATTCCTTATTAGATTTCGTTCTGATAGAAGGAAAGGCAGATACGTTCGCACGAATCATCTACCCAGATATACAAACGCCATGGAGCGATTTTTCAACAGGCAAAGATGAAATTCAAACGTGGCAAGTCCTTCAGAAAAACGTAAGTTCAACTGACTCATTAATTAAAGATCTTTTTTTCCGTGGCGATGGAGTAAAAGGACTTCCCAGATGGGCAAATTATAAAATCGGGAACAAAATAATGGAAAGCTTTATAGACGAAAATACAAATGTTTCTATTACTGATTGGACTAATATGCCTTCCGATGAAGTTCTTGAGAAAAGTAAGTATAGTGAAAAGCATTAAATTATATATATTACTGAGAAATAATATCCAATCAGAACCAACTTTCATCAAACAGGGCATTAACGGAATAAAAGTTGTGCCAGAATAGGGCCAGATTACGAATTAACGGATAACTGGGGTGATGTTTTGAAACGTCTTCTTATAGGAGTTTTGGTCACAATTGCTATCGAGAGGAAGAAGAAGGTATGAACATCTTAAAATCTAAAAAAGGCTTAGTGATTATTATTGCCTTTCTAGTTTTTTTTAGTAATTTTAATTTTTCCTCAAGGAAATAATAAGGAACAACTTACAAGTGAAATTGAAAAGCATGGGAATAATACAAACATACAGCATATTGAAGTATTGAATGGTAATAAATCTATAGCTTTTATCAAAAATGATGATGGTACAGAAAGCGAAATGTATTTCGAGAAATCTTTGTTTTCTTGGAAATTCAAACAGGACTTCACCTTTGAACCGGAGGGAATTAATGAACCTATTCATCTTTCATTTTTCCAGTCTCCATTTAACAAGGAAGAAAAATTAAACACTGTTTTAATTAGAGTATTTAATAATGAAATAAGTAAAGTTAGAATCGAAATAGAAGAGAAAATATTAAATGATTTTGAACTTCTACCCAAAGGTTCTGGTGAAAGATTTGGACTATTTAATACTGAAAATAATAGTATCTTTGAAGCGGAGTATATTGCTTTCAATAGTAAAGGTGAGGTAGTTTATACACTTAAACCTGGAGAGTATTCCCAATAAGTAAATAACACACATCTTCAGCTTAAAGGGGCAATTCTAGAATAAGCATTATGCCGTTAAAGGGCCGCTTAAGGGTGTAAGTTATATTCAAGGATAGGGGAAATCGGAATGGATTGGTTAGGACTTGGTTTGCTTTTTCTCTGGCCGCTGGAGCATTTTATGAATCATCACAAGTAAAAAAGGAAAATAAAAAGTTAGAAGAAAGAATTGAAATGTTGTAAGATGTGGTATACAAATAACTGCAATCGAGGGCTTTTGCTTTATAAGCGATTTCGTTCAATAATAATCGACTGTAAAATATTATTAGAATACAGCTGTGTAGTGCAGGAGAGAAGTACAGCGTACATTAAAAAAGACTGTTTGGAATTAGCATTTCCGAACAGTCTTTTTTATACGCATCAGTATTCTTTACTCCCTAATTTTTAAACAGTTCAACTTCTCCAATGTCGTCAATAATAAATTTCAATTTATCAAAGTGATCATAAGAAGTGATCGGAAAGTTTGTCGAAATATATGTTTGATTATCTCTTATATCTATATTAAAGCCCTCTGATTCATACACAATACCATTTTCATCAATTACTTTCATTGAGAAGCCAAAGGGGGTTTCATCTTCATATACTTGATCTACTGAAAATTTCAGGTTAAGTGATGTTGGATTTGCCTTGGCAGAAATAACTTGAATGATGGATGATGGGTCATCCATTGCATAATCAATAATTGGAATTGGTTTTCCTGTTTCTTGATTGAAAAACTCTAAGTTCCATTTTCCATCAATTTTTGTAAGACCTGCAAACTCAAGATCGCGAAATATATTAATGCTTTCTATTTCAACGACTGCATCTTGTAGAATAGGTAACGTGCCTTTATTGGATTCAATGATTATGTCGAGTTGTGTTTTCCCCGTCTTAGCATCTAGTATTGAATTCTTAAGCTGAATACCTGAAACATTGTATGTGTTGTTACCTTTTAATGGCTTTGTATCTGGAATAAATTCTTCAATATACACACCGTTTCCATTTTTCAATCGAAAATCCATCGTAACGTCCGTCACTCCATTTTCAAGAACTTTTGGATCTTCAAATTCTAAAGAAAAACTCATTCCGGCTTTATTTTCATCTGAGAAACTTTGTAAAAGCGTTACTTTGACATTCTGATCAGTGGCAGTACTACTATTTTCTTGTGCAAACCCTTCCGTAATAGCTCGTTCTATTCCTTTATCCCCAAAACTAAATAAATCATTGATACTTGCCCGTACTTGTTCATTTGTGAGGACCGCACCAGCGATAAGAAGTGCACAAGCTGCTGCAGTTACCTGTTTCCAAACGAACTTGTTTTTCTTCTTTTTCGATTGTGTTTGAATCGTATTGTATGTTCTATCTAAAGATTTTCTTACATTAAGAGGCATCTCTTTTTCTTTACTCATAACGTGTTCGAATTCTTCATCAAACTCAGTTTTCATTTGCAATCGCTCCTTTTTTATAGTAATTATTTCTGAGTAGCAGTTTACCCCTGGAGAGTCTGGATTTTATTGTTCCTTCGGGCTCTTTTAAAATTGCACCAATTTCTTTCGTGTTTAATCCTGCAATATAATATAAGATAAAAGCAGTTTTATAGTCTGGATTTAGACTATTTAAAGCATCTTCTAGCTCTATATTCTGAAAGTCGCCATTTGACCCTTCAGGAAGTGCATGTAAGTCGACAGGGGAAAAAACCTTCCTTTTATTCAATAAACTGTTGCACTTATTTAGTAGAATTTTATAAATCCATGTGTTGAAATACTCATCCTTTCGAAGTGTATGTAATCTTTCATAAGCTGACATAATCGTTTCCTGAAGAGCATCTGCCACGTCTTCATCGTTATTTAACATTCTGTTTGCAGTTCTATACAATACATCCTCATATTGCTTTACAAGAGAAACAAACGCATCACCATCACCTTTTTTAGCCTTTTTTACCAAGGGTTTTATAGATTTCATTCAAGCACCTCCCGAATCGTTCCTTTTTTGTTGTTCAATAGATTAGATACACAGAACAATCAAATGGTTGCACTGCTTTTATATAATATAATTTAATTATAGTTCAATCGGATTGTTTCTTAATGTATACTTTTGAAAAATCAGAAAGAAAAAGGTTGGTAATAAAATATAAGCAATTGAAATAGTGGATTACGCTTTTGAGGGATGGTTGAAGCTAGAAATTTAAACAGAGTAATACTCGTGGAATTGCAAGAGTTAAAGCTAGTAATTTTCTTAAGTACTGATTTTAGGTTTGAGAAGAATAATGATTCTGCAATCCGGAGTATTGCTTACATAACGTTTGTGCTTCAATGTGGCCATTTTATGTAGGGAAATAAAGAATACGTGGAGGTTGTTTATTATAAATATCGATCAAGATAGATATTTTTTAGAATTGGCTCTTGATGAGGCAGAAAAGGCATTGAATGAGAATACCTATCCAGTTGTGGCTATAATAGTTGGTGAAAATGGAAATATAATTGCAAAAGGACGCAATAAGGTACATACCCAACAAGACGCAACTGCTCACGCCGAAATTGATGCTATACGTAATGCTGGGGAATCAATATTTAATGCTAAAATCAATGGTGAAAAGTTTACAATATACTCTTCGTTGGAACCTTGTCCGATGTGTACAGGGGGAATTCTGTTTGCCAAAATAAAGAAGGTTGTTTGGTTACTAAATGACGATAACGGTTTTGGTGGTTACAAAAAAATCAAAGATGCAAAAGTCTTTGATAGGAAATTTCATGAAATTGAAGCTATTGAAGAACCTTATGACGATCTTAAGAAGAGACAAATGGAATTAATGAGTAAATGGTCATCAAATCTTAATAATGTTTCTAACTTACGGAAGGCTGTTATTCGAGAATAGGGCAACTGAATGAAACAATTAAACATAAAAATAGGATGAAAATTGGAATGAGTTATTTAATAACCATTGAACAATGTTATAATTAATTTAAATAGTCTCACACGTTATCGTCAGGAATTTAATTATATTTAGAGGTTATAAATACAGCATTGGCTTGCTGAAAAAACTTTCGCGTAACTACGAAAAATTTGATGACTGGTATAAAAGATGGCTACTTAGTTAATTACAATTGGTGCATTTTTCGTTATGTAATTTGTTTTCAATATGCTCATGGATATCCAAAAGGGAATATATTTTTGGAGTTGGAAGGTAGATATACAAGTCTCACTGATCAGGAAACTCCTTTAATGATGATTTGAAAACAAGGAAAAACTGCGGAGTATAAGGAAGACTGTCAGTACAAAGTTGATGCACGTTCTTATCTTGTGCAGAAACGAAGTGTTTCTATGGGTGGAGCTCCACTTGAAAGAACAGTATTAGTCCCACAAAAAAGTAATGATCGGCCCTTTTGAAAGGATGGATATTGCTTTAATAATCAGGGCAGTTGTAACATTAGAACTGTGCTGTAATCCGGCCATTTCCAGGTTAGGAGAAGTGCATGAATACATTTTAAAAAGTAATTGATTTTCTAAACAGAACGAAAGATTTTGATGTATGGGGAGATAAATGGGAAGGTATATCCGATAAAGAAAGGGAACACATAGATAATGCTACAACGGAAAATCCTTATGGGCTTATAGGTTTAATGCTCGGTGTAAGTGCGTTCATATTCGGTCCGACATTTGGTTTTATTCCTGTTGTAGCTTTACTATTTTGCATTGTAACGTTTTTTACTTTTGATAAAGAAAAGGAAGATAATGCTTGGCCTTTTTACTTAGGGATTGTGTTCTCGTTGATTGGTTTAAGTATGTTTATGACTGGGCAGGAACACATCCTAATATTCTAATTGTAATTGATTTAACTACCCCACAAAAGGGAGCGATTGCAATGAATTTGATATGGTCTATATCTGAATCCGGCCCTATATTAGAATAATAAAGTAGTATTAACTATGTCTAAAGAAGTTATTTCGATATTTGCCATAGTTTCTGCTGTGATATGGATTGCGGTTCCCCCAGAGGCTGTAAAAGTTTCAAAAGAGATAAAATGGCGAAAAATGATAACATTACTGTCTGTAGGATCTTTATCGGCATTAGTTCTAACGATTTCGCTTATTAAAGCCTGCCGTTTTAGTTCCATTTACAAAGGGCAGTAACGGAAAAAAGTTGTGCTTTAAACGAGCCAATTCGAGAAATTATACTATTGACTTTGCGGGGGGGGGTTACTTTGGAGGAACTTACATCTTATGATTATTGGCAGGATTTAAAAATCGTAGTGATCCAGTTAATTATTCTATTAGCTGTTGTCACATTAATTGTGCTAGCCATTCAAACTTTATCAAGAAGGTCAAAAGGAATGGGTAAATTTACAACAAGTATATTTATCGCTGTAGTGATTATGTTAGGTCTTTGGTTTGCTCTAGGAATTCTAGGAATAAATGCAGTCTATTTTGTTCCAATGTTCATTGAATGGACTACGAAGTTTATTCTACCGTGGGTGGTATTATATTGGCTAGTAAAGCTTATTAAAGTTCTGGAAAGAAAATAAATTTAGTCTAGAAGCGGCCCGATTGCTTTATATGCGATTGCATCTC
This sequence comes from Sporosarcina sp. D27, assembly GCF_000586555.1. Classification (GTDB taxonomy): domain Bacteria; phylum Bacillota; class Bacilli; order Bacillales_A; family Planococcaceae; genus Sporosarcina. The sequence continues at coordinate 160,747 of NZ_AZUC01000014.1, forward strand.
TATCCCAATCGGGCTAATTACTTCACAACGCCAGAATAGACTTGTGATGATTTTATAGAAATGTTCCACCTTATTTAATCTGAATTTACAGAACTTTTAACGAGTTGTAACGTCCTATTATTAAGTTTGAAATGAGGTGAATCTTTGGGATTTTGGTATTTCTTAATATTATTTATAGGAATATTCTTATTTGTTAAAGGGTTACTTAAAAATAAAAAGTTCAGCTTGGTATTTGTAGGGATATTATGTATTTCATTCTCGATATTTATGTTTTCGCCTGGAAGTGATGAAATAATTTCGCACATTTTCAATTTGAATTAGAGAATGATATAGATTTTAAACTTAAAACTTTATTATTTTCATTAACTGGTACAATGAAGGAATACAAGCTGCGTCTAAATCTGGAAAATATTTAACGGAATACCATTTATTAATTACATTAAAGAATTGATGTTGTAATTGTAAGAATTAATAATAACTGGAGGTTTTCAAATCTACCTATAGTTTCTTTATACTTTTTATAAAGCTAATAAATGACGTGCATAATATTCTGTTTATGATAATTGTATTCATGATACGTTTTACATGGTCATAAGTTCCATTTCGGCATGCACTAATAATATGCTATTTACCTAGTAATAAGCTCTGTTTACACTTTTCTTCAACGTACAGTGATCCATCAATTTGTTTCACCTCTGAAATCACAAAGCAAAAATTCCTCTTGACATCTCCAAAAACTCACTCTATAATCCATAAACAAAGCTTCGTATCCATAAATTTGCAATGAGAAGGACATGAATCATTTCATAATTTCGTTACCAGAAAACAAGGTCATTGGCTGGAAACCTTGAGCGAAATCGAGTGATTTACCACCTTTCTGGCTAACATGAGGAACTGCATGCGTGCATGAAATCATGTTCGGGAAACCGTTATCGACTTAAGCGCATGCCTGCATTTTTGGCATGCGGAAACTTGGGTGGCACCACGACCGCATTCGTCCCTTTTACAGGGGACGGGTGCGGTTTTTTCAATTGAATATTGAAAGCTATGACAAGGACATGAATTATTCTTTAGTTCTTACCAGAGAACAGGACCATCGGCTGAAAGTCCTGAAGAAACGAGAGATGATTTACCGCCTAGAAGCTGACATGGAGAACCATGGAATTCCATGAAACCGTGTCCGGGAAACCGTTATCGTAATGAAGTGCAGAGGCTTGCTTTTGGCATCTGCAAAAACAGGGTGGTACCACGACCGCATTCGTCCCTTTCCAGGGAGGAGTGCGGTTTTTTATATATAAAAATTTCGGGAGGCGTTTTAAAATGTCAATTCAATCAGAGGAAGAAAAAAGAAATCATCGTAAACTCGGTCAAGAGCTAGAATTATTCATGGCATCTGAGGAAGCTCCAGGAATGCCATTCTATTTGCCAAACGGAATGATCCTGCGCAATGCGTTGGAAGAGTATTGGAGAGATGAACATCGCAAAGCGAATTACAAAGAGATTAAGACACCAATCATGATGAAACAAGAATTATGGGAAACATCCGGTCATTGGGATCATTACCAGGACAATATGTATTTCTCGGAAGTCGATAATCAGAAATATGCACTTAAACCAATGAACTGTCCAGGAGCTATGCTGATTTTTAATCATAAGCGGCGCAGTTATCGGGAGCTGCCAATTCGATATGCAGAATTAGGATTGGTTCATCGTCACGAGCTCTCTGGTTCTTTGAATGGATTATTACGAGTGAGGTCTTTCACACAAGACGATGCGCATCTATTCGTCCGGGAAGACCAAATTGAACCCGAAATCGATCGAGTTTTGGATCTCATTCACGATATGTATTCGAAGTTCGGATTTCGTTACGAGGTTGAACTGTCAACAAGACCAGAAAGTTTTATGGGTTCTGTTGAGCTATGGGACCAGGCGGAACGCTCACTTGAAAATGTTCTTGAGCAGCGGGGGATGCCGTATACGTTGAACGAAGGAGATGGTGCGTTTTACGGTCCGAAAATCGACTTCCATATACTTGACTCTCTCGGCAGAAGTTGGCAGTGTGGAACGGTTCAATTAGATTTTCAAATGCCCGAAAAATTCAATTGCCAGTATATCGGAGAAGATAATTCGCTACATCACCCAATCATCATTCATCGGGCGATATTTGGTTCCATTGAGCGATTCCTCGCGATCTTAATTGAGCATTACGAAGGAGCATTTCCATTATGGTTGGCACCTGAACAAATCCGGATTTTACCTATTGCGGATGTCCATCTCGATTACGCTTATGAGTTAAAACGAGAGCTTACTGAAAAAGGCTATCGCGTGGAAGTGGATGACCGTTCTGAAAAATTCGGATATAAAGTAAGGGAAGCAGCGAAAGCCAAAATTCCATTTGCTTGGGTAGTCGGGGATAAGGAAGTAGAGAATCAGGCGGTGTCCGTACGTAAACGGAAAGAAGGTGACCTTGGGCAACTGTCGGTTGAGGCAGCACTGGAGTTGCTGGAATAAACTCAAAACAGTATGTAAAACACTCATTTTGGAAACTATTTAGAGGCATTGTTAATTGATAAGGTGTTAAATAACCCTTTATTGTTGTTCTTTTTCACTATCTATATCTTGAAGAAACGAGTTACATGATCCGGATAAAAAGAAAAGCTGAACGTATGAAGCACGTCCAGCTTTTACAGTTAATTAAAGTGGTTGGGATAGAAGTATTTATAAATAGTTGAAGAAACTTGAATGCTTAATGTAGAAAAATACAAAATAGCTAGAACTCTTCCTTAGTACCTCCAAGTAACTTTTTCATAGTCATTCAAAGTGATTTTGCAGCGTTTCGCTGATAGAGCCAAACACCAAGGAAGACAACAAATTCCGATGCCGGTATTGACATCCAGATGCCATTCATTCCGAATAGTGCCGGTAGAATGAGAAGAAAAGCGAGCATGATCAGGATTTCTCTTGAAGCGGTAATCAAAGTCGCCATCCGGACGTTGCCGACGGATTGGTAATACGTCATCATGACGAAGTTCATGCCTGTGAACAAGTAGGCGATGAAGAACAGATGGATTCCCGATTCTGCAAGTGTTGTGACCTCTTCAGGAAAATCGCCGAACAACGAGACGATCGGGCTTGCAGCGAATTGTCCGACGAGTAGGGAGGTGATCCCAGCTCCGAGTGCAGTCGCCATCGCGAGCTTCATAGTGGTTCTTTTTCGTTTCTCATTTTTCGAACCTTGATAGTAGCTAATAAGCGGTTGGATTGCACTGCCTAGTCCGAGGAACAACATGAGCATGACACTGTGCACATAGTTCAAAATTGAAAAGGCAGCAACTCCAACAGTACCTGCTGTCCGCTCGAACGCGATATTGTGCGAAATCGTGAATACGGATATTCCTACTTCTGACAGGAAGCTTGGGAAACCGATGACAACAATGGCAACAAATAATGTTTTATCGAACGAAAATCGAACCCATTTTAAGTTATTGGAGGGTTTCAGAAAGTGGCAAGCCAAAATCAGCATCCCGAGCGCTGAAGCGAGGATGGTCGCGAATGCGGCTCCTTTAACACCGTAGTCATAGACGAACAGAAATAGATAGTTCAGGATGATATTCAAAACGGATGTCGAAATAAGTGCAACCATCGCAAGATTCGGGCCGCCATCATTCCGAACAAAAATACTAAACATGTTTTCCACTGTCAAAATGACGCCAAAGAGTAATATTACGTATAAATAATCAGAAACGTATTGGAATGTGTCCGGGTTCGCCCCAAGAAGGTAAGCGAGCGGTGTGCGGGCGAGAAATGCGAGTAGACCGATAATGAGCGTAATCAGAACTATGGACACGAGTGCATGGCTAAATATCCGACGTCCTTCTTCCGGGTTGCTAGCGCCCATCGCCATGGAGTATTTAGTTGCCGCTCCAATACCGATCCAAAGAGAAACAGCAAGAAAAATCGAGTAGACAGGAGCCGCGATTCCTACACCTGCAAGTGCTTCTGCGCCAAGACGGTTGCCGACCATGATGCCATCTGCGACAATGTTGACTGCCATCAGCAACATGCCGATCATCGATGGGATGAGGTAGCGTAAAAAAATGCGGCCAACGGGTTGGGTGTCAATGTCATTCAGTTGTTTAGTATGTTTCCCCATGGCACATACCACCTCCCCATTTATATTGGTAATAATCCATTTGTCGATGTTGATAAATTCCCTCATTTATACAGAGGTTCATAATTCCATCCTACTTTCAATTCATTGTGAAACATAAAAACTATTTTTGTTTTATTAGTTTACAAAGTCGAGGAAAAAAACCGAACAATGTTTCGGTCTTTTCACATACTATCCACTTTTACCATTCCATACAGTAGGATATCGACAATTTCATCCAAAGCTTCTTCAACAGTAATCCGGTTCTTCAGAAAAAATTGGCGATCCATCGTTGAATTGGCTGCTTCGATAATAAGTTTCATGAGAAGAGGTACACTGTAGTCTGCAATGACTCCTTCCTGTATACCTTGTTTTATCAGTTCCTGTAGATCATCCCATTCGTTTAAAGCCGCATGAATGCGTGCCCAGTGGTCGGGATACGATTTTTTCATCTGTTCAAGTATCTGCCATGTATAAAAGTCGTTATATTTAGGAATGACAGTGATTGTCTTCTTTATTTTTTCGATTAAGGTCAAGTGAGGGCTCTGCATGATCGCTTCGGTCTTTTCGTCGAATTCCTGAAGTGTGGAGTCGATGATTGCATCCAAGATGTCCGCTTTTGAGCCGAATTGTTCGTAAAGTGTGCGTTTACTGATTCCTAGCCTCTTGGCCAGATCATCCATTGTAAATTTCATACTTTTCTCTTGGACTTCCTCTAAAAAGGCTTTCATGATTCGTGCTTTCATATTTCTACCTCCCGCCAAGTGTAAACTTAAAAAACAGAAAAAGTTTTCAACGTTCAGTGTGGACTATATAATATATTCAGCAACATGTCAAGTCAGTTATTCACACGTAGACGAGCAAGTTCTTAGGTATCAGTATAGGGTCCTATCTGGATGAGGGAAGGCTTTTGAGTAATTATCAATGGAAATTACATAAAGGAAGATACTCGTAAGTTCAAGTCATGTCTCATTTTTTTGTTTCATGGATTGGATGCAGTGCCGTACTTCATGAGATTCTGTCTCTTATTGTAGGGACGATCTAGTGAATGGGGGAGGGAGAGTGGTATACTGATACATTTCTCAATTCATCGGAACTGTAATATTAGGAGACTTCCTTTGAAGGATTGCAAAAAGAAATCAGGTGGGAGGGATGTGTAAACTTCCCCCTCACCTGATTCATATTAACGATTTATTGAACAGCATCCTGAGTTTTCAATTCAACGCCTGTCCCGATTTTGTCCAGTACAAATGCATATAGCGCAGCGACTTCTTTTAACTGATTGAAACGTCCTGACTCACCAAAGTGACCAGCGCCCATATTCGTTTTCATCACCAGAATATTGTCGTCTGTTTTCATTTCTCTTAAGCGAGCAACCCATTTGGCGGGTTCCCAATAGCCAACGCGTGGATCGTTGAGTCCGGTTGTGACATACATATGAGGATAATTTTTTGCTTCCACATTGTCATAGGGACTGTAGGATTTCATGTAGAAATATGATTCCGATTCCCGAGGATCTCCCCATTCATCCCATTCCAGCGTAGTGAGGGGGATGCTTGTATCGAGCATCGTTGTAACAACATCGACGAACGGCACTTCAGGGACGATGACATTAAACAGATCACCTGCCATGTTAGCGACAGCTCCTGCCAGCAATCCTCCCGCACTACCACCGCGGGCAGCTAGCTGGTCCGAAGTCGTGTAACCTTGCTCAATCAGATATTTTGCAGCCGCAATAAAATCAGTAAATGTGTTGCGCTTGTTCTGCATCTTTCCATCCTCGTACCACTGTTTCCCCATTTCCGACCCGCCACGTACTTGTGCTGTGACCAACACCACTCCTTTTTCTAATACAGGAAGTCGATAAGGACTGAAATTAGGGTCATTGTTGGATCCATAGGAACCATACGCATACAGGATAATCGGAGCAGGTCCGTTGTCGAGTGCCCCATCTTTATAAACAAGGTTCAGTGGAACTTTAACGCCATCTTCCGCTGTAGCCCACAATTGTTTTTGACAGAAGTTTGAAGGATCATATTCCCCGCTGACAGGAGCCACTTGCAGACATCGCTTTTCTCCAGTGAGCAGGTCTAATCCAAATGTTGTTTCTGGAGTAAGCATCGACTCGAAGCTGAGTAACACTTCAGGAGTATAGTAACTTTGCTTCGATTTAACTGAAACGGAATAGAGCGGCTCATCCCATATCATCTGTTCCAATTGACCATTTTTCAGCTCCCAAATTTGAGTCAGTCCGTTTTCACGACCAGCGACAAGTAGTTTGTCCTGGAAAGGATATAGTGCCTGAAGATAGCGATTTTCGTTATAGTCTACGACATTATCTCGTGCCTGCAAATTGTTGAGTGGAGAACGAAGCAGTTGGAAGTTTTGTGCTTCTTCGTTAGATAGAATCAGTAAATCCTCACCCCAGTGCTCGACGTCGTATTCGATACCATCACGTCGTGCATCTACTAGTTGCAGAGGGGAGAGTGGAGCATCAGCGTCAATTAGACGGATTTCACTCGTCGTTTTCGAATCAGCATGCACAAAAAAATATTTGTCGCTTTGAGATTTGTTCATATAGAGGGTAAATGTCTCGTCATTTTCTTCATAGAGTAGTTCATCCTGATTAGTGTCACTGCCTAAACGATGACGCATTAAGCGGCTAGGACGCTCATTTTCATCGACTGTAATATAGAAAATATATTCACCGCATCGGCTCCATTCCACACTACCGTAGATGAACACATCCGAAATTCGGTCCTGTAAAAGTTCTCCTGTTTCTAAGTCTTTAACATATATAGTATAGCGATCTGTCCCATCCCGATTTTCCAAATAAGCAATAAGGCGATGATCGTTGCTCCATTTTAGTGCAGTCACACTTAAATAGTCACTTTCCTTAGCCAATTCATTCAGATCGAGAACCACTTCCTCATGTACTTCAGACAGTAGCTCACGGCTGGTCGCCTTTTTGCGTGCATAGATTGGGTATTGTTTCGCTTTGTCCAAACGGGAGTAGTAGAAATACGGCCCGTGCTGTACGGGAACATCGATCTCTGATTCGGGTACAAGGTCAACCATACTTTGATAAATTTCTTCGGTTTGTTTCTTGAGAGGTTCCATGATTTCATCGTAGTATAGGTTCTCGTCCTCTACGTATTTGATGACCTCAGGATTATTGCGGTCATTCAGCCAATAATAGTCGTCTTCACGTATATCTCCATGTAATTCATGGGGATGGGGGATACGTTTAGCAATAGGTGGTTTCATGTATAAAAATCTCCTTCCATCGATATATGTAATAGTTCGCTATACACTAGGAAAATCCTTTTTTGTAAGAAGGTTCTGACTACGAAATGAAAGAAGTGAGTCTACGAACCCATCATGAATATTAGATGTAAAGTAAGCTCAAGTTGAGAAAGGGTCACGTTGTTAGCCTTCTGCAAAAAAAAAGATAAATGTTTTCCAACAAATTTTGGTTCAATCCAAACTTTTTTCAGAAGGTGCCCGTCTAACAAATAAGACGTGAGCGCGACATGTTTAAAACTGGAGAAGGTGGATCATTTGTCATGACAAAAAATGAAAAGTTTGAGCTGGTTGAGCGGTTCTTAATAGAAAATCAAAATGCCCATTACCGTATTGCCTACAGTTATATGAAAAACAAAGAAAACGCACTTGATATTGTTCAAGATTCAATTTTAAAAGCCCTAAAATCAATTGATAGTCTGGATGAAGTTAAGTATATGAAGACTTGGTTTTATCGGATACTGGTAAACACATCTATCGATTTCATCCGGAAGCATCAGCGGATGACGGTGATGGACGGTGAGATCCTGGATGGGTATTTACCAAAGTCAGAAGACGAGCAGTCAGATATGGATTTGTTAGACGCACTGGATGCGCTCACTCCCAACGAAAAGTCGTTAATTGTTTTACGTTTTTTTGAAGACCTGAAGATTGAAGAGGTAGCGACTGTCTTAGGAGAAAATGTCAATACAGCTAAAACGAAACTTTACCGAACATTAAAGAAACTGCGTTTAGAAATTGGAGAGGGGATTTAGGATGAAACAGATTAACAAATTTAAGAAGGAATATGAGGATATTGAAATTCCTTCTGAATTGGACCAAGTGGTGAAACAGTCTATTCAACGAGCGAAAGCATCACAAAAGAAGCATAATCCAGTAAAAAGATGGTCCCTTGGTGTAGCTGCCGCGGCTGCTTTGTTCATCGGGAGCATTAATGCCAGTCCGGCATTCGCGAATTCATTGGCGAACATCCCAGTTCTTGGATCCATTGTTGAAGTCTTCACAATAGAAACTCTAACGATGGATAGAGAAACGTACCAAGCAAATTTAAAAACGCCGGCCATTAGTGGTTTGGAGGATGAAGAGTTGCAGGCATCGTTAAATGAAAAATACATCGAAGAAAACAAAGAGCTCTTTAAGCAATTTAAGGAAGAGGTCGCGGACATGGAAGAGGTTGATGCAGGTCACTTAGGAATTGACACCGGATATGAAGTGAAAACCGATACGGAACAATTGTTATCGATTGCCCGGTACAAAGTGAATACTGTTGGATCATCTTCCACTACAATGAAATACGATACTATAGATAAGCAAAATAATGTTTTAGTTACCCTACCAAGTCTTTTCAAGGATGATTCCTATATAGAAGTAATTAGTTCCTATTTAACTAAAGAAATGAAACAGCAAATGGCGGATGACGAGAATATATCCTATTTCGCATTCGATGGGTCTGATTTAGACTTCCAAGCAATCCAAGCCGACCAAAACTTCTATATTACTTCTGATCACAAACTCGTGATCTCTTTTGACAAGTACGAAGTAGCACCTGGTTACATGGGAATTGTCACATTTGAAATTCCTTCAGATATCTTAAGTGATGTCCTTGTGGGGGACACCTATATTAGATAAGTTGTATGAATAAGCAGCAGATGAATGATTTCATCTGCTGCGCCCCTTGTTCTATTGAAGTGGTTCATTACTTACATAAGCTAACTAAAAAATCCATTCAGCATAAGAATATTCACAAAGTGACAGGAGGATTAGTTTGAAATGAGTGCATTAAATCAACAAGAGACTAGGAAAAGGAAGAGGTTAAAAAAACGATATTTCGTAATTCTTCTACTCGTTATATTTGGTACTGGTTTTTTTGTCGGGAAGTCGTATTCTGCCCGAGAACTACCAAGTACGCCGGATGAACCTTCAAGTACACAAGAATCAGTCGATAAATCAGAGGAATCAAGTCCTCAATCAGAAATGCCAGCTGAGGAAGAACTGCCTAAAAAAGAGCCTATTGAAGAGGAAAAAAAACCAGAAAAACTAGTCTATCTGACGTTTGATGATGGCCCCAGCAAGTTGACTGAGCGGTTTTTAGATATCTTGCAAGAGCAAGGAGTGAAAGCTACGTTCTTCATGCAAGGAAACAATTTGAAGAAAGAACACTTGCAGAAAAGTGTGAACCGTGCCGTACAAGAAGGTCATTACATCGGTGCCCACAGCATGACTCACAATTACAAAACACTTTACACCAAACAACAATTTGTGCCGGAAATGGTTGAAACACTAGACTTAATCCACGAAATAACAGGAACGAACCCTCACTTAGTCCGACCCCCTTATGGATCAGCACCAGGGTTGAAAAACGAACAGGTGCGAAAACAGCTCGCTGATGCACATATCAAGGTTTGGGATTGGACCATCGATTCGAAAGATTGGGAACTAGCGGGGAATCCTTCTCAAATTTTGCGGAATATCAAACAAGGTACGACCTCCGATAGAGAAATTGTCTTAATGCACGAAAAGCCGCAAACCTTGGAGGCACTTCCTGGGATTATAAAGTTTTTCAAAGAACATGGATACGCATTTGCTGTCTATGATGAAGCTCATCACTTTGTACTCAATTTCCAGAATGATTTAGAGCTTTAGGGAAAGGAGTTTTTTGAGTGTAATAAATGAATGGTTCACAATTACTAATGGTGATTGAACGAATAGTTTGTATTGAATAAATCCTGATACTAGAAAAGCTGCCATCTAAAAATAACAGATGGCGGCTATTTTCTTGTGAAAAAGTAGTAAAGACAGCAAACGGTAACTATAAAGAGGAAGGAGTATAATAATCTAATAAACCTAAATTATCTTGGAATAAATGAATTTTAGGAAAATATAGTTTATAATCCAAATAGAAGGTGAATGAGGAATGATAAATAAGGGATACTTTCGGAGGCGATTGTATTTAAGATAGATTTGTCAGATTTTCAAAATGGCACATATACATCTTTAGGATAATTCTCAGGTGCTGCTACTGACTTCCTATGGTTTTATTTGGAAATTTCTATCATGTGTCATTTTTTATAGTGAAAGAACACTAGGTTCCAGTGGAATAGTAGTGACGTTGACTAATAAAGCGCCACTGCGCAACTAGATAATAGATTTATCTAGTAAACGACGGTGTTGAAAAGTTATTGAAGGCTCTAAAATAGTGGTTCTTGGTTGTGTTACAAACTATCTAAATAAAAGATTAAGCGATGTATGTATTAGATGGGGGGAGTGAGCGAATTGATTGAAACCATAGTTGGATACATAGTTGCACTATTCATATTTCAGCCTTTGAATGTTTTCATTCACGAACATGGACATGCATTTTTTGTGAAGATATTTGGTGGAAAAGTATACAAAATAGAGATTGGAATTGGAGATCCTCTTTTTAAAATAGGATCTTTACAGGTAAATAAGCAATTTTTTATGTTTGGTATTTGCAGAGGTGAATATAATTCACCTGATTCCACATTACTTATTGAAAAAATAAAGTTATCCCTTATTGCTTTGGGGGGGATAATTTTCAATCTAGCTACTATATTACTCTTAATTGTAGTGAAAATGTATACATCGCATCATCATTTTCTAGATGGATATTTCTTTAGCTTTACAGGTGTACTCATTCTTTCAGCTATAATCCCTGTAACGTATTTTACTGGCTACAAGAGTGATGGCCTAGTACTTTTTAATACTTGGAAAAATGAAATCGATAAGGTGTATTAATAAGCGCGGGAGAATACACTTTAAAAAGGTTGATTACGGGATGTATGATAATTATGGAAACCGATTATATTTTAAATAATAAATCTATTTCTAGTTATTTCTCAATTTCCGGGTCAGTTATGGATAAAAACACGTTTGAATAGAGCCAAGAAAGACTTTTTGGCATGAAATAAAAAATAGAGAGGCTTGAGTACATTGAATTTAGATATGAAAAAAGGGGGGATTGAATTGACGATTACTCTTCAGGAGGTAAATGAAGAGGAAGTCCATATTTTAAGGAATCTGTATTCTCTATACCTCCATGATCTTTCAAGCTTCACTGAAAATATAGTTTTAGGAAAAGATGGTTCTTTTCATTTCGATGATATAGAGATGTTCTGGAATGTAGAAGGGCTTACTCCATTTTTCTTAAAATATGAGGATGAAATTATTGGCTTTCTACTACTGTTAGAACGTCCATTTTTAAAAAAAGAAATGGATTTTGGCGTAAATGATATTTTTATACTTAATAAATTCAGAAGAAAAGGGTTAGGTAAGCAGATCTTAGAGAAATTATTTAAAGAAAAACCAGGGAAGTATTTTGTGATTGAACTTTTAGAGAATAAGTCCGCGGTGTTATTTTGGAAAAAGGTGTATAAACAATTAAATATAGAAATTGAAGAAAGAAAAGAACTAATAGACGATGAACATTGCCTTATCCAAACGTTTAGAGTATAAAAAGTTCTTTATAAGTATTTTCTACCAACGTACTTAATTGGTAAGAGTTCGAACGTTCACTATTGGCTTAGGGACAAATTGTTGGAGTTGAAAGGATAAGTTTTGTGTAAAAAGGAGAAATAAACGTATGTTGATCTTTTATTATAATGAACATGATTAAGGCACAAATTCTAATGAAAAGATTAAAACTATCCCTTTCATAGTATATATAGGAGACGCAATATGGAAATTTCATTGATAAGACATGGTAAATCTAAATGTATTGAAAAAAGTATAATGAGCAGTAAAGATTTTAGTGGATGGGTTGAAAGTTATAATGATAATGGAGTTTTCGAAGAAAATTTTTACCCATCAGCTACTCTTGAAAAAATAAAAACTGCAAATATTGTTGTTACTAGTGATTTAAAAAGGTCTATAGAATCTGCAAAATTATTAAATCCCAACGTGCCAGTCATGTCGACCCCTTTGTTTCGGGAAACAGAGCTTCCCATTCCCTCATCCATCATAGGAGGGCTAAAATTGAACCCGAGCATTTGGGCATTGATTTTGAGAGGCTTTTGGTTTTGTGGCTATTCAAGAGATTGTGAGTCACTAATTGAAGCAAAAGAGAGGGCTAAAAAGGCATCCGATTTATTAATGGAGTTTGCCCAAAAAAATTTAGTGGTAGTAGTTGTTGGACATGGTTTTTTTAATATGTTAGTTGCTAGTGAGCTGCGGAAAAAGGGGTGGAAAGGTAAGAGCAAGACAAGCTCGAAGCACTGGAACTGTACTACTTACTTCTTTTTATACTAATGGGCTCAATAAAGTGGAGCATTTCAATGGGAGAAAAAATATGAATGCTTAAGAGAAATGAAAGTTTGGTGCAAAGGTATGGAGTAGATATTCAAGTGCATAAAACTGAGTATCTTTTTTTAAGAGAAGGATTGTTGAAGATAAGTCCATCTCAGAATGGTAGTCAACCAGAAAAGTGACGATACTTGCATTCAATTACATGTATTAGGAGGAATTATTTCTGGGAATTAACTGGTATGATGCAGAGGTTCACATTCTTATCGAATCGAACCCAAAATATAGTGACCCTTTACTAAAAGAGTTTTTAGTGTTACTATTCATAAAATTAAATGCAATGAAGAGAAGAGTAAATAATTGTTTTCTTTTTAGAGAGCTCCGGTAGCTGGAAAGGAGTAAGAAATGGTTATTGAAGCAAACCTCTGAGCAGCACCTTGGAACCTCAAAAAGGGGATAATGTGCCAGGAGCTCCTGTTATAGAGCTAGAGTATACGCATATTTTTTATGTTGTACTTGATGAGATTAATATGGTGACATATTAATAAACTGGGGTGGCACCGCGATTATAGAATCTCGCCTCCAAGACACATGTCTTGGGGGTGAGATTTTTTTGGTTTAATTTAATAAGGGGGGAGCTAAGTGATATTTAAAAAGTTGATTGACGGTTGGCGGTATCCTTCAATTTTGCTGTTCAGTATCGGGGTTTCAAGTGTTGGAAGTTGGATTTACTTCATCGCTTTAAATTTGATTGTTCTTAACTTAACTGAATCAGCAATGGCAGTTTCAGGCTTGTATATTACAAGAGCTTTGTCAACCCTTATAACGAATAGCTGGTCTGGAAGTCTTATTGATCGTCGTAATAAGAAACATCTCATGATCATTCTTAGTTTCCTTCAATCGTTCCTAATTGTTATATTGCCTTTCTTTTCATCTCTTGTCCTTATTTATGTCCTTGTATTCATTATCACAATGGCGAGTTCCATGTATCATCCAACCTCAATGACCTATATTACAAAACTAATTCCTGTGGAGCAGAGAAAACGATTTAACGCGTTACGCAGTTTACTCGATTCTGGAGCTTTTATGACTGGTCCAGCGATAGCTGGAATCATGTTTAAAATTGGGACACCCAATATGGCGATTTACTTGAATGCCATTGCTCTACTGGTATCTGCTCTTATAACAATAAGGATGCCAAATGTTGAGGCTGCAGGGGAAACATCCGATAGAACAGATAGGAAGTTAACGGTTCGTATACTGAAGGACGACTGGAAACTGGTTATACAGTTTTCTCGTAAATATTCATACACCATGCTTATATACTTTCTGTTCAGTGTCATGATCGTATTGATGACAGCTACAGATTCGTTGGAAGCTGCATTTGCAACTCGAGTACTCTCCTTATCTGAAGGTGATTACGGAATTCTGGTAAGTAGCGCAGGGGCAGGTTTATTAATAGGTTCAATAACGAATACATTCACTGTCGAAAAGGTTCCTACTTCATGGCTGATTGGGGTAGGATCGCTATTGACCTCAGTGGGGTATATCGTTTTTTCATCCTCTTCTACTTTTCTCATTGCAATTGTCGGTTGCTTTGTCTTATCGTTTGCTTCTGCCTTCGCCAATACAGGTTTCTATACCTTTTATCAAAATAATATACCTGTACATGTGATGGGGAGGATAGGAAGTATTTATGGGGTTGTCGAAGCCTTCCTTGTCATCCTTCTCACAGTTATTTTTGGGATAGTTGCAGAAGTGATTTCGATCAGAGTTGTTGTGGTTACGGGGGCTTGGACAATGTTAGTAGTCGCTATGGTCTTATTTGTTTATACTATACAACCTTCCAAATCTAACTTGTATTCCACTTCATTGAAAAAATTCAAAGAGGAGTAAAGATTCTTCTTTGTGAAACGAAGATGGGAATAAAAAACCTAAGATGAACAATTATAATAATTTGATGTGATTAAGACTTTTAAATTTTCTGTGTTTGTGCAATAATAAGTGAACAATATTTTTAAAAAGCGGTGACAAGGAAAGTAAGTCAACCTTCATTTTCTAACAGAGAGCTTCGGAATCTGAAAAGAAGCAGGAAATAGTTGATTGAAAATGGCATTTGAGCAGCAAAGTCGACTTTCATTCTAATGAGATAGGCTTTGACGAGATGTGACACTCGTTATAAATGTCAAAGTACATGATAAGTGCTATGTACTTACTGAGGCTAATGATGGAAATCGTTAGCGAATTAAGGTGGTAACACGAGAAAACCTCGTCCTTAGACAATTTTTTGTCTAGGGACGAGGTTTTTTAAATTGGGAGGGGAATGGGATGACTGTATTTATTGGAGGGGCATGGCCATATGCAAACGGTTCTTTACACTTAGGTCATATTGCTGCGTTATTGCCAGGAGACATTTTAGCAAGATATTACCGACAAAAAGGAGAAAAAGTGCTCTATGTATCAGGTAGTGATTGTAATGGAACCCCGATTTCAATTCGTGCTAGCCAAGAGAATACGACTACAGAAATAATAGCTAACCGGTATCACGAAGAATTTGTGCATTGTTTTCAAAAGCTAGGTTTTTCCTATGATTTCTACACACGTACTGATGCCGAACATCATCATGAATCCGTACAAAACATATTCTTAAAACTATATGAGAACGGATATCTATATAAAAAGACGATTGAACAAGCTTATTGTGAAACAGATCATCGCTTCTTGCCAGATCGCTTTGTGGAAGGGATTTGCCCGAATTGTGGGGCTAAAGCAAGGGGGGACCAATGTGATGCATGTTCCTCGATTTTAGATCCACTCGATCTAATTGAAAAACAGTGTAAAATTTGCGGGAATCCACCTACGATTAAAGAAACAGAGCACTTTTATTTCTTGTTCAGTGAGTTTCAAAAACGTCTTGAGACATTTGTAGATGACGCACAACAGGGAGAAAAGTGGCGTGAAAATGCGATTCGTTTGACCACCAGATATTTAAACGAAGGTGTACCCGATCGAGCTGTAACACGTGATTTACCAAATGGTGTTGAAGTACCCATTAAGGGGTTTGAAGGAAAGAAAATTTACGTATGGATTGAAGCAGTTGCAGGATATTTAACAGCAAGTATTGAGTGGACGAAACAGCATGATGAATCACTTGAAGACTGGTGGAATGCGGAAACTGTTTCTTATTATGTACATGGGAAAGATAACATCCCTTTTCATTCAATTATTTGGCCATCTATTCTAATGGGCATTAATAATCCAACACTCCCTTCTCACATTGTTTCCAACGAGTATTTAACATTGGAAAAGCAGAAATTATCGACAAGTAAGAATTGGGCAGTCTGGGTTCCATATTATTTGGGGAAGTACGATGCAGATTCTCTCAGGTACTTTTTGACAATCAATGCACCAGAAAATAGGGATACTGATTTTTCATGGCGTGAGTTTGTATATAGTCATAACAGTGAATTACTAGGTGCCTATGGCAACTTTATAAATCGTACACTTAAATTTATCGAAAAGTATTATGAGGGTGAAACTCCTGAGGAAAACATAGAAACAGAAATAAAAGAGAAAGCAAGAAATCTCTATCAAGATGTTGGTTCGCTCATCGAGGAGGCTCATCTGAAAAATGCGTTAGAGCTTATTTTTGAATTTGTACGAGAAGCAAACAAATATTTTGATGATCAAAAGCCATGGATTCAAGTTAAAGAAGACTCGTTTGCATGTAACCAGACTATGGCTAACTGCATCTACATCATTTCAAACCTTGCACAGCTCCTAAATCCGTTTCTTCCTTTTTCAAGTCAGCGTGTTCAAGAAATGTTAGGGCTTAATGATTTGAAATGGGGGGAAATTGAAGTAGCCGCTCGTTCCCTTAACGAAGTGAAACCACTATACACCAGGATTGAGCTAGAAAGGATCGAAGAGGAAATTGAGAATTTGAAAAAAGGGGTCAATAATATTTAGAAGTACGATGATTTAGTATGATTATGGAAATGAAATAACAACGAAATTAAATCTAGCTAGGTAGTTTGTTAAATTGGTATGTTAAAAGAGATTAGGCATGTATTCAAAAAACATCTTGTACATGTTGACGTTATTCTGAAAACTGGCTATTTAGTTAAATAACGTGATCGTTTAATTAGAAATTAGGTCGAACGTAGTCGTAACAGAGGAACCGATTCCTAATTTAATATTGGAGTTGGCTATTCAAAATATGAATGATAGGGAGACAAAAAATGACGTTAACAAATTTTGAGGAATATGACGATCCTATTTTATACGACAAAGAAAACGATGCGTATTTATCAGAATTACCATTTTTAGTGAAATGAGCATCGAAAACAAAAGGAACGATTATTGATTTGGCTTGTGGGACTGGGAGACTGACCATTCCTTTAGCGAAAAATGGATACAAACTTATGGGTGTAGATATCCATAAAGGAATGTTGGTAGAGGCTGAAAAGAAATCAACAAATCTTGATTTGAAAATAGATTGGGTGGAGCAAGACTGCACTAAACTGAATCTGCCGATAAAAAGTAGTTTGATCTATTCAGTAGGGAATTCATTTCAACATTTCCTAACAAATGAGGCACAAGATGATTTTCTATCTTCTGTGAATAAGCATTTAGAAAATGATGGGGTTTTTATTTTTTATACAAGATTTCCACGTGTCGAAGAATTATTGCAACCTAGTACAGAAGAGTATTGGAGATCCTACACGGATACTGAAACATTGAATCGTGTGGATGTTTATACGTTATGTGACTATGATTCTCTAAATCAAGTTCAACACTATACGACGATTAGAAAATACAAAGCCCATGATGACGAAGTTGTCGAAGAGAAGAGAACAAACATAAGTTTAAGATATGTTTTCCCTAAAGAGATGGAAAGAACTTTGTTTTTACATGGTTTTAAAATAATCAACGTGTATAAAGATTGGAATGAAAGTCCAGTAACTAACGATAGTAATGAGATGATCTACGTTTGTAAAAAAAGATAACTAACCTTATGATTCTCATTTTTTATATGTTGACTGTCATAAATGAGGGAGGAAAAAAGATGAAGTTTCCTGAATTAGAAACAGAAAGACTGAAATTAGTACAAGTAACGAAAGATCATACCAAGAGTTTCTATGAAATAATGTCACGAGATGAAGTTACTAAGTACTATGGTATGGACAGCCTAAAAAGTATAGAAGAAGCCTCCCAGATCATTGAATCTTTTGAGAGTACATTCAATAATAATCGCGGGATAAGATGGGGGATAGTAACCAAAGATAAAGGTGAATTCATTGGAACACTAGGGCTTAACAATCTTAACAGATGGAGTAAAAAAGCTGAAATTGGTTTTGAGCTACACCCCTCATATTGGAAGAAAGGATTCACATCTGAAGCTGTAAAGGAGATATTAAAGTATTCATTCGATGAACTTGGATTGTTTAGAATCGGAGCCGTTACTTATCCGCAAAATGATCCATCCATCTTGTTATTAAAGAAGCTTGGATTTTCTAAGGAAGGGACACTTCGAGGATACTTATATCAAGGTAATCGATCGCATGACGCTCTGATGTTTTCACTACTCCAACCGGAATGGTGAGAAATAGTGCTTCAGAAGAAGTGAATTAGTTGAAGTGAAATTAGAGCTCTACAGCAACAAGAGCTTAGTTAAAGTTGAGGAGGATTAGATGGACATTAGAATTGCTAAATTAGAAGACGTGGAACAATTAATCAAAATGCGCTGGGATTTTACCGTAGAGTATGACGAGAGTAAGAAAGAAGAATCGTATGATGATTTTAGAGAAGAGTGCCAAACGTTTTTGAATAATGCACTTAACAATCACCAATGGTTTATTTGGGTTGTGGAAGAAAATGAAAAAATTGTATCGCACATATACGTGGAGTTAATCCAAAAGGTACCTCGTCCGGGTAAGGAGACACATCCATTTGCATACATGACAAATGTTTATACTGTTCCTGAATACAGAAATAAAGGGATTGGAAGTCGCTTATTAAGTTCAGTGAATGAGTGGGTTAAAGAAAATAATTTTGAGTTTGTGATTGTATGGCCGAGTGACGACTCCGTTAACTACTATAAGAAAAATGGATACATTCATTGTATAGAACCTATGGAATATTTACCTTTATAAATTGCTCGGAGCGTTGATCTTAATGATGTTGTCATTATGGAATCAGTTGATTTTTAAATACAATAGATATTATCTAAGGAGACGAAATTTATTTAAAGGGGGTTTTGAAATGAACGAGCTAATTTACTTAATCATTGTTTTGGGACTAGTAGTCTAATTCTTTGTGTCATTTTCCCTTTTTATTAGGAGAACATTAAGAAATTCATCAATAAGGAAAAATGTGTCATTTAAAAATGAAGAAGTACTTCAGAAAATTATCCAACAGAATGAAAAGATAATTTCCCTATTGGAAAAAGAGAAGTGATGCCCGTGAACAATAGGCAGCGATGCATCGCTAGCAGGCCATACGCTTTGGGTCTATACAATAATATGGACGAATGTGATGTTGTCTCCGAGTAAAGTTCTAAATGTTAAAACCCAGCATCCGTAGCGGGTGCTGGGTTTTAGAAATCAGTATTTTCGTAAGAAACTAGGGTTAATATCATACCATTCCTTATTTACGATCATGTGACATTTAGCGAACAATGCTTCAATGACTTGAGTTGTGTTGGCTAGCACACGTAGAGTAAATCCAGGGACGGATAGAGCAGATAATCCTATTTTAAAATCAGTACTATTCTCATGAAGTTCCTGATAAACAAGATCGAGGAGAGCGGCGTTGGATTTTTCACCAATGACAATCATTGAACCCATATGTGAAAAACCTTCCATGAAGCCTAAACCTTCGATATCTTGTGTTGCAGGACTTAATTTGATATGGTCAAAAACAACTAGATCTTCATCCATATAAATTTCAGTCTTTAACTGAAGTGTGTGGTAGCTAAACTTTTCTCCGTCCGGAGACCAACCCGGCGTAATAATATCTGAATAAAGGAGAGTAGCGCCCTTTTCCATATGAACAACTGTTTTCTGTTTATAACGAGCGTCTCGATAACCGATTAGTGGATCCGGAATATACTCAAGATAACTGCCATTTTTCAGCGTAAACTCCATTTCTGAATAGGAGAATGAACGCGGTGACTTGTATATTTTTGTTGCAGACTGTGTGGTTAACGTGAGACGGGCTTCCTCCTGCACTGTAACCTGCATTTGGTATCGGTCACCATCCAAATAGCCTCCACCGGGGTTTAGGATATAATAGCAAGCTTGTCCGGAATCGTCATGATAAACAGGACGCATAACTTTATATGCCCCTTGGAAATACACATCTTTACCAACGGTTTTCCCATTCCGCACTTCGGCATCTAAGCTTAATACCCCTGTCCAATCCTTCATGTTTACTCCAGACCTTTTAATAATACATTCTTGTCGAGCCATTCGATGACTTCATCAAGACCTGAATTATCCTTTAAATTAGTGAAAATGAAGGGCTTATTTCCACGGAATGTTTGTGTGTCAGACGCCATGACATCTAGGCTTGCGCCTACAAATGGTGCTAAATCTGTTTTGTTGATAATGAATAGATCTGATTTAATCATACCTTGCCCACCTTTACGAGGGATTTTCTCCCCTTGGGCAACGTCGATAATATATATTGAAAAGTCAACTAGTTCAGGGCTGAAGGTAGCAGCTAGATTGTCGCCACCGCTCTCAACGAAAATGAGGTCAAGACCTTCGTGTTTTTCAATCAATTCATCAATCGCAGCAAAGTTCATGGATGCATCTTCACGAATTGCTGTGTGAGGACATCCGCCGGTTTCAACGCCGATAATACGATCTTCAGGCAATACGCCATTTTGCATGAGGAATTTCGCATCTTCTTTTGTGTAAATGTCATTTGTTACTACGGCCATGCTTAGTTTGCCTTCTAATTCACGAGTTAGTTTTTCAACTAACATCGTTTTACCTGCTCCAACAGGTCCACCGATACCAATTTTAATAGGTTCCATAATGAACACATCCTTATTTGTCTGATTTTTAGGGCGCTAGGTTCCTTAAGTTTGTTTCTGTTTCATTGCAAAAAAGTTTGGACACCCGTTTAATTATTCCGGACGATGTCAGGGTAATCTAGGTGTCCGTTGTTTTTGTATACGTCTAGCCTCCAGATCATAAGTCAAAGAGGTTACGTGGATAAGAGCTCCACGCCGTCACCTTCGCCTTATGACTGTCTTAGCTAGACGCCACTCTCAGGTTATGTTTACGACATAAAAATTCTTATGTTAACTCGTTCATGTTTCATTTGCGATAGTTCTAGACCAGGGGAGACGATTCCGAAATCATCCTCATCTAGCTGTTGAATTTTATCTGTTGCATTGTGCAAAGAGGTTTGGAACTCCATGATTGTTTTTTGACCTGCAGTCTGACCAAGTGGAATAGCTCGAACAGCATTCTGTACAAGGCTAGAGACTGTAGAGTACAAATAATAGAGTGTAGTCGTATGTTTAGCGACGTTTAGATGGTGGCCGACCATCGTAAAGACAATGGCTGGATGCCCGAATGAATTCTTTTGAGCGATACGTTTACGGTAGTCTGCAAGAACAGGAATATCGTAAAGTGATTCGACGAGTTTTAACATTCGCTCACCCGTCCGCTTTGAACCTTCCCGCGTTTCACGTGGCAAGTTTTGCATCGTTATCATACGATCCAATTTCCAGATACTTTCAAGATCATTCGCCTCAAGTGCTTCGTAGACTAAACGAGAGGCAAGCCCATCTGTGTAGATGAGCTGCTCGTTTAAGTAAGCATTGAGCCATTGAAGAAACGATGGCTGATCGTGAACTTTGTCTTCTTGGATATAGCTTTCCAATCCATAAGAATGACTAAATGCTCCCGTCGGAAAGTTGGAATCACATAATTGGAACAAAGACAAGACATTATTAGTCATGGCTATGTCCAATATGGCGAAACGCTTGTTTCACTTTCCGTTCTTCGCGTGTAAATGGAATTTGAAGTTCTTGTAGCAATTCCTCTACAAGGTAATCATATTGAACGAGCATGTCGTCATTTTCAAATTGAGCGGGTAGGTGCCGATTCCCCAATTGGTGAGCAATCGTTCCCATTTCATGCAAGCTGCGTGGATGAATGACCAATAAATCGTCTGAAATGACTTCAATCATAATTAGATTTTTATCGTCCATGTAAAGTACATCGCCTGCAACAAGATCCCTTGAATTTTTTAACCGGATGCCGATATCTTTTCCATGATCAGTAGTGACACGTTGAACACGTTTCACCAAAAGAGCACTTTCAAGATAGACCTTTTCAATATGGCGCTTTTCGATCTCCGCTTTATCCATAGTTTCAATATTCGTAACGATTTGTTCGATTATCAATTCTCTCACCTCAAAATAGGAAATATCGTTGCCCCATTGGTACTTCGTCAACTGGATCACAAGTAATGAGCTCTCCGTTTACTCTCACCTCATATGTTTGTGGGTCGACAGTAAGTTCAGGAGTTGTTGAGTTCAGTTTCATGTCTTTTTTCGTCAAGTTACGGATACCGTGAGCAGGGAGAATCATTTTCTCCAAACCGAGTTTCTCGTGTACTTTATTGTCAAATGCAGCTTGTGAAATGAACGTTATTGAGCTTTTAGCTAACGCTTTTCCTACTTGAGCATACATTGGACGGTAAATGATAGGTTGTGGCGTCGGAATCGATGCGTTTGCATCTCCCATTAAGCTCTCAACAGCAAAACCATTTTTCAATACCATCTCAGGTTTAACACCGAAGAATTCAGGTTTCCAAATGACAAGGTCTGCAATTTTTCCGACTTCAATTGACCCAACATACTCTGAAATACCGTGAGTAATTGCAGGGTTAATTGTATATTTTGCAACAAAACGTTTTGCACGATTGTTATCAGCGAACTCTGTGTCACCTTCCATTGTGCCACGCTGTTTTTTCATTTTGTCAGCAGTTTGCCATGTACGTAAAATAACTTCACCTACGCGACCCATAGCTTGAGCATCTGAACTAACCATACTAAATACACCCATGTCTTGAAGAATATCTTCAGCAGCAATTGTTTCTTTTCTGATTCGTGAATCTGCGAAAGCGAGATCCTCAGGAATAGAAGGGTTTAAGTGGTGACACACCATTAACATATCCAAGTGCTCATCTACTGTATTTACAGTATAAGGCAATGTTGGGTTAGTTGAAGATGGAAGAACGTTTGGATAACCAGCTGATTTAATTAAGTCAGGGGCATGTCCGCCACCAGCACCTTCAGTATGGTACATGTGGATTACACGATCTTTAATAGCAGCCATGGTAGTTTCCATGAAGCCACCTTCGTTTAGCGTATCAGCGTGAACTGCTACTTGTACATCGTACTTGTCAGCAACGCTTAATGCATGATCAAGTGCTGAAGCTGTAGCGCCCCAGTCTTCATGGACTTTCAATCCGATTACGCCTGCTTCTACTTGCTCAATAAGAGGTTGTTCAGATGCAGCTTGTCCTTTACCAGTAAAACCAACGTTAATTGGCATACCTTCTGCAGCTAATAACATACGGTGAATATTCCACTCGCCAGGAGTAACTGTAGTTGCTTTTGAACCAGCAGCTGGGCCAGTTCCGCCACCAATTAGTGTTGTAAGACCAGAAGAAAGAGCTGTTTCAATTTGAGTAGGATTAATGAAGTGGACGTGCGTGTCAATTCCGCCTGCAGTGACAATCGTACCTTCACCAGCAATAATCTCTGTGCTGGTACCAATAATGATATCTACGTTGTCCATGACGAGTGGATTTCCTGCTTTACCAATTCCAGCAATTTTACCGTCGCGAAGACCGATGTCTGCTTTGTAAATTCCAGTGTAGTCTAAAATTACAGCATTTGTTATTACCACGTCTGCAACGCCATCTTCTCTAGTAGCAAGTGGGTGCTGACCCATACCGTCACGAATAACTTTACCTCCACCGAATACAACTTCATCGCCGTAAGTAGTGAAGTCTTTTTCGATTTGAATAAATAATTCTGTATCGGCTAAACGAATGGAGTCTCCTGTTGTTGGACCATACATTTCTGCGTATTGTTTTCTTGTCATTTTAAAACTCATTTGTCGCACCCGCTTTCTACAGAGCCATCTACTTTGTTGTTAAATCCATAGACTAGTTTTTCGCCTGAATAACAAATTAGCTCTACTTCTTTTTCATCGCCTGGTTCAAAACGAACAGCAGCCCCTGCAGGGATATTCAAACGTTTACCGAATGCAGCATCTCTTTCGAATTGTAAAGCATCGTTCACTTCATAAAAATGAAAGTGTGATCCTATTTGAACTGGACGGTCTCCAGTATTAATAGCAGTAACTTTTGTAATCGTTTTACCTTGGTTAATGATAATGTCTTCATCTTTTAATATGAATTGTCCTGCTTCCATGCAATTACCTCCTATCACTCGTTATCTAATTGGATTATGAACTGTTACCAGCTTTGTTCCGTCTGGGAACGTAGCTTCCACTTGAATATCGTGAATCATTTCGGGAATACCATCCATTACGTCTTCACGAGTTAAAACCGTTGCACCAAATTCCATTAATTCTGCAACAGTCTTACCATCACGTGCACCCTCAAGTACTTCATACGTAATTAGTCCAATTGCTTCAGGGTGATTCAATTTTAACCCTCTGTCTTTTCTTCTTCTTGCGAGATCAGCTACGACAACAATCATAAGCTTGTCTATCTCACGTGGTAATAATTGCATTGAACGGCCTCCTTAAAATTCTAACTCTTTGTAATATGCCCTCGCTCACCTTGAAAATACGTAAGTTTGGCCAGTATTATTTTGGGGAGAAAAAATAATGGTATATTAAAATAAAATGTTTTGAGTAATCAAAGAAACGGAATTAATATTTAAAAATAATTAATCAGTTAGTAAAACCTGAAAATTCAAAAATCGTATTTTAACGAAACATGTGATTGATTCTCTGCCGTTGTTAATATATCATAGCAGAATAAATAATTTCAAGTTTATTCCTTCATAAGAAAAAAGAGAAATATTAATATTTCGAGATAATTTTTATTGGTTGGAGAATTATTTAAATCAAATAATTTGAAAAGGAATGATTTTTTTGCTATCAGGAGAAAGGGCAAATGAACAAAAGCAAGCGCTAGGGAATGAAAATTCGATTAAAGAAGGAAAACTCATTTCTTTTCTAATAGAATCCCTTAAAGGGATATCTCAAATCATCTTTATTGAAAACACAATAACGGGTTTTCTTATCTTATTAGCCATTACTGTAACTTCGTTACATCTAGGGATAATCGCGCTTTTATCAGCAATGATTGGTACGCTTGTTGCTAAAATTGGGGGCGCAGATAAAAAAATGGTCAGCCAAGGATTGATGGGCTACAATTCTGTTCTTACTGGGTTGGCGTTAGATTCATTTTTAAGTGGACATAATGTGTGGATAGTTGCATTAATAGGTGCAGCAGTAGCTGCAGTTCTAACGGCGATGATGATGCATTTTATAGGGAACATAGGAATTCCCATTCTTACATTTCCATTTATTTTGTTAACTTGGTTTATTCTTCTTGCTGCATATAAATTCGATAGCATCACTTTAAGCTCTTCACTTGCTCCGCAAAGTTTAGCGAACTGGGAATTGCATACAGCTGGCGAGATTAATGTACTAGAAGGGGTATTTAACGGGATTGGACAAATCTTTTTCCTCACAAATGCATTACCTGCTATTTTAATTTTTATCGCTGTTTTTTGGGCTGATAGGAAAATGGGCATTTATGCGGTCATTGGAAATGTGGCTGCCTTTCTCGCCGCAGTTGCTTTAGGCGGAGAACATGCATTGATAATGTTAGGGTTATATGGCTATAACGCTATTTTAACAATTCTAGCGGTATCGGCTGTGTTCAATACCAAAGAAAATCGCTATTCACCAGTTACAGGTGTTTTAGCTGCATGTATTACAGTTCCTATGATGGCAAGTGTTAGTATGTGGTTGTTACCATATGGGCTTCCAGCATTAACGATGCCGTTTGTATTATGCACTTGGTTAATATTAGGGGCTAGAAAAATCCTCCCTAATTTGTAGTAATACATTGGTTGAAGAAGTAAAAATCTTCTCAGGAGACAAATTAACAAGAACGTAGAATAATGGTGTAATGTGGATAGAATTGCACGATGAAAAGATTAATATTAGGAGGTCATCATGATTAAGTTGAATAAGATGCTGTTGCTGATTTTAATGGTACTTTTACTCGTTGTTACGGGTTGCGGAAAACAAGAGGGAGCAAAAGATACAGCTCAATCTAAAAAAGATCGTCTCGTTTATGCTTCAGAGGAAGAGTTCGAGGGGCTAAATCCGATTCTTGAAGAGACAAATCTTGATGCATTATTGTTTCGTGGACTCATGCGATTTGATGAAAGTAATAAAGTGGTTACTGATATCGCAGACACTTTCGACATTTCAGAGGACAAGCTTACGTATACATTTGTATTGAAAAAAGGTATTACCTTCCATGATGGGGAGGAGCTAACGGCTGATGATATTGTTTTCACAATTGAAAGTATAATGGACGATAAAAATGCTTCGTTTTTGAAATCTGATTTTGAAGAAGTAGCATCCATTAAGAAATTGGATGACTATAAATTAGAAATTAAGCTAAAAGAGCCATTTACCCCTTTATTGGATAAACTAACAGTACCCATTCTTCCAAAGCATGCTTTTGAAGGTGTGGATATGAGAACGGCTGACTTTAACAGCCATCCGATTGGTGCAGGACCTTATATGTTTGATAAATGGGATCGAGGTAATGCGTTGACATTAAAGGCATATAGCGGATTTTTTGGAACGAAACCCTCGATTGATAAAGTGATATTTAAGTTTATTCCAGATAGTAATGTACGTGCACTTCAGTTGAAGTCAGGTGAGGTCGATGTCGCACTTCTAGATCCTGTGCAAGTTGAAAAATTAGAAAAAGAAAAGAACCTTAAAATATACGATGTTGAATCCGCGGATTATCGAGGCGTATTGTTTAATATGAACTTGGATCTATGGAAAGATGTGAACGTGCGTCGTGCGTTTAGTTATGCAACAGATAGAGCTCAAATCGTAAAAGGTATTTTAAAAGGACATGGGTCGGTAGCATATTCTCCATTACAGCACCACGAATTCAATAATGATCAAATTGAAAAGTACACGTATGACGTTGATAAGGCGAAAGCGTTATTGGATGAATCGGGTTGGAAAGAAGATAAGGATGGTATTCGTTATAAAAACGGAGAAAAACTTTCGTTTACGATTACCGCACCTGCTAGTGATGCAGTACGTGTGAACATGGCGAATTATGTTGCCGAAGGTTTTAAAGCAATTGGTGCAGATGTGAAAGTAGCTGCACTCGATTGGAACGCTATCACGATTGATGAAACAGATGCGTTTATGGTTGGATGGGGAAGTCCGTATGATGCGGATGACCATACCCACATTTTGTTCCATACGGATGAGTCAAGCTTAACGAGTTCTGGCTACAACTATGGTAGTTATTCGAATGCAAAAGTGGATGAACTACTCGAAAAAGGACGTACAACAACAGATCCAGATGAACGTAAAGCGATTTATATGCAATTCCAAGAAGAGCTTGCGAATGATCCAGCATTTGACTTTATTGCTTACGAAAATGCAGTTTTCGGGATAAACAAAAATGTAAGCGGCGTAAAAGAACGAACTCTAGGTCATCATGGATCTGGTTTCCTTTGGAACGTTGAGGAGTGGAAGTGGAATGACCGTTAAATGGGTAGGGAAGCGAATGGTGATGGGGATAATTGTCCTGATCATCGTTAGCTTCCTCTCTTTTTTCATTATGCAATTAGCGCCTGGAGACCCTGCTGCAGCTTTCTATGGAGGAAATGCACAGACATTAACTGCAGCCGAAAAGGAACGAATTACCCGCGCATATGCATTAGACCGTCCTGTTGCCCAACAGTATGTTGCATGGTTAGGAGAGACAGTAAAAGGGAATTTAGGTACTTCCTATAAAGAAGGCAGGCCCGTTTCTGAAATAATAATGGAACGGCTACCGAATACGTTACTGTTAGTTAGCGTGTGCCTGTTTTTCATCATAATTGGCTCCATCTGGCTCGGCACAGTTGCGGGTATGAAGGCGGGGTCTATTTGGGATAAAGGACTCTCTACATTTAGTATCGCGACGTCTTCCATCCCCGCTTTTTGGCTTGGCATGTTATTCATCTATTTCTTTGCTGTGAGTCTAGGCATTCTTCCTTCTTCTGGATCGAGCGATATAGGCGGCGACGGTGGTCTTGGAGATAAAATCCGTCATCTTATAATGCCTGCTAGCGTGCTTATTTTAACGCACGTGGGCATTTATGCACGTTTTCTACAGGAGAGCATAAAGAAAGAAAACAGTAAGTACTATGTGAAGGTTGCTCGAGCAAATGGTGTAATGGAAAGGACCATTCAAATGGGAATATTGCGCAATGCTTCAATCCCATATTTGAATTACATCGCCATGACAATTCCGTCTTTCTTTGGTGGTTCTATTATTGTAGAATCCTTGTTTGCATGGTCTGGACTTGGGCAGTTGACTGTGAAAGCGGTCGTGACAAAGGATTTCCCATTATTAATGGGCAGTATTATGGTTACGGGTGTCATTGTTGTCGTTAGTCTATTAATAATCGACCTCATTATGTACGCCATGGATCCGAAGTTGCGAAAAGGGGGCATCCGGTAAATGAGGTCACGGAAAGCACTCTTGTTTTGGTACATAATTCTTGGATTGATTGTCTTTTTGACGCTGTTTTCAAGTGTACTCGCACCGTTTGGACCAAATGAGATGAGCATGGATGAGGTATACCTTGCACCCAGTGGAGATCATTGGTTAGGTACAGACCATTTAGGTCGAGACGTTCTTTCGCGTTTATTGGTAGGCGGGAAAGTGACGCTGACTGTTGCAAGTATTTCTGTTCTCTTGTCTCTTATCATCGGAATTGTATACGGAGGTATCAGCGGATATTTTGGTGGGGTGATTGATGCTGTCATGATGCGGTTGTTGGAAGCATTGATTACAATTCCTTCGCTAATTATTATTTTGGTGCTGCAAGCTTTCACCCAAGGCAGTATGTGGCACATGGCACTCATCATTGGATTGACGGGCTGGCTTGTTACTGCACGGATTGTACGTTCAGAATTTATACGGTTGAAGGATGCAGAATTTGTTAAAATGGCTAAAATGTTTGGGACGCCTATTTGGAAAATATTATTCGGACATTTACTGCGTAACAGCATTCCAGCTATTTTTGTCATAACGTTATTTAATTTTGCTGGAGCGATATTCATGGAAGTATCTCTTAGTTTTCTTGGTATTGGTATTCCACCAGCAATTCCTTCTTGGGGAAATATGTTGTACTACGCTCAAAATGATATTTTAATTGGGGCTTGGTGGATTGCATTGTTTCCAGGCATTATGATTTTCATGACTATTCTCGCCATAAATTTTATCGGAGAAGCGTGGAAAAACCCGACGTGGAGGCGTTTGAATGATTGATGTAAGGGATCTATCTATACGAATAAATGACAAGCAAATAACGGATCATGTAGATTTCAATATTCCACGCGGAAAAATTATTACGTTAGTTGGTGAGAGTGGTAGTGGGAAAAGCATGACGATATCTGCAATGCTTGGCATGTTGACGACAGATATAAATGTAAGCGGAAAGGTCATTTATGAAGGCCGTAACTTATTGGATGTGTCAGATAAGGACATGAAAAGCGTAAGGAAGAAGGATATTTTCACTATATTTCAAGACGCATCGAATAGTTTTAATCCGTCTGTAAAATTGGGTCGCCAAATGTATGCATATTCAGGTGGACGTATTGGGGATACGACAGACGTATTTAATGTGAAAATGCTTCCGGTATTAGACAAGTTGGGCCTTTCTTGGGATATTACCGAACAGTATCCGTTCCAATTATCGGGTGGCATGCTACAACGATGTATGATAGCCTGCGCATTTTACGTTGAACCTGAATTACTTATTGCTGACGAGCCAACATCTGCACTTGACATGGTGCTACAAAAACAATTCATCCAATTATTGATACAACTCAACGAAGAACGCGGTACAACAATTCTTCTCGTTACCCATGATCTCGACATCGTCGCTGAAGCCGCTCATGAAATGGTTGTTATGCAACAAGGCCGAGTTGTAGAAACGGGGACGGTGGAAACGGTTTTCTCCCAACCTAGACATGCATATACGAAGCGGTTGTTGGAGAGTCGATTCTAGGAGTAATCGGTTGGTTTTTGCGCTGGACAAACAGTCAGTGTACAGGTCGTTTTAAGAATTATATTGTTATTAGTGATGTGAATGTGTTATCTCAAAATGGCGACGGGAAGGGAGGACTATATGTTATCGGTGTTGAATGTTTCGAAGAGCTATCGTAGTAGAAGCCAGACGAAAAAGGTGTTGAATGGAATTGATTTGACTGTGGCTAAAAATGAGATTGTTGGGTTGGTTGGAGAGAGTGGGAGTGGAAAGAGTACGCTCGCGCGTGCCATTATGCAACTCGAACCTGTAGAAGCTGGCTCGATACTATTCAATGATAAGCCTGTAAGTCCAAAAAATAGAAAGACGTTTTACGAGGCAAGTCAATTAATTTTTCAAAACGCATCGGCAGCACTTAATCCTTCGTGGACTGTGCGCGAATTGTTGCTAGAACCTCTTCGTCTCATGAAGGGAGATCGTGATGCACATATACGACGAATGTTGGGGAAAGTGAAACTATCGGAAGCACATCTACAAAGATATCCCTCAGAATTGAGTGGGGGTGAGCAACAACGTGTTAACTTGCTTCGATCACTATTAGTTGAACCTCAGTTGCTAATATGTGATGAAATCGTATCCAATTTGGATCGATTGATACAAAGAGAAATCATTGATTTGCTTCTAGAACTGAATCGAGATATTGGGATGTCGATTTTATTCATTGCGCATGATTTACAAGCTGTTATGTACTTATGTAATCGGGTTTATGTGATGAAGGATGGCGAAATCGTAGACGAGAGTGTGAAAATAGATGGAGAATTTAACTTTTCACATACGTATGCTCAGCAATTATTTGACTCAGTACTAGGTAGTCGAATGAGGGAATAAGATACGGGAATAGGTGTAGTATTTGTAAGTAATTTAATATAGGTTGATATTTTTTTGGAATACGCACACCATTTTTGTTTTGAAAACAGATGTGGTCAGATGACTTCCCAATCGATATCATGGACTTCATTTAGTGTACTGGGAGAATTGTTCTCATGAAGACCTATTCGTTACCATCGACTCACTGAAGGCGAATAGAGAGAACGTCAAGCCTTATGTTTCAGAAGAAATTACCACGTTGAGAAAAGCTCTAGATAGATAAGAAAAACTGTTGCCCGAGTTGAAATAAGAAAAAAGAAGAGAAGTTCCTGGCGAAGTTGTCGGGGACTTCTCTTTTTGGTTTTTCAGAAAATGAACAAACAGAATGAAAAGATAATTTTCTTAATGGGAAAATAGAATGATGCCGTTGAACAAAAGGAGAAGTAAATGAAAAAGACATAGCTTTAATTGTGCCAATTGAATAAGAAGAGTGCGATCTTGTGTGTTGAAAATACATTAAGAGGACAGCTGTTGCTAAAATTCAGGCGAATCTATTGATAAAGATAAAAATGTAAAACGAACAAAAATTTAAATAATTCTCCTGTCTGTTGTAGAATAGTGGTAATAATGTATGTATTAAAATGGATGGGAGGATAGTATACATGGATCTATTTATTGAAAAGTTAACTGGCACAGATGAGAAAAACCTATATAAGTTTGAACGAGAAAATAGGAATTTTTTCGAAGAAACGGTACCTACTCGAGGAGATAACTATTATAAGCCTGAGGTTTTTAAAAAAAGGCATGCGATGTTACTTGAAGAACAAGCTGAAGGGATTTCGTATTTCTATTTAATTAAAGATGAAAATGGTTCTATTCTTGGCAGAATTAATGTAGTAGATATTGATATGACTCATGGAATCGCTAATTTAGGCTATAGAGTCGGACACCTACATACTGGTAAAGGTGTGGCGAAAAAAGCATTAGAATTATTACTAGAAACAGTCGCACAGTTAAATATAAAACAATTGAAAGCGATGACAACAACCAATAACATGGCGTCTCGAAAAGTTTTAGAGAAAAACGGATTTGAGCAGACGGCATGCGTTGATGAAGAGTTTGATATGAATGGCCAGAAGTTAAAATTTGTTCATTATATTTGGAATAGTAAGGATTCTCGTTATTGAAATAACTACGCTAATTCGGAATGAGACTTAGCGCCATCTAGATACATAAGCGCCAGTTAGAAGGAGAGTATGATAATGAGAAGAATACTACATTTGATGTTAATCATTACTATTTTAGCTGGTTGTACCGGAATGACATCAAACAATACTTACAAACAAGCACAAGGAAAAGTTATCTTGAATGATCAAGAGTATATGATGACGGTAGGTGATTTCGAATGGAAAGAAGAGGATTTTCAATTTAGGAAAATCAGTAATTCAGAGGTTGATGAACAGTCTGAGGAATTCGACACCTTGCAGGTTGAACAAGGTGAAACATTGAAAATTATTATCGATCAAAATCCTTCTTCCATCACACTTTATCAATTAAGTGACGATCATTCCCGTACGGTTGTTGAGCTTAACGACAATGAAATGACACTACCACGGGAGACGGGGCATTATATTTATGAAGTGAATGTAGTGTGGGACCAGGGAAGAGCGACTTATTTGTTTGATGTATCTATAGAATGAAATTACTCCCACTAGACGGGACATATGCTTTCAGTCGGCAATTATATTCGTTCAATCCAATAGAAAACGCAGATGTTAACATATGAATAAGAACAGTTATGAGTACTGGAATGCAAATAATCGCAGTATGAAATTATTGCAGAAAAGAATTGGATTGATAGCCTTGCTAAGGAAGTGTAAAAAATACTCTTTAATGAGCAACTACACTGTGAATGAGTGCTTATAATACCTTCAAAATAGGTATTAGATGAGCACTTTATTATTCAGAGAGCACTGTGGGAATTGCTTGATGAAACCATTAAAGAACAGTTGATTTGTAGGATGCATTATGAATGGTGGGATAGCGGAGAGCGTGAAGAATGTCCCGAGTCATTACCCAGTTTTATAAAACCGTTCGTGAATAAAATTGGCTGTGTGCAAGGTACAAATTGTCTGGCAGCAGTTATATTTTCTGTTTCCAAGAATGGGCAAATGATTTTTAATCCTTGGAAGATCCTTAAGGATGAACAACTATATAAAGAGTGGAAGCATCTGACATATGTGAAATCCCGGGATGCTCGTCCCGTATTAGATACGGAGTCCCTGCTAAAAGCGGGGGCTTTTTTGTTGAGAAGAAAAGGGACTGCCGAGGCATATTAAAGAACACAACTTCATAGATTTTCTATTGAGGAATCTAGTGGTGAGATAAAAGATAAGGTAGGTGGTTTTTTGAACTATCAATCGAATCGTTTGGGACAAATCCCTCCGTATTTATTTGCAGAAATCAATAAGAAAAAGGCTGCGATGATAAATAAGGGAGTGGATGTGATTGACTTAGGCATTGGGGATCCTGATCTGCCGACTCCACCTCATATTGTTGAGAAATTAGTAGAGGAGATGCAGAGTCCTGCTAATTTCAAGTATCCCAATTTCATAGGGTGTATTGAGTATCGTCAGTCAATTGCTGATTTTTATTTGCGGCACTATGGTGTGGATCTCGATCCCGAAACAGAAGTACTAGCCCTCATCGGCTCAAAAGAAGGGATTGCTCATTTAATTCCTACAATGATCGACCCAGGGGATACGGTATTGATACCTGACCCGAGCTATCCTGTCTACAGAATGGCAACTTTGCTAGCAAACGGACAGTATTACGACATGCCTTTGCTAAAGGAGAATAATTTTGAACCCGATTTCAGTACAATTCCTCAAGAAGTCATTGACCGTTCCAAACTGATGTTTTTAAATTATCCAGGGAATCCAACTTCGGCTACTGTTGATATTGAATTCTTCCAAAAGGCAGTTGCATTTTCTAAAGAACATGGCATCCCGATCGCACATGATTCAGCTTATAACAGGGTGACATTTTCGGACTATACAGCCCCTAGTATTTTGCAGGTGGAGGGTTCCAAAGAGGTAGCTGTTGAATTTGGATCACTATCAAAAACCTATAACATGACGGGGTGGAGAATCGGATATGTCGTCGGTAATAAAGAAATCATTAAAGCACTATCGGTCCTAAAAAGTAATACGGATACTGGGCAGTTTACGCCGATACAAAAAGCTGCAGCATTTGCTCTAGATAGCGATCAAAGTTGTGTCGCAGCACATAACTGTATTTACGAAGAAAGAATGGCTGTCGTGTTGGAGGGTCTCTCTTCTATCGGCATAGATGTAGACTCACCTAAAGGGAGTTTCTTCGTTTGGGCTCCTGTTCCGGAAGGCTTTACTTCCACTAAATTTGTCACACATGTTCTAGAGAAAACTGGGGTAATCGTTACACCTGGCAACGCATTTGGTCCGAATGGAGAGGGGTATTTTCGCATCTCTCTGTCGGTTCCGAATGAAAGATTATTCGAAGCAATTCATCGAATCAAGGAAAGCATTTAGAAGATAAGTAAAATTATGAAGGAGGCAGTTATATGATAAATCGAAAAGGAATTCAAGTTGTTCATCCAAATAAAAAAGGAACTACCACTAACGAAGGAAATGAAGTGAAAAAATGCCTTAACTACATCGACGGAGAGTGGTGTGAATCCTCATCAGGTAAATTTGTGGACGTGCTAAATCCAGCCAACGGAAAAGTGCTAGGGAAAGTCGCGCAGTCAACAGATGAAGACCTGAATCGAGCCGTTCTAGCAGCAAAAAAAGCTCAAAAAGAATGGCGTCTAGTTCCAGCACCTGAGCGTGCAGAATACTTATATACCATTGCAAATCTGTTAAAAGAACGTAAAGAAGAATTGTCACAAATCCTTACAAGTGAAATGGGGAAAGTGATCGACGAAGCACGGGGAGAAGTGCAAGAAGCGATCGATATGGCATATTACATGGCAGGAGAAGGACGTCGTCTCTTTGGTGATACGGTTCCATCTGAGCTGCGTGACAAATTCGCGATGAGTGTAAGAGTTCCAATTGGTGTTGCGGGATTGATAACACCATGGAATTTCCCGATTGCCATCGCGTCATGGAAGTCATTTCCGGCTCTTGTATCAGGGAATGCAGTCGTTTGGAAACCTGCAACTGAAACACCCATTATCGCTTATGAATTCGCGAAAATTTTTGAAGAAGCAGGATTGCCGAAAGGGCTGCTGAATTTAGTGAATGGTTCTGGAAGAGAAGTAGGAAATGCAATGGTAGAGCACCCGGATATCGATTTGATTTCCTTTACGGGGTCGAATGAAGTCGGGAGTGCCATAAATGCGCGGGCAGGAGAACTTTTAAAACGGACTTCATTAGAAATGGGTGGGAAAAATGCTGTAATTGTACTAAAAGATGCGGATCTCGATCTTGCGGTTGACGGAATTTTGTGGGGGGCATTTGGTACAAGCGGCCAACGGTGTACAGCAACAAGCCGAATTATCGTTCATCAGGATGTAAAAGAGGACCTGGAGAACAAACTTGTAGAGCGAGTTGGTGAATTATCCCTTGGTGATGGGGCGGATGAAAGTGTAAAAGTAGGTCCTGTGATCAATCGTTCCTCTCTAGGTAAAATTCATGAGTTCGTGAAAATCGGTCTTGCAGAGGGAGCTACACTTCTTGCCGGGGGGAGAATGGTAACAGATAGCGGACTTGTTACTGGGAATTTCTATGCGCCAACCATATTCACCGATGCGACAGTTGATATGCGAATTGCTCAAGAGGAAATCTTTGGCCCGGTAGTCTCTATTATCCCTGTGAAAAGCCTAAAAGAAGCCATCGAAGTGAACAATAGTGTGAAATTCGGATTATCCAGCTCGATTTTCACTTCTGATGTCAATCTAGCGTTTCAAGCGATGAGGGATCTCGATACAGGGATTGTTTATATCAATGCGGGGACGACGGGAGCAGAAATCCATCTCCCTTTCGGAGGGACGAAAGGGACAGGAAACGGACATAGAGATTCTGGTGTAGCGGCACTTGATGTCTATACAGAATGGAAATCCGTCTATGTAGATTACAGTGGGAAATTGCAACGAGCGCAAATCGATAACTATTAAATTTTGAAAATAGTAGCCGCCAGCATTAGTGACGATCCGTGTCAGTAATGTTGGTGGCTTTTGAAATTCTTGTAGATGCCTTGAGATAGGTTCATGAATCATTCGCAAGGCTTGGACATATAGTTAACTAGCTTGTACCTCAATGGCATGGGACAAATAATCGATACGGATGGCATGAAAGGTGGAGATGTCACTCTATACTTGCATGTGCTCGTAAATATGTGAATTGGAGGGGTAAAGATGAAGAAAATGATGTGGCTATTGATTTTATCACTAGTATTAGCGGCAGCTCTTGCAGGGTGTGGAGGAAAAAGTAAGGACAAGGCTGACGAAGCGGTCAAGACAGATGTGGCAGATCGAATCACCGATTCCAAAGTCATGAAAGTAGCTTTTGAAGGGACATACCCACCGTTTAACTTCCTGAACGACAAGGATGAGTTCCAAGGATTTGATGTCGATATTTCAAATGAAATCGCCAAAAGATTAGGTGTTGAAGCTGAATTCATCGCAACGAAGTGGGATGGACTAATCGGAGGACTGAAAGCGGACAAGTTTGACATCATTATTGGTCAGATGACGGTTACTGAGGAAAGGAAAAAAAGTGTCGACTTCACGGATCCATACGTTGTAACTGGTTCTGTTTTAGTAACGCGCGAAGACACGAATGACATTACTGAACTCGCTGATATTAAAGGGAAGAAAGTAGGCGTCGGCGGAGGAACAACGTTTGAGGAAGTTGCGAACAGTGTTGAAGGCGCAGATGTAAAGCTGTATAAAGCTGTAAGCGATTACATTCAGGACTTAACGAATAAACGATTGGACGTCATCATCAATGACCAGTTGCTCATGAACTATAACATTAAAGAGAACAACTTACCGATTAAAGTAACCAGCGACATCTTAAATAAAGATGAAATTGGTATGGC
The DNA here is from genome assembly GCF_000586555.1 of Sporosarcina sp. D27. Taxonomy (GTDB): domain Bacteria; phylum Bacillota; class Bacilli; order Bacillales_A; family Planococcaceae; genus Sporosarcina. The sequence continues at coordinate 197,736 of NZ_AZUC01000014.1, forward strand.
TGTCAATAAAGGAAATGAAGACTTTGTAGAAAAAGTGAATAATGCACTTAAGGAAATGAAAGAAGATGGAACTTATAAAGAAATTTATAAGAAGTGGTTCGGAACAGATCCTTTAGATAAGTGAAAGTACCCTAGAGTAACCAAAAGCAGGATCGTTGTTTACTCTAGGTCTTTCATTCACAAAAAATTGACAGAGGTGAACAAATAATATGAGAGTAGTCGTTTTAGGAACTGGGATGATTGGCACAACAATCGTAAGTGAACTGGCGAAATTCAAAGAAATTGAATCCGTCATGGCAGTCGATGTCAGACAGGAAAGTATCGATAAATGTCTCGAAATTGCGGATAATCCAAAGGTGTTTGGAAAGACGGTAACATTATCAACGGAAGATGATTTCATAAAAGTACTCGAAGACGCGGATGTAGCAGTTGGATGTCTCCCTCATTCTTTAAGCCTAACCGCTGTAAAAGCTGCAATCGTTTCACAATGTCATTTAGTAGATCTAGTCGGGTCCATGTTCAAAGAAAAACTAGAATTACATACTCAAGCACAGGAGGCTGGAGTCACGATTATCCCAGGGTGTGGGGTTGCACCGGGCATCACAAACTTCTTGGCAGCACAAGGAATCGAAATGCTGGATGAAGCCGAGGAAGCAGTCCTGATTTGCGGGGGAATTCCTAGATGGCCGGTCCCGCCACTATGGTACCAGGTCGTTTTTCGCCTAGAAAGTGTATTGGGTCTCTATACAAAGCCTGCATTCGCGATCAAGAATGGCGAAATTGTAGAATTACCGGCGCTTTCTGAGCTTGAGTCAATGTCGTTCCCTTACCCGGTTGGTGACTGTGAAGCCGTCATAACAGATGCGCATAGCACTGCATTTACATTTAAAGGGAAAGTGAGAAACTTAACTGAAAAAACAGTTCGCTATCCTGGGCATTGGGAGAAAATGAAGGTACTAGGAGAGTTAGGCTTTTTAGATAATAAGTCCATTGAAATTGAAGGAGTTATCACTACTAACGTAAAAATTTCTGAAAAGATACTTGCGCCAAAAATGGTAGGGGAATCAGTTGAAGACGTGACGGTTGTTCGAGTGGAAGTGAAAGGAACTAAAGAGGGCAAATCTAGAAACTATACATGGGAAATGGTTGATGTATACGACCATGAACGAAATATATCTTCGATGGCAAAAACAACTGCACTTCCTGCCGCGATAGCAGCAAAGTGGATTGCAGAGAAAAAGATACTAGAAACAGGTGTGGTTCCCATAGAATCGATCATTGTTAACGAGAGGTTTGATCCTTTTGTTGAAGAACTAAAAGAGCTTGGGATCCATATTGAATTTAAAGAGTAGCATTAGGAATAATTTGTTTTACTTTGATAGAAAGTCTGGAAGGAAGTGAAGTAGTGGATGTTACGATCATAATCGACTCATTGCCCTCCCTATTAAAAGCAACAATCATGACGCTTTTTTTAAGTTGTATCTCCGTACTTATTGCACTCGTTATAGGTTTTTCCACAGCACTAATCCGAATTCTAAAGATCAAGGTCGTATACGAAATCGCCAGTATCTATATTTCTGTTATTCGAGGAACGCCACTTCTGGTGCAAATATTTGTCATTTACTATGGATTGCCGCAAATCGGTATTTCACTAGATCCTATTTCTTCAGGGGTTATGGCACTAAGTTTAAATGCGGGTGCCTATCTTTCTGAATCATTCCGTGCATCCATCCTTGCGGTTGATAGGGGCCAAATGGAAGCTGCCATTTCAATGGGGATGACGTATGGGCAAGCTATGAGGAGAATTATTCTCCCTCAAAGTCTTCGGATTGCAATCCCGACATTATCAAATTCATTTATCGTTCTCGTGAAGGATACATCGCTAGTCTCTGTCATCACTGTTACTGAACTACTGCAAATGTCTAGTTTGATCATCGCAAAAACGTTTGAGCCATTAACGATTTATTTAACAGCCGCAGCCATTTATTGGATTCTAATTACGTTCTTTACAACATTGTTTGATAAATTCGAAAAGCGATCATCAAAGCATTTAGTTCGATAACGTAGGTAGGAAATCTAGGTTTAGGGGGAGGCTATCTTGCAGGTTATTGAAGTTAAAAATCTTAAAAAAGCTTTCGGAGACAATCCTGTTTTAGATGGAGTCGACCTGTCTGTAAACAAAAGTGAAGTTGTCGTCATAATGGGGCCAAGCGGTTCAGGAAAATCCACTTTTCTTCGTTGTTTAACTTATTTAGAAGAGCCGAACGCAGGCATAATTAGAATCGGTCCCCACGAACTTCATACAGGGGGAAAACTAGATCGAAAACGCAAGAAAGAGATTAGGGAGTTACGAAAGAAAACTGGCTTTGTATTTCAGTCTTTTAATCTATTTCCAAATAAGACCGCAATCGAAAACGTGATGGAGGGTCCCTTGACGATTTACGGCGTTACGCCGAACGAAGCAAAGGAGTTAGCGGAATCCCTACTTGTCAAAGTAGGTCTGGGAGATCGTTGTGATCATTATCCTTCCCAGTTGTCAGGCGGTCAACAGCAACGAGTAGCAATTGCTAGGGCGTTATCTCTAAATCCTACCGTCATGCTCTATGATGAACCCACGTCAGCATTGGACCCCGAACTAGTCAGAGAAGTTCTACAGGTGATTAAAGATTTGGCAGAAGAGGGGATGACAATGGTCATCGTTACACATGAAATGAATTTTGCGAGAGAAGTGGCGGATCGAGTGATTTTCATGGATGGCGGTGTCATAGTCGAACAAGGGGACCCCAAAGAACTATTTGATAATCCAAAGGAAGAACGGACAAAAAGATTTCTTACGATGGCGGAGTGAGATCGAAGTTTGCATTTGGGTCATTAACTACACAAATAAAAGCAGGAGGCGAAAAGAATTTCTTTTCGCCTCCTGCTTTTTTTGGCTGGGAATAACAAGACATTGTGAACTACACTACAATAAGATTATTTGAGCATTTTGTTGTCTAAACAACTACATACTTATGAAATGATGGAGTACAGATTCAAATATCTATCAACCTTTAAAAAAATATTCAGAATAGGATTGACAACAATAATGTATTAAGCATATAATACGCTTGTAGTGTATGAACTACCTAATACATACACTGAATTTGTTTGATATTACAAAAGGTTGATATAGGAGTTGTTTCAATGAATGTGAATTTTAATAATCGTGATCCGGTTTATTTGCAAATTGTTCGTTATTTCAAGGAGAAAATTGCAGTGGGAGGATTGAAACCTGGCGAAGAAATCCCATCAAGGCGGGAGTTGGCGAATCGGATGAAAGTTAACCCTAACACCGCGCAACGAGCGTATAAGGAAATGGAGGAACAAGGTTTGATTTATACGGAGAAAAATCATCCAAGTAGAATCACATCGGATAAAGTGACATTAGGTAAGGTAAGAGATGAACTACTTGCTGAGGCAGTTGATATGTTTGTGACATCTGTTCGTTCCATTAATGTACCAGTAGAAGAATTGCTGGACTTGGTAAAGGTAAAGTACACAGCTAACGGTGATAAGGAGGATTAAACATGATTGAAGTAAAATCGGTTGAAAAGAAATACGGACGTAAGAAAATATTAAAAGACGTATCTTTTACAGCGAACAAAGGTGAAATCACTTGTTTAATAGGAATCAATGGAGTTGGGAAGACGACGATTCTAAATGCAATAATGGCGCTTACCCCGATTAATAAAGGACAGATATTAATAGATGGAGAACCGCTAACTAAAAATTCATTCGAAAAAATCACCTTTATCCCTGATACTATTACAATGCTTCCACACATGAAAATAGCAGAAGCGATGGAGTTTATGAATGACTTTTATACTTGTTGGAATCAGGAACGCGCAAACGAATTACTAGGTTTTTTTAGATTGGATCCGAAAGATCGAATTGCTTCCTTATCAAAAGGTAATACAGCAAAGGTTAACCTGTTACTTGGCCTAGCACTTGATGTGGATTATGTATTAATGGATGAGCCGTTCTCTGGAATTGACATGTTTAGTCGAGAGGATATTGCAAATGTATTCACAAGTCATTTGATTGAAAATCGCGGTGTAATTATTACGACACATGAAGTAGGGGATATTGAACATTTAATTGATAAAGTTGTTCTTCTAGATGATGGTAAGGTTACAAAGGAATTTAGCGCAGAAGAAGCACGTGAAAACGAAGGGAAGTCTGTCATTGATGTAATGAGAGAGGTGTATCAAAGATGAAAAATTACATGAAGCTCGTTAACTTTGAATTTAATCGCATTGCGAAACTGTTTGCAGTCTTACTTGGTGTAACCTTTGTAATACAGATTGTAGGAGTCATTGTGCAATCAAGATATTATCTTAATATGGCTAATGAAATTATGTATGAGGGAATGTTATCGAAATCACAGTTTCTAGAAAATTACGATAAAATAAGTTTTTCACAAATAATGAATAGCATGTGGTTCCTAGGTTCTATTTGGTTCTGTGTCGCTGCTGTTGTTTTCTATATCTTTATTATTTGGTATCGTGATTGGATTGGAAAGAATACATTTATTTACAGGTTATTGATGCTCCCTACGACTAGATTGAATATTTTATTTGCAAAAATTACCACTATCTTAATTATGACATTAGGAGTAGTTGCAATTCAACTCATTATGCTACCGATTGAAACGCTACTAATGAAAGCAATTGTGCCTAAAGAGTTTATAAGAGATATTAGCGTGAACGAAATTGTCACCATTATGCCCGAATTTAGTTTCATCATTCCAAATAGCCCGATTGAACTTGTTTTAATCTATGGTGCAGGTGTGTTGGCTGTTAGTATTCTATTTACTGCGATCTTAATGGAAAGAAGCTTCAAATGGAAGGGGATTCTAGGAGGTCTCATTTATAGTGCGGTTGCTGTTGGTTTAATGATTTCACCATTACTTATAAATGAGTTTTTTCTCAATGGCTTTTTCTACAAAATTGAAATGTTTGTACTTGAAATCATAATGGGTTTCCTAGTTCTCGCAGGATCTATTTGGACTTGTAGATTCCTGTTAATGAAAAAGATTACCGTATAAGGGGTGTTAAAAATGAAAAAATACTGGAAATTCACTGCCATCATTATAGTTATTGTGCTTAGTATTGGTACTTTCTATGTGAATGCTTCAACATCAGCGGAACAATCTCCGACGTTTCATATCAATGCATTAAGCGGGGATGAAAAAGAGATTACACCGTTGATAATGAAGGGTTACTACATAGATATTTCTTCTATGAATATTGGTAATTCGAACCTTGCAATCAGCGCAAAAGGTACTACTTATCAAAGTAATTCCTTTTTAGACCAATTTGTCGGAAACCCTCCGACTGTGATTAAGAGGTTACAAGAAAAAAATCGTACATTCATGAGAGGAAAAAATTACTCGGAGGATTTATTTTTCGAGAATAAACAGCTTCTAGCATATGCAGATGTAGAATCTAGTCCGGTAAAATCAAGAAACTATAAGTTTGATATATCTGTGTTAACCAAAGAGGATGACACTATCAACTCCTTCAAGTTGGATGTTCCAGAAGGTAAAGAAATGGATTATCTTCTTGTAGAAGATGTACAAATTAATGAGGATAAATTATATCTCATCACCCATAACTTTATTAGCAATAGTGGAAAACAGTATGAAGAAAAACATATCTATACAATCGATTTATCTACTAAAAAAATGATAGATCATGAAGCAATTATTCAGTTTTCTAGAAGACAAAAGCATACTACTATTGATGTACAACTAGTTAGAACAAGCCTTACAAAAACGAGCGAGCATCTTATTCTTCTGAAAACTGAAAATAAAGTAAGCGAAAATATGGAGTCTACAAGTGATGAAGTTGTAATTCAGGAAATCAGCTCTTACAATATACAAACTAAAGAAAAGGAAACGATTAACATCCCAGGATTGCATTTAGGAGGTAATCGACTCAGCTTCTTCGATGATTCTACCATTTACTTCATGATGTTAGACGGACAAAATCTCCTAGTAACACCTTATCTTTTAGGAGACGATACGGTTGGTCAACCATATAATATCCAATTATCTGGTGAAAAGGGTACTGTTTCAGAACCTATTACAATCGTAAAAGATGGTAAACTCTATATCGCATCTTCCCAAATGAATGCAGATATAAATGCAGATGTAATTGTTGCGGATGCGTATACAGGAAAAACACTTTTTAAAGGTCAAGTAGCTGTAGATGGTTCATCAAAAGATAATGAAAATTTCGATTTGTCCTTGTTCGATCTATTTGTGAAATAGAATCTATAAAGATAGATTTGAGTCAATCTTTCTTTATAGAACAGAGGAGGTCAAAGTGAACATCATATCAAATAAAGAGATTGTTTTAGCAAAATTCGACCTAAGTACGAAAGAGCAAAAAGATAATGATCTCTATATGGAATGTAAGAAGAAAGTGCATCGCCTTGCACTTTCTTATGTGAAAGATAGTTATTTAGCAGAAGATCTTTCTCATGAAATTCTTGTAAAGTGCTATCTAAACTATAAAACATTTAATGGAGAACGTTCCTTCTATTCTTGGATGTATCGGATTGCGAACAATCATTGTATTGATTATTTACGAAAAGGTTACCGTCAACGAGTTGTTCTCCATGAAAGTATGGAGCTACTTAACGATAAGGATGCGTGTACACCAGAATTTGAGGTTATAAATAGTTTTGATAAAGAAGAAATCAGAAACAAATTAAGACAGCTGCCTTCAAAGTATGAAGAAGTCATTACGCTCTTTTACTTTAAAGACCAATCCTTGAAAGAAATCCAGCATCATTTGAATATAAATCTTTCAACAATAAAAACAAGGTTATCTCGGGCTAAGCGGATGTTGAGGGACATGTATAAGGACGTAGAAAGTCCAGGTTACCTTGTATAGTTAGTGTTCGTCATAAGGATGGCACCACAAAAATACAGTTGCCCATTATGTGGTGCCCTTTTTATTCACCGTATAAGTCCATAAACAAAACAATTAACGTCTTTCTCTACTGGTTTGTCAACTCTAGGCTGTAATTGTTTTATAAGATCCCTAATCGATACTCGACAGGCGTTTTATAATCAAGCATCCCGTGGATTCAAACCTGATTGTACCAATTCACATGATCCTGAAGTTCACGTCTTAGCTGGATATGGGAATGAAGGTTTTTACTAAGCATATAAAAAAGACCCTACACAGTAGGGTCTTTTTCTAGCAATTATTAAGCTTTTTGAACGTTTGTAGCTTGTAGGCCACGTTGTCCTTGTTCGATTTCAAAAGTTACACTTTGACCTTCGTCTAAAGATTTGAAACCTTCGCTTTGGATCGCTGAGAAATGTACGAATACGTCCTCTCCAGCTTCACGCTCGATGAATCCAAATCCTTTTTCTGCATTAAACCACTTAACTGTACCTTGTTCCATAATTATTGCCTCCTAGTGCGGTTATCCACACAATAAATTACTATACTTGCTCAAATACTTTAGACGAAAAACAAAATTTATTTTCAATCTGAAAAGAACAAAAATAATATATCTAAATCATAACAGATAAATGTCAGAAAAGCAAATAGTACTATTTATATTTTTAATGAATAGGCTCAGACCCAATATACAAAGCGCGCCTTTAAACATTATTTTCTAAAATTGACTCTACAGCTTTATTTTTCCTCTGCAAAATCTACTCCTTAAAGATGTGCTCATTAGCCCAATTTTCTCAAACCAGTCCTTAATACGTTCAAAGTGAAAATTATCACTTCTTACTATTACTCAGTAAAATATACCCCCAAAAAAAATTAAGAAATATAGAAATATTTACTTTCTCAACTAACATTTCATTTACAAAATGGACCGATTTTTTAGTCTTGTAATTTATGCAATCAATTAAATTGTATCAAAACTTTTTCTGAATAATCTATCTTCAATTAGGTTCCTCAAAATCATACCCAATAAACTTAGTGGAGTCCTCATTCTACGTAGTCTATTTGAATTGTTGATGCTTTTTTAAGGCCAAATATAGAAGCGTACATTGTTTAAAAGAATGCAAGTCAATGCTCAATATTTCTTGTAGTTGTTGCAATCTGTATAAAAGAGTATTGCGATGAATGTGCAGTTTTCTGCCGGCTTGGCTCATGTTCATTTGCTCATCACAATACACTAGAAAACTGTCTATGAGGACAGTACCATTCACATGATTCATTAATTTTTCGATGTAATTGTCAAGAGACCACTGAGAGGGGAGTGTGATCTCTTCTACTAGACCCTGGGATAGTAAGTCCCAGTCGTCAACAGATACGATAGATAGCTGGAAGTGATGCCGTTTGGCAATTTCCAAAGCTTTGCTACATTGCTCATAATCCTTCAATATTTCTTCAATGGAAATAGAAGGTGCGCTGTAAGAAAACATGAACTTGGTAACTAAATCTCTTGTGTCTAAAAAGTTCTGTAACTTGTCCGATGCAAACTCTAACCTTTTCATCACCATGCTCGCATCATCGGAATGGTCAGAGATTAAAATAAGCCACTGACCCGTAGATAAAGGAACAACGATATCTTGTTCATTTTTAATAAATAAATTTGTTAAGCATAGATAAATTTCTTGTTCAGCTTGGTGGAATGTTGATATTTCTTGGGTAGACGCAGATTGCTCTTTAGATGATTGTAGATCCAATAAAATGCACCGCCTTGGTAATCCTAATGTAAATCCGTGCATGTTGCAATGGCTGCGAATTCTAATGAAATCAGCTTTCTCTTTGTAACTAGAAAGACGTGTAAAAAAATCTCGCATCGTTTCCATTTGAGCGGAAACTGTCCTTGAACGGAAATTTTCCATTAGAAGCATCTCTATATGGGATTGGACAAATTGTACGTACCGTTCGACGGTTGCTGGGTCTCCAATAAGACCAAGTACACCAACTGTTTCTTGTTGGAATCTCAAAGGTGTAGCAATTCCAGGTAAAACGTTCACATGGTTAGCAGCCTGTTCTTTAGAGAAAAACATCATCTTGCCTGACTTAGTCACTTCCATAGTAACGATGTGATGGGAGCCAATTCGATTATTGTCTGTGCTTCCTATAACGATGCCATTTTTGTCTGTGATGCTAATTGGGATATTCAGTATGGAAGAAAACTGTTCTACGATTGATTGTGCATAGTGCCCAATGTTCTGCAATTCTTTCATCCCTTTCCACTAGTTGATTTTTCAACTCTTTCACGATGAACTGGCCAGAATTTGTTTTTGTTCGTGCTAAATTGTTGTGCATTTTGGATGTATTACTTTCAAGATATGAAAGTATATTGTAAGACAGAATAGATTAATTGGTGGGAGGGGTTTTAAATATTAGTTTTGAGTGCTAAAAGCCAAATGGAACTAGTGGATATGAAAGAAATTTTACAATGTATCGAGGTTGCTTTGGAAGAATTTTCAGCGTCAGCTACCGATACACCCATTCGAACGATTTTACCGTTTGGCACTGAAAACTCTGGTGTCGTGATGCCGTCAGTAGCAGAAGGATTACATTTAATGGGACTCAAATATGTAAACGTCGTACCTTCCAATATTAATATTGGAAAAAAGGTCATTAACGGCGTTGTGTTACTTACAGACATTACAACAGGAGAACCACTTGCTTTACTGGAAGGCTCTTACTTAACACGATTACGGACAGGAGCCTTATCAGGTGTTGCGACAAAGTACTTATCTCGTGTAGATTCTAAAACATTAGGGATTATCGGTACAGGTGAACAAGCCAAAGGGCTGTGTGAAGCAATTCTAACTGTGAGGGATATTGATACCATATTTGTTCACAATCGAAGTGAAGAGAAGGCAATTGCGTTTTCCGAGTTTGTCGTAAATAAGTTCAACAAGCAAGTTGTCATTTGCGATGATCCAAACCAAGTGGTTAAAGAATCGGATATTCTTGTCACTGCTACAACCTCTATGAACCCTGTATTTACAGAATCACTAAAACCTGGCGTCCATGTAAATGGAGTAGGTTCTTTTAAGCCAACTATGCAAGAGTTACCGACTTCAGCCATTTGCCATGCAGCTAAAGTAGTGGTGGAGTCCATAGAATCAGCATTAGAAGAAGCGGGGGATTTAGTAGTTCCTATCCAATCTGGACTGTATTCCAAAGATGGAATCCACGGCGAACTTGGACAAATTATAAGTGGGAGTTTAACAGGAAGAGAAAGTGAACAGGAGGTAACTGTATTCAAATCAGTCGGATTAGCCATTGCTGATATCGTCATTGCAAAATACTTTTACGACAAAGCTTGCAAAAATATGGTAGGAGTAACGGTAGACCTTACATGATATATCGCAAGTTGAACAACTATTTTAGGGGGTACAGGCTATGAAAAAAGCGGATATTATCATTGTTGGTGGCGGAGTCATGGGTTCGAGCACAGCTTTTTCATTGCGCAAGAATGGGTTCGAGGGGAGTATTCTAGTTTTTGAAAAAGATCCAACATATGAGTATTCATCCACATCCCGAAGTGCAGGTGGTTTCCGGCAATTATATTCGACGTCTATTAATATCCAGCTAAGCCGATTCAGTTTGGAAGTCTATAGAAATTTTGCAGAAGACATGGCCGTAAATGGGGACAAGGCTGAAATTGACTTCAAACAACGGGGATATTTATTTTTAGCGACTGATCGGATGTTGCCTGCTTATGAAAAGCAACTCAAATTGCAAAATTCTCTCGGAGTCCCATCTGAAATCCTATCGACAAGCGATTTACTGAGCATCATCCCAGAGCTTGAAACAAGTGATTTAGCAGGAGGATTATTCTGTAAAGAAGATGGTTATCTGGACCCCTATTCGGTCATGCAGGCCTATCGGAAAAATGCCCAACACTTAGAGGTAGATTATGTAACAGCAGAAGTTTCTTCATTACTAACAGAAGGCGGACGAATGAAGGGGGTTCAATTAGGTGACGGAACCATTTACACTTCACCGATTGTCATTAATTGTGCAGGTGCCTGGGGTGCTGCATTAAGCGAAGAGATTGGTTTGCCGTTGCCGGTTGTCCCATTGAAACGCCAGATGTATGTCTTTGACTCTACGAAGAGATTGGAGAAAATGTTGCCGCTTACAATTGATCCGACTGGAGTCTATTTCCGTCATGAGATGGATCGGGTAGTCGCGGGATTTTCGGATAATGTAAAACCTGGTATCGATTTTAAATGGAAGCGATCCTCGTTTGATCATTTGTGGCCGATTTTAGCGCATCGAATTCCAAATTTTGAGAGTCTTAAATTGGAATCGGGTTGGGCTGGGATGTACGACCATAATACGATCGATCAAAATGCGATTATCGGAGAGCACCCACAGATGGAAGGGTATTACGTTGCACTTGGATTCAGTGGACATGGCATGCAGCAAGCACCTGGAGTCGGTCTCGGATTGGCTGAACTGATTTGTAAAGGGAAATATGAAACGCTCGATCTTACGCCGCTTCGTGTAGAACGATTTGCAGAGAATGATCTAGTGTTAGAAGATGCGATTGTGTAAACAGAGTTGTATGAAGTGTAATGAGAAAACCAAAGGAGCTGAGTGAATTGCATACGATTATTATGGTCGAATTCGTCATGTATCTCTTGATAATGCTGATTGTTGGATATCTCGTTAGTCGCAGTACGAAAAGTCATGCAGATTTCCTTTTAGGTGGGAAGCAGTTGCCAGGTTGGGCGTTAGCATTTTCGGAACGTGCTACTGGGGAGTCAGCATGGCTCCTGCTAGGATACACCGGTTTTGTTTTTGCGACAGGATTATCCGGTGTTTGGGTTGCAGTCGGAATTGCTTCAGATATTATCTTCTCTTGGTTGTTCTTAGCGAAACGATTTATGAAGGAAGCAGAGAAGACCGGGACGTTGACACTTCCTAGTTTTCTAGCAGCTCGCTTCGGTAAACAAGGTAAGCTCATTCTTTGGCTTTCTACTATTCTTATTTTCAGTTTTATGATGTTCTATTTTGGAGCACAGATTGCTGGAGCCGGAAAAACTTTGTTGGCTGTCTTTAATATCCCTACAAAGGTCGGAGCCATTTTAAGCATTGTTGTTGTCGTGATCCTTGCCTATGTGGGTGGGTTCGTAACGGTCGTTTGGACAGACATGATTCAATCCATCATGATGCTAGTTACATTAGTGGTATTACCGATTGTAGCCTTATTCCAAATTTCAGCTGCCGACTTGTCGATCAGTGATGCTCTCGTTGCTGCAGGACCATCGATGGATTCTTGGACGGGGGGAGCAATTGGGTTTTCATTAGGTTTGTTACTCTTTAACAACTTCGCTTGGTTTTTCGGTTTCCTTGGTGGGCAACCCCAGTTGAGTGCACGATTTATGGCCTTGAGAAGTGAGAAAGAAGCAAAACAAGGAAGTTTCGTCGCTATCACGTGGACGATTTTAGCTTACAGTGGAGCGTTCATGATCGGGATTACGGCACTTACATTATATCAAGGTCAAGTATTTGCAGACGTTGAGATGATTTTGCCCTATATGATTCTGGACTTGATGCCACCATGGATCGCAGGTGTTTTACTTGCAGGGATCCTTGCAGCAATCATTTCTACTGCAGATTCACAGTTACTGGTCATTACAAGTTCCGTTAGTGAAGACATCATACACCGTGCCATGAATTTAAAGCTTTCTGAAAAGAAATTAGTGGCAATTTCACGGCTCACAATTGTCGGGGCAGGAATTGTTGGTTTAGTAATCGCCTTAACGTCAAAATCACTGGTGTTTCTCGTAGTCAGTTGGGCGTGGGCTGGAGTTGGTTGTACGTTGTCGCCAGCAGTCATGTTAACGTTCCTTTGGAAACGGTATTCGGGAATCGGTGTCATCGCTACAATTATCTCAGGCTTCGTGAGTACAGTTATTTGGATTTCAACACCACTCGATGCGATTGCGACATCCCGTTTTACAACGTTCTTCATCGCAGCGGCATTCGGTATCGTCTTTAGTCTACTGTTCCCAGATAAAAAAGAAGAAGAACAGAATTCAACTCCTATAGAAGCAAAGGAGTCTACCACACTTTAAGATAGACGAACATCGCATTGAGTAGAGATTAACAGAAGACGCAGACGTTAGTGTTTGTGTCTTTTGTTTGTACATAACACAAACTTCATCATTGTACTTCTGAAAATAGAAAGTATGACAGGTAAGAACTTGGAATATACATGGAGTGAAGGAGAATAACCAATTCAATTTTGGTGAATAGGTTCAGACTTTAAAATTTCAAGATAGTCAAGTGTGAGTTTTTAGTCTAATTCGGAAGGAGATCGAATTTGGAAAAATTGTTGGAGAAAGAAGAGTTTATCAAATTTGTGAAAGATGGTGACAAACTGCTCGTTGGTGGCTTTGGAATGTCTGGAACCCCATTGACTTTAATAGATGGAATCGCAGCTTCTCCATTAAAGAATCTTACAGTTGTCAGTAATAACTTAGGTGAGCCTGGTAAGGGATTGGGGATTCTTTTAAAAGAGAAGAAATTAAGCAAAGCTATTGGGTCTTACTTTACGACAAATCGAGATGCGGTCCAAGCATGGGTTGATGGTGAACTGGAGATTGTATTGATCCCACAAGGAACTTTAGCAGAAGCTGTACGATGTGGAGGCGCAGGCATCGGTGGCTTCTATACCAAGACAGCGGTGGGGACCAAATTAGCTGAAGGAAAAGAAGAGAAGGTGATTGATGGTGAGCGATTCATATTGGAAAAAGCAATCAAAGGAGACGTTTCTCTTATCAAGGCGCATAAAGCAGATCATTTAGGAAACTTAGTGTACGACCATACAGGGAGAAATTTCAATCCGGTAATGGCGACTGCCAGTAAAATCGTCATTGCGGAAGTGGATGAAATCGTTCAAAACGGGGACCTGTTGCCTTCGGAAATTGTAACCCCTCATGTTTATGTAGACTATATCGTAAAGAGTCATTACGTGAAGAAGGCAGGTGTTTTCGTTGAATCAGATTAATCGCATTAAAATTGCGAAACGTATTGTCCAAGAATTAAAACAAGGCCAAGTTGTCAATCTGGGGGTTGGGATTCCGACATTGATACCAGATTATTTAGGAGAGAAAAAACTTGTTTTGCAATCTGAGAACGGTTTGCTAGGAATGGGTCCTACTCCATCTGCAGCCGAAGTGAATATGGATTTGATCAGTGCTAGTAAAGCGCCTATCACAATGGAAATTGGGGCTTCACTCTTTGATAGTTCAAATTCGTTTGCAATGATTAGAGGCGGTCATATTGATGTAGCGGTCCTAGGGGTATTGCAAGTCGATCAGACAGGTGAAATCGCGAATTGGGCAGTACCTGGCCAAACGATTTTAGGTGTTGGAGGAGCTATGGATTTAGTTGCAGGAGCAAACGAAATCATTGTAGCGACTTTACATTCATCCAAAAATGGGGTACCAAAACTTGTGAAGGAACTGACATTTCCGTCGAGTGGAATACGCAAAGCAGATTTAGTTGTTTCAGAACATGCTGTTTTTAGATATGAGAATGGAACGATGAAACTCGTTGAGATCTTGTCTGATATAAGTATAGATGAACTAAAAGAAATAACTGGAGCTGAGTTTGAATACAATTCAGAGATAACGAACACCTAATAGGGAGACGATGTTTCTGAAGAAGATTGAACGTTTATTAGACAAGCATGTTGCCAGAGGAGTAATCCTTTATCCTAAGTAATCAACACAGAAAATAAACCAGTAACTAGTAATTATTGAGGAGGCTGAGTATTGAAGCAAATCACAATTGTCGGTTCCGGTGTCATGGGGAAAGGTATCGCTTATTCGTGCGCAGTGTCTGGATTTAAAGTGGTTTTGAATGATTTGAACGGTGAAATACTCGCTAGAGCAAAAAAAGATATCGATGAGTTACTAGATTCAAGCTTTCTTGGAGGCTTTCTAAAAGAAGAGAACTACAAAAGTGCAAAAATGAATCTGGTCTATGAATCCAATTTAGAAGATGCAGCTAAAGAAGCAGATCTAGTTATCGAAGCTGTTCTTGAAAAAATCGAATTGAAAATTGAAGTATTTCAGAAGCTAGATCATATTTGTAAGTCGGAAACGATTCTGGCTACTAACACCTCGACTATGAGTCCGACAGAAATTGGTGCCCAAACTTCTCGACCTGACAAAGTCGTCGCTATGCATTTTTTTAACCCAGTCCATAAAATGAAGTTGATTGAAGTGGTTAGAGGTCTCGAAACGTCCGATGAAACAGTTGAATTAGTAAAAGGTATTGCTGAGTCACTTAGAAAAGAAGCTATTGAAGTCAACGAGTTTCCTGGTTTCGTAACTTCCAGAATGAACTGCTTAATTGGCAATGAAGCGATGAATCTGCTGATGGAAGGTGTTGCTTCCGCTAAAGATATCGATAAGGCGATGAAGTTAGGTCTTAATCATCCAATGGGTCCATTAGAGCTTGCCGATCTTGTTGGTTTAGATACAAGACTTCGAAATATGGAATATTTATATGCAACGTTAGGTGAGAAATATCGACCGTGTCCTCTAATTGTCAACTATGTGAAAGCGGGACGCCTTGGAAAGAAAAGTGGTAAAGGATTTTACGAATATACGTAAGGGAGGAAACAAAATCGAAATTTACACTAACGTTGTTGTGGAAAAAGAAGAAGGCATTATGTACCTCACACTTAACCGCCCAGAAATTAGAAATGCACTAGACGCAAAAACACTATCGGAAATCGATTTAGCTTTTTCGGATGCTGAACTGGACAAGGAAGTTCGAGTAATAGTTCTCCAAGGTGCGGGTGGGAAATCATTTGCCGCTGGAGCGGATATTCAACAACTTCATGATCGGGAGGCTCTTGAAGCGCTTATCCCTGGAATGCAAGGATTGTACTCTAAAATTGAAGGCTGTTCGAAAGTGACCATTGCTGCGGTGACTGGATTTGCTCTTGGTGGTGGATGCGAATTAGCGTTAGCTTGTGATATCCGAGTAGCAACGAAACGAGCAAAATTTGGATTACCAGAGCTCAATTTAGGAATCATCCCTGGAGCAGGTGGTACGCAACGTCTTTCCAGAATCATAGGGAAAGGACGTGCACTCGATATGATTTTGACTGGGAAAATAGTTGATGGTGAGGAAGCGGAGCGGATAGGCTTAGTTACTTATTTAACAGATGAAGACAAGTTAAATGAGACCTTGGGGAAAATTTCTTCTGACGTCATGAAAAAAGGTCCAGTAGCCGTACAACTTGTAAAAGCAGCAGTCCATAAAGGATTCGATATCGATTCTGGAACAGCGATGTGGATTGAGAAACTATCCCAGGCAGTCGCTTTTACTACTGAAGATAAGAGAGAAGGTACGCTAGCATTTCTAGAGAAAAGAACTGCGAATTTCATCAATCGATAAGGGGAGAAATGGTATGGATTTCAATTTTACGGAGGACATCGATTTTTTAAGAGCAAACGTCAAAAAGTTTGTCAAAGAACAAGTTGAACCGGTTGCAATGGTGATTGAAGAAAACGATCGTATTCCAAAAAAAATTGTGGATCTGTCTAAAGAGATGGGACTCTTCAGTCTTGGAATCCCAGAGGAATATGGTGGGCTTGGACTCGATATGGTCGGTAAATGTGCAATCTATGAAGAGCTTGGAAAAACACATAATGGATTTACCACTCTGATCGGTGCTCATACAGGAATCGGGACCGTGGGAATTGTGGACCTTGGAACGGAAGAACAGAAGAAGAAATACTTGCCGAAGATGGCTACGGGAGAATGGATTGGTGCGTTTGGATTGACTGAGCCAAGTGCTGGTTCAAATGCTGCGAACTTGAAAACAACTGCTGTTAAAAAAGGCGATAAATACATCATTAACGGGTCCAAGCATTATATTACGAATGCTGTAGACGGTCATGTCTTCACTGTAATGGCGGTAACGGACAGTTCAAAGGGGGCGCGGGGAATCACTTCGTTCATCGTTGAAAAAGACACACCTGGATTCATCCTCGGGTCAGTAGAACAGAAAATGGGTTTAAGAGGTTCTCATTCTGCTGAATTGTTTTTTGACAATATGGAAGTACCCGCGGAAAACGTCTTAGGCGAAGAAGGATCCGGTTATATTAATGCTCTGAAAATCCTTGCGAATGGTCGAGCAGGTTTAGCTGCAAGAAACTTAGGATCATGTGTTAGATTGCTGGAACACTCTCTCGAATATGCGCATGAACGAGAACAATTTGGGCAAAAGATTGTCGACATGCAGGCGGTCCAGCATATGCTTGCTGAAATCAGTATGCAAATTGAAGTCCTTCGTTCCATGACGTATCGGGTTGCTTGGATGACGGATCAGAATAAGCGTGTAGTAAAAGAAGCAGCGATCGCTAAACTTTTTGCTTCAGAAGTGTATAACAAAGTTGCAGATCTGGCTCTACAAATCCACGGGGGTATTGGATATATGAAAGACTATCCAATCGAACGCTATTATCGGGATGCTAGAATTACAAAAATCTATGAAGGCACTTCCGAGATTCAAAGAAACATCATAGCCAGTGAACTGAAACGTGATTATGCAAATAAGGGGCTGTAAAGTTGCGGGATTCTTATATTGTTGAAGCGGTAAGAACTGCGGTTGGCAGAATGGGTGGGTCACTTAAAGACATCACAGTCGATCATTTGGCGGAAAAAGTGATTCGGGAAGTGATCGCAAGAACAAACAAAGACATTGAAGTGGATGAAGTTATTTTAGGTCAGGCTAAACAAAGTGCTGATACGTCGAATTTAGCCCGTCTCGCTGCATTAAGAGCAGAACTACCAGTCACCGTTCCAGGATACACAGTCCATCGCCAATGTGGTTCAGGCTTACAAGCCATCAATAATGGGGACCAACAAATTCGATTAGGGTTATCAGACGTGGTGATTGCGGGTGGTGCTGAGAGTATGAGTACGGCTCCATATTACATTCGAAAGGCGAGGTATGGTTTCGGTGCGGGGAACGGAATGATCCTAGACCCGAATACGGAGAGTCAACCTTGTTCACAGCCTGCAGAAGTATATGGGGAATTGACAATGGGGTACACGGCTGAAAATTTAGCTGAACACTATAATATTTCACGAGAGCAACAAGATGAGTTCGCGATGAGAAGTCAACTTCTTGCTGAAAAAGCAATTCAGGATGGACGTTTCAAGGACGAAATCGTTACTTTTGAAGTAAAGTCGAGGAAAAGTAGTTTCCATTTTGAGGTGGACGAACATCCAAGAAATTCGACGAAAGAGCAACTGGCAAAACTTCGAGCCGTCTTTAAAGAAGGTGGATCTGTCACTGCTGGAAATGCTAGCGGAAGAAATGATGGTGCATCTGTCATACTCATGATGTCAGAAGACAAATTGAAGGAATATGGATTACATCCGAAAGCAAAAATCATTGCACAAGCAGTGAGTGGCGTTTCTCCAGAAGTGATGGGAATCGGACCTGTGACTTCTACACTGAAAGCGTTAGAGCAATGCGGGCTAACAATTGATGATATTGACTTGATTGAGTTAAACGAAGCATTTGCTGCTCAAGCTTTATCTGTTATTAAAGGGACTGGAATGGACATTGAAAAAGTGAATGTGAATGGTGGAGCCATAGCGCTTGGTCATCCGATTGGAGCTACAGGCGCGGTTCTTATGACAAAATTACTTCATGAAATGGCACGTAGAGATTCGAAATATGGATTGGTAACACTTTGCATCGGCGGTGGCCAGGGAATTACCACGATTATCGAAAACTTACAATGACTTGAAGAAAGGTGTTGTCCATTGTCTTTGCATATCGTTCAAATATTGCCGATGTATCATCCTGATGGGGAAGAAAAGCTGAGAGAACTTGCAGAAGTGAAACAATTTCATGAGTTTGATGAGCAAGAAATCATTACGTACTTACGACAGAATTCTGTTGATGGAATTATTTTAAGAGCCCCTGCAAAAATTACCGCTGAAGTTTTAAATCACTGTGAAAATGTGATTGCCATATCAGGCGCTGGAATCGGACTTGACAATATAGACGTGGAGTATGCGACAACTAAAGGAATAAAAGTGTTACATGCCCCGAAAATGAACAGTACCGCAACTGCAGAACATGCTGTAGCTTTACTGCTATCTGCCATGAAAGATATAAGTATGTTTCATAGAGAAATGCAAAAAGGGAATTTCTCTTTTAGGGATGGAAGATATACAACTGAACTACAGGGGAAAACTCTTGGACTGATTGGGTTCGGTTCTATTGCTCAAAAAGTGGCGGAAATAGTGAAGAACGGATTTGAAATGCATGTAGTTGCCTACGTGCGAACGATTTCAGATGCAAGACAAGAGCTTGCAGATTCCCTAGGAGTGGAATTGACTACATCCATGGAGGATGTGTTCAGAAGAAGCGATGCAATTAGTCTCCATATCCCGCTGACCGAACAAACGAGAGAATTGATCGACAATAAATTATTCAAGGTTATGAAGCCGTCTGCCGTTCTGATTAATACTTCTCGTGGAGGTGTTTTGAATGAAGGAGATTTAGTTGAGGCTCTTAAGAATAAGACTATGCTGAGGGCAGCAGTTGATGTATTTGCAGTGGAACCGCCAGAGGGGGATCATCCGTTTTTCGGTATGGATGAAATCACGATGACCCCACACATTGGCGGAATCAGTATCGAAGCTGCAAAAAAAACATCAGTTGTGATCGCTGAAAACTTAATAAAGGCGATTCACGGTGAAGAATTATCTGTTGTAGCAAATGCTGAAAAACTTGTTAAGTTAAATAGAGGATAAATCACTGATCTAGAGTACAGGAGGAAATTATGAAGACATTTAAAATTGCGCTCATACCAGGAGACGGAATAGGTCCGGAAGTCGTTTCAGAGGGTGTAAAAGTATTAAAAGCGATTGAGAAATTAGATCCGTCCATTTGTTTTTCGTTCACAGAGTTTCCGTGGGGATGCGAGTATTATTTGGATCACGGCAAGATGATGGCGGACGACGGGATTGCGCAGCTTAAAGAATTCGACGCCATCTATCTGGGAGCTGTAGGGTATCCCGGTGTGCCAGACCATATTTCTTTATGGGATTTGTTGCTTAGGATTCGAAAAGAATTTGATCAGTATGTGAATCTCCGACCGATTACATTATTGAACCCAACACTCACGCCGTTGAAAGACAAAACAGCAAAGGAAATAGACTTTCTTGTGATTCGTGAAAACAGTGAAGGTGAGTATGCAGGTGTAGGAGACTGGCTATTTAAAGGGAAAGCAGAAGAAGTCGTCTTGCAAACTGGGGTGTTTTCTCGGAAAGGGACGGAAAGGATTATTCGGTATGCATACGAAGAAGCAAACAGGTCAAACCGGACATTGACGAGCATTAGTAAAGCGAACGCTTTGAACTATTCCATGGTGTTCTGGGATGAAGTGTTTGACGAGGTCGGAAAAGAATACCCTGATGTACAAACGTATTCGTATCTTGTGGATGCAGCTAGTCTTTACTTTGTAACGGAGCCTGAACGTTTTGAAGTGGTTGTTACATCAAATCTTTTTGGAGATATTTTAACTGACATAGGGGCAGCAATCACTGGTGGCATGGGCTTAGCGACTGGCGCAAACATCAATCCCGAACGTAGCTATCCTGCGATGTTTGAACCTGTACACGGTTCAGCACCGGACATTTCAGGAAAAGGAATTGCTAATCCAATTGCTGCGATCTGGTCGGTTAGTCAAATGATGGACTACTTTGGAGAAGAAAAATGGGGGAAAACTATTTTATCTACAATTAAAGAGATACTATATGAAAAAGAAGCACTTACCTCAGATTTAGGTGGGGGAGCATCGACCTCACAATTAGGGAACCGGTTTGTCGAATTGCTCTCAGCAAAAGTTAGTGAAGTAGGGTAACCCAAGAATATTTCACTGCTATATTAGCGGTATGATAAATCTATTGAGTGAAAATTGAAAGCAGCTCATTCCGATGTAACAAGCGGAATGAGCTGCTTTTATATGGAACACAGGAGCACTTCTAGTGTTAAATAAGCATCTTGTCTTGATGATGGAGCACACGATTCAACGAATTCAATTGCATATCTGTCAAAGGCAGCATAGGTAATCGGACGCCGCCCACTGCGACTCCTTCTAAGTTCAAGGCAGCTTTCACAGGTGAGGGATTCGGAGCTGAGAACAATTCTTTCATGATCGGTAGCATACGACGGTGCAATGTCGACGCTTCACGAATACGACCGTTATTGAAATGGCCAATCATTGTTTTCATTTCAGGCCCTATGACGTGGGCAGAAACAGACACAACACCAGCTCCACCAATAGAGAGGACAGGAAGTGTCAGACCATCATCCCCACTATAAAGCGCAAAGTTCGATGGAGTATTCTCGATGATATCCGACATCGCATCCAAGTTTCCGCTAGCCTCTTTGACAGCTACGATATTCGGAATAGTTGCGAGTCTGATAATCGTTTCGGGACTCATATTGACCGAGCTCCGTCCTGGGATATTATATAGCATAATTGGCAGCGAAGTAGATTCTGCAATTATTTTAAAGTGTTGGTACATTCCTTCTTGAGAAGGCTTGTTATAGTAGGGAACTACGAGCATGATGCCGTCGACACCGGCTGCTTCCGCTTGCTGTGACAGCTCGATGGACTCTCTTGTATTGTTTGATCCTGTCCCTGCAATAACGGGCACTCTTCCTGCAACCACCTGTACAGTAAACTCAAACAAATTAACCTTTTCTTTTTGTGTTAATGTCGGCGATTCTCCTGTTGTTCCTGCAACGACCAAAGCATCTGTACCATTTTCGAGTAAATGATTAACCAGATTGCGGGTAGCAACAAGATCAATTTCTCCTTGCTCATCAAATGGGGTAACCATAGCGGTAATCAGTTGTCCAAAATTCATCTGTTCTCCATCTCCTTTTGTTTTTATCCAAAACATAGAGGTGGAAGGCAGTGTATCCTGAAACGCAAAAAGCAACAGCGAGAGAACGCTGTTGCTTGGAAATAATAAATTATTTCTCTGCATCAGATAGCCCTCCATATAGTTTCCTATATGACAGTTCTGCACTTGTTCAGTCCAGAACCAGCTTTGAGATAATGAGCATCTCGCCACTTCGGCAAATTCCCCTTTCTACAATCGTCGTCGAATCTCATCATTCTCAGATTGTGTACTGATGGTTTTTGCGCCTCTATCCTCATTTCGAAAGTTACGAAATAAGTGAATGTTTAATTACATGTATCTTACACTGTATCGAATAAAAATGCAACTATTAGAAAGTGACTATTATTTAAATAGTAGATAACAGTGACTAGTTAGGAACAAAAATATAAATAATAGATAAAGTTATTTAAAATAACTGCAATGTGAGAATTAGGTTTTAAAAAATGAATAATTGACAATAATCTTCATTTTAGAAATTCGGCTATTTAGTAATATTACTATAGTAATTTAAAGCGCTTACATGTATTATAAGTTCATATTTAAGGAGGGGTTCTTTTGACAAAAGTATCAAATCAAGAATTGCTAGAAGAAATCCCACAGACGGGTTTCTTTGGACATCCAAAAGGTCTATTTACTTTGTTTTTCACTGAATTCTGGGAGCGATTTTCGTATTATGGAATGCGGGCTATTCTCGTGTTCTACATGTATTATGAGGTATCGAATGGGGGACTCGAGTTAGACAAAACCGTAGCGCTATCTATCATGTCGATTTATGGTTCACTCGTCTACATGTCAGGAATCATAGGTGGATGGTTAGCCGATCGAGTATTGGGAACTTCCAAGTCCGTTTTTTATGGCGGCGTTCTTATTATGTTTGGTCACATAGCGTTAGCGATACCAGGAAATATAACAATGTTCTTCGTATCAATGGTGCTCATTGTTCTAGGAACAGGCTTATTGAAACCAAATGCTTCTAGTGTTATTGGTGAGTTGTATCCTAAAAATGATAACCGACGAGATGCAGGATTTAGTATCTTTTATATGGGAATCAATATGGGAGCATTCATTTCACCTTTTATTGCCGGAAGTCTTATGAAGACAAGTTTCCATCTTGGATTTGGAGTAGCGGCAGTAGGGATGTTCGTCGGGTTAACGGTATTTATCGTTACTAAGAAAAAAAACCTCGGACACGCAGGCACTAGAGTTGCGAATCCATTATTATCTTCAGAGAAAAAACGAATTTATTCTACTTTCACTGTCGTAGGAATCCTTATTGGTGTGATGGTGGCAATCGCCATTCCTCAAGGTTGGCTAACGTTCGATTCGTTTGTAGGGCTAATTGGAATTCTCGCTATTGCAATACCGACAGCTTATTTTGTTGTCATGTATAGAAGCCCAAAAACAAATGAAGTTGAGCAGGCAAGACTCTTGGCTTACATTCCTCTTTTCGTTGCATCTGTATTGTTCTGGGTGATTGCTGAGCAAGGATCGACTATTTTAGCACTTTACGCAGATACACGAACGAATTTAAACTTTATGGGCATTGTTATTTCACCTGCTTGGTTCCAATCGTTTTGGCCATTATTTGTTATTATTCTTGCACCAATGTTTGCTTGGATTTGGGTTAAGCTTGGGGATCGTCAGCCCAATATCCCACAGAAGTTTTCACTGGGTCTGTTATTCGCCGGTTTGTCATTTATCGTAATTTTACTGCCAGGTTATTTTGGCGGATCCGATACGCTCGTCAATCCACTTTGGCTTGTGCTCAGCATTTTCTTTGTTGCAGTTGGAGAACTATGTCTTTCTCCTGTTGGTCTCTCTGCAACAACAAAGCTTGCACCTGTTGCCTTTTCTGCACAGACTATGAGTTTGTGGTTCTTATCGAACGCTGCAGCTCAAGCTCTAAACGCACAGCTGGTTAAGCTATACTCTGCTGAAACAGAAGTACTCTATTTTGGTACAATTGGCGGAGTGGCCATTTTAACAGGGATTATACTGTTCTTCATTTCACCAATCATTATGCGCTTTATGAGAGGGATTCGATAAGTTATTTCTAGGTATTTACATTTAGGGTGAGCACTTTTACATGTAAGAAGAAAAGAGAGGGAGTAGCGATACTCACCTCTCTTTTAATTTGTTTTGAATCTGCTTAGAGTTATGGAAAATGGTAGTATAGGGGGAGTTGATTTTGAAAGAGCTGTATACCTGATGAAACTAGAACGTGTTTCTAACTGCGTTTATAATTTTTATTGAGTTATACAAAACAAGCATGTAACAGAGGAGAAGTATCTTATGATCAAATTAAGAGGTCATCATATTTTTTGTTTACTCGGATATCGAGGTATGGGCTATTCGGAGGAATATGTAGTGAATATGACAGAAATCCATACTATTTTGCGTGAACATCCGGATACTTTGATCCAAATCATTAAAGGACCAGATCACTTATGCGAGAAGTTTCCTGATGATCAGCCATACCATTGTGAAGATAAAGGGATTTACATACGAGATAAGGAAATCGTAAAGCGCCTCGGTCTAAAATTCAGTGATGTGTTACCGTGGCGGGAATTGGAACGCCGAATCCGTGTAAATGTGAAAGCATCGGATATAAATGTTGTCTGTGAAAGTTGTTCATGGCGCTCTTATGGATTTTGTGAACAAGGGGTCGAGCGGGTAATTGAAGCAAAAGGGTTAACGAAAGTGGAAAAGAAATGAGAATGAAAATGGATGAGCTTAATCTGATTCATCGTACAAATGAGGTAGTGGCGATTTTAATGTCGTTCAAGAAATTATTTTTGATATGTATTTAAGTCTTGACGAGCAGGTTTGTATTATCGGGAAATCAGATAATTTCTACATATGTTGGTGTTCAATTACTCCTATATGCGATGGTGGAACCAACGCTTCTATTTTTGAGTACGATACTCTTCAAAAAGACAAAACAATATCCAACGTTAATAATGCTCTAGGAAGCAAATATACCGAAGTGAACAGTTGGCACAAACTACATATTAATAAAAGAAGATATAAAATCGATCCTTTTAAAAAGATTGGAGCATCTTTACCAATCGTGTCCATCACTACTGTCAATCGCTATAGATTTTAATGAAAAAATGATAACAAAATGCCATTAGCGTTAACACTAATGGCATTGTAAATTCACAAATACTTATTTTGCTTCACCGACAACTGTAAAACGTTCATTTATATGTTGAGGATTTTCAATTTCATCTAATACTGCAATAGCATAGTCTGCATAGCTAATGTAACTTTCACCTTTTGAATTAACTAAAAGATTATCTTTTCCAGACTGATAAGAACCCGTTCTTTTTCCTTCAGCATCAAATACCGCAGAAGGGCTAATAAATGTCCACGTAATGTTAGAAGACTTTTGTAATTCTTGTAAGTTGCGTCCTTGACCTTTAGCAGTCGGGATAAATACGTCAGGAAAATCAGGTGTTTCTATCACCGTGATGGTTTGGTTTTCGTCAACATAAAGGCTTCCAGCTCCACCTACAATAATCGCTCTAGCATTTGTTCCTTTTAGTGCTTCAATTAAAGCATGTCCAGCATCGACATGGGCTTGCTCTTGACCAAGAGGGGCACCAAAGGCGTTAACAACTACCTCAAACTCTTTCAAATCCTCAGATGTTAAATCAAATATATTTTTCTCAATAGCAGCAACATTTTTCTCTTCAAGTTTTGAGGCATTTCTTACGATGGCTGTCACTTCATGTCCTCGGCTTACTGCTTCTTTCAATATAAGATTTCCTGCTTTGCCACTTGCTCCAATAATTGCAACTTTCATTTTGTTATCTCCTTTAAGAATGCGTTATTTGTAATCGAAACGATTACATGTAAACATGATAGTTACAACAAAGGTTTTTGTCAATACTTTTAACACTCTACCCACTTTGTTCATAATAATTCACTACTATCTAACATGAATAAACTTGTAATAATATTTGTTACAGGTGTATTATGGTGGTACATCAATTTATGTTATGAAAGGTGAGAATCATGTCAATTAGTAGTCGATTTTCTGTAGGTATTCATATACTAGCTCTTATTGAAATAAATAAAAATGGAATAAGTACATCTGAGTTTTTAGCGGGAAGTGTAAATACAAACCCTGCTGTAATTAGGAAGATTATAGGGATGCTTAAAGGAGCGGGGTTAGTAAAAGTTCAACCTGGGATTGCAGGAGCTAAACTCGCAATGAAATTATCAGATATAACACTGTTTGATGTTTATAAGGCAGTAAATGTTGTACAGGAAAAAGAGTTATTTTCCGTGCACGAAAATCCAAATCCTGATTGTCCTGTAGGAAGGAATATTCAAGAAACAATAGTACCGCTGTTTGAAGTTGCTCAAATAGCATTAGAGAAATCTCTCGGAAATGTATCTGTTGAAGATGTTGTGAATGACATTATTAAAAAAGAAAATATAAGTTAGACGACATTCCTTGTTCGAATGTCGTTTTTTCTTAACCAATATTAAAACTCTCCTTGACATTCAGTACATAGCTTTCCATCGTTTCTCTTTACTCATTTAAAAACTATGCTTTTACTTCTGTTATACATTTATTTGCTATAGTCATTACTCAATTAAATATTCCGACTGTTGAATAACATGACCGCCCTTTTTTAATAACTTTTTTTGTGAATTAACCGAAGCGGGAAGTGTTATTGAGACTGACGAAACCATAACCGAACTCATCCTTTAAGATGGATTCGTTTTTTTGCATTTATGAAACGTAAATTAGTCAAATTGACAAATATACTTGTCAAAATGAAATCCATACGTTACACTTTTCGATAAGAGGTGAGATCAGTGAGAACACGTTTGAAGGAGTTGCGTGCACGAAATGGATTGAATCAGACCGAGCTCGCAAAACGAGCTAACGTGTCGAGGCAGACGATCAGTTTAATCGAAAGGGAAGAATTTATCCCGTCTTTACTTATTGCTGTTCGAATTGCGAGGATATTTAATGAGGCGATTGAAAGTGTTTTTCTTTTCGAAGAGGAGGAGATTGAATGAGAATGGCCATTTATGTATTATGTGGTGCTGTAGTAGGGTTTATTGCCATGTACACGACGCTTTCATTTCAAATGGACTTTAATTTTCTATCCATTGCATATCATGTGAACGTAATCTTAACCACACTCACCGCTGCTTTACTACTCTATATTGTATTAAGCATCCTGCAAATGTGGAAAAAATCGAGTGATAACCTTTCGGAAGATGAAGAAGATGAGATGGACATATGGCTGTACAAAAAGTTTAGCGATACAAACTTGCTTGTTATTACAACAGTGGTGATCGGAATTGTATCTACAGCAATCTCACTCATTACCAATCAACCTACTTGGCTTGAGCTAGCTTCCACGGTCTCAGTAATGATTGCATTTGCTTTGTCCATTGGTGTTTCAAGTATGATCAATAGATTCTATCCAGATCGCAACTTGCCTTCCGTTTCGGAAAAGGATTATGCGAAAAAGTTGTTAGCGGCCTCTGATGAAGGAGAGCGACATGTGATGTTGGAGGGACTATATCGCTCTTACAATATGCTGAATGGTACGCTCATTATAGGGTTGTTTCTTCTCATTTTGTATTCAATCGGTACAGGTGTTTCACAATTATTCGCCATCTTTGTCGTGAGTTCCGTTCTCTTAGGATCCAATGCTCAATATTATTTACTCATTCGCAAAAAAACGTAATTTGATCATGTATGCCAAATCATTTAGGAAATCAATCCTAATGATTATGTTCAATGCCAATATGTAACACGTATTATTGTTCAATAAAGACAAACGCCTTTCTACTTTTTGATCCCCCTACTCTATTTAGAGAAAAGGGGGATTTTAAAATGACACACTATTTATCTCGTTATGCTCAATTCGAAACTAAAGAAGAAATGGATCCAGCAGCAGGTCAACATTTAGACATTCATTGGAACCAGCTGAATAAGACGGATCGGGCGATTCTTGAAATGATCCGATACTGCTCCGTAAAATATTTAGCTGCACATTTGAAACATGAAACGATAGAAAAGAAATTGGGGAAGTCGAATTCCATTGTGAGACGCACGATTTGTAAGTTGGGGAAACTCCAAATCATTAAACGAATCCAGTATGTACGTCCTGTCATGAGCGGGCTTGGCTCTAATATTTATATTATTTTACCTGTTAATGAGCAGGGGAACTATCTTGAAAGAAGCCAATGGGAGTAGGGTTTCTATACAGAAATCCGAAAAGGAAGCTTCTCTCTATAAATCTTAAAGATCTTATAAAGATATCTCAGCCTGCGGCAGAAAAGTTATCCACAACATTATTCGGTAAAATGAAATCTCTATTGTCCTTAAGCGGGGATGTCACCAAAGCTCGTGAATTCTATGGGATCCATAAAGTCCTCTCGAGACGAATGCTTAAATTCGATATTCACAAAGGAAAAAAAGAGATGTTTGACGATTTAGCGTACCGAACGACTTATATTACAGTCATGTCAACAAATACAAAGAAGATTCTCAGTATGGCAGGGTACTTCAGGGATGTCCTCAAGTAGCTAATATGCGAAGCGCTTTTGAAGATACCTATCAGGAATACTCTGTTTCCGTTGATGAATTTTATTGCCCGGGGAATTATAAAAGCAGTTCTCCATCGTCAATTTCCTGACCACGTGAACTGCAAAATACCATAATTTTAATTAATCGTTTAACACACTTTCTTCAAGCACTAAGGTTTTGTCACCGTATACTTTAGTAATATGAACATTCCCCCAAGCGCAGAGAGAATCTAAAATCCCTTCCAAACTCTGCCCGTAGTCACTTAATTCGTACTCAACTTTTGGGGGTACTTGGTTATACGCAATCCGATTAATGACGCCGTCTGCTTCCAATTCTCGTAACTGTTGTGTTAGCATTTTTTGCGTGATGTCAGGCATTAAGCGCCGTAATTCATTTGTACGTTTTTTACCGTGCGTTAAATGACATAAGATTACGCATTTCCACTTACCACCAATCACTTCTAATGTTGCTTCTACGGATATATTATATTTCTTTTTCTTCATTCTATTTCCCCTTGTCTTATAGGTACTAAAAGGTTCCTACAGCACTTAAAAGTGCGTACTTTTCTTTTGAATCCCTTTAACTCATACTAACATTTGCTGGTGCATTTCACTAACAATTTATTTTTCTGTTGAGTGGATTTCACGCTCTATCAAAGTGAAAAGGGATGAAAAGATGACAATAGATCAGAAGAGGAGTAGGTTTGCATTACTCGCTTTGGCTGTTAGTGCATTTGCAATTGGGACTACTGAATTTGTAAGTGTAGGACTGTTACCATTGATCGCGGAGGATTTGGATATTTCCGTTAAAACTGCTGGGTTAACAGTTTCGTTATATGCGGTTGGTGTGATGCTAGGGGCTCCAATTTTAACTATGCTAACTACGAGGATCCCACGCAAGTCATTATTAATATGGATAATGGTAGTCTTTATTATCGGAAATAGCATTGCGGCATGTGCGACAAGTGTCTCTGTTTTGCTCTTCGCACGGATTATATCTGCATTTTCACATGGTGTTTTTATGTCAATCGGTTCGACCATTGCAGCAGACTTAGTTCCGGAAAATCGGAGGGCGAGTGCAATATCGATTATGTTTTCTGGTCTAACTGTTGCCACTATAACTGGAGTGCCTTTTGGTACATTTATAGGACAGCAATTCGGCTGGCGATTTGCTTTTGTTGTAATTGTCATAATTGGAGTGGTCGGGCTTGTCTCAAACAGCATTTTAGTACCAACTAATTTACGTTCAAGCGCAAAGACAACGATTAAAGATCAGGCGAAACTATTGACGAATAGTCGCTTGTTATTGGTATTTGTGATTACTGCATTGGGTTATGGAGGTACATTTGTGGTCTTCACGTACTTGTCACCATTACTTCAAGAAGTGACCGGATTTGATCAAGCCTCTATCGTCATGATTTTACTTGTCTATGGAATTGCGATTGCAATTGGGAACACGATTGGTGGAAAACTTTCGAACCAAAATCCAATCGGCTCATTATTTTATATGTTCATCGCACAAGCAATAATTCTTTTGCTGTTAACATTCACAGCACCTTTTAAAGTTGCAGGACTCGTGACCATTCTATTTATGGGACTGTTTGCGTTTATGAATGTACCAGGACTTCAAGTGTATGTTGTGATGTTAGCACAACGTTTTGTTCCGACCGCTGTTGACGTCGCTTCTTCTATTAATATTGCAGCGTTCAATGCAGGGATTGCAATCGGTTCTTATCTCGGAGGTGTCGTAACTGCATCGATAGGAATTATTCATACGCCGTGGATTGGTGCGGTGATGGTGATGATTGCATCCGTTTTAACAGGAATTAGCCGAATGATAGAAAGAAACGAAATGGGGATAAAAAATTATACTGAGGGAGGTGATGAAAAAACAGGTCTCACACGAAACTAATCAAAAACAAATGGAGGATTATTTATAATGAAAAACTTACAGTCAACAACAACGTTAAGAAATGGAATCGAAATGCCTTGGTTAGGTCTTGGTGTATTTAAAGTAGAAGAGGGACAGGAACTGGTGAATTCAGTACGAACAGCCATTCAACACGGCTATCGCAGTATTGATACCGCTGCGATTTACGGGAATGAAAATGGTGTAGGTGAAGGCGTACGTGCATCGGGAGTGGCACGTGAGGAGCTATTTATCACTTCTAAGGTGTGGAATTCCGAATTAGGTTACGATAAAACGATTGCTGCTTTTGAAGAAAGCCTAGCGAAACTTGAAATGGATTACCTCGACTTATACCTCGTTCATTGGCCAGTGGAGGGGAAGTATATAGAAGCATGGAGGGCGTTGGAAACACTTTATAAAGAAGGACGTGTTAAAGCAATTGGAGTCAGTAATTTTCAGCCGCATCATCTGGAGGAATTGATGAAAGACGCGGAAATTATCCCGATGGTAAATCAGGTTGAATACCATCCCAGACTGTCACAAAAAGAAGTACAAGCATTTTGCCAAAAGCACGGGATCCAGATGGAAGCATGGTCTCCACTCATGCAAGGGGAGTTATTGAAGAATGAAGAATTAAATCATATCGCAAAAAAATATAAGAAAACAGTGGCTCAAGTTATTTTACGATGGGATTTACAAAATGGCGTCGTCACTATTCCGAAATCTACAAAAGCCCATCGTATTGCTGAAAATGCCGATGTATTTGACTTTGAACTAAGTCGTGATGATATGAACCACATCGACCGTTTGAATCAGAATCACCGGGTTGGACCTGATCCGGATAACTTTGATTTTTAAAAATAAACCAGATTGATTCATTCGCTTGGATGCTATTCTGTTCGTAATAAGACGTTAGCTAAAAAGTAACCTTGCATTACTTGGTTAAAGTAATGCAAGGTTACTTTTAGTTGAGATTCAAATCTGCATTACAGCTACTACTTACATAGTGTCAAACGAAAAATAGAATCGAAAGAACTTTTGAAATTAGATAAAATAAATACAAAGAGAGCATTCGACTTCAATCTACTCAAAAGGGAGTACTTCTTATGGACGTTTTTGCAACATAGAGAAGTGGTTGGAAGGGGTGAGAAGAAATGGAGTTGATGTTGGTCACACTTGTTGTAACGATTGTAAGTGCGCTGGAGGACCAATCCGCAACAGTTTCAGACTTGTAAGATACTGTTGTCACTATTGTGTTTTTTTTTAATAACAGTAAGCTCAGAAAAAACTATATTCAACTGCAGTGGTAATCCTATTTTGTAGAGATTCGCTAGGGGTGTTGCCAAACAACAAAGTTGATTCCACACCCCGTCTATAGTAACGTGTAGTATAGATTACTATTAGTAAGCTTATTTGGAAAATGATCGATGAGGAGTGGTCGAGATTGACTTCAACAGCTAATACATTTAACGGAATTCCATTGTCCGTATTAGATCTTGCCCCCATTAACGAAGGTGGGAGCCCGAGTGAAACTTTCAAAAATAGTGTCGAATTGGCTCAACATGTCGAAAAACTAGGATTCAATCGTTATTGGTTGGCGGAGCATCATAATATGCCAGGTGTCGGCAGTTCAGCGACGTCTGTGCTGATTGGTCATATTGCGGGTGCGACGGAGCGGATGCGTATTGGTTCAGGTGGTGTCATGTTGCCAAACCACGCACCACTTGTGATTGCAGAACAGTTCGGTACGCTCGATGCGCTCTATCCAGGTCGGATTGACCTTGGTTTAGGCCGTGCGCCTGGTAGTGACCAAGCGACTGCCTATGCGTTGCGACGTACATTGCATAGCAGTGGGGAGGATTTCCCAGAGCAAGTGGCAGAGTTACGTTCGTATTTCGATCCACAACCCAGTGCCCACGTTCGTGCGTTTCCTGGGGAAGGGCAAGACATTCCAATTTGGTTACTTGGTTCATCAGGCTTTAGTGCACAGCTTGCTGCGCAACAAGGTTTGCCGTTTTCGTTTGCAAGCCACTTTGCCCCAGCTTATGTGATGCAAGCGTTGCAGTTGTACCATCAGAATTTCAAACCTTCCAAAAATCTGCAAGAACCATATGCCATGCTTGGAGTGAGTATAATTGCTGCAGATACAGATGAAAAAGCACTGTGGCTTGCAACATCATTCCAGCAACAGTTCTTAAGTCTTCACAGGGGAATGCCGACTCAGTTCAAACCCCCTTTGGATGATCCAGATGCAGTATGGAGTCCAAGTGAAAAGGTTTCAGCAGCGAATATGCTGGATTCTCCAGCCACAATTGTCGGCAGTCCAGAAACTGTGAAACGACAACTGGAAGCATTCTTAAACCAGACGAAAGCAAACGAGTTCATTTTAAGCTCACCTGTCTTCAATCAAAAGGATCGACTGCGTTCTTTTGAACTTATTGCGGATTTAATGGATTAAATGCTCCTTGTGGGTAGTGAGAGAACTTTAGAAAAGACCGGATTTGTCTACTGACAGATTCGGTCTTTTTGACACGTACTGTATTGAATCTGTTCTTCAACTAATAATTCGTGTATAATTGATTTTGAAAAGTCAATCTTTTTATCCTTTAACCTAAATAATTGAAAACCACAAGTGAATATAATGGATTGACGTGCCAGTAATTACCTCAGAGAGATCGAAATTTAAAAATCTAAACAAGAGGAGAGATGCCGGGTGAATGAACAAGAAGGAACGCTGATTGACTACTTTGAAAGTACTGAACCAATTGAGATGCTAGTAGAAATTGGAGGACATTCACCTCTTCCAGCAGATGTGAAGTTGATCAATCGTTTAGAAACGTTGCACGGACTCACAAAGCCGGTCATCAATGTATTGTTACAATATGTCATATTGAGTGAAAATGGAAAAATTCAACAAACGAGTGTCCTCAGTATGGCAAGTCACCTGGAAATGAACAATATAAAAACTGCACAGCAGGCTTTCGAGTTCTTCAAGACACAGCATGCTCTGAAGAAAAAGTGGACGGAGAAGAATTTGAGAGAGCAAGGTGGGAAGGATTTAAGGCTTTTCACTTCTGATGAAACCTACAAAAAATTCACAGAGATCTTACAACATAATGGCCATACCAATCTTGACGATGGCTTCCAATCTCTGGTGAACCAAGCTTATAAGGAATATATCGAGATTGAACAGAATTCTCCAGAAGCTAGCTTAGTAAAGAAACATTGATAATAGTTCAATCACATAATGAGTGGATTTGGTGATTAGTAAATACAAAATATCTGCTCTTGTTTCGCCATACATTCGAATTTGTGATTATTCGCTAAAGACAAGTCAACATAAAAAAGTTAAAAGCCTTTGATTCCCAAGTGGAGTCAAAGGCTTATTTGTTTTAATATTTACAGAACGTACATTGCTTTCATATTAGCTTAATAGGGAATGCCAGTTCCACAGTGGTGCTAGCTCATAAAAGCTCAATTCCTAATAGATTTGCAATCTTTTCTCTATAGATATCAAACTCTTTTACTGTTTTTAAATTGGCCAACATTCCTTGGAATACATATTTCTCGATTGTAGGTTTCTGAAGTTCACCGATTAGAAACGCAATCACTCCAGCGAGGCCATTCCTTTGCTCATCACTAAAATTCATAATTTCAATCTGTTCTTGCATATCCGCCAGTAAAGCAGATACTTTTTCAATTTGATTTAATGATCCGCATGAATTGTTTGAAAAAAGATTCAGCAAGTTTGTTTTCATGATCGGTTCTTCTCCCTTTTCAAAAGAGGCCACCATATCTTCAATACGGTTCATGATGAAAGTGGGGACAAGCGTCGCATCAATCTGTGAATCTTGAATAAGTATCGCAGCTAAGTAACTGCTCCTAATTCCTTCAATCAGCATAATGATATCGCCTGTATAGTTATTTATTTTATCTCCGTATACTTCTTTCAAGTTCTTTTCGTACCAAGTTAACATTTCCAATTGAGTTTTCCCCATAACTTCACGAAGTTCTTTGTTAATCGTAAAACTTTGTTCTCGCATATATACCGTGAAAAAGTCTTTTTGTTGGGTCAGTTGTTCAAATGGGACGCTTAAGAGTTTTGCGAGTTTTTCATGGGGAGGTAACTGTTCAGCATCTATTTCGTGTGTTCGTGTTCTCATCTGTTCGAAATAATATTCAAAAATGGCGATGTGTAAAGCTTCTTTGGAAGGAAAGTAATTGTAAAATGCTCCTTTAGAAATTCCACAGTCATTTACTATTTCTT
This sequence comes from Sporosarcina sp. D27, assembly GCF_000586555.1. Taxonomy (GTDB): domain Bacteria; phylum Bacillota; class Bacilli; order Bacillales_A; family Planococcaceae; genus Sporosarcina. Next base: position 232,444 of record NZ_AZUC01000014.1, read on the forward strand.
GAATGGATGTGTTCGTGAAGCCATTTTCTGCAAATAACCTGATGGCTGACTCAATGATATCTTTTTGTTTTCGTGCCTTCATTAGTCTCACCTTTTCAACGATCATATTTTATGTATTTTCATTCAGTTTACCAAGCGGTCACATTTTGTCAACAAAAGGGTGGTCAAGATTTATATTGGTCGTTTTGTATGACTGAAGAGTCATGATAGATAAACTCGAAAAATTCATCGTTACTTGATGTTGAGATAGGATACAATTATTCTTGCATTTGACTGACTGGTCATTTATAGTTTAGAACATCTTGACTACGTGGTCAATGATTGAGAGAACTATCAAATACGAGGAGTGTATCATTTGAAGAAAATCACTAATTTCGCACTCAACAACAAATTCGCAGTGTGGATACTGACAATTATGGTTGTTGTTGCTGGATTGTATTCAGGTTTCAATATGAAACAGGAAACAATGCCTACAATAACTTTACCGAACGTGACGGTTTTGACTACCTATCCTGGAGCAGCTCCGGATGAGGTAGCTGAAAAAGTTACAGTTCCAATCGAACAACGGATTCAAAACTTGGAAGGTGTCGAACTGGTTAGCTCCTCTTCTCTAGCTAACGCATCATCTATTCAAGTTCAATTTGGGTTCAAAACAGATATGGATAAAGCGACTGAGGAGATAAAAGAAGCTTTGTCGAAACTTTCGTTACCAGAAGGCGTGAAGGACCCCGAAGTCTCACGATTGAGTTTTGATGCGCTACCAGTTATGACATTAAGTGTTAGTGATAACAAACGAACTGCGGATGAGATGACCACTATCGTGGAAAAAGATGTGCTGCCAGTTTTAGAAGGTATTGAGGGAGTGGCAGATGTTCAGATTACTGGACAACAACTAAAAAAAGTAACAATAGACTTTGATGAAGAGCAGTTAAAGAAATACGGACTGACGCAGGAAACGATCCAGCAGATCATTCAAGGATCTGATATTACATTCCCGTTGGGCCTAACAAATTTTGACGGCAAGGTGAAAAACCTTGTCATTGATGGAAATGTTGCCAGTGTGGACGATTTGAAAAAGTTAGAGATTCCTGCCATGCCATCCCAAGCAGGTGAGATGAATCAAGCTCAACAAGGAACCCCACAAGCTCAGCAGGGGAATTCACAGGAACAAACACAAGCCCCAATCGGAATTCCTTTCGTTAAGTTAGGCGATTTAGCTGAAATCCAAGTTGTAAGTGAGGCTGAATCGATTTCAAGAACAAATGGTGAAGACTCCATCGGGATTCAAATTGTAAAAGCAGCTGACGGCAATACTGTTGAAGTTGTCAATAATGTAAAAGATAAAATTTCTACTATTGAAAAAGACTTGGATTTAAAAGTCGTTACTACTTTGGACCAAGGAGAACCGATTGAGGAAGCGGTAAGTACAATGCTTAGTAAAGCGTTGTTTGGAATCATATTTGCGGTCTTGATCATCTTATTGTTCTTAAGAAGTATTAAAACGACACTTATTTCCATCGTTTCAATTCCATTGTCATTACTGATGGCAATATTCCTCCTACATCAAATGGATATCACCTTAAATCTCTTAACTCTAGGTGCATTGACAGTTGCCATTGGCCGTGTAATCGATGACTCGATCGTCGTTATGGAGAATATCTATAGACGTATGGCATTGCCTGGAGAGCAATTACGTGGGAAAGAGTTAATACGTGAAGCGACGCGTCAGATGTTTATCCCAATCTTTTCATCTACGATTGTAACTATTGCCGTGTTCTTGCCAATCGGTTTAGTTGGAGGACTCGTCGGTGAGATGTTCTTACCATTTGCGTTAGCGGTAGCATTTGCTCTCGCAGCTTCTTTAGTTGTGGCTGTGACCATTGTTCCAATGCTAGCTCATTCATTGTATAAAAAGCAGCTGAGTCAGGTTGGAACAAAAGAAAATAGAGCAAAAGAAGAGAAGCCAGGAAAGCTAACCAATGCGTATAGCCGTGTCTTGGAATGGACATTGAATCATAAACTGATTACCTTCGGGGGATCTGTAGTCTTACTCGTGTTAAGTTTCTTCTTAGTTCCATTGATTGGTGTCAGCTTCTTGCCAGATGAAGAAGAAAAAATGATCGTGGCTACTTATAGTCCGGAAGCGGGTCAAACAAGAGAAGATGCAGAAGGAATCGCAATGGATGCTGAGAAATATTTAAGTAACCATGATGGTATTACGACATATCAGTATTCACTAGGTGGCGGAAGCCCGATGGATGCGATGATGGGAATGGGCGGAAGTAATTCTGCATTATTCTTCATTGAATACGATAAAGATTTTAAAAACTTCAGTGACGAAACATCAAAAGTCATTGATACCCTTAATGAGAAATCAGATCAAGGTGAATGGAAGAGTATGGACTTTGGCGGCATGGGTGGTAGTGGCTTACAACTATATGTCTATGGTGATAATAAGGAAGATATCGAGAAAGCAACGGATCAGATTTTGCCTATTCTAGAAGAAAATAAGAATTTGGAAAAAGTCGAGTCGAGCCTTACAGAAGCCTATGACCAATACACACTAGTCGCAAATCAAGAAAAATTGAGTAGTCTAGGGTTAACAGCAGCACAAGTGGGCATGAATCTCATGGCTCCTGGTGAAGCACCTGTACTCACTACGGTAAAACATGATGGAAAAGATTTGAATGTGTATATCGAAGTGAAGGAAGACGAATATAAGAGTATTGATGAGTTGAAGAACAAAGTCATTCAATCCCCATTAGGCATTCCAGTCAAATTGGGTGATGTGATGGATGTTGAAGAAGGCAAAACGCCAGATACAATCCAGCGAAGAGATGACAAAATGTATGCATCACTTACAGCTGATGTGAAAAGTAAAGATGTTGCTGCGATTTCAAGTTCAGTAGAAAAGAAAATCGGTGACCTAGATTTACCAAGCGGAGTGAAAGTGGACTTCGGTGGTGTTACAGAACAGATCAATGAGTCATTCTCACAACTAGGGCTTGCTATGCTAGCTGCAGTAGCAATCGTCTACTTTGTACTTGTAGTAACATTTGGAGGAGCATTAGCACCACTCGCTATTTTATTCTCACTGCCATTTACAATCATCGGTAGTTTAGTGGCGCTTTGGATTGCTGGTGAGCCGATAAATGTATCTGCGATGATTGGTGCGTTGATGTTGATTGGTATTGTTGTCACGAACGCAATTGTGTTGATTGACCGCGTGATTCATCAAGAGAAGGAAGGACTTTCCACACGAGAAGCCCTTTTAGAAGCGGGCTCCACTCGTCTACGTCCAATCTTAATGACAGCTCTTGCTACTATCGGTGCGCTCATACCTTTGGCGCTCGGTGTAGAAGGCGGCGGTGGCGGACTGATTTCGAAAGGTCTTGGTGTAACAGTTATCGGGGGTCTGATCAGTTCTACGTTACTAACACTTGTGATCGTTCCGATTGTTTATGAGACGTTCATGAAACCACGTAATAAAAAATTGAAAAGATAACTTTTTGAGCTAAATACTTTGGTTTCATCAACCTCTTTCTTCAAACAGGTAGCTTGCCCATAAAGGCGAGTTACCTGTTTTTTAGTTGGAATTGACTCGGTTAACAAATCTTTCTAAATTCATTGATAACGTTTACAATAGATATATAAGGGGAGTGAATTAAATTGAAATATAATGCTACTTGGGATTTAGAGAGTATATTTAAAGGCGGAACCAAATCGGAAGAAGTGCAAACAAAACTTGCATCTGTTAAAGAGGATATTGTCCTTTATGCGGATCAGTTGAAAACATGGAATAGTGATTCAGGTTACGATGCTTCTACTTTGCTAGAAATATTGAAACAACAAGAGGTAATCGGCAATGGATTAGGCCAGGTTGGGACATTCATTAATATGTGGCACGATGCTTTTATGGACGATGAACATGCAAGTGTTGTTAAGGGTCAAGTAATGGAACTTGGAAGCGAAATTCAGCAACTATCAACAATCTTCACTAAAAAACTAGTAGCAATCTCAGATGATCAATGGAGTAAACTCTTGAAGGATGGAGCCTTAAAAGAAATTAGTTTCTCACTAGATGAGATACGTGAACAAGGCAAACGTCTATTGTCTGAAGATGAAGAGAAACTGATTGCTAAACTAAATAAAGACGGGATCGCAGCTTGGAGCGATTTGTACAATACAGTAGGCTCCATTATGACTGTTCCTTTTACGGATAAAGACGGCAAAATAACTGACTTATCTATTGGGCAAGCGATGAACAAAATGTATGCTGATCCTGATTCAGATGTGCGAGCTGAGCTTTTTGAAGACTGGGAAAAAGTCTGGTCTAAAAATGGACTTATTTTTGCAGACATCCTCAACCATTTAGCAGGCTATCGCTTAACATTGCAAGATACTCATGGACGAGATGGCCATTTAGAAGTACCGCTTGAATATAACCGTATGACTGAAGAAACGTTAACAGCAATGTGGTCAGCAGTTGACGCGCAGAAACAAACATTTCTTGATTACTTAGCACAAAAGGCTAATTTGTTAGGAATGGATAAGCTGGGCTGGCAAGACGTGGATGCACCCGTTGCATTAGGTGAAACCAAACCAACGCGTTTCACCTATGATGAGGCATGTGATTTTATAATTGAGCATTTCACTTCATTTGGACCAAAACTGACTGACTTTACAAAACATGCGCTTGAAAACCGCTGGGTTGAAGCGGAAGATCGTCCGAATAAACGTCCTGGTGGGTATTGCACGAGCTTGCCTGAATTTGAAGAGTCCCGTATTTTTATGACATTTACAGGTTCACCGAGTGATACGAGTACATTAGCACATGAATTAGGACATGCTTTTCACAGTCACGTCATGAAAGATTTGCCAGAACTGAATCAAGGATATGCCATGAACGTAGCGGAAACTGCTAGTACATTTGCTGAAACCATTATTGCGGATGCAACTGTAAAAAATGCTGCGACTGATGAAGAAAAAGTATCCCTTTTGGCAAATAAATTAGAAGGCGCAACAGCGATGTTCTTAAATATTCGTGCTCGCTTCTTATTTGAAGATAGTTTTTACACGGAGCGTGCAAAAGGAATTGTTTCAGAAAAACGCTTGAACGAATTAATGGTGGCAGCACAAAAAGAAGCTTTCGGGAATAGTCTATCTTCTTACCATCCGCACTTCTGGGCAGCCAAGTTACACTTCTTTATTGATAGTGTACCGTTTTATAATTTCCCGTATACATTTGGTTATTTATTCAGCCTTGGTATTTACGCGGAATACTTGAAACACCCGGAAGGATTTGAAGAGAAGTATATTGCCTTACTTAGAGATACCGGATCAATGAAAGTTGAAGATTTAGCAAAGAAACATCTAGGTGTAGATGTAACTAAGGAAGATTTCTGGGCAGCGGGGATTGAGCTCGTTGGAAGAGATGTAGAAGAATTTGTTGAATTGACAAATAAATTACAGAAGTAAAAATTAAAAAGGTACTTATCTCATTTTTGTGAAGTGAGATAAGTACCTTTTTATAATGACTGAATATGTAGGGTTAGGCATTTTAATCTTTTAGAATTAAGGTCAATTATATTAAAATCTTCCTAATGCCGTCTTAAAAGATATACTCTAGTACGACTTTCATCTTATTAAAAGTGTTATTCTTTTATCAAAATATATAGCGTTTCTAAATCTTTCTTGTTCAAAATCCGAGGGACTGGGTAGAGCGGATTCGCTTCTTTATATGCACGATCCACCATTAATGGAATGTCTGTTATTTCAATCCCGCTTATTGTTTCAGGAATATCCATCTTTTTATTCAATTGCCTAAGGGCTTCAATAAATTTCTTACATTTTACTTCTTCAGAATCACTTGAATCGGTGATTCCAGCTATATCTGCCAGCTCTGCAAGCGGTTTGTGTACAGCTTTGCCGTAATACTCAAGTACATGCGGCATAATGACTGCATTTGCGAGCCCGTGGGGAATATTATAGAATCCTCCGAGAGTGTGCGCAATGGCATGGATATAGCCAACATATGCACGAGTAAAAGCTCTTCCTGCTAGAAAGGAAGCACGCTGCATATTGGCGCGGGCTTTGATATTATTTCCATCCAGATAAACTTCATAAAGATTATCGAAAATTAACTTTGTCGCTTCTTGACTCCATTGCTTCGTTCGTGGCGTATTGCTCCTCCCGATATATGCTTCAACTGCATGAGTGAGTGCGTCCATACCAGTTGTGGACGTGATATGTTTCGGGAGATTCACAGTTAACAATGGATCCATTATTGCAAAGTGCGGGGTTAGAACAGGATCATTAATGGCATACTTTTCATGGGTTTTGCTGTTAGAGACAACTGAGACAATTGTCGTTTCACTTCCAGTTCCTGCAGTCGTTGGTATTGCAACCAGTGGGGGAATTCTTTTTCGTACGTTCAATTGACCTTTCATTTGTGTGAGTGTTTTTCCTGGTTGAGCTACTCGGGCAGCAACCCCTTTTGCACAATCCATTGGAGAACCGCCTCCAAAAGCAATAATCCCTTCACACGCGGAAGACTTATATAGTGTTAAAGCTTCTTCAATGTTGTCAATCGTGGGATTCGGAACGGTTTTATCATATATAACGTATTGAATACCAAGCATAGTGAATCCTTCTAATAAAGGGTCCAATAGTCCAAGTTGTGAAATGCCTTCGTCTGTAACTATGAGCACATTTCCAATCGATTGACGTTGTAATAAGGTTGGTAATTCTACCAAGCTGTTTTCGCCTTCTAACAAAAGAGGGTGCCGCCAAGGTAGAAATTGCGCCACAGTTTTGTAGGCGAATTGATAGGTTCTGCAGTAAAGAGAGTACACGGGAGAACTCCTTTCTTTCGACTGTTTTTTATGAAGCAAGTTCCTACACAAAAACAACCAAAGCTGTTGTAGTACCAACTTTGGTAAAATCACATTTCCTGTTTCCATCTAAAGTAGTTGTATACGAGCTGGAGAACTAATGTGGCAGTTAACACCCAAATTGCAACCGTTTTAAAGAGTAATGAAAACCCTGGTGAATTGAGAAGGATAATAATAAGGATTAGGGCAATTGGTATCATCCAAACTGTTCGAACAAACTTTTTGTGATACGAAAGACTCCAATAGAACAACCCATGCTCTTTGCCATTTTTCATATATTGACCTCCCATTGAAAGGTAATTTAGTCAATTCCATCGAGCGATCAAGTGTAGTATACCATAATTTAACAGTAATAACAATTAGAATAATCGAATTGCATTCAAACTACTCGTTCTTTTGTATGTAGAATTCACGTATGAATGCTCCTAGAGCTCCTGATATCAAAATGATAACGAATATATTTAGCAATCTTACAAATGTGTATGGAGAAAAAATTGCTAGGACACTATTGGCAATAACGATTCCTGTGAAGCATATACAACCGAAAACTATCTGTTTTTGAACTTTTTTCATGCGATGGCCACTTTTCTTATAAGATTTATTCAAACGGTTGGATGGGTTTTGGTTTGCAGGATAATTCTGCTCGATTATATTGAGAATTTTATGTAAAATAGATGGAAGGAATATACTCAAGATAAAATAAGTTGGAGGTGCGGAAGTGAATACAAGACGACTAACGAAGTCATCAACTGATTCTTCACTGCATGGCGTTTGTGGCGGCATCGCAGAATTCTTTGGCATTTCTTCATTTCTTGTAAGACTAATTTTTATTATGACGCCGGCATCGTTAATTGTATATATTTTACTGGCTAACATGCTGCCTGACGGTCCAAGACGGTTATACTCTAAGTATTAGATTTAAGACTGAAATTATATGAGGAGCTCATTCCCTATCTATCAATGTAATGGAATACAATGACCTTTATCATGAGAGAAAAAGAGGTGATTGGTTGAAGAGGAAAATTGGATTCATCATGATTGGAGTCATTGTGATTAGTGTGAGCCTGAGCTTAGTTCTTAATAGCGATAAGATTTCGCCGAATAAACAAACGAATTCTCATTCGAATAAGATTTCGAAGTCTCCAATTCTTCAAATTGATGAAAAGAACAGGCAACCCGTTGAAAAGGAATTTCCGATGAATATGAGTGAATATGATGTTCAAGTTGCGATACATGCGATGTCTCATCAAAAGGTGAAAGCTGAGGATAAATGGATCTCTATAGTCATGACATCTGATCGTGTCAACCGATTGTTGGAAATCGTAAAGGCTAAGGACGAGCGTTTTGAAAAAAACGGACCGCTGTATCTAGAAATATTACAGCGATGGGCAAGTGGTGATTTTTCCAAAGTCGATCAGGATCACAATGCGATTTGGCAACTCCAAGGAGGAACTGTCGGTCGGGCGACAGGGATTCTAACAGAACAGCAAGAAGAAGATTTCATTGCTGAACAATTAACTAAATCTGAAGAAGATAAGTAGACCTGATTAGAATTCATACTCAAGGGGAGGGGAGTGAATTCTATATTCCATATATAAGAATATGGATTAAGGGGAGGAGAACCTGTATTGGACTCAACTGTTATGACAATCATTATTTTGTTTTGACTTTTGTCTGTATCATTTGGAGGCCGAAAAATCGATCAAGGGCTACTTATTGGATAAAAAATATAAGCAGGGCTGCTCCGATACGTCATGATAATGACCTCTCAGTGCAGACCTGCTTTAATTTCACTTATTTTTTGTTGTTCGCCTTATACACTTCTGAAGCAAACTCAGCAACATATCCACTACCACCATTATCTTCTACATTTTCAATCATCATCGCTAAGATAAATGCTGGATTGTTCGTATTGTAACTAACAAAGAAGCCATTTTCTTGTCCTCGGCCATCTGCAGAAGTTTTCAACTCTGCAGTCCCTGTTTTCCCTGAAATCGGGATATCCGGAATATTGACTGCTTGTGCAAAGCCATCCACTACAACACTTCGAAGATCACGTTTCAACACATCTGCGGTTTCCTTGCTTAGAATTCCCTCTTTCCACACCTTCTGGGTCTTATCATCTAACAATAACGTTGGCTTATACATAATGCCATTCGTCAAAATTGGTTCATATATCGTTGCAAGATGTAAAATATTCGCTAACATTTGACCTTGGCCAAAAGATGTATCAGCGAGTTGACCTTCTGAAGCGATTGTTCCATCATTCGAAATCTGAGAAGGGGAGATGTTGAGCATGAATGGAATCTCTTCACCAAATCCGAATTTTGTTAAACCTGATATGAAATCTTCCTTGCCAATTGCTAGCGCTTGTTGCGCAAAGTAAATGTTATCTGAATAGATGAGCGCATTTTTTAAGTTCAGCGGATTCGGTGCTTCCGGATGTAGTCGTGAAACCCGATAAGCTCCCCAAGATGAATCTTTTTGCCACGTTTTCCCCGTAATTGATAGTCCCTTTTCTGGTGTCAATGTTCCTTTTTCCATTCCAATTGCGGCTGTAATGGGTTTTAAGGACGAACCAGGTGCGTAAGCCGCTGCAAACCGGTTAAACAGAGGTTTCAGAGGGTCTTCAGATAGTTTTTTATAGCGCTCTCCGCTAACCCCCAACATGAATTCTGTAGGTTCGAAACTAGGGGAGCTGACAAGTGCTAGTGTTTCGCCTGTCTGTGGATCCACCGCTGCACTTGCTCCTGGTTCACCTTTCATAGACGTAAAAATCTTTTTCTGTAACTCTGCGTCAATCGTCAATGAAATATTCTCTCCATTTACAGCTTCAGTTTCTACTACTTTTTGCAATGTTGCGCCTGAATCTGGACTTTTAATGTAAATCCCGACGCCGTCTTTTCCTCTCAACCGATCTTCCAAAATACGTTCAAGACCTTGTCTACCGATTAAATCTGTTTCTTTATAGCCTTCATCTTTGTGCTTTTCCAATAATTCAGCGGTGATTTTCCCGATATAACCTGTTAAATGCGCCGCAGATTCACCATACGGATATTCTCGCATTTCTGTCTCTTGATAGGTGACCCCAGGGATAGTAATGAGTTTATCCAACAATGCTTGATTGTTTTTGGAAACAGGAGCAATCGGTACAAAATAGTCAGGTTGTACCCAACTTTGGTTGACCTGCTTATCGATAAACTCGACAGTTGTATTCAGAAGTTTAGACAACTCGCTTTTTTTTGTTTCGTCAGTAAACTTACCTGGAACGATTCCTGCTTCATAACCAGTCCCGTTGACGGCAAGAGGATTTCCATTCCGGTCAAATATTTTTCCGCGTTTTGCTGGCATGGTAGAGATTTGAATCTTATCTTTTTCCGTTAATTTCGGAAGAATGAAAGACGGATCCCACCCAGCATACCAGTTATCTGTATCTTCATGAGTTTCGTAGCGCCACGTTAGTTCCTTTTCAAATTCAATCGGACCGGCTATGGTATCCATTGATATTTGAATTGGGAAGACAGCTGGCTTTTCCTCGTCCCATTTCGTTTCTTCCTTAGGTTTTTTGTATGTGATTTTCAGGTTTTTGATCTCCAAATCCTCTGCTAATTTCTCTTGTCGATCCACAAATTCATCAGCATCGAACATTTCTTTCGTATCCGTATTTAAAAAATCATTGTACATCTCGGAGAATTTACTTTCATTCCAATTACTGACGTAAGCTTGCATTCGATCTCCAGGCGTTTCTTTCTCTTTGCAACCTGTCAGGAGAATAGAAACGAATAGTATTGAAATGGCACACAATAGTTTTTTCAAAAAAAGACCTCCTCAATCTATCTGTATTAGTCGGTTTGTCTATTTACTCATTATATCCATCGTACTAGAACTCACCCAAAAATTAAATAACAAATTGGAATGTTATATCTATAGGAAAGGTACATAAGCTGATTTTTGTACACTTCGTCCAGTTAAAGATACGATGATGAGGTAATTAGAATCGGAATCGAAATGAATAGAGGGGAGAATGACACATGAAGTACAATTTTGATACGGTTGTGGACCGCATGAAATCATCGAGCGTTAAATGGGATGGGGCAGAAGCATTGTTCGGTGAAAAAGACTTATTGCCCCTTTGGGTAGCTGACATGGATTTCAAAGTACCAGACGAAGTGTCAAAAGCTGTCGCAGATAAGGCAGCTCATGGAATTTTTGGCTATACAATCAGGGAAGAGAGCTATTACCAGTCAATCATTGATTGGATGAAAACTCGCCATAGCTGGACAATTGAAAAAGAATGGATTTGCCACAGTCCAGGTGTCGTGACAGCATTAAGCTTAGCGGTGCAAGCCTTTACCAAACCGGGTGATAAAGTTATTGTGCAACCACCTGTCTACTATCCTTTCATGAAAGTGACAGAAACGAATGATCGCGAAGTCGTATATAACCCACTCGTCAATAACAATGGATCTTATGAAATGGATTTTGAGGATCTCATTTCGAAAATCGATGAGTCCGTGAAGTTATTAATGCTATGTAATCCGCATAACCCAGGTGGATTCGTTTGGAAAAAAGAAGACCTACAACGCCTAGGGGATATCTGTATAGAACATGGAATTTTAGTCATTTCGGATGAAATCCATTCGGATCTAGTGTTCAAAAAAGGAAGTCATATTCCGTTTGCCTCGCTTTCAGAGCAATTCGCACAAAATAGTATTACGTGCACGGCACCAAGTAAAACCTTTAACCTAGCAGGATTACAAACATCCAATATCATTATTCCAAACGAAGGACTGCGTGAGAAATTCACAACAGAAACCGAGCGAAATTCTATCGGCATGCCAAATTCGTTTGGACCGGTCGCAACAGAAGCTGCATATACACATGGCGGTCCTTGGCTTGAAGACGTGTTGGAATACGTTGAAGGGAACTTGAAATTTGTAACAGATTATTTTTCAGAAAACATTCCTGCATTGAAAGTTCTCCCATTAGAAGCAACGTACCTAGCATGGATTGACTGTACAGAGCTCGGAATGACTCCTGAAGAATTGGAAACATTCTTCCTATCGAAAGCTCACGTAGCGTTGAATCAAGGAAAAGCATTCGGTCCTGGAGGCGAGGGTTTTGTCCGTATGAACCTAGCATGCTCGCGTTCTATCATAGAAAAAGCAGTGAAACAGATTAAAGATGCAGTGAATTCTTTGTCCGTATGAATTGATAGGAATAGTTAAAAAATTGAATTGCTATACAGAATCTCTTTGGATAGAATTGTCTAAAGAGGTTCTTTTCTGTTAGGAGTGAATAGATGACCAGGAATGTAACGATGGGATGGTTTCTTTGCACCTATACAATTGCCCAGATTTCACTTTTGTATATTGGGCTCAGCGGTTTGATTTCAAGTAGTTTGAGAGGCTCGCTTCCGAACACGTTGTTCGTTTTAAGCATTTGTTTTATTGGTGTTGGTGCTTGGGGGATAGGACTTGGAATACGAAAATATACAAAGAACCTGGATCAGGTTGCTGAAGCTTTGTTGAAAAAAAGATTAGTTCTTTTAACAGCGTTTGGATGGGTAATTGTTTTAGGGAGTATTTCATTTTTCCCGATTGTATTTGAGTGAATCAGAATCGTCAACCTGTTATAGGGTGTGGGATAGTTGGTCATTCTTCAAATTACATTTTTCTCTGTTGTGTTAGTGATAGTCTATTTTGTGATAGTTAAAAAAATGAAAACGGATTTTTTAACTAGATATTTATTATTTATTCTTATCAGTTCCTTTTTCTTCTTCAAAATTTTTCATGAACAGTCAGCACTGTGGGTAACGATAATTTGTACAGCTGGACTTGTTTTAAATGCGAAGTTACCTACTCTGAACAATTTCAGTAGCAGGAATGGTAGTCAATGTCTATCGTGTTCCTTTATCATCTGAAGAATTTGATGACTATCTAAAAGCTACTTATGGAATCGAATGTTTGGTAACTGAATGTGTGGAAGTGGTCAAAATAGTTAGTGAAGATACTATGGAATTACAAACCAACGAGTACTCCCTACAAGGCTATTCATTTAACTGGTACTTTGTTTTTTCCAAAGGCGAAATCGAGCTGTACGATAAATCCATCAAAGCAGTCAATGTTATGGGGTTTTGGTTTCCTCTGAGATTATCAGCTTAGGGAGCTCTTATATGAAAAGAATCTTGTTAGCAATATGTGTCATCGCTTTATTTGGAATCGCATATACGTACCAATCTCCTATTCTAGAAACAAACCAGGCAATCGACCAAGCGAAAAAACATGTAGTCACTCCACCCGAGGAATGGCAAGCATCGTTTCCGAAAGTAGAAGAACAAGTAATTCCTTGGAAAGTGATTCGTGTTGAGTTAGTGAAGCGTCAAGGTTTTTGGAATGAACTTATGAACAAGCAGAAATGGGAAGTTACGATGGAATACGAGAGAATGCAAGCCACTATTGTTTTAAATGCATATACTGGAGAATTTATGGAAATCTATGGTCCGCTCAATTAATAAAAAACTTAAAGGATACTTTAGATCCAAAAAATAAAAAAACATAGGCATTCAATAAATAGACCTAGGCTAATTCAATCGAATGAAGGTGGAAAAAAATGAATGCGTTTTTTCAAAAGGTGGAAAATAAGTCCAACTCCAAAATTCTGAAGTTTATCAGGGTGTTCATGGTAATCGGAATGACATTCTTTTTGTTCATGGCGATCTTCAATCATCTCGATTTGTACTACTTAATGTGGGTTTTTCTACTCGTAGCAGTTCTTTCTCTAATTGATATAATTGTAAGTCTTATCAATAAAGCGGACAAAAAAGTAGTACTACTTGAAATTGGTTATGCCCTTATTTGGATATTCATTTTACTTCTGTACGTGCTTATTTAATGTAGATTGTATGCTCTTAAAGAAGCGCGGAAATTTGAAATTTAAGGAGAAAATTTATGGCGCTATTTGGTTTTATTGTAGTAGCAACAATTTTAGGAGCGCTTTTACTGGTTTTCGCCGGTCCGGTGTTTGGGGGAGTCCTCGCGTTTGGAATCGTTGTAGGATGTCTATTCTGGGGGCTGTATATGATGAATGACATTCATAAAAAAATCCATGAATCCTCTCCCAAAAAAGATAAAGTACAAAAAGCTTATGAACAATATTTAAGCGAACGACGTGACCGTTTGGAATAAATTTCTACCATGTGTTGGTAGTTACAACAGATGGAAATACTTTTAAGATAGAGGTGGTTGACATGCAAATTTCGATACGGAATATGAAGGCAGAAGACGCTCAACTAATACAAGAAGTGGCGAAAATCAGCTGGAATGCAACCTATGAAAGCATCATTCCGCATGATGTTCAAGAACGATTTCTAACCACCGCTTATAGTGATGAGATGATGGCGCGTCGCTTAGAACACTCGTTGATGCTTGTTGGAGAACAGGATGGAAACCTTGTAGGCTTTGCAAACTTTTCTCCAGTAAATGATGTTGGTGAATCTGAATTAGCTGCGATTTATCTTCATCCAGAATATCAAGGAAGTGGGATTGGAACGGCTTTGTTACAAGAAGGAATCGTCCAACTTGAAAATGTTAAAAAGATTTACATAACAGTTGAAAAAGATAACCTGATCGGAAAGTCGTTCTACGATGCAAAAGGATTTAAGATGATTGAACAGTTTGAGGAAGACTTCGATGGTCATATGCTGCAATCCGTTCGAATGGTTTTGACCCTGTGAATGGTTTCCTAAACATAAGATGATAATACGGTGGGAATACCATATTTAAGGAGGTAAATAACTTGAACACTTCATACCGCGGTGAAATTGAAAATCTTTATAAAAAACTAATAGCTGCTTGGAATAATCGAGATGCACAAGGAATGGCAAATCAATTTACGGAGCTGGGGGTTCAAATTGGATTTGATGGAAGTAAAGTTATTGGAAAAAAAGAAATACTATTACACCTAGAGCCTATATTTGAACAACATCCAACAGCACCTTTTATAGCTAAGGTTAAAGATATTAGGTTATTAGGAACTGACGTCGCAATTTTACACGCTATTGCGGGAATGATTCCACCTGGAAAGACGGATATTGAGCCAAAGGTAAATGCGCTTCAAACTCTAGTTGCTGTTAAAAAGGATAATGAATGGCGAGTTGAGCTTTTTCAAAATACCCCTGCTCAGTTCCACGGTAGACCAGAGTTAGTTGAAGAGATGACGGATGAATTACAGCAACTCCTCAGATAACTAACAATCGATTTACTTTATTGTCTAGCACTAACATCAATGTAAATTGGAACTATTGATAGCAATAATCCGTAAATGAACGAAGAGGGAGGAGTTTAAAATGATTAGTAAAAATTGGCTTCCAATTGGACTTATTGTTATTTCCGTTGCTTTATTAATGGCATATGATTTCTTTCCTAAGATAAACGATTTGTTGTCTATTCCTAAACCGATAGTTAATGTATTCTTACTCCTGATTTTGTTTGTTGGCTTCTATACAACACCTCTTCTAAAGGATCATACATTAAGATCCAATTTCCTTTGGGGTGCTGCAACGGTGATTTATCTGATGGGGCTAATTATAGTGTTCACCATTTTGGGAGGGAATTCCCAAGTGGGCCTGTCCCTAACCAGTCCTGCTCTATGGTTAGTTCTGGCGATTAGCGTGTTTGAGTTATACCGTGAATATAAGAAACTGAAAGCTGCCCAACCTACTCCTTGAATCACGCCTTCTATATGATTGAACACGTTGTAGGTTAGCGTATACTGTTAACCTAACGAGTAAGCCTCATTCTGTTCCTTTATTTTAGGAAATGGGAGGTTACTTTTTGACTTTGCAAGGAGGTATTCGACTATGAAATTAGAAATTATCGCAACAAACCTACAAGATGCTTTACTAGCTGAACAAGCTGGAGCAGACCGGCTGGAATTATGTTCAGCACTAACTGAAGGTGGATTGACACCAAGTTTAGGGTTGATTGAAGCGGTGGTTGAGGGAGTTTCGATTCCAGTCCACGTCATTGTCCGTCCTCATAGTAGAACGTTCAATTATACTGAGGAAGATATCAAAGTTATGCTTGCGGATATCCATCACATTCAGCAGACAAAAGCTTCAGGAATTGTCATCGGCATATTAGATGAAAACAATCGGGTGGATACTGTCAATTTGAAGCGTTTTTTGGATGCAGCAGGAGACTTGAATGTCACATTCCACCGTGCATTCGATGCAATTGAAAATCAGCTCGAAGCGGTCGATGTGATAGGTGACTTCCCTCAAATCCAACGTATCTTAACGTCAGGTGGCCAAGCACCTGCTCCTCAATCGGTAGAGAAAATCAGGCAATTGGTTGAGAAGACAAAAAATACCTCAGTAACGATTTTAGCAGGGAACGGTATGATACCTGAAGGATTAGCTGAATTTATTGAATCGACAGGGGTTACAGAAGTCCATTTTGGATCCGCAGTCCGAGAACACCAAAGTTTTCAGTATCCAATGAACCAAAAAGTGATAACAAACATCAAGTCAATCATTAGTCAATAAGCTATCTTCTCTTGGTAAAACACCACCTTATCACTAAAAGGGATGTATTCTCTTTAAAAACCCCCAAACCTCGGTCCATGAGGTTTACAATCCTATGGTTTTCAATAGTACAACATACTGCTGATAATTATTAAACGTATTGGTTCTATAGAAAAGGCGCATACTCCTTTTAAGACGGAGGTGCAATTGTACTATGGAACATACCGATTTCTTTAAGGTGGATTTCTGGGAAATGATCTTGCGCACTACACTTGCGTTTCTGGTGCTCTTATTGTTGGCTCGTTTCATGGGAAAAAAACAAATTTCCCAACTTACATTCTTCCATTACGTGACTGGAATCACGATTGGGTCGATTGCAGCTGATATCGCAGGAGAATCGGAGACGCCATTCACGGACGGGTTAGTTGCGATGATCTGGTGGGCAGTATTGACGATTGCGATGAATTATATTGCTATGAAATCCAAAAAAGCACGTATCTTGTTAGATGATAAACCAATAATTATAATTCGAGAAGGGAAAATTGAAGAGGGTTCATTAAGGAAAGCGCGTCTCGATCTTAATGACGTCAATATGCTACTACGTGAACAAAGCATTTTTTCGATAAAAGACGTGTACTATGCCATTTTCGAAGTCAATGGAAATTTAAGTGTCATGAAACGCGCAGGATTAGAGAATGCTACAAAAGCTGATGTAAAGGCGTCTACCAGAGAACCTAAATACATTCCTACTGAAATTATTTCAGATGGAGAACTCGTTTTGGAAAATTTATCAGAACTTAACTTAACAGAACAATGGGTGTATGATCAGCTTAAAAAGAAAGGGATTAATCGCGTTGACCAAGTCTTTTATGCGGAAATCCAAGGTAATGGAGACTTGCATGTCGATGAAAGGACAGCTAAAGATAATTAAATAGAGAGGAACCAATACCATATACATGATATTGGTTCCTCTCTATTTGCTGGTGAACAAATATATCCTTCTTGATTGTTGGATTTGTGTAAATTGACCTACAAATTAAAGGGATTTACTAAAGCGATAGAGAAATAATATTAACAGATGGGAAAAAACAGCAATAAAATGGTATTTTATCGCTAGAAGTGTCCCGTACTTTTAACGCTTAGTCAAAAAAGCATAACTGTCAGCCCGTTTTATTAACTTGGTTACGACAGCTTGCCTCTGTCACTGAGTAATCTGGAGGAGAACGTTATGAAATTTTTTAGTGCCAACAAGACGAAAATGAAACCAAAGGTGTTTGAAACTGCTAGA
This sequence comes from Sporosarcina sp. D27, assembly GCF_000586555.1. Classification (GTDB taxonomy): domain Bacteria; phylum Bacillota; class Bacilli; order Bacillales_A; family Planococcaceae; genus Sporosarcina. Next base: position 250,151 of record NZ_AZUC01000014.1, read on the forward strand.
ACCATGAATGTTGAAATTCGAGTAGAAGACAAGGAAATTATAAAGAAATTAAAAATGATACATCTCACAGAAGAGGATTTGAAATTGATTAAGTCGATTCAGCCTATAATTATATTGCATGGAGACGACTTGGTCGATAATTTTTACGGCACAATTTTGCAAGTGAGAGAATTAAAAGAAATGATCGAAAGACATACGACAAAAGATTGGTTACGAGATACATTGAAAAAGCATATTATCGAAATGTTTGATGGGGCTATTAATGATGAGTTCATACAAAAACAACTTCGGGTTGCGAAAGCTCATTACTCAATTGGATTACCTCCTTCATCCTACATGGGAGCGTTCCAAAACCTTCAAAACACTTTACTCGGAATCATCTGCAGTGAGTTGGAAAATACAAAAGAAGTCCATTTACTACTTTCAGCCATTAACAAGATGATTAGCTTTGAGCAACAGCTTGTTTTAGAAGCATATGATGATGAAACTCAAAAGAAATTAAATGAACAATTTCAAAATGGGAAAGCCGACCTTAAAAACACCATGCTGGAAGTTAGTGAAGGGTTGGTAGCTTTGGCAGAACAGACTCAAGCATCTGCTGAAATGTTGAGTACGACAATTCGTCACGTAAACGAAACTACTAAAGACAGTAATGAGCAAGCAGAGTTTGCAAAATCATCTGTCAGTGAAGGTCAAGTTCGTCTCACTGATTTATTGGAGAAAATTGAAGCAATTGAATCGTATACAAAGAGTATGATGCAGAGTATTGAACACCTAGGAGAGGCTTCCGATAAAATTGCAGCTGTTATTGGTATTGTTCAAAAGATTGCTGACCAAACGAACTTACTATCGCTGAACTCTGCAATCGAAGCGTCGCGTGCGGGTGAGCACGGTAAAGGATTTGCGGTCGTGTCCCAAGAGGTGCGAAAGCTTGCTGAGCAAACGAAGCAGTCAGTTACTGAAATTCAAAAACTCATTTCGAATTCAAATGAAATTAAAGGACAGGTGCTTGATGATTTGAACGCCGTTAATCATGCAGTACGTGAAGGTGCAACTGCGTCTGAGCTAACGAATTCATCGTTTCATGATGTCGTAAATGCTATTGAAAGAAGTGCTTCCCTTGTTTTGACTGTACAACAACAAATGAACGATGTAATTAATGGTGTCACGGAAATTAAAACGTCTACAACTGAAGTAGCATCATCGGCAGAGGCGTTGAATAAAGCTGCTGCACTTGCATAACTTTATAAGATAGCTCCATATCTAACTAGGCGGAATGTTAATAATAATTCTAAAAAGGAGGAATCTTCACTCGTTGTGCAGAATGACAATAATGTAGAACGTGTATCTATTTTAATAGTAGAGGAGCGAGTGATATGACATACGTAGTGGAAACAGTTCAAGACTTGACGAAACTTAATATCGAATCACTTATTTCTGAAAGCGAAGAAGAAGGATATCGTTTTTTAACACGACTTGCGGAAGATTATAAAGAAGGCATTAATACATTTTCCGATCCTGGGGAAGCCTTGTATTGTGTGAAAGATGAGAAAGGGAAAGTAGTAGCAATTGGAGGCGTAAATCGCTTTCCGGTTCCAGGAGGAGATCCAGAGACTGGGAGACTTCAGCGTTTTTACGTGAAAGCGAAAGAACGTAGAAACGGTGCGGGATCGTTGTTACTGAAAGAAATTGTTGAGCATGCGCGAAATGTGTTTCATGAGTTGACTGTTAAAACAGAGTCATCTAAAGCGGATGCTTTTTACCGTCATAATGGTTTTGAATTTGATGATTCGGCTTCTGAAACAACACATCGAATGGCATTCAATTAATAAGGAGTCAGATTAGTAAACATGGAATATTCTATACAACACTATTTAAAGCAACTGGGTGATTCAGACAAGACGAATCAGTATGAAGCATTCCTAACGATTCAAAAGGAAATCGAAGAACCTGTGGATTGGGCATATGAGGTCTGGGGTCTTTTTGCTGAATGGCTTCATGATAAAGATCCCCATAAACGTGCACGAGGAGCACAATTCCTCGCAGGTCTTGCTAAAAGTGATTCAGAAAATCGTATTTTAGATAATTTCTCATCTCTTTGTACGGTTGCAGAGGATGAGAAATTTGTCACGTCCCGACACGCGTTACAATCATTTTGGAAAATAGCACTCGGTGGTGACGAGCAGAAAAAGCTGGTTGCCGATTATCTATCGAATCGTTTCTATAATGCTGTGAACGGCGTCCATCCTGCGATGATCCGAAGCGATATTATTATAGGACTTCGTAAATTGTTTGATGCTACTCAGGACGAAGACATTCGAAATTTAGGAAAACAATTAATAGAAGCCGAAGATGATGCTAAACAGATGAAAAAGCTGAAAGCGAATTGGAAATAAATAGACAAGGAAGTGGGTTGCTATTCACACAGAACGGAGACATATCCCGATGGTTATTGGGATTTCCTTATTATTAATGGCACCGTTTATCGTCTTTTTGCTGCCTAATTTCATAGCGAACTCGATCTATTTCGAATCGGGGAGTTGGTTCATATTTGTTTCTGGAGGTGTTTACACGGTATATGCAATTGCTTTCGTTTTACTAATTGCTGCATCATTTGTTCTATATGCAATGTATATGAGCAAAAAATCCATATTTATAAGTATAGGGTTAACGATATTGGCGGGCGTAAGTTTTTACATAGCTTCACTGAACTATACGATGTTATCGGATGACGGAATTACATATCGTCCGCTGTTTTCTTTGCAAACACATTCATATACGTGGAGTGATGTGGATGAAGCGGAGTTCAGGTCAGTACCTGCGGATGATGGGAAATCAGAGTTCGATTTTAAGTTTAACGATGATATTAAGTTAACACTCACTATGAATCGATTGTTTATGAAGTTTCTTCCACCTATTGAAAATCGACTAGCTCATGAAGGTGTCGAGGTGGAAAAAATATTGGTCCCTAAAAAAGAATGAACCAGTGATTGTCCGTCTAACATGCGTACAGTGGAAATGCTGTGCTATAGTATCAGTGAAAGCAGGTGACGGACGTGAAACGCAATCGGAAAAGACTGCATAAAAAAGGCAATATGATTGTCTTTCCCGGAACGGTGGAGCGATTGCTAGACCAAGCCGAAGATGCAATGCAAGCGGAGGAATTCGAAAAAGCTGTCAGTATTTCGGAACAGCTTCTTGAAATTGCCCCCAACTTACCTGAAATACCCGGAATACTCGCAGTAGCATTGTATGAAACGAAGGAATTCGCGAAAGCCAAACCTTACGCAGCGAAGTGGTTACAAAGTGATATGAGTGAATATTTTGAAGCAATGGAGCTATACCTTGCGATTTGTATGCAACTTCAGGATTATGAGGAAGTGGAAGACACCATTGGAGCTCTTCTCGATGAAGAAATTATTCCTAGTGAACTTAAACAGAAGTTTATGTATCTGCGTGAGTTGAACGGGAGGTTATTAAATAGGTTTGTGGACGACTTTGTCGTGCAACCAAAAGAAGTGGTCTCATTTGAAGCTTTTTTACAAATGGATCGTTTTCAACAGCACCAATTACTTGAGCAAATGGAAAGTGATGTTTCCGAGAATTCTCAGGAGTTGCTTGCTGAAATTGCAGTTTACGACAACCTCCCTCCTGTGTTAAGAACTGTTGCGTTGGTTTTGTTGCGTAATTCAGGGTTTAAAGAATCACTTGTTATCCGTAAGTTTGGGAGAGGACTTAGTGTCATACCATCTCAGCTTCCACTACCAGGCGAAGACCCGATTACAAAAGAAATTTGTACACTTCTCCAACAAGCAATGGATAAAGATCCCTCCCGGCTTTCTCTAGTTGAAGAGGCTGTAAAAAAGTTCACTTTAATCAGCTATCCTCTGGATTGGGGTGCTCCAGCGAAAGCCGTTGCATGTGCCTATGAAAATTATTCTATGTTTCTATTTGAAGGGGCTCCTCTTCCTCAAACAGCTTTGCATAAGCTGATCTTTGAGATCGATCAGGACTCCAGTGGAGCTTTTGAATGAAATTTCTTGAAAGATAAAGAGACTATGATATACTGAGATGGTTGTCAATGGCGTATAAACGGTACAAAATATATTCGTCACTATGATTCGGAGGTATGTGGAAATGTCAGTTAAATGGGAAAAGCAAGAAGGTAACAAAGGAAAGTTAACGTTTGAAGTTTCAGTAGAGGCTTTTAACGAAGGATTGGACAAAGCATTCAAAAAGGTCGTTAAGCAAGTAAATGCACCTGGTTTCCGTAAAGGAAAAATGCCACGCAAAATGTTCAACCAAATGTACGGAGAAGAAGCACTTTACAACGATGCAATCGATATCGTACTTCCAGTAGCATACGATGCAGCTGTGCGTGCAGAAGGTCTTGAGCCGATTGCATCACCAGAAATCGACATCGAAAAGCTTGAAAAGGGCGAGCCAGTTGTATTCACAGCAATCGTTCCACTTAAACCAGAAGTGAAATTAGGCGAGTATAAAGGCCTTGAAGCAACACGCCAAGAGACAAAAGTTACAGACGAAGAAATCGACATGGAACTTCAAACACGTCGTGAGTCAATGGCTGAGATGGTCGTGAAAGAAGACGGCGCAATCGAAGAAGGCGACACAGCGAACATCAACTTCGATGGTTACTCTGAAGGAGAAGCTTTCGAAGGCGGTAAAGCTGAGAACTATGACCTTGCAATTGGTTCAGGTTCATTCATCCCAGGTTTTGAAGAGCAACTAATCGGCTTGAAAACTGGTGAAGAAAAAGACGTTGAATTGACATTCCCTGAAGAATACCACGCAGCTGAACTTGCAGGAAAGCCAGCAGTATTCAAAGTGAAAATCAACGAAGTAAAAGCTAAAGAAGTTCCTGAGTTGAACGACGAACTTGCTAAAGAAATGGACGAAGACGTTGAAACAGTGGACGAGCTTCGTAAGAAAATGAAAGAAAACCTAGAAACTGAAAAGAGCTCAGCTTCTGAAACAGCACTTCGCGACGACCTCGTAGAAGCAGCTGCTCGTAACGCTGAATTCGAAGTACCTGAAGAAATGGTTGAATCTGAAACTAACCGTATGGTTGATGAGTTCGGACAACGTCTTCAAATGCAAGGCATGAACCTTGACTTGTACTACCAGTTCTCTGGACAAGACGAAGCATCACTTCGTAAGCAAATGCACGACGACGCTGTAAGCCGTGTGCGTGTATCACTTACTCTTGAAGCAATCGGTAAAGAAGAGAACGTCGAAGTTACTGAAGAAGAAATCAACGAAGAACTTAACAAAATGTCTGGACAATTCAACATGGACATCGAACAAATCAAAACTGCTCTTGGTGGTACTGAAATGCTCGAAAACGACCTTCGTTTCAACAAAACAGTTCAACTTTTAGTTGACAACGCAAAAATCACAGAAGCAGCTGCAGAATAATCCAAAGCCGATCTGGGCAAGGCACGGAACCCCGTGCCTTGTTTTTGTATATTGAGGATAGTGTAGACTGTCGAACTATAGTACAGTGATAAATTCTATAACTAAGGATATGCTAATGATTGAAGCGCAAGGAGGCGTCTCCGGAGGGATAAGCGAAGATTGAAGACCCCACAGGGAGCAAAGCAACCGAGGAGGCTGAGTTCGAGCCCGCGGAAAGCGTCCGTCTGAAGTGGAAAACAACACTGTTTCTCACTATACCTGTCAATGCACTAAGCGCGGGTAAAAACCCGTGTACATACATCAAAAGAACGAAATAGTTGATAAACCAGTTAGAATCTTGTAAGATTTCACTGAATAGGGGTGAGCAATTTGTTCAAATTTAACGACGAAAAAGACAATTTGAGCTGTTCGTTCTGTGGCAAGACGCAGGACCAAGTCCGCAAACTTGTTGCAGGACAAGGGGTTTATATATGTGACGAATGTGTTGAACTTTGTGCGGAAATCGTTGAAGAAGAAGTTGGACTCGAAGAAGGTTTCGAATTCAAAGAAGTTCCAAAGCCAAAAGAAATCCAATCCATTCTAGACGAGTATATTATTGGACAGGATCGCGCAAAGAAATCACTTTCAGTAGCGGTCTATAACCATTACAAGCGTGTAAACACAGGAAGTAAAGTTGACGACGTAGAACTCGCAAAATCGAATATCGTTCTCATTGGACCAACGGGTAGTGGTAAAACACTCCTCGCGCAAACACTTGCACGTATTTTGGACGTTCCATTTGCAATCGCAGATGCGACTTCCTTAACCGAAGCAGGTTATGTAGGGGAAGATGTTGAAAATATCCTTCTTAAACTTATTCAAGCCGCAGATTTTGATGTGGAGCGCGCTGAAAAAGGAATTATTTACATCGATGAAATTGATAAAGTGGCACGTAAATCAGAAAATGCTTCGATTACGCGTGATGTCTCAGGAGAAGGTGTCCAACAAGCCCTTCTTAAAATTCTAGAAGGTACGGTAGCGAGTGTACCTCCACAAGGTGGACGTAAACATCCTCATCAAGAATTCATTCAAATTGATACAACGAATATTTTATTCATTGTCGGTGGAGCATTCGATGGGATTGACGAGATTATTAAACGTCGTGTCGGCCAAAAAGTAATTGGATTTGGATCCGATCCGAACGCTGCTGAGGAGGATCGTTCTTTACTATCAAGAATGATTCCAGAAGACCTTCAGCAATTCGGATTAATCCCTGAATTCATCGGCCGCTTACCGGTTATCGCGACTTTGGAGCAACTAAGTGAAGATACGCTTTATCAGATCTTGACACTTCCGAAAAACGCAATTGTTAAACAATATCAGAAGATGCTGGGTCTAGATGATGTTGAATTGCAATTTGAAGACGAAGCCCTTATCGAAATTGCAAAAGAGTCAATTGAGCGGAAGACAGGTGCTCGTGGTTTGCGTTCGATTATCGAGAATATCATGCTCGATGTGATGTATGAACTTCCATCGTTAGAAGAAGTTAAAAAATGTGTCATAACTAAAGATTCGGTTTTGGGTGAGGGCTCCCCAATTCTTTATCTTGAAGATGGCTCAGAAATCAAACTTGATTCAGAAAAACATACTGCATAATTGAAGGAGAAAGCTGACTTTGAGAAAGCGCATTTGTGCTGAATGAGTCAGCTTTTTCCCTCATTTTTCTTATTGTATTCAATACATAGTTAATGGGTTAAAATGATGACGGAGGTGTTTGTTCGATGGTGTTACGACATAATATACCGCTTCTTCCGCTTAGAGGCATTTTGATTTATCCGACGATGACATTACATATAGATGTAGGTAGAGAACGTTCCGTTTTCGCAATCGAGCATGCGATTGCGAATAATAACTTAATTTTCCTCGCGACTCAAATCGATTTAAAAGATGAAGATCCGCAACCAGAGGATTTGTATCATCTAGGTACGCTGGCTCTAGTAAAATCGATGACCCAGTTACCAAATGGTACTTACCGAGTACTGATTGAAGGAATTGAACGCGCAGAATGGACAGATTATGAAGAAGCGGATCTATATCCTGTCGTTACAGTGAATGGGTTCCCGGATTCAACGGAAGTGGACACAGAGTCTGAAGCGCTTATGCGAACCTTGCTTACCTACTTTAAGAAATATACGAAAATTTCGAAACGGATAACAGAAGATGCCTACCATTCCGTTGCTGATATAAGTGAACCTGGTCGTCTTGCGGATACGATTGCTTCTCATTTACCACTAAAAATTAGAGCCAAACAAGATATTTTGGAAATACGGAATATTAATAATCGCCTTGAATGGCTCATTAGTCGTCTATTTAACGAGCAAGAAGTCATGGTCCTTGAACAGAAAATCAACGAGCGTGTTCGTGAAGCGATGGAACGTACACAAAAAGAATTCTATTTACGTGAACAGATGAAGGCTATTCAAACTGAGCTTGGAGATAAGGACGGGAAAGGGTTAGAAGTAGAGGGATTGCGTGAACTAATTATCGAGTCAGGAATGCCCGAAGACGTGATGCAAACAGCAGAACGTGAATTGGATCGTTATGAAAAGATTCCTTCTGCTGCAGCGGAAAGTGGAATAATCCGCTCCTACATCGATTGGCTCGTTTCACTGCCATGGAAGGATGCTTCAAAGGATCAATTGGATCTACAGCGCTCTGAGAAAATTTTAGACCGAGATCACGAAGGATTGGATTCAGTGAAAGAACGGATTTTAGAGTACTTATCTGTACGTCAGTTAACACGTTCACTTCGCGGTCCGATTCTTTGTATCGAAGGTCCTCCAGGAGTCGGGAAGACTTCTCTTGCAAAATCGATAGCTGAATCATTAGATCGAAAGTTCGTCCGTATATCGCTAGGTGGCGTTCGTGATGAATCTGAAATTCGCGGTCACCGGAGAACGTACGTAGGTGCAATGCCAGGTCGAATCATTCAAGGAATGAAGAAAGCTGGCACTGTGAATCCAGTTTTTTTACTAGATGAAATCGATAAAATGTCTAATGATTTTAGAGGTGACCCTTCTTCTGCAATGTTGGAAGTTTTAGATCCTGAGCAAAATAGCACGTTTAGTGATCACTACATAGAAGAGCCGTATGATCTATCCAATGTGTTGTTCATAGCAACTGCAAATGATTTGAGCGCAATTCCAGGGCCGCTGCGAGATCGAATGGAGATTATTTCGATTGCTGGCTATACGGAGCTTGAAAAACAAGCCATTGCATCCAATCATCTGATTCCGAAACAACTGAAAGAACACGGGCTGACGAAGCAACAAGTGAAATTCCAACAGCCGGCTATCTTGGATATCGTTCGTTATTACACGCGAGAGGCAGGAGTACGGTCTCTGGAGCGTGAACTTGCACGCGTTTGCCGGAAGTCTGCTCGTTTAATTGCAAGTGGAAAAAAGAAGAGCGTGACGATTAGTTCGAAAACACTAGAGAACTTCCTAGGGAAAAAGAAATTTAGCCACGGACAAGCGGAAACAACGAACCAAATCGGGGTTGCAACGGGGCTTGCGTACACTGCTGTTGGTGGGGATACCTTGCAAATTGAAGTATCTCTCTCACCAGGTAAGGGTAAACTGCTTTTAACCGGAAAACTTGGCGATGTCATGAAAGAATCTGCACAAACGGCGCTTTCTTATGTCCGTTCAAAAGCGGAAAGTCTTGGTATTGATTCTTCGTTCTATGAAAAGAAGGATATTCATATACACGTGCCCCAGGGGGCTGTCCCAAAAGATGGTCCTTCAGCAGGTGTGACAATCGCAACAGCGTTAGTTTCAGCTTTGACTAACCGTCCTATCCATCGGGAAGTAGGGATGACTGGTGAAATTACGCTTAGAGGTCGCGTGTTGCCGATTGGTGGTCTGAAAGAAAAGACATTGAGCGCACACCGTGCTGGATTACGTGTTATTATTTTACCGAAGGAAAACGAACGTGATATCGAAGACGTCCCTGAAGAGATTCGTCAAGAGCTATCTTTTAAATTGGTTGACGACGCCGCAGAAGTATTGGCGATCGCATTGGAGGAGCAGTAAATATGAAAGTGCATAACGTTGAAATGGTAATGAGTGCTGTAAGACCGGAACAATATCCGGATGATGGCTTTCCTGAATTTGCACTTGCAGGACGTTCAAACGTTGGAAAGTCATCGTTTATCAATAAGATGTTGGGTCGCAAAAATATTGCAAGAACATCTTCAAAACCTGGGAAAACACAAACGCTGAATTTTTATAAGATTGAAGAGCAACTTTTCTTTGTTGACGTTCCTGGATATGGATACGCACGCGTCTCAAAAACAGAGAAAGAAAAATGGGGCGGAATGATCGAGCAATATTTAACGGGGCGCGAACCTCTAGTTGCTGCGATTCAAATCGTGGACATACGTCATGCACCGTCCGCAGATGACATCAACATGTACAATTTCTTTGTCCATTACAATATCCCGACAATCGTTATCGCGACGAAAGCGGATAAGATTCCAAAGGGGAAATGGGACAAACACAAAAAAATTGTACGAGAAACTTTGAATATGCTCGGAGACGATCCATTGTTCGTCTTTTCATCTGAAAAAGGAATCGGCGTAGATGCTGTTTGGGCTGAAATTGAAAGCAGAATGTAACAGATTTTAAATTTAAGCTGTATAGTAGAAGCAGAGGATCTAGTTATTTCTCTGCTTCTTGTTATGCCCTTTTGAAAATGGGTAAAAGTGGCGATACACGCAGAACACACAAGTGGATTATTCAGCAGGATTACATTATAATAATTATAAAGAGAGGCGATAATGCCTACTCGTTCATAGGTTGTTCATAAATAAATGATTCACGTATTATAGGTTATGTTATACTTATGAGCAGGAAATAGACGCGAAAGGTGTGAGCACCTAGTGAAATTACTCGCTATTGGGGTCAATCACAGGACAGCGCCGGTAGAAATCAGAGAAAAGCTTTCGTTTAATGAAACTGATTTGCCGCACGCTATGGAAACTCTACAATCAACCAAGAGTATATTGGAAAATATTATCGTCTCGACGTGTAACCGGACTGAAATCTACGCGGTCGTTGACCAGCTTCACACAGGACGCTATTATTTGAAAAACTTTTTGACGGAGTGGTTCGACCTTCCGTTAGAATCGTTTACTAATCACTTGATTATTAAAGAAGAAGACGAAGCGATTGAGCACTTGATGTCGGTAGCGTCAGGAATCGATTCTATGGTGCTTGGCGAAACCCAAATCTTAGGTCAAGTGAGAACGAGCTTTTTAATGGCTCAAGAAATCGGTACAACAGGTACGATTTTCAATGAGTTGTTTAAACAAGCCATTACTGTTGCGAAACGTGCGCATGCTGAGACAGCTATAGGAGAAAATGCAGTTTCGGTATCGTATGCTGCCGTAGAATTAGGGAAAAAGATATTCGGTTCTTTGAAGCACAAGCATATCGCGATTTTAGGTGCTGGTGAAATGGGAGAATTGACGATCAAAAACTTGCAAGGTAGCGGTGTCGGTAAAATCACTGTTCTTAATCGGACTTTTTCAAAAGCGGAAGAATTAGCAGAGCAATTTGAAGGAAACGCGAAGTCACTTAAAGAATTACAATGTACCCTTCTAGATGTGGATATTTTGATAAGCAGTACAGGGGCAAAGGATTATGTCATTGACTATGAGCTGATGCAGTTTGTAGAACGATTACGGAAAGGCCGTCCGCTTTTCCTGGTCGACATCGCCGTCCCACGCGATATGGATCCACGTATTGGAGATCTACCAAATATGTTCTTGTATGACATTGACGATATGCAAGGCATTGTTGAAGCAAACTTAGCTCAACGTAAAGAGGCTGCTGAGGAAATCCGATCAATCATTCATGGCGAGGTAGTCATGTTTAAAGAATGGGTTGCAACGCTTGGTGTAGTTCCTGTGATTACGGCATTGCGTAAAAAAGCACTTACAATTCAAGAAGAAACAATGGCCAGTATTGAAAACAAAATGCCGGACCTAACAGACCGTGAGAAAAAAGTGTTGAGTAAACATACAAAATCGATTATTAACCAATTGTTGAAGGAACCGATTTTACAGGCAAAAGAATTTGCTACGGATTCCAAATCGACAGAAAAACTAGAGTTGTTTCAATCGATTTTTGGTATTGAAGAAGAAGTTGAACGAGAAAAAAATCTTCAGGTACAACAGCAAAAAGCGGAACAGGGAGCCGGAGCTTCCCAAACGGCCGGTTTGCAACCTGATTTGACATATTGAATGTGTTCCAACAAGTCATTTCCCATCCCGCTTTTCTTAACGGTCGATGCGGAAGTGGCTTTTTTGACAGAAAGGCAGAGGTTAGCCTATGGTTGAGTTGACGATGGCGCGGCTTCAGGAAGCAATGCTCATTCTGTACGCCGTCAGCCTGATTTTTTATTTTGTGGACTTTTTAAACAAAGATACACGTGCACAACGAAGCGCTTTTTGGCTGACTGTGATAGTTTTTGTTATGCAAACTGGTTTTTTGTTGCAAGCGTTCATCGTGACAAAGCATATACCCGTCTTGTCACTTTATGAAGGGGTCTATTTCTTTGCGTGGATACTCATTGCATTGTCTCTTGGAATTCAACTCAAATATCGATCGAGCTATGCTGGATTCTTGTTGAATATCATTGCGTTTTGTTTTATGACCATTCATATTTTTGCTCCTACACAACTGGACAATTCTGGAGTGGGGGATTCTCTCGTTTCGGAACTGTTGTTCATCCATATTACATTTGCAATTCTCTCTTACGCCGCGTTTACAATGGCATTTGTTTTCGCAATCCTGTATTTACTTGTTTATAATTTGTTGAAGAAGAAGAAATTTACATCGCAATTCAATCGGTTGCCCTCTTTACAACATGCAATGACGGGCATGAAGGCAGCTATCTATACTGGAATACCTGTGCTTCTAGTGAGTTTGATTCTGGGCATTCAATGGGCGTATACGGCACTGTCCGATTGGACGCTATTCGACATTAAAATCGTCGGTTCTTTCTTGTTAATACTCGTTTACAGCGCATTGCTATTCTTCAATAGAAATGGGAAAGTCAAAGCTACCGATTTTGCCTGGGCTACTATTTTTGCCTTTGTTTTGATCATCATTAATTTCTTTTTGGGCAGTAAACTTTCGCAATTCCATTTTTGGCTATAAGGTAGAATAGTTCGTTATCCATCTAATACGTATCATTCACATAGGGAAGGAAGATTACATTGAGAAAAATTATTGTCGGTTCACGGAGAAGTAAGCTTGCGTTAACACAAACGAATTGGTTCATCGATCAAATGAAAGCAGTTGGCGTTCCATTTGACTTTGAAGTGAAAGAAATCGTAACAAAAGGAGACCGCATAGTTGACGTACAGCTCTCTAAAGTTGGTGGTAAGGGGCTCTTCGTAAAAGAAATTCAACAAGCATTGTTCGACAAAGAAATCGACTTTGCCGTACATAGTATGAAAGATATGCCTTCCATTTTACCCGAAGGTTTGATGGTAGGGTGTATCCCGAAACGAGTCGATCCGCGTGATGCGTTTATCTCAAATGGTAACGTTTCTTTCAAAGATCTTCCTGCAGGGGCAGTAGTGGGTACATCTAGTTTACGTAGAAGTTCACAACTATTATTGCTGCGACCTGATCTTGAAATTAAATGGATTCGTGGCAACATCGATACCCGTTTAAAGAAAATGCAAGATGGTGAATACGATGCGATTATTCTCGCAGCATCTGGTCTTAAGCGTATGGGTTGGAGTGAGGACATTGTTACCGAATACATGAGCCTTGAAGATTGTATCCCAGCGGTTGGCCAAGGGGCGTTATCCATTGAGTGCCGCTCAGATGACGCAGAACTCCTTGCAGAACTCGCTAAGATGAACGACGAACAAACGTTTAAAGAAGTTGAAGCGGAGCGGACATTCCTACGTGAGATGGACGGGTCTTGTCAAGTTCCAATTGGTGGCTATGCACAACAGAAGGCTGACGGAATTGAATTGACAGGGTTCATCGCATCACCAGATGGTTCAGAAGTGTACCGTCATACTGCAAAAGCTGAAACTCCTGTTGAAGCGGGTAAAATCGTTTCAGACATTTTGCGTAAAGAAGGGGCAGCAGAAGTCATTCAACGAGTGAAGGCTGAAATGGATGGTCAATAAGAACCCATTAGCAGGAGAGACAGTAATTTTTACAAGTACTAAAAAATCAGATGAACCTTATGAGCTTGTGAAACAGCTTGGAGGCACTCCGGTTTCGTACCCTCTCATTCGTACGGAAGAACGGATATCTGCAAAGGATCATGAGCGATTGGTCCAAGCTCAGTCCTACGACTGGCTGATTTTTACTAGCCAAAGTGCTGTAGCTGCGTTTAAGCAAAAGCTTCAGCGTTTCGGACTGAACTCAAGTAATTTTCAACTTAAAGTTGCAGCTGTTGGGGATAAAACCGCTCATGCACTCGAACAGATTGGTTTTAGTGTGGATTTTATTCCTGATGTTTTCAGTGCAGATGTTTTCGTTCAGCAGTTCAACCCTCAAGGGGAATCGCTTCGCGCGCTATTTATCAAAGGTAATTTGGCGGGAACGCTCATTTCTACAGAGCTTTCGTTGACTGTTGATGAATGGACTGTATATGAAACGCTCCCTGAAATAACCTCAGCCGATCGAATCGTAGAATTAGTGAAAGATGAAGCGTCAGTTTCGATATTGTTTGCAAGCCCTTCAGCGGTCACTGTTTTCACAGAACGTGTGGCGCCTGAAATTGGGTGGACAGACTTTACAATTGGCGCAATCGGACACATTACAGAGCGGGCGCTTCGTGAAGTAGGGGCGCCTGTCCATGCTATGCCTGAAACGTATACATTACCTGAACTCGTGCGAACACTTGCCGAGTCGAAAGGAAGGAACTAACTGATGAACAACTTGAATTTCCGTCGGCACCGCCGACTTCGTAGCACTGCTGGAATGCGTGCAATGGTTCGCGAAACACAACTGCAAGCAACGGACTTCATTTATCCGATTTTCGTTATTGAAGGCGAGAATGTGAAAAACGAGATTCCTTCTATGCCGGGTATTTATCAGCATTCAATGGATCGACTCGCTGAAGAGTTAGACGAGGCAGTAGCATTAGGAATTCCATCTGTTATTTTCTTTGGAGTTGTTACCGAGAAAGATGCTGTTGGAAGTGGAGCTTACCATGACCACGGAATCATTCAAGAAGCAATCCGTTTGGCAAAACAGCGTCACCCCGAGCTTCTCGTAATTGCCGATACATGTCTGTGTGAATATACTGATCACGGACATTGTGGTGTTATCGAAGGGGAACGTGTACTGAATGATCCTTCTCTAGACTTACTCGTCAAGACAGCAGTGTCTCAAGCGAACGCGGGGGCAGACATCATTGCACCGTCTAATATGATGGATGGGTTTGTCGTTGCTATCCGTCAAGGGTTGGACGAAGCTGGTTTCGAAGAGATTCCAATAATGTCGTACGCAGTTAAATATGCATCTGCTTACTATGGTCCATTCCGTGATGCAGCAGATTCCACTCCTCAGTTTGGCGATCGTAAAGCGTACCAGATGGATCCTGCAAACCGTATGGAAGCTTTGCGTGAAGCAGAATCCGATATTGCTGAAGGTGCCGACTTCTTAATTGTAAAACCTGCGTTGTCGTACTTGGATATTTTACGCGATGTGAAAAATAATACATTACTACCGATGGTCGCGTACAACGTAAGTGGTGAGTATGCGATGGTGAAAGCTGCTTCCCTTAATGGCTGGGTGGATGAACAGCGTATCGTTCTCGAGACGTTGACAAGTATGAAACGTGCGGGTGCTGATCTAATTATGACATATCACGCAAAAGACGCCGCTCGTTGGTTGGAGGAGACGAAATGAGAGACTATACAAAATCGAAGCAAGCATTTAGCAAAGCCGTAAACCTAATGCCTGGTGGCGTGAATTCGCCTGTACGTGCATTCAAATCGGTCAATATGGATCCGATTTTCATGGAAAGTGGAAAAGGTGCAATCATTACAGATATCGATGGCAATGAATACATCGATTATGTGTTGTCATGGGGTCCCCTGATTTTAGGACATGCTGAAGAAGGCGTCGTTTCAGCGATTCAACAAGCTGCCGTAAAGGGTTCCAGTTTCGGTGCCCCGACATTGCTTGAGAATGAACTCGCTGAAATCGTCATTGACCGAGTACCATCAATTGAAATGGTTCGTATGGTGTCTTCTGGTACGGAAGCGACAATGAGTGTATTGCGTCTTGCGCGTGGGTACACGAAGCGTAATCTCATCTTGAAATTTGAAGGGTGCTACCACGGTCATGGTGATTCGTTGCTGATCAAAGCAGGGTCAGGCGTTGCGACACTTGGTCTTCCGGATAGCCCAGGTGTACCTGAAGGAGTTGCGAAAAACACTATCACTGTTCCTTATAACGACTTGGAGAGTTTGAAAGTCGCATTCAAGGAGTATGGCGACGATCTCGCGGCTGTGATTGTGGAGCCGGTTGCAGGAAACATGGGCGTCGTTCCTCCGCAGCCAGGTTTCTTGGAAGCTTTGCGTAAGTTGACAGAAGAAAACGGTACGCTTCTAATTTTTGATGAAGTAATGACTGGTTTTCGTGTTGGCTACAATTGTGCACAGGGGCATTTCGGTATTACACCGGACTTGACTTGCCTGGGTAAAGTAATCGGTGGAGGACTGCCAGTTGGTGCTTACGGTGGTAAACGTGAAATTATGGAGCACATTGCGCCTGCAGGTACGGTTTATCAAGCAGGGACTCTGTCGGGGAACCCACTCGCAATGACTGCAGGAATTGAGACTCTAAAACGGTTGAACCCAGCATCTTATGAGCATTTCATGAAACTCGGGGATCAGCTTGAAAAAGGGTTCCGCGAAGCTGCGACTGCCAATGGAATTCCACACACGGTGAACCGTGCAGGATCGATGATCGGATTCTTCTTCACAAACGAAGATGTGATCGATTATGAATCTGCAAAGTCATCCGATTTAGCGCTATTTGCTGAGTACTACCGATTAATGGCTGCCGAAGGAATATTTTTACCACCGTCACAGTTCGAGGGAATGTTCCTTTCGGCTGCCCATACAGAAGCTCATATTGCAAAAACAGTAGATGCTTTCCATAAAGTATTTAGTCAGTTAAAAAAATAAAACTTAAACAGCCTTTTCAAGAGTACATCTTTTGAAAGGCTGTTTTTCTTTGTCTTATGTTCTGATAATGGATGCTACATCATATACTCTAACGATAAAAGGAGGCGGCAGAACAATGGAGCCAACACAGTGGACGTTAACGGAGACGTTTCAGTTTCCTGCAGAATACGGGAAAGCAGTTTCTGCACAAGAAGTGAAAGTGACCGCGGGATATACAGAGCATCAGACTGAAGATGCTGTTCGACTTTCTGGGATTTATCATGTAGCAGCGAATGTTGGATTTGACGGTGAAGGTAAAGAAGCAACTCTGGATTCAGATGCAATACTAATCGATGATGTGGACGTACAAGACCAATCCGGTTATTTCGAGTATGCTGTTCCGTTGCTTGTAGATTTACCTACTAGCGCGGACGGACAACTTACAGCGACTGTAATCGATGCTTCTGCAACTGCAACAGATGATGGGAGCTTAGCCGTTATGTGGACTGTTGAGGCTAAGTTAGCAAATGTTGAAGCTGTAGCTCAAAATGTAGAGGGAGAGTTGACCAAAACTGCATTAGCGACTGATGAAACTGCGAAGGAATCCAAGCAGGAAGTTGCACAGGTAACTGAAGAAACGACTACAGCAGCTGTTACTCCGGATCTGGAAAGTTCACAAGTTGAAACCGTTACTGGTTATGTGGATGATAATGAAATGCTCGCGTTCATTAATGATTTAGAAGATGATGTGACTGTGACGTCTTTCCGATTAAATGATGTTTTTGTGGAATAGGAAGCAACATCCACAAAGGATGCAGAAGAGTAAAAAGTCTCCTGTCGTTGGAATGATCAATAGTCGGATGAGCTGAAAACAAGAGATCGGAATAATGATCATTTTACCGTAAAATCGGCATTTTCTTAACCATGGCGGAAGCAAATAGGGGTTGTAGCCTCTTCTCATAACACCATCCTTTCACAGCGGGCTTGACGGGTACGCTATACATCCGGTAAACTATTGGAAACAGTATAGTGATGCGTTTAGCGGGAGAGTAGATCGGTCGGCTTTTTTAGAGAGGGTCCGGATGGTGCAAGGACCTATTGTCGACAGTTTGAAAGTCACCCGTCAGCAGTTTTCGTGAACGTTTTTTACAACTAGCGAGAACCGGTTAGAAGCCGTTATTTCCATTGAGGCAACGTGCGAAATTTGTATGGTTGCGAATAAAGGTGGTACCGCGAACTGACTCCTTCGTCCTTTAACGACGAAGGGGTTTTTTGTGTTTCAAAAATTGGACATAATGTTGATTTCTACTTCAGGTGGAGGCTTTCCTTGGGGGTTGATCTCAACCTCCACGGCGCTACGCTTCTGCGGGGTCTTCGAACTTCGCTGTTCCCTAAGGAGTCACCACCTTACGTTCCGATCAACAGAAAGTATAAATATAAAGTGTCCGATTAAAAACAAAAATGAATTGACTTATTTTTAGTATTACGAGGAGGAATTGTTATGACAGAAAAAGAGCAGTTGGAGATGCCGACTAAGTATGATCCGCAGACAATTGAAAGAGATCGCTATGAATGGTGGTTAAAGGGTGAGTATTTTAAAGCTCAGCCGGAGAGTGGGAAAGAGCCATATACGATCGTAATTCCACCACCGAACGTAACGGGTAGATTACATTTGGGTCACGCATGGGATACGACGCTTCAAGACATCTTAACTCGTATGAAACGCATGCAAGGATATGATGCATTGTGGCTACCAGGAATGGACCACGCTGGAATTGCGACCCAAGCGAAAGTGGAAGAGAAGCTGCGTGCAAATGGCCAAACACGTTATGATCTAGGGCGAGAGAAATTTCTAGAAGAAACATGGAAATGGAAAGATGAGTATGCTGGCCATATTCGTGAACAGTGGTCTAAGCTAGGTCTCGGATTAGATTACTCACGTGAGCGCTTCACTCTGGATGAAGGACTTTCACGTGCCGTACGTGAAGTATTCGTCAAGTTGTACAAAAAAGATCTAATTTACCGCGGAGAATATATTATCAACTGGGACCCTGCGACGAAAACAGCATTGTCCGATATCGAAGTAATCCATAAAGATGTAGCGGGTGCTTTCTATCATATGCGTTATCCACTCACAGATGGAACTGGAAGTATCGAAATTGCAACAACTCGACCTGAAACGATGCTTGGAGACACAGCGGTTGCTGTTCACCCTGAAGACGAGCGCTATCAGCACTTAATAGGAAAAACTGTGAAGTTGCCAATCGTTGGCCGTGAAATTCCTATCGTAGCGGATGATTACGTAGAAATGGACTTCGGAAGTGGTGCGGTTAAGATTACACCTGCCCATGACCCGAACGACTTTGAAGTCGGAAATCGTCATGACTTACCACGCGTTCTTGTGATGAACGAAGATGGTTCGATGAACAAGTTGGCTGGTAAATACGAAGGAATGGACCGTTTTGAATGTCGCAAAGCGATCGTTAAAGATTTGCAAGACATGGATGTTCTATTCAAAATTGAAGAGCATAATCACTCTGTAGGGCACTCGGAGCGAAGCGGTGCGGTTGTTGAGCCTTACTTATCGACTCAATGGTTCGTTAAGATGCAACCACTTGCGGAAAAAGCGATCGAGCTGCAAAAAGCGGAAGGTAAAGTGACATTCGTTCCTGAGCGTTTCGAGAAAACATACTTGACATGGATGGAGAACATACACGATTGGTGTATTTCTCGTCAGCTTTGGTGGGGGCATCGGATTCCTGCATGGTATCACAACGAAACTGGTGAAGTATACGTCGGTGAAGAAGCACCAGTAGATATTGAAAATTGGCACCAAGAAGAAGACGTACTCGATACGTGGTTCTCATCTGCATTATGGCCGTTCTCGACGATGGGCTGGCCGGACACGGAAGACCCTGAATTCAAACGTTACTATCCAACAGATGCTCTTGTTACAGGGTATGACATTATCTTCTTCTGGGTGTCTCGCATGATTTTCCAAGGCATTGAGTTTACGGATCAGCGTCCATTCAAGGATGTATTGATACACGGATTGGTTCGTGCGGAAGATGGACGCAAAATGTCGAAGTCACTCGGTAACGGGGTAGATCCGATGGATGTCATCGACCAGTATGGTGCCGATGCATTGCGTTACTTCCTAGCAACGGGTTCATCACCAGGTCAAGACCTTCGCTATTCTACTGAAAAAGTTGAAGCAATCTGGAACTTTGCCAATAAAATCTGGAATGCTTCCCGTTTCGCGTTGATGAACATGGAAGGTTTGAAATACGAAGAAATCGATTTGTCGGGAGAACGTTCCGTAGCGGATGATTGGATTTTAACACGACTCAACGAAACAATTGACTCCGTGACAAAGCTATCAGATCGCTATGAGTTCGGTGAAGTTGGCCGTGCACTTTATAACTTCATCTGGGATGATTTCTGTGACTGGTATATCGAGATGGCGAAGTTGCCATTGTACGGCGAAAACGAAAAAGCAAAGCATATGACGCGTTCGGTTCTTGCGTATGTACTCGACAATACGATGCGTTTGCTTCACCCACTCATGCCGTTCATCACGGAAGAAATCTGGCAGAACTTACCGCATGAAGGTGAGTCCATTACAGTTGCTGCATGGCCAGTAGCAGATGCGAGTTTGACGAACGTAGAACGTTCCACTCACATGAAGCTATTGACAGATGTCATCAAAGCGGTTCGTACAATCCGTGCAGAGGTGAACACACCGATGAGTCGCCAAGTACCGTTGTACATCGCTGCGAAAGACGAAGCAACAGCAGCTGTCTTGAAAGCAAACAGCCAATACATTGAGAAATTCTGTAACCCAGAAACTCTTGAAATCGGCGTAGATGTTCAAGCACCAGGGAAGTCGATGTCTGCAGTAGTTACAGGAGCCGAGCTCTTCATGCCACTTGAAGGCTTGCTTAATATCGACGAGGAAATTGCACGTCTAGGCAAAGAGCTCGACAAATGGGCTGGCGAAGTGAAACGCGTTCAAGGAAAATTGTCCAACGAACGTTTCGTTTCCAAAGCACCACAGTCTGTCGTAGACGAAGAACGTGCAAAAGAACAAGATTATCTTGAAAAACAAGCTGCCGTGCAGCGTCGTATCGAGGAATTGAAAGAGATTTAAGTAGGGGAGGGCTTTCTAGCGAAAGCCCTCTTTTTATTTTGTAAAGTCTTTGAAGCATTGGTAGTGATCATAATGCTGGAGGTGTGCTCATAAACCTGGGGAAGTGATCATAAACACAGGAAAGTGCTCATAAACTTGGAAATGTGATCATAAACACATGAAAGAGCTCATAAACCTCGAAATGTGATCATAAAACATAGAGAGTGATCATAAATCCTGGAAAATGATCATAACTCATACTGAAGATCATCCCTGCAATACAATACCTCAAAAAATAAGCGAAGCGCTACCAATTAATCCCTTAAAGCACGTGAATTGTGTCTTGTTATCGAGAAATTCATCTAAGTGTCGGAGAAATTCACCCTTGTGATAGAGAAACTATCTGAAGTGATTGAGAAAGACATAAAACTGTCGGAAAAAAGTATCCAGCATAGAAAAATATTACAACCAAACACCAAAAAAGCCTTACAAAGTGCTAACTCAGCACCTCATAAGGATTAAAAAAGTTTTTTATGGATATGTCGCATGACTTCGCACGCGACATTCATTTCACTTGTCTCATAAAGTGACCTTGCACCTACAGGATCTTCAATTTCGTTCAACAACCAGACGCCTTCTCGATTCTGAATGAAATCGACTCCAATATAGTCACTTTTCAACGCTTTAGCAATCTTCACTGCGAACTCACGTAAAGTAGAAGAAACGTCAAACCGCTCAGCAGTTCCACCTAAGCCAACATTCGCCTTAAATGATTCCACTCCAGTCCGCTTTACCGCTCCCACAACTTCCTCACCAATTAAGTAAAGTCGTACATCAGAAGAGTTGTGCTCAATGTAAGGCTGCATCACAAGTTGTCGATTTGGATAACGCGAAATCACATGCTCCATTTCAGCATTCGTCTCACATAAATGGACTTCTTCACCACCATGTCCATCCGTTGTTTTTAAAATAATAGGATACTTACCAACATCCTGAGCAGAGTCCAACAGTCTCGTAGGAATCGAAGGGATGCCCAAAAGTGCAGCAAGTTGGTACGTTTGGAGCTTATCATTCGCAATACGATTCACTTCGCTTCGATTGACGACAACAATCCCACTTTGTTCCCATCGTTGACACTTTTTAAAGTCCCGCGCTCGATAAAAGACGAAGGTTGCGTCATCCGGAAGTTCGGCATCACCCGACAGCAATTCAACAACTAGTTGATTTGCAGCGCCTTCTTTAATGAGTTCATCGATAAACCATCGATTGCGCAACGCATCTTCCTCTTCATAATAGATATAGCCCTTCATCCAATCACCTCTAAAATGTATGCAATCATTGCATCGGCTACGTTAATTCCTGTTACATGATAAATATTTCGGATATGTGCTGCGGCATTTACTTCACAAACAAGCGGTTCTTCATTCACCCCAAACAATAAGTCAACACCAGCAAAATCCGCGCCAACCGATTTTGCAGCACGCAATGCGATATCGATTTGTGCATCTGTTAACTCAACGGTCTGAGCTTTTCCGCCATTCGTAATGTTCGCACGGAAATCCGTTTCGGAATGTCGATACATCGCAGCAACGACCTGGCCACCAACGACATTTACTCTAATATCGCGTCCGCGACTCGAAGAGATGAACTCCTGAAATAAATAATCAATACCACGCAAAGACTCCGTTTTCTCGTAAAACTGTTCCTCGGTTTCAATTAGATAGACATTCATCCCGAAAGAACCACGAGCCTCCTTGATAATCATTGGAAGACCGAGTTCTTGCAAGACACGTTCATAATAACCACTTTCTCGTATTGTGAAATTGGGATACACTTTCGGCGCAACAATTGTCCTTGGCATTGGCACACCATCAAGTGCGAGTCTAATCGCTTGTTTTGTTTTATTGTCACACCGCTCAATCACTTCCGGATCATTGAATACAGGAATGCCGAGGGATTTCAAATAGGTTGCGAGTACAATATCCTTATCTAAAAACACGACAAAATCAGGGAGTGAATCGACTTTTCCGGTTACATCCATCATGACTTCATAATTTTTATAAATTGTTGCAGAAACACCCGCCCGATCAGCAGCCTCTTGTACGAGTTCCGCCTGATCTCGGAATTTGTCATTCACTAAACTTCCATTATAAATAATCCAGCAGTTCTTCAAATAAAACCCTTCTTTCTCGTGCTATACTCTTAAGAAAAGCCTTTTAAAAGGCTATTAACTATAAGTTTAGCATAAGGTGGGGAAAAGATATGATACCGAAGTTGGACGAGTATAAGAAACGAGTATGCATTAGTAGTGATAATGAGATTAAACCTGGACTAGCTGCAATTGAAAACGCGATGAAACTCCTTGGATCTCCCCAAGAAAATTTACAAGCAATCCACGTTGCAGGCACGAATGGCAAAGGATCTACAATTTGCTTTATGGAATCTATCCTGCGTGAGGCAGGAATAAGTACAGGCGTTTTCGCTTCACCTGCAATGATCGATATCCATGACCAAATCAGAATCAATGGAGAAAATATTACGGAAGAGCAGTTAACCACATCTTTCCAAATACTGAAAGATGCCGGACTTGACGGGATGTTGACAGACTTCGAACTATTGACAGCGGCAGCGTTTGTCACATTTAACCGCCTGCAACCTGACGTGGTCCTCATTGAATGTGGAATGGGTGGAATGTTTGACAGCACAAATGTAATCACACCGATGGTTTCTGTAATTCCATCAATCGCTAAAGACCATATAGGATTCCTAGGTGACTCAATTAAAGAGATTGCGTGGCATAAAACAGGGATATTTAAAAAGGGAGTTCCAGCTGTATGCGGGAAATTGCCTGCGGACGCCGAAAAGGTAGCAGAAAAAGTGGCTACTGAAGTTGGCAGTCCATTAGTATTCTATGGACAAGGTTTCTGTATGAAAGAAGGAAACCCCGAACAGTTTGATGGAAGTCAGCAACTAGCATTACCACACAGAAGGATGAAAGGTCCTCACCAAGCTATCAATGCAGCAGTAGCTATAGAAGCACTTCTTAAAACAGGTCTACAACTTCCGATAGAAGCGATTCAAAAAGGTATTGCAACCGCACAGCTCTCTTTTCGATTCGAAGAAATCACACCAGGCGTCTTTTTTGATGGTGCACACAATCCTGCCGCAGCCGCGATGCTTAGACGTACGATACAAGAACAACTTCCTGGAGAAAAGATCGACTTTGTCATAGGAATGATGGCAAATAAAGAAATTAAAGAGACACTCGATGAATTAATACCTGTTGCGAATTCATTTGCGTTCATCAATTTTAATGTGCTTGGTGCTGCAACTGCAGAATTCGTCTATGATCAATGTAGATTTGGAAATAAAAAGGTGACAGATGCAAAGGATGCGTCTATAATACTAACTAAAGACCTAGATAGAAAGAAAATAGTCTCAGGTTCTTTATACTTGCTAAACAGTCTAAGGTCTCATATACTATAATTAGCAATAGATAGAAAATTCCGCATGTTGAGCGGTTGACCGGAAGGATGAAGAGGATGAAATTGAAAGGCCGGCCATTGTTGCTCTTATTGTTGTTGTGGATACTTGTTGTGCCGACCGGTATCGTTTATCTTCTTTATACCCAGCCCATACCTATGGTGAATTGGTTATGGGTATGTGTTTCTGTTTTACTTGGTTTTTTAAGTATCTACTATCCCATCATCTACAATCGTAAACCCATCGTACTTTTTGTCTGGTTTACTTTACCGATTTTTCTTATGTATGGATTAACGATAGAGTTGATCATTACTCAATTAATAATTGCATGTGCAGTTTTTGCTCGTTTTAAAACAGGTGATGTTCTGTATCGCTTGTTGTACAATTCGTTAGCTTATTTTGTTCTGTCGGTTAGTTCGGCTGTTGCTTTTGTCATGACAGGAGCTGGAATTGGAGAACAGTCCTTTAGCATTCTAGCTGTTGGCGTGTTTGTCTATCAAATTGTCTATTCCGTATTGTATGATTGGATTTTTAAACTTTATGGCGTACTTACTAATCGGATGAGACTGGATTCGGTAAAAGAAACGCTTCTTCATTATTTCAGGATGGTCATAGCCGTTCCACTTGCCTTATCTTTATATTACATTCTCATCCATTATGGGGTTATTGGATATGTGTTAGTGGGAATTCCGTTCTTTTTCATGACAATAGTGCTTAGAATTAATCGGCAGACAGACGATTTAAATGCCTATATTCAAGCTGCGGGGAAGATAGGTCAACAACTTGCTAAAATGACCACTGAAGAATCAGTGATTGAAGAATTTTTGACCAAAACCGCAGCGCTGTTCAGAGCGGACTATGTGTACTTATTCGATCACCATGATGGGTGGCTGGAACCTACACATTTTAATATGAAAGGGAAAAAAGTGGCTGTTCCTCAAGTTCGCTTAGCGAAAGGGGAGGGGATTGCTGGTAAAATCTTAGCTGATAAAAATAGTTTTCTTTATACTAGACGAGACCAATGGATTCAACAAACAATTACTCCCGTTCCAGACGATATTGAAAGCTTATTATGTGTTCCATTTATCCGCGACCAGGAAATTGTGGGGGTTCTGGTGATGGGGAGCAAAAAGAAAGACGCCTTTAAGGAGTTTCATTTAAATGTCCTGGACTTGCTTAGTTCATACTTTATAGTGTCGGTTGAGAAAGCGAGATATATAGAACTTGCAGAACAGGAAAGTAACCGCTGTGCATTGACTGGACTCTATAATTATCGTTTTCTAGAGCAACGATTGGAACAGGAAATGGATTTGCTGAATCGTGGATTTCTTAAAAATCTTGCAGTTGTCATGCTGGATATTGATCATTTTAAAAAGGTCAATGATTCCTACGGACATGAAAGTGGAAATCTTATATTGCAACAGTTTGCAAATCTGTTGCAAAACAAATGTCCTGAGAAAGCGATTGTTGCTAGATATGGTGGCGAAGAGTTCGTCTATATATTGCCCGAGTTTTCTATGGATGCTGCACTTGAGTTTGCAGAAGAGTTAAGAAGTGAAATCCAGCAAACAAACATGCAGATTGAGAATGATTTGTCGTGTTTGTTGAATGAAGATGAAATTCAAATCACAGCGAGTATAGGCGTATCAGCCGCACCTGAGGATACAGATGAAGCGATGACACTATTGCGAAATGCAGATCGTGCATTGTATATTGGAGCGAAGCAGGCTGGCCGTAATCGAGTAGGTGGATATGTAAAGTAAGGTATTCCAGAACGGAGGATACAGAATGCTCAAGAATCCACGTAAGCAGTGGACGGCTTTTTTACTGTGGTTATTAGTAGTACCGACCTCGTTATATTATGTATATATGATGTTTCCGTTTAAAGAAATTGATGTGTGGTTTGTATTGCTAAATTTCATCATGCTAATTATCGCAATGAATTCGTCGTTCCAAATATTCTCGATTAGTATTTCACTTGAAAGATGGATTATTTTTGTGATCTTTTTTCAATATGGTCTTTTTGCGGAAATGGTTTTCATGCAAATTGCACTCACAATTTTACAATTCGTTCGAAAGTCGAGTTTACCGGCATTCTATCGGTTTACTACAAATTCGTTTATGTTTGCAATCGTTTCAATTGCTAGTGCGTTCTGCTTTCATTTCGCTGGCGGTAGAATCGTGGAAATGTCACCGTGGGCTTTCTTGTTTGCAGCAACCATTTATGCGATGTCGTATTCGCTAATAAATAGTTTAATCCTATACTGTATGATGAAAATAGAAAAATCTTCCGTTGATAATTTGAAACAAGCAGCTCTATGGGATTTCGCTACAACTATAATTGTACTACCCTTAGCGGTCGCATATAGTCTACTTACATACAAATTGGGCGTGTTCTCCGTTTTATTGCTGGGTGCACCTTTTCTACTCGTGCTCCTAATTATTAGAAGGTATGCTTTTTCTGGTGAGCTTAACAAAAAGCTTTCTTCCGCTGTGGAAATAGGTCACGAACTAACGGAGAGTCTAAGCAGGGATGAAGTCATAAAAATTTTCACTGAGAAAATACAAGGTGTCGTAAATTATGATCAAGCTTATATTCTCGATATTCGTAATGGTAACCGATTTCAAATGCTTGCCTGTTCAGAGGCGGGTACTTTTTCAAAGGAATCGCAGTTTTTTGACTTTGAAAATGAAGCGATTCCTTTGCTATCACCAGACAAAATAAAGGTATATAGTTCAAATAAAGAAATCGAAAAGCTCGAACATCTCCGGTTCAGTATTGCTGTACAAAGTGTGATGATTGCACCTATTATTCGAGCAGGAAAACTTGAAGGTTATCTTATCATGACGTCGTTCAGAAAAAACTTTTTTGAGGATTTAGATAAAAAAATGGTTGATTTGTTAACGGGTTATTTTGAAACCTCTATTGTAAAGGCATTTCATTACGAACGCACGATTGAAAAAAGTGAAAAATGCGGTCTTACAAAACTGTACAACTTTCGATATTTAACAAAGAAACTAAGTGATGAGCTTAGTCTTTTTCACGAACAAGAGATTTCTAGTTTGTCTGCAATCATATTAGATATCGATCATTTTAAATCGATCAATGATAATTATGGACATCAAAGTGGCAATGACATTTTGTGTGAATTTGCTCAAGTTCTTAAAAAGTACGAGACGGAAGGTCGGACACTTGCCCGTTATGGGGGAGAGGAATTTGTTTTGTTGCTTCCTGATTTCACAAAGGAGGAAACAGTTTCTCTCGCTGAAAGAATTCGCCTTGAAATTGAGCAACATACATTTACAATCAAACCGGACTTATCCGATGATATCGAATCGATTAGTATCATGCTTACTGTTAGTCTTGGTGTCTCATCAATTCCGGAGGACACACAATCAGATAGTAGTTTACTTCGGAATGCAGACAGAGCCCTCTATATTGGAGGGAAACAGTCAGGACGTAATCGTGTTGGGGTTTATGAAGCGGAGCCAACTGATCCAATTGAAATTTGATGAAAATAAAGGTTCACTCAAAAGACTGCGCTCGCAGTCTTTTTTTGTAACAATTATGCTCACAATCCTATTGAACTCAAAGGTTCACTCCGTTATGCTAGAGATAGGAAAAAGGAACGAAATGAGGTGCGCGAATGATGAATAAAAGGAAAGTCAGTCACGAGTCTGGGCTGACTCTTGTTGAAGTTCTCGCCTCTCTTGTGATATTAGGCATACTCATTGTTTCCTTCTTATCTATTTTTGGTCAATCGGCGCTTCATAATAAGAAGACAGATGACTTAATAACAAATACAAACTATGCTGAATACTTAATGGAATTATTTGTATCATACTCACAGAAAGGCAGTTCAATAGAAAGTGTGAGTAATCTTTTGGTGAATGATGAGAGGTTTAAGAAGAAACTCAATTTAGAATATAGTAAAGAGACTACTGAAGGTATTATTGAAGTCCATTTTGATGAAATAGATCAATTGGATGGTTATAGGGGAACGAGGGTGATTATTAATACTTACTCTACTAGTTCTACTCAACCAAATTCTGTCATTGAATCACTATTGTATTGGAGAACCAATTATGAATAAATACTTGAATTGTAAAGGGGTAACATTGGTTGAAGTACTAGCGGTTTTAGTTTTATTATCATTGGTATTCCTATTATTCATGTCGACCCAACTATTTGGTCAAAGAGAATATAGTACTCAGACGCAACAAATTTCAAATGAAGAAACCCTTCAATTTGTTATAAAAGATCTTACTCGGGAAGTTAGAAGAATTGATGACAATTCCAAAATTAAAGTCGATGTTCAAAAGTCAGAATTAAAAATAGGTGGTTCTGTATATTTTCTTATTAACAACGAATTGAAAAAAAATAGCACTATATTGGCTGACAACATTGAAGACTTTAAATTGGAGTTTAACAGTTCAAAAGATACATTGAATATCTCGATAATAACTAAAGGATCCGCACGAACAAAGGAAGAGATTAAAACCTCAATATTTTTGCGGGAAGGGGACACCAGATGAGAAAGCAATCAGAAAATGGATATTCTTTGCTAATTGTCCTTATGGTCCTTCTTGTTTTATCTGTCTTAACACTTTCCATACTAGGATTAACCATTAAACACCATACCTTTAGTAAACAAGAGGTAAATGATAGATCGGCTTTTTATATAGCAGAAGCAGGACTAAACTACACTATAAAAGATATTGAACGAATTTCAAAAATAGAATTACTTAACTATGCACCTTCTGACAAGATTTCTATTGAAAACCAGAAAGAAAAGTATTTAGAGGCAGTAAAAAAAGCTATAAGTAACGTGCCTGCATACCCTTTTAGATTTGAGAAACATGGAAATTCAACGCCTACAGTCGATATTCAAACTAACAAAAATGAGTTTCCTGATAAAATCAAGGTAACATCTGTCGGCAAAATTGGAACCAAAGAACGTACTTTAACACAATATGTAACTATCAAGTACGCATATCTAAATGAAGGAGGCGAATCTGTTGGTGAAGGGGAGACGCATCCGCCTGTCAAACCACCTATTTTTAATTATCCTGAGAAAACAGCAGTATTTGTGAATGGCAATATTGATTTGAGTGGGGGCGCAGAGATTTCAGGGAATGTCGGTACTAATAAAGCAGCCTCACATACGATAACTTTATCAGGCGGAATTAATATAAGAGGTACTATATATGTTCCAGTTGGTTATGAAAATAAAGCCATAGACAAACCATCTTCGATGAACATAGATAAACCTCTTGGCCTAGCTGATAACGTTAAGTTCGATCTTCCGGACTTTCCTGTTTATCCTGTTTTACCTCTTATGAATAACAAAGTGATTTATAAAGACGGTAATCAAAAGGAAGTAATTAAAGGTGGCAGTCTTTATATCGATAATTATATTTCAGATGGTTTTAGACTGGAACTTGATAAGGATTATCAATTTAATGAAATTAGAGTGGAACAAAATAACAATCTTGAAATTAATGTTGGAAATCAGGATAAAACTCTCGTGGTAAATCATTTGAATGTTTTGAATGGGAATATTAAAATTTTAGGAACTGGTAATCTCACTATTATGGTTATGAGCAAAATATCAATGGGTTCAGGAAGCGTTGTAAACACCTCTAAAGACACAAAACGTTTAAAGATATTTCTTGACAATAAAAGCTCCATTCCTAATGAATTGAGCCTTTCGGGAGCTCAGAAAATTTATGGATCATTATATGCGAAGAATACAAACGTTCTCATAACTGGCGGGGGAGGCTTCCAAGGGAACATCCTCACCGGTGGTAAAAAGGTGGAAATTAGTGGAGGAGGCAGTGCTTTATATACCATGATAAATTCGCCTAATGCTGATGTTGTATTAACCGGAGGTGGTTCGGTAAAGGGCACCATTCTCGGGAAATCCCTAACTATGAGTGGTGGTGCTAAAGTTGAATATGGTGAATTCGATATCGATCCTGGTGAGTTTTATCCACCTGTAGACCCCCAATTTCCTGTCTATAAACCCGTTGTTTCCGATGTGATTAAAGTTGATAAAATTATAGAAAAGTAAGGAGATGGATAAGCTGCTTTATCTATCATTTTTGATCGCCATGATTGCAGGAATCATTTTCGTTGTTTTTAAATACAAAAAGAGACACTTTTATTTAACATTATGCTTACTTATAGGCAGTGTAATAGCTTTTCTAGCAATTCTTGCTCATCAAACCATGTCATTCTGGTACGCATTGATTGTCATACTGGGCTTGTCCTTTGCAACAGCAGTATTGCTAGCAAAGCAGCAGGAAGCGAAATAATATGATTCTACGAAAAAAATTGAATGGGAGGCGTCCAGAACGTGGGTAATCGAACTATTATAACGTATTTTATAAGCATCTTGGGCGCTTCTTTATTGTTTTTTGGAATTGCGTCTGCAGGATCGTTTGCTGCAGAAAACCTACTCTTCGGTAAACGATTCGGGGACCATACTTATGCAGGTCCTTTCAACTTATCAAAACAGACGGACGAGGAAGCGGAAATTAAATTAACCTCTGAATTGTTGGGAATGCAAGACAAGTTACAAGCGGATTTACTCTATCAAGATGCGATCATTCCCTTACCAGCAGAATTAGTAGAGTATAGTCCTTCTGCAACCATCGAACAAGCGAAGTCAGAGGAGGAAAACTCGCTCATAGCGACAGTTTCCGAGGATGGACTTCGAACGTTGTTGCATCAACAATTACCGATGTTGTCTTTCAGTGATTCTGAAATCAACTCTATCGCTAATGGGATTAGTGAGAAATTGGAATCAGGAATCATGCCGCAATCCATTATTTTGACAGATTATCTTGAGTCCACACAGACAACTACTGAAATTGCATCTGCATCCACTGAAATTGACGGTTTGACAGCTCCGATGCTCGAGTTAATCAGTGAGTTAGACGGAAACGAAATCGAGCCGAAAGCTCCATTTTCAATTCTTGAGTTCATTGAAAATACGCAACCTGGTCTACTTGACGAAGAAGAACTCACAATTCTAGCGTCTACACTTTATAAAGCTTCGTTACAGACGAACTTCTGGATTGAAGATCGTACAATCCGTCGTGAACTGACGCAGAGTGTGGAACCTGGATTCGAAGCGGCGATTAATACACAGCTAGGTCTGGATTACGTGATGACGAACCCGAATTACACTTCCTATACAGTTCACGCAAAATGGGAAAGTGGATCATTGAACGTTTCTATTGAAGGAATGCCACTTCGTTATGAATATGAGCCTTATGTTGCGGAAACGAATAAATTTAATCCTAAAACTGTTGTTCAATATAGTGAAGATCTATCACGGGGACAAGTCCATATTGCAAATCCTGGTATAGATGGATTCGAGATTATTGTGCAGCGTAAAATCACAGAAGATGGATCTTTACTAACTACTGAACCTATTTCAGAAGATTTTTATCCACCGGTTTCCCGTGTCGAACAGCGTCCTCTAATAGAAGCAGACACGAATTTGGGAAGCGAACCCGGAGCAGATTCTTCTCAGAACAATGGAAGTGGGAATGATTCGGATTCCACATCAAACAACGGTAATTCAAGTATCAAGCCCGATTCAAGTGGTGAGAAACCTTCTGGATCTAACAAACCATCTAAAAATCCTAACGATACTTTGAATCCAGATGATGGAAACGCTATGCCGATGCCTGGTGATGACGACTATTTGTATGACAAAGGCGGAAATTTGATCAAGTAACACCCGGTTTGGAGGGGGATTTTCAATGGCAGCACCACGAAAACGGTTAGGGGATTTATTGGTTGAGTCTGGATTGATTTCAGATACTCAGCTCGATATGGCATTAGCGGAAAAGCCTATGGACCAGCGTCTCGGTGATGCATTGCTTGCGCGAGGATACATTACAGAACAACAACTAATTGAAGTATTGGAATTTCAACTTGGGATTCCTCATATCAACTTGTTCCGTTATCCGTTTGATCCGAAATTGTTTAATATTGTACCCAAGGATTTCGCCAAGCGAAACTTACTTGTCCCTTTGAAAGCAGATGGCGATCGGTTATTTGTTGCGATGAGTGATCCAATGGACTATTTGACAATTGAGGATTTGCGATTGTCTACTGGCTTTCATATTGAAACAGCAATTGCTTCTAAAGATGATATTTTACGAACGATATCTAAGTATTACGAAGACGAATCATTCGAAGATATCTTCATCGATCAACCCGAAGAAACGAAACAGCAGGAAGAATTGACAGATCTCGATTCACCGGTTGTTCGATTGGTGAACCAGTTGATGGTTTCTGCCGTTGCTCAAAAGGCGAGCGACATCCATTTGGATCCACAAGAAAACGAACTCGTAATCCGATACCGATTAGACGGAATGTTGAAAACGGAACGAGTCCTCCCTAAACACATGCAAGGGATGTTAACGGCTAGGATCAAGATTCTCGCTAATTTGGATATTACTGAACAGCGTTTGCCGCAAGATGGACGTATTAAGACGACCATCGATTTTCGTCCTATTGACTTACGGGTGTCAACATTACCTACTATTTTCGGAGAAAAAATTGTGATGCGGATTTTGGATTTAAGTAGTTCACTAAGTGATTTGAAAAAACTGGGCTTCAATCCGCTAAACTTGGAACGATTTTTGGAGGAAATTAATCGACCGAACGGAATCGTTTTGATATCTGGACCAACTGGGTCTGGTAAGTCGTCGACGTTATACGCGGCGCTCAACAAATTGAATAGTGAAGAAGTCAACATCATTACCGTTGAGGATCCAGTGGAATACCAACTTTCTGGTGTTAATCAAATTCAGGTCAATCAAAATGTAGGATTAACGTTCGCTACTGGATTACGGTCGATATTACGCCAAGATCCCGACATCGTCATGGTTGGTGAGATTCGAGATCGTGATACGGTCGAGATTGCGATCAGAGCGTCGCTGACAGGACACTTAGTTCTCAGTACAATTCACACGAACGATTCCGTAGCATCGATCACACGATTGCTCGATATGGGTGTAGAACCGTTTCTCGTCACAGCTTCACTCAACGCTGTTGTTGCGCAACGGCTCATTCGAAAAGTGTGCAGGGACTGTGGGAAGAAAATGCCGGCATCGACTCGAGAACAGGAGATTTTTGCAAAACGCGGATTGGCAATTAATGAAATTAACCGCGGGTCAGGTTGTGCATCTTGTAACATGACGGGCTATCGAGGAAGGATTGCGATTCACGAAGTGTTGCTGATCGACGATGCGATGCGAGAATTGATCAACAATAATGCGACGCCTGCTAAAATGAGAGAAGCTGCGGTCAACAGTGGAACAATCTTTTTAATCGATGATGGACTGGATAAAGTGAAACAAGGACTGACAACGACGGAAGAAGTACTCCGTGTTGCGTTGCCTGAATAAGGAGGGGATATCATGATGAAACAACAGATTGATGAGTTACTGACAAAGGCGGTAGAACTTCACGCTTCTGACATTCACATGACGATTGACTCTCCGCCTGTCTTTCGGATTAACGGAGATTTGAAACGTTTTGGGAGTGAACCGATTGATGAACAATTTACGATGGGGGTTGCTCAAGCAACAGTCCCTGATAAATTATTCACTGCGTTTAAGGAGCAAGGTCAGATTGACTATTCATATGAAGTTCCAAAAGTTGCTCGATTCCGTGTAAATGCGTTTCAACAGCGTGGGGTTACGTCTCTCGCGTTTCGTACGATTCCAACAGACATTCCGACAATAGAGTCCCTACAGATGCCGGGGATTTTAAAATCTCTGGCAGACACAAAACAAGGATTGATCCTTGTGACTGGACCGACTGGATCGGGTAAGTCCACAACGTTAGCATCGATGATTGATTATTTGAATCAGACATCAAGAAAGCACATTTTGACGCTGGAAGACCCTATCGAGTATATGCATAGTCATGGTTCAAGTATCGTAGACCAGAGGGAAGTCGGTTTTGACACAGATTCATTCGCAGATGGTTTGCGGGCAGCATTACGTCAAGATCCAGACGTCATTCTCGTTGGGGAGATGCGAGATTTAGAGACGATTTCAACTGCGATTACTGCTGCTGAAACCGGGCATTTGGTACTTGCGACGCTTCATACTTGGAGTGCTGCATCAACGATTGACCGAATTATCGATGTGTTTCCTCATGGCCAACAAGCTCAAATTCGTGCCCAGCTCGCCGGAGTGTTGACAGCGGTTTTATCGCAAAGATTGTTGCCGACGATAGACCGTTCCGGGAGACGAGCCGCTACGGAATTAATGATTAAAAATGCAGCTATTGCCAACTTGATCCGTTCAGAGAAGGTTCATCAAATTCCGAACGTCATTCAAACGAATCGTGCTGCGGGTATGCACATGATGAATGCGTCTGTTAAAGAGTTATTGGATGGTGGGATCATTAGTTATGATACCGCTGAGCCTTACTTGCAGGAGGAATCATAATTGTGGCTCGATTTAAATATGATGGGCGAGACGCTAAATCTGTCCGTTCAGGTGTCGTAGTTGCTGACAATAAAAGAGATGCAGCGTTGAAATTAAAACGCGAAGGAATCCGTGTGAAAAATTTAACGGAGCAGGCGGAAACCACGCTAACAAAAGAGATTCATATAGGAAAACCGGTAAAACGCCAGCATTTCATCATGTTTTTGCGCCAGTTTTCTACGTTGCTACGTGCAGGTGTGACCATTGTTGAAGCGATTCGGATTTTAGCACTCCAAGTGGAAGGGAAGCAGTTCAAAAAGATTTTGACGGAAGTTAATGAAGACTTACGGACAGGCGGCTCCTTATCTGACTCATTTGCAAAGCATCCGAAAGCGTTCGAGCCGCTTGTGGTGAATATGATTAAAGCCGGTGAACTGTCAGGTACATTGGATGATGCGCTGGACAGGCTTGCAATTCACTATGAAAAAGCATACAAGACACGTCAAAAAGTGTTGTCTGCACTGTCATATCCAGTTGTAGTTGGGATTGTAGCAGTCGGAGTTGTCATTTTCTTACTGACGTTTGTCGTGCCGATGTTCGTAGATTTGTTCGCCAGTGTAGGTGGAGAATTACCATTGCTGACCCGCTTCGTCATGAGCGCAAGTGATTTTGCGCTGTCTTATTGGTATGTCATTGTTATGACCGCGATGGCGATTGCGATTTCGTTTTATCTGATCCGAAATAACCCAGCAGGAAAGATGATGCTGGATACGATTTTACTTCGGTTGCCGATTTTCGGAGACATTGTGAAGAAATCCGTTCTGGCAACATTAACTAGGACTCTTAGTTCGCTATTCTCGAGTTCAGTTCCGATTCTGCAATCAATTTCAATGACGGAAAAAGTAATTGAAAATGAAGTGGTTAAGAAAGTGCTTGTAAAGTCACGGGAATCATTGGAACGTGGCGGGTCACTTACAGAGCCGATGGAAGGGCACTGGGCGTTTCCACCGCTCATTCCGCACATGATTGCAATCGGAGAACAAACAGGTTCTTTGGATGCCATGCTTGCGAAAGTCGCGGATTTTTATGAAAGTGAAGTCGATGCTTCTACAGAAAGGTTGAAAGCGCTCATCGAGCCAATAATGATTGTACTGTTAGCAGGATTAGTTGGGACTATTGTCCTTGCGATTTTATTGCCGATGTTCAGCCTATTTAACGAGATAGATAATTTGTAACGTGTAAACCTTAACGTCCATTAAAATTTCATAAATTGCTAGAAAAATAGTTCCACACAACCAGAACTTTTGGTATACTGACAGTATGTTAGAAAGCACGTACACTAAGGAGGAGAACAAATGAAAAAGTTTTTACAGAAGAAGTTGAAAAATGAAAAAGGTTTGACACTTGTCGAGCTACTCGCAGTTATTGTTATTTTGGGTATTATCGCAGCGATTGCTGTGCCGTCGATTGGTAATATTATTGAGAATAGTAGATTTAAAGCTATAAAAGGTGATGCACAAACGATTTTATCAGCTGCTAATATGTATTATGCAGAATCTGATACTAAAACAGATGTTACTTTACCGATGCTTAAAGAAAAAGGTTTTATTAATGACTCAGGGGCATTTAAAATTGATGATGAAAAAGTAATTGTTACTTATAAGTCTGGTGGTAATACTTTCACTGGAACGGGTAAAAGTGGTAGTTATTCATTAACCATTACCGGTTTAACTAGTAAAGGTATAACAGATATGTCTAAACCTGCAAATTAAACCTAGTTAGGAGCCAACCCATGCCATTCCCATTCTCCCGCCCAAAGCGGCCAATCTCACTTACAATTGAAGAAGACGCCGTCCGCTACGTAAAGCTCAAAGCGGGGGAACCGTTAACGGTCGAAGAAGCAGTAGAAATTCCACTGCTTGCGAACACCGTCCATGACGGGCGTGTTGTGGATTCCGCGGGGTTGGCCACTGTACTTGACGGGCTTGCGAAGGAATGGGGCATTGCGAAACGCAGTGTCCAGTTTCTTGCGCCTGATACATATGTAATGATCCGGAAAGTGCCGTACCCGGAAGATGTACTAGAAGACGAATTAAAAGGGCACTTTTTCATAGAAATCGGGTCGTCGATCTATTTGCCGTTCGATGATCCGGTTTTTGACGTTGTGCCATACTTACCCAATCAGGATTCTCATGAAGCCATATTGATCGCATCCAAGGAAAGTGTCCTCACTGGATACGAAACTGCGTTAACTGAAGCGAAATTCGAACCTTTAGTTGCGGATATTGCGCCGCTCGCGCTCTATCGATTAGCACATGAAAAGCATCACTTCAGAGGGGACGAGCATGTTCTCTTAGCGGATTTAACCGCGGGGAAGCTTGTCGTTTCAATTTTCCATCAACATTACCCTCAGTTTATGCGTCCAGTCGATTTAGAAAATGCCACGGAACTTGATGTATCGGCAACTGAGTTGTCCGTGGATTCCAATACATTGTCTCCTCGTGCAATTGTTCAGGAGCTTGAAAAACTCGTCAACTTTTATCGCTACAATATGTGGAATGGCAGTGCGACGATTACACATTTGCTTGTGAATGGGGAGTACGCGGAGTTCGAGGAATTGCTGAAGCAAGTATCCGACCGTTTAAATGTGGTTGCTGGACCTTTGTTGCCGGAACCACTTAAATTCACAGATGGCGGGATAGTTCCTGCGTCGTTCAATCGGACAATCGGTTTGGCGCTGAAAGAGGTGCACCATGCTAGTCGATATTAATCTATTGCCAGAAAAGGAGAAGGAGCGCTCTGTACTCCTTTACGTCGCGCTTGCGTTTCTCGGCGCAGCGCTTCTTTTTTGGCTAATTTTCTTTTTACTCACTCGCAATGTCACTTCGGACACAGAGCGTTTGGACAACCAATTTGTGAAACTTCAAGCGACGCAATCTGAATTGACCGAGCGATTGAACCGTTCTGATACTGCACAATCGCATGACCAGCTTGCTGCAAGTGTCCAGTGGGTTGAAGACTATCGTTATGAAACTGCTCCGTTGTTGGAAGACTTGGTCGCGCAACTTCCGAGACGTGGTTTTTTCCGATCATTTGCATTTGCGGCACCTCACCAAGCGACTGTGGAAATCCAATTTGATGATAAGACGGAAGCTGCATACTATTTAACTCGTATATTGTCTTCTGAATTTGTTGAGACTGCTTCGATTGAATCGATTGAAGCGGAAGAAATCGATCAGGAAGAGGGCGTCAATAACAACTGGTTGCCACGGTACCTTGCGACATACACGATTTTCTTTACTGATGGACGTCAACTAATTGATGGGGTTGCGCCACCAGTTCCAGGTGATTCTGTGGAAGATGGTGAATCGTCATCTGACGAAACCGCTCCACCGTCAGAAAACACAGATGACAGTGAATCACCTGTTCCAGAAGAGGAGGGATCCGATGCGGAGTCTAACTAAACGTCAAAAAGACATTGCCCTTCTCGTACTTGCGGTCATCTTTTTTGTGTTGCTTGTCAGTTATAGCTGGTTCCAGCTCTATGCGCCAGCAAAAGAAGAAAATACGCGAGCAGTTAATTCACTCGTGAATCAGCGAGAAGTGATCTTTGAGTTACAACGACAAGTGGCTGCAAAACCGGTTGAACAGTCGAACAGTTCTCGTCCGTTGCAGCGAAAAGTCCCAGTGCTCCCGCTTGAGGATTTGCTGCTTGTCCAACTAGAAAAAGCTGAAGTGAAATCAAAGGCATTGATTAATAACGTGGCGTTTGCTAAAGATGAACTCAATGAGGTGCCGATAGAATCTTCTGACCAGCTGGATGCGGGGACAGATGATCCTGTACTTGCTCTTAAACAACTGACAATTGAAGTCGAACTCACTGCGTCTTCTTATGAAGAGGTTGATAAATTCATTCGTGAAGTGGAAGCGACGGAACGTATCTTTGTCGTACAATCTATTGAATTGGATACGCCTGAAGAGATTCGGGAAGCAGCAGCCGAAAAAGAGCCAATTGAACTAACCGTATCATTCCAAGCATTCTATCGTCCTGATCTCCAAGAACTAATACCTGAAGCTCCGAAACTGGACGCACCGATGCCAGCAGGGAAAGAAGACCCAACAACTCGCGCAGGTGAAGACGAATGACGGTTGTCTGGACAAGCTTTTTCTTCATTTACGGACTTGTATTTGGTTCGTTTTATAATGTAGTCGGGTTACGTGTGCCGAAAAAGGAATCGATCGTATCACCACCGTCTCATTGTACAGTTTGCGATCGGCGCCTGACTGCTGTCGATTTGATTCCAGTATTTTCTTATGTGTTTTTGCGTGGGAAATGCCGAGGGTGCGGAACGAAAATCAGTGTCATATACCCTTTAATGGAACTTATTACTGGGGGGGTATTCGCCCTCTCATTCTATTATTTAGGGTTTTCGATTGAGCTTGCAGTGGCGCTCCTATTCATCTCGATGCTCGTCATCATTACGGTTTCAGATATCGCATATATGTTGATTCCAAATAAAATCTTGTTGCCCTTTGGTATCGCAATAGCACTACTGCGCATTATTAGCCCGCTTGACCCTTGGTGGGATAGTTTTCTAGGCGCAACAGTCGGTTTCCTAGTGCTCTTACTTATCGCCGTTGTGTCGAAAGGCGGCATGGGCGGTGGCGATATTAAACTATTTTTCGTCATCGGACTTGTACTTGGAACGAAGCTCACCCTGTTTACTTTGTTTCTTGCGGCTTTAATAGGTTCAATCGTAGGGATTATCCACCTCCGTCGGACGCGTCAAGGAAGGAAAACACCCATCCCATTTGGACCATCTATCGCAGCGGCAGCTGTCATCAGTTACTTTTATGGTAACTTACTTGTCGGATGGTATCTGTCGCTGTTAACTTAAGTCGAACAATTTTCTTGAACAAGACGACATCAGTCTTGTTCTTTTTCATGTCCGTTTTGGTACGGTTAATGAAACTGGGGGGATTGTTATGAACTTCAAGAAAAAGTATACGAAAATGACAATTATGTTGGCACTCGGACAAGGCGTTCTGCTTGGGATTGCGGCAGTGGCCATTGTCGGATTCATCCTTTTGAAGACAGAGAAACCTGAAAGTGCTGCGTCACCTAACGTTAACGTACCAGCGAGTGGACCTGCATCCGGTCAGGGAACTGATAAAAAAGACGATACGAAGCCTGACACTGCAGCTGCAGGAGCGCCTATACCCATGTATGCGAAACAACATGGGGTGTTTTCATCAAAAACGTCTGCAACTTCGTTTATATCGGATGAAAACCTGGCGAAAGCCGCAGCAGTCCAAGCCAATGGACAATTTTATGTATGGAGTGCATTGGGATTATCTGAAATGGATGCAGATCCTGCTGGAGAAGAGGGTGTGTTCCGTAAACAAGTGAACGTCTCTCCACTAGCTTGTGATAGTGGAGAAGGCGAATTATTGAGGAGTGTTTTAGGTGCTACTAAAATTTCTGAAATTCAGGATTTGGTCGCTTCTCGGAAACAGAGTGTAGGTGAAGGGAAAAAAGATACGTTCTCGAGTAACATCACCGCCATCACTGCATTTACAGACGATATTAATGTCATCAAAATGCATTTGCTAGCACATTACTCCGAGACAGGTAAGTGTGTCAAACTTGAATTTTGATCGCTAAAAAGGTACCAAAGTCATATTATGCTGTTTTCTACACAATTTTCTTCTGAATCACATTGTCGTATGATGTGGCAAAGGGGGCATTTACGTATGTTTTTTGAAACCAATGAAACCATTATTTTAGCTTCTGCTTCACCACGAAGAAAAGAGTTACTTGCAAGATTAGGGGTTCCGTTTACAGTACACGCGAGCAACGCGGAAGAACGTCCGATAGAAAATGGTGAAAAACCGGAAACTTATGCGCGTGCTCTGTCGTCTATTAAGGCGTCCGCTATATACGAAGACCATCCGGGGACTCTAGTGATTGGAGCCGATACGGTAGTCGCGTTAGATGGAAAGGTGTTCCCGAAGCCAAAATCTGCTGCTCAAGCGGTGGAGTTTTTACAAGAGCTATCGGGACAAACTCACAGTGTCATAACCGGTGTCACACTTATAAGAGATGGTGCGTTCACCAGTTTTTCATCCAGTACCGAAGTGACATTTCGGGAATTAGATTACGCACTTATTCAAGCATATGCAGCAACTGGTGATCCACTAGATAAAGCAGGTGGGTACGGAATTCAAACAGCGGGAGGTTTGCTCGTCTCAGAAATTACGGGCGATTACGATAACGTCGTAGGTCTACCAATCTCAGAACTTGCGGATGCATTGCGTTCGAGAGGTCTGATTTGGTTGAAAGGAGACGAGCGCTGATGCCGGCGGATTATAAAGATGCGCTTATGATTCGTGATATCCATTTCGCAGACAGACCTCGTGAGCGGATGACTCGTCAAGGGGCGTCCAGTTTGTCGAACCAGGAGCTTGTGGCGATTTTACTTCGGACAGGCTCACGTGAAGAATCCGTGCTCGTCCTAGCAAATAAACTCTTGTCTGAATTTGATAAAATCCAAGATTTAAGGGATGTCACGATTGAAGAGTTGACTGCCGTCAAAGGTGTGGGAGACGCTAAAGCGGTTCAAATCTTGGCGGCAGCTGAACTCGGTAAACGGATCTATTCGGTTGCGCAAGACGGACGCTACGCTATTAAATCACCAGAAGATGCCGCGGCCTACTTGATGACGGATATGTCAAAATTGACTCAAGAACATTTTGTTGTGCTATTCCTGAATGTAAAAAACGAAGTATTGCACAAACAAACTATTTTTATAGGTAGCTTGAATTCTTCTATTGTGCATCCGAGAGAAATTTTCAGGGAAGCTGTGAAGCGCTCTGCGGCTTCACTCGTCGTGGCGCATAATCATCCTTCAGGCAACGCAACACCGTCTCCTGAAGACATTGAAGTGACGAAACGACTTGCAGAAGCAGGAGAGCTAATGGGTATCGATCTTTTGGATCATATTATCATTGGAGACCAGCGCTTTATCTCACTTAAAGAAAAGGGATACATGTGACACTGTGAATTTGTTCGCCTTTCCGTTATACTATGGTGTATGCTTTTAAGAAGCCTCATAAAACGGTACTGCAGAAAGGAAGAACGAATTTGTTTGGACTAGGAGCGAGAGATGTCGGGATTGACCTCGGCACCGCCAATACGTTGGTTTTCATCAAAGGAAAAGGGATTGTTCTACGGGAACCATCCGTAGTTGCGAAAAATACGATGACTAATGAAATCGTGGCTGTTGGTAGTGCTGCGAAAAATATGATCGGCCGTACGCCAGGTTCGATCGTTGCAACACGCCCAATGAAAGATGGAGTTATTGCTGATTTTGATATTACAACAGCAATGATCGAGCACTACATGAAAGAAGCAACAAAAGCTTCCGGTGGCGCATGGAAAAAACCGAACGTCATGGTTTGTGTACCATACGGAATTACATCAGTTGAACAGCGTGCAGTCATTGACGCAGCTCGTCAAGCTGGCGCAAAAGATGCATACACGATTGAAGAGCCTTTTGCTGCTGCAATTGGTGCCAATCTACCTGTTTGGGAACCTACTGGTAGTATGGTTGTCGATATCGGTGGAGGTACGACTGAGGTTGCGGTAATTTCCCTCGGAGGAATCGTAACAAGTGAGTCGATTCGTGTCGGTGGTGATACGATGGACGCAGCGATCATCAGCTATATCCGTAAAACGTATAACTTAACAATCGGAGAACGTACAGCTGAAGCTATCAAAATCGAAATTGGTTCTGCTAGTGTGCTTGAGACATCTGAGAAGATGGAAATTCGTGGACGCGACTTGTTGACAGGTTTGCCGAAAACACTCGAAATCTCTCAAGACGAAATTGTCGAAGCGTTGCGTGAATCATTGTTACAAATTGTCGACGGTGTCAAAAAGACATTGGAAACAACACCTCCAGAATTGTCTGCTGACGTGATGGAGCGTGGAATCGTCTTAACTGGCGGTGGCGCGCTATTACGTAATTTGGACAAGGTAATTTCTGATGAAACGAATATGCCGGTGTTTATCGCAGAAGATCCACTGGATTGTGTTGCGATTGGTACAGGTAAAGCACTTGATAATTTTGATGTTATTAAAAAAATGCAAGCGAAATAATTGAGGGAGGATATCGGCAATGCCGCGATTTTTTTCGAACAAACGTTTAATTTTACTGCTCGTGGGCGTAATTGTCCTAGTGGCATTGATAGCTTTTTCTCTTAAAGACCGGCAAAATGCCAACCTCCCTGAAAAGATGGTGAAGGATGTCGTCGGTTTTGGACAATCTCTATTTTCCAAACCGGCTCATTCCATTACCGGATTTTTCGATGACATTGATGGAATTTTGAATACATATGAAGAAAACAAGACGTTGAAAGCCCGTTTGACCGAGTATGCTTCAACTGAAGTGGAACTAGCGGATATCAAAGAAGAGAATGACCGTTTACGTAAGATTATCGATAAAAAAGATGATTTACGTGCGTATGATCCTGTTCAAGCAACTGTCATTTCACGGAATCCTGATCAATGGGAAGAGAAAATTATTGTCGATAAAGGTAAAAGTGATGGCGTCAAACTCAACATGGCTGTGTTGACAGCGAATGGGCTTGTAGGGAAAGTTGTCCTTGTGACAAAATATACTTCCACTGTCGAATTGTTATCGACTGAAAACCAAAACTTCCGTGTATCTGCGATGATTCCCGGAAAGAAAGATATTTTTGGTTTGATGGAAGGATACGATCCCGAACGCGGCGAATTGATTATGAAACGGATCGATTCCAGTTTTGAAGTGAAAGTGGGTCAAAAAGTAATGTCTTCCGGACTTGGCGGGATTTTCCCGAAGGGTCTTTTAATTGGGGAAGTGACAGAAGTATCTACAGATGATTACGGACTCACGAAATTGGCCTACGTACGTCCGGCTGCTGAATTCTCGATGCTCGATCACGTCATGATCGCAAAAAGACAGTCAGCAACTGAAAAAGGGACAGATGATCCTGGAACGTCAGCAACGGAGGGGGAGGATGGATCATGACTCGGTTCATCATCCCTCTTATTGCTGTCGTTCTGTTTTTTCTGGAACCGGTTTTTAGTCTGTTTT
Organism: Sporosarcina sp. D27; assembly: GCF_000586555.1. Taxonomy (GTDB): domain Bacteria; phylum Bacillota; class Bacilli; order Bacillales_A; family Planococcaceae; genus Sporosarcina. The sequence continues at coordinate 294,000 of NZ_AZUC01000014.1, forward strand.
CACCAATCGAATTGGGAGATGTTCGCTATACACTCGTTCCAAGGTTTGTCATTGTTTACTTAGTATTCATTGCTTCCTATTATGATCTTCGCAAGGCAGTTCTCTATGGTTTATGCTTTGGCCTCTTGTATGATATGTATCACATTGATATTATTGGGATATATACGTTTCTCTATCCGCTGATTTGTTTCTTAGCTTTTGTGATCATCCGTCAAGTTCATCGGTCTACCGGGACTGTTATGCTCTTGTCTCTGTTTATGGTCGTGTTGCTAGAAATGATGTCGTATCTATTCGCTAGTCTGATTGCGCTTACGTCGATTAGTTTTGAAGTATTTATGACAGCGAGACTCGTACCGACAGTGATTGCTAACTTGATATTCATTATCTTGTTTGGCTGGTTGTTCAAAAATCTGATTTACAAAAGAGTCGTAGAGAAGCAAGCCGGTATGTAATTTTCGCATAGGGCGGGGTGACGCAAGTGTCGAAACAGCAAGTAGTAACGATTAAAGGGACCAAAGATGGACTCATCCTGCGGCTTGACGATCAATGCGCCTATTCAGATCTATTGGAGGAGTTAGGCAAGAAAGCACAGGATCCTGGTCTTGAAGGCGCTGTCGAAGTACAAATCCACACAGGGTCACGTTATTGCAGTGATCAGGCAGCAAAAGAGATTATTCAGATTGTCCAGTCTGCTGGGCATTTACGTGTTTCAAAGATTCAAAGCGATGTAATAACGATGGAAGAATGCAACCGCCGCGTACAAGAACAACAGTCTGAGACGTATATTGGTATTGTGCGCTCAGGTCAGGAAGTACATGCCAAAGGGGATCTCGTTGTCATTGGTGATGTGAATCCAAATGGACATGTCTCTGCGGCGGGAAGCATTTATATACTGGGTAGGTTGAAAGGGAAAGCGCATGCAGGAAACGCTGGCAATCGTGAAGCGGTAATTGCAGCTTCATGGCTGGAAGCGACTCACCTCATGATTGCGGACCAAATGGAAACGATGACAGATGAGCTCGCAATTTTGTCAGAGCATCCTGAAATGGAATGCGCATACTTGCACACGAATGGGTTTATCGCCATTGACCGTTTACAGGATTTAAGACTGTTGCGGCCTGGTTTGTCAACATTTAAAGGGGGGAGCTAATGTGGGAGAAGCAATTGTTATAACATCTGGGAAAGGCGGAGTCGGGAAAACGACTTCGTCGGCAAACCTCGGTACTGCATTGGCCCTTCAAGGTAAGAAAGTTTGTCTAGTCGATACAGATATTGGTTTGAGAAATTTAGACGTCATTCTTGGCCTTGAGAATCGTATAATTTACGATCTAGTGGATGTCATTGAAGGTCGTTGTCGAATTCAGCAAGCGCTCGTCAAGGACAAGCGGTTCGAGGATCGTTTGTTCTTATTGCCAGCTGCTCAGACGACCGATAAAAACGCAGTCACTCCAGAGCAGATGAAAGACTTAATCACTGAGTTAAAACGAGACTATGATTACATTTTGATTGATTGTCCTGCAGGTATTGAGCAAGGTTACAAGAACGCAGTAGCAGATCGTGCGATTGTTGTGACGACACCGGAAATTTCGGCAGTTCGAGATGCGGATCGGATAATTGGTTTGCTTGAGGCGGAAGATATTGAGCCTCCAAAGCTCATTATTAATCGGATTAGAAGAAATCTCATTAATTCGGGAGATACGCTTGACGTGAATGATATTACTTCACATCTTTCGATCGATTTACTTGGTATCGTGCTAGATGATGAAAACGTCATTTCGTCTTCCAACAAGGGAGAGCCAGTTGTCATGGATCCGAATAATCCCGCTGCGCTAGGGTATCGAAATATTGCTAGAAGGATACTGGGTGAATCTGTTCCACTCATGTCGGTGGATACTGGTAAACCAGGATTTTTCGGTAAACTGAAATCGCTATTTTCAAAATAATATCTAAAGTCCTCTGTGCCTAATTTGGTACAGAGGACTTTTTTGATGTGAATTTATGATTGTCCACCCTCCCTGCAAAAGATGTGCGTTCCCGACTATTCAGGAGTCATCGTTCATATACTGAAAAAAAGGGGGGATACGTGTGAGGAGAAAGACAAAATGGATGTTTGCTCTCGTATTCACAATTGCGATTCTGGGTGTTGCTAAATTAGAGCAACTTGGCGTAATGGAGCGTCCTGTCACTCAATATCTTTCAACTGGTCAAGATTTTGTGGCGGTGAAAAAATGGGTGGCTTCCATGATAGACTCTGAGGAGTCAGGAATGATACAAGTGAGTGGTGAGGTTGAAGCAGTTGATCCATTTGCTGCGTATGAATCGATGCAGCCGTATAAATCAGGTGTGATTTTGTCCTATCCTGAAGCGCTTCCGATAGCGGCTCGTGGAAGTGGTCTCATTGTATTTACAGGATTTACGAGACAATCGGGAAAGACGCTCACTGTACAGTATGACAATGGCGATGAAGTAACTTACGGATTCGTAGGGTCATTTGCAAAGTTACCTTATACTGCTGTCGACAAAGGGGACACGCTTGCAGTGATGGAAGAAGGTACCATGTATTTAAAAGTGAAGCGGGATGGACTTGTGCTTGACTCGACGTTGTTGCCGGCGTTCTTCTCGGAAGTAAGTCCTTGAAATTCCGGCTGCATCCGATTTTGCTGCCAATCTTCATTTTGCTTGCTGTAATGGGCGGACTCGCTGCTTACGCCATTGTTTTCGGTTCGTTACTCATACACGAAGCCGGACATTTAGTGGCGGCAAAAGCGAATCGTATGCGTGTCCGTTCGATAACAATCCTGCCTTATGGGGGGGAATTAGAAATCGCCGGACGCGCTAACCATTCACGTCGGGCACGTTTCCTGCTAGCGCTTGGCGGTCCGATTGCAACCGCACTATTACTTTTAGTGGCCATGACATTTACGTTTCCAGGTTCAATGGATGTGATACGCATCCAATTGCTGATCCTTCTCGTGAATTTACTTCCGATATTGCCGCTAGATGGTGGACAGGCATTACTCGCTTTGACAGAACGAGAAGAAAGCCGTTATTTCGATCAAACCGCATTTCTTTTGTTCTCGATAGGATTTCTGGTCGTAGGAATTTCGGTGTTACTGACAGGATTGCCTGAAACTGCACTTTTAATAAGTCTTGCGGTTTTTTTATGTTTGCAGAACATTAGTGTATTTCGATTTAGAAGATATCAAAGAATCTATGAGCAATTGAAAAGAAACAACTTGACGTAATGATGTGTGCATGTTATTATTCTAATGTTATGTTTGTAGCGCACCCGTGCTGCAACCGCACTGAACCAGGTACAAGCATCTGTAACGGATCACCTGGGAAGGCGAGTCTAAGACTATTTGAGGAGGTGCAAGTATGTACGCAATTATTGAAACTGGTGGAAAGCAAATCAAAGTTGAGCAAGGTCAGGAGATCTTCATCGAGAAATTGGTGGGAGAAGCTGATGAGGCTGTAACATTTGACAAAGTTCTTTTTGTAGGTGGAGATGACGTGAAAGTTGGCGCTCCATTCGTGGAAGGTGCTTCTGTAACAGCGAAAATCGTTAAACAGGGCAAAGGCAAAAAAATCACTGTCTTCAAATACAAGCCGAAAAAGAACTACAGCAGAAAACAGGGTCATCGTCAGCCTTATACTAAGGTTGTTATCGAAGGCATCAACCTGTAAGCTGTTATGATTCAAATCACCGTACAGGAACAAGCATCTGGTCGTATCAACTCTTTTGAGATGAGCGGACATGCCGATTACGCAGAACATGGGAAAGACTTAGTGTGTGCAGCTGCATCTGCCGTGTCATTTGGCGCAGTGAATGCAATTATTTCACTCACTGGGATTACACCAATGATCCAACAAGGTGAAGATGGTGGATACCTGAAAGTCGTTCTACCGGAGACGGAAGATGATCATGATCAGCAAATGATTATGCAGGCGATGATTGTTTCGATGCAGACGATTGAACAAGACTATGCGCAGTTTATAAAAATAACCTTTACCAAGTAGGAGGTGGAACACATGTTGTTACGTTTGGATCTTCAGTTTTTCGCATCGAAAAAAGGGGTAGGTTCTACAAAGAACGGTCGTGACTCCGAATCGAAACGTCTTGGCGCTAAGCGTGCCGATGGACAATTCGTTTCTGGTGGTTCTATTCTTTACCGCCAGCGCGGAACGAAAATTCACCCAGGTGAAAACGTAGGTCGCGGAGGCGACGATACTCTTTTCGCTAAAGTTGACGGCGTTGTACGCTTCGAGCGTTTTGGCCGCGACAAGAAAAAAGTAAGTGTGTACCCTGCAGTGCAGGAAGCATAAGAATTGAATCTCAAAAAGGACTGCACGCGCCTAGTGTGCAGTCCTTTTTTATTTTTCCAATGAAATAATAATCTTAACTTTTTGACGAACAACACCCTCAAAATGCTATACTGTAAAGAACGAAACTGCAGGTGGTGAAGAGAATGAAGAAATCGGAGTTGACTGTCCGGGATGCGATGAAATTCGCCCGACATGACTTTTTAAATGAGTTGCAGCTCATCCTCATGCATATGGACCTCAATAATGTCCCCGAAGCACGGCGCAAACTTCTGGAAGCAACAGAATGTATGCGTAACGATTCCCAACTAAGTGGACTAGACATGCCAGCACTAGAAACGTGGATCTTAACTTTTGACTGGAACTATTCGGCGTTCTCCAAACAATTAAAAACGACAATTGTGCATAAAAAATTTGCACGAAAAGCAGACGATCAGCCAATTGTTGCTGTATTGGACGACGTTTTCCAGCAACTTATAAAAGGTGCAGATCCTTATACTGATTGCATGGTCAACATTTTAGTGACGACCACTAGCGACGAGTGGGAAGTTTCACTTTCGCTTCCCGGACAAACTGCGCCGATTGTATGGAATGATGTACAAGAGAAAGACTGGACAGCAAAACTGTCTATAGAAAATGAGTATTGGACGTTCACGATCCGTGGACACTAGGAGGAAATTACATGTTTGTCGATCAGGTAAAAGTTTACGTTAAAGGCGGTAACGGTGGCGATGGAATCGTTGCGTTCCGTCGTGAAAAATATATTGCATTCGGTGGACCATCGGGTGGAGACGGTGGGAATGGTGGAGACGTTACATTCATCGTAGACGAAGGGTTACGGACATTGATGGATTTCCGTTATCAGCGTCATTTTAAAGCGCCGCGAGGAGAACATGGTGCCAACAAAAACCAACATGGTGCTCGTGGCACGAGTATGGTTGTTAAAGTTCCACCGGGTACAGTGGTGACGGATATAGAGACAAAAGAGATCATTGCAGATTTAGTAGAAGATGGGCAAACTGCGGTCATCGCACGTGGAGGACGCGGAGGGCGTGGTAACAGTCGCTTTGTTACTCCTCAAAACACGGCTCCTGAGCTCTCTGAAAAAGGAGAACCTGGGGTAGAGCGCGAAATCATGCTGGAACTAAAAGTGCTCGCAGATGTAGGACTTGTCGGATTCCCAAGTGTCGGGAAATCCACTCTTCTATCTGTACTTTCAGCAGCGAAGCCTAAAATCGCTGATTATCACTTTACAACACTCGTTCCTAACTTAGGTCTTGTTGAGACAGAAGACCACCGGACATTCGTCATGGCAGATTTGCCAGGGCTTATCCAAGGTGCTCACGAAGGGGTTGGCCTTGGACATCAGTTTTTACGTCATATTGAACGGACACGTGTCATCGTGCACGTTATTGATATGTCAGGCTTGGAAGGCAGGGATCCGTTTGAAGATTTCGAAACCATTAACGCTGAGCTTGAGCAATACAATTTGCGTCTAATGGAACGTCCTCAAATCATTGTAGCGAACAAAATGGACATGCCAGATGCTGAAGAAAACCTTCAAGCATTCAAAGAAAAACTTGGGGAAACTGACCATAAAATCTTCCCGATTTCAGCAATTACGCGAACTGGATTAGATTCACTATTGTTTGCGATTGCAGACTTACTAGAAGTGACATCTGAATTTCCTATGCATGAAGTGGAAGAAACAGAAGAAGAACACTCAGTTCTTTACAAATACGAACCGGAAACACCTGATTTCAAAATCACACGAGATGATGATGGGGCTTACGTATTGTCTGGATATGCAATCGAGCGATTGTTCAAGATGACCGATTTCAACTTCGACCAATCTGTACGTAAATTTGGTCGTCAAATGCGAGGTATGGGCGTTGACGATGCTTTGCGTGAACGAGGTGCGGAAAACGGCGATATCGTCCGTCTACTTGATTTTGAGTTTGAATTTATTGAGTAAAGAAGAGCCGGCTGACGGCTGCAGGGGGATTGACGATGAAGCAGTTGGGTGAAGACCAATTCTATTTGGTGCGGGAGGATGTCCTGACAGAGTCGATGCAAAAAATGCTTGAAGCGAAGCGTCTTCTTGTATCAGGGGAAGCAGCAACGATTCAAGAAGCGACTACTCGAGTTGGATTATCAAGAAGCGCATTTTATAAATATAAAGATGCAGTCTACCCGTTTGAAGCGATTGCGCGAGAACGGGTACTGACGGTATTCATCCAATTGGAAGACTTGAAAGGTTCACTTGCAGTTCTGTTGGAGCTTATTTCGATATCACACTGTAATGTGTTGACGATTCACCAAACCATACCCGTGCAAGGACGGGCGAACATTACGTTGTCGCTGGACGTAACTGAGATGAACCTCTCGATGGAGGCGTTCATCCACAAGTTGAATGGGCCGAGTTTTGTCGATTCGGTTCACTTGGTCAGTTCAGGCGCATTGTGAGAGGAGAACTAGTCGATGAAACATGAATCTTTAAAACCGAGTGTTGCTTATTTAGGACCTGAAGCGTCTTTTACACATATTGCAGCTACAGACTTTTTTGGTAAGGATGGACTGATCCCGTTTCCATCGATTCCAGATTGCATAGAAGCCGTGACCGATGGACGGGTAGCCTATGCGATTGTACCGCTCGAAAATGCTTTGGAAGGATCTGTTCCGTTAACGATTGACTACTTGTTTCATGGGAGTGATTTGTTCATTAATGCTGAACTCTCTACTCCTATCCAACAGCATCTGATGGTGCATCCAAAACAAGCGGATGCAGTGGAGTCGCTTGCGTCGATTCACTCTCATCCTCATGCGCTCGCACAATGTCATAAATACTTGCAATATCACTTTAGAAGAGTTCCACTCATGCAGACGTCTTCAACTGCAGCAGCTGCAAAGTACGTGTCTGAGCATCCGGAACTTCCGATAGCGGCGATTGGAAACCAGCTCGCTGCAGATACATATGGACTTCATATTGCTGAAAATTCGATTCATGATTTTCATTTTAATCATACCCGGTTTGTTGTCTTATCATTACGTAAAGAAACGTTAGCTTATGAAGGTGCAGGAGTTCCGAAAACTACCCTTATGATCAAGTTGCCGGAAGATGATCAGCCTGGTATGCTTCATCAAATTTTGTCAGTATTTTCATGGCGTAGGTTGAATTTAAGTAAAATTGAGTCCCGTCCATTAAAAACGGGTCTCGGAAATTACTTTTTTATAATAGACGTTGCGGAAACGGAAGATCATCCGATGATGAAAGGTGCAATGGAAGAACTAAAAGCACTTCGTTGTGATGTATCGTCGTTCGGATCGTATAGCACATATAACCAACAAACACCTGCCGGAAAGTAATCGGCAGGTATTTTTTTGTAGAAGTACTATTTACCTCTCCTAATTCGTATAGTTGAAAGAGAAGGTGACGGATAATGTGAATGGTCACATATCCGGGCACCCGTTCATATGATGAGTCGATGGAAGGGGGACTTTACAGAGTGAATGTCCATATCGTTGTAAAAGGTGACACGCTTTGGAAAATAGCGCGTCAATATGGAATTTCGTTTGAAGAACTGAAAAAGGTGAATGCACATTTAGCCAATCCTGACTATATTGTGCCCGGCATGAAAATTTTTCTTCCTGAGGGGAAGGGAACTAAACATCCTGAAAAGCACGGGGGAAAGGAAAAACATCCTCAGCAACACGAGAAGCATCCGCAACCTCATGAAAAGCATCCGCAACATTATGAGAAGCCAATGAAACCTGTGCCACCAGTACCACCAATTCCAAAACCAACACCTCCACCACAGAAACCGGCACCGATGCCACCACCGCCGCCAAAACCTGCACCAAAGCCAGAGGTGAAGCCGCAACCAAAACCACAACCAAAGCCTGAAGTGAAGCCACAACCGATGCCGAAACCACCGCCAGCACCACCGAAGCCGGAAGTGAAACCGATGCCGAAACCGGAATCACCAATCTGCGAGGCACCACCAGCACCACCAGTGCCACCAATGCAGCCACAACCAATGGTTCACCCGATGTTCATTGGCATTCCGTGTGGTTGGATGCCGATTTATGATGCAGACTGTCATCCATGCGCACATCCGATGCAACATCATATGCATCAACCGATGGCACCACCGATGATGCCACAGGTACCTGTACAACCACCATGGAACATGCAACCTGAGGTATCAGAATGTAAAGATGAATCACCGATTATGGCTGGTCAAGGACCGGGAGTGTCGCCTAATCATTGCGACAGCATGAAAATGTGGGAACCTCAAAATGTTCAAATGCCCAATATCGAGTCATCCACTTTTGACTTATCACCGCCTGCGTACTGTCCGCCTGAACAGGGGTATGTACCGCAACAGCTGCCACAACAAGGATATGCACAGCAGTACCCGAGCAATCAGCAAGTTCCAATGCAAGGTATTCAAGCTGCACAACATCCGCAATACATGCATTTATGTTCGTCTTGTGGTTCAAGCATGTCGCCCACTCCGTATTACGGAATGCCGATGATGGGAATACATCCTTATTATGGTGGCTATCCGCAAATGAGTTATCCGCCGCAAGGAAACTATGGGCAAAACCAAATTGGTTCGTATTGATCGACCGTGGAAGTTGAAAAGAAATTTTCTCGCATTAAAGATAATGTATGGCGATTAGAAGAAGAGGGAAAAGAATATTCGGTAAAGCGCTATGCGGATGTTAGGGATGCCATCAAAATCAGGAAAATACATGAACTGCTGCAGACAGTGGAGTATCCTTTTTGTGCGCCAGTTACGGAAAAAGGAAATGCACACATTGTCGTCCAGCCTTGGTTAACGGATGCCATCCCAGTGGATTTTAGAAAACAATCTGATCGGAGGGCTTCCTTAACAGCATTGGATGCCCTCCACGAGACGGAAGCTATTGTGGACTGGGAATCGCTTCCGTTTTTACAAACGTACACATTATTGGATAAATGGAGTTGGCGACTGGAGAGGTTTCTCAACAAACGCCATACAATCGTTTCTTTTTTAGGGGAAGATGCCTTTGGTAATATTGAAAGGTATAGCGAGCAAGCTCTCGCACGCTTACTAACCTCAACTGCCCGAGAAGTGCCTCATACGCTTCTTCACGGAGATGTGGTCCATCATAATCTATTAATAACGTCTGAGGGAAATGTCTCTTTAATAGACTTCGACTTAGCATGCACGGGTCATCCTGATGTAGAAATTGCATTATGGCTGCATCGAGTGCTTCCGAAAGTCAATTACAATGCGAAGTTATTGTTTGATGAAGAACCTAGGTTGCAAGTTCTCGGCCAGCAGGCAATTGCCATGCTACAGTATCCAAATGAATTGCTCCGTGAGTGGTCGTATTTGACGACACTTCCTGAAGAACGTCAACAGACCTTAGCCAAGCAGCTCATCCCATTTACTGAACAGGCATTGATCCGATGGCCAGAACTCTGTCGATTTTCAAACAACTTACTTGAACACGATCGCTACTTCCCATAAGGACTGCCTAAGTCGTATGTAATACGTCTGGCAGTTCTTTTTGGTAGTTAGACAGCGCGATATTGCGGAATCGTGTGGTATACTTGAAGATAAGACTCTAGGGGGTAAGTGGCATTGTATGATTACATAAAAGGGTTCGTTACCCGAGTGACACCAGAATATATTACGATTGAAAATGGAGGAATCGGTTTTCAAGTGTTAACACCGAATCCCTATGCATTTCATGTGACGGAAACAGAACAACAAATCTTCATTCACCACCATGTGCGGGAAGATGCTCAGTTGCTTATGGGTTTTCTATCATTAGAGCAGAGAGAACTTTTTAGAAAACTGATCACGGTATCAGGAATCGGTCCTAAGGGGGCACTTGCCATACTTTCAAGTGGTATTCCATCACAAGTGATCAGCGCAATCGAGCGTGAAGACGAGGCGTTCCTTGTTCAGTTCCCAGGTGTAGGTAAGAAGACAGCTCGCCAAATGATTTTGGATTTGAAAGGCAAATTGGTGGATCTCTTCACCGAGTTGGACATGCCAGAAGATGATGGCAATACACTATTCACTCTCACAGAAAACGGGGCGCTTGAAGAAGCGATGCTTGCACTTGAAGCGCTAGGTTATTCAGCAAGGGAAATAGCGAAAGTGAAAAAAGCACTCGAGAAAGAAGAGTTATCGACAGAAGGTTATATGAAACGAGCACTTCAATTATTGCTTAAACAGCAGTAGAGAAAGCCCGTGAATTTTGTGCACGGTTGGAAAAGGAGGGAGAACAATGGATTCACGCGTACTTTCAAGTGAACTTTCGGATTTTGATGAAGGATTTGAGCAATCACTGCGCCCGCAACGGTTAGCGCAATATATAGGACAAGAGCAAGTAAAGGACAATTTGTCAATTTTCATAGAGGCAGCGCGGGGACGAAGCGAAAGTTTGGACCACGTGCTATTATATGGACCACCAGGGCTAGGGAAGACGACGCTCGCTGCTGTTATTGCGAATGAGATGGGTGTCAACCTTCGCATGACGAGCGGTCCAGCGATTGAACGTCCCGGTGATTTGGCGGCGGTCGTTTCGTCACTTGAGCCAGGGGATGTATTATTTATCGATGAAATTCATCGGTTGAATCGAGCGATTGAAGAAGTATTGTATCCTGCAATGGAAGACTTTTGTCTCGATATCGTCGTTGGAAAAGGACCTTCTGCTAAATCGATACGTCTCGACTTGCCCCCGTTTACTTTAATCGGGGCAACGACGCGTGCAGGGTCACTTTCTGCACCGCTTCGGGATCGGTTCGGCGTTCCGTTACGTCTTGAATACTATGGCATTGATCCGCTACAGGAAATTGTCATTAGGAGTGCAGGGTTGTTCGATGTGAAAATTGAAGACCAAGCGGCTGTAGAAATTGCACGCAGGTCAAGAGGGACTCCACGTATTTCAAATCGTCTGCTTCGTAGGGTGAGAGACTATGCGCAAGTGCGTGGCAATGGTACAATTTCTCTCAACATCGCAAAAGAAGCTCTGGAAATGCTGCAAGTGGATTCACATGGGCTTGACCACATCGATCATAAGTTAATGACTGGAATGATCGAACGCTTTCGAGGTGGACCAGTTGGATTGGAGACTCTTGCCGCAAGTATCGGTGAAGAGTCGGTCACACTCGAAGACGTCTACGAACCCTATCTATTACAAATCGGGTTCATTCAAAGGACCCCACGTGGAAGAATAGCGACACATTTGGCGTATGAACACTTTGGTTATCCACTGCCCGAGCAACGCTGACTTTACGACATTAAGGAGATTAGATGGAATGGATGTACATGATTTTGACTTTGACTTACCACAACGGTTAATAGCACAAACACCACTCGCAGATAGAACTGCAAGTCGGATGCTTGTGTTGAATAGTGAAACAGGAGAAGTTGCACATAAACACTTTCGTGCAATTGTCGATGAACTAGAAACAGGCGATATGCTTGTACTGAATGACACGAAGGTGCTACCAGCTCGGTTGATTGGTGTAAAAGAAGAAACCGGTGCTTCCATCGAAGTACTATTACTGAAAGAAACTGGTGACAATGAATGGGAAACACTCGTCAAGCCTGCGAAGCGAGTTAAGCCTGGAACGGTCATTACGTTTGGTGACGGTCGTTTGACTGCAGAGTGTATCGGTGTTGCCGATCAAGGCGGCCGCACATTTAAGTTTACGTATGAAGGTATTTTCTATGAGCTACTGGATGCTCTTGGCAAAATGCCGCTACCTCCGTATATTACGGAATCGTTAGATGATCAATCACGCTACCAAACTGTGTTTGCTAAAGAGCGTGGTTCTGCAGCTGCTCCAACTGCAGGATTGCATTTCACGGAAGAAATTTTAGATGAACTGCGAGCTAAAGGCGTTGGAGTAGAATTCATCACCTTACACGTAGGTCTCGGAACATTCCGTCCTGTTAGCGTAGATTCGATAGAAGATCATGAAATGCATGCGGAGTACTACCAAGTGACCGAGGAAACGGCTTCTGCTATTAATCGTACGAAAGAAGCCGGTGGACGTGTGATTGCAGTTGGTACAACGTCAACGCGCACGTTAGAAACCATAGCAAGCGAAAATGATGGCAAGATTGTTGCAGGTTCTGGATGGACGTCCATCTTCATTTTCCCGGGTTACGAATTTAAAGGGGTAGATGGGCTCATTACGAACTTCCACTTGCCAAAATCGACACTCGTCATGCTTGTGTCCGCACTTTCTACTCGAGAATATATTTTAAATGCCTATCACCAGGCGATCGAAGAAGAGTATCGATTCTTCAGTTTTGGAGATGCGATGTTCATCCGACCGTCAAGAAAGAAGGAGAACGAATAATGCCAGCAGTTACGTACGAACATATTAAAACATGTAAACAAACAGGAGCACGACTAGGAATTGTCCACACACCACACGGCTCGTTCGAAACACCGGCGTTCATGCCAGTTGGAACGATGGCGACAGTGAAAACAATGTCTCCTGAAGAGTTAAAAGAGATCGGTGCTGGAATCATTTTGAGCAATACGTATCACTTATGGCTTCGTCCGGGACATGAAATTATCCGTGAAGCAGGCGGTCTTCATAAATTCATGAACTGGGATCGGCCGATTCTAACGGATTCAGGCGGATTCCAAGTGTTTTCGTTGAGTGATATGCGTAAAATTGAAGAAGAGGGCGTTCACTTCAGACACCATTTGAACGGAAGCAAGCTTTTCCTAAGTCCTGAAAAAGCGATGGACATCCAAAACGCACTCGGTTCCGACATCATGATGGCATTTGATGAATGCCCACCTTTCCCAGCTACTTTTGAGTATATGAAAGCGAGTGTCGAGCGGACTTCTCGCTGGGCAGAGCGATGCCTTACTGCGCATCAGCGTCCTAACGATCAAGGACTGTTCGGAATTGTACAAGGTGGCGAATTTGAAGAACTGCGTAAACAAAGTGCGAAAGATCTGACGTCACTTGATTTCCCAGGTTACGCGATTGGCGGACTATCGGTTGGTGAACCAAAAGATATTATGAACCGTGTGCTTGAATTCACAACACCGTTATTGCCTGCTGACAAGCCTCGTTACTTAATGGGAGTTGGCTCACCGGATTCACTCATTGACGGTGCAATCCGTGGCGTGGATATGTTTGACTGCGTCTTGCCGACACGAATTGCCCGCAACGGTACGTTGATGACAAGTAACGGACGTGTTGTCATCAAGAACGCAAAATATGAAAAAGACTTTGGTCCAATCGATGAAAATTGCGATTGTCATACATGTAAAAACTATAGTCGCGCATACGTTCGTCACCTAATTAAATGTAATGAAACTTTTGGTCTGCGACTCGCGTCATATCATAACTTGTACTTTTTGCTCAATTTAATGGAGCAAGTACGGGATGCAATCCGGAATGATCGTCTTGGTGACTTCCGTGAAGAGTTTTTCGAACAATATGGTTTCAACAAACCAAATGCAAAAAACTTTTAATTCTTGTATACTAGTTTAAGTAGGGGGGGGATTTTAGATGAGTGCAACTTTAGTGAATTTGTTGCCGTTCGTAGCGATGATCGCAATTATGTGGTTTTTGCTGATTCGTCCGGCACAAAAACGTCAGAAAGCAACAAAAGAAATGCAGACAAGCTTGAAGCGTGGAGATAGTGTCGTGACAATCGGTGGATTACACGGGACAATCGACGCAGTCGACGAAACTTCTGTATTTTTGAAAACTGCAGACGGCGCTGTATTGCAATTCGATCGTCAAGCTGTCGGTCGAGTTACAGATAGCTCAACCGCTATTTAATACTGAAATTGAAGAGACCTGCCAGGTTTATGGGCAGGTCTATTTTTATGCCTTTTTCGTTTAAGCGACTCCAGTTGTGGGCAAGCTACGAACGAAAAAGGAGGATGTAGTCATGCATGATTTAGTTATTATTGGATTTCGCACATTATTTCTGTATGCGCTCATAGTTCTCATCCTTCGGTTGATGGGAAAAAGAGAGGTCGGTGAATTAAGTGTTATCGATATTGTCGTTTTTGTCATTATCGCAGAAGTGGCAGCATTTGCACTCGACTCACCAGACGAAAAGCTCATTAACTCCATTCTTCCCATGCTCATTTTGCTCGTCATTCAGTTTGTGTCGTCTTATATTTCGTTGAAAAATAAGAAGTTCCGAGACATAGTTGACGGGGATACGAGTGTAATTATTAGAGATGGAATAATATTAGAAGAAGAGATGCGAAAACAACGCTATAATTTAGATGACTTGTTTCAGCAATTACGTGAAAAAGAAATTGGTTCGGTTTTTGAAGTAGCGTTTGCGTATCTAGAACCATCTGGTAACTTAGCGGTATTTAAGTATGAAGACACTGCGCCTGTTCTTCCGTTAATTTCAGATGGATATATAGATGCCCGACACCTGAAAATCCAGAACAAAACTGAAGAGTGGTTAGTAAAAGAGCTCCGAAAAAAAGGAATAGAGGATCCGAAAAAAGTCTTTTACTGTTCCTTTGAGAATGAAGAACTCAAAGTCCAATTAAAACAAGCTTATTTGTGACGAGTAAATAATTTTTTGAAATGACGAATGTCATCGCGCTTCAATTGTCCAGTAAAAAATAAAACGATTGTGAGAAAGATCACTGTGATTCCACAATCCATCCAAAGACTGTAATTGCCGATCGGTAAAAAAATCGGACGCATGATTGCAGTCATGATGAACGATGCATAAGGAAGAGCAAACATTGTAAAGCCAGTGTCGGTTTTTCTGTTTTTCCTTAACGTTGCAATATGTAGGAACGAGGTGATTAGAACACCAAATCCAATTGCTAATATAGCGCCAGTTTCTTGAAGACCTGGTTGTGAAGCAAGTACAAACATGACAACCAATTTAGCAATTCCTCCGTAGACTGAATTCATCATTGCTGCTTTCGCTTCATTTGTAGCTTGCAAAATGGAAAACAAAGGACTTTGAATGTAATAAAAGAAAAAAATCGGGGCGAGTATAACCATATAGGACGCCCCTTTTGTAATATGAAAGAGTGATTCTGCCATTTCTTTACCGTGAATGAAAAATACTGCGGCTGCAAACGCACCAGTTAGGGCGGAAAGCCGAAGAGATAAATGAATGCGTTCCCGAAGCTTACTAATATTTCCTGATGCAGAAGCACCACTTACTGCGGGAATGAGGACAACCGAAAGCGCATAAGAGATAAATGATGGAAATAGCAGTAATGGAATCAGCACTCCTGAAATAACGCCATAGAGTGAAGTCGCAGCAGCCGCTGTAATTCCCGATACGGCAAGAGCGCGTAAAAAGATGATTGGTTCTAAAAACCATGTAAACGTCCCGAATAATCGACTTCCAGAGGAAGGTAATGCAACAGAAAGTAATGGATTAAGCGGATAATGACCATCCCTGTCGCGCCTAGCAGGGGTATTTATTTTGTGTTTTTTGTATTTCAGCCATAAATAGAATACCGAACCCGCCTCTGCGAGTAATGTAATTACCATTGCAATGGCAGCATTTAGTGGTGCATTTCCATCGACTAAGAAGTAAGGGAGTAGCCAAGTGATGAGTAAAATTCGGATGAATTGTTCAATGATTTGCGACCATGCCGTCTCTTCCAAACGAGCGATACCTTGAAAAAAACCACGAATCATTCCACCAATAGCAGCTATCGGTATTATTGCAATCCCCACATAAAGTGTTGTGGAAGTGGCAGAATTACCAAGTAACGTTCCTGACAGATAAGGGACGAATAATATTGAAAGTGGAATGAAAATAAAGCCCGTACACACTGTTATGAAAGTGGATGTTCGCATAACTTGTGAAAAACGGGCATTTTCACCTTTAGCTTTTAGTTCGGCTATGACTTTTGCAATTGCAATCGGTATCCCCAGCTGAACGAGCGATAAGAAAAAGATGAATGCCGGGAATGCAGTCATATAAATACCTACAGCTTCTTCACCAGCAACCCGCATAAATTGAATACGATAAACAAACCCAAGTAGTTTTGTCATGAAAACGGCAATCATCAGGATTACTGTACCGCGAATAAATGAAGACAATGATAACAACTCCTTCTCAAGTCCAACCAATTCATATACACTATTAGTATGCGGAAACATGTACATTTACAACTCTCTATTAAAGAAGGGATGAAAGTGAGTGGATATCAAATACGAGCAATTGTTTGACCATGTCCGCCCTGCAATTGAAAGTAAGATGAACGAGTTCCATTTTTACGGATATTCAACTGTGACAGAAAAGGATATTTGGAAATACTGCGTTCAAAAAAAATGGCGAAAGCGAAATATTACTGAGATGAGGACGTATGAGCTGATCAATGACGTTATGGAACTCACACCAGCAGAATACATGACCTACACTCAAATTGAAGAGCAACGGGGTTCTGATTGGTTTTCAGATTTGAATAGCGATGAGTTACAACTCTTACTCTCCCCAAAGAAGAATTTGGAAAATTAGGTTGTGGAGCGAATAGCATTTGACACAAGAGACTCTCTGTCTCATAATTATTGTGTTGATGTTTCTTTCGTACATAACACAGTAATACCGCTTCACATATAGAGGGGGAAATGGATCATGAAGAAAAGAGGACGGCTGGTCGCCTTTTTATTGTTGCTCGTCATTTTTGCAGCAACGATCGGTAGTACAGCGAACCCGATTTTAAAAAATGTAAAACTAGGTCTGGACTTACAAGGTGGGTTTGAAGTCTTGTATGAAGTTCAACAACTGAAAACAGGAGATAACAAGCAAAAGATTACAGAAGACGTCGTCGCTGATACTGCGAAAGCCCTTCGTAACCGGGTTGACGTACTTGGTGTCAGTGAACCGAGTATTCAGATTGAATCCAACAATCGAATCCGCGTCCAGCTTGCTGGCGTTGACGACCAAAAGAAGGCTCGTGAATTACTATCGACACAAGCAAATTTAACATTCCGTGATGCGGATGATAAATTATTGCTTGACGGGGATGATTTAAAGGCAGGTAAAGCGAAAGATAACTTTGGTGAAGGCGGTAATCCAGTCGTTACACTAGAGATGAAAGATCCTTCGAAGTTTGCTCAAGTTACGTCAGAAGTCGCTGCTAAAGCGCCTGAAAACGTCATGG
Source organism: Sporosarcina sp. D27 (assembly GCF_000586555.1). Classification (GTDB taxonomy): domain Bacteria; phylum Bacillota; class Bacilli; order Bacillales_A; family Planococcaceae; genus Sporosarcina. The sequence goes on from NZ_AZUC01000014.1 coordinate 311,481, forward strand.
TCATCTGGTTAGACTTCGAAGAAGGAAAAGATTCTTACAAAGAAGAAATGAAAAAACCAGATCCACGATTCATCTCTGCACCATCTGTACGTCAGACTATTAATTCATCAAACGTTGAAATTTCCGGTAGTTTCACAGTTGAAGAGACAAAAGATCTTGCAGGTATTTTGAATGCAGGCGCACTTCCTGTACATCTTGAAGAAGTGTATTCGACCTCGGTCGGTGCGCAATTCGGGGAGCAGGCCCTGGACCAAACGGTGACAGCCGGTATTATCGGTGTTTCACTGATTTTCATCTTTATGCTCGTGTACTACCGTATTCCGGGACTTGTAGCAGTAATTTCACTTTCCGTATACATTTTCTTGATCATGGTTGTCTTCACACTCATTAATGGTGTATTAACATTGCCAGGTATAGCTGCCTTGCTGCTCGGGGTAGGTATGGCTGTCGATGCGAACATATTGACCTATGAGCGTATTAAAGAGGAGCTTCGGGTCGGGCGTTCCATTAAAGCGGCGTTTGCAACAGGAGCAAAAGAAGCATTTACTGCAATCTTGGATGCCAACATTACAACACTTCTAGCAGCTGTAGTTTTATTCATCTTCGGGACAAGCTCAGTTAAAGGATTTGCAACGATGCTCATTATCAGTATTGCTGTCAGCTTCTTAACAGCTGTATGGGGATCTCGTCTATTGCTTGGGTTACTCGTGAACAGTGGAATCTTCGATGGAAAAACTAGCTGGTTCGGAATTTCACCGAAACGAGTCCACTCTCCTGAAGAAAAGATGGATACTTTAGATCTGTCAACGAAGTTCGATAGATTCGACTTTGTGCACTCACGCAAGCGGTTCTATACACTTTCAATCGTCTTGCTTATCGTAGGTGCCATCATCCTCGGGGTGTTTAAGTTGAACTTGGGCATTGACTTCTCGAGTGGTACACGTGCTGAGATTCTAACGGAAAGTGCTGTTACTCAAGATGAAATCAGTACGTATCTGAAAGATATCGGTTATCCGACTGACGACATCGTCATTTCGGGAGAGAAAAAGAACATTGGTGTCGCACGATTCAAAGACGAGTTCAGTCAAGAAGAAGTGAACGACATTAAAACAAAAGTTGCTGCGAAATATGGTTCTGAGCCAAATATTTCTACAGTATCCGATAAAGTCGGAAAAGAGTTAGCAAAAAATGCAATCAAAGCATTGCTACTCGCAGCACTTGGAATCATTATCTACGTTGCATTCCGTTTTGAATGGCGGATGGGTGTATCGGCTATTATTGGGCTGTTGCATGATGTATTCTTCATGATAGCGATCTTCAGTATTCTACGAATGGAAGTGGACATTACCTTCATCGCAGCGGTACTTACGATTGTCGGATATTCCATCAACGATACAATCGTCACGTTCGACCGGATTCGTGAAAACCTTCATAAAATCGGTCATCTAGACAACGAGAATGAGTTGGCGAACATTATCAACAAGTCACTTCGCCAAACACTCGGTCGATCTGTGAATACCGTATTGACTGTACTTATTGTCGTTGTAGCACTCGTTGCATTCGGTGCAGATGCAATCCGACCATTCTCAATCGCTTTGCTGATTGGTCTCATTGCTGGTACGTATTCATCAATCTACATTTCCGCTCAAATCTGGTTTGACCTGAAAAAGCGTGAAATCAAGAAAAACGGTAAAATCAACACTGTCAAAGAAAAGAAACAATGGGGATCCGACGAACCTATCGTATAATGTGTTTCAACGATTCCTTTAACAGGTATACTTAGGTATACCTGTTTTTTTTATGCCTTTTTAATGCATTGAGACGAGCTCGTAAATTCGTTACTTTCGTTCATGGTTCTATTTAAAGGAGGAAAAGCTTATGAAATCCCAATGGATGCTATTATTCGGACTATTATTTGCAATCATCATTGCAGTATTCGCTGTATTCAACGTCGACAAAGTCCCAGTCGACTATGTGTTCGGAGAAGCCCATTGGCCACTTGTCTTAGTCATACTTGGCTCTGCGCTGCTAGGTGCACTCGCGAGTGGACTTTTTACAGTTTTCCGTTCAGTTAAAACACGACATGAAGTCAAAGTACTGAAAAGACAAATCACAGAAAAAGAAGGCACAATTGCCAACCAACAAAACGAAATCGCGATGCTTCAAAAAACACCAGAACTCGCAAACGATGTCATAAGCGATTAGTAAAAGCCAAAAATTAATACAACAAGCGTCTTTGCAAAGCTCGCAAAGACGTTTTTTTTTCGGATACAATCCTTTCAGAAATCATCTACAGCCGGTATAATACCCTTGAGGAAGTGAATTCATTGATTAAATCAAACAAAAATTGGAAGATACATAGACCTGACGAAGCTCTTGTTGAAAGGTTAATGACGGAATTGAAATTGCCGTCACTACATGCGAAAATTTTGGCATCTCGTGGGTTTCAAGATCCTGAATCAGTCAATAAGTTTTTAACGACAGATGCAAGCGTTCTTCATGATCCTTTTCTCTTGTATGATATGGACAAAGCGGTAGCCCGTATTCAAACAGCTATAGAGAACGGCGAGCATATTGTTGTTTACGGTGACTACGATGCAGATGGTGTAACCAGTGTTTCGGTCCTAACAACGGCGTTAGAAAGAATTGGAGCGGATGTATCCTTTGTCATCCCGAATCGATTTGAACACGGTTATGGTCCAAACAGCGAGCTGTTCCAAGAAATTGCTGATCTGGGCGCGTCCCTCATCATTACAGTGGATAATGGAGTGTCAGGTATTGAACAGACCGCATTTGCAAAATCGATCGGACTCGATATAATCATCACGGATCACCATGAAATCGGAGAATCCTTACCTCAGGCAGATGCTGTCATTCATCCAAGACACCCTGAAGGAAATTACCCATTTGGTGAACTTGCAGGCGTTGGCGTTGCGTTCAAACTAGCAACGGCGCTTCTCGGTGAGGCACCTCTTGATCTACTGGAATTTGCTGCAATTGGAACGGTAGCAGACCTAGTTCCTCTATTGGATGAAAACCGGTATTTCGTAAAAGAAGGTGTCCGACGTCTTCGTATGTCGAGTCGCCCAGGGATACAAGCGTTGGCGAAAATCGGTGGAACAGAACAGCGACAATTTACGGAAGAGACGCTCGGCTTCATGGTCGGACCACGACTCAATGCACCAGGTCGTTTAGGAGATGCAGACCCTGCTGTCGAGCTATTGAAAGCAGAGGAAAGTGATGTAGCGACTGGAATCGCAAACGAACTGGACCGCCTTAACAAAGAGCGGCAAGCCCTCGTCAATGGAATTACAGAAGAAGCGCTCGCAATGATTGAAGAACATTATGGATCAGCTATTCCACATGTATTTGTTCTAGCTAAGGAAGGGTGGAATCCGGGGGTTATTGGAATCGTCGCTTCCCGAATAACCGAGAAATTCCATCGGCCTTCAATTATCCTGTCAATTGACTCAGTTGCTGAAACTGTAAAAGGATCTGCACGCAGTATAGAAGGCTTTGACCTTTACCAGGAACTCTCAAAAAACAAAGAATTACTTCCACACTTCGGTGGCCATGCAATGGCTGCAGGTATGACGCTTGCCCTAACGGATGTAGACGTCCTACGAGACCGGCTGAATGAACAAGCAGGACAGGTGTTAACAGATGACCAGCTCATCGCGACTGTTCAAATTGACGTCCCGCTGACAATCGATGAAATTGAAGTGGAAGTATTAGAATCATTGGAACAGTTACGTCCTTTTGGAATGGCCTTCCCTAAACCGATGTATATGATCGAACAAATTACAGTCGGTTCCATCAGGAAAATCGGGTCTGCAAAAAACCATTTGAAACTTGAACTAGAAGATGGTGCGAGTAAATTGGATGCGATCAGCTTTGGTTCTGGAGAACTTGCAGATGAAATGACACAGGGTATGTCTCTGATGGTGACAGGGGATTTGCAGGTGAATGAATGGAATAATTTTAAAAAGCCTCAAATCTTACTCCAAGATATCCGTTCTGATGAGCGTCAAGTGTTCGATTTGAGAGGAATCCGTGATCCGCTTCGCTGGATTCATACAATTCCTAAGGAAAATACTCTCTATATTGCGTTCCAACCTCAAACGAAAACTCACTTCCTGCCGATTCTTCAAGGAAGAGAAATCAAGTTGTATGACGAGCGACAGGTAGATGGAACGATAGAACACGTTGTGTTACTAGATATGCCTGAACAACAAGAACAGCTCGAGTTGTTATTAAGTGAGTACGATCCAGGCCGGATATATGCTCATTTCTATGCACCGGATTCGCGGTATTTTGATGGCATTCCGGATCGAACAGAGTTTGGATGGTACTTCAGCTTTTTGAAAAAGCGGGGTACATTCGATTTATCCGCACAAGCCGATCAGCTAGCTAAACACAAAGGTTGGAAATTAGATACAATTTATTTCATGTCGAGAGTGTTTTTTGATTTAGGATTTGTTAAGATAGAGAATGGTGTTGTTTATATCGAACCAACAGCAGGCAAGAAGGATCTTGCCGATGCACCTGCTTACCAAGAACGGAAAAGACAGATTGAAATGGAAGAACGGATGCTGTATGCCCCTTACCATGAGCTTAAGCAATGGTTTCAAAAGGTGCATCAGGAGATAGCCGTCAAGGAGGAAACAGTATGGACTTGAAACAATTCGTAACAGTAGTTCCCGATTATCCGAAAAAAGGGATTAGCTTTAAAGATATTACAACAATCATGGATAATGGAGAAGCTTACAAGTATGCGACTGACCAAATCGTGGAGTATGCAAAAGAAATGGGTGCTGAACTTATTGTGGGGCCTGAAGCTCGTGGATTCATCATCGGATGTCCAGTTGCTTATGCACTTGAAATCGGTTTTGCACCGGTTCGCAAACCAGGTAAATTACCTCGCGAAACGATTGCAGTCAATTACGATTTAGAATACGGTGTTGACCAACTAACCATCCATAAAGATGCCATCAAACCAGGACAACGCGTTCTCGTAGTGGACGACCTTCTTGCTACAGGCGGAACAGTTGGCGCTACAGTTGAACTTGTTGAAAAGCTAGGTGGGGTCGTTGCAGGCTGTGCATTCCTTATTGAACTCACTTACTTGGATGGACGGAGAAAACTGGAAAACCACAATATTCTTTCCCTAATGAAATACTAATTTTTCTCTCCTCCGCAATTTTCGCGGGGGAGTTTTTGTTTTATCAGAAATAATATATGACTAACTAAAAAAATTCTTAAATTTGAAAAATTATTTGACAGGTTCAGACATGCTTTCGACACAGTGACGAAACTCCTTGAATTCATTTCTTTACAAATCTTCTATTTTCGCCATACAATAGAGGTATGTTTATTTTTTCGGAAATTGCTTGAAAGAGGTGAGAGAATGGCTAAAAATCAGGATTTAACGGCACAGGATATATTTGAACTTGTCGGTTCCTATATGAATAACGAACACGTCGCATTTGTCGAAAAAGCGTACGAAGCTGCAAAGAGAGCGCATGAAGGTCAGTTCAGAAGTTCTGGAGAGCCTTACATTCTCCATCCGGTGCAAGTAGCTGGGATTCTTGCAGAGCTTCAGATGGATCCTTCGACAGTGGCTGCAGGCTTTTTGCATGACGTTGTAGAAGATACTGAAATTGGCAGAGATGATATCGTCAAGGACTTCGGGGAAGAAGTTGCTATGCTTGTCGATGGTGTCACCAAACTCGAAAAGTTGAAGTTTAAAACGAATGAAGAAAAACAAGCTGAAAATCACCGTAAGATGTTTATCGCAATGGCTCAAGATATTCGGGTCATTCTTATTAAACTGGCGGATCGTTTGCATAATATGAGGACGTTAAAGTATGTGAAAGAAGAAAAACAACGTCGGATCTCTGCAGAAACTCTTGAAATATTTGCACCGCTAGCGCATCGACTCGGAATATCTGCGATTAAATGGGAGCTTGAAGACATCGCCCTTCGCTATTTAAACCCCCAGCAATATTACCGCATCGTCAACCTCATGAAGCAAAAGCGTGTAGAACGAGAAAACTACTTGGCTAACGTCATGGAACAGATTCATAATGAAATTGGCACGATGGACATTCATGCTGAATTGTCCGGTCGACCTAAGCATTTGTACTCCATTTATAGAAAAATGGTCTTACAGAAAAAAGAATTCAACGAAATTTACGATTTGCTTGCGGTCCGCATTGTTGTCAAAAGCATTAAAGATTGTTATGCAGTCCTTGGCATTATCCATACTCTTTGGAAGCCTATGCCTGGGCGCTTCAAAGACTATATTGCGATGCCAAAGCAAAATTTGTATCAATCGTTGCATACAACTGTTGTTGGTCCTGCGGGTGACCCTCTTGAAGTGCAGATCCGTACGGAAGAGATGCACAAAATTGCTGAATTCGGGGTTGCTGCACACTGGGCGTATAAAGAGGGAATCACTGCAGATCATCCAGATACGATTGACTCCAAGTTAACTTGGTTCAGAGAAATATTGGAAATGCAAAATGAGTCTTCGAATGCAGAAGAGTTCATGGAGTCACTGAAATTCGACCTATTCTCGGATATGGTCTACGTATTCACACCTGAAGGGGACGTAATCGAACTTCCGAAAGGTTCCGTTCCAATCGATTTTGCATATCGTGTTCACTCCGAAGTTGGGAATCGTACAATCGGTGCGAAAGTGAATGGTAAAATGGTTCCGCTTGAAACCGAATTATTTACAGGTGATATCGTGGAAGTGTTAACGTCTAAACAGTCGTTTGGACCAAGCCGTGATTGGTTGAAGATCGCCAATACGTCTCAAGCACGGAACAAGATCCGCCAGTATTTTAAAAAGCAATTGCGTGAAGAAAACATATATCGTGGAAAAGAATTGCTTGAAAAAGAAGTGAAGCATCAGGAATTTGTTCAACGAGAAGTAGTCACACCAGAGAGCTTACGGCGCGTTATTGATAAATTTAGTTTTACATCTGAAGAAGATATGTATGCAGCAATCGGTTCAGGTGGAATTACCGCACAGCAAGTCGTCAATCGGATGACGGACAAGATCCGGAAAGAGCGGGAACAGAAAGATGCAATTGATAAAATTGTGTCTGAGATTAAGACTCAGCCGCCACCACCAATGACAGAATCAGGTGTTGTCGTCAAAGGGTTGGAAAACCTGCTCATTCGCTTATCTAAATGTTGTAATCCGGTCCCTGGTGATGAGATTGTAGGGTTCATCACAAAAGGACGGGGCGTATCGGTCCACCGTGTAGACTGTCCGAATATCCATGCAGACGGGGAGCAAGAGGATCGATTAATAGACGTAAGTTGGGCAGTTTCAGGTACTGAAAGCGTCAAGAAAGAATTCCAGGTCGATATTGAAATTACAGGCTATGATCGACAAGGTCTCTTAAACGAAGTAATGATGGCGGTAGTGGATACCAAAACTCCAATTGTGGCGGTTTCTGGCAAAGCTGATCGCGTGAAAATCGCCCACATCAGTATGTCTATCAAAATTACAGACCTACAGCACTTGCAACGGATTGTCGATAAAATCAAACAAGTTCGAGACATCTACTCCGTTCAACGTATTATTAATTAACAAAGAGGTGTCTTAACATGAAAGTAGTTCTTCAACGTTCTAAGAATGCTTCAGTGACAGTAGATGGTACCGTGACAGGCGCGATTGAGCATGGGTATGTATTACTCGTCGGCCTCACGCACACGGACACACAAGAAGATGCAGCGTATGTTGCAAAAAAAATCGCAAGTCTTCGGTTGTTTGAGGACGAAAACGGAAAGATGAATCGCTCTATAGAAGAAACGAATGGAGCCATTCTTTCGGTTTCTCAATTCACGCTTTATGGGGATACGCGTAAAGGAAGACGCCCGAGTTTTATTGAAGCAGCGAGACCGGAAACGGCAGAGCCCCTTTACGATTATTTCAACGAACAGCTTCGTGCCTACGGTTTGACTGTGGAAATGGGCATTTTCGGTGCAATGATGGATGTAGCTATCGTGAACGACGGTCCAGTGACTATAATTGTTGAATCCAAATAAAAACGTCCGCTGCAGCCAAGTGTTGGCTTGCAGTGGACGTTTTTTATTGTGCGTCAAAATATTGAAGAAGTCCTTTGTAAATTCCTTGCGAGGCTTGTTCACGGAAATAAGAACTCGTAAGTACACGCTCTTCAGATGAATTAGAAAGGAATCCTAATTCAATGAGGACGGCAGGCAATCTATTTTCACGGAGAACTAAGTAATTCGCAGGCTGTGTTCCACGATTGGTTAAATCTATGGAGCCGGAAAGGCCACCATTAATAGCTTGTGCAAAGGAATGTTGAGTAGACTGCGTATAATATGTGGTGAATCCTGTGATCGATCGGTCTGGATTCGCATCATAATGCAGACTGACAAAAGCATCTGCACCTTCCTGGTAAGCAATGGCTGTACGTTTTCGGAGTGATACGTACGTATCCGAATTTCGTGTCATAACGACTGTAGCTCCTGCATCTTTTAACTTCCCAGCAAGTAGTTCAGCAGTTAGTAAGGTTAAATCTTTTTCGTCTGTTCCATGTGTGCCAGTTGTGCCACGGTCATTGCCACCATGACCTGGATCTAAGGCAATAGTGATTCCTTTTAAGGTACCTGGCACTCGCTTTGGTTTTTTCGGACCTGCAGTTTTCGAAGCGGTGGAAGCCTCAGAAGAATTGACAACCCATTCAGCGACGTATGCGGTTCCACCAGTTGGCAGATTGACCTCATACCAGTCATCTTTCTTCTCAACCACTCTGAACACATCTCCAGCGTCAGCACGTAAAGCAACTTCTGACGATGTAGTAGGTTTTACACGGATATTTGTCCCGTTTGTAACAATCGAGACGGTCTTTGTAGAGCTTTTTGAAGGATTTGAGCTCTTACTTGAAAGTTCACCATGGAATGAGTAGACCCAACCGGATTTTTTACCTGATAATGAAATCTTGACCCAATTGCCCTCTATTTTTTGAATGGGGTAGGTTTCATTCTTGCTCACATTTCCAATTCGTCTAGAGGTCTGATCCGGCTTCTTCCGGACATTCAATTTGTCAACGGTCACAGTAAACGTATTTGCATCAGTAACTTTGGGTTTCTCCGACTTTGTTTCGGTCTGCTTTTGGTCTGAATCTACCTCAGTTATGTATGTCGTGTGGACCCATCCTTCCATGCCGTCAACGATAATTGAAGCCCATTCGCCTTGATATTCAACCAGTTCTGCGAGATCACCGGAACGTAATTTTCCAATAGCTGCAGAAGTAATGGAAGGGGACGATCGGATATTCAATGAATCAACACGGGAGACGATGGTTTTTTCGTCTTCGGATCCGCTGGCGGTGGATTTTGTAAGCCAAGAAGCAATCCAACCGGTTTCACCATCAACAGATACTTGTAACCAATCATCTGAACGATCGATGACTTGCACTTTTTGTCCTTTTTTTAGTTTTCCTGTTAAGGAATAAGTGAGTCCAGGTCCAGAACGTACATTTAGTGTAGGAGAATCGACAACTACCGTTTGTCCTGAAGAATCCGCAGTAGCGGGTTGTGCATTTAGCAGCGTAACCGATAACAATAGGACAGCGGCTACTAGTTTCGCAAGTTTTGCCATTCCATCACTCTCCTTTCTCATTATTGTAAAAGAGATTGTCGAAAAAAACTAGAGGAAATGAAAAAGGTTGACACATTTGCAACAGATGGTACTATTATTGTTAACTACATGAAGTATTCATGTCGAAGACTTGGAAAGTAATCAAGAACGTGTCTGAACAGAGAAGGGTGGACGTGGCTGAAATCCCCCAACAGACTAACTTGACGAACAACACCAACGAGACTCTTTACTGAAACGCCTGCGCGGCATACTAGGTAAAGACGGAGCCGGCCGTTATCCGGATACGAGTGGACGTCATAGACGTCAATTTGGGTGGAACCGCGGAAGCTAATTACAAGCTCTCGTCCCTTGCATACGCAAGGGGTGGGAGCTTTTTTGTATTTCCGTTGAATTGAAACAGATGAGAGGGGTTTTACCAATGAAGTTTAAAGTACCAAGAGGAACACAAGACATTCTGCCTTCCGAATCTTGGAAATGGCAAAAAGTTGAACAGTTGATCCGTGAAGCGTGTGAAGTCTACCGCTATTCAGAAATTCGCACACCGATGTTTGAACAGACTGAACTCTTCCAACGAGCAGTAGGGGATACAACAGATATCGTATCGAAAGAAATGTACACGTTCAAAGACCGTGGAGATCGCTCCATGACATTGCGTCCTGAAGGGACAGCGCCAGTCGTCCGTTCGTTCATCGAACATAAAATGTTTGGCTGGGTCGACCAACCCGTTAAGTTGTATTACATTGAGCCGATGTTCCGATACGAACGCCAGCAAGCAGGGCGCTATCGCCAATTTGTGCAATTTGGTACAGAAGCAATCGGGAGTGCTGATCCAGCAATCGATGCTGAAGTGATTTCACTAGCGCTCGAAGTTTACAAGCGTGCAGGTCTAAAGGACATCAAGCTTGTCTTGAATTCCCTTGGAGACAAAGAGTCGCGTACAGCACACAGAGATGCTCTCGTTGCACACTTTACACCACACATCGAGGAGTTTTGTTCCGATTGCCAGAATCGGTTAGAGAAAAATCCATTGCGTATTCTGGATTGTAAAGTGGATCACGAGCACCCACTCATGAAAACTGCTCCATCCTTAACAGATTATTTGAATGATGAATCCCGAGCTTATTTCGAAGCGTTGAAAACGTTATTGACGAAAGCCGGCATTACGTATGAACTCGATCCAAACTTGGTTCGCGGATTGGACTACTACAACCATACTGCATTCGAAATCATGAGTACGGCTGAAGGTTTCGGTGCAATCACGACGCTTTGCGGCGGTGGACGTTACAATGGTCTGTCTGAAGAAATGGGTGGTCCTGCTGCTCCAGGAATCGGTTTCGGAATGAGTATCGAACGCTTGTTGTTAGCTCTAGAAGCCGAGCGAGTGACTCTGACGAATGACGATGCTCTTGACGTCTACGTTGTAACGCTTGGTGAAGCAGCGAAGAAAGAAGGCTTCCAAGTACTCCAACAATTGCGTTCAGCAGGCATCCGAGCGGATATGGACTATCTCGACCGGAAAATGAAAGCGCAAATGAAGTCCGCTGACCGATTACAATCCAAATGGGTTACGGTAATCGGGGAAGAGGAAGTCGAGCAACAGATTGTCCAACTTAAAAACATGGCGGAAGGTACACAGCAATCCGTTAATATCACCGAACTAATCGAACTTATCAAAGGCTAATTGAAGAGAGGCAGTGTTGAATGATGCAGCGAACACAATATTGTGGAGAACTAAATGAGCAACATATCGGTCAAGAAGTAACGTTAAAAGGGTGGGTTCAAAAACGTCGTGACCTCGGGGGACTAATCTTCGTGGATATGCGTGACCGTACAGGAATCGTACAAGCAGTTTTCAACCCTGCAATTTCTGAAGAAGCGCTCGCAACTGCAGAAAAGTTACGTAGCGAATTTGTTATTTCAATTACGGGTAACGTAGTGGAACGTGAAGAAAGGACGAAAAACAAGAATTTGAAAACGGGAGCTATCGAAGTCCAAGTGACCGAACTCACAATTATCAATGAAGCGAAAAATCCTCCGTTTTTAATTGAAGATGACACAGATGTCAGCGAAGAGTTACGCTTGAAATATCGATATTTAGATCTTCGCCGACCACAATTAGCACGTACATTCAAAATGCGTTCGGATATTACGAAGACAGTCCGTAACTTCCTGGATGGAGAAGGATTCCTAGAAGTAGAAACTCCAATCCTAACAAAGTCGACGCCTGAAGGCGCACGTGACTACCTGGTTCCCAGCCGTGTCCATAGTGGTGAATTCTATGCACTTCCACAATCACCACAGCTCTTCAAACAAATGTTGATGGTATCCGGTTTTGACCGCTACTTCCAAATTGCACGTTGTTTCCGTGACGAAGATTTGCGAGCAGACCGTCAGCCGGAATTCACGCAAATTGATATGGAAATGAGTTTCATGTCTATTGAAGAAATTATTGAGTTGAACGAACGCCTCATGCAAAAGGTCATGAACGATGTGAAAAATACTACAATTGAAGGACCGTTTAAACGGATTACGTATACAGACGCAATGGCACGCTACGGTTCGGATAAGCCGGACACACGCTTCGCGATGGAACTTATTGACGTATCTGAAATTGTTAAGGAGACATCGTTCAAAGTGTTCACTGGCGCTTTAGAAGCTGGCGGCCAGGTGAAATTGATCAACGTAAAAGGTGCCTCAGCTGATTACTCACGTAAAGATATCGATGGTTTCGGTGAATTTGCAGCAGTTTACGGTGCTAAAGGATTAGCTTGGTTGAAATGTGAGGAAGATGGCCTGAAAGGTCCGATCTCGAAATTCTTCGAAGGTGAAACAGCTGAAGCACTTAAAACAGCTGCGGATGCACAACCAGGGGACTTACTATTATTTGCTGCTGATAAAAAATCAGTTGTCGCAGACACGCTTGGCGCACTCCGTATGAAGTTCGGTCGCGAGCGCGGACTCATCGACGAGACTCTATATAACTTCTTATGGGTTACTGACTGGCCGTTGTTTGAATACGACGAAGAAGATGGACGTTATTATGCAGCCCACCATCCGTTCACAATGCCAGCTGAAGTTGAAGAACTCGTGTCGAGTCCAGAAACAGTCAAAGCATTAGCGTATGACCTCGTGTTGAATGGTTACGAATTAGGCGGCGGTTCTCTACGCATTTACGAACGCGATGTTCAGGAAAAAATGTTCAAAGCACTTGGGTTTACAGATGAACAAGCGCGCGAACAATTTGGATTCCTACTCGATGCGTTCGAATACGGAACACCACCACACGGCGGAATTGCATTCGGTCTAGACCGTCTTGTCATGTTGCTTTCTGGTTCCACTAACCTACGAGACACAATTGCATTCCCGAAAACAGCAAGTGCAACAGACTTGCTTACAGCAGCTCCAGACGTTGTCGACCCTAAACAACTGAAGGAATTACACATCCAATTGGCGGACGAACAAAAATAGGAAATTAGGACTTTTCTGAATTAAACAGATAATTTCATATGCAAATTATTGAATCTCAAGAAGTCGTATGATATGATACATCTAACAACAAATCCTGAGGTGTTCGTTATTTGCCAGACAGTTTTGACCGAACACTTCAATCGTCGGGAGTCTAGATTCTTCTTATGATGACACGCCTGTCATGGGACCTCAGAAGTGAGAAGATCGGACACCCACCTGCACCGTGCGGGTTCAAAACGATATTACAAAGACGGCACATTCGGGATTTGTTTCTAAATTGAATGTTCACCTCTCGGCAGTCTTGCTGAGAGGTTTTTATTTGTGAATTCCAGAATAGAAAGGTCGTTAGAAAATGCTAAATCAGTTTTCAAGAAACGAATTATCCATAGGCAAGGAAGGCGTCAAGCGAATGAGTGACACGACTGTCGCGATATTAGGAGTTGGCGGGGTGGGATCTTTCGCGGCTGAAGCATGTGCACGTAGCGGCGTTGGCAAAATTATTTTAGTAGATAAAGATGATGTAGATATTACCAATATCAATCGCCAACTAGTAGCCTATTTGTCTACAGTTGGACGTTCAAAAGTGGAAGTGATGGTCGAGCGCATTCAAGATATTAATGAGAATTGCGAAATTGTGCCGCTTCATATGTTTTATACAGAGGAGACTGCAGAGCGCTTTTTTGACCAAAAGCCGGACTATGTAATCGATGCGTCCGATACAATCAGTTACAAGATCCACCTGATTGAACAGTGTCAAAAGCGTGGTATTAAAATCATTTCAAGTATGGGGGCAGCGAACAAAATCGATCCTACCCGATTCCAAATTGCAGATATCTCTAAAACACACACTGATCCGATTGCAAAAGTGATTCGTACGCGTCTGCGTAAACTAGGCATCCACAAAGGAGTACCTGTTGTATTTTCAGATGAAAGTCCTATCATTGTACGGCCAGATGTCGTAGAGACAGTTGGAAAGCCAGATGCTGAAATCCGGAAAGCGAAAATGCCTCCTGCTTCGAATTCGTATTGTCCATCTGTCGCAGGGCTTGTCTGTGCAAGCTGGGTATTGAATGACATCACAGCCGATATCCCATTGGAACGTGTGAGTGACGCGAAGAAGTAAAGTGGAGTGGGGGGGAGATTTAAATAGTGATCATAAATCGTGAAATACGATCATAAACTGAGGGAAATGATCATAAATTTTGATAAGTGATCATAAGCTTTTGTAAATGATCATAAAGTTAAAAATATGATCATAAACCTTTAAAAGTGATCATAAACCCCGAGATTTGCTCATAAGTCCATTCAAAAAATTCATTGAATTCTACATCCTCCTTTACCCAAGCAATGGCCAGAAAAAAACAATCGAAGCACAACCAATTAATCCTTTAACAAGAGAGAATTAATAGCCGTTATCGTTGGTTTCTACTAGAGGATCAAGAATTAAAAGAATTGATTGGTTAAGTGCACTTCGATTATTTGGACTCGTATCTTCTAGTCTACTTAATAACCAACCTGCCATCCTACTGGCAGGTTTTTTAAATTTCGTCAATTATGTATAGCTTGGAGTGCTCATAAATCGATGAATTTGATCATAGAATATGAAATGTGATCATAAATCCTGGAAAGTGCTCATATATTCTCAAATGTGCTCATAATCAAAAGAAAGTGCTCATAAATCTAACAAAGTGATCAAAACCTCACAAAAATGATCATAAACCAGAAACTAAGCTCATAACTCTATAATCCACCTACCAAAAAAGCATGCACACCCAGAACGAGTCCAACGACTCTCAAAGGTGTGCATGCTTTCCTTATTATTTCTTCAAATACTCCTGTTTCCAAGCCAGCACTTTCTCAAATGCCTCGTCCACAGTGTCCGCTGTAATCGACACTTTCAAGTCATCATCCACTTTTCCAGTCGAATGCTGATAGCGAGGATCGTAGTAATGTTCTAGTAGCAATAGGGTCGCCGTCTCGAAATCGCTTGTTTCCAAAGCAATTTCGATTTCCTTCGCAATTGGAACGTGTATCCTACGCCGAATTTGCTCGAAAGCCGCTTTGAACTCATCAGGTCGCTCTGTTGGTTTATAGTCTTCCAACGTAATTCTTACACGCTCTTCAATCGGTAGTTTTATGATTAACTGTCGACTGTGTTCTTTTTTATCGAACAAGAAACCAGGCATCGTCACTTTACCAATACGTTTACTTTCACCTTCAATGAACACAACTTTTTCATCTTTAGTCCGTTTCAACTCATGTAAAAGCAACGATTCAAAGTTTTTTTGATTACTACCCTCTAAACCGATTTGACCAAAAATCGACCCTCGGTGACCAGCAAGATGTTCTAAATCGACAATAGGTTCACTAGCTTCTGCCAGCTTATGCAAAATCACTGTTTTGCCTGAACCAGTATAGCCATTCAGCACAATCAGCTCAGGTGTATACTCTATATTATTAAGTTCTTCTACAACCCATTGGCGATACGTGCGAATGCCACCAGTCAATCTATGGGCATGGATTCCCATTAGATCGAGAACTGTTGCAGCCGTTTTACTGCGCATTCCTCCGCGCCAACAAAATACTGTCATTGAGGTATCAATTTTTTCAAACTCAGCAATGAATGCAGGTAGTTTTTCTGCAAATATGGCAAGTCCACGTTTTTTTGCTTCCGCCTGGCCTACTTGCTTATAAATCGTCCCGACTTCTGCGCGTTCTTCGTCATTAAAAACAGGAATATTCAAGGCTCCTGGAATACTTGCCTCTGCAAATTCTTTAGGGGATCGGACATCGATCATTGTATGGGGTTCTTTTGAATGGAGCCCCATTAAATCCCGTAGTGTTATATCGCGAAACATACATGCACCTTCTTATTGGACAGAAATGTGTCCAGGATTGTCAGACGTAACTGTACCAATTTGTTTTGCGTCCACACCGTTCTTCTGCAGAGAAGCAAGTAAATCATCCGCTTCATTAGGAGAAACCGCGATTAGCAATCCACCAGAAGTAACAGCATCGCACAAAATCCATTGATCGATTTGGTCTAAGTGACTCGCAAATGTGACATCATTTTCAAGGTGAGCAAAGTTATTTTTTGTCCCACCTGGAACGTGACCACCTTCTGCTAATTCTTTAGCGCGCGGGAGAACTGGAACAGCATTGGCATTCAATGTGATTCCTGCATTACTGCCTTTCGCCATTTCAGAAGTATGCCCAAGTAGACCGAAACCAGTCACATCCGTAACCGCATGAACATCGAAATCCGCCATAGTCTCAGCAGCTGTTTTGTTCAATGTAGTCATAACTGATGTAACGTGCTTAATTTCTTCATCGGATAGCTTTCCGTGTTTCAATGAAGTCGTGTAGATACCCACTCCAATTGGTTTCGTAAGAAGGAGAACATCACCAGGAAGAGCACCAGCATTTGGACGGATTTTGTCCGGATGAACTGTGCCAGTCACTGCAAGACCGAACTTCGGCTCCTGGTCATCAATGGAGTGTCCGCCAACAAGTGTAACGCCTGCTTCCTTCAATTTATCCCCTGCACCGCGTAGAATTTCTGTCAAAATTGTTTTGTCTAGTGCCGCAATAGGGAATGCAACTATATTAAGAGCAGTTATTGGAGTCCCTCCCATTGCGTAGACATCACTGATTGCGTTTGTAGCAGCAATTTGACCGAAATCATATGGGTCATCTACGATTGGTGTGAAGAAGTCCAGTGTTTGCACGATTGCAAGATCATCTGTTAACTTGTAAACACCAGCATCATCGCTTGTATCCAATCCTACCAATAGGTTCGGATTCGGTGTTGCGGTAGGGAGTGTGCGTAAAACTTCAGCTAAATCCGCTGGTCCAATTTTACACCCACAGCCGCCTTTTTTTGTAAGTGTCGTCAGTTTAACCGTTGTTTCCATGTGTACGTCGCCTCACAATTCTTGTTTTGTTCAGTAAGCCGAAAAAGCTTGCTATCGTTCAGTTTATCACAAAACATGCAGTTACTTGTTGTGGAGCATTCAAAAAATGACAACAACCGACAAAACTTATTTGTCTTACTCCTCAAGTGAGGTCTGAAAATGATAAGTTACATCTATTTTGAAGGAGGATTTTTAAATGGAAAGCTATGAAATGATTATTGGAAAACATGACTTCGGTGAAAAACTAGAAAAAATCTCGGTCGTCAATCCATTCACTCAAGAGAAGATTGCAGATGTACCTAAAGGTGGAAAAATCGAAGCAACCCGCGCCGTCGATGAAGCTTATAAAGCTTTCCCGAAATGGTCTGCGCTTTCAGCATATGAACGTAGTGAATTACTCATGAAATGGCATGACCTAATTGAACGCGACAAAGAGGACCTAGCGAAAACGATGACGCTAGAACAAGGGAAGCCAACAAAAGAAGCCGTTGGTGAAATCGATTATGCAAATGGCTTTAACAAGTGGTACGCAGAAGAAGGGAAGCGTCTTTATGGGGAGACAATTCCTGCCACACAACATAATAAGCGCATGTTTGTCACCAAACAACCGGTTGGAGTCGTGGCAGCTATTACACCATGGAACTTCCCAGCTGCGATGATTACACGAAAGGTGGCACCTGCACTTGCGGTGGGGTGTACAGTCGTCATAAAACCATCACGCGAAACACCTCTTACCGCCATTAAGCTAGGTAGACTTGCTTTAGAAGCAGGGATTCCTACGGGAGTAGTAAATGTAGTAACTGGAGACTCCAAAACAATTAGTGATGCATGGCTGGAAGATGAACGTGTTAAAAAGATCACGTTTACCGGGTCTACAGAAGTGGGTCGAGGACTCATGAAGAAGGCGGCAGATACCGTGAAAAAAGTGTCGCTTGAACTGGGAGGCTTAGCTCCAGCAATTGTGATGGAAGACAGTGATCTAGAGAAAGCAGCGGACGGTGTCATAGCTACGAAATTTAGAAATGCAGGACAAACATGCGTCTGTGCAAATCGTGTCTATGTGCAGGAATCGATTGTCGATGAGTTCACGAAAATATTCACGGACAAAGTAAAAGCTTTGAAATCAGGTGATGGTCTCGCAGAAGGTACTCAAATTGGTCCGTTAATTGATGAGAAAGCGGTTGAAAAAGTGGAGTTACACGTAAAAGATGCCCTCGAAAAAGGGGCGAAAGTGGCGACAGGAGGTCAAAGGCTAGAGGGTCTTATCTATGAACCGACTGTCCTAACAGGTGTGACTGAAGATATGCTGTGTATGAACGAAGAAACATTTGGACCTGTTGCACCGATTTCCACTTTTAAAACGGAAGAGGAAGCGATTCAACGGGCAAATGATACGATTTACGGACTAGCAGCCTATCTATTTACCGAAAAACTTAGCAGAGGCATCCGTATGAGTGAAAAGCTTGAATATGGAATTGTGGGGCTGAATGACGGTGCTCCATCTTCACCGCAAGCGCCATTTGGGGGATTCAAGCAAAGTGGTTTAGGTCGAGAAGGCGGTCACCAAGGGATCGACGAATTTGTAGAGGTCAAATATATTTCAGTCGGTTTGTGAGACCAAAAAAAACAGGCGGAGCCAAAAAAGGCTTTGCCTGTTTTCCTGTTCCGTTATATCAACAAATCGAACAGCGTACTGTCATTATTCACTTCAGTAAACGAGAATCCGTTCGAGCGCATACGGTCTAGCAATCCGTCATAATCCTCAGGGTGCTTCAGTTCGATACCCACAAGTCCTGGACCGTTTTCTTTGTTATTCTTCTTCGTATATTCGAAAGTTGTAATATCATCATTCGGACCGAGAACGTTATCTAGGAATTGTCGTAACGCACCTGCACGTTGTGGGAAATTCACAATGAAATAATACAACAGTCCTTGGTGGATTAAAGACTTTTCTTTGATTTCCTGCATCCTACCGATATCGTTATTCCCGCCACTAATGACGACGACAATCGATTTCCCTTTAATCTCATCTTTATAAAAGTCGAGTGCTGCAATTGGAAGGGCACCAGCCGGTTCTGCGATAATAGCGTGCTTATTATACAATTCGAGAATGGCTGTACATACCTTACCTTCAGGAACTGCTACTATCTCTTCGACCAATTCAAAACAAATATCAAAAGTCTTCTGACCAGGGCACTTCACCGCAGCTCCGTCAACAAACTTATCGATTGTAGGTAACGATGTTAACTTTCCCATTTCAAAGGAGGTTTTCATGCTGGCCGCTCCAGCGGGTTCCACTCCAATCATTCGGGTTAACGGAGACAGGTTTTTAATGTACATACTCATACCAGACAGGAGTCCACCGCCACCCACACTTGAAAATACAAAATCAATGGGTTCTTCAATGTCATTCATAATTTCTACAGCAACCGTAGCTTGCCCAGCGATAATGTCGAAATCATCAAATGGGTGAATGAAGATTCGATCTTCTTCATCTGTACAAAGCATGGCACTTGTAAAAGAATCGTCAAATGTATCTCCTGTTAACAAGATTTCAACAAAGCCTTTACCGAACATTTTCACCTGGTCCACTTTTTGCTTAGGTGTAGTTAACGGCATGAAAATCTTCCCGTCAATTCCAAGATGCGCGCACGCGAACGCCACGCCTTGAGCATGATTACCAGCACTAGCACAAACAATACCCTTATCCAATGCGTCGGATTCAATCCGCTTAATTTTGTAATAGGCGCCTCTTAACTTGAAAGATCGAACGTGTTGTAAATCTTCTCGTTTGATGTAAACCGTACATCCATATTCTTCTGACAACCGATCGTTTTTTTGAAGAGGTGTATGCGCCACGATATCTTTTAATACCTGATTAGCAATTAAAATGTCTTCTATAGCTAAATTTTTCTTTTTTACTTCTTGAACGTTTGTCAATGGATCGACCTCCTCAACACTAGCATTTTTCAATACTAACATGTGTTGAAGGTGAAACACAACAACTAAGTCTAAATAGTTAGAACATTTAGTTTCATAATTATATGTAAGCGTTTTCTTTATGAAAATATATGTTAATCACTGGTGTCTACTAGTTCTAGTGCTTCTGGTTGTAACCGAATTGTAAAGAACGGTGCATGGATAGGTTCACCATCTAAAATGAGCAAAATGTTCCGATTGGCTTGTAACGTAATAGTAGAACCTGTTAAATAAGTGATTGAATGACTGTGAATCGGATTTCCTTGAAGAAGTTTTGGAAACAAACGAAGTAGCAGGGATGGCCGATTTGCTGTATGAGCAACGGTGATATGCATTAATCCATCATTTGTAAGAGCTTCAGGACAGACCCTTAGACCACCTCCGTAAGAAGGAGTATTGCCGACAGCAATCAGCCATGTACGCTGCCAGAAATACGGTTCATCATCGATAGACAAATTCACTTCGAATGGTATAAAGGTGCTTATTGTATGGATAGCTGCAATCGGGTAGGCAAGCCCGCCTAACCCAAATTTATTTAGAAGCGACTTGTAAAAAGAGTGATTTGCTTTTTCACCGATTTCTGCATCAACGCCAGCAGCTGCAATGGTGATTCCAAGTTTCCCATCGACATCCAATAAATCGATTTGTTGGGTAGAAAAATTTCTGAGTCTCTCAACGAAAACAAGTGGATCACGGGTAAGGTGAAAAGCTCTCGCGGCATCATTCCCAGACCCTGCTGGTAAAATGGCGAGTGGGATGGAATGCTCTGATGCAAGTTGGACCATAGATCCCGTCGTACCGTCACCACCGATGACTACAACTGCTGAGAGTGTCCAGCTTCCCAGCAGATTTTTTAGGAACTGATTGGATGCTTCTTTTGAATCGCTTAGAAGTGCTTCATATGGCATATTATGTTGGATCAGCAATTGTTCGACTCGTTGAAATAGTTGGGTTGCTTTTCCACGACCAGAAGAAGGATTAACAATGATTGCATACATAAACCGTACCCCATCTCACAAGTTTAGTTAGAAGGTTTTGTTAGTGCCTCATCAAGCTTTTTATAGATCAGAAGCATAGCTTGCTGTTCTTCCGATGAAATATGTGAAAACAACTCACGGCGCACTTCAATTCCATCATTGTATGCTTTTTCTACAAGCACTTTCCCTGCTTCGGTTATGGATAAATACTTAGTCCTTTTATCTTCCTCAGCTT
Organism: Sporosarcina sp. D27; assembly: GCF_000586555.1. Lineage (GTDB taxonomy): Bacteria > Bacillota > Bacilli > Bacillales_A > Planococcaceae > Sporosarcina. Next base: position 332,700 of record NZ_AZUC01000014.1, read on the forward strand.
GTCTTCTTTCAATTAGACCTTGTTTTGTAAGCTTCATTGAGAGGTGTGTAAGTGAAGCTGGGGTGAAATTCAGTTTTTTGGCAATATCTGAAGGTCTGCTTTCTCCTTCATTTAATAACTCTTGGAGAACGAGGATATGGGAAATTCCCAGATCATTATCAGAGCGCTGTTGCCATTTGACAATCATTTGATAGCTAACTTTTTCAATCGTATGAAGCAGTTCGAAAATATTCTTATCATTAATATTAGTCATATTAGGAAACCTCCGGTGGTAATAAACTTGTTTAGTAATGATTGCAAGTTATTAAAAGTAAAAGACTATTCTATCATACCTCAACATTGTTGAAAAATAGAGAAAAATGACTTAGCAAAAGAGATTTTAGGTCGATATATAATTGTGAGTAAAGAGTGAAGTTTGTGTGACGAATTATGTTTGTATAGTTTTTCACTCAAATCTAGGTTAAAGTTAGAGGTAGTAAAGTCCTTATTAATCGAAATCAGAAAGAGGTATTATGTATCATGAAGGTTAGAAAGTCATTAACATTTCAGCTTGGCAGTCTAATTATTGGAATTCTTGTTGTCATGCTTGCCATCACGTCTGTAGCTACCTACAAAACGGCATATGACAAACTCTTCGATGCAGCTGGTATCGAAGCGTATGGTTGTGCAAATATTACTACTGGTCTTATTTTGCCAGAGGATATGGACAAAGCACTGGCAGGAGATACTTCTACTCAAGACAAAGTGGGAGAACAGCTTAACTGGACAACTGCTCATAAAGACATCTTTGAAACGCAATACATTGTCGAGTTAGACGGAACGTTAGTGGCTGTCGATGATAATCTAAAAGCCAAAGGATTCAAGCCAGGTGATAAGTTCAAAGTGGATGATGAAGCAATCGCTATGCTTGCCGATATGAAACATCCTACCTATTCCAAAGCGTATAACTTTGCAGACATGAAACGTCTGTCAGGATATGCTCCGATTTTTAAAGATCAGGATCCATCAAAAGAAGTTATTGCCGTGAGTGTAATTGACTTTGACGCAGGAATTGTCACTTCACGGACATGGGGAGTTGTAAGGAACGGAATTTTAATTAGTATTGTTCCATTGCTGCTCGCAGCGCTGTTGACGATTTTCTTACTTCGTAAAAAAACGAAACCGATTTCGGAGCTTATTGAGCATTCCAAACAGTTGGCTTCTGGCAATTTAGGGATTGCAGATGTACAAGTTTCGAGTAACGATGAGGTTGGGGATTTAGGGACAACATTAAACGCGCTTGCTTCTAATTTACGGAATATGATTGGCACTGTCAAAACAACTTCTTCCAAATTGACAACAAGTATGACCCAAACAGTAGACTCGTTAGAAGAAATGGAAGGAGCCGCTCATATGGTTTCTGAAAGTATTAATGAAGCTGCGAGCTCTGTCGTGGATGGGAACGCGAGTGTGGAACAAGTTGCTCAACTTATCCAGGATTTAGCACATGATCTTCACCAAGCGGATGAACGCGCAAAAACCGCAACTGCAATCTCTTCAAACACAATGGTGTTAGCAGAAGAGGGTAGAGAACGGGCAATATCTTTAAGTGATGATATGAAAAAGATTTCAGTTTCTTCATCAAGCACAAAATTAGCCATTCAGGGACTAATCGATTCGGCGAAAAAGATTCAGACAATCACTGAATCGATTTCTGATATTGCTAACCAAACCAACTTACTAGCATTGAATGCTTCCATAGAGGCTGCGAGAGCAGGTGAGCATGGCAAAGGATTTGCAGTCGTTGCTGATGAAGTGCGTCGTCTTGCAGAACAATCCAACCAAGACGTTCAGGAAGTCGGGCAACTGATCAAGGACATTTCTTCTAGCATTGCAGATGTGGTGCATTCAACGGAAGAGAGTGGTGAACTAATTGAAAACGGATCAGAAACAGTACGTCAAACTGCACAGACATTGAGTGGTATTTCCACGGCTGTAGAAGATACAGTTGCTGAGGTCTCAGCAATCTCTGAAAGTCTGATGCGTGAGGCGCAGAAGTCAGAGGAAGCAGAGCGTTACATTCGAATGTTGGCAGACGCACTCCGTTCTTTGGAGGAAATGACATCGAACATATCAGCATCAGGTGAAGAAACGTCAGCTACAATTACTGATGTTGCTGAACAATCCAACGAAATGAAACGACTTGCAGATGAATTGGATGCGAGTGTTCAACTTTTCCAATTGACTGAAGATGAAGCAGACTCATCTTCTCGCGAATTGAATACGTGAATTGAGCTTAAATTGCTGTAGTGTGGATCTCTGTTCGCGTGTCAGATCGTGTTGTATTCTTGCGATATATGATATAATGAAGAAGTGAAAAAATTTAGTTCTGAGGAGTTATCGACATGCTAAAAGATTTATTTATGGGCCTATCGCAAAACCAGACATTAAACAGCGCTGCAAAAAAATATGGTCTGAAGCTAGGTGCTCAAAACGTAGTAGCAGGAACAAATATTCCTGAGACAATTGAAAGTATTAAGGAACTGAATGCGCACGGTATTTCTTGTACTGTCGACAATCTTGGTGAGTTCGTTTACAATCGCGAAGAGGCAACTGCTGCAAAAAAACAAATTTTAAGTGTGATTGAAGCAATTCATGAAAACAGTGTCGATGCCACGATTTCACTAAAACCATCTCAGCTTGGTCTTGATATCGACCCAAACTTCTGTGAAGAGAATTTACGTGAAATAGTAAGTAAGGCTAACGAATACGATATTTTTGTCAACTTTGATATGGAAGACTATGATCGATTAAAGCCTTCATTTGACTTGCTTGATGACTTATCAAAAACGTACAAAAATGTTGGAACAGTCATCCAAGCATACTTTTTCGAAGCGGAAGACTATATGAAGCAACATAAAGATTTCCGTCTACGCATTGTAAAAGGAGCTTATAAAGAATCTCCTACGGTTGCATATCAGGACAAAGCGGATATCGATGAAAACTTTGTTAAATTAATTGAATGGCATTTGTTAAACGGAAAGTTCACTTCTATTGCGACGCATGATCACCATGTCATCAACCATGTAAAGCAGTTCGTGAAAGATAATGATATTTCTTATGATAAGTTTGAGTTCCAAATGCTTTACGGATTCCGTAAAGATATGCAATTAGAGCTTGCTAAGGAAGGCTACAACTTCACGACGTACGTTCCATTTGGTGAAGACTGGTATGGCTATTTCATGCGACGTCTTGCGGAGCGTCCACAAAACATGAACTTGATTGTAAAACAAGTGTTCAACAAAAAGACGAATACATTTATCGGCTTGGCGGCAGGTGCATTTGCATTAGGTCGTATGACAAAACGAAATAAATAAAAAAATACAAAGGCTGCTCAAAACTTCAGTTAATACTGATGCTTGAGCAGCCTTTTTTCATTCAGAGCGTTTGTACGCGTATTTGGATATGCCATAGTCCAATATATTTATCAAAAACGCTGAAGTTAATTAGTAAAACACAACAAAGAAGTAAACGATCATCGCGAGAAGTCCAAAAGGGAAGCCAAAACGGGCCCATTCCTTACTAGTGATGGATAATTTACCGGCAGCAATAATATTGGGGATGTTCCCTGGAATCAGCATGCCTCCGCTTATTAGTAAGCCCATAAGAATGGCGCGAATAGTTGGCTCATCCATAGTGGGACCGAGTTCGATTGAGGCTAGCGTGGCGTTATCCAGGACTGCAGATATCATGTTTGCCCAATAAAGGAATGTCGGGCTTTTCCCTTCCAATATAGGACTCAACAACGGTTCGAATCCAGCTCCTAGAAGAGTGAGCGCCATGACAAATATGTATACTTTGACACTTCTGATCACAATAGTGCTCCATGATTCTTTCTCCAATATCTTATTCATACTACTTTTTCTATTAGGAGGCGGTATGACGATGCCTGCGATGATTCCAAGTGAGACTATAGCAATGACGACATCGCTTCCTAACAATGAAAATAAGTAAAAGAAGGATTCGTTTAGTCGACTTGTGGCAATTGTTGATAAGGGCTCGCCAAGTGGGGTTAACACTGCCCCTAAACCGATTGAATAGCAAGAAACAATCACGAGGCGGATTTGAATAAGTCTGTCATAGTGGAGCAAACTTATGATTGAGACCAGTAGAATTGCTGCAATAATTGCTGTTATGAAACTTGCTACTAAGCCTATACTGATAACGATAAGTGTAACAAAAATGCGGGACGGGATGAGACGCTCTGCAAAGCCTATTGACTGACTAAAAGGGCGTTGGAATACACGGAATAGCAATCCTGCTAGTAGTACTGCGCATGTGATTGCTATAGGGTCGGTGACTACTGCGTGAACTAATGTATGGCTCCAAATACCTGCTGTGAATACGGCGATAATCCCTAACACGAAAAGATAGAGTTCCAGTTGTCGCTCTGCAAATGGAAATATGAACGGACCAAAAAGAACAGCCCCAAGCAAAATCACTAAAATCAGTATCATATACGATCCCTCACTTTACAGAACTTATCTAGTCCTTTAAGTTATGCAAAGGCAGTCCTATAAATAACAACACAAAAAAGCGTTTTCCTAAATGGAAATCGCCCTTTTGTCTTTTTGCATCGTTGTCTCTGGAAATGAGGGGGACAGGCCGTTGATCTCCGTTCC
>NZ_AZUC01000015.1 GCF_000586555.1 Sporosarcina sp. D27
TTGCTCAGTCCAGGGTCTTCATGCTTTGCTGATCCCTCCGGAGTCGCCACTCTCCGCTACAATCAACAGGATCCCCCAACTATCAAATGAGGTAATGGAAATGATGATGAAGAATCAAGTTAATGAACGAGAACAGATGGAACTGCTTACGATCAAACAGTTAATTCTGCAAGACCATCTGGTTCGTAAATTAGAGGCAGAAATTGATTTTTCCTTCATTTATCTATTGGTTGCAGATTTATATTCTCTACTCAGGAGACCATGCATAGATCCTGTTGTTCTCAATAAAATGTCATTTATTTAATCCCCTAAACCCACTTAGGATTGTCCGTCGTATACCATGCTTCTCTTTGGATTCGGTAAAACGCGTTCAACTGTCTCTTTAAATTTCCATAGACTTCTTGGATTCCATATAGGTGTCTTAAGTCTTCTGCTACGTCTAGTTAGTCCTGCCAACTGGACATGGAGCCCCAAATTGAATTGTTGGCTGAATGATGTGAATGTGTCCTGGGACATTCAGTTGATTGAAGTGCAGGACGGCGACTCCTGGGGATCAGCGCAGCGCGAAGACCCCACAGGAAAAGCCGTAACGAAGAACGGTTTTTGCGAGCATAAGTGCAACGTTGGGAGCACATCTTTGCTTTCGAAGCGACGAGGAGGCTGAGGGCAAGCCCCCGGAAAGCGACCGTCCGGAACGGAGATCAACGGCCTGTCATCCTTCATTTCCAGAGTCAACGATGCAAAAAGACAAAAGGGATGGAAATCAAATCGATTCTCATCCCTTTTGTCTACAATCTGAGGGACATGCCTAAATTGGCGTGTCCCTTTTTCATTGATAATGTTTGAAGAGAACTTGGGTACCTTTATCACCGTATCCTTTAGCCATAAGGTCCTCATAAAGACGGATTGCTAGCTGTAATCCCGGCAGATCCAGTTCCATGACACTTGCTTCATCAAGTGCAATACGCAGATCCTTAAGGAAATGCTTCGTGTAAAAACCAGGTTCAAAATTCCCAGAAAGCATACGAGGTCCAAGATTTGAAAGGGACCAAGAACCTGCAGCGCCAGGAGTGATGGACTCTAAAACGCGTTCTGGATCCAGTCCTGCTTTTTCGGCATATGCAAGTGCTTCACAAACACCAATCATATTAGTCGCAATGGCAAGCTGATTGCTCATTTTTGTGTGCTGTCCAGCTCCTGCACGACCTTGAAGTACAATTTGACTTCCAAATATCGAAAAAATCGGTTTGACTTGCTCAAATACGGTCTCGTCACCGCCACACATAATCGAAAGCGTTCCATTTTTAGCTCCTACATCTCCGCCAGAAACAGGAGCATCGAGTGAAGTCATTCCTTTTTCAATAGCTGCTCCTTCGATTTTTTTTGCAAGTGCCGGACTAGAAGTCGTCATATCCACAACAATTTGTCCACTTCTTCCATTAGCGAGGATACCATCAACATTTAGATAGATTTCTTCAACGTCGGCAGGCATGCCAACCATCGTAAAGATGATATCTGCTGTTTGTACAGCCTCAGCGACCGTAGAAGCCCACTTAGCTCCTGCCGCAATAAGTGGCTCCGCTTTCCCTTTCGTACGTGTATGTACAGTTACTGGATAGCCAGCTTGAAGCAAATGATCGACAATACTAGATCCCATTACCCCTGTTCCGATAAATGAAATATTTTCCATGTTCATAATCCCCCTTAAAATTAATGACACTATACTAATAATACTCTAAAATAAGCTGCATTTCTTGCTGTGAACAAAAAAGAGACGGTCCTGGGAAAGGACCGTCATCAAAAGGGGGAAATGAGAATGTTGCTGTGTTCAATTGTAGTATCCCCCTTCGTCAGATTTCTAAACACGTTCAGCCAATATTTTCACTTTTAATTTTTACTTTTCTCTCTAAACTACTATTTTTAGCAACGGCGCTCTTTTCATCGTAAGAATAGACATTCAATAAGTGATCCAATTCCACGCTCAGTTTGACCGTCTCATTGGAGGATAGACCTTTTTCCTCTGCAGTCTTCAAGAGTTCCCTGCGAATAAATTCAATTTTATATTCCAGATTATCCATAGAGATCCCTCCCGAAGATTAATTACAAAGCTTAATATATAATAACATAAAGCCAAAACAACTGTGTCAAAACCTTTCGACAATTCGCGACAAACAATTGTCGAAACAATAATAATTTGTACATTCTCTCATTTCATGATACTTTACCTGTATTGCTTTTGTTAAGTATACTAAGATTAATTAGTCGTAAAAGGAGTTGAATCAGATGGAAGAAATGGAAGAATTGAATATTGCAGAAGTTGGAACCATTATTGAATTTAAGGATGGTTTACAGGGGATTGTAGAAAAAGTGAATGAGAACTCGGTTATTGTGAACTTAACGTATATGGAAAACTTCGAGGAACTTGGGCTTGAAGAAAAAACAGTTGTGAACCATAAACGCTACACCATCCTTCATAAAAAAGAAAATTGAAACTTTTATTGCAAATTTGCGTCACATTGAGTAAGGAGGAGATGACCGTATGAAAAACAAAAAATTACTTTACACAGCATTGTCTGCCTCACTATTATTAGCCGCTTGTGGAACGGATACAAGTGAAGAGGACAACGATAAGCAGCCAATTGAAAATACTGATCAAGGTGCTGATACTGGCACAGAAGCATCTGAAGGTACGGAAAGTGAAACTGATGGAGCAGAGGGAACAGATACTACTGACGAGAACGCTTCAAGTGAAGATGAAGCGACGGAAGATGATACAACTAGTGATTCAGAATCAGAAGCGGACAGTAGCGAATCTGATGACGCTACGACGTTAGCAGATGCTGTAGAAACAGAGAGCGATGAGCAATCCTTTAAAATGCAAGTGCTCCCTACTTATGAATTGACGAGTGAAGAGCCAGGACGTGACATTCTTTATGTAAAAGAACATGAAGATAAATATATGGTTATCGGAACAATGCAAGCTTCTGAAACTGATTTTGACAAAGCTGTAGAAAACATGACAGAAACGCTTGCTGCTACAAGCGAAGATGCGTCTCCTGTTGAATTGACAGACGTAGCACAACTTCCAACTAGTAAAGAACTAGAAAAAGTGAAAGCGTATCGTGTAGATTCAGCTGAAGGTCCCATTACAGCAATGATCTTCCAAAAAGGAGAGCTAATCGTTCGGGTCATGATGTATGATAACAACGATGAGAGCTATTATGAAGAATATTTGAAAATGGCTGAAACGATTCAACCAAAATAAGACCACTAACAAAAAGCTGAACAGCAATTTGCTGTTCAGCTTTTTGTTGAGGACAAATCACGAATGGATACTCCCAACTTTTGGAGCAAACTTGTCGCTTGTTCTTGCTCCTCATTAGTCAATGATGAAAGTAAACTAGTAATGTTCTCTGCATGCCCTGGAAACAATGCATCCATTAATTGTTCCCCTTGTGTAGTAATTTCTACATACGTTACGCGTTTGTCGATAGAATTGACTTCTCGTTGTAAGTAACCGTTGGACTCCAGTTTATTAATGACATAGGTCATTGAACCGCTACGCATTAAAATCTTTTCCCCAATTTTTTGGATAGGCTGTTTTCCTTTGTGGTACAACAACTCGAGAACCGCAAACTCCGTCGGATTCAACCCTTTAGAAGAGATCAGTCGATTCGTCTCTTCGTGCAGCACTTTATTCGCCCGTGATAGGACTACAAATAATTTTAGTGCGCGTTCGTTTGCTTTCCCCATAAATTATTCACCTGCTGTTTTCCAATTTGATCTATGAAGATAGTATAGTTGGTTGAATACCAATTCGTCAAAACTGATTCAATATGAATTGTTAATTAGCAGAGGATTGCTCGACTATTACACAACTCTCCAAATAATGTTGTGGAAATACCAATGTGAATGTTGTTCCTTGTTCTGCCACACTTGAAACCGCTACGGCTCCCCCCAAATCTTCCATTGTCTTGAGAACGAAAGGTAGTCCCAGACCTGTTCCTTCTGGTTTAGAGGTGAAAAAAGGCATGAATATATTTTTAATCTGCAATGGAGTCATTCCTTTTCCTGTATCCGTAACAGAAAGAGTAAATGAGGTACCTTCCGCCTTTTCAAGTTTCAGAGTCAAAATCCCTCCGGGTTCCATAGCCTCGAATGCATTTTTAAAAATATTCAAAAGAACTTGTTTGATTTTATCTGCATTAGAATAGATCATCGAGTTGCAAAAAGAAGCATCTTGCCAGTCGATGTGAATCGATTCAAACATTGCTTTCGGCTTCATGATCTCGAGCACTTTCGTAATAAGTACTCCTAAGGAGAACTCAGAAATTTTTTCTTCCGATGGTTTTGATAACATAAGCATTTCATTCAGAATTGCTTCCATCCGTTTTAGCTCGTCGTCCACAACAGACAAATATTTCGCTGTATCTCCTGTTGCAGTCACTTCCATTAACTGCACAAATCCTTTTAACGTCGTCATCGGATTACGGATTTCATGTGCAATACTTGCTGCCATTTGTCCTACTGTTGACAAAGATCCGGAATGATCCAGCTTCCTGCGAAGCATTTCTATCTCTGTACAATCTTGTATTTCCACGATATACAAGTCGCTATCGCTATTATATACGGCATGAATCTCAAAAAATTGAATCGTATTCGGTTCATCTTCAAATCGTTCTCTGATGGTGACTTCTCCAATAGTGCGAAGTGTTTTTATATAGGCCTCATACTGGGCCTCTGCATTCCTCTTTTGCGTGTTGAACTTTCTATACAACGATTGAGCACGTTTTCCAATAACCGCATTCCTAGTTAGGTTAAATAATTCACTAACTCGATTATTGACATCAATAATGTGACCTTCACGATTAACAATCATCGTTAACCTTGAGGCATGCGTAAAGCACCCTAAATAATCAACTATTGGTAGTTCTGTACAAAAAACTGGCAACACAAATGTAACGATAGCTTGTTGTGTTTGGTTTGAATAAAATATATGAGCTTTACATAAACACTCAACATTCTCTTCAGAAACCACGGTGAAATCATCTAATACGATTTCTTTTGTTTCAGTGCATTCTTGCTTAAAGTCATTCCAGCTGCGTAAACCATCTCTTTTAAGTAACGATAAAAAGTTATCATTTTGTCCCAACGAAAACTTTTCACAAAATAAGAAATTTGCCTCAGCAATGACACCATCCATACTGACCAAAATACAAGGGTGACGATTGTCGGTAACGAAAAGTGATCCATAACTATTCACATTTTCTAATTGTTCAAGCATTCTTTACCCTCCCGAGACTGTTTAGACAAGATATGAAATAGCACCATATGTTATAACTTACATAAATAAACGATTCAATGTGTATAATTCAGATTATTCCATATTTCCACAACTCGTTATATAGGCCTTTAGAATTATATTGCACAAATTTTCTTCCATACAAGGTTATTCAAAGAAATATAGAATCATCTAATTGAACATTCAATAAATTCTTTCATTCTAAATTACCCTATAATTACTCGCTCTTTTGGATAACGGAAAGAGGTTTTGTTTACTTTCCCACCTAGTGTGAATAGAAAAGAAATAAGCCCCACTCGCCCAATGAACATGAGCGCCATAATAATGACCTTGCCCGGGACAGATAAATCAGCAGTAATTCCAAGAGACATACCGCACGTTCCGAATGCAGAGGTTATTTCGAACAATAATGCGACCACTGGTACACCCGGCTCCGTGACTAACATTATAAGAAGTGCAGTCATAACCATGAAGCCAGCCAGCAAAATGACGGCATACGAACGAAAAATGTCGACAAGCTTGATACGCCTTTTGAATATGTGAATAACATCTTTCCCTTTTGCAAAGTTAATGAGAAATAGTACAGCGATAGCAAATGTCGTAGTTCGAATTCCCCCACCGACTGAACTTGGGGAGGCACCGATAAACATCAATGAACTGATTACGATATCCGTCGCATCACTAAAGTTAGTAATATCGTATGTTGTTAAACCCGCAGATCGTGCGGAAACAGAGTGAAACAGGGAAGAAAAGATCTTTTCATGCCAAGACATCCCTTTAAAAGAATGAAATGACTCTAAAATATAGATCATCACCGCACCTACTAACAACAGTATTCCAAAAGTAGATGTCGTAATTTTGGTAAATAGTGAAAAACGAAAATGAGGGACCTTTTTTGAAAAGAAACTTTTTACTTCTACAAGAACAGGGAATCCAATAGCTCCTAAAATAATTAACACCATAATAACAAATTGTACAAAATAATCGTTGAAATACGGCAACAAGGAAGCATCTGTGATGTCGAATCCCGCATTTGTTGTTGCAGAAACTGACAAAAACATTCCATTCAGCAGTGCTTCTGAAAAACTATCGTAGAGAGGCATAATGTAAATGGTCAGGACGATTCCACCAATTAGTTCAATCAGAAAAATAATCCGTACAATTTGTTTAATCAATTGTACGACCCCAGCTAGTGAGTACTGATTATGATCTACCATAATGAGCTGTCTTTCTCTTAATCCAATACGTTTTTTTACGAGCAACCAAAAAAACGTACCAATAGACATAATCCCGATTCCGCCTATTTGCAGAACGAGCATTAGCATACATAGTCCGAAAACAGTGTACGTGCCTGCGATACTAATCGGCGTCAGTCCTGTAACGCTGACAGCGCTGACAGATGTAAATAAGCTATCGATAAAAGAAACCTTCACACCGGGTTTATAAACTCCAGGTAGATTCAACAATAGAAAAGAAAATGCGATTGCTAAAAAATAATAAAACACAATTAATTGAGCAGGTGTGAATCTGTGTAAACTATCTCGGTTAAATTTCATTTTGTATCCGATCCTTTCCTTCAGGAGGACATAATCATACCATATTCGAATTTATCCTGTCAGAAAAATTCGGTTCTCTTATAGCTTCGGCTGCTAGTTTCATTTTCAGTCACCTAATTTATCCTCGTTATTAAGATTTACCTAGTAATTATGTACAAGCTAATCAAAAAAACTGTCCACTGCGAGAAACATCTCTCGCGCTGGACAGTTTTAGAATCGTTATTTGGATTTTTTTCTATTACTTGCAACAGCAGTTAAATAACCGCCTAATGCGATGGCTGCAAGGACAGACCAGAAAATAAGTTTCCACGTCAGAGAATGTGGAAATTCTGTATCGAGAATTTGAACATTAGGATGTGCCAGTGTCATTACAGCAAGTTTAACACCTACCCAGCCAACAATAAGGAATGCAGCTGTTTCAAGTGCTGGAAACTTCTCAAGCAATGTTACAAATTGGCGAGCTGCAAATCGAATCATAACGAGACCGATAATTCCACCAACCAGCATGACGGTAAATTGTCCACCATTAATGCCCCCGATATGGAAGTTACCTAGTTCTGGAAGTGTTACCGCAAGTGCTACCGCTGCAAGCATGGAGTCTAGTGCAAACGCAATATCCGCAAGTTCAACTTTTAATACAGTAACCCAGAAACCAGACTCTTTCCGTTTTTTCTTAGTCGGATCCGAACTTTTATGATGTCTTTGGTCGTAAATATTTTTTGCCGAAATATACAATAGGTAGACTGCACCTAGCGCTTGAATTTCCCAATAATTCACAAGGTATGTGATGAAAAACAGAGCTGTAAATCTGAAAACAAATGCCCCTAATAGTCCGTAGAACAATGCTTTCTGTTGTTGTACTTTTGGAAGATGTTTCACCATAACCGCCATAACAACTGCATTATCTGCTGCAAGAAGGCCTTCCAAAACAATTAGTACAAGTAGGACCCACGCGTATTCAAAGAAAATACTTTCCAACAAAAATTCCTCCCTTTTTTTCAATCAAAAAAACCCTCACCTAATAAAAGGCAAAGGTCTCGCTAAGTCGGAATTCGTTAAAAATCCAGCTATCATAACCGATGGCGCTGTATCACCATGTATTGACGACTATGAAATAGGTTTCCCTATAGCTACTCCCCTTTGACAAACGTCAAAGACATTCAGTTGTTGGGTACTTTTCTCCCTCTATTATACTAATCATCAGCTGTTCTGTAAACTAAACATCCGCTTTTTCAAAAAAGTTTCTTCTCGATGTTTTAGTTTCGACACAATCGATACCAATCGGGAGAATCGTATTTTGTAGCTGCTGTTTTTTCAAATAAAACATTCCTTTGCAGATACTCACATTATATGAGAAATCGGTACATTCTATGAATGATTGTCCTATTCATACCATACAAAAAAGCAGAGGGATCTTCTCCTCTGCTTTTAAGTCAACTTCTATAGATCATTTTGGTTATCCACAGATGTTGTGGGTCGTGCACGTCTTCTTGTTTCTTTATCGAAGAGACTATAAATAATCGGTACGATGAAGAGTGTCAAGAACGTGGAGCTGATGAGTCCACCAATCACGGCAATTCCCATCGGTTGGTTTATTTCTGTACCTTCACCAATACCAAGTGCAAGTGGTAACAGGCCAAGAATTGTCGTTAGAGCTGTCATAAGAATCGGACGCACACGGTTTTTAACCGAGATGACGATTGCATCATACGATTTCATACCAGCAGCCTTTTGCTGGTTAATGTAGTCCACAAGAACAATCCCGTTGTTCACGACGATTCCTACTAATACAAGAATACCAATGATCGAAGTGACACTTATAGGAGTGTTCGTCACAAACAAACCAATCGCGACACCAATCACCATCAACGGAACAGAGAACATGATAACAAATGGGTATTTAAACGACTCAAATTGAGCTGCCATAACAATGTAAACGAGAACTACTGCAAGTATAAGTGCTAGCATCATATCGTTTGCTGCACTCTCAAAGAGTTCACGGTCTCCACTGTAGGACATCTTCACTTCATCCGGCAACTTGAGTTCATCAATAGTATCGTTCACGGATTTCGTCATCTCTCCAAGTGATTTATCATTTTCATACTTCACATCGTATGAAACAGAGTGTGCTTGGTCAACACGTTGAATAGCAACAGGACCTTCAGCAATATCGATTTTCGCAATCTGCCCTAACTTAACAAACTGTCCTGTTGGTGTACGAAGCTTAATCTTTCGTAACGCTCCGGTGTCTTTATAAAACTTTTTGTCATACTGGACTTTTACCGTCAACACTTGATCATTTTCATCGACGATTTGAGTTGCAAATGTACCTCGTGTAACGTCTGTAATCGTTTGAGCTACTTGATAAGGAGCCAAACCAAAATTCGCGGCTAACTTTGGATCAACGGTGACTTGGACTTCCTCAACTGTATCCATTAAGTTATTAGAGACATCTGTTACACCATCTAACTTTTTGAGAGCAGCATCTATCTTTTCAGTTGCCTCATTTAACCGGGATTCGTTTGTATCTTCAATTGCAAATGTCAACGTATTCGGATTAGAACCTGCAGCAGCTTGTACGTTAAAGCTAATCTCAGCAGTATCCCCAATCGCTTTTTCGACTTTCGGCTTTACATCATCCATAAAATCGAATACGGAGCGCTCTCGATCTGCTAGCGGTTTCAGCTTTACATACATTTCAGCTGTATCCGCTTGAGAACCACCTTGTGCCATAGACTGCTGCGTTCCACCGACTAGACTGACATATACGTCGACATCTTTTTGTTCTTTCAACACATCTTCTACTTTTTTAACTGCTGCATTCGTTGTTTCTAGTGAAGATCCATTTGGAAGTTCAACATTAATGCTGAAGAAACCTTCATCAGTAGACGGTAAAAATTCCGTCCCGACTTTAAACAAACCAAATGCACTAGCGCCAAGTAAAACTACCGTCATGACTAGAATAAGGAACCGATGACCTAAAGACCATTTGATGGACTTCTCGAATGTACTGAGTGTTTTCGAGCGTCGTCTACGTGCTTCTACATTGCGACGTGGTTTACGTAACATGCGACTCGCCATCATTGGCACAACAGTCAATGCAACAACTAATGATGCAAATAAACTAAATGAGATCGTCAACGCAAATTGAGTAAAGATTTGTCCGATCAATCCACTAATGAAAATGACTGGAACGAAAACAGCCAATGTCGTCAAAGTGGATGCAATGATCGCCCCACTGATTTCTTTAGCCCCTTCGCTTGCTGCAACTTTTCGGTCTTTCCCCATAGCAAGGTGCCGTTCAATATTTTCAATCACGACAATGGAATTATCCACTAGCATTCCGATACCGAGGGCTAACGCACCTAACGTCATAATGTTGAGTGAGAAGTCCGCAAAGAACATTAGCACGAATGTCACAACAACAGAATAAGGAATCGCAACACCAATAATAATCGGACTTCTAATTCCCCGTAGGAAGAAGAAAAGAACGATCATGGCGAAGAGACCACCAAGTATGAGTGATTGACCTATGTTATTAATGGCCAATTTTACGTAATCACCTTGGTCAAATAATATATCCGCTTCGACGTCCTTAAATTGTTTTTCGTCTAACATCCGATCTAATGATTGTTTGAAAGACTTGGACACTTCAGCAGTATTCGCTCCCGATTCCTGGAGGACAGAGAGTAACACGGCTTGTTGATCATTTGCACGAGTTAACGTGCCACTATTTGCTTCTGTGCGGGTGACAGTTGCGACATCTTTTACATGCAATCGCTTACCAGTCACAGGATTTGGACCAATAATGACGTTTTTCACATCATCAGCTGAATTGAGGGTACTGATAATACGCGTCGTAAGTTGTTTGCCACCAGAGGCACTCACTGGCTCACCTGGCATCGTTACGTTCGAAGCTTGAACTGCTTGCAACACGTCAGCTTGAGTGAGCCCGTTCTTTTCAAGCTTACTCTCATCTAATACAATTTGAATTTCTTCGACAAGCTTACCAGATACGCTGACACTCGCGACACCATCAGTTTGCCGTAATTCTGTTTCCAATTCTTCTGCAATCTTCCGTATGTCCACCTCTTCAGAATCTGTTTTAAGTGCAAGTTGAATGACCGGGAATTGAGAAGGATCAAACTTCATGAAACGAGGTTTATCCGCACCTTCAGGTATAGGAACCTGGTCGATTCGCTGCAAAATGTCGAGCTGAACATCGTCGATATCAGCAGACCAATCAAACATCATGAAGACTAAGGTAGCACCTTCTTGTGAAGTGGATTGCAAGGACTTTAACCCAGGTGCTGTGGAGAGACTTTCTTCTAGCGGTTTTGTTAGCTTTTCGCTTACTTCTGTTGGAGATGCGCCCCCATAATTCGCAACGACCACTGCGACTGGTGGGTTTAAATCTGGTATGAGCGTAACGGGTATTTTTAGAAAAGATACGGCCCCGAGAATAATAATTAAAAACATCGTGACAATCGTAAATACCGGGCGTTTAATCGAAAAATCGCTTATTTTCATGTGCGCGTCCCCTTTTGTCTTAAATACAATACTTTCATCATATGCAATGCGTCGCTTGAGTTCAAACAGAACGTTCGAAAATTTAATGATAGTAAAAAAACTCGTACACAAATAGGTAACGAGTTTTTAATGTGGGCTACTGCTTATAACAAACTATATAAACGAATATCCGGGAACTTGTCACCGAACCAACGCATTGCAAAGTCGTTTTCAAATAGGAAGACTAAGTTATCGAAACGGTCTTTTACGAGCATAGAGCGTGGACCAGTCATAGATTCCTTTACGTCTGCTTCGTTTTCAATCCACCGCGCAACTTTAGAGCCGATGTGCTCCATTTGGACTTCGACATTATATTCATTTTTCATACGATGCTCGAACACTTCAAATTGAAGCTGACCTACTGCACCAAGTATGACTTCTTCAGTATGAAGTGTCTTGTAATACTGAATAGCGCCTTCTTGAACGAGCTGTAAAATCCCTTTATGGAAGTGTTTCGACTTCATAACATTCTTTGCCGTAACTTTAACGAATAATTCTGGGTTGAACTGTGGCAACGCTTCAAATTGGTATGTGGACTTACCGCCAACAACAGTATCTCCAATCTGATAGTTCCCTGTGTCATACAATCCGATAATATCGCCTGCTACCGCTTCATTCACTGTCTCACGATCATCTGCAAGAAACTGAGTGGTTTGTGATAACTTTACCGTTTTCCCAATACGAGGTATGTTTACAGACATTCCTCTTTCAAACGAACCAGACACAATTCGAACGAACGCAATCCGGTCCCGATGGGCTGGGTTCATATTTGCTTGAATCTTGAAGATGAATCCTGAGAATTCATCTGTCATTGGGTCTACATATTGTTCGTTTTCTGTTATTCGTGGTTGCGGTGAAGGAGCAAAGTTCAAAAAGGTTTCCAAAAATGTCTGGACACCAAAGTTTGTCAAGGCACTTCCGAAAAACACAGGTGTAAGCTCACCCTTGGCTACGCGACTTTCATCAAAAGAATTCCCTGCTTCTTCTAACAAAAGTGCATCTTCCACTGCTTGTTTGTAATAAGAAGTTTCCATCATTGGATGGGGCTTAGCCAGTTGTCCTTCGTCGTCTAACTCAAGATACTTATCTTCCCCTTCAACTCGGGCTTGTTCAATACGATTATTGTAGCGATCGTAAATCCCCATGAATTCTTTCCCCATACCGATCGGCCAGTTCATTGCGTAGGACTCAATGCCGAGAACTTCTTCTAGCTCTTCCATTAACTCAAGTGGTTCTTTACCTTGTCGATCCATTTTGTTCATAAACGTGAAAATGGGTATACCACGCATACGACAAACTTTGAAGAGCTTGATAGTTTGAGGCTCGATCCCTTTTGCTGAGTCGACCATCATAACAGCTGCATCGACCGCCATAAGCGTTCGATAGGTATCCTCACTAAAGTCTTCGTGTCCCGGTGTATCGAGAATGTTAACCCGTTTTCCGTCGTAATCGAATTGTAAAACAGAAGAGGTCACAGAAATACCACGTTGTTTTTCAATTTCCATCCAGTCGGACGTTGCATACTTTCCACTTTTCTTTCCCTTAACTGTCCCAGCATCCCGGATGGCGCCACCGAAATAGAGCAGTTTTTCTGTCATCGTCGTCTTCCCGGCATCTGGGTGAGAGATGATGGCAAACGTTCGTCTTGAAGCAATTTCTTCTTGCATATTTTTAGTCATTTCCTTATTCTCCTTCGTATATGAGCCCGACATTTAGCTGCCGATTATGCCTTTACCAAATTTCTTTTCCGCCTCTTCAAGTGCAATTGTTGCATCCGAATGCGGATATTTTGTTGAGCCGATAATTTGATAATCTTCATGTCCTTTACCTGCGAAGATAATAATATCGCCTTCATCAGCAACTTCAATCGCATGTCGCACGGCAACTTCGCGATCTCCTATACATGCAAACTGCTGATGAGTCATTCCTGCTGCAAGTTCAGATGTTATGGAGTCATATGGTTCGTCTCTCGGATCATCAGTGGTTAAAATCACGTAATCCGCAGAGGAAGCTTTTTCAGCCATCACAGGACGTTTCTTCCGATCCCTGTTCCCTCCTGTGCCAATGACAAAGATAAGTTTCGATTCTGCTGATTTATACGGCAGTACAGCATCAATCGCTTTTTCTATCGCATCAGCAGAATGGGCATAGTCCACGTATATTGTTAAAGGCAGTTCAGTTTCCACTCGTTCCATTCGGCCTTTAATAGGTGCCAGATAACGGAGTGGCGCTAAGATATCGGGGATTGCAAGTCCTTTTGCATAGAGTGCAGTAATCGCAGCAAGAGCATTGGATACACTAAATTCACCAATCATTCGCATGTCTACTTCCCATTCACCTTCTGGCGAGTGTAGCGTAAACGAGCTCCCATCTGTTCGAAGGTCTATATTTGAAGCAGAGAACATTGCATCCGCATGAATTCCGTAAGTTAGCACAGGATAGGATGTCATCTCCTTCATCTTAGTGTGCCACTTATCATCTGCGTTCAACACAGCAACTTTTTGTTGTTGTAAGTCTTGCCCAAGCTGAGCAAACAGAAGACCTTTCGCATTGCCATAGTTCTCCATCGTTCCGTGGAAATCCAAATGATCGTGTGTCAAGTTCGTGAAAACGGCAATATCAAATTCTGTTCCCGCTAACCGTCCCTCTATGAGACCATGAGAAGAAACTTCCATCGTCATCGTGTCGCAACCTTCTTCTGCTGCTCGTGCAATCATCTTTTGTGTTGTCAACACGTCCGTCGTTGTATTTTCCGTTTCATACAATACTCCATCCAAGTTGAACCCGATTGTCCCTGAGACAGCTGAACGTTCACCAGCTCCCATTAGGATGCCGTGAATGATATTACTTACACTTGTTTTTCCGTTTGTCCCAGTTACCCCGATCATTTTCATTCGTTTGGAAGGATAACCACACCAAGCAGAAGCGAGTAAGCTAATTGCTCTAGAAGTGCTTTCTACGTATACCACAGCCACTTTTTCAAGATCGACTTCTATTGGTTTGGAGGCGATGATAACCCGTGCACCTAATTCGACTGCTTGTCTAACATATTGGTGTCCATCTACTGTAAAGCCTTCAATACAGACAAATACTCCTCCTGCACTGACAGCTCGAGAGTCTGTTGTTAAATCTGTTACTTGTTCAGGTAGTACCCCTACCTCACGTTTAACTGGCAAAACCGCCAATAATTGTTTTGTATTCATTGTACTCCTCCGTTCAGCCGTACCTTACAGTGGTCCATTTTCGATTTTCGACCACCTGCTTTTTTTAGGCAATACATTCATTATACGTTTTTTTTGTTGCTACGTCATGGTTGAATTAACGAATCAAAAGAAAAACCACTGATCTTAACGAATCAGCGGTTTAATGTATTTCAGCTTATTACCGTATGGAGGAAAAGCAGCTCTCATTGGAATCGCAGTACTACGATTCATCATAGCTTTTTCATGAGTGAAGACGTCAAAGCTTGCTTTTCCATGATAATTACCTTGTCCGGACGATCCCACTCCTCCGAATGGCATGTGAATGTTGCCAACATGAGAAATTGTATCATTGATACATCCTCCTCCAAAAGGCAACTGTTCTGTGAAGTATGTAGCAGCTTCCTCATTTTCAGTGAACATATAACCAGCAAGTGGTTTTGGCATTTTACGAATTTGATGCAGCAATGCACCTAAGTTTTCATACTCAAGTACTGGCAAGATTGGTCCGAACAATTCATCTTCCATAGAAGGGCTGTCAAAATGAATACCTTCTAGGACGGTCGGTTCGATATATAAGTCTGCTCTGTCAGTGTTTCCACCACTACTTACAACATGTTGCTCTCTTTTAAGAATAGTTTGGAGACGATCGAATTGTTTCTCATTTATGATCCGACCGTAGTCCTTGCTTAAGGACGCATCTTTTCCATAAAAACGTCGAATGGCCTTTTTAATCTCTTTTAACAGTGGTTCCTTAATCGTCTTATGTGCCATTACATAATCTGGCGCAACACACGTTTGACCCGCATTCGAGAACTTCCCCCATACTATCCGTTCAGCAGCAATTTTTAAATTAGCTGTCTGATCTACAATCGCAGGACTCTTACCGCCTAGTTCAAGTGTTACAGGGGTTAGACGTTCAGATGCCGCTTTCATAACAATTTTGCCTACCGTGACACTGCCTGTAAAGAAAATTGAATCAAACGGAGCATGTATCAAGGCTGAAGTTTCTTCTTTTGCGCCTTCTACAACTCGAACATATTCGGGTGGAAATTGCTGTTCTAGAATTTTTCTAACAACAGCAGCAGTATGAGGTGCTGCTTCAGATGGTTTTGCAACTACACAGTTTCCAGCTGCTATTGCACCTACTATTGGTTCCATGATTAGTTGAAACGGATAATTGAACGGTCCAATTACTAAAACCGATCCAAACGGCTCTCGGATAACATAACTTTTCCCAGGCTGTAAATAGAGTGGTGTTTTCGCTGTTTCCGGTTCCATCCATTCAGCTAAATGTTTCAACACGTGACCAATACTTGAAAGAACAAATCCGATTTCAGTTACATATGCTTCAAAAGAATTTTTCCGCAAGTCCCGGTAGAGCGCTTTTTCGATTTCTTGTTCATTTGCTTGAATCGCTTCTTTTAAGCGGATTAGCATTTCTTTTCTAAATTCAATAGAACGAGTTGCCCCTGTAAAATAAAAATTATGTTGGCGCTCAATTATTGATTCTACGTCTTTAGATGTAAAGTTCATGGACGTTCCTCCTCTTAAGCGGTTTCTTCTATCTTAACTACCTTTAGAGTGTTACGCAAAAATCCAAACTGCTCAATATCAAAAAGTTATTTAAAAGTCAATCATTCAAAAGGATCTGTTTTTGTTATCATTAATTCCGACAAAATACGCAGGTTAGCAACGCCTGTCGATTCATATACTAACCACATCAGGCAGTTCTACAAAATTGGAATTTCGTAGCAGGACTATCGGAGCCTTTTTTCAGAACAACGTTTTGAGCCAAACAGAGTTTGGGTAAAGAGTGTATAACAAGCAACCAACCACATTCTTTAAGGGAGGAACTAATGATGACAACAACTGATACTTGGTGGGAAACAATTTTTGAAGGTAATTTAGCTGCTGGCTTGAATAAGGAACGTATAAACGAATTAGACGAAGAGCACTTCCTATATTTTAGAGATGAAGAACTCACTCACGAGGTCGTCAACTGATTTTGAAGACGAATCTCGCCCAACAGACTTTTCAAAACGACGGTGGTACATAAAACAGCTTTTCTTTTGCGGAACGCGAAAAGAAAAGCTGTTTTTGTTTGCCTAAAAATGGACATCCTTGTTACTTCTATAATCCTCATAACTCTCCGACTTGCCTAAAAAACCCTATATTTCTAATAACTTTATCAAACAAATTATAAATAATCTTACACCCATTTAATAGGTGATGCAAATTGTTCGCTCATGAATTTGAACAGATAAGAACCTTTTGTGACATACTCACTTGAGCATTGTAATCTTGGTTTCACGGTACTATTATAAAGTTCGCACGGAAGTCGTTTACATTTTCATGAAAAATACAGACCGCTTTTAATTATTCGAATATATTTTAACGGTCAATTATATCGACTTCCATTGTCACCATTTCACCCTTGAGAGGAGTTCTATCATGAAAAAAAAGTGGATAGCACTAACGCTATTTTCTATTACAGCCATTTTGCTTGCCGGTTGTGACAACCCACTGCTCATATTAGATCCAAAAGGTCCGCAAGCTAGGACATTATCGAGCACAATCCTGTTTTCTATCGCAATGATGGCAGGCATCCTTCTCGTCGTCTATGTACTTTATACAGTTGTTCTTTTGAAGTATCGTGCTTCAAAACTAGATGACGATTACGAACCACCACACGAAGAAGGAAACAAATGGTTAGAAATCATTTGGACAGCGATTCCGGTCGTCATCGTAATAATTCTTTCCGTTGTTACCGTGTCTACCACTAGTACAGTGGAGCAAAAATCTGTCGCTTATGCCGATGAAAAGCCAATTGTCATCTACGCTTCTTCCTCCAACTGGAAATGGCATTTCAGTTACCCAGAAGAGGGAATCGAAACTGTAAACTATGTGAATTTCCCAGCAGACCGCCCAATTGAGTTCCGACTTTATTCATTCGGACCGATTACAAGTTTTTGGATTCCACAACTTGCTGGTCAAAAGTATGCGATGAGTGACATGGTGAATACCATCCATATGTCTGCAGATGTCCCTGGATCATTTATAGGGAAAAACTCGAACTTCAGTGGTGAAGGTTTTGCCAAAATGGAATTTGAAGCTCAATCACTGTCAGATGCAGATTACAAGGAATGGGTGAACGATGTGAAAACAACTGCCCCTAAGCTAACAGAAGATGAGTTCGACGATTTGTTAGAAGCTGAACACGTCGGTCGTAAGACTTATTCTTCTAACCACCTTGAATTCAAACCCGCTCCTGAAGGGGAAAATAGTGGACATCATCACGGTGGATCTACATCAACTGATGATCAACATGAAGATATGGATATGGATATGGATATGGATATGGATATGGATATGGATCATGATGCGCACTAAGTGCATGCAGTGCAACTTCAACCTTCCATTCACATACTTAACAAACGAAAGGAGTTCAACGATATGAAATGGGACGAATTTTTCGTAACCGGAGAACCGATGATTTACGCAGCAATGGTAAGTATTGTTGTTGTATCTCTTGCGATCCCGATTGCGCTCACATACTTTAAAAAGTGGAACTGGCTTTGGATGAACTGGTTAACTACAGTTGACCATAAGAAAATCGGAGTCATGTACATTCTCTCTGCACTTCTCATGTTATTCCGTGGAGGCGTCGATGCACTCTTAATGCGTGGTCAGACAGCCATTCCTGATAACGGATTGCTTGACGGTCAACATTACAATGAAATCTTTACAACACACGGGGTTATTATGATCCTGTTCATGGCAATGCCATTCATCATCGGATTAATGAACGTCGTCATTCCGCTACAAATCGGAGCACGCGATGTTGCATTTCCTCGATTGAACGCAATCAGCTTCTGGTTATTCTTTGCTGGTGCGATGCTGTTCAACATTTCGTTCGTCATCGGTGGTTCACCGGATGCCGGATGGTCTGCGTACTTCCCACTTGCGAGTCTGGAGTTCAGTCCGACAGTCGGGAATAACTATTATTCGCTCGCGTTGCAAATTGCCGGAATTGGTACCCTGTTAACAGGTATTAACTTCTTGGTGACGATTCTCAAAATGCGTGCACCTGGTATGACACTCATGAAAATGCCGATGTTTACATGGTCTGTTTTGATCACAAACGTCATTATTGTCTTTGCATTCCCTGTTTTGACAGTTGCACTTGCATTGATGACACTCGATCGTCAGTTTGGCACACAGTTCTTCGCCATGCAAAGTGGTGGTATGGACATGCTTTGGGCGAACCTGTTCTGGGTTTGGGGACATCCTGAAGTGTATATTGTTATTTTGCCAGCCTTCGGTATTTACAGTGAAATCATCTCAGCATTTGCACGTAAAAACCTCTACGGCTATAAATCGATGGTTGTCAGTATGGTTGCAATTTCGCTACTATCCTTCGTCGTTTGGGCCCATCACTTCTATACAATGGGCCACGGCGTTATGGTCAATAGTGTGTTCTCAATTACAACGATGGCCATCGCGATTCCAACCGGTGTGAAAATATTCAACTGGTTATTCACGTTACGTAAAGGGAAGATCAGCTTTACGACACCTATGTTGTATTCACTTGCCTTCATTCCAATCTTCACCATTGGTGGGGTAACAGGTGTCATGCTTGCTATGGCGAGTGCCGACTATCAGTATCACAATACAATGTTCTTAGTTGCCCACTTCCACTATGTACTTATACCAGGTACGGTGTTTGCGGTCATTGCCGGGTTCCATTTCTGGTTCCCTAAAGTGTTTGGTTTCATGTTAAATGAAAAGCTTGGAAAGCTGTCATTCTGGTTTATCACAATCAGCTTTAACGTGACGTTCTTCCCGCTCTTCATTCTCGGATTAAACGGAATGACACGTCGGATGTATACGTATTCAGAAAGCACTGGATACGGACCACTTAACATGTTATCCATGGTCGGTGCGGTCGGTCTTGCGATCGGTTTCATCATCCTTGTATACAACATTTACTGGAGTGTTCGTTACAGTCCTCGGGATATAGACCAAGATCCATGGGATGCTCGTTCACTTGAATGGAGTACACATAGCCCGGTACCTGAATATAACTTTGCATTGATCCCAACTGTGAATAAATTGGATGCTCACTGGTTTGCGAAGAAAGAAGGAAAACCACTCGCAACTGGAAAGTATGAGCCAATCCATATGCCGAATAATAGCGGTCTGCCTGTCATTATGGGTGCACTGTTCTTCTTCTGGGGCTTCTTCATGGTATTCAGTTGGTGGATCCCTGCGATTGTCTTTGGAGTTTTGATTTTAGGAACACTTGCGTATCGATCATTCGAAAAGGATCACGGACGTTACATTTCTGTTGAAGAAATTGAACGCACAGAAAACGCATTGCGAGGTGCACAGCATGAAAATTGATCACTCAGTACCTATGGAATATAGTACCGATGAAAATAAAATGAAGATCCTTGGTTTCTGGATCTTCTTGGGGGCGGAAATCGCCCTCTTCTCCACTTTGTTTGCGGTGTACTTTACATTACAAGGCAATACAAATGTCGGACCTTCTGCATCTGATTTGTTCCATCTAAGTCCGGTCATGATTGAAACGATTCTTCTCTTGTCAAGTAGTTTCACGATAGGTCTCGGTGTACATGCGATGCGACTTGGCTTGAAGAAACCGATGATGACATTCTTCGGTATTACTTTAGCGCTTGGTGCTGCATTCCTGGGTGTAGAAGTTTATGAATTCGTAACGTATGTTGGTGAAGGTGCAACGATTCAAACAAGCGGATTCTTATCTGCCCTCTTCACTCTTCTCGGAACGCACGGATTGCACGTAACATTCGGTCTCCTTTGGGGCGGCTCGATTTTACTACAAATTAAAAAGCGTGGCTTTACGCCGGAAACTGCGAATAAGTCATTCATCTTCTCTTTGTATTGGCACTTTCTTGACGTTGTTTGGATCTTCATCTTCAGCTTCGTCTACTTGAAAGGACTGATGTAAGATGAAACAACTTTTTCCAGCACAGCACGTTATGGGATTCTTATTCTCCCTGTTACTATCACTTGTAGCACTTGTAGCAGTACTTTTTGACTTATCATTTACTGCAGGAATGACGATTCTCGTTGTTACAGCTCTTGTACAAGCAGGATTGCAACTGTTCCTGTTCATGCACGTGAAAGAAAATGCAGAGAGCAAGACGCTGTATTTAAATATCCTCTACGCCTTGTTTGTAGGACTAGTCACGATTTTCGGGACATTGTTCGCAATGCGTTGGGGCTATATGGTGAAATAAAGTTAATATAAAAAAAGAAGCTGCCTCAAAAGGTCATGAATTGACTTTTTGGGACAGCTTTTTAAATTGGTTAATTATTATGGGAGATTAGACGGTGATGATTTTCGTTTCAGATGGACGCGGGCCAACAGGATGTAGGTCATGCAACCGTTGCCGCACGACGCGGCGAACTTAGGTTGTTTCCATTTGAATCCCTCCGGAGTCGCCTTCTTCCACTTCAATCAACGGAGCTTCTATTATTTAGCGACTTCGCTAATCTTTGATCGTATAAAAGACTTCTCATCTAACCCTTAAAGAGAAAATCAGAATCGATTTCTAAAATTGTTCGGACTCCTGCTAACGCCATGGAGATTTCAAGTTCGTGGAGAATTTTCTGGACTACTTGTTTTACTCCTTCTTCTCCACTAATAGCTAGTCCATAGATGAGTGGACGACCTAATAAAACTGCGTCTGCACCTAGTGCGAGTGCTTTGAATACATCGCCCCCTGTTCGGATTCCACTATCTAGTAAAATTGGAATACGGTCTTGTACGATTTGTTTTATATCGGGTAAGGCATCTAATGAAGCAATGCAGTGGTCTAACTGTCTTCCGCCATGATTAGAGACGATAATACCATCTATATTGTGCTCAAGGGCTAACTTTGCATCTTCAGGATGTAAAATCCCTTTCACCAAAATCGGTAAATTCGTCATCTCCCGAACTTTCTTGAGCTCATTCCAATCGAGTCCTGGCTGGTCGATGATGTCAATTTGTTTTTGTAAAGCCGCTTCCATATCTTCATCAGGTGAACGATCTAGTAATGCACAAAATGCGGGGTCAGTTAGATAATTCCCACACCCGTCTCCTTCTTCTAATGGGGAATATTGATTGTGAGCATCCGTTTCACGAATGCCCAATACCGGGGTGTCTACAGTGACGACAATTGCAGAATATCCATTCGCTTCAGCTCGCTGCACGAGGCTCCTTGTTACCGAATCCTCAAGCGAACAATAGAGCTGAAACCAACGTGAACCATCCCCTAACTCATTCGCAATCTCTTCCATCGAAAAAGATGATGCACTGCTGACGACAAATGGGATATTTACTGCTTTAGCTGCTCTTGCTGAGGCTAATTCTCCTTCCGGGTGAGCAATACGTTGTACTCCAATAGGCGCGAATAGAATCGGCGAAGACAGCTTTTCATTGAAAACAGTACACGACAGATCTACTTTGGTAACATTTCGCAAAACGCGCGGCCTGATTTTCCAATTTGAAAAGACTTGAAGGTTCTCTTTCATTGTAGCTTCACTGCCCGCACCTCGAGCAATGTAGTCGAATGCTTCTCTGCGAGTTTTTTCGTATGCTTTTCGTTCTAACACGTTTTCAAACACAGGTTGTATTTCTGCTGCTGTGATCATTTCCTCACTCCTCTTTTTGAATGAAAATTAAAAAGCTTTATCGCACTCAGCTCAACTTCCAACTGGGCCGATAAAGCTCATTTTATTAGTTAAAAACGAATAGGTGTGCAATCAGCACAATAATCGGCAACGTAATAATCGTGCGCTCTATAAAGATAATAAACAGATCAACTATTGATACTGGAATATTTGAACGTAAAATAAGAATTCCGATTTCAGACATGTAGACTAATTGTGTTAACGAAAGTGCTGCTACAACGAATCGTGTAATTTCTGCGTCAATCGATCCTCCGATTACTGCTGGTAAAAACATGTCTGCAAACCCAACTAACATCGTTGGTGCTGCTTCAGCTGCTTGCGGTAATTGCATAAGTTCCAATATCGGGACAAGAGGATACGAAATGATGCTAAAAACTGGTGTGAATTCAGCAACAATTAGTGCAAGTGCACCAAGACTCATTACAAGTGGAATTAAGCCTAACCAGATATCTAATACTGTCTGGATACCATCCTTCGCTAATCCCATTGGACTTTTTGCAGTACTTGCCTTATCCAATGCCTGTCTCCATCCCCATTGGATATTAGAAACACCTTCAGGCTGAGACTCATCGATTCTTTGTCCAACCGGTTCATAATACGTATCTGCTTTTCTTGAAAGTGGTGGAATCCGAGGCATAATGATAGCAGCGACCACACTTGCTATGGAAACGGTAATATAAAATGGAATAAACAAATGATCGATCTTCGCAACTTTTGCTACAACTAGAGAAAACGCAACCGAAGCAATAGAAAACGTAGTGGCAATAACTGCTGCTTCACGCTTTGTATAATAGCCTTCATCATATTGCTTCATCGTAACTAACACACCAACAGTCCCCGCACCCATCCATGATGCCATGGTATCTATTGAGGAACGGCCAGGTAGAGTAAATAACGGACGCATAATTTTCTTCAACAAAGCTCCGACAAACTCCATTAGACCAAATTCAACTAAGAGTGGAAGTAAAATCCCCGCAAACAAGAACCATGTCAATAAAACTGGAGCTAAGTCATATAACACGACCCCACCCGTGTTACGAGAAGCAATGAACTCTGGTCCAATCTCGAAGAAAGCCATAACTCCAACTGCCAGACCGAATACGCGTGTTGTAATACCGAACCAACCGACTAGGAATACGTTTTTTAAAAATGGTCGATTGACAATCACTGACGGCTTAAATGCGACAGTTAAAAGTGTGAATGCAACTGTGAAAGCTAACAATATCAATATGAAGTGGGGAATATAATCCCCAGCACCTTTCAGAAGCAACGATGCGAGGACCCCAACCCCGATTGTAACTTCCCCATTCACTTTGATCGGTACTAGAAATAGTAATATACCAATAAGTGATGGAATCAGAAACTTCCAAACGGTACTCTTTGAACTTGTGTTCTCCCCTTTGAACGCAACAGACATGGCTTTTCCCCCTTTTAGTTTGAAACTGATTGAATGGCTGTCTTCAACACATCAATACCTTTATCAATTTGATCCTTTGTGATAGTAAGTGGTGGGATCATTCGAATTACTTCACCCGAGTTCCCGCAAAGATAGAACAAAACACCGTCAGCCAAACACTTGTCGAGAACTTCCATTACTACTTCCCCAGAGGCAATTCCTGTTTTCGGATCACCTAATTCGATGCCAATCATTAGTCCGACTCCCCGTACATCCCGAACGATAGGGGATTCTTCCTTCATCTCGAGTAGCTTTGCCATTGCATAGGCACCCATTTCTTGTGCGTTCTCCAGTAATTTCTCTTCTTTAATGATTTCTAATGAAGCTAGTGCTGCAGAACATGCAATTGGATTTCCACCAAACGTGGTACCATGTGCTCCTAGTGGCCATTGATCCATCAATTCTTTTGAAGCAATCGTTGCACTGAGTGGTAACCCTGCACCAATCCCTTTCGCCACCGCCATTATATCCGGTATTACGTCGAATGTTTGAGCCGCAAACCAATTTCCGGTACGCCCGAATCCGGTTTGAACTTCATCAAAGATTAGTAAAATCCCGTGACGGTCACAGATTTCCCTAATTTTTTTCAGCCACGATGCTGGAGGGATGATATAACCACCTTCACCGAGAATCGGTTCGATGATCATGCATGCAACTTCCTCCGGGTCAACTTGATGACTAAACAGTTCCTTCGTATCCCGCTCTAGTTTTCCAGCGAAATACACATCTGGATCCTCTCCTTCAGGTAGATATTCTGGAAGTGCATAGGGCAACTGGTAGGCAAGCCATGAAGGTTGAAGGTGTTTTCGATATTTACTTTTCGAGGTTGTTACACTGAGTGCTCCAATCGAACGTCCATGAAAACACCCTGTAAAGGAAACAACATATGGTCGCTTCGTAACATATTTCGCAAGCTTGAGTGCTCCTTCAATCGCTTCTGTTCCACTGTTCGCAAAAAAGAAATTATCAAGGTTTGGGGGCAATACCTTTTGCAGCTCCGCAGCCAACTTTAAAATCGATTCATATATAATGACGCCAGACGGTCCGTGAACTAAATGATCCGCACTATCTTTAATGGCTTGCACAACTTTCGGATGCCGATGGCCAACGTTTTCAACCGCAATCCCGGAAGTGAAATCTAAATACTCTCTACCATCCACACCGTAGTAATAGCACCCTTCTGCACTTTTCACTGGCAAGTTCGGATGATCTTTTGCCATACTAGGTGCTAAAAAGTTACCAATTGAGTCAACCATTTGAACCCAGTCTTGCTCTTCGTTAGTTTGTTTTTGCATAAAATGACCTCCCTAATACTATTTGTTCTAACACCTTATCGAATAAATATAGATCAAAATGAATTTTTATTCAATTTATTTCTATATATTTTCTTCTGTCTGTGTATATTTCTTCAGCTTTCGAACTACAGAGGGCTGACTTATTCCTAGAATCCTTGCCATTTCAGTCGTTGTTTTGTAACGTTTTTTCGCCCTATTAAGTATTTGCATTTCTACTTGTTCAAGAATGACCGGCAGTGTTTCACCGACCAAAGTGAAGTCTGAAAAGTCATCTTCAGGCAATCTATATTCATGCGGTAAATCATGAGTATCGATCACCTCGCCAACACTATGAACAACTAATCGTTCAATAACATGACGAAGTTCTTGAATATTGCCTCTCCACTCAAGTTGCAAGAGTTGAGTAAAGACGAGGTCAGTCATCATTTTTTCCGTCTTATATTTTGCCGAGAAGGTTTGAAGAAAATGGGAAATAAGAGCGCTTACATCTTCAATACGATCTCGCAAGGGTTTTAAGGTAATAGGAACGATATTGAGTAAGTAATATAACTCTCCCAAAAATTTTTTTTCACTAACTGCTCGCTGTAAATCCGTCTCCGAGGAACATATTATTCTTACATGTAATGGGATAGAGAATTCACACCCCAGAGGTTGAAAACGTTCCTCTTTGAAAATTTTTGCAACTTTTGCTTGCAAATGAAGCGACATTCTATCGACATTTTTCAGAAAGAAGGTACCTCCCTCCGCGATGCTTAAAAGTCCAGGCACTGTTATAGTGTCACTTGATTGTTCACCTACAAGTTCTTTTAAGAATATGGATTCAGGAATGGTTGCACAATCGAATTCAATGAATGGTCCATTACTTCGCATAC
This sequence comes from Sporosarcina sp. D27, assembly GCF_000586555.1. Classification (GTDB taxonomy): domain Bacteria; phylum Bacillota; class Bacilli; order Bacillales_A; family Planococcaceae; genus Sporosarcina. The sequence continues at coordinate 25,973 of NZ_AZUC01000015.1, forward strand.
TCTCTTTATGCATTTCTTTCGCAATCGTTGTCTTTCCTGTTCCTAGTTCTCCATATAGGACAACAGGTACATCAAGTGAAGCAACACGCCGTGCGGTTGAAAAGGCTTCCTGCGTACACTTACTTCGCATTATATATTCAGATGCAGTAAACATTTGTCTACGCAAATGCTGTACTTCTTCTTGCACTTTCGCCATTTCATATTCAATTTCTTTCATATAATCCTGGATTACGAGTAACTCAGACACATCATAGGAATAGCTAATGACATAATCGACATCCCCGTTGTAATTAAAAAACGGCATTCCTGTGATCAAAATTTTTGAACCCGATGCTGTTTTCTGAATCGTAACGATTTTCTTCTTCTGTTTTAAAACTAATGGTGTAACTGCAGGAGTAAATATTCCTTCCTTTTCTAATTCATATACTGACTTTCCTATTAAATCTTCCGCTTCTAATCCATATCTGTGACCGCTAATCCGTGTAGCTTTCATGATAATTCCCTCGTGATTTGTAACAATAACATCCTCATCATGAGTTTCCAGAACTTCTTGAATTGAGTTCGGGGTTAAATGAAATTGTGCCATACCTTCTCCTTTCATTTTGAATAGAATTTTCAGATATTATCAAGTTATGAATCAACTATACAGGAATGAATAAGAAGTATGCAATAGTATATTTGAATTTTCAATATTTTAGATTAACTTGTTCGAAGTAGCTAGTCACTGACCTCTTTGAATTCAACGCAAAAAGAGAGACGATTGAGTTCAATCATCTCTCTTTTTTCTCCTACTATATAGGTCTTACTTCAATACTTCTCCAAAGGTACAGCGCCGCGTAACTTAAATAAGGAGACCAGTCAGAAAAACGATCACGTATTTCGTCTTGCGTTGGTTTGCGATCTAATTTCCACAATGATTTGAGTGCATTTTGAAGTCCGATATCTGCAACTGGAAACAGGTTCGGTCTTCCGAGACCAAACATCAGAAAACCTTGCGCGGTCCATGGTCCGACACCTCTGTAGGCAATGAGTTCCTCAGCCACTTCTTCGTCGTTTTTCATGCGCATCGCTTCAAGGTCTAATGCTCCTGTAGCTATCGCTGACGAGAGACCGATAACATACTCTGCTTTCCTAGTACTGAATTGCATTTCCCTCAGTTCGTCAACTGAGACAGCAGCAATTCGTTCGGGTTTCGGATACCGCCAGACCCCATCTTGCTGGGAACCGTATTTTTCCACAAAACGCATAAGCAACGTGTTAGCAAATGCCAGATTTAATTGTTGATGGATAATACTCTTCATAAGCTCACCATAAAGCGAAAAGCTTCTGACGAGCGGTGTGCCGATATGTTCTTGAAAGATAGGAGCTAGGTCTGTTTTAGCAAAATGAGCAGCAATCCCATCAAGAGATTCTTCAAAATGGAAAAGCCATTTGATGTGAGCAAGTTGCTCCTCGTCTTCCAAGCCATCAATGAGAAAAGCTGGATCTTCTGTAGTCCCTGTCGCTTGAACCTTGACCAGATTTCCTTCTTCCATCGGAACACGCACGAAGCGTTGCTGAAGATCCACAAAATTCACAGGTGTCCCGGATAATCTCTCAAGCGCACGATCGAAATCATATGGGAATGATAGTTTCAATTCAATGTTCAAAAGAATAACCTCCTTGCAAGATAATAAACGATTACCTTGATAATTACTTGTTATAATTAAAAGAATATTATAAAATCAAGGTTGGATACATGACTATAATTTTCAACTATCGGAGGAAACGAATGAGTCTATTTATACTAGGGGTATTGTTTGTATTTGCTAAATTCAATTTGCAATTCCTAGAAACTGGAGTCCTCTATTACGTTACAAATAGCATCGGGTATATTTTAATTTATATCGGATTAAGGAGTATAAGTAATAGCTCAGACTCCATTCGACGCATTCAACCCGTTGTTTTGTTCATGATTTTGCATAGCATTGGATTCTCAGTTTTAAATGGATTTGGACATTCGATTACAACCATTCCGCTTTCCACAGGAGTCGATACTGTGGTTGCTTTGAGTCTTACGTCATTAGCGGTGGCTGGCATGATATTGATATTTTATATTATCCACCAACTCATTCTTGCTGTTCGCAACAACACCGATGATTTCACCTCTTATTCTAACATAACCATTCTCGAGAAAACCCCTAGCATGCTGGTAGTATTGCTAATCGTAACAGGTGTCCTATTCTTTACAATACCTTCTGTCGCTCCTATTTCAATGATCTTGTTACTGGTTGCAGAAGTATTTTTCATCCTCAACTTTTCAACAAAAGCGCAACAAGCCGATTAATCACAAAAAGGTTAAGTCATCAAACCAAGGTATAGAACAAATAATAAGGGGTCGAATCCAATACGGATTCGTACCCCTTTTCACATTTTTGACGTCCGTATCCCTCAAGAAAACCGGTTAACGTAATACAACTTCTCAGCTAACTGAAACTAATAAAAATATTAGTACGTAATCCAACTTAATCCTGTAGTTCCTTCACCCGCATGTACGCCCACGCAAATACTAAGTGGAACAACTTGTACTTTTAAAGTTGGGAACTCTTGCAATAACTCGTTCTTCCAAATTTCCGCGTCAGGGGCATTATTGCAATTAATAACAGCAACTTCTGGTACAGTACCATTATCCATGTCCGTACGAAGTAAAGAAGTCACGTTTATTTTTGCTCGCTTATTTGAACGGACTTTTTCTTTCATGAGCGGTTTACCATTCTCAAAACTAATGATTACTTTAATGTCCAGCAAATTACTTAAGAAGTTCTGAGTTCCAGAAACACGTCCACTTTTCTGTAATTGGTTTAGACTGGCGGGTATAAAGGACAACTTCGATTTGGATGTTATTTCGTTAATGGTTGCAACAACTTCTTCCACATCTTTACCGTTCGCAAACAGTTCATCGCCGATTTCAATCATTTTTACCATAGGAAAAGAACCGATTTTCGAATCAATAGGATACACTTTGAAATCTGTCATTTCACAAGCCGCCTGTGCGCTTTCAAATGTACCTGAAAGTCCACTCGATAAGTGTAAAGCAATGGCAAAATCGTATCCTTCTACCTGCAGTTTTTCGTATAAAGAAACCATCTCTCCGATTGCGGGCTGCGAGGTTTTAGGTGAATCTTTCGATACGTGTAATTTATCGTAAAACTCTTTCTGTGTCAGATCGATGGATTCCTTATATGCCCCATCGGAAAAAACAACACCAAGGGGCAGGATATGTACATGATGTTTTTGGATGAAAGATTCCTCTAATTGCGCAGCTGTATCCGTAATCCAAGCTATTTTCTTCATTAAAAACTTCTCCTCTAACTGTAAATTTCATATCGGAATTAGCTAACTACTACCGATAACTTACACCACATATTATTAGTGCAATAGTGACAGTTGTCATATATAGAAGAAGTTTAAAATTAGCTGTCATAATTTGAACATATATAGCATCCCTCTTATTATCTATCGCATTGGTAGACAGTAAGTAGGTATTTAAAATATTGCTACTTCACTAGAATGCGAGAAGAATGATCCAAAAAAGACACTCTTTAATATCTACTGGTTTCTCTTCAGTTGTACAAATAGACCATTAACTAACGGAGAAAATCGAAGAACAATTGTTTAAAATACTAGTGGATAATAGCGAGCTGCTGCTTCAAAATTTGTACTTATATTAAACCGCTAATCTTATATGCAAATGCAGTGGAAAACTGTTTGGGAAGTGAAAGAAGATATTCAGAGCATGGCAAGAATGGAGTTGGGATTTTTTCTTGAGTTAACGGAAGAGTACACTTTACAAATTCACTATTAAGAATGAGAATTACTTCATGCCAAAAGGTGGAATTGAAATCGTTCATCAACTCCTTTGAAAGACCGCACCAAAATTTTAGGTAGGCGTGAAACTTGTCAACTCGCAATCATTAATACTATACATCTCTCATAGAATGCTCTGAACAAACAACTGAAAAGGAGCAGGTGTATGACAACTACATTCGTAACACAGTCATTAAATGAAATACGTTTTTGGGCGAGAATTATGAAAGAACATGCTTTCTTTTTAAGTTTGGGATTTACAGCCGATCAAACCGAACTCATTCAAGAAGCAAGACAGTTCATCGATGTGTTTGAAAAAATCGAAGAACAATTGAATGAGTATAATGAAAGGACAGATCCAGAAGTCATTAAGCGCTTTAATATTCAAGTCTTCCAGGCTGCAGTATCCATTTGGGCATACAAAAGAAAAGTACTGGGATTAATTTTAAGTTGTAAAATCGTATCTAATAATATGCCATTGCTCGTTGACCATACAAGTCGAGAAGCTGCTTACTTCGCCAAGCGTTTAAAAGAATTAAATGAAGGCAAATTAAAACCATTACCAGAAGCTATTATTAAAGAAAATGTATTTTTCTTGAAAATCATGGCAGATCATTCAAAATTTATCGGTCACCTATTAGATCCCTCTGAAAGAAAACTTGTTGATCAAGCTAGAGAGTTCAGTAATGATTTTGATCAGCTTCTTTTCCAAGCACAAGATTTGGATCATATGCGTCCTCAATCCGAAACCACGCCTTTATTAGATCAGTTACTCGACCAAAACCGCGTTTCTGTAGTATCGCTCCGTGATTTCAAGAAAACTGCTAGAGATTTAATCGAAGCTTGTAAAATTAAAAGTACCATGCCTGCACTTCTTGCAGATCATGTGTACCGTGAAGCAGATCACTTCCTGGAAATTATCGATGCATTTGATGAACATCTCACTACTTTAAAAAATTGAATTTGGGACTGTCACAAGTGTCGTAAAAAATGACGTTTTGACAGTCTTTTTTATGTACCTATTCGCGCTTATACTCCTTAATCGTTTCATTAGATTTCAACTTTCGCTCATTTTATAGGTTCCCCCTTCATCTTCTCTTATTACAACCTTCATATAATAAGAGAAAGAGGAGGTGGAAAAATTTATGACAAAGCATTTATATCCCACTTGCACATGTTATGAAAAGATCCATCATGATGATTGCTGTCATCATTATGATTATAGTTGTTGCAACCACAACCACTATAAACATGAATGTTGCTGTTCATCTCATCATTTTGGTTGTCGCAAGGACTTATGTAATCCTTGTTTTAGAATTCGATTGGGTGGCTTGCAAGACGGACTTAGCTTCCGATTACGCCAAATGATTTGCTGTGAAGTGGAGTTTACTTTAGAGAATGACAAAAATGTAATAGGAACTATCGTTTTTGTAGGATCTAACTTTGTTGAGCTATTTGTCATAGATAAGTTGCCAATAGATTGTGAAGAAAATAATAATTTGGACAGAGAATCAAAAAAGGAAAGTAAAGAGGAATCTACAAACGAAGGTTATCATGACTGTAGAGAACATCCAATTGGTACAACATTGATTTTTTCTTTTGATAAGATTTCACATATGACAGTCATTAGTCCCTGTCCTACAAAAAATCCATGCAATTAATCAATTATAAAAACCAGTCCCTTTAGGCACTGGTTTTTTATGTGTCCATGATGATTCTTCCAATTTTTTCAATAGGGATAACTTTTTTCTCTTCTTCTGATTTCAAAACAATTGATTCCTTATTCACATCCATAAGAATTCCTTCAATCAATGTTTCCTCAATGACGATTTTAACTAGTTCCCCCTCAAAAAGTAGAAGATAGACTGCTAATGGAATTCTAAAGAACAACTGAATAAGCTCTGGTGAGGAGGCAACGACTTTACCAAATTGAAAAGTCAACTCTCGCCGTAAATAAGGGTCGATATCTACTAAATCCGCATCAGGAAATGGCTCTGCATAACGCCCAGAAGGTTTGACCAAGTTAATTTGGTTATGTGGCACAACCATGTTATGTTTGTCATGACGTAAAAGAACAAAGTCGAATGCAGAGATTACTACTCTTCCAACCATGATTTCGCCTTCGGGATTCGTTAGTTCCACATCCAAACCGATTAATCCGTCAAAGACTTTTTGATAAGTTTCTTGCACGGATCGATCATCTTCAAGAGCGAGATCTAACAATAATAGATTTGCTTCTACTATTTTCTCTTCTACTTTCTCCATCATATCAGGCGGAAGACAGCTTTCAGGTGAAGGGAATTGGGGTGTCTTTACTCTTTCAGGGCAACAACTCTTTGGAACAAAAAAATCAATGCTTTGGTCATTATCGGGGAGGTCTTCACTATTTTCCATTTATACACCACCTTTCTTTAAGAGAAAAAATCATCTCTTTTTTTTGCACCTAATTGTCCAACTTAGGAAGATGTTTTTTCAATTCGTCAAATACCCTCATGATCCCCCACATTCCTTGCTCGATATCCCATCTAATATTTCCAGAGCGATACATAAAGTCTCCAGCAAATCCACTATAAGCTCCTGCTCCGCCTAACAATTGCAAATTGCTCGCAGCCCCCGCCACGTTAAAACCAACGAATGACTCCGTTCGTGAAAAAATATCTTTCGTATCAAACTTCCATCGGTGACCATGCAAATGAAACGTATGGGATCTGCGTCTTTCCGCTGGTGTTACTAACCGTATGGTTACAGGATCCCCTACATAGCTTTCAAATAACGGGGTGGACGGATCACCGAACGCTTTAGAGCTGAACAAATCATGGAGCACAGGATGTTCCTCATAGCGGTTGATTAATCGTTCGCTTCGGTAGTTAAAACCGCGTGATCCTTGATCATACGTATCAAGTAAATCTTCGTCGACTTCTGGCGGAGCTAACAAGATACCATCTACCGGATCGAAAATGACTTGGTTATTTTTGTCCAACAGCCGCACACCATCATGCATGATCAAAACGAATTCTCTTATATCTGGCAACAACGGATTACGCAATATTACGTTCGCCCCCGTTATGACTGGTTTCAGCGTATACGGGTCCAAGTATTCTGTCCCCCTTGCTTCTGCGATAAAAGCTCCAAATGCGCCTTGAGATTTATGGTTGCGGATATCCGCCATATCCCATAGGCCACATGCGCCTACTTGGGAATCTACAAACCAGCGATACGTTCTGGATTCACCTGGTCCGACGGTTTGATCGCCATTGAACCCGACCGTTTCACCAGCAGATGTTTTCACGTCATAATCAATCAATTGTGGGTGTAAAGAAATTCGAAGTGAGGGTGGGTAAAAAGCTTGTTCTTTAACAATGGGGTACGGGTAGATACCGTCTTGGAACGGAAATAGTTCCTGTTTTAAAAAGCTGGTTAGCGTTACATCTACGGTATCTCCTACATTAGCTCGAAGGATGAGCGGCTCTGGTTTTTTTCTTCCATCTTTGATTGCCTGCATATCTTCGCGAAGTGCAAATATAACCGCATGAGGGTCATGATCACCGAAAGAATTGTAAACAATCGATGTCTGAAAAGCGACCACGTCATAACACCTATGTGGCCCTTTTACCTCAATTACAGTAGGGTCTTCTGCTGGCGGCGGCTTCGTCCCCTTACATTCTGGCAATGGCTTAGATTGTTTTAAGGGATCAGCGCGATCTGGTAATTTAATAAGTTCTGGCACTTTTTCATCATATGCTCGTATTAACCCCCATAATCCGTTCCATAAATCTTCTTCAGTTTCAAATGTCCACAAATAATCGCCTGATCGCGGAACGTGCATCTCCATCGTAAAGGATTCCGAGATGCCAATATGCTGTTGGTTGTCTAATTTGGAATTTAGATCCCCGCGTTCCTTTAACCACTTCAAACCGTGCACATTAAAGCTATGTGACTCTTCCTGTGCGCCTTGCAGAAGTCGAATTCGGATGGAATCTCCTTCGTACGCCTTAAATATAGGGGTAACAGGATCACCCTTTACAAAAGAGCTAAAACTATATGCAGGATCACACTCTTTGTCTAAACGGAATTGCAAGGGTTCGTTTTTATAATTCACCCCAAATAATCCCGGATCATCCGGTGACCCCGGAAAAGGCGGCGGAGCTAACGGCTTTCCATTTTTGTCGAACAAATGAGTGAAATCTTGAACAAATAATGCAAAGTCACGATAGTCTGGAATTAGTGGATTACTGACTGTAATTTGTGATCCATAGTCTACTTCCTCCCCTGTTGCTGAGTCTAGGTAATTAGAAAAACGCGGATGGACGACTCCTGATCCGAAAACTCCATGCTGCTGATGTGTGCCGGGGAATAAATGATCGTGGAAAAACCATGCTTTTAATTCTACATCTGAGTAATAAGAATATTGAATCGTTTCTCCTGGTAAAACAGAAGAATCATAGTTCCAGCCTACATTCGCACCATCGTTTACAAGTACATCAAATTTCACAAAATGAATATGCATGCCCACTTCATACGTCCGCGTTACAAGTTGGAATGCATCTCCATCAAGAATATGCGGTAATCGGTTTGTAAAATTAATTTTATAACAAGTATTTGCCGATGCATGGATAACTAGAGGTTCTGGCGCTTTCTTTCCTGAACAAACATCTTCTATATTCTCATCCAGTACATACATGCGGCCAGTTGGATCGTGCCAGCCTTCTCGATTATAAATAAGAGGGATTTCAATTAATGAGATGTTAAATTCTTTAATAGGAGCATTGGCAGGAGATGGATCTGTAAAGACAGCTCCTGGTCGAGGATTTTCAATAGCTGCATGTCGCTCCAATTCAGTTAACCCTCTTCCTCCAACAATTCCAAGTGGTGGGCGCGGTGCTTTCAAACCGACTTTGCCTGGAATAAAATTCGGAAATCCAGGTTTTAATTTTGTTGGTTTTGGAGGAGGATTCCTGTCTGGCAGAGGCTTCAGCGCTTTAATAGGAACCCCGTTCGGATAACATTGACTCCCATCTTGAAGTGTATCAAATATTCGGTTCATCCCCCACATCCCTGCTACAAAGTGAGGATATAGATGACAATGAATTACCGCATCACCAAATGAGCCCTGCAAACTGCCTAAACCGTACAGCGGCTGAATCGTGTAATGGGATTGTGGACTTATTGCCTGTGAATCAAAGATCTCAGAAGAAAGATCACTAGGGTCACTAAACCATTGATGAACATGATAATGAAAAACATGCGTTTCTTTTACGCCACCATGAAAAAGCCTTATTTTTGCTGGATCTCCGACATAACCTCGCAAGATTGGCGTCGATGGATCTCCAAACACCCAAGAATCATGATGAACTTCTTCCCCTTCACAATTCGGACAGACCACCCCTTCAGAGATGAGCTGCTGTCGTCTATTTTCCGGTTCATACCGGTAATTGGCCCCATGAAAGGATTCCTCTTCTTGATTTGAAAAATGATTAATCGGACGGTTTCCTGTTAGATCATCCACTTCCATTTCATCGTTGAACATCCAAACATATTCACGAAAAGAAGGTAAGATGGGATGATGGATATCAGCATATTGACCGCTATTTATAACCTTTCCTGTTTCTGGATTGGTCCACCAGGAAAAACGGCTCTGTACACATAATCCACCAACCAACCCATTTGAATTGGAACCTTCTTCTCCACTTGATACATTTCCTAAATCCGAAAAAAAATAGTTTCCTTCTTTTAAAACATGCAGCCGATATAAAATCTTATTGTTAGGTGCTACGGTACTATCTTCGTTATACCCTACGTTCGCTCCATCATATTGAAAGACGTCATATTCAGCTTCTTGAAAGTGGATACCGGTATGAAATGGTAGCTTATTTTCAAATATAATTTCCACAGTATCGCCTTCATTTGCTCGAATAAACAGTGGCTGTACGAGATCTACAGGAGTGAAAGGGTTCTTTTTCACCAATTTCTTTACCTTTTCTTCATTTTCTTTTAACACATACATCATCCCGTTTGGGTCATGATCACCGAACGTGTTCAAAACGATTCGAATGGGAATCGCTACCACGTGATAGACTCTTTTCATTTGCATCACCTCTTTTTCTAATCTTTCAAATCGGGAATTTTAGCATCTACCCCTGTTTCTATATAGAACACCTCAATGGCATCAGTATGCACGAACCATGTTTTTCCTTCCAATGCAGGAACAGATGTTGTTTGGACAAACAATTCGATGGAGTCATCGACTACATTTATAATTTTTCCGATAAACATAAAAGGAAAGGACTCCGTCAATATAAACACCCTTCTCCCAACTTTTTTGCTGAAATACTCCACCAGCGCTTGCTGCCTAACATCATTAATTGTCTGAGAATCGTTTTGCTGTGCCATTCACGCACTCCTTTATTAGGTTAATGGAAATACTAAATCACAAGGTACTTCTGCCGAATAGGAAACAATTTGCTCATGGGGGATGCTCAGAGGAAATGGAAATTTGTAAAACGGAGCATTTACCATTTTGACGATCACTGGTGATAATGTCAGATGTCCTTGTTGTACTTCTGAAACGGTACCGCAAAAAATAGGACGAAATACTTGACCTAATAAGTTTAGCTGTACAGCTTGCGTAATAATCAGCACTTCCTCGCCTAATAAACTATTAAAATCCCGAAACAGAGTTTCTTTGTTAGTATCCATCTTTTCTGCCTCCCTTTACTTTTTTATAAAGATCATAAAACGTAATACACACTATTTTTTTAAACAATGGGAAAACTCGTAATGTAGATACATACTGTATAGTCTCTAGTCGTATAGAAATTGATGTACTGAACCTTTTAAGGAGTAAATGGTTTTTCGTTGTTTTAACAATACTTCCCACAAATCTTTCTTGACCAGTAACGATCTCCACCCACGTTCCTTCCCAAGAATTCATGTTGGTTCGAAGTGATTCTTCAAAAAACTGTTGCACTAATGCCTCTCGCTTCATCACAGTTTCACCAAATTTAAGCATGAGTTTTCTCTGCAGCTGATTATCATATATATGATGTTGATGAGGATTTGAATAGGTGGGAAAACCAAAGGGAATATTTGCTGTTTCGATGAAGACATATGGAATCCAGATTCTTCTTTGTAAATCTGTCAGCATTACAAAGTCTCTGCCAATTGCTGCTACTTTCCCTTCAGTTCTAAAAGTTTGATCGTTTTCTACGAAAGAGTTAATCACAACTTGTTGATTTCGTTTGCTCTTTAAAAATTTCTTCAACGTCAAAGTTTTTCGAAGAGGTTCATGAAATCCTGCTATTTTAAACATATTTTTCTGACCAATATAATCTGTCAGAATCCTCGTTTCTTCCTCAGAACCAACACTTGTTGGTGATGAAAACGAAGGATTTTCATTCTGATGTTTTACTATTTCCTTTTTGTCATTTACACCTTCAGACTCTTTCTTTATTAGGATCATCTCCCTGCAATTGTTTTCACATCCTATCGACTAAAGAAAGTAACGGCATGTTATTTAATTAATTGCTGTAAATGGTCTGCAATTTCTTCAATTGCTACTTGCTTATCCACTGTGGCCATATCATGATGTGCACGTATTTGATTATTTGAATCAACAATATACATAGAGGTAGTATGCGTTAGAAACCCATCTTCATTTTTTTCATAAAAAAAGTTGAAATATCGAGAAAACTGATAGGTCTGTTCATCAGTACCACGGAAAAACAACCAATTTTTATCATTAATACCAAACATTTCTTTGTATTGTTCAAGGACCTCATTCGTATCATATTCAGGATCTACGGTCACAGCAATGATGTAATACCTCTCTTGAGATATGCCCCTTTCATCCATGATTTGTTTTAAATCAATGAGATCCAACATTGTAGTCGGACAAACATCAGGACATTGCGTATAAATGAAAGTAACAAGCTTTGGTTTGTCTTGAAAAGCAGCTTCATTTCCACTCACTTCAGTTAGTTGCCACTCCTTCACTGACCCGATATATGGCATTTCAATCGTTCGAGGCCATAGCAAATACAAAACAAAAAATCCAATAAAAAAGACAGATAAATAAATTATTTTCTTCAATCACCTTCTCCTTTCTGGAAAACATCAAAATTTTATACCTTGATGGAGTAACGTATTAAGAAACTAACTATGGCATGTAAACAAGCGACGAATATGGTCAGAACGTACATATTGGTAGCTATTAATGCAGTTGTGTCAAGCGGAATATTACATAAAGCTGGATTTTTCAGCACAGCGCCTAACATCATGCCCATCACGCCGCCAATCGCGCCGTTATAAATACCGTTTATCAGTGCTGGTGCTTTTATGAGAGAACCAAATCTCCAGCCGATCAAAATTCCTATTACAACAGGAAGCAAATACATCATCCGATAATCTCCAGGTAGCAATATTTTCAAGTAGAGAGCTAAAGTAAATGAAGAAATCGATGTAATGGCCATGCACATCGTCTTTGTAAACCGATCATCAAATAATAAATTTTTATGTTTAAATAGTCGATAATTCAACTTCATTTCAAAAAAATTCCATATGCACAACAGTGTAATAAGCAGCACTTTTCTTTCACGACCTTTTAATTGAAATGAAGATCACAAATATACAACATGCAAAAAGCACGTGAATAAATGTTATAAACAAAATTGGAATTTCAATAACAGTTCCAATCATCGGTGCCATTAATCCTACGATTATTCCATTCGTGATACCTGTGACAAATGTTTGATAGTCAATCAATAACCCGAATGCCGCACCGACGAGTAATCCTATAACCGTTGATATTAGTGTAATAAATGTAAAATGAAATGGAAATTGCAAGATAAGTAAAACTCCAAAAAGTAAAGCCGCCATCCCCCCCATTACCATGCTTATATTCATACCTAGATGAAAACCGATTAGTTTCTTAACTTTCCTGCTATGCATATAAAATCCGAGTATTATGCAAATATCCATATACAATAGCAACAATATGATTGTCTGGTTCATATTTCACCTCCGTATATACTATGGAACAAATCCACAATTGGAACTTTAATTCTAGTTACTATGGTAATAAAAGCGATTTTGGTTACCTCTTTCTTTTTTGTTTCATACACTGATATGACGTTTATTAATGAGGAGGAATTTAATGGAACTTGGACCCATTTCTGCATTCGATGGTTTTCCAGTTTGGTATAAGGACTTAAATGGATTACGTCTTCAACTGAATGTCAATCCTGCTGATCCATTCTCTGGCATCACTCCTGCCGACTTGCCCAATCCGGCAGAGCCCGTTTCGTTTCCCGATAATTATCCGGAAGAAGCTTTCTACATGTCAGCAGAAGCTGAAATGACAACTGGCACACAAGAAAGAGCGCGTTTAGTTTTAGCGTTAGAAGCTGCTTTTGTGAATGAAGTCCCTCGGGAAAATGAACAAATTGTATTTGGCAGAGTTCGTATCCGCGTGGCTGGCTTGCGAGCAAATGAAACTTATACAGTTACGCATCCATATGGTATCAACACATTTATTGCAGAGCCAGATGGAAATGATCCTACAGTCGGGGAAATAAACTTTACTGAAGATATTGGCGGTGTAAATGGGGGAGATTTTGACCTTGCACTAAATAGCCGTGTGGATCCATTTTTACAATGGAATCCAACTATAGCGCCTACTGCTCCAGCAGGTTATATTGGCGATCCGGCTGTTGAACATCAAATAATAGGAAGTCTATTTGAAGATCAGTTTGGAGAACTTCAAAACATTTTCAGAGTCGAAGGTCCAGGAATTGGTATAGGGTCACCAGATCGCTCAACAACGCCCGGCTTGAATCCTGACAATTGTATTGAAACAAAAAACTTTTCAGTTCTAGGGAAAATTTCCACAATAGCTGGTGTCGATGTCACAAGGGCAACTTATACACAAAACGAGATTGATAATGGTGTGATAGATGTATTTGCTGTGTCTGATGATGAACCCCAAAATATTAATGTTGGAGGTGCAGGCATCGAAACTGCATCGTTACAGAGGTTTAACAATCAATTTTTTGCTCGTGTTTCTTTTACAGGCGCTCGACCTCCTAATATCATTACGGTCACAAATTTAAGTGATAATCCGCCAAGCCTTAAGAACATCACACCGATAGACTTTATTACAGCTACCGCTGCCTTTAACACAGATACGCAAGAACTGACAATTGATGCTGCATCGAGTGATACGATAGGAAGTCCGTCTTTAACAATCGAAAACTTCGGCATCGGTGAACTAGAAATCTTACCCGGTGAAACGTTTACGACAAGCGTACTAATTCCTCCACTCCAACTAACTATCCATTCAAGCGCAGGAGGAAAAATAACGATTCCAGTATCTGTCACAGGCTCTTCGACAAGTCCTGGCAGTGTCATTGCAAATGCTGGAGAAGATACAACAGTACTTTCAGGCTCAACTGTTACATTAGATGGAAGCAACTCTACAGGGTCAATTACTTCATTTAGCTGGTCACAATTATCTGGTTCTGCTGTTATTTTAATTAACCCTGATACTGCTACACCATCTTTTACCGCACCTAATGAAATTGATACACTCATTTTTGAATTAACTGTTGACGGTGAAGGAGGTCCATCAACTGATACGGCCAACGTTTCAGTGATCTCGTCTGCGGATGCGCCAATTGCAAATGCCGGACCTGACCAAATAGTTCAACAAGGAGCCACTGTCACTTTGGCCGGGAGCGCTACAGGAATTGTAACAAGCTACCAATGGGAACAAATCGCTGGTAATCTAGTTGAATTAACGAATGCCAATGCATCGAATGCTTCGTTTACATTTCCAACACAAGCAGGGACTGTTTCTTTTCGTCTAACCGTCACAGGACCAGGCGGGAATTCATCCGATGAGGTCAAAGTAACATCTATCCCACAAAATCTAACCATTACACGCGCAGAATTCCGTACAAGAGATGCCGAGTGGCGAATTACTGGCACTTCAGATACAGTCGGACCAAACGCTTCAATATCAATTTTCTTAGGAAACGACTTAACAGGCCCACTTCTTGCACAAGTACCCGTAGATGCACTTGGAGATTGGCAATTTAGAGTTGAAAATTCTACACTTCAACCAGATGAAACAAGAGCAATTTCAGTTCAATCAAGCTCAGGTGAGTCATTAATGAATGTTTTACTTACAGTTCGAAGTTAACCACAAAAAACTGAATGTTAATTCCCCACAAATTTCAACTATAAAATAAAGGAGAGAATTGGATGGACCGTTGTCCCAAATGTAATGAAACCATTTTTTGCACATGCAAAAATATACCAAATAGCGGAAGGGGCCCGCGAGGTTATCAGGGGCCAAGAGGGGAAAACGGATGTCCAGGTCCCCCTGGGAAGCAAGGACCAAGAGGAGAAAGAGGAGAACGAGGACCACGTGGCTATACAGGAGCGCAAGGAACGCCTGGCGAACAAGGAAATGAAGGTCCAAAAGGTGATACAGGCTCTAAAGGAGAACAAGGACCGCGGGGACCACAGGGTAAACCTGGAACATTAAGTTCTGCTTATGGATTTACCTATACCGAAACCAAAAAGACTACTTCAGGTATTGTTAATTTCAATATTGCTAGTCCCCTTCAGGACATAGAACTTTTACCTGAAGGACTTCGCATCATGACAGATGGTATATTTCAAATCAGCTATAAAGTCATTTTTGAGACAAAAGTCATTTGTTGCACTCCTTCTACATTCCACATCCAAGTTAACGACGCAATCAAAGTAAATGCATCTATGACAGAATCGGCTACTTCCACCTCTCTTACAACGACCCTATTATTATCTTTACTAGAAGGTGACGTTGTAAAATTATTTGCATCCTTACAAGAAGGTGGAAGTTATAAGTTAGCGTCCTTACAAATTATCCAAGTTGGATAATTTCAGCTATCAATTAATTTTATTCCCAACAAAAAAAGCTTCTCAAATGCTTTACTAAGCGCATGAGAAGCTTTTTTGTTAAGAATGCAATATAAACCTATCTTTAATATTAATAATACCCATATGAATACTTCAATCAATTTATATCTGAATTTTTCAATACTTTTTCGTAAAGTGAGATTAAATATCAATTAAAAAACATTATTATTACTTAAAGTAGTCGCTAAAAATTTTTCTTACAAATAGCTTTTTGATGAAATATGTCAATGGATACAAAATGTAATGAAACTCGCAAAATCCAATTTAGAAAAAGCATGGGATTTAAATATTATTATTGCTGGTTCAATAACTGATAAAACTGTATCATTCTATAACGAATCACTTCAGTTTTTTAGAGCTGTTGGGAACTACAGAGGTTTTAGGTTTTAGGTTTTAGCAGGCATATTCACTGCTTGCACGAAAGAAGAGAAGATGAAGCAGCATTCCTGGAATCCAATAACTCAGATCGACTATAAGAGGACATTGCTAAACCAATAATATCATTGAATTTAAAATTTTTTGCAGTGCTATACGAGGTGTCTACTCCTTTAACTCGGTAAGTATTAAATGACTTGTATGTAACAATGGCTTATCAATATGGCAGGTTATACTGACCCTGTTCAACACATATTAGAAATTCCTCGTCATAGGACCTTCCCTATCAATTCACCTAATGATTATAAGTACACTGAATTCCAATGAAATACAAACTGATCCATAGTTATCATTTGAAACTTTTGCTAACTTAATAATCAACGACAAAAAAAACAGACCCTAGGCATCCGGCCTAATAGGTCTGTCTTGGAGAAGTATCGTTGTTCCGACGATACTTCCTGCGGGTTTGGCACCCAATGATTCCTACTGGGCTCGAACCAGCGACCTCTACCCTGTCAAGGTAGCGCTCTCCCAGCTGAGCTAAGGAATCGGGAATTTTCAATTGGCTACAATGACAAGAACTCGTTTGAGGTAAACGATCTGTCACTTAGCACATTTATGATAATACCATGTTCCTGAGATTCTTGCAATACAATTTTGTGAAATAGTTTTACTATCCGTCCCATCCATTCACCTCTTCTCGCCCAATGCATACATTGAAGTAGGGAGTTTTCGGATAGGAGGGTACGCCGTGGTAAATCCTGATAGTCTGGATTTCATAGGCATTGAAGCCGGCGGGCAAGCCGCCAAAATAGATGTGATTGGTAGTGTCATCTCCATTATTGGGGAGACCATCTCTACCTATGCCGCTGTACTCGCAATTGAAGAAGAGAAAAATGAAAGAGACAAGGAGCCAAATAACGAGGCACTGTTGAATGAGCTAAGGGAAATGAGAAAACAAATTCAATACTTAACGAACGAAATTCAATCACTTAAGAAAAACCAAGACAGGGACAGTCCATGGCGGCTTTGAATTAGCTGCGGAACTGTCCCTTTTTCGATTGATTTATATAAGCCAAGTACTCTTCACTTCGAAAGTTCATCCAGAGCTAAAACTTTCAACGAAAGAAGTTCTTCTTCAGTGAGACGGCTTTCAACTTGTTGCAATAATTGCTGTTGTTCTTGTGCAGTCATCCCAGACTGTGCTTTTTTCTGTATGTCTTGCAACTCGCTAATACTGAACTTCTTCAGTACAACTCGAGTGGCCTGTTCTTTTGTTTGAATAGGTAATTTACTGCGATCCGCAGTTTTTGCGTCTTGTAAATATGCCTGTACTTCTGGATTGCTATTGATTTCTTGTTTGACTGATTCTAGTTGTCCACTACTTTCCAACTGAGTAGTCACTTGATCCATCGCTTTGTCAGCTATCCAATTCGTTCCGAAATAATAGGCAGCACCGACTAGTAGTGCAACTACAACTACTGTCACAATGAGTTTTTTGATAAACCTCACGTTCCTCTTCCTCCTTCAATTCATTATTCATTAGACGTTCAGCACATTACAAAGTTTCAAAAAAACAAGCCCGCCTGCATAGTATGACAGACGGGCTGGAATTATACAGTTGCGGTTTCTTCTTCTTTGTTTTTGTCTTTAGTGACTAGTTGAATTGCAAACAGAATAACAAACAATCCAAGTCCGATAAAATCCGTTTTCGTTTCTGGATAGATCAGCATCATCCCCGTCGCAACCGTAATGATTCGTTCGATCCAGTTGATTTTTCGATACCAGAAGCCAATCAGACCTGCGCCTATTGCTATCATCCCGATTATGGCCGTGACGGTCACCCAAATAATTTCCCACACACTGGCGTCAATCATGAGCATGGCAGGGTTAAATACAAACATATACGGAATAATGAAAGCCGCGATGGCAAGTTTGGCCGATGTGACACCAGTCTTAATCGGATCTCCACCTGAGATTCCGGAAGCTGCAAAAGCTGCGAGCGCAACTGGCGGTGTGATATCTGCAATAATACCGAAGTAGAATACGAACAAGTGAGCAGAAATCGCAACGACTACCGGTACTGTTGCATCTGGTGTATCCAACATCAGCAACGTAATGATTGCTGGTGCTGCAATCGTAGAAGTGATGACATAGTTTGCTGTAGTTGGTGAACCCATTCCAAGAACGATTGCAGCAAACATTGTAAAGATAAGCGTTAGCAAAATGTTTCCTCCAGCAGCTGACACAAGTCCATTTGCTAAACTTAGTCCAAGACCTGTTTTTACAACTACTCCGACAATAATACCTGCACAAGCTGTCGCTGCAGCTACAGCGAGTGCTGTACGTGCACCGTCCACAAGTGCTTGAATAATATCTTTAAATCCGAGACGTGTCTCTTTGTTGAACGAACTAACAACAAGTGTTAACACAATTCCGAGTAACGCAGCTTTCATCGTTGGAATACCAAGTAACAAGAATACAATGATTCCGATGATAGGAAGTAGTAAGTAAATCTTTTTCAATGTTTCTTTACGATTCGGAATCTCTTCAGGTTTCATTCCTTCTAGTCCGACCCGTTTTGCTTCAAAATGCGTCATAATCCAAATACCTGTGAAATACAGCAACGCTGGTATTGTAGCTGCTTTAGCAATTTCCCAATACGTAACGCCGCCAATGAATTCCACCATCAAGAACGCAGCAGCCCCCATGATTGGTGGCATGATCTGTCCCCCTGTTGAAGCAGCTGCTTCAACACCGCCAGCAAATTCTTTTCGATAGCCGAGCTTCTTCATCATTGGAATTGTATAAGAACCTGATCCAACAACGTTTGCTACAGAACTACCGGAAATTGTTCCTTGCAGAGCACTTGAGAAGATTGCAACTTTTGCTGGTCCACCTGTCAATTTACCTGCCAGTACAACTGCTAAATCATTGAAATAGTTGCCGACTCCCGTTTTCACAAGGAATGCCCCGAACAACAGGAACACGAAAATGAAGGTAGCAGATACGCTAATCGGTGTTCCTAGAATCCCGTCTGTTGTAAAGAACATCAACTGGACTAGATTATCTAAATTCTGACCTCTGTGTGCTAGGAAACCTGGGAAATAAGGTCCGAAAAATGCATAAACTAAGAACACACCTGAAATAATCGTAATTGGTAAGCCTACAGCACGACGAGCTGCTTCCATCGTTAATAGGACAGCCAATATCCCGACGATCAAGTCTAAATCAGACACACGACCTACTCTTAAAACGAGTTCGTTCATATTGAGCGGCCAGTACAATCCAACACCAATAGAAAGAAGAGACAAGATCATATCATAAAATGGAACTTTGTTTCGTTTCTCCCCTGGTTTTTTACGTGCCGGAAACAGTAGAAAAATCAGAGATAGCGCAAATCCTAAGTGAATCGATCGCTGAATATAGGCTGTGAACGGTGTTCCGATTGAGGTATACAATTGAAAAATTGAAAATGCTAACAGGCCAAAAAACACAATCTTGCGGAGTATGCCTCCTAAATCCCTCGTGTTGGATTCAGGGTCGTATTTTTGAAGGAGCTCTAACTGTTCCTTTTCGGAAAGTGTTTCAAAACGCTCATCATTTGGATTAGTTATCGGATCCACTTTCTGTTCTTTCTTTCGCTTTGCCATTCAAGTTGACTCCTTTCATGATTTCATATAGGGTTAATTTTTTCACACGGAATTCGTACGAATGTCCACGTTCCAAGTAAGCTTTTAAATTCGTTTCTTTCCCTTTATAACGAAATGCTAATTGTGCATCTACATCTCCAATATAAAGTACAAAAGAATCGACTACTTTATCCTCATATGTAAGTGTATAAATGCCATCTTCCGTCACAGACAATGTTTCTCCTTCTTCTGCAAATCCCGGAAGACCAATTCCAACATCTTCATAACGCATCGTTAGAAATTTTAACGAACTGTCCTCCTGTACCTGATAGGTTTCTAGTACATCTGTTAAAAAAATCGAATGGACATATCGGATTTGAAATTCCAAGTCATCCGATAAGAGTCGATACGTCATTTGGGGATTTTCCGTCCTCGTTTCTGTAAACGTAAATGCTCGTTTTACTGGAATCGTTAGACTACTGACAATTAGAAAAATTACAATGAGCAAACCAAGCGGAATCCCCCATCGTTTCATCCGCTCACCTCTTTATACAGTTCTAAGAATGCAGAAGGGACGAATGAAGCATCGATCGCCTCACCGCCCCATTCCCTCTTTCATTTCTTATTTGTTTACTTCGTCAAAGTACTTTTGAGCACCTGGGTGTACTGGAATCCCAATTCCGTCAAGGCCAGTTTCAGCTTTGATTAGTTTCCCTTTTGCGTGCTGAAGTTTTGGTGCATTGTCGTAAATTGCTTTTGTAATTTCATAAGCAAGATCTTCAGGAACTTCGTTTTGGATAACAAGCATAGCTCCTACTGAAACAGTAGGTGTATCTTCAGCCAAACCATAAGTTCCAGCTGGAATAACTTCTTTAGCATAGTATTTATACTTGCTGATGAGTTCATCTGCCTTGTCATCTTCAACAGGTACTACAAAAACTTTCGCTACTGCGTTCAAACCTTCAACAGCACCAGTTGGAGTTCCAGCTGTAATGAATGCCGCGTCAATTTGACCTGCTTGTAAACTTTCCTGAGACTCCCCAAAGTCCAGGTTTTGTGGCTTGATATCTTCCATTGTCAAACCGTGGATTTCAAGAAGTTGCTCTGCATTTGCATACGTACCAGAGCCAGGAGCTCCAACAGACACTTTCTTACCTTTCAAATCATCAAATGTTTTAATTCCCGTCTTGTCCAGTGTCACTAGTTGTACAGTTTCAGGATAAAGTGAGCCAATTGCAGAAACTGTATCGACTTTATCATCCTTAAACATCATTTCGCCTTCTTGTGCATAATACGCGATATCCGTTTGTACGAAAGCGATTTCAGCATCCCCGTCTTTAAGTGCTGTCATGTTAGCTGCGGAAGCCTGAGATACTTCAGCTGATGTTTTTACACCTGTATCTTTTTCGATGAACTCCGCAATGGCACCACCAAGAGCGTAGTACGTACCTTGAGTTCCTCCAGTTAATACACTAAGGAACTTATATTCTTTACTGCTATCTGAATCCCCTTTTGCTCCATCTTCCTTTTCCCCAGCATCATCTGATGTGCCACACGCTGCAAGTGCAAGCACTGCAATGAGTAGCATCGAGATGAGCCCTAAAAGTTTCTTATTCATCCAATAACCCCCTATTTATCTATTCCTCTAGTAATGTATATTCTACCATGTAAGCGGGTTCAATTGTCAATCTTTTTCAGAAAACAAAATTATTTGCAACCGTTTTCATTATGTATACATAAAAAAGAAAAGAGCGATTTATCACTCTTTTCAATTCTAATTTTTTGTCATTTTCTTACTTCGCAGCATCTTTCACATCGTCGAACGTCAATCCGGCCTCTTCCAGATCACGTGATCGATGGGCAATTCGAGCTGCCGCACATGATGCAACACTTGCTACTAAATCATCTAGAAATGTATGGACTTTATTTCCTTTTTTAGTATCTAAATCATTAATAATACCGACTTTGTTTTTATCTAAGTGACCAAACGTCGTCACTGCAATCGAACCATATGTAAATACGGCTCCTAGAGCAATTGTTTCATCTACTCCGAAAAGACCTTCATCCGATTCAACGATATCTTGTAACGGTTTAGATAATTTGCCTTGTTCACAAAGCTCGTCCAGCTCAATGCCAACTAGTATCGCATGTTGAAGTTCGCGCTTTTTCAATACATTCACGACAGAGTCCACACACTGTTCAAGCTGTAGCTCTTCATTATAAGGCGCTTGCATTTCATAGACGATTTTCGCGATATCTATCAGCTCTACCCCACGGCGCTGCAACGCTTCTTTTGTTGCTAGTGCAATTACTTCTGATCGTACTTTGCTTTTTCCGTCAAACATAGCTACCATCCCCTTCTAATTTCTAGCTGCCCGACTTTCCGCCAATCGTGCACATTATACCCTCTAACCATCCTATGTTACAATTTCCTTGAATAGACTTGTGAGGGGGTTACATGATGAACAATGGAAAAATTCATGATATTCAATTTTACAGCAAAGAACTTCAGGAAGAAATGGAGCTGCTCATTTACCTTCCGTATAATTATTCTCCACTATATAAATACTCGGTCCTTTTTGCATCAGATGGAAAAGACTATTTTCAGTATGGAAGAATCGGAAAAGTTATAGATGAATATTTAGATAAGGAAGAGATTGAAAATGTTATCGTTGTTGGCATTCCATACAAATCTGTTGCTGAACGTCGTAGAATGTATCATCCAGATGGAAATCGTCAAAAAGACTACATCCGTTTCCTCGTCCACGAACTCGTCCCTTATATAGACGAGCATTATCCGACTTATCAAATTGGCGGAGGGCGAGGACTGATTGGTGATTCTCTTGCTGCCACAGTTTCTTTACAGGCTGCATTGCAATATCCAAATTGTTTTGGCAAAGTCATACTCCATTCTCCTTATGTGGACGAAAATGTGCTTGAAGCGGTAAATTCAGCTAAGAACCCTTCATGTCTATCGGTTTATCACGTCATCGGAACTGGGGAAACCCAAGTTGCTACGACTGTCGATGGAAAACAAGACTTTTTGACTCCGAATCGTGAGCTCAACAAATTATTTGGAAATAAAGGATTTCCGTACTTCTATGAAGAATTTAATGGAGAGCATACCTGGAAATATTGGCAGCCAGATGTGCGTCGTGCTGTCCAAATGGTATACGGACAATAACCAATCGGACAATTCCAAACAATTCTGCTATACTTAAAAGAAGAGTTGTATTCACTTTCCTAAGGAGGTTTTTTACATGAAATACGGCGTTGTAGCATTTCCATCAAAAAAATTGCAAGATCTAGCAAATGGATATCGCAAACGGTATGATCCTCACTACGCTCAAATCACTCCTCATATGACTGTAAAAGGTGTTTTCGAGGCAGATGAAACTGAAATTAGAGAAGTGGCTGAAGCATTGCGTAACGTAGCAATGAAAAACAAGCCATTCGAGCTGAACGTTTCAAAAGTAAGCTCTTTTGCGCCAATAACAAATACTATATATTTTAAAGTTGCCCCAAATGAGGAGCTACTTGCTTTGCACAAAGCTCTCAATAATGAGGAGTTTTTCGGTCCACTACCACAATATGCGTTCGTTCCTCACATAACAATTGCTCAAAGTCTAACTTCCGGTGAGCATGATGACATTATCGGTCAATTAAAGATGCTTGGTGCAGATCACTCAGAGATCATTGATCGCATCCATCTTCTGTATCAACTAGAGGACGGCTCGTGGACAGTATACGAAACGTTCCGTCTACAAGAGGAAAACTGATTTGTACGAGGTGAAGATCGCCGCGTCTGAACAAGAACGTGAAGCTGCATTTACTGTACGGAAGAAAGTATTTGTAGAAGAACAAGGGGTTCCCCTAACGATGGAAATTGACGAGCACGACACGTCTGCATCCCATTTCGTCGTCTATGATGGGCAGAAAGCAATCGCTGCTGGTCGCATCAGAAGTATCGCCAGTGAAGTGGGGAAGGTGGAACGTGTTTGTGTATTAAAAGAATATCGTGGCCAACACCTTGGTGTACTAATTATGAACGCTCTTGAGGAACATGCAAAAAAGACTGGCATTCACAAAATCTTGTTGAATGCTCAGTCTTATGCAATTCCTTTTTACGAGAAACTTGGGTATGGTGTCACTTCTCCCGAATTCATGGACGCGGATATTCCTCATCGCGCCATGGAAAAACAAATGGACCCAGCACTTTAGAATATTGAAAAGCCCCATTCCTATTTTAGGAATGGGGCTTCAGACTGCAAACAAAAGGGATGGAAATCGATTTGATTTCCATCCCTTTTGTCGTTTGGCATCGTTGATTCTGGAAATGAAGGATGACAGGCCGTTGATCTCCGTTCCGGACGGGCGCTTTCCGGGGGCTTGCCCTCAGCCTCCTCGTCGCTTCGCTCCTGCGGGGTCTTCGCGCTGCGCTGATCCCCAGGAGTCGCCGTCCTGCACTTCAATCAACTGAACGTTCTTTGACACAATTACATCATTCAATCAAAGAATGCAATCGGAGTGCTCCATGTCCAGCTGGCAAGAATAACTAGATGTAGTAGAAGACTTGAGACAACGATATGAAATCAAGGAAGTCTAAGGAAATGTAAAGAGACCGCTGAACGCGTTTTTGCCGATGCCAAGGAGAAGCATGGTACGCGATGGACAACCCTAAGTGGGTTTAGGGTATTAAATAAATTACATTTTATTAAGTACAACTGTATGCTGGTCTCCCATATAGGTAATATTGTTCTCCAACCTATTGATAAATGAAGGAAAAATCAATTGCTGCCTCTATTTTAAGGACCAGATGGTCTCGCAAAACTAATTGTTCGATCGCAAGCATTTCCATCTGTTCCCGTTCTTTGATTTGATTCTTCATCATTATTTCCATCACCTCATTTGATAGTTGAGAGATCCTGTTGATTGTAGCGGAGAGCGGCGACTCCGGAGGGATAAGCGAAGCTTGAAGACCCTGG
>NZ_AZUC01000016.1 GCF_000586555.1 Sporosarcina sp. D27
GTGAGAGTAGGACGTTGCCGGGCAATTTTTAAAGCGAGTCAAGGAGTTCATTCCTTGGCTCGCTTTTTTGTTTGTTGAGGTTAATTTGTATCTAAGTTCTAAAAGGCTGGTTGGATGATGTTCTTTTGGGAGAAACTTATTGTAGATGGTGAGTTGCGTAGGTGGAGATACGATTGGATGCTGGGGGTTATGATCACAATCTGGAGTTTATGAGCGGAAATCAGAGTTTATGATCACGAAGCGGAGTTTATGAGCGGAAATCAGAGTTTATGATCACAATCTGGAGTTTATGAGCGGAATCCAGAGTTTATGATCACAATGCGGGGTTCATAATCACATTCCAATACCACTCCATGTCCCATGCTTTAATTTAAGCCTTCTTTTTTGCACTGGGGGGAGGTTTCCCTTATGGTTAAGGGACTAACCCACGAGGAGATGGCGCAGATGGAATCCGTTTATGAGTTTACTGTACAGAAACCTGATGGAACCGAGCAATCGCTATCTGAGTTCGAAGGAAAGCCGTTGCTCATAGTGAACACGGCGAGCAAGTGTGGCTTTGTGAAGCAGTTTGACGAGTTACAAGAGGTCTATGAGATGTATAAGGACCAGGGGCTGACCGTTCTAGGTTTCCCGTCGGATAACTTCAACAATCAAGAATTTGATAGTAGTCATGAGGCGGAGGAGTTTTGTCGGATGAACTTCGGTGTATCTTTCCCGATGTTTGCAAAAGTGAATGTAAAAGGTGATCGCGCAGAGCCGTTATTTCAATTTCTTTCATCGCAAAAGAAAGGGATGCTTACGGAAGGGATTAAATGGAACTTCACGAAGTTTCTTGTAGACCGACAAGGCAATGTAGTAGATCGCTTTGCTCCGCAAACAGGACCTCTAAAAATGAAGGATGCAATTGAAAAGTTGATATGACAGAAAAGGGCTAATACTTTTACTTATCGTTGCTTCCTTGACACACCTTAACGCCGCTGATAACCTATTATCTAATATTTAACCGAAACTATAAGGGGGCACCAGGCATGTGGGAAACTAAGTTTGCTCGTGAAGGGCTAACGTTTGATGATGTATTGTTGATACCAGGAGCATCTGAAGTGTTACCAAAAGACGTATCATTGTCTGTTCAATTGACGGAAAAAATTAAGCTGAACGTCCCGTTGATCAGTGCAGGAATGGACACGGTCACAGAATCTAAAATGGCAATTTCTATGGCGCGTCAGGGTGGTCTCGGTGTTATCCATAAGAACATGAGCATTGAAGAACAAGCTGAGCAAGTTGTCACAGTAAAACGTTCTGAGAATGGTGTCATTACCAATCCATTCTTCCTGACTCCTGAACACCAAGTATTCGATGCAGAACATTTAATGGGGAAATATCGTATTTCCGGTGTACCGATTGTAGATACGCTTGAGAATCGGAAGTTGGTCGGAATCATTACGAACCGTGATCTTCGCTTCATCCAAGATTACTCGTTAACAATTGACGATGTGATGACGAAAGAAAAACTCGTTACAGCGCCTGTTGGTACGACGCTTGAAGATGCAGAAAAGATTTTACAACAGCATAAAATCGAAAAACTTCCGATTGCCGATGAAGACGGAACGTTGCGAGGGTTAATCACCATTAAAGATATTGAAAAGGTGATTGAATTCCCGAACGCGGCGAAAGATCATCATGGTCGGCTTCTAGTTGGAGCAGCTGTTGGTGTTACATCGGATACAATGGTTCGTGTTGAGAAGCTTGTAGAGGCTGAAGTAGATGTCATTGTTATCGATACAGCACATGGTCACTCTAAAGGTGTTATTGATATGGTGAAAAAGATTCGGGAAACGTATCCGTCACTCGATATTATTGCAGGAAACATTGCAACTGCAGAAGCGGCTCATGAATTGTATGAAGCGGGAGCAGATGTGGTGAAAGTCGGAATTGGTCCAGGTTCTATCTGTACGACTCGAGTCGTTGCAGGTGTAGGGGTTCCGCAAATTACAGCAGTCTATGATTGTGCAGCTGAAGCTCGGAAGCAAGGCAAGACGATTATTGCCGACGGAGGTATTAAGTTCTCGGGAGATATCGTCAAAGCACTGGCTGCGGGTGGACATGCGGTCATGCTCGGTAGTTTACTTGCTGGAACGACTGAGAGCCCTGGAGATACTGAAATCTTCCAAGGCCGTCGTTTTAAAGTGTATCGTGGTATGGGTTCTGTTTCTTCAATGGAACGCGGTTCGAAAGACCGTTACTTCCAAGAAGATGCGAAAAAGCTTGTACCTGAAGGAATCGAAGGGCGCATGCCTTATAAAGGTTCCCTCGCTGATACAGTTCATCAGTTAGTTGGAGGAATTCGGTCAGGTATGGGCTATTGCGGAACGAAAGACTTGCACACATTGCGTGAAGAAGCACAATTCATCCGTATGACAGGTGCAGGTCTTCGAGAAAGCCATCCCCACCAAGTTCAGATTACGAAAGAAGCACCGAACTATACAATTTCTTAAAACTAGTTCGTCAGGAACTTCAGCACCTTTCTTCTCGTCTTATATGGGCGGAAAGGTGCTTTTTTTTATTTTATATCCATCCTTTCCTTTAGGTATGATAAACTATGGGAGTAAATCGCAATGACGGAGGTAGAAATGTGAAGAAGATGAAGAACAGATGGCTGTCTGTACTATGCTCGGCAGTCTTGCTCGTAGCAGTATTTGGTGCGACACCCGCTCAGGCGGAATCGGCGCTTGGCCTCCATGTGGATGCGGCCATTCTAATTGACGCGGATAGCGGAAAGATTTTGTATGAAGAAAATGCAGACGCTCCACTTGGCATTGCTAGTATGTCAAAAATGATGGTCGAGTACCTTCTATTCGAAGCAATTGATGAAGGGTCCATCACATGGGATCAGGAGTACAAGGTAACAGACTATACATACACGGTGTCTCAAAATCGTAAGTTGAGTAACGTGCCCCTACGACGAGATGGTTCGTATACAATTAAAGAATTGTATGAAGCTCTTGCAATTTATTCCGCGAACGCGGCGACGATTGCAATTGCTGAAACAATCGGTGGAACAGAAAAAGAGTTCGTAAAGCTCATGAACGAAAAAGCAAAAGAGCTTGGGTTGAAGGACTATAAGTTTGTCAATTCAACAGGATTGAATAATAAAGACTTACAAGGCATGCATCCAGAAGGATCAGGTCCTGATGATGAAAACGTAATGCCGGCTAAATCGGTTGCGAAGCTTTCGTATGCGCTAATCAATGATTATCCTCAGGTTCTCGATACTACAAAGATTCCAACAAAGGTATTTCGTGAGGGTACTTCAGACGCGATCAATATGATTAACTGGAATTCTATGTTGCCAGGTTTCTTATATGCCTATGAAGGTGTAGATGGTTTGAAGACAGGAACAACGGACTTTGCAGGTCATTGCTTTACAGGAACTGCAATTCGTGACGGTAAGCGCGTCATCGCTGTTGTGATGAAAGCTGTAGACGCTAAAGGCGAAGGTTCCTATAAAGCACGGTTTGACGCAACACGTTCCCTATTCGATTATGGTTTCTCACAGTTCTCTGAAGTGGAGTTTGTTCCTGAAGGCTACCAGTTCAAAGGTGATGAGACAATGAAGGTTCTGAAAGGGAAAGAGAAAGATGTTGCCATCCAAGTAAAAGAACCGATTAAAATGATGGTAAGAACGAGTGAAAAAGATCAGTATACACCTAAGTTAGTCATCGATGAGAAAAAGTTGAAAGATGGCTCACTTCAAGCACCAATTAAAAAAGATACAGTAGTAGGGCATGTGGAGCTCGTGAAGAAAGACGGCTCTGAAGACTATGGGTATATCGACGGGAAAAATGTACAGTCCGAAGTGGTAACAAAAGAAGCTGTTGAAAAGGCAGGCTGGTTCTCTCTAGCAATGGGAGGCATCGGTCACTTCTTCTCAGGTCTTTGGGATAGTGGGACAGGCTTCGTAAAAGGCTTGTTCAACTAAAAAAAGCGGAACAGACGCTATCTAGCGCTGTTCCGCTTTTTGTATGCCCCAGACGTTCATGAGTTTTTCAATGCCTCGCTCTATTTGGTGTTCGCTCAATCCACCAAAGCCAAGCAAAAAGGATGGTGAGCCTGTAGCCTGTCCGGACTTGTAGTCTTGCAAGCTGTAAACACGTATCCCCGCTTGCAGAGCAAGGTCAGCTAGTACAGGTTCTGTTTGCTGTTTATGTACAGTTACGATGATGTGCATTCCAGCTTCGTCTCCTGAATAAGAGATTGCAGGTTCATAAGGAGTAAGGGCTTCCGTGAGCAGTTGAAGTTTTTTGCGATACACTTTGCGCATCCTATTCAAATGTCTTGAAAACTGTCCTTCTGCCATGAAGCGTGCAAGCATGTGCTGATCGAGTCGCGGGACAGTGGATGCGTATTGGATGAACGCCCCTTTATAACGCTCCAGCAGTGCTTTGGTGAGCACCATGTAGGCGATTCGTAGTGATGGCATGAGTGATTTAGAGAATGTACTTAAATAGATGACATTTTCTCCACGATCCATTCCTTGAAGTGAAGGAATAGGACGCCCCGCATATCGGAATTCACCATCATAATCGTCTTCGATAATAATATGTTCTGGATTAGAGGATGCCCAGTTCAACAAAGCGGCTCTACGTGGCGCAGAGAGCACGGTACCTGTGGGAAACTGATGGGAAGGTGTAACATATGCAACTGTAGCCAACGAGCGTTGTAGTGCATCTACGTCCATACCATCGTCGTCCACTGATATGGGAATGGCTGGTCTCAAATGATGGTCAAATACGTGATGGGTCAGTGGGTAACCTGGGTCTTCCACAGCATACACAGCTTCTTCACCTAGAATCCGGATAATGAGTGGAATGAGTTGCTCGGTTCCCGACCCGACAATGATCTGTTCAGGAGTACAAATAACTCCTCGTGAATGATACAAATACGTGGCAATCTCATTACGTAATTCTACATCGCCATGGGGATCACCTAGCTGCAATAAGTGAGCGGCGTGTTCGTCGATGACGTCTTTCGCTACTTTTCTCCATTTCGAAAAAGGAAACAATACAGGATCCACCTTTCCGGGTGAAAAGTCGATTGCTGCTGGTCTTACAGGAGTGATCACCTCCTTCACTTCTGCAGACTCTGTATAGGCGAGTTCTTCAATATCTTGAACGTAGTAGCCACTACGAGGGACTGCCGTGATATATCCTTCCGAAACCAGCTGACCGTAAGCAAGTTCAATTGTTGTTTGGCTGACTGAAAGAAATTCACTTAGCTTCCGCTTAGACGGTAGTTTTTTACCGACAGGAATCCGCTGATCCGTAATATCCTGTTTCAACTGCCGATAAATCTGTTCATAAAGAGGAATTGCATGAGATTTGTCCAATAAAAGTAACCACTCTTCCATCAATATCCTCCATTCTGACCCTGTCGATCTCTCATACGTTTAAAATTTGTAAAGGTTATAAGTGAAGTATACCGTAAGCTGATGAAAGTGAAAATGACATCTATTTTCTAAATTCAGCATTTGCTTGCCAAACATTTCGGCGTATAGTAAAGTTAAAGTAATTTCAAACGTAAGACGATGAAGGGAAGTAGTAGCAGCAACGTTTTTCTAAAGAGAGCCGACGGGTGGTGCGAGTCGGTGAAAACAACTGTGAATCCATCCTTGAGCAGCCAAACTGAACAGAAGTAGGTTTGTGCCGGCACCGGAGCCGTTATCTTCCTGGAGTGAATTAGCATTGTGCTGATTAAGCTGGGTGGTACCGCGGGTAGTTCTCGTCCCTATTGATAGGGGATGGAGGGCTTTTTTTGTGCTCGAATTTCGGAAATCGTTACAACAAATTGAGGAGGAATCGTAATGTTAGACAGAAAAGTGTTGCGTACAGACTTTGAAGGTGTGAAGAAAAAGCTTGCCATGCGTGGAGAGGATATCTCTGAGCTGGACAAGTTCCCAGCGCTCGATGACAGACGCCGTGAATTATTAGCAAAAGTTGAAGTGCTAAAAGCGGAGCGTAACGAAGTGTCTCAGAAAGTGGCAGAGATGAAGCGTAACAAAGAGGACGCTGACGAGCTTGTTTTGAGAATGCGTAAAGTCGGAGAAGACATTAAAGCATACGACACGGAGTTGAATGAAGTCGAAGAACAATTGGATTACGTCCTAATGCGCATTCCGAACATTCCGCACGAAAGTGTTCCTGTTGGTGACAGCGAAGATGATAACGTGGAAGTTAGTAAGTGGGGAGAAACACCAGAGTTTTCATTTGAAGCAAAACCGCATTGGGAAATCGGGACAGACTTGAAAATTATTGACTTTGAACGAGCAGCAAAAGTAACGGGAAGCCGTTTCGTATTTTACCGCGGCATGGGCGCGCGTTTAGAGCGTGCACTTATCAATTTCATGATGGATCTGCATCAGGATGAGAACGGTTATGAAGAAATGTTACCACCGTACCTTGTGAATCGTGAAAGCTTGACGGGTACAGGGCAATTACCGAAGTTTGAAGAGGATGCATTCCTCGTTGAAAAAGAAGATTACTTCATGATTCCAACTTCTGAAGTACCAGTGACGAACTTTTATCGGGATGAAATCCTGAATGCTGAAATGCTACCGAAAGGCTTTGCAGCGTACAGCACAAACTTCCGTTCTGAAGCGGGTTCTGCGGGCCGTGATACACGCGGATTGATCCGCCAGCATCAGTTCAACAAAGTGGAGCTCGTCCGTTTTGTGAAGCCTGAGAATTCGTATGACGAGTTGGAAAAACTGACAGGACATGCAGAAAAAGTATTGCAATTACTTGAGCTTCCATACCGTAAGTTGAAAATGTGTACAGCTGATCTTGGATTCACAGCTGCGAAAAAGTATGACTTGGAAGTATGGATCCCAGCACAAAACGCGTACCGTGAAATTTCTTCATGCTCAAACTTTGAAGATTTCCAAGCGCGCCGAGCTAACATACGCTTCCGTCGTGAAGCAAAGGGGAAGCCAGAGTATGTGCACACACTAAACGGCAGTGGTCTTGCGATTGGTCGTACAGTTGCAGCATTGCTTGAAAACAATCAGCAAGAAGATGGTTCGGTATTGATCCCGAAAGTTCTGCGTCCATATATGGGTGGAAAAGAATACATTACAGCTGGTGAATAAGAGTGAACGTAAAAAGCGACGTCGGAAGTCAATCTGCTTCCGGCATCGCTTCTTTTTTTGCTCGTTTCTTCTTTTCACGCAACGCCCTGAAGAAGTTCGTGAGTAGAGCACCACATTGTTCCCCCAGGACGTCTTCACGGACCTCACATTCGTGATTAAACCGTTCGTCGTTCAATAGTCGATACAAAGAGTCAACACACCCTGCTTTCGCGTCACGGGCTCCGTAGACGACTGTTGGGATTCTAGATTGAAGAATAGCTCCCGCACACATCGGACAAGGCTCAAGCGTCACGTAAAGAGCGGTCTCCTCAAGTCGCCAACTACCAATGACCTCACACGCATCTTGAATAGCGGATAGCTCTGCATGAGTAACCGCATTTTGCGTCGTCTCCCGTAAATTATGGGCACGCGCAATCACTTCACCGTGATGGACAATAACAGCCCCTATAGGTACCTCACCGAGCGCTTCTGCTTTCCTCGCTTCCGCTATCGCCAATTCCATAAAGTACTGATCTTGCTCGTTCACATTCATACTCATCGCTCCTTATCCTCAGTGTATCATGAGAAATAAATTAATGGACTACACATTTATTAAAAGTAGAGAAGTCTAAGGACGATTTTATTTATCTATTTTAGGAGTCAAATCAGTTTTGACAATCGTCTAATAGTTGGAAGGAGTTGAAAGAGATGAATAACGGGGATTTATATAAGGAGATTAGACAAACTGATAATGAACTGATGGAATCCTTGATTCGTGATTATGCATTAGACGTTAAAAAAATCGCTTTTCTCTATGTGAATGATGTAATGGAAAGTGAAGACATCTTACAAGAGGTCTTCATCGCATGTTATCAAAACCTACATAAGTTCAGGGAAGAATCCAGCTACAGAACGTGGCTAATTCGTATTACTATCAATAAATGCAAAGATCATAATAAACGTTGGTCAGTTCGAAACTTTTTATATAAAGCATCCATTGACCCACAGGGGGATTTTCACTCCGCAGAAGACTCTTTATTAACTAAAGAGAAGACGGAAGAAACGATGTCCCATTTGTCCCACCTATCATCAAAGTATAAAGAAGTTCTAATTCTATATTATTACCAAGAGTTAACGATGGAGGAAATAGGAAGAATCTTATCAATTAGTAGTAACACCGTAAAGTCTAGATTACTGCGTGCGAAAAAGAAGTTAAAAGAGAAGTTAGAAGGAGGCAATTGAAATGGATAAGTTCGAACAGAAGTTGGCAAATGAGATGAAAAGTTATACAGACAAACATGTGAAACTTTCAGATGGAGAAAAGATTCGACTTCATCAGGTTGCTTTACATGCTTCTGATCGTCAGAAGAAACCCCCTATTACGTACTGGGTAGTTGCTGCTGCGGCTTTCTCATTATTTTTACTCATGTCTGCTGGAATCTTATACAATTCATCAAAAAATTCATCATTATCCTTAGATGAGCCACTAACTGCTACAAGTATTTCCATGGAAGATTTAGAAAAAATCAATGTTGAACTACTTACCCAAGTCCCTATAAATACTGACGAAACAAAGTTCACGATTCAAGTGAAAAACCAGTCAAACCTGCCAATTCTCGATATGAATCTTTATTTGAGCTACGACATTCGTTTGAAAAATGAAGCTAGGGAAAATCCATTTCAAGCAAGTGTGGCCCAACACGTAACTATTGATGCCAATCAAACCAAGACGTTCGACGTGGTTTTGCCTAGCTATGTTTTCAATGCAGATATCGCATCACCCGATGGAGTCATGATTAAAATGCAAGCATTTCTGGATGAAATCTCAAATGACCACTTCTTTTCAATGGGCAAATCCAATAGTGTAATTGAAGCAGAATAGAACTTAGCTGAACTTATCTGTTCTTGAGCTTGATAGTAAATTTGTATTAAGCAAGATACTGTTGATTGAAACGAAAGGCGGCGACTCCTGCGGAAATAGCGAAGGTTGAAGACCCCGCAGAAGCGAAGCGACGAGGAGACTGAAATCGAGCCCGCGGAAAGCGTCCGACTGAAGTGTAAATCAACACTGTCTACTATATAATTCCCGGTTGCTGTCTACTTCTAGTGTTTCACAAAGTAGACAGCCTTTTTATGTTCATTTTTAATTATCTATATGCAAGTTTTACAATTGTTCCACGTGGAAAAAATGTCACAACCAATTGAGTGACTCCTATGATAAACTAAAGGGACGACACTAAGTGAAAGACAGGAGCGTTGGTCATGACCATTCCATTCATTGCAGTAGAAGGACCGATCGGGGTTGGAAAATCCACGTTGTCTAAAGCGATTTCGGACACTAGCCGGTTCCACCTGCTCATGGAAATTGTGGATGAAAATCCGTTTCTCAATAAATTTTACGACGACATCGAAGAGTGGAGCTTTCAAACCGAAATGTTCTTCCTCTGCAATCGATATAAACAACTTGGCGATATTCAAAAACAGTATCTAGCCGAAGACAAGCCTGTCGTCGCAGACTACCATATATTTAAGAATCTCATCTTTGCACAACGCAGTCTTTCTGAAAGCGACTATGCAAAATATGAGCAAATTTATAACATCTTGACTGCAGGTATGCCTGTTCCAAACGTCATTGTTTACTTGCATGCTAGCCTCGAGACACTTATGAAACGAATTGCTATGCGAGGTCGTGATTATGAGCGGGGAATGGATCCAAACTATATGCGTCGGCTCTCCGAAGATTATGATACATTCATTAATCGATTCGAGCTCATGCATCCTGAAATTCCAGTCTTGCGTTTCAATGGAGACGAACTCGACTTCGTTGCGAACTCCAGGGACCGCCAATACATTCTTGACGCAGTTAATGCTGTCATCCAGAAAGAGGTCGTTTAAGTGAACTTACGTGAAAAATACGGGATTCCAGAAAACGCAGTTATTACGATCGCAGGAACAGTAGGTGTCGGAAAGTCGACGATGACGACAGCACTTGCAGAAGCACTCGGTTTCCAAACATCCTTTGAAAATGTAGACCAAAACCCATACTTGGACAAATTCTATGAAGACTTCAAGAAATGGAGTTTCCATTTACAAATTTACTTCCTAGCAGAACGTTTCAAAGAACAGAAGCGCATCTTCGAATATGGCGGTGGGTTCATTCAAGATCGTTCTATCTATGAAGATACTGGCATCTTTGCACGTATGCATATGGAAGAAGGTACGATGGATCCTGTCGATTACAAGACGTATACAAACTTGTTCGACGCGATGGTCATGACTCCTTATTTCCCACATCCCAATTTGCTTATCTACTTGGAAGGCCCGCTGGACAGCATTATTGACCGCATTCATGAACGAGGCCGTGAGATGGAGCAAGAGACACCGATTACGTATTGGGAAGAAATGCATGCACGGTATGAGAAGTGGATCGACTCGTTCACTGCTTGCCCGGTGCTTCGCCTAGATATCAATGACTATGACCTAATTACAAACGCTCATGAAGTGGAACTGATCGTTGAGAAAATTGGCGGCATCCTGTCCCAAACAGAACCGCTTCGTAGGTAACAAAGCAAAAGACCTTTTCCGGCAGCGAAAACCTGTCTGGAAAGGTTTTTTGCATTTTTTATCGAATGGAGGAATAGAGTATTCCTATCCGTGAACAAGCGTTATTGACGCGTTGAAAATGCTTCACGTATAGTGAACCCTATAGAAAATTCCATTGTGAAGGAGCGATTCCCTATGACTGTGAACGAAAAATCGACGATTGCCTATGCAAATGAACTCGAGACACGCTATGCTGCAGCAAGCCGTCGTGAAGAGTTTTACGTTCAAGAAGGCATCATTTACTTTGACGGCAACTCTCTTGGATTATTATCAAAACGTGCAGAAACCTCATTACTCGCTATTATGGATTCATGGAAGACACATGGTATTGACGGATGGATGCAAGGGGAGCGTCCTTGGTTTAACTTGTCCGAAGAATTAGGTGCGTCTCTTGCTCCGCTAATCGGTGCGGAAGCTGAAGAAGTTATTGTAACAGGTTCGACTACCTCGAATCTCCATCAGCTCCTCGCAACATTTTTCAAACCCTCAACCGGTCGAACAAAAATTTTAGCCGATGAATTGAACTTCCCGACGGATATTTACGCGATTAAAAGTCAGCTAGAGCTACATGGACTAGATCCTGCGGAGCACCTAATTCAAGTGACAAGCCGTGATGGACAAACACTGCAGATGGAAGACATTATCGAGGCGATGAATGATGACGTTGCTGTTGTGATTTTGTCCGGCGCTCTCTATCGTAGCGGACAAGTACTTGACATGGAGAAGGTAACAGAAGCGGCTCATGCACGAGGGATTTTAGTTGGCTTCGACTTGTGTCATTCGATAGGAGCAATTCCACATGCACTGGATGATTGGAATGTCGACTTCGCATTTTGGTGCAATTACAAGCACTTAAATGGAGGACCGGGTGCAACGGGCGGGATCTACGTTAACAAAATGCATTTTGGTGTGCAACCTGGACTCGCAGGATGGTTCGGTTCTGCAAAAGACCGGCAGTTCGATATGGAGCATACGTTTACGCCTGCAGAGGGTGCTGGAGCACTTCAGATGGGCACGCCTAACTTACTCAGTTCTGCACCGTTGATCGGCTCACTAGAACTCATGAACGAAGTAGGAATGGACGCAATTCGTAAACGATCACTTGCATTGACAGGCTACTTACAGGAGTTAATCGAAACGGAACTTGAAGAGTATGGATTTACGGTAACAAGTCCGAAAGTCGATGCGGAACGTGGTGGTCATGTATTTATCGTTCATCAAGAAGCAGCACGAATTTGTAAAGCCTTGAAAGCAAATGGAGTTATTCCCGATTTCCGCACACCGAATGGAATACGTCTGGCACCAGTTGCACTCTATAACACGTTTGAAGAAGTGCTTGAGACGGTGAACATTTTAAAGCGTATCATGGACGAAGAGCAATACAAGCAATTTGAAAATAAGCGAGAAGTCGTCGCGTAAACGGGAACTGGGGGATTTGTGATGAATAAAGGGATTTCAGATTTGAATTTGGACAAAGAAAACATTCATACTGATTTTAAAAAGGACATGACGTACGGGGAATACTTGCATCTCGATCAGATTTTATCGAGTCAAGAGAGACTGTCTGGGCATCACGACGAAATGTTGTTCATTATCATCCACCAAGTGAGCGAACTGTGGATGAAGCTGACGTTGCACGAACTGACGGCGGCAATTGATGCAATCGATAAGGGTGAAATGCAGTCCGCATTCAAAAAACTAGCACGCGTGACGAAAATTCAATCGCAGATTATTCAAGCATGGGATGTACTCTCGACAATGACGCCAGCTGAATACTTGGAATTCCGCGATTCACTCGGCAAAGCATCTGGATTCCAGTCCTATCAGTATCGTCTGATTGAATTTGCGCTTGGCTATAAGTCTTCTCATATTTTAAAGATTTACGAGAAGGATGCGGAAGTGCATGCAATGTTAAAAGAGGCTTTGAACCAACCGAGTATTTATGATGTAGCAATTCGGGCATTATCAAAAGCTGGTTTTGCGATTAATCCGGAATTACTTGACCGTGACTTCAGTGTCACGTATGCAGGGGATCCAACCGTTGAAGCGGCTTGGGAAGCGGTCTATCGTGATGTCGATAAGTATTGGGACTTGTATCAGCTTGCTGAGAAGCTTGTGGACGTCGAGGATTGGCTACAGCAGTGGCGGTTCCGTCATATGAAAACAGTCGAACGAATTATCGGATTTAAAACAGGGACGGGCGGTTCGTCTGGTGTGAACTACTTACGCCACGTACTCGACCATCGGTTTTTCCCTGAACTCTGGGACCTGCGTACGAAATTGTAAGAACGATAGAGAGATGAAAAAGGGGGAGTTGTATGGAGGAGAAAGGACGAACTGAACAATGGTCCTCTAAGTTAGGATTTATATTATCATCTGCGGGGGCTGCGATTGGACTCGGGGCCATCTGGAAATTCCCTTATGTGACGGGGATGAGTGGAGGCGGTGCATTCTTCCTGTTGTTCATCGTCTTCACCCTGGTCATTGGTTTGCCGATGCTGCTTTCTGAATTCATCATCGGACGTGGCACAGGCAAGGAAGCGATCAGTGCGTATAAAAAGTTAGCACCTGATAGTCTATGGGTGTGGATTGGCCGACTGGGAGTCTTAGGCTGCTTCTTGTTGCTTTCCTTTTACAGCGTAGTTGGCGGATGGGTGCTCGTCTATAGCGGGCTAGCAATCCCGGGTCAGGTAATTGGGGATGGAACGAACTATGGCGAACTATTTGGTTCGGTTACCGGTTCTATTTGGATTACATTGCTTGGATTACTGCTATTTACGGTCATTAACGTCATCGTTATTGCGTCTGGAATTCAAAATGGCATTGAGCGTGCCAATAAATATATGATGCCACTGCTATTCATCTTTTTCATAATATTAGTAGTGCGTTCACTGACATTAGATGGTGCTATGGAGGGCGTAAAGTTTTTCTTAGCTCCGGACTTCTCGAAGATAACAGGTGAGTCGATTCTCTATGCACTTGGACAGTCGTTCTTCTCGTTAGCGGTCGGGTTTTCGTGTATGGTGACGTACAGTTCGTATTTGAAAAAAGACGTCAGCTTACGGTCATCCGCAGGATCGGTCGTGGGCATGAACATCTTTGTTTCGTTGCTTGCAGGACTTGCGATTTTCCCAGTTGTCTTTGCATTCGGGTTAGCGCCTGACGAAGGACCTGGATTGCTGTTCATGGTGTTGCCAGAAGTGTTTGGGCAAATGCCATTCGGGGAACTATTTTTAGCGTTGTTCTTGCTACTATTCTTATTTGCGACATTGACGTCGTCGTTCAGTTTGTACGAAATCATTGTTGCTGCACTTACGGCAAATGGCAAACGTACACGGAAGACAGTAGCTTGGCTTACGGGACTCATCGTGTTCGTGGCGGCGATTCCATCTGCCATGTCATCCAGTTTGCTGGAGTCATTTATGATTAATGGCAAGAGTATTTTCGATAGCACGGACTACCTCGTTAGTAACATACTTCTGCCTATCGGAAATTTACTGATTGCAATTTTCATCATCCACAGAATGGATCGTGAACTTGTGAAACAAGAATTCAATTTGAGTACAAAGGATTCTCCGGGATTGTTCCGGGTATGGCTCGTCTTGATGACTGTCGTCGTACCACTGACGATTGTTGCTGTATTTATAAATAATCTTTAATACGTGTAACTAGAAAGGATGATGGGCATGACGAAGTTAACACAGTGGATCGACATCACCCAGCCCCTCAGCAATTCGATTGCGGAATGGCCAGGGGATAGGCCGTTCAATTATGAACTCACGTTTACGAAAGAACAAACGGGCTCTGTCAATATCGGCCAAGTGTCAATGAGTGTCCATACAGGAACACACATTGACTCTCCGTTCCACTATGATAATGACGGCAAGTGTGTGCATGAACTGGATTTGTCTTTGTATATCGGGCCAGCTATGGTTGTCGATGTCACAGGACATGCTGAAATTGGTCGTGCAGAGCTCGAGAGTTTTGACTTTAAAGATGTGGAGCGACTCCTTCTTAAAACAGGAGGTCATCCTGATCCGAATACGTTCCCGGAAGACTATCCCGTGTTGAAGGCAGACATCGGTCCGTTTTTGAAGGAGCGGGGAATTAGGTTAATTGGTGTCGACGTCCCATCCGTCGATTCAGTCGACAGCAAAACGATGGATGCGCATCACTCGCTTTACGATAACGGCGTTAACATTTTGGAAAACACCGTATTGTCGAACGTAACGCCAGGAGTGTATGAGCTGATTGCACTTCCACTTGCGCTGGTAGGTTCGGATGGTAGCCCGGTGCGCGCAGTGTTGCGATCGTTGGAGGGATGATGTTATATAAGAGCTGCTTAGAGGGTTTGGGTCCCTTTAAGCAGCTCTTTTTGTATGGATTGAGCATGGGATTACCGAGTAATCACTAATGGTGAGTGAATTGTGTATTATCGAGAAAGCACACAAATGTCTGGTGTGGCTGTGAAACGAGCTTTGATGATCTAAATAAGAATGATTATTTAGAATATATGGAGATATTTCATCTGGAAGTTTGATACAATTAAATCGTATTGTTAAATAACTAAATTTAAAAAATTGGATCATTTTGTAGAGTATTTCAAATCGGAATGAAAAAAAGTAAGGAAGTGGAGTTGGAACAAACAAAAAGAGGGAGTGGATACTTATGATAATTTGGTTTCGTCACTTACCGCAAATAAGTATGGATATTGTAGAATGGACTCCTTTCATAAAAAGTAATTGGTTTCGAAAGAACTATATGAAATTTGTTTATTTACTCCAGATAATTATTTTTTTGATGTCTCTATTTTTTGATGCATGGGTTAGTCGTATCAATACATTTTCTCTCATCGTAATAGGTATCTTTGTCTTCATCATTCACGAAATCCTTCACATTCTTGTGATAAATAAGAAAGGCGATATTAGCTTAACATTTAGCGGTACTTTTTTTTGGTTACATACAAATGCAGTTTTATCTAAAATGAGATTTTGGTTCTTTATGAGCCTGCCCTTCATCACATTATCCGTAATGCCTGTCATTGCCTCATTCTTTGTATCAGGAAATACTAAATCAATTTTATGGTTTATATGTTGGATAAACTTAATAATTTCTTCCTCTGACATCATAAATTCATTATTAATTGCCATTAAGCCTAAGAACTCAATATTTTGCAGAGGTTATTATAGAGTGGAGAAGGGTTAGTAGCATTTCCACAATTATAGGCTAAGGGGAAATAGTGCAAAACAAAAAGATTTAATTTAATGTTTTTAACAAACGGATAGTTTTATTTCAGTAACGGTTCTAAAAAAACGGGGCAATAAAGGAACAAGGGGTGTGCATTAAACTGGCCAGTTTGTTCTGCATACAAGAGGTGGGCGAGGGAATGTAAAAGTTATTTAGGGCTATCCATGTTATC
Source organism: Sporosarcina sp. D27 (assembly GCF_000586555.1). Classification (GTDB taxonomy): domain Bacteria; phylum Bacillota; class Bacilli; order Bacillales_A; family Planococcaceae; genus Sporosarcina. The sequence continues at coordinate 16,146 of NZ_AZUC01000016.1, forward strand.
TTGGTACTATTGTTTGTTGCGATTATTATGATTAGTTCCTATTCCACAACGGCGGTGAACATATTAGAAACTATCGTCATAGTAGTTTCTTTGTTGTATATATTTTTTTATAGAAGACTTAAAAGACATAACGCTCAAGTTTAATTCCTTAATCGGAGGCGATTTCAGCATAGGGATTGCCTCCGATCTACATAAGGACCATATAAACAAGTAGATAATGTATTGGATGTGAAAGTAATGAAAAAGAAATTTGATGAAGCTATTGGACTACGGAAGAGCGAAAATTATCAAGAATCTAATGAACTATTTATGGAACTGGTACAAGAATTTCCTGAGAATGCATCAGTTAACTACCATTGTGCTTGGAGTTTTGATTTATTAGGAGAAGAATCTAAAGCAGTGCCTTTTTATGAAAATGCAATTAAATTTGGATTGTCTTCAGAGGAACTAGAAGGGGCATTTTTGGGGTTAGGCAGTACATATAGGACATTGGGAGAATATAAAAAATCCAAAAGGGTATTTGAAATAGGGATGGAATCATTTCCAAATAATAAGGCCCTTCAAACCTTCTATTCAATGACCTTATATAACTTAAATGAGCATAGTAGAGCTATGGAGTTGTTACTTAAATGCTTAGCAGATACAACGGTTGATGATGATATTCTAAGTTATAAAAAGGCTATTAGTTTCTATTCGAATAAATTGGATGAAATTTGGAAGTAATTATGAATAAATCTACTTAGATAGATGTTTTTCCATTTATCCAAAAGGTGAATAAATTAAGATCTAGATTTCTGTAAACGGTGGCGTTATTGGCAAATTTTTATGTCAGAAACGTGCCAATTCATTGATTAGCAGTATCATTAAATTGAAATCTAGTCTTTTATGTTAGCCAGCAACTATAGCCAAATATGAAGGCAAGTTAGGTGTTCCGTGTATGAATATAGGTCCAGTAATAGCTTGTCTTTTTACTAGTGCCCTGCTTTTCCTTTTTAGTTACTTGATATGGAAAAAACAAGAATTCACTCTCATTGCAGCTTTCAATGAGAACACTTTTCGGGGAGATAAAAATAAGTTAGCTAATGCAGTAGGTTTTTTCCTTATGACTAGTGGGGTACTTATTCTTATTTTGCCGTTAGGTATTGGAATAGTAGGATTAATTGCAGGACAAGTGATTTCTATTTTGATTATTTTAGGTATTGTTATACTCGTATTTTACATTAATCGACTAAGTAAATCGGTTGCTTAATTATGTTTACCGCAATAGGGGGCGCTTCATGCATAAGGGCTGTGTCAGAATAGGGCCAAATAGTGTAATAAAGGAGTTGTTTTAATGCTTTTTACTGGAGAAAGAATTCGATTAAGAAAAATGTCCAATGAGGATATTTCGATTTACCATAAGTGGAGAAATGATATTGAGGTTATGCAGTATACAAATCCATCTTTAGATGTTTTCACTTATGCTGATACTGAAAGATTCGTCAATAGTGTGATCGAATCTCATAATTCAAAGGGGTATGTGATTGAAGAAATTAGTACCAGTAAGCCAATCGGAGTTACATCACTAATCAACATTGACTACGTGAATCGGAACGCAGAATGTATTATAGATATAGGTGATAAGGATTACTGGAGTAAAGGATTAGGATGGGAGGCATTTAAGCTATTATTAGATTTCGCTTTCAAAGAGTTAAATTTACATAAGGTATATCTGCGCGTGTTTTCTTTCAATGAGCGGGCAATAAAATTGTATCAAAAGCTTGGATTTGTTAAAGAAGGAAAATTGGAAGAACAGCTTTATCGAGATGGAAAGTGGCATGACATCATTTTTATGGGACTTTTAAAAAGAAACTACAAAGAATGAATTTAGGGTTCCCCTTCAAACGGGCACGGTTAGTTCAATCAGGAATGGAGAATATATGTAACTACGAATAACATTAGATGCTAGGAGGGGTTGTTTGAAAAAGTTCCGTGGAAAAAGACGATACTTTCGTAATTTATCGAGAGAAGTATCATTAGAAACCTGTAATTTACAATGTGGTAATGATGCGTGGTTTGACTTATGGCATAACCATCTCGATTTTTCTGGATATGGAAATCATAGTTTGAGGATACGAAGAAAGCACATTCAGGCACATATAGATTTATATAAAAATATATTAAAAAAGCTTGAAACTTTAAAAAAACCATACCAATCTTGGGTTCATATTGACGATGAAGACGCTGGTGGTGATGCAGTTTTTATTCATACGCCAAATCCAAAGGAAGATAATTTCCCCCTTAAAGTAGAAAGTTTGAACTGGAATTGCACAATCCCAACTGTTTTCCAAGATTTAATTAATACAAGAGATTTTATGGTCGGACAATATAAAGCTGATGGTGGTTACATTATCCAGTCCAAAACCCAGGGGGATAGAGTGAATTCATATTGAACTAACGGGGGCGTTTGTTGGAGCTCAATAGTAAAAAATGCTTAAAATTTATTATAAAAGTCGCACACTATTTCACCAAGAATGACCCCGTATTGAACAATCTTTCTTTCAAAACGGGGTCTTTTGATTTTTCAAAAAATGTAAGTTTGCTTGTTGTTTTTGATTAAAATTTATTCCAAAACTATATTAACGGGATAAAAGATAAAACAATTAAAAGAAATCACCCTAGTCTATCAAGGTGTCATACTCAAAGGTAATCGCTGCAAGGACATTTCCTAAAATATTTCTTGAATAGTATAGAAAAAAGCCCTGACCTTAATTGGCACTGACTGTCGTTTTTGAAACAGTTAGTGCCAGGAAGTTTAGGATTTGGTGCCTACATAGACCGATTCGGGACGAAAAACTGTGTTATCGTTTTGCTGTTCGATAGCATGTGCAGACCATCCTACGATTCTAGCAACACTGAATGTAGGGGTGAAGAGTTCGCGCGGCATGTCGATGGAACGCATGATGGCCGCGGCGTAATATTCGACGTTTGTATATAGTTTACGGCCTGGTTTATGGGTTTCGAGCAATGCGATTATTTCTTTTTCTGCAGCTGTCGCAAGATCTAGCCATATATCTTCGCCTTCCATGCTTCTGCATTTATCTCTTAAAAGGATGGAGCGAGGGTCTTCTATTTTGTAGATACGATGCCCGAATCCCATAATTCGTTCGCCGTTTCCGAGTTTCTGTTCGATGACTTTGCTTATATTCGATTTGCTGCCGATTTCATTGAGCAAGTCAATTACTCCCGCAGGCGCTCCTCCGTGAAGGGGGCCTTTCATAGCGCCAAGTGCAGATGTGACTGCTGCCGTGAGATCTGATTCAGTTGAGATAGTGACTCGACCGGCGAATGTGGATGCGTTCATACCGTGTTCCATCGTGAGTGTAAGATAAGTTTCAAGCGCTTCGATGTGTACTGCACTTGGAATGGTGCCCGTCAACATCCATAAATAGTTGGCAGTGTGGGATAGCTCCAAATTGGGTTCGATGATTGGTAGCTCGTTGCAGTTACGATAGTGACAGGCGGTTATTACAGGTAATGCCGCAATTAGATGGACCGCTTGTTCCTCAATTGGTTGATTTTTGAAAGCCAAATCACAATAGGCGGAAATCACTGTTCTCATTGCATCCATTAAAGAGATTCCATGTGGAAGTGCATCTATGATTTCCTTTATATAATTTGGCAGTTTCCTGCCTTCAACCATTTTTTGTTGAAATGAAATCAGCTCTGTTTTATTTGGAAACTGGCCGAATAAGAGAAAATATGTCATTTCCTCGAATGAGTGCTCGGGGACCAATTTACCTATTTCTTTTCCCCTATAATACAATTGCCCGTTATCTCCATCGACATCTGCAATATGTGTATGAACCGCTACTATATCTTTTAGTCCTTTTTTAAACATAACCATTCCTCCTTTTTATTAGTATAGTTTTTATGTATGATTAAATAAATTGAATATTTATTATCATATTGATTACTAATATTAATTAAGGGTGGTGTTTACACTGGATTACCATTGGCTTCGAACATTCATCGTTGCTGCAGAAACATTAAATTTCAGAAGGGCTTCTGAAAAATTGTCAGTGTCTCAACCAAGCGTGACTGTCCACATCCGGCTTTTGGAAGAGCATTTGGGCATAAAGCTTTTTGATCGGATAAATAATCGGGTGTCATTGACAGATGCGGGCAGACTGTTTTATTGCGAGGCCTTGAAACTTATAGAATCATTAGATGAAACAGTTCATCTAATGCATGAATTTACGCAAGGGTATCTGCAAAACTGGACAATCGCCATATCTCCACTCATCGCCGAGACGATTTTACCGTATTATTTACGGACATTCATAGAAAGTCATCCAGATGTGAAGCTGTCTATACGAGTGGAGGAATCCGAACAGATTGAAAAACTCGTCGACGACGGTGAAGTGCACCTAGGGATTTCCGCACTGGAAGCCACACTCAGAAATATGAAATCAATTCGAATTTACGATGATCCCATAGTATTCGTCATGCCCGTTGACAGTTATGATGAAGAAAGCGGTCCTCCAATCGATGTGCGTGAAGTATTGAAAAACAACTACTTGCTAACACACCACCACCCCGTATTTTGGGATGAACTGCTTTTCGTTTTAAAAAAGCATGTGCCTGGCATCCGTACGATGAGAGTAACTCAAGCACATATAGTAAAACGGTTCATTCAGGAAGGTCTGGGGAACTCGTTTCTACCTCTTTCTATAGTTCGGCGAGAGTTGACGGAAGGCAGACTGATGCGGCCACATTTCGATTTGTTCGTATTGCCGAGTGTGTCGACATTTATTCTTGTGAAGAAGATGGGCCGTTTGGAAGAAGAGTTTATTCAGGGGATTTTGAAATTTCATTTTGGGTGAGATGACGTGGGGGATTTGATGTGAATGTTTTTCTTAACTGTTGGAATCCTTGCCTTTTATACAGGAAATATTTCCAGTGACAATGTTGTCTATATGATTATTGTAGCTGGTTCAAGTGTGGATGTATTTGCCATAGCACAAATTGTATAATTGATTCAAAAATAGTTTAAGGGATGCGATTTTTGTGAGTAGTGTACAGTAATCAGGGTCATTTACGTAACAAGGGCCAGCACTCAATTTAAATGTTGGACACGATTGCAAAACGAATTATGTTGAATATGAATTTTAAAAGAGCGAAAGGAGGTTCCAATATGGGGTTAGTCATAGAAATTACGCGTAGTGTACTACCTCTTATAATAGTAGGGGGGATTGGAGTGTTTGTAGTTTTAAGGCTTAAACATAAATACAAACAGGGTAACCTTGGCCAGAAAAAAACAAAGGGTGCTCAAGCTTTGTTAGATAGCTTAATACCGTTGGGAATGCTTTTTGGTTGTGCTATCAGTGTGGTTTTCAGCATGTTTTTCTCACTCTCTCTGGTAACTATGATTAGTTTAGGAGCTGGAATAGGATTATTATTTGGATATATTGCTTATGAAATTTACAGTAAGAGAGAACCAATCAATTATTCATAAAAACCAAACCAACTAACGGGCGACATAGTGAAACAGTTATAAGATGAAATGATCAAAGTTTTTATAAGGATGTAACTTTCTTATAAATCTATGTCTGACAAACAACGCATACTGATCGACAATGCAAAAAAAAGCGAATTCGAATTAATTACTAATTCGAATTCGCTCTTTTTATATCACTCACACATGTGCAGCAGCCGTTTGGAAAAACTCTTCATACAACGAACGGAGCACATCCGTTTCATCTTTTTTATGGACCCCGAACACGAGGCTGACCTCGGTCGATCCTTGGTTAATCATTTGAATGCTTGCACCAGTTTTCGCAATCGCTGTTGCGGCACGGGCTGTTAAACCAGTTGTATCCCGCATACGTTCCCCAACAAGAACAACCATCGAGTAATCACGACGGAAATACGCATCGTCGGCTTCAAGTTCTTCTTTCACACGGTGTAAAATGCGCGCTTCTTTTTCTTCAGTTAAAAACGTATCGCGAATAATGACGGACATGTTATCGATTCCTGAAGGCGTGTGCTCAAATGGAATTTCTTCTTCCTCCAAAATTTGAAGCAAGCGTCGACCGAAGCCGATTTCCACGTTCATTAAGTATTTATCGACGAATAGTGTTGAGAACCCGTCATCTGCAGCAATACCGACAACCGGTTGTGTTCCGCATTCCCGCTCTTTCACAATCATTGTTCCACGAGCACTTGGATTATTTGTGTTTTTAATGCACACCGGAATGGAGTGCAAAAACGCAGGACGCAATGCCTCGTCGTGGAATACTGTGAAACCTGCGTAAGAAAGCTCACGCATTTCACGATATGTCATCGTATGGATTGCGCACGGCTGGTCGACGACATTCGGATTGGCAGAAAACACCGAATCGACATCCGTGAAGTTCTCATACAGTTCAGCACCAGTTGCTGCAGCGAGCAGGGAACCCGTGATATCTGAACCGCCACGATTGAATGTACGGAGTGTTCCGTCTTTTGTATAACCAAAAAATCCTGGGAACACGACAATGCCAGGTCTATTTCGTAATTCAGCAAGGAGTTCCTCACCTTCAGGAAGCGCCTGCACCCGTTGAGGACGTTCATTGACTAACAGGCCGCCTTCTTTCGGACAGACATACGTCGCTTCCATGCCAATCGACTGTAAGTACGCAGCAATGAGTTTCGCGTTGTTGTCTTCACCGGACGCTTTTAGGCTATCCATAAAAAGAATTGGATCTTCTTTGTCTAGAGAAAGTCGTTCACGTAAGTCTTTTTCGATTACAGAGTTCATTGTGCCATTGAGACCTAGCTCTTTTGAAATCTCTTCATAGCGTGCAAGGACTTGGCGGAGTTCAGACTCTGCGTCTTGCCCTATCAGTGCTTTTTCAGCTAGGAGAATGAGCAAATCCGTCACTTTGGTGTCTTCACTGTGTCGTTTACCGGGAGCGGAAACAACAATAATTTTTCGGGATGAATCGGAAAGGATAATGTTTGCTACTTTTTTGATTTGTTGTGCCGATGCAACAGACGTTCCGCCAAATTTACAAACTTTCATTTCACCAGATCCAATCTTTAATTAATTATGACTTGTGTGATATATTGAATAACAATACCACGATAGGGTTGTCCTGTGAAGACTTTATCTTTATACTGTCTCTATGGAAAGTACAAATGTTGTTACATAGTGTACATATAGCGAGGGGAATCGTCAAATGAGAAAAGAAATCGGAATTGGCTTACTAGGTTTCGGGATTGTTGGAAGTGGCGTTGCAAAGATTTTACACAATCACCGTGATGACTTGCAGCACAAATTAGGCGTGCCTGTACGCATTAAGCGTGTGTTGATAAAAAATAAAAACAAAGAACGTAATACGGAGTTGCCGAAAGAGGCATTCACAGACCAACTGGACGACTTGCTGAATGACGACTCAATCGATTTCATCGTAGAAGTATTTGGTGGAACGGATGACGCAAAAACGGCGATAGAGCGCTCGTTAAATGCGGGAAAAGGAGTTGTTACGGCCAACAAGGACGTCATGGCTGTTTATGGAAAAGAGTTGCTGGCGTTAGCCGATAAAAACAGTTGCGATCTGTTCTATGAAGCGAGTGTAGGTGGCGGAATTCCACTGATTCGTACTCTTGAAGAGGGACTTGCGTCTGATCGAATTACCTCGTTACTTGGTATTGTTAACGGGACAACGAACTTCATCCTCACGAAGATGAAGGAAGAAAAGAAGACGTATGAGGATGCACTCGCTGAAGCAACAGCACTTGGCTATGCAGAGGCGGATCCTTCAGCTGATGTAGACGGCATTGACGCAGCCCGTAAAATGGCCATCCTTGCATCGCTTTCGTTTTCGTCTGAAGTACAACTGGATGATGTTTTCGTGCGCGGTATGAGTGTCATTGAAGATGGAGATCTGGAACTTGCAGAGCAATTTGGGTATACCATTAAGATGGCAGGATCTGCAAAGAAGGATGAGAACGGTATTGAAGTGGCAGTAGAACCTGTTTTCGTAAATAACGAACATCCTCTTGCTTCTGTTAACAACGAGTTCAACGCAGTCTACGTTTACGGAGATGCAGTCGGGGAAACGATGTTTTATGGACCGGGTGCAGGATCGTTGCCAACTGCGACATCTGTCACGTCCGATATCGTAGCAGCTTGTCGAAACCTTTTGCTCGGGGTGAATGGAAAACGAATTCATTCATTCCAATATGATCGCAAAGTGAAGTCGGACGATCAGAAATTTGCAAGCTATTTCCACCGGATTTCTGTCCAGGATGAAGTCGGTGTGCTGTCGCGTTTGTCTTCTATATATAGCCATAATAAGGCGAGCTTGGCAACGGTGATTCAACATGCGAATCCAAAGCGCGAAAATGCGGATTTAATCTTCATTACACATGCGATTTCCAGAGAACAACATTTGAAAGTTATTGAAGAATTGAAAGTGGCACCAGAAGTAAATTGCGTACTTAGCCACTATCGAGTAGAGGGGGACTGACCGATGAGACGATGGAATGGACTAATTGATGAATATCGGGAATGGCTTCCTGTAACGGAGCAAACACCCGATTTAACGCTACAAGAAGGTAATACACCACTCATTCACTTGAAAAACTTATCTGAACAGTGGGGTGTGAATTTATATGTGAAAACGGAAGGTGCCAATCCGACGGGATCGTTTAAAGACCGCGGGATGGTAATGGCCGTTGCAAAAGCGAAAGAAGAAGGAAAAACAACACTTATTTGTGCGTCAACAGGCAATACTTCTGCATCAGCAGCAGCATACGGTGCACGCGCAGGGATGCGAACAATTGTCGTTATTCCTGAAGGTCGGATTGCGCTTGGAAAATTAGCACAAGCCAAGATGTATGGCGCTGAAATCCTTGAAATCGAAGGAAACTTCGACGAAGCGTTGCAAATGGTACGAGAAGCTGGCGGAGGCGACATCGCCCTTGTAAACTCGGTCAATCCGTACCGGTTAGAAGGTCAAAAAACAATTGCGTTTGAAACGATTGAACAACTCGGAAGTGTTCCGGACATTTTTGCGTTGCCAGTAGGAAACGCCGGCAACATTTCAGCTGCTTGGAAAGGCTTTACGGAGTATGCGGAGAAAAAAGGTGGAGACAAGCCACAATTATTAGGCGTGCAAGCGGATGGTGCAGCACCGATTGTGTACGGTCGTGTTTTTGAGGAGCCTGAAACAGTTGCGACTGCCATTCGCATCGGTAATCCAGCGAGCTGGCACTTAGCAGAAACGGCTTTGTCGGAATCAGGCGGCCATATTTTATCGGTAACAGATGAAGAGATTCTAGAAGCGTATAGCCTACTTGCTGCAACCGACGGTGTGTTTGCTGAGCCTGCTTCATGCGCAACAATTGCAGGACTGAAGAAGCGCATAGAATCAGGAGAAATCGAGAAAGGAACGACGATTGTAGGGGTCTTGACCGGGAATGGATTGAAAGATCCTGAAACCGCAATTCGAGTCAATGATGGGAAGCCATTCATGACACGTGCGGAATTCGAAACATTCGCAGCTAACTTGCAAAAGGAGGCGAAGTAAATGGGTAGTACTCCATTTACCGTGACTGTTCCTGCGACGACTGCAAATCTTGGGCCTGGCTTTGACAGTATAGGCATTGCGCTGTCGTTATATATGACGGTGAGAGTAGAACCCGCAGATCGATGGATGGTTGTCTATGAAGACGAAGGGATGAAGGGACTTCCAACTGATGAAGACAATCTAATCGTCCAGACTATCGGAAAAGTAGTACGTCGCGCAGGGCGTGACATGATTCCATGCACACTACGCGTGAAGTCCGATATCCCTTTAGGCAAAGGATTGGGTAGTAGTGCAGCAGCAATTGCAGCAGGGATTGAAATCGCTGACCAGCTACATGATCTTAAGATGAATCAGAAAGAAAAAATGTGGTTTGGTGTCGGTATCGAAGGTCATGCGGATAATGTGACAGCAGCAATTGCTGGAGGGGTGACAATCTCTCTTTACGATCAAACGTCATTAGAAGTCATGAAGTTCGACTCCCCACCCATTGGCGGAGTGGTGCTCGTTCCACCCGTGGAGATGAAAACCGGCGACTCTCGAGGACTACTTCCGTATCAATTGGACCACAAAAAAGCAACAGAAGGAAGTGCAGCAAGTAGTCTCATGGCAGCAGCCCTTGCAAAAGGAGAATGGTCGCTCGTCGGACGCATGATGGATCGCGACATCTTCCATGAACCCTACCGGAAAAAGATGTTTCCTGATTTCGATGCAGTCCGTGAAGCGAGTCACGCACATGGCGCATATGGCATGACATTAAGCGGCGCAGGTCCGTCACTGTTTGTTGCTGTGCATTCAGGCAGTGAAGAAGAGGCAGCTCGTGTACTGGGAGAGAAATTCCCTTACTATACATGTATCGCCGTCACACCCGTTATAAAAGGTGCAACAGTAAGTGAATAATCATGTAAACAGAGGTCAACTTTGCTTTAGGCATAGGTGATCTCTGTTTTTTGTGTTCAATAACTGCCACTAAAAAAAGTCTATTTGTATTTCAGTCATCTAGTTATTTTCAATGACCAACGAAATATAATTTTGTTGGTCATTGGTTAAATAATGTACTAAAATGTTTGTTTTCTGTTTGACATAACTGAGGAAAAAGAATAATATTCAAGGTATAAGTAAACGATGTTTTAAAATGTTTGCTTAAAACCAAACAAAGAACAGGGGCGTTTGTGCAATGGAGAACTCAGATTTATTTTGGAATGCCTCATTAACTGAAATGAAAAATGGATATTTTGAGGACCAACATTCCTATACGTGTTTGCTATGCAGTGAACGAATTGATAAAGGAATCATCTATCCTGATGGAAATACGCTCTACGAAGCGGAACGGTACATGCGGCTTCATATCGAAAATGAGCATCAATCAGTATTTGAGTACCTAATTGGAATGGAGAAAAGGCTAACAGGCCTCACTGATCATCAAAATCAGCTATTGCGTCTTTTTTATGAAGGAAAAGGGGATAAAGAGGTTCAGCATGAAATGGGAATCGGTAGCGTCTCTACGGTACGACATCATCGATTTGCACTAAAAGAGAAGGAACGACAAGCCAAGATCTTTTTGACGATGATGGAACTGTTGAAAGAAAAAGATGAGCATACACCGGCATTCATACCTCCGCATAAAACGGCTAAGATGATTGACGATCGGTATGCAATTACTGAAGCGGAGCAGCAGGAAATCCTTAAGAAATTTTTACCTGAAAGTGTGAGTGGCGGGTTAACGAAATTTCCCCCTAAAGAAAAACAACGCTTGGTTGTTTTAAGAGAAATTGCAACCTTGATTGACAGTCAAACAACCTATTCAGAAAAAGAACTCAATGAGCTATTAAAAGAAATTCATGCCGACTACGTCTTAATCAGAAGGTATTTAATCGAATATGGATTTTTGGATCGAACTGCAGATGGAAGCGAGTATTGGCTGAAGAACTAACAATGGAAAGTGAGTGAAAAGAAATGGAACGGAAAAAAGAACTAAAGCAACAATACAAAGGAACCGCTATTGAAGCAGGAATTTATCAAGTCAAGAATACAGCGAACAATAAAGTCTTTGTAGGAAGTACTAAAAACTTCAAAACACTCAATGGGGTCAAGTTTCAATTAGAAACCAATACTCACACGAACAAACAGCTTCAACAAGAGTGGGACCAATTTGGAAAAGATGTATTTACCTTCGACATATTAGAGAAATTGAAAAAGAAAGAGGAACCTTATTTCAACGAGAAAGAAGCACTATCGGAACTGGAGACGAAATGGTTAGACCAACTACAGCCTTATGGAGAACATGGGTATAACAAGCAAAAATCACTTTGACAAAACAGGGTCCACCAACTATAAAAAAGCTATCCATGATCAGGTTTCCCTTTTCAATGGATAGCTTTTTTCGTTATAGAACTATAAGTGAGGTGCATTTTTGTGTATTTTGCGGAAGGGACTTCAGAAGAAGGTAAAGAAACCTTATAGGCAATTAACTGTAGGTAATGTATTACTTTAATATTTTTAAGTCATATGAATACACTTTTTTGTTTTGGGATTCATTGATGATGGTATCAAGACCATGGATATCAATAGAATCCGTTAAATTACCTTTCTCCAATGAATAAGATTCTAAAAAGTAGTGTTCTTTTTTATCTGGGCTATATCGCAATACATATAAATTTCCTTCTTTAAAGTATGTTTCTTCATTGTGGCGAACTTTAGAGTTACTGACTTTATTAAGACTAAAATCTTTTGATACAGCTGTTGAATCTAGATTAAAAGAATATATTTCACCTAATCCGTTAGCATAAAACAATTTGTTGTTATGGATCGTGGCAGAGTTTTTATAATTATAAGGAATTGTAGCGGTTAAATCTACATTAGTGTAGTCAATAAATTCAAATGTCTCTTGCTCCAATGTTTCTTTATTAATTCTATAAATCGATACTGTTTCATTAGTATCATTGATAATTGTAGATAAAATTAGATAATAATAGTTTTCATCCGATAAGATTGGTGCGAGAACTTGCATATTTTCAGTAGACTCGGATTGAACAGTAGTTATATCATTAATCTTAAGTTCCTCAGCAAATGTTACTTCCTTGAGATTGAATCTATTTGTTTCGAAATCTTGTGTGAGTATATGAACCGAGTTTTCAGTTGTTCCAGACGCAACGATATAGTAAGGGATATTATCTACATTAAAACCTTTAGAGTCCCCATATCGAACATCTGAACTGTATCCATCCTCTACAAACCCGCTGTTATATATACTAAAGAATAATTCTTTTCCTGATAGATAGCCAGTTCTTTCACCTGTGTATTGTGGAGTTTCCATTTTAAATTTTTTTATATTGTCACTGATAATATTGATGTTATTTTTATCCTCTAATAGTATTTGATCTTTGCCTACTGCTATGCTTCCAAGTTCTAGCCCCTTCATAGGGAGGGCTTGAACTGAATTATCATCCTGTACAAAAACACCATAACTTACTCCTTTATTATCAATATCCTGATCCGCTGTTGTTGATAAATAAATAATTGCTTTAGTGTTCTGGAGTAACTCCTTTTTAGAAATTTCATCTGCTGAAAGTAACGAAGTATCAGGGATACTTTTTTCTTTTGTAAAACTAATGACTAAAATCGCGACCAATAATAAGATGGCACCTATTAATATACTTTTTTTCATATTCAGTACCTCCAGATTAACAAACAAGACCGTCTCTAATTATTTCGACGGTCTTGTTTGAAAGGATTAGATGTTTCTTACTAGAACAGTGCCTTTAGCATCTCTAACATCACGTGGGTAAACCCCTAATCCACCGTCTACATCTAAATCTAACGAGCCATTTAGTTTATAAGCAGACCAAATTAGTTTGGAGCAGTTTTTAGCTCCAGTATGACTAGTTGAACGATTTGTAGCGAAATTATAAGAATAGGATTGTCCAACCTGAGTATTTGCCCAGTTTGCAGCGTTATTACGATTTGTAGTTGATGTTGTGACCGATTTAACCATAGCTCCAGAGCTATCTACTTTACGTGCAGTAGTTGAAATTGTTCGAACGCCAGCAGAAGGAACAGATTCTACAATTGTTGTTGAAGAATAGTACATACCCACATGACCATGATCTAAATAAGCTGTTTGTGAAGGTGTGTAATAGAAGTTTCCTTTTGTACTAGAACCTACACTTATAGTTCCCCCAGAACCTCCATAGGTAGACATATCAGAGCGGGCTAATTTCTCCTCCTTACCCTTTTCTTGATCATTTTTTAGTTCGGTATAAATTTGCTCAATAATACTTTGTTCTGTCTGACCTGTATTAGATGCAATCATTCGAACATCCTGTAGCAATTCTCGTTTCGAGATATCGGGCTGTAGTTTTAGAATTTCATCTACGTGTGTACCAGCAGATGCAAAACTAGCTTGGCTAAATAACATAGTTGTTGTTAAAGATAGGGCTAAAATGGTTTTTTTCATTTTTTTAAAACTCCCTTATATTTATTTGTATTTTACTAGGTTTTTGATAACAAATAAAAATAATTCTTTTACAACTTTCAATTACTTAGTTACATACTCAATAGAAATGCTGTAACAGTGGTATTTTGAAGTGTCCGACAAATGATATCTAAGTTACGTGTTCGGTCCATCTTTGTAAATAAGTTAGAAAAAAGCAGGTTGATTAATTGTAATATTCAGTCTTTAAATTGTACAATGTAACCTAAATAAGCATTTGAAAAAAGGAGTGCCCATTTTAAGAATCATTTACAAGGTTGTTGTACTTTAGTTTCAAAGATCTTAACCACCACCAATAAACCAAATATCTAACATCGAAATAATGAAATCTAACATGGTTGGCACCTCCTATCTTTGTAAAAATAGTTCCACTCAATGTGATGATACTTCTACTAGTATAGAAAGGTTTTATAAAAGTCGCAAATGACTATTTGAGGGGGTTAGTAGATGCAGACAAATATAGGTTCAACTATTAAAAGGATTAGAAGTGATAAAGATTTCACACAAAAATATGTAGTTGATGGAGTAATGACTCAAAGTGCTTATTCGAAATTCGAGTTAAACAAAACAGAAATTACTTACTCGTCTTTAACTAGTATACTCGAAAATATAGAAGTAACATTTGAAGAAGTCTTATATATTCAAAATGGTTTCAAGCATACTGAAAAAGATGCGATATTCAAGAAATTCATTTCAACTTCTTACAATAATGAAGAAAATATAAAAGAGCTATTAAATATGGCAGTAAGCTATTTACACAAAAAAAACGACCAATTAATTACTGATATTAAATCTTTATGCGAGGCTTTTTTAATACTCCTATATACTGCTGATACAAGAATGCTTCAAACAACTGTCTCAAGTGTATGGAGAAGACTTTCAGATAGAAATCAGTTTTACTTTTCTGATTTATACTTATTAAATTCGATTTTTTACTTTTTTCCACTTGAAACAATGCTTGAAATAAAAAAATTAGCATTTAAAAGTATTGAACGGTACGGGGATTTTCAAAACATACAGCGTTTAAAAATAAACTTCTGTGTAAATATTTCGCTAATGCTAATAAAAGAAAAATGCTATGTAGAGGCATTGGAAGAGATTGAAACAGCGATTATTTTATCAAAAAAACAAAAGGCGTATTTACAATTAGCTGTTTGTTATGTGCGTAAAGGTATTTGTTTAAACTGTTTAAATCAAAACGGATTCCCGTGGGTTCAAAAGGGGATGGAACTTTTAACTGTTTTAGAAGAATATGCGCTATTACAAATGGCGACAGTTGAAATTAATCTATATTCCGAAGTTTAAGAATGTAAACTGGACACATTAGCGTTTTCAAGGAGGACGATACTATCATCTTACACAAGTATGGCTTATTTATCTTGAAAAGTTAGGGCGTAGTAGGTTAATCTACAAAACAAAAAGCTGTCCACAATAAGGTTTCCCTTTTCGGTGGACAGCTTTTTTCTATTGTTTAGATCTAAAAATTATGTATGGAGGAGGTAGAGGGATTCGAACCCCCGCGGGTTTTGACACCCCTGTCGGTTTTCAAGACCGATCCCTTCAGCCGAACTTGGGTATACCTCCGTGTTAGACAAGTAATAGTATATCAGGCATCAGAAAAGAAGTCAACAATTTTAAATGAAAAATTTTGTGGGATAGACAAATGGGTGAAAGTTGATTTTTTTACGAGCTACTCGTATAATAAAAGTTGCCGTGCTAGGTGGGGAGGTAGCGGTGCCCTATAACTTGCAATCCGCTCTAGCAAGACTGAATCCCTTTCCTGAGGCCGTCCGTATTGTAGGGTCTGCCTTTTGCACGTAGTGTTGACATTTGGGTCCCGCGCAATGGGAACCCATGAACCATGTCAGGTCCGGAAGGAAGCAGCATTAAGTGGAATTTCTCATGTGCCGCGGGGTCGCCTAAATCGAGCCAACGACAAGAGTAACGCTTATGTGCGGCGGTCGAAGGAAGGTGCACGGCGTACATAGCAAAGCCTCTCATCCCGATGTGGATGAGAGGCTTTTGCATGTTTTTAGATAAATTTTTATATGTTAGAAACAAGTTCTGAACAAAAACGTTTATGAAATGTTCAATAGTTCTTTGAGCAGCATTCATAGAGAATGTAAAGTAATGACCTTCAATTAATAGGTTAAGTTAATTTAAGGAGGAATGTGGAACGAATCCTATCACATTTGTAGGAGATTTAATAAGTGTCCAACTTCCAACACGATATCCTATTCTAACTTTTTCATTGCGTTTTAAAGAACCCACTTGAGCAAATTTATCTGACGGTCCTTTTTTGATCATACAAGAATCGATGTTTACAGTCATTTCGCTATCAAAAGAGATAGTAGGATTATTTACACGAAGAGTAAAATCAATGGCTCTCGCTAAAAAGATTGCGTAGTCAGATCTAATAATCTTTTTATCTGTGCCAAACGTTCCATCTTCCAACCCAACTGCTATTCCTCTTGTTATAAGCGCTTGAGCAGCTCCAGATGTAGAATTATTATAATCATATTCAAATGTTCTGCTGATCATAAGAGCCATTTCACCGCGTGTAAGAGGTGCATTAGGTTTAAACGTACCATTGTTGTAACCAGAAATAATTTTTTTATCAACAGCAGATTGAATATAGCCCGATGCAAATGAATTAGCATTTACATCGCTAAAGGTTGTTTTTCTTTTCGTTCCGTCGAGATTTAAAGAACGACCAATCATAGCCATAGCTTCCGCACGTGTAACTTGTCTATTTGGATTATAATCACCTTTAGTATCACCCGATACTATGTTGCCTTGTGCTAAGTAGGTGATTTCTTTATAAGCTCTATGCTTCGAACTAATATCATTAAATACTCCCGGAGTAGGGAGTTCAGTTATTCCGTCACTCAAAACGAAAGCATTTTTACTTTCAACGCCTGTATGAGACACGGATTTAATGCCATACGTATATACTTTGCTTCTATTCGCTGTGGTATCTACGTAAACCGTATTACCTTTTGTATTATAAACAATGTCCAAAATATTTTTAGGATCTTCATAAGAGCCTTCTTTTGTTCCGTCAAATCGATAGATTACGTATTTTCTTGGGAGAGTACTATTTTTGTCTGTAATGGTCAGTTTTGTTTCGGAAGACTCTTTACTTAACGTAACATCGGTTGGGCGAGCAGGTATTGAAGAACCCTTCCAAGGTACAGAAGGCGTTAAAGCTTTTGAAGGATACATTTGTTGTTTAAGGTATGTAGCATAACCGAGAGCATTGCTGTTAATACTCCTTAATGAGAAATGCATTTGTCCTTTTACACTAGTACTCCCTCTATTTGCAATTACTTGATTCGTAAGCTCCGTTTTGTTATTCCATGCTTTATCAGCATCGTTTCCGACCTTATAATCAGCCATACCTATGTACAAGTTCACAGGATGAGCTTTTGCATAAGTTTGGACTTCGTGTCCCCACCAATTTAATAACTTAGTGTAATTTGCGGCTTTATAACTTCTTGACCAATAGATCTGAGGAGCAATGTAATCAATGCTACCATCTTTGATCCATTGTCTAGTATCCGCGTAAATGTCATCATAGTTACTCATTCCATTAGTATCACTACCAGTAGAATCTTGTCCCTTGTTTCTCCAAATTCCAAACGGGGATATGCCATATTGAACATGTGGCTTTGTTGCTTTGATAGTACTGTAGACATTCTTAACTAATTGATTGACATTATTACGGCGCCAATCTTCAACTTGTTTGAAAGCCCCTCCATACTTTTTAAAAGCTACTTGATCTTTAAATGTTTCACCCTGTATTTTATAAGGATAGAAATAATCATCCATGTGTACAGCGTCAATATCATAATTGGCTACCAATTCTTTTACAGTAGAAACTAAGTACTTTTGTACTTCTGGAAGACCAGGATTCAAATAGTATTGATTGCCATATTTCACTACCCACCCAGGATTCTTGCGAGCAATATTATTAGTAGCTAGATCAGTTAATTTCTGTGAAGGCATTGTAACGCGATAAGGATTTACCCATGCATGTAGTTCTAACCCACGTTTATGTGCTTCATCTATCATGATTTGTAAAGGATCGTATCCAGGATTCGTCCCTTGATTCTTACCTGTAATATAGGAAGACCAAGGTGCAAGCTTGGATGGATATAATGCATCGTTTAATGGTTTAGCTTGAAAAATAACAGTATTGAAATGATCGGCTTTTAGTTTGTCCAATGTGTTTTTTACCCATTGAGTATACGAGGATTTATTCATTCCAGCTTTCATATCAATATTTGTAACGGTTGCAATCCAAGCAGCACGCATTTCAGTTTTAGGATGGGTTGTACTAGCGTAGACATTTTGAATTTTAAATACTGGAATAAGCAATACTAAAACTAAAAAAGTTGCTAGATAACGGACGAAAAATTTTTTAGACATTATGAGTGTGTTCCTCCCGAAGATAGTTGTTTGTCCATATATTTAGTGATGAGGATAATAATTAACGTGTACAGAAAAAGAGAATTTTTTTATCCCCACTAACGCCTCGATAAAATAGGTGTCCATATTTTGAAGGCCGAAGATTCTTTGACTACTTTTGCGCAAAAAAATGATAATAACCTATTAATCTTCCAATAAAAGGACCCCGCAATGGATAAGATTACACGAGAAATTTCATTTTAACAGTGGCTTTTTTCCTATTTTTACCGAATTATTTCCAAAAATGGCCAACGCTAATTTTTAGATTATTATTTAGAAAAGTACACGCTGCGCTAATTACATTAATTATGCTTAAGTACAAGATATTAAGAGTTGACGAATTGTGAACTTGTTAAAAAACAGTGAATTTATTTAGTTAAACTAACAGAGACCTTGGTAGAATATGATTTTGAAATACTCAGTGATTCAGAATAGAGTTGTCCTGTCTGTGAAAAACTGCACTGGGAACACAAATTTTTTCTACAAGAAATCATTTGTAAACACCTCTCTCAAACAACGTCTTATTTGTTGGTTTGTGGTATACTTGTAGGAATGAATGATGCGAAAAGAAAGGGGAGCGGACGGTTGAGTTATCAAGCTTTTTACCGGGTATACCGGCCTCAGACATTTCACGAAATGTCAGGACAGCAACACGTAAAACAAACACTTCAAAACGCTCTCCTCCATAACAAAACGACCCACGCCTACTTGTTTTCAGGTCCCCGCGGAACTGGAAAGACGAGTGCCGCAAAGATATTTGCGAAGGCATTGAATTGCGAAAACGGACCTGCCAAAGAACCATGTAACGAATGTGAGACGTGCCGGACGATCACAGAAGGATCGAATACAGATGTGATTGAATTTGACGCAGCGTCCAATTCTCGCGTTGAAGAGATGCGGGACATCATTGAAAAGGTTCGCTATGCTCCGGCTTCGTCCAAATACAAAGTCTATATTATTGATGAAGTGCATATGCTTTCCAATTCAGCCTTCAATGCGCTGTTGAAAACGTTGGAAGAACCACCTGCACATGCGGTGTTCATCCTAGCAACAACGGAGCCACACAAACTGCCGCTCACAATCATTTCCCGTTGTCAGAGATTCGACTTTAAGCCGATTACTGCTGCAGAGATTGTGGAGCGGATGACCCATGTTTTAACAGACGCGAACATTGAAGCTGACGCCAGTGCGCTAAAAGTAATCGCGCAAGCAGCTTCAGGCGGGATGCGGGATGCACTCAGCATGCTGGACCAAGTTGTCTCTTTCAGTGGTGATCGAGTTACTGCAGAAGAGGCTCTACTCGTCACAGGATCTGTTGGGGAAGATATCTTCCACCAGCTTGCGGAAGCTTTGCTCACGAAAGACGCAGGTGCTGCACTGACATTATTAAACCGACTCATTGCAGAAGGAAAAGATGTCTCACGTCTAGCGGAGGATTTAATCACATTCTTCCGTGATTTACTGTTATTACGGACAGCGCCTGATCTTACAGACTTACTAGAAGTCGTTTCGGGTGATGAACGTTTCGTTGCACTGGCACAAGCATTTGAGCCAGATACTTTGTACGCTTATATCGACATTCTAGGAGAAACCCAGCAAGAAATGCGTTTCTCTAATCATGCGAAAGTGTATATTGAATCTGCATTATTGAAGATGGTGCAAACGCGTGGAACTTCTAATTCAGGAACAAGCGGTACAGCAGCTTCTCCTGAACTGGAACAAAAGATTGCTACACTGGAACGGATTGTTGGAGAATTGCAGCAACAACTTGCTAACGGTGGGGGACATGCTTCGCAAGCAGGTGAGAAAGCACCAACAGCACGCAAAAATTCATCCAACAATGCCCGTGCATACAAGATTCCGACCGGTAAAGTCCATCAAGTACTCAGTTCTGCGACCAAGCAGGACATTCAAGTGATCCGGGAAGAATGGGCACGCATGATGCAGACGATGCAACGTTCACATTCTGCTCTTCTGGAAGAAACAGAGCCAGTAGCAGCATCGGATAGCGCGTTTGTGTTAAAATTCAAATATGAAATCCATTGTCTCATGGCGTCTGAAAACGCATCCCTCCGTTCAGGTCTTGCGGAAGCGTTGCGTCAACAAACAGGCAAAGCCTACGACGTAGTTTACGTCCCTGAAGAGGGATGGCTTAAAGTTAGAGAGGATTTCATCCGCAAGAGTGGGATGTCTAAGCAACCATCTCAAACAGAGGAGAACTCCGCGACTAGCGGTGAACCTTCCGAAGTTTCGGGGTCTGAAGAACCCCCGGCGTTCCTTGATGGCGCCGAACTGACACAAGAAGACCCGGTCGTGTCGGAAGCAGAAAAAATATTTGGTAAAGAATTCATTACCGTCCATGACGAGTAACTTAACTTAAAGAGGAGGAAACAAGAATGCGTGGTATGGGAAATATGCAAGGCATGATGAAGCAAATGCAAAAGATGCAAAAGCAAATGGGTGAGGCTCAAGAAAAACTAGGTGAAGAGCGTTTAGAAGGTTCAGCAGGCGGCGGTATGGTGAAAGTGATCGTCTCAGGCGACAAAAAAGTTGTCGAAGTCATCGTGGACCCATCAGTTATCGATCCTGAAGATGCTGAAATGTTACAAGACCTGATCGTTATTGCAACTAACGATGCAATGGAAAAGGCAGAAGAATTAACGAACTCTACGATGGGACAATTCACGAAGGGATTGAACCTTCCAGGGATGTTCTAGGAGGCAAAACCATGCATTATCCTGAACCGATATCTAAACTGATTGACAGTTTTATGAAACTGCCAGGCATCGGCCCGAAAACTGCGGGCCGGCTGGCATTTTTTGTGTTGAGTATGAAAGAAGATACAGTGCTCGACTTTGCGAAAGCATTGGTTGATGCCAAACGTAATCTAAGGTTTTGCTCCGTTTGCGGACATATTACAGACATCGATCCGTGTCATATTTGTCAGGATCAGTCACGAGACCGCACTTTGATTTGTGTAGTCCAAGACCCGAAAGACGTCATTGCCATGGAGAAAATGCGTGATTACAAAGGACTTTATCATGTTTTGCATGGTGCAATTTCGCCTATGGATGGTGTTGGGCCTGAGGACATTAACGTCCCCGACTTGCTGAAGCGTCTACAAGATGAGGAAGTTGAAGAGCTAATTCTAGCAACCAATCCGACGATCGAAGGCGAAGCAACTGCGATGTACATTTCGCGTCTTGTGAAACCGTCTGGCATTCCAACGAGTCGAATCGCTCACGGGTTACCGGTTGGTGGAGATCTGGAGTACGCAGATGAAGTGACGCTGTCTAAAGCTTTAGAAGGGCGGCGACAACTGTGAGACGGTCAGGGGGACTGTTTCGCAGGAAGAATAAGCTGAAACGAGAATACGATGAAAAGTTACGGACATTGATGGTAGATACACGAGAAGAGTGGGAGCAGGCAAAATCGATTGAAAAGTATGCGGATGATTTCGATCAGGAAGTTGTGATTCGAAAAAAAATCGCTGAAAGCAATCATTTCTATTTGTACAAAGAAGCTAAAATTAGAAATCTTGGCATCGAGTGAACTAAACAACGATTGCTTTGCATAGACTGCTAGTAGTCTATTGTAAAGGGGGCAACTTCTGCTATGAAAGTTGCTATAATTCTTGCACTCGGTGTTGTCCTGCTCTTCGTTCTGCGTTTGACCAAGCCCCAACTGCAAACAGCTGCTGAAAAGCTGTCCATTTTATGGTT
The DNA here is from genome assembly GCF_000586555.1 of Sporosarcina sp. D27. Classification (GTDB taxonomy): domain Bacteria; phylum Bacillota; class Bacilli; order Bacillales_A; family Planococcaceae; genus Sporosarcina. Next base: position 38,384 of record NZ_AZUC01000016.1, read on the forward strand.
TAGACTCGCTTTTGCGTTTTTAATTCTATTCATCCTCAACATCGCAGGCGGGTTTGTTGGATTGTACGTGCCGATTAATATTGGATCAGGCTTTTTATTGGCAGTGCTTGGTATTCCAGGATTGGCGTCTTTACTAGTCCTGGCAGTTTTCTTGTAAGGGTGAATAGTTGAAAGATGTCCTACCACGAAGTCAGCCAATGTGTGCTGACTTTTTTTACATAGAAGATGGAGCAAAATCTCATGAGGAAGGAGGAGAAACGAATGGATCATACAAAAAGACCTGTAGTGGAGGCACTACAGACCTTTATAGGGTCACAGCCCGTATCTTTCCATGTACCTGGACATAAGCACGGCTTGCTTTCAGGACTACCCGAGGATCTTAAAGCTGCACTACGATACGATGTAACAGAATTGACAGGACTGGATGATCTGCACGCACCTACTGAAATGCTTGCAGAAGCACAAATGATGTTGGCAGATGTATATGGAGCGGACCAAAGCTTTTTCCTAGTGAATGGTTCTACAGTTGGTAACCTTGCAATGATCCGTACAGTTTGTGCACCGGGTGATACGTTGCTCGTACAACGCAACGCCCACAAATCTGTGTTTCATGCAGTAGAGTTGTCAGGTGCACAAGCTGTTCTACTTACACCGGAGTGGGACGAAGCAACTTGCACAGCAGGCGCAGTTTCAACGACAACTGTGGAGGATGCGTTAGAACGGTATCCAGATGCAAAAGGCGTAATCGTTACATACCCGACGTATTATGGAACAACAGGTAGTGACTTGCAGACAATTGTTGAAAAAGCGCACGAAAAGGGTATACCTGTACTTGTAGATGAAGCACATGGTGCGCATTTTGTAGTTGGTACTCCATTTCCGGTATCTGCGCTTAGTCTTGGTGCAGATATTGTTGTTCAATCGGCACACAAAACATTGTCCGCGATGACCCAAGCATCTTTTCTACATGCTAACTCACAGTTAGTAGATATAGACCGATTGGCTCGCATACTTTCCATGCTACAAACAAGTAGTCCATCGTATGTGTTACTCGCCTCTCTTGACGATGCACGAGCGATGATTGCTGCCTATTCAGAGGATGACAAGCAATCATTTCTCGCGTGGCGTGGTGAATTTATCGATCAGCTTAGTAAGATAAAAGATCTTGAAGTGATCGAGACAGAAGATCCATTGAAAATTCTACTTCGACCAAAAGAAGAATCCGGCTATACACTTCAGCATTCATTGGAAGAGATGGGGATCTATACAGAACTCGCAGACGAACGCCAAGTGTTATTCGTACTTCCTTTGTTACCTGAAGCGATTTCATACCCTACAGATTCCATTTGTGCAGCAGTCGAGTCAGCAGTACAACTTTTGCAAAGAGACTCTGAGCAGGTTCCTGAAAAGGATGAATCAAATGAAGAAGAGTCGCGTAAGTTGATAATTACAACAAGCTCCCATTCCAAGAAAGATACGGAATGGGTACCTGCAGAGTCGGCAAATGGTTTTCAAGCAGCTGCAGCAATTATTCCGTACCCACCAGGAATCCCGCTGGTTTTGAGCGGAGAACAATTGAATGCACAGCTAATTCAAGAGGTATGTCATATGATGGAGTCAGGGGCAAAGTTTCAAGGAGCAGTTAGAGTAAATGGACCAACAACGGAATTTGAAGTGTTGAGTGCACAAGGAGAAGATTGGAATGGCTAAAGGAATTTTCATCACATTCGAAGGACCAGAAGGCGCAGGGAAGACGACAGTTATTAAAGAAATTCATAACCGTTTGCAACAACAAGGAAAATATTCGGTTTTAACACGGGAGCCTGGCGGGATCCGAATTGCAGAGAAAATCCGGACGATTATTTTAGATAATGATCATGAAGAAATGGATGGCAGGACAGAGGCATTATTATACGCCGCTGCAAGACGACAACATCTAACGGAGAAGGTCATCCCAGCTCTGGAAGAGGGGGCGATTGTCCTTTGTGATCGGTTCGTGGATAGCTCTCTCGCGTACCAAGGGTATGCAAGAGGTCTAGGTATCGATGAAGTGTTCGCGGTAAACGAATTTGCGATCAATGGACTCATGCCTGATCATACAATCTACTTTGACTTATCTCCGGAAGCTGGTTTAGCAAGAATTGCAGGGAGTGGTGAACGAGAACAAAACCGTTTGGATAATGAAACGTTGCAATTTCATAAAGACGTCGCAGAAGGTTACCGTCTCGTACAGAAACGATTTCCAAAACGGATTCAACCCATTGATGCGAGTGGCTCGGTAGAAGAAGTTACAGAAATTGTATGGAAAACGATTGCATCATTCATTTCTTAAGCCATTTCATGATATAATAAAAGAAAGCGGAAAAGGAGAGATACCTCGTGAAACTTATAGTGGCAGTAGTACAAGACCAAGATAGTAATCGACTTTCATCGGCATTGACGAAAGGTGACTTTCGTGCAACGAAATTGGCAAGTACAGGCGGATTTTTGAAATCAGGGAACACGACGTTTTTGATCGGTACAGACGATAGTCTTGTTCCGAAAGCGTTGGACCTCATTCGAGATAACTGTCGTTCGCGTGATCAAATGGTAGCTCCCGTCTCACCAATGGGCGGAAACGCTGACTCCTATATTCCATATCCAGTTGAAGTTGAAGTCGGTGGCGCAACGGTTTTCGTTCTGCCAATTGAACAATTCCGTCATTTCTGATTCATATCGGAGTGAATTTTAATGAAAGTTAATAATGAGTATCGCACGGGCCTCGATAAATTGCGTAACGACCCGTTAAAGTCTCCTCAAGGTGGGGAGCGATTTGGTCAAATGGTTCAAAAACAAGAATCACGCCTGCATGGAGAACAGATTACTCGTCTACTTGGCGACATTTCCAGCGCAGGTGACCGGCTTGCCCGGTCTCGCAACCTACGGGACATGGCTAAATTTAAAATGCTTGTCAAACGTTTTCTAAAAGAGTCTGTCGAAACCGGTCTAGGTCTGAAGCAGTCACATACGTGGAACCAGTACGGAGAAGGACGGCGGTTACAAATTGTTGAAACAATTGATCAGAAGCTAATCGAATTAGCGGAACAATTGCTTCAAGATGAAGAATCATCCGTGGAACTTCTCGCTAAAATTGGTGAAATCAAAGGACTTCTCATCAATCTATATACATGAGGACGTTTTCTGATACATAAGAAAACGTCTTTTTTATACGAAAGGAGGCAGCCGTATGGAAAAGCAGTTAAACAGTCGAATCGCTACAGAACAGCCGGCAGTTGCTGCTAGATTCAGTGCTGCCTACCGCAATCATCGGATTGGTCATGCTTATATATTTGATGGCGAAAAAGGGATTGGGAAACAAGAGGCTGCATTATACTTCGCCCAATTATTATTGTGTGAGCATCCAAACGAAAATGTTCCATGTGAAACATGTAGCGCCTGCAAGCGCATCGCATCAGGAAATCACCCAAACATCTTAACGATTGAACCTGATGGTCAAGACATAAAAAAAGAACAAATGGCAGGATTACTCTCAGTTATGACGAAAAAGGGATATGAGAGTGGACGCCGTATTTATATGATTGGTCAAGCTCATCGAATGAATACAGCCGCAGCTAATGCACTCCTCAAATTTTTAGAAGAACCTGAAGGGGATGTGACGGCAATATTGCTGACAGATGCCTATCATATGGTATTGCCAACAATTCAGTCGAGATGTCAACGTATTTCTTTCCTACCACCACAGCGGGAACAGCTGTTGGAAACCTTGAAAGCTGAAGGGATTTCTCCTTCACTTGCAGCTACGGTTACTTCACTAACTGCGGATTCAACCCGCGCTGCTGAACTTGCAGTAGACGAGCAGTTTGTAAGTTTGCGAAAAACAGTGGTAAAATTAGTTCAAGCCATCGATTTGAACGTAACAGACGCATTATTACTCATCCAGTCTGAATGGGCGCCATTCTTGAAAGAAAAAGTAGATACCGAGATGGGGCTGGACTTGCTTCTGTACATGTACCGTGATATCGTGGCGAAGAAAGCGGGACTGTCTGCAACACCCGCATACCCGGATTTAGATGAATTCATAACAAGTTTAGCAATGAAAATGACTTATGATCAATTGTCCACAATCTTGGAATCAGTTTTGCAGGCAAAAAAGCAATTGCATCGCAATATGCACCGGACGCTTTTAATGGAGCAATTGGTGCTCAGTATGCAGGAGGGGTTATTCGTTGTATAACGTTGCAGGAATCCGCTTTAAAAAAGCGGGTAAAATACATTATTTTGACCCAATGGACTATGACTTGAAAGTCGATGATTACGTAATCGTCGAATCTGCACGAGGTACAGAGTATGGGAAAGTGGTTAGCATGATGGTGGATATGGATGGTTCAGACTTAGTTCTGCCTTTAAAGAAAGTGATTCGTCCCGCTAGTATAGAGGATAAGGATAAGGTGGAAGAAAACCAACTGGATGCTCAAAAAGCATTTACTACATGTGTCGCCAAAATCCAAGAGCACAAACTTGATATGAAACTTGTCGATGTGGAATATACATTTGATCGTAATAAAGTGATTTTCTATTTTACAGCTGAAGGTCGAGTCGACTTCAGAAACTTAGTGAAGGACTTAGCATCTATCTTCAGAACTCGAATTGAGCTACGCCAAATCGGTGTAAGAGATGAAGCAAAAATGCTGGGCGGAATTGGTCCTTGTGGTAGAATGCTTTGTTGTTCCACATTCCTAGGGGATTTCGAACCGGTTTCTATTAAAATGGCAAAAGATCAAAATTTGTCATTGAATCCTTCAAAGATTTCGGGATTATGTGGAAGATTGATGTGCTGTTTAAAATACGAAAACGACGAGTATGAGCAAGCTAAAGCACTCATGCCCGATATTGGTGCACGAATTGAGACGCCAGATGGCTCAGGGAAGGTTGTCGGTCTAAACTTACTAGAGCGTTTGCTGAAAGTAAAGTTAACCGACCAAGACCAAACACTTGAATATGCTTGGGAAGAACTGTCGAAGAAGACGGGACAGCCCGTTAATTGATGAAGTGATGAGGTGACAAAGTTGAAAGAAGGGAACTTTCTCGATAAGGTAATCGAATACGAACAACAACTCGACTCTATGCACAAGCAATTCCGTGAAATAATCGGTTTTGTTGCCAAGATGACGGAAGAAAACCATTCACTTCAACTTGAGAATCATCATCTGCGCGCACGTCTGGACGAGTTGGATCAACAAGCTGCTACTGACAAAAAAAACGCAGAACGCTCGCAACGGGCAGACGTTGGCGAAGGCGTAGACAATTTGGCTCGTATTTATAATGAGGGATTCCACGTGTGCAATGTCCATTATGGAAGCACCCGTAAAGGTGAAGATTGCCTGTTTTGTCTCTCGTTTCTAAGTAAACAAAATTTGTGAATTATAGCCGATCCCTATTTCTTTCTAGGTGTCGGTTTTTCTATATTATGAAGTCACTATTCTCTTAAAGGAGTATCCGATGGAACCAATTGAATTACGAGGTGACGAACGCCTCGATTACTTACTTGCAGAAGACTTGCGAATAATCCAGAGTCCATCTGTTTTTTCATTTTCACTAGATGCTGTACTTCTAGCACGTTTTGCTTATATGCCTATTAGACGCGGGAAGATTGTGGATTTGTGTGCAGGTAATGGTGCAATTCCTTTGTTTTTAAGTGCCCGCACCTCCGCTGATATTATAGGGGTGGAGTTGCAGGAACAACTAGCTGATATGGCAAGTCGTAGTATTACTTATAATCAGTTGGATCAGCAGATTACAATGCTGTGTGACGACGTCATTGGTATTGCATCGAAGATCGGGTTTGATCAATACGATGTAGTAACATGTAACCCTCCCTACTTTAAAGCGTATGAGCATAGTGAACAAAATCAAAAAGAACCGCTGACCATTGCTCGACACGAAGTAAAACTGACTCTTGATCAAGCGGTTCATTCTGCAAGTGAATTACTCAAGCAAGGTGGGAAGGCAGCATTTGTCCATCGTCCAGGAAGATTACTGGATATTGTTACTTCGATGAGGGCGAATCGGCTGGAGCCGAAGCGTATTCAATTTGTATATCCGAAAGAAGGCAAAGAAGCGAATACATTGCTAATCGAAGCGACGAAAGATGGGAAGCCTGATTTGAAGATACTTCCGCCGCTATATGTTTATCAACAAGATGGTACGTATACTGAAGAAGTGAGGAAATTGTTGTATGGAACAGAAGCATGAGCATCTGTTTTATGTACTTGAATGTAAGGATGGCTCCTACTACGGAGGCTATACAACGGATATAGATCGTAGGGTTGCAATGCATAATTCAGGTAAAGGAGCAAAATATACGAGGGCAAGAAGGCCAGTTCGTTGCATTCATCACGAAAAGTTTGAAACGAAGCGGGAAGCGATGCAAGCGGAGTACCGTTTCAAACAGTTGACGCGACCCGCTAAAGAACGGTATTTGGAACAAGAGGAGGCAGACGAATGATCACGCAGAAAAGTGCGGAATACGAGAAGGGTGTGCTGTATTTAGTCGGTACACCTATTGGGAATTTGGAAGATATGAGTTATCGTGCTATCCGCATTTTAAAAGAAGCAGACATGATTGCAGCTGAGGATACGAGGAATACTGTAAAGTTATCCAATCACTTTGAAATTGACACGCCTTTCATGAGTTACCATGAGCACAATCTTGAAGTGGGTGGGAGAAAAATTTTAGAGCTATTGGCAGAAGGTAAAACTGTTGCGCTCGTTAGTGACGCAGGGATGCCTTGTATATCAGATCCGGGTGCCGATATTGCAGAAAAAGCAATCGCAGACGGTTATCCAGTCGTACCTGTACCTGGACCGAATGCAGCCATTAGTGCATTAGTTGCATCCGGTATTCCAACGCAACCATTTATGTTTTTCGGTTTTTTAGATCGGCAGAAGAAAAAACGTCGTATTCAGTTGGAAGCGTTAAAGAATCGACAAGAGACATTACTCTTTTACGAGGCACCCCATCGCCTAAAAGATACGTTGCGCGAATTGAAAGAACAGTTTGGACCGAATCGTCGTATTACTCTTGCTAGAGAACTAACAAAGCGTTATGAAGAATTCATTAGAGGAACGGTTGAAGAAGCACTTAACTGGGCAGAATCAACAGAAATTCGCGGAGAGTTTTGTTTAGTCGTAGAAGGTACAAATGAGACGAAATCAGAAACTGAAGAAGTGTGGTGGAATTCGCTAACTCCGGTTGAACACGTTGAACTCTTGATAGAGCAAAAAGGGTATACATCAAAAGAGGCAATTCGGGAAACGGCAGTTGATCGAGGTGTGAGTAAACGGGAGATTTACCAGGCATATCACGTTGAATAAAAAAAACATCTGTGTCTACTTGAATAGGCACAGATGTTATTGCAATAAAAGCATTAAATCAAGACATTTTGTCTTCGATTTCAGCAATTAGCTGTTTAGCACCTTCAGGACTAAGAATCAGCTTACCATCGATAAGTGTTAAGTTATCATCTGAAACTTCTCCAGTTACTGAACATGTCATATTAGGCATGTATTTCTTCAAGATGATTTTATCGTCATCCACATAAATTTCTAGTGCGTCTTTTTGAGCTATGCCGAGTGTCCGACGTAATTCGATAGGGATAACTACACGACCAAGTTCGTCGACTTTACGTACGATTCCAGTAGATTTCATATCAGGTTTCCTCCTAAAGTAAAATGGTGATTCGTCAGATTTCGACATTTTTCTCTTGTCTGTCTATTATCATACCAAGTCTTCCAATTAACGTCAATGGTGAAACCTATAAACTATTTTATGAATAATAGATACATGAAAAACTCACTTAAATGTGAATGAAAGTTGCAGTTTTATAACAAATTAGAAAGTATTTCATTAGAAATTTAAAAAAAATGAAAATAGGTTGACTTTGTATGATTTTGTGATTATAGTATAAATTAATTCTTGCGACAATCGAATAGCAACACATCACTTTCTTATCCAGAGAGATCGAGGGGCAGGCCCTATGACATCTCGGCAGCGGGTTCATTACACATGAACACTGTGCCAATTCCTGCAAATGCTTAATGCATTTGGAAGATGAGAACGGAGATGGTTTCACTTTATATTGAAGCCCTCTTTTTTCTCGTATTCATGAGAAAAAAGAGGGCTTTTTTCGTTCAAACAAAAGAAAGTTCGATGACTGCGCTCATTGCTGCACAGAATCATAACAGTAAGTAGAGGGGGCACGGCATGATTGAATTTAAACAGGCGGTTAAGACGTTTCGACTAGGAAAGCGTGAGGTGACGGCGGTTAATGACGTGAGTTTGTCCGTTGCGCAAGGTGAAATCTTTGGAATTATCGGGTTTAGTGGTGCGGGGAAAAGTACATTACTTCGACTCGTTAATATGCTGGAGCGACCAACCACGGGTTCCATTCAAGTACAAGGAGTAGACCTAGCAACACTTTCTCAAAAAGATCTAAGAAAGCTTCGTCGCCGAATCGGGATGATTTTTCAGAACTTTAATTTGTTCTCATCAAGAACGGTCGCGGGAAATGTGGCGTATCCTTTAAAGCTTGCGGGTGGAGCCAAAAAAGAAGTGACTGAACGAGTAGCAGAACTATTGGACTTTGTTGGACTGTCTGATAAAGCAAATGATTATCCGGAACAACTTTCCGGTGGTCAAAAACAGCGGGTGGGTATCGCAAGAGCACTCGCTACATCACCGGATATATTAATTTGCGATGAGGCGACATCAGCGTTAGACCCGGATACGACAGCTGATATTCTTAGACTACTAAAAAAAGTGAACAAGGAGCTTGGAATCACGATTTTATTGATCACACATGAGATGCACGTCATTCAAGAAATATGTGATCGTGTCGCTGTGATGGAAGATGGAGAAGTGATTGAAACAGGTACAGTTTTTGATACATTTACAAATCCGCAGCACTCAACCACGCAACGCTTCATTCAGTCCGTACAGCAGGATCGTCCCTCCGACGCTTTGCTTAAGGAGTGGCGTTCAAAAGGAGGAAGGAAACTATATCGCGTTATCTTTAAAGGCGAGGTAGCTAGTGATCCAGTTCTCTCGAGACTCACGCAAAAATATGGAGTGAATTTTAATATTGTGTACGGTTCCATTCGTGAATTGCAGGAGAAGTTTTTTGGGAATTTGCTAGTTTCATTTGATGGTGAAGAGGAGTCGGTTAACCTACTCATTGCGGCATTGAAGGAAACGGTTGAGATTGAGGAGGTTGAGGTTCATGAAAGTTGATTGGACAACATTTTGGCCAAGGATTGTAGAGTCAACAGGTGAAACAGTACTCATGGTCATTGCAACGCTTATTTTTGGTTCGATTCTAGGAATTAGTATAGGTTTATTGCTTTATGTAACGAGAAAAGGAAATATACTAGAAAAACAATGGGTGTTTCAAACCTTAAATATGCTTATCAATATCATACGTCCAATTCCATTTATTATATTTCTTGTAGCATTAAGCCCTATTACAAGAGCTGTGGTGGGTTCCACAATCGGAACATGGGCGGCTATCTTTCCAATGACGATTGCAGCATCTTTTGGAATCGCTAGAATCGTGGAAAACAACTTGGTAGGTATAGATCCTGGAGTTGTGGAAGCTGCTAAAGCGATGGGGGCAAGCCCTTTTCAAATTATTTTTACAGTTCTAATACCAGAGGCTCTCGGTCCTCTAATTCTTGGTTTAACATTTGTAACAATTAGTTTAATAGACTTCTCGGCAATGGCAGGTACTGTTGGCGGAGGAGGATTGGGACATGTAGCGATGACATACGGATATCAGCGTTTCGATGGCAGTGTCATGCTGGTTACGGTAGTCATTCTAATTGTTCTGGTCCAGGTAGCACAGTGGCTAGGAAATACGCTTTCGCGGAAGGTTATGAGACGTTAGTTTTTTTGATCAGACACATACTTGGAGGAGATTATAATATGAAAAAAGCAATTATCTACTTAGGAACTGTCTTACTTCTATTAACACTAGGAGCTTGCAGCCAAAAAACATCAGGACAAGAAAAAGACTCAAATGTAGTGAAAATCGGTGTGACGGGATCAGATGGTGAAGTTTGGCCGATTCTTAAAGAGAAAGCTAAAGCTGAAGGAATTGAAATTGAACTCATCGAGTTTGCCGATTACACATTACCGAACCAGGCTTTAGCAAATGGAGATATTGACCTAAACTCATTTCAACACATTGCATTTTTAAGTCAGTTCACAAAAGAAAATGATGCAGATTTAACACCAATTGGAGCCACAATCATTGCACCCATGGGAATTTACTCAGAAAAGCTGAAGTCAATTGACGATATTGAAGATGGAGCACGTATCGCAATTCCAGATGATCCATCTAACCAAGCACGTGCTTTGAAATTGCTAGAATCTGCAGGCCTGATAAAACTAGCTGATGATTTCGGATTGTTTGGAGATCCGTCGAAAATTGTCGAAAATCCGAAGAAACTCGACATTTATCCAATTGTAGCTCAACAAACTCCACGCGTACTGCCGGATGTTGCCGCTTCTGTCATTAATAATGGAGTCGCTGGGCAAGCAGGGTTTGATCCGGTAAAAGATCCAATCTATCTAGAAGATAGCGATGACGAAAATACATTGCCGTATGTAAATATCTTTGCAGCTAGGTCAGCAGATAAGAACAATGAAACCTATCAGCGAATTATTGAATTGTATCATGAAGAAGATGTGAAAAAAGCGGTGGAGGCAGATACAAATGGCGGTTCTGTCGTAGTTGATATTTCAAAGGAAGAGTTACTAAAAGTCTACAAAGGACTATAAGGGAGGAAAACTATTATGAGCACAATTACTTCTAAACACGATGTTATTATAAATTCAATTGAATCTAACCGGGATCTATACATTCAAACGAGTCAAGAAATCCATGCCACACCTGAAATCGGCAACCAAGAATTCTTTGCTAGTGAGAAACATGTCAAGCTATTAAAAGATGAAGGTTTTGAAGTTACAACGGCGGTTGCTGGACATGAAACATCGTTTTACGCGGTGAAAGACAGCGGCATTCCAGGACCAGCAATCGCTTTTCTTGCCGAATACGATGCACTCCCAGGGTTAGGTCATGCGTGTGGACATAATATTATTGGTACTACCAGTGTAGCTGCTGGTATTGCTTTATCTAAAATAATTTCTGAGAGCGGAGGGCGTGTCGTTGTGTTGGGGACACCTGCAGAAGAAGGGGGTCCCAACGGCAGTGCAAAAGGAAGTTTTGTAAAACACGACTACTTAAAAGAGATTGACACAGCCTTAATGATTCACCCATCCGGTAAAACTGCATTGACGAGTGAGACGTTAGCTGTCGATCCGCTAGACTTCCATTTCTACGGGAAGCCTGCACATGCATCAGGTTCACCTGAAAAAGGGATCAATGCACTAGACGCAGTCATTCAACTTTTTAATGGGATAAACGCACTCCGTCAACAGCTTCCGCAGGATGTGAGAATCCATGGAATCATTACACACGGCGGAGATGCTCCTAATATTATCCCTGAATACGCGGCAGCAAGATTTTTCATCCGTGCCGAGACTTGGTCAAAAACCGAAGAGACTTCCACCAAGGTTCGTGCAATCGCTGAAGGTGCTGCTCTTGCAACAGGAGCTGAAGTTAAAATTCAACGGTTCCAAAATGAAGTAAAAGACTTTGTATTGAACTCTGTATTAGACGGAATTTTACATGAGGAATTAGAAACGTTCGGTGAAGTCGTTCATACTGAAAAGAAAATTGGTAAGGGTTCTACAGATGCAGGGAATATTAGTTATGAAGTCCCTACAGCACATCCGTATATAAAGATTGGTCCTGATGAGTTAGTTGCCCACACGGATGAATTTAGGGAAGCTGCAAAGTCACCTGTTGGAGATGAAGCGCTCATTAGAGGTGCAAAAGTGTTGGCGTCAACGGGGTATAGATTGTTAACAGATGCTGAGCTCCTGCATCGTGTTAAGAAGGAATTTGAAAAAAGTTTGAAAGAGAAATAATAAGGTCTCTCATATGAAACTCATTTGTTAAATTGAATCTAGACTAACAAACAGTTTATTCTTCCTTTTTCAGGGGAAGAATAAGCTGTTTTTGAATTGGAGATAGTTAATAGTAAAAGGGAATTCATTCATTATTTCAAAAAGGTTCTAGATGTACCAAGGTCTAGGGATTACATTGACCAGAATAGTATTTGAAAAACATATAAATTTTAGTGAAGGTACAGATTTTCTGCGAAATGGATACAATCTTTACACACCTCACCATAGCTAAATTATCAGAAGTTCGATAAAATGAAATAATCGATAAGGGTACAGGAGGAATTGCAGTGGCTGAACAGAAAAAGACATTTTATATTACAACACCGATTTATTATCCGAGTGGTAAATTTCATATTGGTACGGCTTATACAACCGTGGCATCCGATGCGATGGCACGGTACAAAAGACTCCGGGGATATGATGTACGCTTCTTGACAGGAATGGATGAGCACGGACAAAAGATTCAAGAAAAAGCAGAAGAAGCCGGGCGTCCACCTCAAGAATACGTCAATGACATCGCGGACTATGCAAAACGTATATGGAAGCTGATGGACATTACGTATGATGACTTCATCCAAACGACGGAAGAGCGACATAAAAAGGCCGTTCAGAAGATTTTTCAAAAGTTTCTCGATAACGGGGATATCTATAAAGGGGAATACGAAGGGTGGAAATGTATTCCTTGTGAATCATACTTCACTGAAGCACAGCTAGTAGATGGCAATTGTCCAGATTGTGGGCGTCCGGTAGAGCGTGTAGCTGAAGAATCTTATTTCTTTAATATGAAGAAGTATTCCGATCGCCTCCTTCAATATTATGAAGATCACCCGGGGTTCATCGAACCGGAATCACGTAAAAACGAAATGATTAATAACTTCATTAAACCGGGTCTTGAGGACTTATCCGTTTCACGGGTTTCCTTCGACTGGGGCATTAAAGTGCCAGGAGATCCGAAGCATGTCATTTACGTATGGGTAGATGCATTAACCAATTACATTACGTCACTTGGTTATTTGTCGGATGATGAAACGTTATTTAACAAATATTGGCCGGCTGACGTTCAAGTGGTTGGTAAAGACATCGTTCGATTCCATACGATTTACTGGCCGATTTTCTTAATGGCGTTAGACTTACCGTTACCAAAGAAAGTATTTGCACACGGATTCATCATGATGAAGGATGGTAAAATGTCCAAGTCTAAAGGAAATGTCGTCTATCCAGACATGCTTGTAGAACGTTATGGCCTGGACGCGACTCGTTATTTCCTATTACGTGAACTACCGTTTGGTCAAGATGGAACGTTTTCTCCTGAATCATTCGTTGAACGAACGAATTACGATTTAGCAAATGACTTAGGAAACTTGTTGAACCGCTCAGTTTCTATGATAAACAAATATTTTGATGGTGTGGTGCCAGTCGATCTCACAGAGCCAACGGAGTTTGACGAAAGTCTTCAATCCGCAATGACATCTACTGTGGAAAAGTATGAAGAGTCTCTTGAAAAAATGCAGTTCAGTATTGTGCTTTCCGAACTATGGTCACTCGTATCACGAACGAATAAATACATTGACGAAACGTCACCTTGGATTCTTGCAAAAGAAGAGGCAGATCGCGGAAAGCTTGCCTCTGTCATGGTCCACTTGGCACAGTCACTACGCCATATCGCTGTAATGTTACAACCATTCATGCCTGAGTCGCCGAAAAAAATTATAGAACAGCTCGGCCTAGACGAATCTCGATTGGCATGGGACACGTTAGGTGATTTCAATACTATTCCAGAAAACACGAAAGTAATTGAAAAGGGCGTTCCTATTTTCCCAAGACTGGATAACGAAGTTGAAATTCAATACATTAAAGAACAAATGGCGATTACCGCTCCTAAAGAGGCAGAGAAAGAAGAGCCTAAGGAAGAAAAAAAGGTGGAGGAATCCCCTGAAATTACAATTGACGCATTCAACACCATCGATTTGAGAATTGCAACGGTAACTGCGTGTGAGAAAATACCGAAAGCGGACAAATTGTTGAAGCTGCAAGTCGATCTAGGTTATGAGCAACGACAAGTAGTTTCAGGTATTGCTGAACATTACGAACCTGACCAATTGGTTGGACAAAAAGTAATTGTCGTAGCTAATTTAAAGCCCGTTAAATTGCGTGGGGAGTTGTCCCAAGGAATGATTTTAGCAGGCACATCAGACGGCGTTTTAAAACTTGCAACAGCAGACGCATCTCTTGCAAATGGATCGCGTGTAAAATAATATAGGACAGCGGCTTTCTTCGGAGAGCCGCTGTTGTCTTTTGTTTGTAACCGTTTTGTAATGAAACTGCGATGTTTGTGTAAAGACAGGAAAGTACACTATAACTTATGTGAGGCGAATGAGATGTTAATAGACACACATGTCCATTTAAATGATAACCAGTATGAACAAGACATAGACCAAGTTATTCAGCGCGCACTTAACGCAGGTGTTGAGCGAATGGTAGTCGTCGGATTTGACCGCCCCACCATTACCAGAGCAATGGAGCTTACTGAAAAACATAGCTTTATATATGCGGTGGTCGGTTGGCATCCGGTCGATGCAATCGATTGTACCGAAGAAGATTTAAAATGGATTGAAGAGTTAGCGGCACATCCGAAAGTTGTTGGAATTGGAGAAACTGGACTCGACTATCATTGGGATAAGTCACCGAAAGAGGTTCAGCAAGAACTGTTTCGAAAGCAAATACGACTTGCTAAAAAAGTGGATTTGCCGATTATCATTCATAATCGAGATGCAACAGCGGATGTTGTACAAATCTTACAAGAAGAAGAAGCAGGAACAACGGGGGGCATTATGCATTGCTTTAGTGGGAGTGTAGAAACTGCTAAACAATGTATAGATATGAACTTTATGATATCTCTCGGTGGTCCGGTGACCTTCAAAAATGCCAAGATGCCAAAACAAGTTGCGACCGAAATTCCACTTGAGTATTTACTTGTAGAAACAGACGCACCGTATCTTGCACCACATCCACATCGTGGTAAAAGAAACGAACCTGCATTTGTCGCACTAGTTGCAGAACAAATCGCAGAACTAAAAGGAATATCACTCAAAGAGGTAGCTCAAATTACCACTCAAAATGCTATGAAATTATTTGCCATCGACTGACTTGATTTGCCGGGAGAATCACCCATTCTTTGAAGATAGGTGACTTCCGGCATTCCTATGCGGGAAAGTTAGAACGGTTGACAGCATGAAATTGAGCCTATATAATCAGCCGAGTGAATAAGGAGGAGATTTTTTTCATGACGAAATGTACCATGGGAAACGGATTCTTTCAATCACTGAGGATACAAAAAATCGCAGCTGGTACAGCGATACTAGCGATTTTTATAACTGTTCTTTCTCTTGCTTTCTATGAAGGTACGAAGAAAAACATCACGCTTGAAGCGGGTGGCGAAACAGTAGAATTTAAAACACACGCGAAAACAGTTAAAGATGTACTGGCGCAGCGTGATATAGAAATTGGGTCTCACGACGTAATTTCACCCTCAGCAACAACGTCCATCAAAGATGGAATGACGATTGATTGGAAACAGGCAAAACCCGTTGCAATAAATATAAATAACGACTCTACTACGATTTGGACAACCGAGTCTACAGTAAAAGACATCCTAGATGATGCAGGTGTAGAACTGGCAGATCATGATTCTGTTGAGCCAAGCCTAGAGAGTAAAGTTGGCAATTCAGGTGAAATCTCGATTGACAAAGCGTTTCAAGTCACGTTTAAAGACGGTGAGAAGTCTACAAAAGTGTGGTCCACTTCGACTACGGTCGCTGACTTTTTAAAGAACGAGAACATTCAACTAAGTGAGTTGGATCGATTAGAAAATGATAAGGAGCAAATGTTGCTGCCGAAATCTGTTGTCTCAATTGTTCGTGTGGAAAAGGTCACCGATGTAGTGGAAGAGACGACGGATTATGACGTGAAAACACGTACTGACGATAGTTTACTGAAAGGACGAGAAAAGGTTGTCCGAGAAGGTGAAAATGGGAAAGTCAGAAAGAGATTCGAAATCGTCAAAGAGAACGGAAAAGAAGTTTCACGTAATCTTATCCGTGAACACGTTGTCGCACATCCAAAAACTAAAGTAGTCTCTGTAGGATCGAAAGTCGCGCTTGCGAGTGCAGCACCGAAATCTTCTACTGTGAAGACAAGTGTTTCACGTGGAAATGGAAGTGAGTCCGGTAAAGTGATGTATATGAACGCAACTGCTTATACAGCACATTGCACGGGATGTAGTGGAATTACGGCTACTGGCATTAACTTAGCTGCCAACCCGAATTTGAAAGTCATAGCAGTAGATCCAAGTGTCATTCCACTCGGTTCAAAGGTATGGGTTGAGGGCTACGGCTACGCAATCGCAGGTGATACAGGTGGTGCTATAAAAGGCAATCGTATCGATTTGCACGTACCTAATGACGCTGTTGCCAAAAAGTTCGGCAGACGGCAAGTAAAGATTAAAGTATTAAAGTGATAGCACGCCGCACAGTATATAGAGGTAGGTCCAACAATCCGCATGGCTTGAAACTAGCCATGCGGATTGTTGTGGTATTTACGTATTCTGTACAATAATGGGTACAGCCGTTAGAATTGAAGAAGACTTATTTTCAGGAAAGAGGATTACAGTGGATATAAAAGAAGTTATCGTCGTCGAAGGAAAGTCTGACACGATTGCCATAAAGCGGGCAACTGGAGCAGATACCATCGAAACCAATGGTTCAGCAGTCGGTCAAGAAGCCCTTATTAAAATTCGTCATGCTCAAGAAACACGTGGAGTCATTGTATTTACGGATCCGGACTATCCAGGTAGAAGAATCCGAGCAATCATCGAACAACAAATTCCAGAAGTTAAGCATGCCTTCTTAACAAGAGATCGCGCGATTGCGAAAAACGGAAAAAAAGTTGGAATTGAGCATGCCACGGATGAGGACATTAGAACTGCTCTCCAAGCCGTCTACACAGTTGACACAACTCTAATAGAAGAAACACCACGAGAACTACTAATTGAAGCACGTTTAATTGGGCATCCTGAAGCTAAAAAGCGACGTGATCGCTTAAGTGAGCTTTTGCAAATTGGTCAAGTAAATGGTAAAGGACTCCAAAAACGGCTTACCATGTTTCGGATTAGTGAAACTGTGCTCATGCAGGCACTTTTAACGATAGACGAGGAGGAACAAGAATGGTGAAAGACATCGCAACCCCCGCAAGAACGAAGGAAATACTGGAAAAGCACGGGTTTTCTTTTAAAAAAAGTTTGGGGCAGAACTTTTTGATCGACCCAAATATATTAAAAAACATCATTTATCATGCAGGTATCGATAAGCGATCGGGTGTCATCGAAATTGGACCGGGTATTGGTGCACTTACGGAACATATTGCACGTGCAGCAGGTAAAGTTGTCGCCTATGAAATAGATGATCGTTTGCTACCGGTTTTAGAAGACACTCTTTCTCCGTACTCAAACGTCACAGTCATTCATCAAGACATACTGGACGTTGATTTAAACGCGGCCATTGAAGAACAATTTTCAGATGTTGACGAAGTGACTGTCGTAGCAAACCTCCCATACTACGTCACGACACCAATCATTATGAAATTTTTGATGGGCAAGGTACCCATTGAGCGAATGGTCATAATGATGCAACATGAGGTAGCTGATCGTATTACTGCTGTTCCGGGCACAAAAGCGTATGGATCCCTCTCGATTGCGATTCAGTATTATATGGACGCAGAAGTTTCGATGGTTGTCCCAAGAACGGTATTCATGCCACAACCTAACGTAGAGTCTGCTGTCCTTCGTTTGTCGAGGAAAGCACACCCACCTGCTTCGGTTATTAATGAAGAATTTCTATTTCAAGTGGCAAGAGGTTCTTTCGTGCAACGACGAAAGACCATCTTAAATAACTTACAAACGTCTCTTCCTCAAGGGAAGGCGAAGAAGGAAGCAATTATAGCTGCGCTCACTGAAGCAGGGATAGATCCAGTCAGAAGAGGAGAAACTCTTTCTATTGAAGAATTTGCGAATCTGTCGAATGCTTTGTATGAGGAGTTTTGTAGTAGCGAAAAGTAAGACATCCTGAAGTTATGACTATTTTAAGAAAAAAAGAATGTCGAAAGGTGAGAAATTGCTATAAAAGGATTGACAAAGAGGATTTCAACCTGTTAAAATTTAAATTTTAATTGACAGAACTTTTTAACTGTGTTATGATAATACACAGTGAGGTGGAAGCGACGTGCCAAAAACATTAGCGGACATTAAAAAGTCATTGGATGCTCACTTAGGAAAACGTCTGCACCTTCGTGCAAACGGCGGTCGTAAAAAAACGATCGAAAGAGCTGGAATCCTTCGTGACACGTATCGTGCGGTATTTGTAGTGGAACTTGATCAGGACGAAAATGCGTTTGAACGGGTATCATACAGCTATGCGGATATTTTAACTGAAGCAGTTGAAATAACGATACTGGACGGTGGAGACACCACAGCGTTTGAGATTAAATAGCACTTTTATCATTTTTGATTTATTTTTAAACAAAACACCTCCTACTTTCCTTTGAAAGTGGGAGGTGTTTTTTTGAGGTTCATGTTCATACTACACGTGTCAGCCAAGAAGGAGGAAACCTAAATGGCGAGAAGAAACGGCGTAATGTCTGAGCAACTTAAAGAAGAGATTGCAAAAGAACTTGGATTTTACGATGTGGTTCAACGTGAAGGTTGGGGAGGCATTAAGTCTCGAGATGCAGGCAACATGGTGAAGCGCGCAATTGAGATGGCAGGACAAGGAATGGCGGATAAAGATCGACCGCAATAAAGTTCATTGGACCTTGAACGACCCAAATCCAACGTAAGGCTGACAAAAGAGGCTGTTGCTATGCACACTGTGTGCCTTGCACAGCTCTTTTTTGTGTTTAACCATGGTTTTTTTATCGAATCTAGGCACTTTTAAACCCTCCTATGGTAAAATAGTGAGCAATGAAGTTTGAATGGAGGCAGCCAGATGAGTATGGTATCTGAAAAAGCGCCAGCTAAAATAAATTTAACGCTCGATGTCCTACAAAAACGTCCGGATGGTTTTCATGAAGTTGAAATGATAATGACAACAGTGGACCTTGCAGATCGTATTTGGTTAAAGCCTTTAGATCGTGGCATTACAATCCGTTCTTCGGAACGGTTTGTACCGAATGATAAACGCAATTTAGCGTGGCAAGCAGCGGACATTCTGCGGAAAAAATTTGATATCCGAAGTGGTGTGGAAATCACTCTCGACAAAAATATCCCGGTTGCTGCAGGCTTAGCGGGCGGTAGCTCTGATGCAGCTGCTACCTTAAGAGGGTTAAATAGATTGTGGAATCTTGGACTCTCTTTGGACGAGTTAGCGGTGCTCGGTGCAAGTATTGGATCGGACATCCCGTTTTGTGTGTATGGTGGAACAGCACTTGCTTCCGGACGCGGTGAACAAATTCAACATTTACCCGTTCCGCCAAATTGCTGGGTAGTGTTAGCAAAGCCTCCTATCTCAGTATCGACTGCAGATATTTATGGAGGTCTAGATATTCGAGGTATTCAGCATCCTGATACAGCGGGCATGATGCAGGCGCTCGCTTCAGCCGATTATGAAACGATGTGCAAGAAGGTAGGAAATGCATTAGAACCGGTCACGATGCGTCTACATCCCCAAGTAAGCGTACTAAAAGATCAAATGTTGAAGTTTGGGGCGGACACAGTACTGATGAGTGGAAGTGGTCCTACGGTGTTCGGACTCGTTCAACATGAATCCCAGGTCGCTCGTATTTATAATGGACTAAAAGGATTCTGTCCCGAAGTTTATGCAGTACGAATGATGGGGGAACGTATCAACCTTGCTTGAAAACGGACGATTGTGGTAGTCTGAAGTTATAATATTCGGGTTTTAGGAGTTGTTGGATATGAAATGGAAGAGGAGTGAACGTCTCGTTGAGATGACACGCCATCTGTTGGAGAACCCTCATCAACTCATTCCGCTAACGGTTTTTTCAGAACGTTTTCAGGCAGCAAAATCATCAATCAGTGAAGACCTGACGATTATCAAAGAGACATTTGAAGAAAGCGGGACCGGAAAACTATTGACAGTTTCTGGAGCTGCTGGCGGGGTGAAATATATTCCGTTGATGTCTGATCGAGCGGTGCGAGAGGTGATCGCACAAATGATCGAAGAATTGAGTCACTCTGACCGGTTATTACCGGGAGGGTACTTATATTTGACTGATTTACTTGGGAATCCGCAGCTGATGGACAAAGTAGGGCGAGTGTTTGCCTCAGCTTTCTCGAATCACAACATTGATGTTATTATGACAGTAGCAACGAAGGGTATACCAATTGCCCAAGCGATTGCCCGTCATTTGAATGTCCCGGTTGTGATTGTGCGAAGAGACAGTAAAGTGACAGAAGGATCGACAGTTAGTATTAATTACGTTTCCGGGTCTACCCGAAGAATCCAAACAATGGTGTTGTCAAAGCGTAGTATGAAAAGCGGACAGCGAGTCTTATTGACGGATGATTTCATGAAAGCTGGAGGTACGATGCTCGGTATGCGCCACTTGGTTGAAGAATTTGACTGTGAACTGGCAGGTGCTGCCGTTCTCGTTGAGTCTGAACACACAGAAGAGGTCCTTGTCGAAAACTACCGATCACTCGTGAAGTTATGCAAAGTGAATGAACGAAATCGAACAATTGAACTGGAAGAAGGCAACTACTTTTTGGAAGGTGGAGATGAAAGATGAATTATGTAGCTACTGAGCAAGCTCCGAAAGCGATTGGACCTTATGCACAAGCAGTGAAAGTGAATGGTTTGGTTTACACGTCTGGACAAATTCCGTTGCAAACAAATGGGGAAATTGCAGGGACAACGATTGAAGAGCAAACGAACCAAGTGTTTGAAAACTTGAAAGCGGTGCTTGCAGAAGCGAACTCATCTCTAACTCAAGTGGTCAAAGCTACGGTTTTCATTAAGGATATGAATGAGTTTGGCGCTCTTAACGAAGTGTATGCAAAACATTTTGGAGATCATACGCCAGCGCGTTCAACAGTAGAAGTGGCACGACTTCCTAAAGATGTGAAAGTAGAAATAGAAGTTGTAGCAGTTGTAGCAGAATAATCCAAAACGTTCCTTTAGCGGAACGTTTCAGACTGTAGACAAAAGGGATGGAAATCAATTTGATTTCCATCCCTTTTGTCTTTTTGCATTGTTGACTCTGGAAATGAAGGATTACAGGCCGTTAATCTCCGTTCCGGACGGTCGCTTTCCGGGGGCTTGCCCTCAGCCTCCTCGTCGCTTCGCTTCTGCGGGGTCTTCGCGCTGCGCTGATCCCCAGGAGTCGCCGTCCTACACTTCAATCAACTGAGTTTCTCATTAGACATTCACATCATTCAATCAAAGAATGCAATCGGAGTGCTCCATGTCCAGCTGGTAAGAATAATTAGATGAAGCAGAAGAAAAGAGACACCGATATGAAATCAAAGAAGTCTATGGAAATGTAAAGAGACTGTTGAACGCATTTTTGCTGATGCCAAGGAGAAGCACGGTTTGCGATGGATACCCCTAAGAGGGCTTAGGGTATTGAATAAATGACATTTTATTAAGTATAACTGTATGCTGGGTCTCCCAAATAGGTAATATAGTTCTCCAATCTATTGATAAATGAAGGGAAAATCAATTGCTGCCTCTATTTTAAGGACCAGATAGTCTTGGGGAACTAACTGTTCGATCGTAACCATTTTCATAGTAAATTCTATTTTCAAAAAATAGACTATAGGCAAGCCCCATGATTTATGGCGTTTGTCTGTAGGCTGAAACGTTCCTTTAGTGGAACGTTTTTTCTAATTGAATTAAATTTTTAATTGTCCGAAAAATTTAAAGTTGCTAAAAGGGATTTTAAAAGATTTGTAGAATGGTTACAGCATACAGTTTTCACGAAAGGGGAATGGGAACGAGTATGCAAGTTACTAATGTTCGCTTACGTAAGATAGAGACCAATGGGAGAATGCGCGCAATCGCTTCAATTACATTTGACGAGGAATTTGTCGTGCATGACATACGAATTATTGAAGGGAATGACGGTCTGTTTGTTGCAATGCCAAGCAAACGAACGCCGGACGGTGAGTTTCGGGATGTCGCGCACCCTATCAATCCTGCATCGCGGACAAAGATTCAAGATGCCGTTTTAGAAGCATATTTTGCAGATGAGAAAGAACCAGCTTTAGAGGAAGTAACTGTTTAAAAGAAAAATTGTCGATGAATTGTCACAGAGCCGCCGCTATTTTGCGCAGCGGCTCTTTCCGCGCGATTCTGGCTAACTTTAAATAGAAAAAGACATTAATAATAAAATATAGAATTCAACTTGTCAAGTAGGAATAGTTGAAAAATCCCACCTACTCAGCTATAGTCATATATGAAAAAATAGATGGAGGACGACTCATGACACATACATATGCAATTGTTTTGGCAGCTGGCCAAGGCACACGCATGAAGTCCAATTTATATAAAGTGCTTCACCCCGTCTGCGGAAAACCTATGGTGGAACATGTGATTGATCACGTAAAAGGTATAGGGGCAGATCGAGTAGTAACTGTCGTTGGCCATGGCGCGGAAGTCGTTGAAGAAACGCTAGGTCAAAAAAGTGAATATGTACTTCAAGCTGAGCAACTTGGGACGGCACATGCAGTTCAACAAGCAGAAAACCTACTAGGTGATTTGGAAGGAACTACACTCGTTATTTGTGGGGATACACCGCTAATCCGTTCTGAAACCATGGAAGCGCTTGTGAGTAAACACAAAGAACTTGGTGCAAAAGCGACTATTCTTACTGCGATTGCAGATAATCCTACAGGATACGGCCGAATCATCCGAGGCGAACAAGGACAAGTCCTTCGCAATGTGGAGCAAAAGGATGCAACACCTGAAGAACAAGCAGTCACTGAGATCAATACTGGAACGTATTGTTTTGATAACCGAGCTCTTTTTGAAGCACTCAAAAAAGTGAAGAATGACAATGCGCAAGGTGAATACTACTTACCGGACGTAATGGGCATACTTCAATCTGAAGGTGCACTAATCGGTGCACATGTATCAGATGATTTCAGTGAGACTCTCGGTGTCAATGATCGAGTGGTGCTTGCGCAAGCGGAGGCTGTCATGCGTCACCGTATCGCTGAAAAGCACATGCGTAATGGTGTGACCATCATCGCCCCCGAAACAACCGTGATTAGTGCAGATGCAGTCATTGGTCGCGATACTGTCATTCAACCAGGTACAATTATTGAAGGTCACAGTAAAATCGGTGAAGAATGTATTATTGGACCAAATAGCCACATTGTCGACAGTGAAATTAGTAATCGGACTTCGATTCATTCATCTGTGGTCAAGTCGAGCAAAATTGGATCGGATACGACAGTTGGCCCGTTCGCCCATATTCGTCCAGACACAGATCTTGGAGATCATGTGAAAGTTGGTAACTTTGTCGAGATTAAGAAATCATCGTTTGGTCAAGGAAGTAAAGTTTCCCATCTCAGCTATATCGGAGATGCTGAAGTAGGTTCTGCCGTCAATATTGGTTGCGGGTCTATTACAGTAAACTACGATGGTAAAAACAAATTCAAAACAACGATTGAAGATGAAGCATTCATCGGTTGTAATTCGAATTTAGTAGCACCTGTCACAGTAGGAAAAGGCTCTTACGTTGCTGCAGGTTCAACGGTTACTAAGGATGTACCACAAGATTCACTTGCAATTGCACGAGCTCGCCAGGAGAATAAAGAAGGATATGCAACAAAACTAAATTCTAAACGATAAAACAGGAGGTCCATCATGGGCAATGAATATCCGAATCACAAACTGAAACTTTTTACGTTGAACGCAAACGAACCTTTAGCGAAAGAAGTAGCTGATGTAATTGGACGACCACTCGGCGAATGCTCTGTAAAGCGTTTCAGTGATGGAGAAGTTCAAATTAATATCGAAGAAAGCATTCGGGGCTGTGATGTTTTCGTAATTCAATCGACATCGAATCCTGTTAATGACAACTTAATGGAGCTCCTTATTATGATTGACGCATTGCGTCGAGCGTCTGCACGGACGATTAACGTTGTTATGCCCTACTATGGTTACGCACGTCAGGATCGTAAAGCTCGTTCACGTGAGCCGATTACAGCAAAACTCGTTGCCAACTTGCTTGAGAAAGCTGGAGCGGATCGCGTAATTGCAATGGACCTTCACGCACCACAGATTCAAGGATTCTTCGATATTCCTATTGATCACTTGGTTGCAGTACCTTTGCTATCAGATTACTTCAAAAATCAGGGATTCAAGGGTGACGATATCGTTATCGTATCTCCAGATCATGGCGGAGTGACACGAGCTCGTAAAATGGCAGACCGTTTGAAAGCTCCAATTGCAATCATCGACAAACGCCGACCAAAGCCGAATGTCAGTGAAGTGATGAACATTGTTGGGCAAGTTGATGGTAAAATTGCTATTCTAATCGATGATATCATTGACACAGCGGGTACAATCACTGCAGGTGCAAATGCAATTATTGAAAGCGGAGCTAAAGAAGTGTATGCATGTTGTACACACCCAGTATTGTCTGGACCTGCTATTCAACGCATTAATGATTCAAAGATTAAAGAATTGGTCATTACAAACACGATTGAACTTCCAGAAGACAAGAACTCACCAAAAATTAAGCAACTATCTGTTGCAAAGCTTATGGCTGATGCAATTGTACGTGTCTTTGAAGAGAAGTCAGTCAGCACTCTATTCGACTAAGCCGACAACATAGCTAGTTGTGAACGTGCATGAAATGTTTTGGAACGTCTTGTAACGGGTATTTACTATGTAGGAAAACTTTTATATACAAAGGGGACTAAACATATGAGTACAGCATTACAGTCAAAAAAACGAGAAACTGCACCACAATCAGCATTGCGTCAATTGCGTCATGAAGGAAAAGTTCCTTCTGTCGTATACGGTTTTAAAACAGAGTCAACATCAATTACTGTTGAAGAACGAGACCTCATTAAAACGATTCAAGAACATGGTCGTAATGGGGCCTTTAAATTGGACGTTGACGGAAAGAAAGTAGACGTCATCTTAAGTGACTTTCAGGCAGACGTATTAACAGGGAAAGTCGAACACGCTGACTTCTTGGCAATTAACATGTCTGAAGAACTTGAAGTAGACGTTACAATCCACCTCTCAGGAGAGTCTGTTGGTGAAAAAGCAGGCGGCGTTGTTCAGCAGCCACTTTGGGAAGTGAAAGTGAAAGCGAAGCCTTCTGATATTCCAGAGCACATTGATGTGGATGTATCTAAATTGGATATCGGTGAAGCGATTCAAATTTCAGATTTACGTGCAGGCTCGAAGTATGAAATCCTCAACGAAGACGAAGAAACAGTCGTTCTTATTTCTGCTCCACGGACAGCTGAAGAACTAGAAGCACTCGATGAAGATACTGCTAGTGAAACTGCAGAACCTGAAGTAGTAAACGAGAAAGATGAAGACCAAGAATAATCACTAAGAGCGCACGGCAACCCGTGCGCTTGTTTTTTCGTTTGTCGATTTTTTCGAAAGAAAGAGAGTAATTAGATGAAAATGATAATTGGGCTCGGGAATCCGGGCAAACAGTATGCGTCGACCCGTCATAACGTTGGATTTCAAGCGATCGATTTAATGGCAGAGCAGCTAAATGCACCTGCTATGCAAACAAAATTCAATGGAATGATCACCACAGTTCATGTAGGAACGGAAAAAGTTATGCTCGTAAAACCATTAACGTATATGAACCTATCCGGTGAATGTGTGCGTCCTCTTATGGACTATTACGAAATAGATGATGACGAGATAGTCGTCATTTATGATGATTTAGACCTGGCACCTGGAAAGTTACGTCTTCGTGCAAAAGGTGGTGCGGGCGGACACAACGGAATGAAATCTTTGATTGCCCATATAGGAACAAACGAATTCAACCGAATCCGCGTCGGTGTTGGCAGACCGGATGGACCTATCAGTGTCGCAGATTATGTACTAAGTGCATTTAGCAAAGACGAACAGCCGCTTATTCAGGAGGCGGTGGAAAGAAGTGCGTCCGCTTGTCGTGCATGGTTAGATCGCCCGTTTCTTGAAATAATGAACGAATATAATGGAGCTTAAGCATAAGTAATCCCATCCATGCCTATACTTGTACAAAAAGAGAGGCGGTCTACTGGGTGATCTCTTATCGCTGTAAACATTGCCAAACGGAAATCGGTTCGATTCCGTTCGCGTCCGTCGAGGAAACGATCCGCGACTTATTAAAGGCTGATGAAACAAACGAGGAGCGCTTTGTCGAAGTATCTCAACATGGCGGGCTTGAAGTTCGTTGTATTTGCGAACAGTGTGAGCGCGTGATGTATGCGTCTCCAGACTATTACACAGTTGAAAAGTGGCTTCAATAAGAAGCCTGGCTTTGGCACCTCTTCGAGGGTGTGCAAAGCTTTTTGTGCTTATGCATTTCAGGGAGAAAGGGACGGATTCGAATGGACTCACTAGTAAACTATTACGAAACGACTTCGGAAATTGAGCGATTGACGAGCGAACTGAAACAAGGACGAGATCGCCAATTATTGACTGGGTTGACGGGCGGTGCAAAAACGCTTCTATTCCAGGCACTACAAAAAGATACGAGCCGTCCAATGCTCATCGTCTCGCCGAATATGCTGCAGGCACAGCGTACATATGAAGACCTTGTCAAGCTGTTGGGCGAATCCCAAGTCCATTTATATCCTGCAGAAGAGCTAGTTGCCGCTGACTTTGCTTTTGCCAGCTTTGAACTGCGAGCAGGACGAATTGACACACTCAATCACTTGGCAAAACATCGTGAGGGCATTTACATCACACCTGTAGCGGGTCTGAAAAAAATTGTTCCTTCCAAGGAACGGTGGGAAAGCAGCACGTTATTAGCTGCGGTTGGTGATTCGATTCAAACAGACGACTGGCTCCAACGCTTGATAAGTATGGGGTATTCCCGACAGGATATGGTCACAGCTCCGGGTGAATTTGCACTCCGTGGCGGCATTTTAGACGTCTATCCACTCACTACAGAAGACCCTGTACGGATAGAGTTATTTGATACGGATATCGATTCCATTCGTACGTTTTCAGCTGAAGACCAACGCTCTACAGGAAAACTGGACAAATTGACTCTCTTACCGGCAACTGAATTCACTTGGTCTGAAGACGATCTCCGGCAGATTGCAGACAAGCTTGAGGGAGCACTTTCAAAAAGCTTGAAGAAAGTGAAAGACGAACTTGTAAAAGAGAACTTACTGCTTTCTATCACAGCAGATATAGAACTTATGAGGGCTGGAGTTCAGCCCGAGAATATGGTGAAGTATGCAGGATTTGCGGGAGACCAAGTAGCAGAACTTGGGAGTTATTTGCCTGAAAATGCGCTTGTCATATTTGATGAAATCAATCGCATACAAGAAACAGCAGCAACTCTTGAAAAAGATGAAGAAGAATGGCGTATGTCTTTGTTGGAAGAAGGAAAAATCGTTCATGATGCCAAACTATCTGTTTCATTTATCGAAGCCCATGCAGCGTTGAACACAAAAACTATATACACGTCTTTATTTACAAGAAGTCTTCCTGGAATTACGGTGAAAGAAATCATCTCTTATTCATGTAAACCGATGCAGCAATTTCATGGTCAAATGAATTTGTTGAAATCGGAGATGGAACGTTGGGAGCAAAATCAGTTCAATGTTTTCATCCTTGCTGAAGGGAAGGAACGTGTCGATCAGGTCCACTCTATTTTGAACGATTACGATATAGATGCGACAGAGAACGGGGTTGCGACTAAAGAAGGAATGATAACGGTACTGGACGGAAGTCTGCATGCGGGCTTTGAACTTCCGCTGCATCGTCTTGTAGTAATTACAGACGGTGAGCTATTTAAAGGGAAACCTAAACGGAAAACACGACCACAAAAAGCTTCGAATGCGGAGCGTATTAAAAATTATTCAGAGATCCAACCTGGCGATTACATCGTTCACGTCAATCACGGTATTGGTAAATATTATGGAGTCGTCACACTGGAAGTCAGTGGGATCAGTAAAGACTACCTTGATATACGGTACCGTGGAGAAGACAAGTTGTTTGTCCCTGCGGATCAAATCGATTTGATCCAAAAATATGTGGCCTCTGGTGATAAGGAACCGAAACTTCATAAGCTAGGCGGAGCAGAGTGGAAAAAGACGAAAACAAAAGTCACTGCCGCAGTTAAAGATATTGCGGATGATCTCATTAAGCTGTATGCCGAACGTGAAGCACAAAAAGGGTATGCGTTTTCAGAGGACGATGACCTTCAACGGTCGTTTGAAAATGCTTTTCCTTATGAGGAAACCGAGGATCAGCTCCGCTCGATTGTTGAAGTGAAGAAAGATATGGAAAAAGAGCGCCCAATGGATCGTTTGTTATGTGGTGACGTAGGATATGGAAAGACGGAAGTTGCAATTCGTGCTGCTTTCAAAGCAGTATCAGACGGCAAACAAGTTGCCTTTCTTGTACCGACGACTATCTTAGCGCAGCAACACTACGAAACTATGAAGGCCAGATTTGCAGATTTCCCGCTAGAAGTATCGTTGTTAAATCGCTTCCGTTCCAAGAAACAACAAACCGAAACAAAAAAAGGACTTAAAAATGGAACAATCGACGTAGTAGTTGGAACTCACCGACTACTTTCTAAAGACGTGGCCTATCAAGACCTAGGACTGCTGATTGTCGATGAAGAGCAGCGTTTCGGTGTTACGCATAAAGAAAAACTGAAACAGTTAAAGACGAATGTCGATGTCTTAACGCTAACTGCAACTCCTATTCCACGGACGTTGCATATGTCGATGATCGGGGTCCGTGATTTGTCCATTATCGAAACCCCACCTGCGAACCGTTTTCCAGTGCAGACGTACGTCATGGAAAATAATCTTGCGTTAACACGTGAAGCGATAGAACGTGAGATGTCTCGAGGGGGACAGGTTTTCTATTTGTATAACCGCGTGGAAGATATGGCAAAGAAGGTCGATGAAATCCGTCAACTCGTCCCTGAAGCGCGCGTTGGATTTGCCCATGGTCAAATGGGGGAAGCGGCGTTAGAAGAAGTCATTCTTAGTTTCCTTGAGGGGGAATATGACGTTCTCGTTACTACAACGATTATTGAAACAGGAATTGATATCCCGAACGTGAATACCTTGCTTGTACACAACGCAGATCGAATGGGTCTCTCTCAGTTGTATCAGCTAAGAGGGCGCGTTGGCCGTTCGAATCGGGTTGCGTATGCGTATTTCCTATATGAACGTGACAAAGTTCTAACGGAGGTTGCTGAAAACCGCCTTCAAGCGATTAAAGAGTTTACGGAACTAGGATCTGGTTTTAAAATTGCAATGCGTGATTTATCTATTCGAGGAGCAGGGAATTTACTTGGCTCCCAGCAGCACGGGTTCATCGACTCTGTCGGATTTGACTTGTACTCGCAAATGCTTCAAGACGCGGTTGAGGAGAAACAAACAGGTATCTCCAAAGAGGACCGTCCTGATCTGGAGATCTCGCTTCCAATCAACGCTTATTTACCGGATACGTATATTAAGGATGGCTATCAGAAAATCCAAATGTATAAACGTGTCAAAGCAATTCAGGTGGAAGAAGACTTTAATGAGTTGTGGGATGAAATGACGGATCGATTTGGAGACCTCCCGTTTGAAGCGGAATTGCTGCTCCGTATTGGTCGCATAAAGGCATGGGGGAAAGCGGCAGGTGTTGTGTCGATTAAGAAACGACAAACCATAATTGAGATTCGCTTCTCACCTGAAGGAACTGCAAACTTAGATGGAGCCAAACTTGTTTCGGAGACGCTTAATTATGGTCGAGCTGTCGGTTTCACAATGGATAATGGAACTTTGCTCATTACAGTCGATGATCGACGATTAGGACAGCACACGGAGTTCGATATATTGGAAGCAATTATGCAACTTTTGCAAGATGCATCGAAGGAAACAACTGAAGTTGATGCCGGATAGAGCCACCCCTGCATAAAATGCCCATGTATGAACCATACTGAAACCGTAGCGCGGATTTCATATGGAAAGTGAGGCATCATGCATGAAGGCAACCGGTATCGTCCGCAGAATCGATGACTTAGGAAGAGTGGTCATCCCGAAAGAGATTAGACGAACACTTCGGATACGAGAAGGAGATCCACTCGAAATTTTTACAGACCGTGATGGGGAAGTTATTTTGAAGAAATATTCCCCGATCTCAGAGCTTGGGCAGTTTGCAGTAGAATATGCAGAAACCCTATATCAAACACTCGGTACTCCGACGCTTATCAGTGATCGGGATGAAGTGATTGCTGTAGCGGGACTTGCGAAAAAAGACTACATGAACCGTCAAATCTCTGCCGATGCAGAAGAAATGTTAACAAAGCGTACAATGATCACTGAAAAGATGGAGAAAACCGTTGAATGGGTTCCGGGACAAATGGAACAAGTAAAATCGTATTGTGTTACTCCGATTGTCGTAAACGGTGATACGATTGGAGCCATTTACCTTCTATCGAAAGTCCATTTCATTGGTGAAGCAGAACAGAAAACTGCAGAAACCGCAGCTCTGTTTTTGTCCAAACAAATGGAACAGTAACGCACCTGCACAACCTGAGAACATCGGGATGTGCAGGTTTTTTTGTGCGTATCGTGTCATGCTGTCGTTTCAGGCTTCGAATGGTATAATGGACACCATCTACAAGACGAAAGAGGATTCAGTATGGCAGCATCAGAATGGAATATGAAAACATTCATGAAAGGTGCCTCGATCTTAACGATATCTGCACTGATTGTGAAACTGCTTGGGGCTGTCTATCGCGTACCTTTTCAAAACTTGGTCGGGGACAAGGGGTTTTATATTTACCAACAAGTGTATCCTTTTATCGGGATATTCATTATCTGGACAACATATGGAGCAGCCGTTGCAATCTCCAAGTTACTGGCGAGTACACAACTTCCAGAAGAACGGCGTGCCATTTTAAAGTTATCTTTTGTATATTTAGGTGTACTGAGTATTATTGCTTTCATTACTCTCTCTATAGGAGCGTCCTGGATAGCCTCTTTGATGGGAGATCCTGAGTTAGCGCCCCTGTTACAAACTGGCGCGTATGTACTGCTCATCATGCCGTTTCTAGCGGTATATAAAGGAACTTTTCAATCCCGTGGAGAAATGGTACCGATAGCAGTTTCCGGTGTCGGAGAGCAAGGAATCCGTGTTGCGATTATTCTTATCGGCACGTGGATAGCGGTTCAATCAGGCGCATCGCTATACGAAACTGGAACGATAGCCGTTTGGGGAGCAGTCATCGGCCAAACAGCTGGTGTTGTGCTGCTTTATTTATGGAGTCGCAAGTCGATGAAGGCGCCAGCTATTGCATTTCCTATAGATAAACGAAGAATAATTAAAGAGCTCACGCTGATCAGCTTAAGTGTCAGTGCGAGCTCACTTATTTTACTGCTGTATCAGATGGTGGATGCATTTACGATTTTGAATTTATTGACAAATTCTGGTGTTCATGAAGAAGTTGCCATGACAGCAAAAGGTGTTTACGATCGTGGGCAACCCCTTGTTCAGCTCGGTAGCCTCATTGCTACAACACTTGCAATGGCAATCGTTCCGCTCATTTCATACCATACAACGATTTCTGGCGGGCGCAGTGCATGGCCATTTGTCCGATTGACTTTCCGTGTTGCAATTTTATTCGGGTGGGCAGCAGCAGTAGGACTTGCAGCTCTGTTACCGCAAGTAAATGTGTTGTTATTTGAAACGAACGAAGGATCACTTGCACTAGCTGTGTTTTGCGTTCAGATATTCTGGCTGTCGCTTGTGTTGCCATTATGTGCAATTTTGCAAGGGGCGGGATTAGGAAAAGTACCAGCATGGTTACTACTTGTTGGGCTTGTTGTGAAGATCATCGCGAACGTTCTGCTCGTTCCCCTATATGGAATAACGGGGGCTGCATTCGCTGGAAACATTGGATTTGCTGTGACTGCAGCAGTGCTAATCGTCTACTTTAAACGTATGTGGCCAGAGCGGCTAGCCCCCGGACGTTTTTACGGTTGGATTTTACTCGCAACGGTTGCCATGGTTGGTGTGGTTGAGTTGTGGTTATGGATTAGCAGCACTTTCACACAAGGTGAAAATTCGAGGATTGCTGCGGCACTGTCTGCATTTCCTGCAGTGGTGTTAGGGGCGACGGTATTCCTTATAATTATTATGAAGTCTCGTGTCCTCGCAGAAAAGGATTGGTACTTGCTACCGTTCGGGAAACGATTGGCACGAGTACAATTATTATTGACGAAAAAGAGAAGGTGATGGCATGTATCCAATTACGATTGTAGGACTTGGTTCAGGTGAACTGGATCAGCTGTCCGTGGGAGTTTATCGGAAACTAAAGGCTGCGCAGACACTCGTTGTTCGCACAGATCAGCATCCAGCTGTGGACGAATTGAAGGCAGAAGGCGTACAAATGACGAGTTTTGACAGTGTGTATGAGTCTCAAGATGCGTTTGAAGTTGTTTATGACGAAATCGTTGCGCAGTTACTAGTGATGGCAAAAGAAAAGCCAGTAACTTATGCAGTGCCTGGTCATCCGCTTGTTGCGGAGCGTACGGTTCAATTGCTCATTGAGCAGGAAAAAGAGGGACAGGCTGTACTCGACATTGCAGGAGGGAATAGCTTCCTAGATCCAATATTTGCTGCACTTCGAATTGATCCGATTGAAGGCTTTCAATTAGTAGATGGCACTGAATTGAAACAAGACGATATACAGATGCGTCAGCACGTGCTGATCGGCCAAGTGTATGATGCGTTTGTTGCCTCTGATGTAAAGTTAACGCTGCTTGAAAAGTATGCTGTGGACCATCCAGTTACGATTGTAACCGCTGCCGGCACGTCTGCCGAGGAAGTGCGTACCGTGCCACTTGTTGAACTGGACCGGGAAACACGCATCGATAATTTAACGACCGTTTATGTGCCACCTGTTGTTGAACAGACGGATCGATTGAAAGAATGGCAGACATTCCGCGAGATTATCGCAAAATTACGGAGTCCTGAAGGATGTCCGTGGGATCGTGAGCAGACACACGAATCGTTGAAGCGATTCATGATCGAAGAAGCACATGAAGTGTTGGACGCGATCGACCGTGAAGACGATAACGACCTAATTGAAGAATTAGGGGATGTATTGCTACAAGTATTCTTGCATGCGCAAATCGGCGAGGATGATGGATACTTCACGATAGAGGACATTTTGCAGGCGGTTGGGGAAAAGATGATTCGTAGACACCCGCACGTCTTTGGAGAAACAGACGTGGTGGATGCAGATGAGGTCTTGAAAAACTGGCAAGACATTAAAAGTGAAGAGAAGCCGAAGAAGAATTCATTGCTAGAGGGACAAGCGTTGTCCAGTTCGTCTCTTCTCACGTCTTTCAATTACCAGAAAGCCGCTGCGCGAGTCGGGTTTGACTGGCCGGATGTTGATGGTGCTTTCGATAAGTTTGAAGAGGAGTGGCAAGAATTCAAAGACGAAGTGGTAAGCGGAACTCAGGACTCGCGGACGGACGAGCTAGGGGATGTCTTTTTCACACTTGTGAACATCGCACGATTCTTAAAGTTGTCTCCAGAAGAAGCAATGCAACACGCCAATCAGAAATTTAATAATCGTTTTTCTTATATTGAGCGTTCAGTAGCAACAGGTCGTGGGTCATTTGACGATTATACGGTGGATGAACTTGAAGAATTTTGGCAACAAGCAAAACGACTAGGGGGGAAACTAGAATGAGACTCGATAAATTTTTAAAGGTGTCAAGGTTAATCAAACGTAGAACTCTTGCGAAACAAGTAGCTGACCAAGGTCGGATTACAATTGATGGTAAAGTAGCGAAAGCATCGTCGGACGTTGCACCGGGGAATGAACTTGCGATTCGCTTCGGCCAAAAGATTGTTACAGTTAAGGTAAACGAGTTGAAGGCATCTACGAAAAAAGAAGATGCGGCGATGATGTATACGATTGTGAAAGAAGAAAAACTGGAAAAAGTGGATCCAGAGTTTGTGGATGACGAAGATTAATTGGACATGACAGGAAACTTTCCTGTCATGTTTTTTGTTGTACGTGCATAGGATGGCAGTGTACAAATCAGACAGGGGGACAGACTATGCAAACTCAAACTGAAAGCCCAGCTTACACAATTCCATCCGGTGATCACGTTGTGACCATGCGGAACCGTAAACGAATGGATCTTACATCTGTTAAAACGATCGACCGGTTTGACCAGGAAGAGTTCTTAGTCCGCACGTCGCAAGGGATGCTTACCATTAAAGGAGAAGAATTACGCATCGTTCACTTGGATGTGGACAAGGGACTTCTCACACTCGAAGGCTCTGTTGCCACGCTTCAATACGATGAAGAAGAGACGGGTTCACGTAATTTCCTCCATAAATTGTTCGGATGAGCATATCCGCGCAGTTTGTGAGCTTACTTGCAATGATTGGAACAGGAATCATCGCAGGTGCATTCATGGATATGCTTGGAACGGGTATTGCCAATACAGGGAAAGCGTCCATTATTCGCAGAAGAGCCATTTGGCTTGAAACAGTTGGGTGGTTACTTTCCGGATGCTTTGCATTTGCTGTATTGTTCGTCTTTCGAGATGGGGCGTGGCGGATGTACGACCCGCTCGCCCAGCTGTCGGGATTGTTGTTGTATGCAACAGTATTCCACAAACCTTTTAGACTCCTTGGGAGAATTATTATTGTCTTGCTCATCCGTCCGATCCTATTCGTTTTTCGGATGATTTTCTGGTTCATCAGATATATATTGCGAGTGTTTCGTGCAATTATTTTGCTTCTATCCCAGCCCTTTCGGTTCATCTATCATAGATTTTTCAGATATCACTTCAAAAAAAAGCCAAAGTAACGTATACTAGATAATTATGATATCTGTAAAATTGTAATTGAGGGGATGTGCAGTAGATGGAGCAAAAGGGTAGGAAGTTCACTTCCTCATCGGTTGCATCGATTGAAACTGAATATGTCCGCTCCATGCAACGAAAAGAGGACTGGCGACGCAAGCAAAAGAAGCGGCTTAAAGTAAAGCTACTCTTTTTTGCAATGATTGTTGTGGTCACATTCGGAGGCATTGCGAGCTACAATCACCAACAGAAAACATTGTTGGCCTCAAAACAACAAGAAAAACAGGAACTGGTTGAACAGCTAGCTGTAAAAACTAGTGAGCGAGAACAACTCAAGAAACAGTTGTTGAAACTGGATGACGAAGAGTACATTGCAAAGCTTGCACGTAAGGAATACTTCGTTTCGAACAAGGATGAAATCATCTTCTCTCTTCCAGAAGGGAAGAAAAAATTAAACAAAAAAGACGACGGAAAAGAGTAGTCTTATTGACACTCTTTTTTTGTTGGATATAATGAAAGTAGGAATCTTGCGCAGGCAAGACCCGTAAAAACGGTTGCTAGGCTTCTGAAATGGGAGCCCGCTTAAATTCTAAGGAGGAGCATTTTTTTTATGTCAATTGAAGTAGGCAGCAAGCTAGAGGGTAAAGTGACAGGGATTACAAATTTTGGGGCATTCGTTGAATTGCCGACCGGCGTAACAGGACTCGTCCACATCAGTGAAGTGGCAGACAACTACGTCAAAGATATTAATGACCATTTAAAAGTTGGCGACATGGTTGAAGTGAAAGTCATGAACGTCGGTTCTGATGGCAAGATTGGTTTGTCGATCCGGAAGGCAAAGCCGGAATCGGAACAACGGCCGCAGCGCCCGCAGCGACCGTCACGTCCTCGTCAGGGAGGGGGACGTCCTCCTGAACGTCCGGAGAATTTCGAAACAAAAATGGCGAAATTCATGAAGGACAGCGAGGAACGTCTAACAACACTGAAGCGAGCAACTGAGTCAAAACGCGGAGGACGCGGAGCACGCAGAGGCTAAAAGTGCTTTAGAACGGTTGGAAACGACCCTTTTGAGCTGTTTCAATGCAGGAAAAAATGTCTTATAGATAAAAGCTGAGGATGCGCGTTCTGTGCACTCAGCTTTTTTGTTGGCTTAAAAATGGGGGACTGCTGGATTTGATGGAGGATCCAATACTTGTTGGATTCGATTGTTGGTGCAAAG
The DNA here is from genome assembly GCF_000586555.1 of Sporosarcina sp. D27. Lineage (GTDB taxonomy): Bacteria > Bacillota > Bacilli > Bacillales_A > Planococcaceae > Sporosarcina. The sequence goes on from NZ_AZUC01000016.1 coordinate 74,750, forward strand.
GGGTGTTCTTGAAAAACAAGCGAAGCGCTACCAATTAATGTATTAAATCGATTGAATCGTGTTCAGTTTTCGAGAAATTTCACGTTGTGTCGGAGAAATTCATAGATGTGATTGAGAAACTTTCCTTTCTGATAAAGAAATCTTTCTTAGTGTCGGGCAATTCCACAGGACTGAACGAGAAAGTTACCAGGTGCATGATGGAATTTTCTTTATGAGTGGAAAGCAAAGTTTATGATCACAATTCGAGAGTTATGAGCAGAAAGCAGAGTTTATGATCCCAAATCGAGAATTATGAGCAGAAAGCAAAATTTATGATCCCAAATCGAGGTTTATGAGCAGAAAGCAAAATTTATGATCCCAAATCGAGGTTTATGAGCGGAAAGCAAAGTTTATGATCCCAAATCGAGAATTATGAGCAGAAAGCAAAATTTATGATCCCAATTCGAGAGTTATGAGCAGAAAGCAGAGTTTATGATCACAATTCAAGGTTTATGAGCGGAATCCAAAGTTTATAATCACGTGCCCAGATTTATGAGCACCCCCCACACCAGACCCCATAAGCACAAAAAAGGACTTGTCCAAGTGGACAAGTCCTTTCCAAAACATTTTTGTATGGCGGCAGAGGGGATCGAACCCCCGACCTCACGGGTATGAACCGTACGCTCTAGCCAGCTGAGCTACGCCGCCGTATTAGGATGCGTCAACATGTTGTTCACGACCTTATTCATCATACAGATTATTTATCAATCTGTCAACGGTTTCTAAAAAATTTGTGTGGTTTAGAAAGTTGTTCTTAGTTATCGTCGTCCACTTACTTATCTTTCCCTATTGAAAACATCCCCGTAAACCGTCGAAATGTTTTTAGGACCAGGTGTCAGAAACAGACAAATTATTAGACAACGGGCCTGTATACTAACGGCAATAGGTCATAGGGGGAATGAGATGATGAAGATGATCAGTAGTAATACAGAGAGATCACTGTGGCAACAAGCTCAAGGTGTAGTAGGGTCAATCTTACAACGAAAAGTACACTTGCTGACAACGTTTCTATTCACGATTGGATCGTTCTTTCTATCACAAGCCGTGTTGTTTGACGCGGCGGTACCATTTTTCTTACCTGTTTGGGCCCTAGCAACGATGCGCTATCCTAAGTATATGTTACCTGTTTTCATCGGGGGAATCAGTGGAAGTTTGTTCGTCGGTTTGGGACAATCCATTATTTTCATTTTGCAATTGCTTTTATTTAACTTAGTTATTCGACATCCGTTTACGCGAAAGTCCATACCACTTACCGTCGCAGGTACCGTTATTTTCACGCAAGTGTTTTGGCAACTGATTATGTATGCAGGACAACCACCGCTCACCGTACAGGTTGCGATTGGATTTGAAGCATTGCTTGCCTTACTTATGACAGTCTTTCTTTTTATAGCATTTCCGCAAGTGGATAAGTTACTGTATACACCATGGCGAGCAGAGCAACTTGGAGCAGCGTGTATCGTAGCTGCTATGGCAACAACGGGCATGAACAATCTGGTTATTGGGTATATTTCAGTCCCGGGGTTGTTACTGTATACAGCTATTTTGATTGCAGCTCTTGCTGGCGGCGTGTTATTTTCAACAACAATCGCCATGCTGATTGCTGCGATTACAGGGATGGCAGAACTGTCATTCACCGGCATGATGACGGTTTACGGAATGACGGGATTCGCAGCTGGGTCTATGAAGGGATTCGGAAAGCTAGGTGTCGCAACAGGAGGCATGTTTGCGTCTGTCTTTTTCTTATTATATGACTTGACCTTGCCTCTTGATGAAACACATTTTGCGACAATAGGTGCCGCGACACTCCTATTTCTTCTTATTCCGTCGAAACGACTCGCCTCCGTTCGCGAAGTACTCGTTCCAGAGCAACAGGATTTATCCGAAAAACGTCAGCAATGGCTGGCGCGTCGGTTGGATGAACAACTCACGGACTTCCAACAATTCGCCTCCTTTATGTCGACAATGGTGAATGATCAGTTCCCTGTTCAAGAATCGCGTCAACTGGAACAAGTACAAGAAACGCCGAGTGCATGTCGATCTTGTTTCCGCTACTCTAAATGCTGGGCATCAGAGGATGACAGTATTCCGAATTTGCTGTCTGAGTGGGAGTCGACGTATTCTGCTACGAAAAAAGCAGCACGTCATAGAGTGGAAGAGAAAATCAGATACAAGTGTGTACGTCATACGGGATTGCTCGAAGAATTGGAAGAGCGTGGTGCAGACCGGTTGCTGATGGGACAATTACAACACGGAAGAAAAATGCTCGCTTTACAGCTGCGGGATATGAGTACACATTTAGAAAATATGATGAATGAAATTAAAGAAGATGTGACGATTTATCGCCCATCTGAAGAAGAACTCGGGAAGAATTTGCGGGCGCAGGATATCGATTTCTTCCAAATCGACATATTGTCCGAAGAAAAAGGAGCCATGCGTATTGTGTGTTCCATTCCAGAAAGACGATCCTCTTTTGAAACAGATACCACCGTTGCAGAAAGGCTTATTCTACCGATTCTTGAAGAGATGTATCAGGAACCATTCCAAGTTGAAAAGGCACTTATGCGAGATCAGCCATTCGCCCATTTGCAGCTAACATTTACATCAGCAGTTCGTTTTTCGATGCAGTATGGTGTCGTTGCAACCGCAGGAGGAGGTTCGTTTTACGCGGGAGATGCGTATGAGGTGTTCCCGATCCATGATGGGTTAACCGCAGTGTTGCTATCAGATGGGATGGGACAAGATATGAATGCCTACTATGAAAGTCAGAAAGTCATCCGATTGATGCGCGAATGTTTGGACCGTAAAATGGGACCTGAGACAGCGATGCATACGCTCCATTACATGATGGCGTTAAACGGCTTGGATGATATGTATGCGACGCTTGACTTGGCGCTTGTCGATTTACAGGATGGGAGACTGTGGTCGTGGAAAGCGGGCTCTATGAGTACTTACATTAAAAGGGGAGAAGAGTTTTTGCGTGTAGATAGTAAAGCAGTTCCATTCGGTTTTTTACCATCATTCACAGTAGAAGCAAAGAACGAAGAGTTGAAGTCGGGGGATATTATTGTGATGATGACGGATGGAATGTTTAACGGGGACGTCCTATTAGAACAGCAGGAGAAGACATTATGTCAAACTCTTTCACACCATGCGAATCTCGAGTGTGATGCGCTAGCAGATCGGATTATGGGGGAAATGGAACGTAAATATAAAACGACAGCAGATGATCGTACCGTGTTAGTCATGAAAATAGACCATATTGTTCCAAGGTGGTCGAGTGTGAAAGTACGCACACCCTCACTATTTCGTCAAAAAGTGGTAGGATGAAGATAGAAAATGGCGGAGGTGGTTAAGATGAAGGATAACCTATACAAAAAAGTTCTGGACTTCATCCGCCAGGAACGTATGTTGAGTAAAGGTGACCGAGTACTAATTGCGTGCTCAGGAGGAGTCGACTCGGTCGCTCTGTTACATTTTTTAAGCTCGCAACGCGAGAGCCTGGAGATCGAAATAGGGGCCATCCATGTCGATCACTGTCTTCGAGGAGAGGAATCTGCACTTGATGGTACAGTTGTTCGTAAACTCTGTGATAGTCTTCGAGTACCGTTTTACGGAACTACCTTACCGGTACCAGATTTACTGGAAGCGCATGGGGGCAACGTTCAAGAAGTTTGCCGCACGGGACGCTATGCGTTATTTGAAGAAACAATGAAAAACAAAGAATTTACTGTTCTTGCGGTTGCTCATCACGCAGAAGACCAACTAGAAACGATTTTAATGCAACTTGCTAAAGGAAAAAGACCACAAGGAATGCCTATTTCCCGTTCTTTCGGTGAGGGAAATCTCATTCGGCCATTTTTGTCGCTTATGAAAAAAGACTTGTATGAGTATGCTGAATTACAAAAGCTACCTTTTCGAGAAGATCCAAGCAATGAAAAAGATGAGTATACCCGAAATCGGTACCGTCATCACATCGTCCCTGTATTGTTAGCTGAAAATCTCACGACCGCTGAGAATTCTGTACGCATGGCGGCAGCACTTCAAGAAGATGATGAGTTTTTGGAAAGACTGGCAAAAGAACAGCTAGAAGGCCTTCTAACCTTTACGGATAAAGGGGTGCCTGTTATCCATTCAGCTGCATTCCGTACCATGCACCCGGCTTTACAAAAGAGGGCAGTTCCTCTACTATTAAAGTATCTTTACAATGGGGAAACTATACCTGCAATCTACAATGTCGACTTGTTGAATCAGCTCATTCGTCAGCTCTCTACTGACACGGGAAGTGCGTCAATTAGCCTTCCGGAAAAGTGGTCGCTACAAAGAGAATATGGTGTTTCTACGTTTGTTTGTGAGAAAGAAGAGCCGATGAACCAAATCGTCCCATTTCCACCAAACGAATGGGTTCAATGGGGACAGATGAGATTACGTTGGTGCAAGTCCTCGGCTGTTGAACCAGCCACGCTAGAAGGTGTGACCGACTGGCGATATTTCCAATCGGAAGAAGGGGATTTACCTGCCGGAATTCGATCTAGACGTTCTGGAGACCGGATCCGATTACGTGGAATGGAGCACCCTAAACGGTTGAGTCGTCTGCTGATTGATGAAAAAGTAAAACAATCGGTACGAGACAGACTTCCTGTCGTCGTATCTGAGCAGGGTGATATCTGTGCAATTCCTGGCGTGCGATACAGCGAATCATTTACTAAACAAACGTCTGCTGATCAGGCGTACATACTGATGATGGTTTGGCAGCAATAACAGCAACTGCTGACATTTGTACAGACCTACACACTTTTAGGAGGAATTTTTTCATGTTGGAAAAAGATATTCAAGAAGTTCTGATTTCTGAAGAACAGTTACAAGAAAAGGTTGCAGAACTTGGAAAGCAGTTAACAGAGGAATACCAAGATAAGTTTCCGCTTGCAATTGGTGTGCTGAAAGGCGCTTTGCCGTTCATGAGCGATCTTATTAAACGGTTCGATGCATACATAGAACTCGATTTCATGGATGTTTCTAGCTACGGGAATGCAACAGTCTCTTCAGGTGAAGTTAAAATTATCAAAGACTTGAACGCAAGTGTAGAAGGTCGTGACATTTTGATCGTAGAAGATATTATCGACAGTGGAAAGACGCTTAAGTATTTAGTAGAACTGTTTAAGTATCGTAAAGCAAAATCGATTAAGATTGTAACTCTTCTTGACAAGCCAACGGGCCGGAAAGTTGACTTGAAAGCAGATATGGTAGGTTTTGAAGTGCCGGATGCTTTTGTTGTTGGTTACGGACTAGATTACGCAGAAAAATATCGTAATCTCCCATATATCGGTGTCTTGAAAAAAGAAATTTACACAACATAAATGCTTTTTGAACCCTTTAGAGAAAGAGCATTATAAGACTTTTTTCTTAAGGCATTTTCTTTGTGATTCAAATTGCATATGTGATAAGATTGTCAATAGTTTTCTGTTGAAGAAATGAGGAGGCTTGGGATGAATCGAATATTTCGATACTTTCTATTATATGGGCTGATTTTTCTAGCGATCATGGGAATCTTCAGTTCGCTGAACAATCCAAACCCAAAGATGGAAAAGATCCGTTATGACGAATTTCTCACAGCATTAGAACAAGGGAAAGTGGAATCTGTCGAAATTCAACCTGTCCAACTAGTATTAGAAGTTAAAGGACAAATGAAAAACGCGAAAAAAGATGAAACCTTCACAACAAATGTTCCGATGAATGATGAGATGACTATGAACGATATTCGTGATCTTGCAAAGGCAAAGAACGCGAAAGTAGAAATTTTACCAGCGCCAGAAGCAAGTGCATGGGTTTCATTCTTCACCGGCCTAGTGCCGTTTATCATTATCATCATCTTGTTCTTCTTCTTGTTGAACCAAGCTCAAGGTGGCGGTGGTGGCGGTAAGGTTATGAATTTCGGGAAAAGCAAAGCGAAATTGCATACCGATGACCGCAAGAAAGTTCGATTTACAGATGTAGCGGGTGCGGACGAAGAGAAACAGGAACTGGTCGAGGTCGTCGACTTCCTGAAGGATCCTCGTAAATTCGCTGCCGTTGGTGCACGTATTCCTAAAGGTATCCTTCTTGTAGGACCTCCAGGTACAGGTAAAACTTTGCTGGCTCGTGCAGTTGCTGGTGAAGCAGGCGTCCCATTCTTCTCGATTTCAGGTTCTGATTTCGTTGAAATGTTTGTCGGTGTCGGTGCTTCCCGTGTTCGTGACTTGTTTGAAAATGCAAAGAAAAATGCACCATGTATCATCTTCATCGATGAGATCGATGCTGTAGGACGTCAACGTGGCGCGGGCCTTGGTGGCGGACACGATGAGCGTGAACAGACGTTGAACCAGTTGCTTGTTGAGATGGATGGTTTTGGTGAAAACGAAGGAATCATCATCGTAGCAGCAACAAACCGTCCGGATATTCTAGATCCAGCATTACTACGTCCAGGTCGTTTTGACCGTCAAATCACTGTTGGCCGTCCGGATGTTAAGGGCCGTGAAGCAGTACTTAAAGTACATGCTCGCAATAAGCCGCTTGACGAAACGGTCAACTTGAAAGCACTAGCTCAACGGACACCAGGTTTCTCGGGTGCAGATCTAGAGAACTTGCTGAACGAAGCAGCGCTCGTTGCAGCTAGACGCAACAAAACAACAATTGATATGTCGGACATCGACGAAGCGACAGACCGTGTTATTGCAGGTACTGCGAAAACGAGTCGGGTCATTTCTGAGAAAGAACGTAATATTGTTGCGAACCACGAGGCAGGTCACGTTGTCGTCGGTTTAATGCTTGACGATGCAGACATTGTGCACAAAGTTACAATCGTACCTCGCGGGCAAGCAGGCGGTTATGCCGTGATGCTTCCGAAAGAAGATCGTTACTTCATGACGAAACCAGAACTTCTGGATAAGATTGCAGGACTTCTAGGTGGACGTGTTTCTGAAGAGATCGTACTTGGCGAAGTATCTACAGGTGCCCACAATGACTTCCAGCGGGCAACTGGCATAGCACGCTCCATGGTGACGGAATATGGAATGAGCGATAAGCTCGGACCGATGCAGTTTGGTCAAGCGCAAGGTGGAAACGTCTTCCTAGGCCGTGACTTCAATTCCGAACAAAACTATTCGGACTCAATCGCTTATGAAATTGACCAGGAGATGCAGTCAATTATTAAAAGTGAGTATGAGCGCGCAAAACGAATTCTTACTGAAAATCGTAGTTTGCTCGATTTGATTGCGAAGACACTTCTAGAAGTTGAAACGCTCGATGCAGAACAAATCAATCACTTGAAAGACCACGGTACACTTCCGGACCGCCCTTATGAGCGTAAAGAAGTTGGCGAAGGTGCTGATAGTGATGCAAATCCTGATGTTACTGGAGCACCAGCAGATCCTTCTGTAGGTGATTTACCAAGTGACGAAGGAACAAACGAGCCACTAGATTCGATTGACGAAAAACGAAGAGACTAATAATAATCAGCTGACTGTCCGTGAAAAGACAGTCAGCTGTTTTTTTTGAAATGATATGTGGTATGATGTGAGGGAAAAAAGACTATTGAGGTTAGTGAGGAATCAGTCATGCTCTTAGTTTTAGATACAGGTAATACGAATATTGTGCTCGGTGTCTATGAAGGTACTGAATTAAAGCATCATTGGCGGATGGAGACATATCGTCAAAAAACAGAAGATGAATATGCAATGCAAGTGAAAGCGTTATTTACACACGTAGGACTCGAGTTTGCGGATATAACAGGCATTATTATTTCTTCAGTCGTACCTCCTGTAATGTTCCCTCTCGAACAGATGTGCAAAAAGTATTTTAATCAGGAACCAGTCATTGTTGGTCCTGGGGTAAAAACAGGACTCAATATTAAATATGAAAACCCACGTGAAGTGGGAGCAGACCGGATTGTCAATGCAGTAGCAGCGATTAGTGAGTATGGAAGTCCACTCATAATTGTCGATTTCGGTACTGCGACTACGTATTGCTACGTGAACGAACATGCAGAATACATGGGCGGCGCAATTGCTCCAGGCATTAACATCTCGATGGAAGCGCTATTTGACCGTGCTTCTAAATTGCCGCGCGTGGAATTGACACGACCTGAACACGTCGTTGGGAAGAATACAGTGTCTGCGATGCAGGCGGGTATCCTATACGGCTATGTCGGACAAGTCGAAGGACTTGTGGGGCGGATGAAGGCCGAAAGTAAGAAAGTACCTACTGTTATCGCAACAGGAGGACTTGCTCCTCTAATTGGTAAAGAGACAGATGTTATCGATGTTGTGGATGACTATCTCACATTAAAAGGACTAAAACTAATCTATGAACGTAACCAGCAAGGAGAGAATGGTAAATGAATGATTATCTTATAAAAGCACTAGCGTTTGACGGCACAATTCGTGCATATGCGGTTAGAACTACAGAAGCGGTAGGTGAAATGCAACGTCGCCACTATTCATGGCCGACTGCAACTGCCGCGATTGGTCGTACGATGTCAGCAACAGTCATGATGGGCGCTATGATGAAAGGCGAAGACAAGTTGACAGTGAAGTTGGATGGAGGCGGACCTCTTGGGGCGATTGTGACGGATGCGGATGCTCAAGGACATATCCGTGGATACGCGCATAATCCTCAAACACATTTTGACTTGAATGCCCAAGGAAAGTTAGATGTTCGTCGTGCGGTCGGAACAGAAGGGATGCTCACTGTTGTGAAGGATCTTGGTTTGCGGGAGATGTTTACCGGTCAAACTCCTATCATATCTGGAGAAGTAGCAGAAGATTTCACGCAGTACTTTGTTGTTTCAGAACAAGTGCCTTCCGCTGTTGCGCTGGGTGTTCTTGTTAATCCTGATAATACAGTAAAAGCTTCAGGTGGATTCATCCTCCAAGTGATGCCGGGTGCTACAGACGAAACCATTACAGAATTGGAGCAGCGAATCAGTCAGATGGAACCGATTTCTAAAATGATTGACCGTGGTCTGACGCCTGAACAAGTTTTAGAAGAGGTTCTTGGGAAGGAAAATGTCCGAGTCGTCGACCAAATGGAGGTCAGCTTTGACTGTAATTGCTCGAAAGAACGTTTTGGGACAGCGATAAAGAGCTTAGGTGAAGAGGAAATCCTTACAATGATGAACGAGGATGGCCAGGCTGAGGCAGAATGTCATTTCTGTCTGGAAAAGTACGTCTATTCAAAAGAAGAGTTAAAGGACTTTGTCGATGAAATCCGGTCTGGATCGTAATCGGGGAGGGAACGAACCTCCGAAGCGTCGGCTAAAAGCCAAACCACTCGTTATGCTGATTGCGATTTTAGCGCTAGGGAATCTGTTGTGGTTCATCGGTTGGCTCATTCCGGACAAAGCAGAAAGCCCATTTCAAGCAGGTGAAGAAGTGGCATCTGTTGCTGGGGAGCCGATTACGCGAGAAGAATGGATGACCGCGATGGAACAAAAGGTCGGTCGTGAAGTGCTACTGGACCTGGTAAATGACAGAGTCATGGAAACCGCTGCGAAAGAGTACAAAATCGACGTTTCTGAGGAAGACATTGACCGTGAATTGGCATTGCTCTCTTCTCTTGACGGTAAAGCGTATACAGGACTGGATGCCGATCAAATGCGTAGAAAAGTACGTTCTGAACTCATTTTGAACCGCGTGTTAACGAAGGATATTGTAATTGAGGATAAAGCGGTGAAAGCGTATTATGAGAAGAATGAAGAACAGTTCGAAATTCCGACCGCTTACCGGACTTCTTTACTTGTTGCATCCACAGAATCAGATGCGAAACAGGCACTCGAGGAATTGAAAGATGGGTCTAGTTTTGACGTTCTCGCCAAAGAACGTTCTATCGATTCGTCCTCTGCTTCTATTGGAGGCGATCTTGGGTACATTAGCAGCCGGACGGAAGAAGTTGACCAATCGATTCTGCAAACAGCGAAGAAGTTAAAAGATGATGGTGTGAGTGATGTATTTAAACTTGAAGAAGGCTCGTATGCGATTATTCAAGTGCATGACATTCTAAAAGGTCGTTCGTTTAAGTTCAAAGAAGTTAAAGAACATATACGTAGTGAACTAGCTCTGCAACAGCTTTCCCAATCGGTGACACCGGAAACATTTTGGAAAGAATTCGATACACACTGGTTTTATGGAAAGTAAAAGCTTCGCTCTTGTAGCGGAGCTTTTTGCTGTTTTGAGTTGATTGGTTTGATTTGACAGATGGCACAATTCTTCTGTAAACTGAATACATTATAAAACCTACCTATTAACTAAGGATTGGAGTGTTGGAAATGAAGAAAGTGGGAAACTCTGTTGCGGATTTAGTCGGTCAAACGCCGTTGGTAAAGTTGAATCGCCTTGTGGGACCTAATGATGCTGACGTCTATTTGAAACTGGAATACTTCAACCCGGGCTCCAGTGTGAAAGATCGTATTGCACTCGCGATGATTGAAGCGGCTGAAAAGTCAGGGGAACTACAAGAGGGCGGTACCCTGATTGAACCAACGAGTGGGAACACAGGAATTGGGCTTGCAATGATTGCGGCTGCTAAAGGTTATAAAGCGGTGCTCGTGATGCCGGATACGATGAGTTTAGAACGGAGAAACTTATTACGCGCATACGGCGCTGATCTGATTTTGACACCAGGCTCTGAAGGAATGAAAGGTGCCATTTCGAAAGCCGAACAATTGGCGAAGGAAAACGGATGGTTTCTCCCGCAACAATTTAACAATGAGGCGAATCCGGAAGTTCATCGACTCACAACAGGACCTGAAATTGCAGATGCACTAGATAGAGTTGATGCATTCGTTTCTGCAGTCGGCACGGGTGGCACAATTACTGGCGTTGGTAGCGTCTTAAAAGAACGCTTCCCAGATGTTAAGATCATTGCAGTAGAGCCGACAGATTCTCCCGTACTTTCAGGAGGGCAGCCAGGACCACATAAAATCCAGGGAATTGGCGCAGGGTTCGTTCCTGAAGTGCTCGATACCGAAATCTATGATGAAATCACACAAGTGACAAATGACGAATCTTACGAATATGCGCGCAAGATGGCTAAAGAAGAAGGAATCTTAGGCGGGGTTTCATCGGGGGCGGCTGTGTTTGCGGCACTGAAAGCTGCGAAAGAACTGGGAAAAGGAAAAATCGTCGTTGCGATTTTGGCTTCGAATGGCGAGCGATACTTGAGCACACCGCTCTATCAGTTTGAAGAAGAGTAATGAAGAGACGAGAGGGAGCGTAATTGCTTCCTCTTTTTTATATCGTTCCAGTAGGAAAATGAGAGAGTAACCGGTAAACTGATACAAAAAGCTGTCTTAGAGATGAACGGCAAGGAAAGAAGTGTGCGCAGTGGAATTGGATTATGCAAAAGCACCGTACCGGTTGGGTGGGACGGACATCGATTTTTCAAAAGAAACGATTGTTATGGGAATATTGAATGTAACCCCGGATTCGTTTTCTGATGGCGGGCAATATAGCCAAACGGATGCGGCGCTTCGTCGCGCAACAGAAATGATGAAGGATGGTGCAAAAATTATTGACATTGGCGGGGAATCTACACGACCTGGACATACGCCAGTTTCGTTAGAGGAAGAACTAGAACGTACGATTCCTGTCGTCGAAGTGCTAGCGAAGGAACTGGACTGTGCAATTTCGATTGATACATATAAAGCAACTGTTGCTGAGGAGGCGATGAAAGCGGGTGCTCATATCATTAATGATGTATGGGGAGCGAAGCGTGAGCCGCGGATTGCAGAAGTTGCAAACCAATACGGGGCACCAATCATTTTGATGCACAACCGGGAACAGGCTATCTATGAAGGTGACTTTGGGGATGAATTACTTGCTGATATCCAAGAGAGTATTGCGATTGCGCGGAATGCAGGGGTAGCGGACCGCAATATTTGGTTGGATCCGGGAATCGGATTTGCAAAAAATATTCACGAAAACATAGAAGCGATGCAAAGCTTGGATCAATTATCGGAGCTAGGGTATCCCGTGCTGCTAGGGACGTCTAAAAAGTCGTTGATTGGAAAAGTGCTAGACTTGCCTGTTGATGAACGAATGGAAGGGACGGGAGCAACCGTTTGCTATGGAATCGAACATGGGTGTCATATTGTACGCGTCCATGATGTGAAAGCAATTGCTCGAATGGTCCGGATGATGGATGTGCTTACGAGAAAACAGAAATTTACAATCTAGGGGGAAGACAAATGGATTTCATACATTTAAACGAAATGCAGTTTTACGGCTATCACGGTGCACTACCGGAAGAAACGGTTTTGGGACAACGGTTTACTGTGTCGGTATCGATGGCTGTCGATTTGGCTGAGGCGGGAACAAATGATGATTTATCCAAAACTGTGAACTATGCGGAAGCTTATTCAGTTGTTCAGTCTATTGTGGAAGGGGAACCTGTTAAACTCATTGAAGCGGTTGCGGAGCAGATTGCTGGAAAATTACTTTCCGATTACAAGGACCAAGTTTTTGGGGTTCGCGTGCTGGTCGTGAAACCAGATCCTCCGATTCCGGGACATTATGCTTCTGTGTCAGTAGAGATTGAACGAGGTCGGTTGTCATGAATACAGCATTTTTGTCCGTTGGGACGAACATGGGAGATCGTGAAACGTATTTAAGGTCGGCGATTACTTCCCTGCGGGCGACGGAAGGGATTGAATTGATTGAAAGATCTTCAATCTATGAAACCGCGCCGGTAGGGGTTACCGATCAAGCGGACTTTCTAAATATAGTTGTCCGTTTAACAACCACGCTTGCACCGCTTGAACTGCTTGCGGTCTGTCAACGAATTGAGCAGGAGTTGGGCAGGGAGCGGACGATTCGTTGGGGTCCTAGGACGGCGGATCTTGATATTTTGCTATATAATGACGACGCGATTGAATCAGAAACGCTTTCTGTCCCTCATCCTCGGATGCGGGAGCGAGCTTTTGTGTTAATCCCTTTAACGGAACTGGCTCCAGAGTGTACAGATCCGGTTACGGGACGTCAATTTCGAGATGAGCCTGCAATTCAAGAAGGTGGGGTAGTATTGTGGGGAGCAATAGAGAAGGACGGGACTGGTGATGAAGAATTCGTGTAAAATGCGAATCGATCGAGGGGCGAATGTGCGTTCTTGTTGGGTGGCATACAAGTGCGGCGTAAACCGTAAGTCCATTAACCAACTGAACCTTCGCTGATGGATGATTGGAGTATCGAATCACTTCTCGGGTGAAATGACGGAGTGTTGGTGGGCAATATGGGGAAGCGTTATGGAACGGATTTTTAAAGCCGCTAACCCAGCGGCTTTTTTTACATGATGAAATTGTGTACAATAAGGTTATAATAGGCGGATAGCGCATTAGAATTTAGAGGAGTGAACAGGATGTCGAATATAGAAGAGTTGAACGACCAACGTCAAGTGAGACGCCAGAAGATGGAAGAGATACGTAACAGTGGATTGGATCCATTTGGTGCGCGGTTTGAGCGTACTCATTTATCAAACGAGTTAACAGAAGCATATAGCGAACTATCTAAAGAAGAGTTAGACGAAAACCCGCACGTTGTTAAAATTGCCGGACGTATAATGACGAAGCGTGGTAAGGGGAAGGCTGGATTTGCACATATCCAGGATCTCGGAGGCCAGATTCAAATTTACGTACGTCAAGATGCAATTGGAGAAGATGCATATAAGCTCTTCACAATGGCTGATTTAGGAGATATTGTGGGAATCGAAGGAACGGTATTCAAAACAAAAGTTGGGGAACTCTCTATTAAAGTGACAGAGTTCACGTTTTTATCAAAAGCACTCCGACCGCTTCCTGAAAAGTTTCATGGATTACAAGATATTGAGCAGCGCTACCGTCAGCGCTACTTAGATTTGATCTCTACTGAAGGTAGTAAAGAGACGTTCATCTTACGTAGCCGTATCATTCAGTCTATGCGTCGCTATTTGGATGGACAAGGTTTCTTGGAAGTAGAGACACCGATGCTGCATTCAATTGCAGGTGGTGCATCTGCCCGTCCATTTATCACTCACCACAACACATTAGATATGACGTTATATATGCGAATTGCGATTGAGTTGCACTTGAAACGTCTGATTGTTGGCGGATTAGAAAAAGTATATGAAATTGGTCGTGTGTTCAGAAACGAAGGGATCTCTACGCGTCACAACCCTGAGTTTACGATGATTGAACTGTATGAAGCTTATGCGGACTATAACGACATCATGGCATTAACGGAGAATATGATTGCTCACATCGCTGAAGAAGTGCTAGGTACTTCGAAAGTACAATATGGAGAAGACATCATTGATTTGTCTCCGGGTTGGAAACGTCTACACATGGCGGATGCGGTTAAGGAGTATACAGGTGTAGACTTCTGGAGAGAAATGACGAAAGACGAAGCGCATGCACTTGCTAAGGAACATGGCGTGGAAGTACAGCCGACGATGGAAGTAGGACATGTACTAAATGAATTCTTTGAGCAAAAAGTGGAAGAGCAACTTGTGCAGCCGACGTTTGTCTATGGACACCCCGTTGAAATTTCACCACTTGCGAAGAAGAATCCTGAAGACGGTCGCTTTACAGATCGATTTGAGTTGTTTATTGTACGCCGTGAACACGCAAATGCTTTTACTGAGCTCAATGATCCGATTGACCAACGTCAACGTTTCGAAGCACAACTTGTGGAAAAAGAACAAGGTAATGACGAAGCGCATGAAATGGATGACGACTTCATTGAAGCATTAGAGTATGGTCTTCCACCAACAGGCGGACTAGGAATAGGTATTGACCGTCTTGTCATGCTCTTAACAAACGCTCAGTCAATCCGCGATGTATTGCTATTCCCACAAATGCGTTCTAAAGACTAAGTGTCAATGGAAGAGTGTATCTCGCTTGTTGAGATACACTCTTTTTTATTTGAGAATAAAGTACTTGCTTTAGTTTTCTATGCGTGGTATATTTGAACACGTTGCTTTTGACATAACTATTTATGTACTACAACTTAAGCGAAAGAAACTTTTAAAAAGTTCTTGACGCGGATTATACAGCGTGGTATTATATAAAAGTTGCCAAAACAACTTGGACGCAAAACAGAAACACTATGAACCTT
>NZ_AZUC01000017.1 GCF_000586555.1 Sporosarcina sp. D27
CGAGGAGGCTGAGGGCAAGCCCCCGGAAAGCGCCCGTCCGGAACGGAGATCAACGGCCTGTTATCCTTCATCTTCAGAGTCAAAGATGAAAAAGACAAAAGGGATGGAATTTAAATCGATTCCCATCCCTTTTGTCTACAGTCTAAACTCCCCGCTAAGCACGGAGTGTTTTTATGTTGTTCAAAGAAGTTTGAATGCTTGGTTGGGTGGAACTGGTTTACTGAAATAGTAGCCTTGGATACGATCTGCTCCGATTTCTTTTAACACATCCAGATGTTCTTTTGTTTCCACCCCTTCCATGACTGTCACTTGACCTAGCCCCGAAGCAATCGAAACAATTCCTCTCAAGACGGATGCAGCTTGCGAGTCAGCACCATCCAAGTCATCCAAAAATGAACGATCCACTTTCAAATATTGAAATGGAAGTAGACTTAGAATCGCTAAAGAAGAATACCCAGTACCAAAATCATCAAGTGCTGTGCTAATTCCGAGATCATTCAACTTTGTCACAGTTTGAAGCGCTTTTTCACTATCTTCTACAACAACCGATTCAGTAATTTCGAATACCAAACTATCCGGGGAAGCTTTTGTTTCTAATAAGATGTCCTGTACTCGAGAAATGAAAGATTCATCCAGAAGTTGCTTTACGGAAACATTCACTGTGACATATAGCTCAGGAAACCCTTCACTCCGCCATTTTGTAACCTGTAATGCCGCCTCTTGAATAATCCAATCCCCAACTTCCAAGATCATCCCCGACTCTTCCAGTAGTGGTATGAACTCTAACGGGCTCACCATACCTAATTTAGGAGATTCCCAGCGGAGTAACGACTCGAAACTTACAATTCTATCTTCTTGGAAACTAAAAATAGGCTGGTAGAAAAGTTTGAATTCTTCTCGATTTAATGCGTCTGAGAGTTCTTTTACGAATAATTTCCTCTCATTATCGAGATGTGCCAGTTCGTCTGTAAAATAGGCGTACGGTACTTCTGTTAAACGACGTGCTTCTTGACAAGCAAAAACGACATCGTGAATGAATTTAGCAGCATTTTCTTTTGACTTAATATCTATATTCCGAATACCTGCGTAAACCCTCAAACAAACAGTTTCATGGTTTACAATTTCAAAAGGTCTCTGGATAAGTTCACATAAGTTAGCCGTTATTTCTTCGGATTGTTTCCTCGTTCTGTATCCAGGGAGCAACACCACAAACTCACCACCTCCGATTCGGTAAGTCATATGCCTTTCAACAAGAGCATCAGAGAGCCTTTTCCCTACTTCCATTAAGATGTAATCACCCATCTCATGGCCTGCCCAGTTATTAATATTTTTGAATTCACGTAAATTTATTAGAATGATCGTGCAAGATTTCTGTTTTTTCCGCTGATAGTAATTAACGTCTTCCTCTAATTTCACGTGGTTCCCTAGCTGGGTGAGGACATCTTGACGAACAGCACGTTGTTGTCTTTTTTCCAGCCTTAACATATATAGATAACTTCCAATCGACGTGAGCAAAACCAAACTTACAATGAATATATAATGCCAACGCTTCGCAGACATCTTTTCCATATCAGGATGACCGGCGGAATCTACTGCGGTTACCCAATCATTCCAAGCCGTCTTGTAAAAAAGGTAATGTGCTGTTTTCTCATCTTCCACTACTACACCAGACGGTGATTTTGCAATTTCATTCAAGATTCGTTTGCTCTTGTGAGTTGAGTCACCTTCCGAAATTTCATCTCCAGATGTATAAACGACTTGCTCGTCTTTTATTAAATAGACCGTTCCGAGTAGGGACGTATCGCTCACGAGACGATGGATAATCTCAGACATGCTAAAGACACCTGAGAGTACACCGATAACTTTGCCGTCTTTGTTTACAGGTACTGAAATTGCGGTTACTTGGAGTTCAGGATTTTGTTCAAACGTAAATAGCTCACTCGTCGTGATATGTCCTGACATCGCGCGTTCAAACGATTCACGCTCTTTCACAAAAAACCGCGAACCATCTGCCGCCATAATTTCTCCGTCCGGGGAGATGAATCCGAGCCCTGCAAAATATGGCATTTTACTATTTTGTTTTTTTAAAAATGATTGCAATTCCTCTTTATCATCCACAACGATAGCTATGTATTTCGCAATAAGCTCCAGTTCCCCAACTCGTTCGTTACCAAAACGATTCGCTTCGTCAGCAACATCGTCCAACAATTCTCCTGTCTCTTTGTAAACCGCTTCGGCCGTTTCACTTCTCTCACTCTTATATTCATTTACAAGAAAAAGCACGGTCACAACGAATACTAATGATAAGATGATCAATGCTAGCGGCTTTTTTGTTGTCCCCATGGTGGTCTCCTATCTTTCATAATAGAGTTCACACAGATCTATTATGGACGTTTTTATATACTCTTCTTGTATATCGTCATTCCTCAAGCAAAACTAAGTAATTTTCAAAAAACAAGAAAAAGACTATGACAAATGTAGTTGTACAATACATTTGTCATAGTCTTTTCTATTTATCCCGTATTTTCTTATGACCCATTTTTGATGAATCGAAATCAGAACCCGCGATCCAGTTCAACGAGACGTCGATAGCGAGCTGAACTTTCAAGTAGTTTTTTGTGTGTACCTTCATCCGATATTTCTCCAGCTTCCAAAAACACAATGTTGTCCATCAGTTCCATCCCCATCAAGTGATGGGTAATCCAGATGACCGTTTTCCCTTTCAGACTTTCAATCATCGTCTGAATGAGGTCGCGTTCTGTTTCAGGGTCAAGTCCTACTGCGGGCTCATCGACGATAACCACAGGAGTGTGATTTAACAAAATCCGAGCGAGCGCAATACGCTGTCGCTCACCTCCTGAGAATCTACGGCCAGCTTCTTCCGTTTGTGTTTGAAGACCATCAGGCAGTTTGCGGAGATAGTCGTCTAAACCGACCTGACGGATCACACGTTCAACTTCCTCCGTTGTAGCAGACGGATTCCCAAGGCGAATATTATTTTCAATCGTCGTTCCAAACAAGTAGGGTTTTTGGTTTAATACGCTCACGACTTGATGAATGTTTTCACCAAATTGTTCTGGCGATCTACCTGCGATCTGAATCATTCCTTCATCAGGCTTCAAGGCGCCTAATAAAAGCTGAACAAACGTCGATTTACCCGCACCACTTTTACCAAGGATCGCCACTCTATCCCCTTGTTTAATCTCAAGGTTCGCTTGTTTCAGGGCTAGTCTTTTTTCCGACTCATATGCATATGACACGCCTTCTACTTGGATATCTACAGTTGACGGAATTTCATCCGCTGTTTCAGATGACTTGAATACTGACTGGGCTGTATTTTCCGTGTGTTGGATACGTGCAAACGACTCGTTGTAAGCAGGAATTCGTTCCACAGCATGTGAAATCGGAATTAACGATTCGATGATTGGAAGTGTAACAAGCGTAAAAGCTGCAATGTAGGTTGGCAAAATCGTACCATCTATCGCCTGCATTCCTGCCCAAACTCCTACCATTACTGTAATGACACCTGAAACCAGGTGTAGTTGGAACGTTCTATTCTGGTCCCGTTTTGCAAGTTCTTTATCTGTTTCATAACTATCATTTCGCTCTGCATTGAATTTACTTAGGAAATCCGAAGTTCTGCTACTGATGAGCCAATCCCGAATTCCGTAAACGGCGTCACCAAGTGTATGATACAACTTCGTATGTTGCTGTTTCGATTTCTGTTGGTGTTTTTTCATCATTACTAATGACAACATCGGATAGACGAACGCAATCACACTCAAACAGAGTCCGATGAACAAACCGAATTTCCAGTCAAACACAGACACGGATACGGTTGCAAATACAAATATGAACAATCCACTTATCGTCGGGAATAGCGTACGGATGTAAACATCTTGTAAATGCTCGATATCATCCGCCAATGTCCCTAGCAAGTCGCCTCGCTTAAAACGTGAGCGGATGAACAACGCTTGTGGTTCTAATGCACGGTATAGGCGCACGCGCATTTCTGACAACACTTTCAATACAGCGTTATGCCCTGTCATTCGTTCCGCATAGCTGAATGCTGCACGAGATAACCCGAACGCACGGACTAAGACAATCGGAACGTACACAAGCAATATGGTTTCTGGACGTTCAGAAGCAGCGGAAATCAAGTACCCTGATGCAAAAATTAGAAGTGCAGCAGACAAGGAAGCGCAAATGCCTAATAGAACAGTAACCGACATTAACTTCCAATACTTACTCATATATGGAGTAACGAAGCTTTTGACGTAGTTCATAGCACCATCCCTTCCCGTTGAGCACGTGCTAATTTGCTGTAGACCCCGTCTTGAGCAGACAGTTCTGCATGAGTTCCTTGTTCAGCAATATGGCCATCTTCCATGACTAGAATCCAGTCCATCTCTTTCATCCAATGCAAACGATGTGTTGCAAAGAACACGAGACGGTCTTCAAGTATAGGGAGTAACAATTGTTTGATTTCATGTTCTGTTTCGATATCTAGATGGGCTGTCGGTTCATCCAACAGCAAGACAGAGGTATCCTCTAACAATGCACGGGCAATCGCAACGCGTTGCTCTTCCCCTCCGGAAAGTGGTCGTCCACCTTGACCAATCATCTCTTCATAGCCATTCGACAGTTCACCGACCAGTTGTTCCAGTCCTGCTGCTTGTGCGGCTTTAAAAACTGTGTCGTCACTTGCTTCTGGATGATAAAAACGAATGTTATTTGCAAGAGTATCTGAGAAAATCGTCGGGTGTTGTGGAATGTATGTCACTTGTTTACGCCAGGAATCTGAAGCAAGTGAATCCACGGACTGCTCTCCGATTTTAAATTCACCACTAGTTGGAGAGGTGAAGCCAGCCAACAAGTCAATTAGTGTAGACTTTCCAGCCCCTGAAGCACCGATAATCCCGACTTTTTGTGCACCTGTCACAGAAAACTGTACATCTTTTGTAATCTCGATGTCATGATCTCCTAGTTTTCCAATAGAGATAGCTGAAAAGTTGCTTGTTTTTGAAACAGCAGGAACGATGACAGCATCTTGTTGAGCGCCCGCTTCTGATTCAGCAAGCAATGCACGAATTTCATCCGCAGCATCTTTTCCATCCATCGTCGCATGGAAATCTGCTCCCAAATCACGAACCGGCAAAAAGTATTCAGGTGCTAAAATTAGTATTACAAGTGCTGCTTCAAGTCCAATTCCTCCATTGATAAGTCTCAATCCAAGTTCAACTGCAACTAATGCAACAGAAAGACTTGAGAAGAAATCCAGTGAGAACGAAGACAAAAATGCATAGCTTAACGAGCGATTCGTTGCAACTCGGTATTTGTCACTCACTTCTTCAATTGCTTTTTCATGAGTTTTACTACGACCTAGAAACTTAAGCGTTTCAATCCCTTGAATGGAGTCCGCAAAGTGTCTCGAGAGTTGACGGTACGTCCCCATTTGGTCGTCAATCTTTTTCTTCGATACAATTCCGATTAAAATTAGAAAAATGATCAAAATCGGCATCACAAGGAAAAGAGTCACGCCAGACATTAAATCGGACGTGACAATATAGAGTAAAATGACCACTGGGATGATTCCCATAGATAACGATCGCGGTATGAACAGTTCCACGTATTTACGGAATTTAGGGACACCTTCTAAGGTAAGGGTCAACAACGAGCCTGAACCTTGTCTTGCTACCATTCCTGTTCCATCCCGTAGGAGCGCCTCAGTGAGCTGGTCTTGGTAAGAGCGAGCAATATCATCCGCAAACTTAAGCGCAACTCGTTCTTTCCCCCATTGGAGGGAATGACGAATCGCATGAGCAACAAAAAACACAACAAGCGATATAACGGTTCCCTTCCATTCTAGCCCATGAAACATCCGGGTAATGGCTGAAGACAAGGAGAGGGCTTGCAGGATGATGAAAGCCGCTTGGACGACTGTCAAAATCCCAACAAGCGCAAAGGTTTTCTTGCTGCCGTTATACCGAAGAAGATGTCGGTCCATCAATGTTCTAGATGCTCCACATCTTCCGTAATCCGTTTACGGAATACATAGTAACTCCAAATTGTATACGCAATAACAATCGGTACCATTGTAAGCGCAACGAACGTCATTAATTTCAACGAATAATCACCAGATGCTGCTGCCCGGATAGTCATGTTGTATGCAGAATCAAGTGAGCTGATCATTACATTCGGGAACAATCCGATGAAGAACGAAGCCATCACCGCAATGAGTGTAATTCCTGTAATTGTGAAACTGAATGCTTCGCGCCCTTTAGCAATTAAATGATGAAGGAACGCATATAATACGAAAACTACTGCAAACAGTGGAATTAGAATCGGTCCTCTGTCCGCAAATGCTTCTGTGTATACAGCTGTTAACGCAACAAACGCAATCATTACGACGCCAGTTGCCCAATAGATCGTAAGGGCAGCTTCTTTTGCACGTGTACGTAGGGATCCTTCTGTTTTCAATGTCACGAATAGCAATCCGTGTAAATATGAGAGAAGCACAAATGCAACTCCGCCCACCACAGTGTAGACATTGACGAAATCAGTGAAACTTGCGTAGATATTCATATCCGCATCTACAGGCATACCTTTCAGCATACTGGAGAATAAGACACCTAATAGGAAAGGTGGCAAAATACTCCCTGCAAAGATAGCCCAATCCCACGTTTTCACCCATTTGTTAGAATTGATCTTCTCTCTAAATTCAAAGGCAACTCCACGAGCGATCAGTGCCATTAGCAACACGACAAACGGTAAGTAATACCCACTGAAAACCGTTGCATACCAATGAGGAAACGCAGCGAACATCGCTCCACCTGCTGTAATAAGCCAAACTTCGTTAGCATCCCAGACAGGTCCAATTGTATGAATCAACATTTTTTTATCTGTTTCATTTTTAGCCAGGAACTTCAAACTCATACCAACACCGAAGTCAAATCCTTCTAGAAATATAAACCCTATGAACAACACAGCGATTAGCACAAACCATAACTCACTTAGAGCCATTAGACACGCCTCCTACATTAAACGGATCTGTAACGGATACGTCTTTTTGCTTACGCTCTTCAGGTCCGCGTTGAATGACCTTCACAAATAATATAACCATAATGATCCCGAGGATCGCATAGATTGTTGAGAAAGAAATCAGTGAGAACAAAATCTGTCCCGCTGAAACGTTAGGAGACACACCATCAGCAGTCTTCATGAGACCATTGACGACCCATGGTTGACGGCCGATTTCTGACATGATCCAACCGAACGAGTTCCCGATGAACGGTAGGAAAATGACTGGAATCATCACTTTCAAATACCAAGTAGTCGCAGCAATCTTTTTGCGGAATAACAAGAACAAACCAAGTAGACTCGCTACAACTAATGCTCCACCTGTTCCTGCCATGATACGGAAGCTCCAGAATGTTGTTTTTACTGGAGGAATGTAATCTCCCTCACCATACTTCTCAATCATTTGCTTTTCTAGACTTTCCATTCCTAACACTTTACCTGAAAACTCATTATAAGATAGGTAGCTCAGCAAGTAAGGGATTTCGATACGACCTGTGGTTACCCGATTTTCTGTATCGATATTTGCAATTACTGTCCAAGCTGCAGGATCACCACTATCTTGCCAAAGTCCCTCTGCTGCCGCCATTTTCATTGGCTGTGCATGCATTAAATACTGTGCTTGAGCATGACCAGTGAACGCAAGACCTAATCCACCTACAAGCCCCACGAGCAAACCAATTCCGATAGATTTCTTAAAGAAATCAACTTGACGCTTCTTAACAAGATAGAACGCACTTACTCCGACGACGAAGAATGCTCCTGTAGCAATACTTCCGAAAATGGTATGCGGGAACGCAACCCACAGTTTTTCGTTTGTAAGAAGTGCTACAATGTCGTTCATTTCTGCGCGGCCATTTTGAATCACATAACCAACTGGATTTTGCATGAACGAATTCGCTGCTAAGATCCAAAATGCTGATAGGATCGTTCCTATTGAAACTAGCCATATTGAAGCTAAGTGAAGTTTCTTAGATAATTTTTGCGCGCCGAAGATCCAA
Organism: Sporosarcina sp. D27; assembly: GCF_000586555.1. Taxonomy (GTDB): domain Bacteria; phylum Bacillota; class Bacilli; order Bacillales_A; family Planococcaceae; genus Sporosarcina. Next base: position 8,079 of record NZ_AZUC01000017.1, read on the forward strand.
ATTCCAATAAAAGTAGACTCCAAGAAAAACGCGAGCAAAGCTTCTACTGCTAACGGTGCACCAAAGATGTCACCAACGAATCTGGAATATGTCGACCAATTCATCCCAAATTGGAATTCCTGGAAAATCCCTGTTACGACTCCAATTGCAAAGTTTATGAGGAAAAACACACTCCAAAACTTTGTCATTTTCATATAAATCTCTTTCTTTTTAACAACGTAGAGCGTTTGCATGATCGCTATGATCAGTGCCAATCCGATAGACAACGGGACAAATATAAAGTGAAACAATGTTGTCGATGCGAACTGGATTCGTGAAAGTAAAACCTCTTCCATCTCTACCTCTCCCCTCAATCTCAATCTGTCTCCATTATAAATTAAACGCTAAAATACTTTGTGAGCAATTAGCGTATGAACTGTTACAAACCTCAAAACTTCAGGGGGTTTTCAAGGTCTAATGTTGAAATGTTGTCACAAGGTACGTTTTTCACAGAAATCATCACCAAAAAATAGAATTCTTGTAACTCCAACTATCTGTTAATAATAACTTTTCCTTAACAATAATGATTCTAAACAAAATGCTAGCTATCTAAGAAACCCTCTGCTATAGTTAACTTACAGTTTCACAAACCATTACATAGGAGGAATATACATGAATAATAATGAGAATGGATCTCGAAATAAGTTAACAACTGCTGCAGGTGCTCCTGTAGTTGATAATCAAAATTCTATGTCTGCAGGTCCAAGAGGCCCTCTACTTCTTCAAGATGTATGGCTCATTGAAAAGCTTGCTCACTTCGATCGGGAAGTCATTCCTGAACGCCGCATGCACGCAAAAGGATCAGGTGCATACGGTACCTTTACTGTAACGAATGACATTACGAAGTACACGAAAGCAAAAATCTTCTCAGAAGTCGGGAAGAAAACAGAGATGTTTGCGCGATTTTCAACGGTTGCAGGTGAACGTGGTGCAGCGGACGCAGAACGTGACATCCGAGGGTTTTCATTGAAATTCTATACAGAAGAAGGAAACTGGGATATGGTCGGAAATAACACGCCTGTCTTCTTCTTTAGAGATCCACTCCAATTTCCGGATCTGAATCACGCGGTTAAGCGTGATCCACGCACCAACTTAAGAAGCGCAACAAACAATTGGGATTTCTGGACATCACTACCGGAAGCACTTCATCAAATCACGATTTTGATGAGCGAACGTGGAATCCCACGGACATATCGTCATATGCACGGTTTTGGTAGCCATACCTATAGCTTTATCAGCCCAGACAACGAGCGTTACTATGTAAAATTCCATTTCCGCTCACAGCAAGGAATCGAAAACCTGACCGATGAGGAAGCAAGCAAAACAATCGCAACAGATCGTGAAAGCCATCAGCGCGATTTACTTCTCAGTATCGACAATGGCGATTTCCCGAAATGGAAAATGTACGTTCAAGTGATGACTGAAGAGGAAGCAGCAAATATGCCTTACAACCCGTTTGACTTAACAAAAGTTTGGTACAAAGGCGACTTCCCTCTTATCGAAGTTGGTGAGTTTGAATTGAACAGAAATCCAGAAAACTACTTTGCAGAAGTAGAACAAGCAGCATTCACTCCAGCAGCAGTCGTTCCAGGAATCAGTTTTTCACCAGACAAGATGTTGCAAGCACGTCTTTTCTCTTATGGCGATGCACAGCGTTACCGTCTAGGTGTCAATCACCACCAAATTCCAGTAAATGCGCCAAAATGTCCCTTCCATAGTTTCCATCGTGATGGCCAAATGCGTGTAGATGGCAATCATGGTAGCAGAACTTCATACGAGCCGAACAGTGTCGGTGAATGGCAAGAACAACCTGATTTCAGAGAACCTCCATTGAAATTGCATGGTGCTGCAGATCACTGGAATTTCCGAGAAGATGATGATGATTACTTCACACAACCAGGAAAACTCTTCAATCTTATGGATGATGAACAAAAACAACTGCTATTCAGAAATACAGCGGATAACATGGGCGATGCACCAAAAGAAATTAAAATCAGACACATCAAACACTGTCATTTCGCAGATCCAGCTTATGGAGAAGGTGTTGCGAAAGCACTCGAGATCTCTATGGAAGACGTGCTTGTCAACTAAGCGTTTGAGTTAGTTCATCATATAAAAAAAGAACGTACAGGGATTTAGAAATCCTCTGTACGTTCTTTTTTCATTTGTGTAATTCAGAAACAGTGACAAATTTATATCCTTGGCTTTGTAAATATGCCATAACACTATCCAATCCATCTGCTGTTGACTGATGGATATCGTGCATTAAAACAGTGCTTCCATCATTAGTCGCCTTTTTCACTTCTTCAAGTAGCTTATTAGCATCCCGATACTTCCAATCTAGCGTGTCCACATTCCATAATGTGATCGGTGGGATGGTTTGCTTGCTCAACTGCTCCGTATATGCACCATATGGAGGTCGGAAAACAGTCGGCTTCTCCCCAGTCACTTTTTGAATGATAGAAGTGGTACGATTAATCTCCTCTAAAGCCTTTGGTAATGGCATTTTGCTTAAATCGGGGTGATTCCAAGAATGATTCCCAACCTCATGCCCTGCTGCTTTCACAGCTTTAGCCGTCTCAGGATAATATTCTACTCGACTTCCCAGCATGAAGAACGTCGCTTTCGCATCATACTTTTTTAACGTATCCAGTATTTGAATTGTCGTTTTAGGATCTGGACCATCATCGAATGTAAGTGCGATTCTCTTCTCATTTGGTTCCTCTGCTTGAGGTGGTGCAGTTTCTCCACCTGCTTGCTGATCATCTTTAGTTCCATCATTTTTAGAGCTATTATCCTTATCTTTTATATCCTCAGAATTCTCTTTCTTAGTAGTACCAGGTTTGTTCACTTGATCGCTACCAGCTTGAGGTGCCTTAGCTACTTGAAATTCCGGTTTTAACAAGTCATTCATTTCTTTGATGGGAATTGTTACAATCTGCGGTCCGGCCTTTCCATTTTTCAATGAGCCTCTTTCGAAGTAGAATACCATGGACTCCTCGGTAAATGCATAGTTTTCATAGTTTTGCCATTCGGGTTCCGTACGAATCTGCATTTTGTCACTGATCAATCCGTCGTTTAGTTTGTCTGTTTGTTGGATCGTTTTTCTGACCCGCTCTGTTATTTTTTGCAAAGTACTTGGGTCTTCCTTGAAAATAGTTTGTATATTAAGCTGCTCGCCTGTTTTTGAATTCAAGTGGAACGACTCAATTTCTGAAAGCCGTTTACTTCCTTGTAGAGACTGGTTATTCATTAATACAAAAGAATAGTTCCCTTTCTTATCTACATGCGTTTCATATGAAATGTTCAATTCGCTTTTTCTTTTGTTATCTTCTATTTTCACATCACGAATCGCTTCTAAATAGTTTTTCTTCGCTTGTTTGATATACGTAACCACATTATCATTAAAGTCTTCATTTTTACTTAGTGGGTATTGAACTGCATATTTTCCTAATGGGTCATTTGAGGTTTCAGTAACGATTTTAATACCATCGTATTTGGAGTCTGACTTGTCCACAACAACCTTATCTTTGTCGGATGCTGGACTTTGTGCAGATTTCAATTGATTGTCAGAACTTCCTTTTGAAAAAACTAGCAGAATGGCTGTCATTGCTAAAAATACTATAATTGTTGTCAGCAATACATCGATTAATTTAAATCTTCCGTTTCCGAACGTTTTCTTCATAACTGTAAAACCCCTTCATACGCATACTTCCAAGTAATTAACGTCATCAAATTCAACAGAATTTCATTTCCATGGTAAAATCTAGTTTCTATATCTATACTAAATATTAGTACAAAAGTTGATAGATTACAATTGTTTCTAGTCGAATTTTGTTCACTTCTTCAGATTCGATTTTTGTGATATACTGTCATTGTCCCGGATCTTGCAAATGCGGGTTGCTTTTATGTGTAAAAAACTGTAATTGCACCGGGCCGACTGTTTTACCCTATTGCAAAGTGAAAAAACAGAAGGTGGTTAGGACCATGGAAAAAGAAAATTATCGAGTATTGCTGTTTTACAAGTACGTTCAAATTGAAGATCCCGAGACATTCGCTGCGGAGCATCTCCAGTTTTGTAAGGAAACCGGCTTAAAAGGCAGAATTTTAGTTGGTGAAGAAGGTATTAATGGAACTTGCTCAGGTACTATCGCACAAACAGATGCGTATATGGACCATATGAAGAGTGATCCACGTTTTGAAGACCTTTGGTTTAAAATAGATGATTCAGAAGGACATGCATTCAAAAAAATGCACGTGCGTCCACGTAAAGAAATCGTCAATTTAAGCTTGGAAGATGATGTGAATCCTTTAGAAACTACAGGAACTTATCTTGCTCCCGACGAATTCTTAGAACAGATGCAAGAAGAAAACACAGTCGTCATTGATGCGCGTAATGACTATGAATATGATCTAGGTCATTTTCGCGGCGCCATCCGACCAGACATTGAAAACTTCCGTGATTTACCTGATTGGGTTCGGGAAAACAAAGAACAGCTTGAAGGTAAGAAAGTTCTTGCCTATTGCACAGGTGGAATTCGCTGTGAGAAATTCACAGGTTGGTTGAAGCGTGAAGGATTTGAAGACGTAGGACAGTTACACGGTGGAATCGTCACATACGGTAAAGATCCAGTTGCGAAAGGCCAATTATGGGACGGACAATGCTACGTATTTGATGAGCGAATTGCAGTGCCTGTAAACCAAGTCGAGCACGTGATTGTCGGCCGCGATCACTTTGATGGTTCACCATGTGAGCGCTATGTAAACTGTGCGAATCCTGAATGTAACGCGAAAATTCTTTGCTCAGAAGAAAACGAACACATGTATTTGCGTAGTTGTTCAGACGAATGCCGTACACATCCACGTAACCGGTATTTTGTTGAACACGACCTCACTAAAGAAGAGTTCAACAATCGGTTGGCAAAGATTGAAGCTCACCGTGCTGAAACACACGTTTCATAATGAATGAAAATGGCGCATAGACGGCACCATCCGACTATGCGTTTTTCTATGCCTGAATCTCTCCTTACTTGTAGTTAGAATAGGAACATTTCCATTCTAAGTTACGTCATAGATTCAAGCACTAAATTGGAGGATGCATAAATGGAATGGAAAAATATTTATAGAGGATTCTTAATGGGTATAAGTGATTTAATACCCGGAGTAAGCGGAGGAACTATTGCTTTTATGTTAGGGATTTATGACCGTTTGCTCATTTCAATCAGCGGCATTTTCAGTAAAGATTGGCGGAAACATATCGGCTTCCTATTGCCTCTTGCAATTGGAATGGGTATGACGTTATTACTGTTTAGCCGAGTAATCGAATTCTTATTAGCAAATTACAATGCTCCCACGCAGTTCTTTTTCATGGGGTTAATTATCGGTATTCTACCTTTCATGGCCAAACAAGCAAAAATAAAATCCACATTTAAAGCATGGCATTATGTTGTCTTACTGGTTGTGGGTGTGTTATTAGCGATGACTGCATTCATTGCACCTGCTGATACATCGATCATTACATCATTGACGCCAACTACTACAGTCGTATTATTTCTTTCTGGCTGGGCTGCGAGCACTGCGATGCTATTGCCAGGGATTAGTGGTTCCTTTGTACTTCTATTGCTCGGTATGTATTCAACAGCAATTGGAGCATTATCCGACTTCAACATCCCTATCATCATTGTAATTGGATTAGGTGTTGTTTTAGGTTTTGTCATTAGCAGCAAAATTATCCATTATCTGCTCCACCAACACGCAACATTGACCTTTGCGAGTATTATCGGTCTCATCGTCGGTTCTATTTTCGTCATTTACCCAGGTGTTCCTGAAAGTGGTACTCCGTTTGTTATGAGCGCGGTTGCACTAATTATGGGACTACTTGTCTCAAATTTGTTCAGCCCACCTGAGACAGATTCTAAAACGAAGTAAACAAAAGCCCAGAAGACAGTTCTTCTGGGCTTTTGTTTGTTCAATTATGAAAATACACTTGTACTATGCAAAGGTTGCACTCGAGCTTTTGGATCAAGGTAGGCTTTCGCATTATTCACAGCGATTGGTGCTTCACCAAGTCCAACAGCAATTAGTTTCACTTTTCCATCGTAGTTGGTCACATCTCCTGCTGCGTAAATACCTTCTATGTTCGTTTCCATTCGTGTATTTACAACGATAGAATTCTTATCCATCTCAAGACCCCACTCTTTAATAGGTCCAAGAGATGAGATATTTCCGTAGTTGACGATGACATGATCCATCGGCAAAATTTCTTCAGTACCATCTTTGTGAACGATTTGTACTTCCTTCACCTTACCGTCTTCCCCACGCAACGATTTAACAGAGCGGGATGTCAGGACATTCACCTTGGAATCCATTAATTGGTTAACACTTGTTTCATGTGCTGTGAAACGTTCGCGACGATGCACAAGTGTTACGTTTTCAGCAATGTCTTCAAGCATGAGTGCCCAGTCAACCGCTGAGTCACCTCCACCACATACAAGGACGTTATGGTCTTTGAACATCGCTAAATCTTTGATGCCATAGTGCAAGCTTGTATTTTCAAAATGGACTTCCTCTTCGATTCCGATTTTACGTGGTTGGAATGCACCAATTCCAGCAGTCAACAAAATTGTTCTTGTTAAGTGCTCCCCTTTGTCTGTCTTCAATACAAAGTGATCACCATCGCGTGTCGCTGACAGTGCAGCTTCACCTAGAAGAATTTCCGGTTTTGAATGATGTGCCTGAGTGACCAAGTTAGCAACAAGGTCTTTCGCAAGAATTTTCGGGAATCCTCCGACATCATAAATATATTTATCAGGATATAGCTCGATTAGTTGTCCTCCTAATTGAGGTAAGCTATCGATGATTTTTACTGACATTTCCCGCATACCTGCATAGAAAGAAGCAAAAAGACCTGTTGGCCCTCCGCCAATGATTGTAATATCGACGATTTCTCGTTCCATAGTAAACACTCCATTACTGAAAATTTTGTAGAAACTCCGGACGTTTTTGTTAGGAAGACGTCCCACCATTCGGTTCTACGTTTATTATCCTCTATTTCAAATAGAATTTCACGTTATTTGAACGAATTCAATACTTTTTTACTGATTATTTGTCGTTTCTTCTACTTTTTCTGCATTCTCTCTGCAAAACGCAAGGACTTCTTGGATTTCTTCCTCTTCCAACTCAAAATCCAATGCTTGCTCTGTACCTTTTTTAAAGAAGTAAGTTCCTGTAATCTTGTCCTCTTCACCATCCACAACATAGATTGTTCGGATTCCTGCAGCATCTTCTTCTAATAATTCGTCTTCTTCATCGAACTCTAAAAATAGATGGAATTCATAACGTTTCCCTGTGAGGATACCTGTCGGGTCTTTCAATTCTGAAACTGTATACTGTGTAATATTCATAAGTAATTTGTATTCCCTTCTTCAATCAATTTAAGACTCGTTCATGCGTACGTGCTCTCATCATACCATGAGAACTCTGTCCAGGATACATTTACACTTCATCCGATAAAATTGCTCATTGGAGAGGTAACTTTTTTGCATTTTCTAAGATTTTCAGGAACAATAGAGTAGAAGAAATATTACTACTAGAGTGGGGGAAAATTATGATTACGTTTGACGAATACCAGTACGCTCGTCCTGATATGGAAGACATCAAAAAAGAATTCACCGAACTTTTAAACGAATTTCACGAATCTGATTCTTATGAAACCCAAAACGCAGTGATTGAGAAAATCAATGCAATCGGAAATGACTATTCGACTCAATCGAATCTTGCTTACATCCGATCTTCCATCGACACAAATGATGAATACTACCAGCAAGAGCGCGATTATTTCGATGAAATCAGCCCTGAATTCCAAGGGCTCTCTACGGAATTTTACAAAGCGTTGATAACTTCCAAGTTCCGTGCGGAGCTAGAAGAGAAATGGGGTTCCCAACTATTTGATTTAGCGGAAAATTCCATAAAAGAGTTTTCACCTGAAGTGATGCCTCTGCTTCAGCAAGAAAACAAGCTGACTTCAGAGTATGCAAAACTTGTTGCTTCAGCGCAAATCGAATTTGACGGGAAAGAGTTGACACTCGCTCAATTAGGTCCCTACATGGAGTCTACTGATCGCTCTGTTCGTAAAAACGCAATGAACGCTCAGTATTCATTCTATGAGAAAAACGCTGAAAAGTTTGATGACATTTATGATCGTCTCGTTAAACTACGTGATGAAATTGCCAAGAAATTAGGATTTAATACGTTTACTGAACTAGGATATGTACGGATGTCCCGTGTTGGATATGATGCTGAGATGGTAAAGAATTTCCGCGACCAAGTTCGTGACTACATCGTACCGGTTGCCAACAAGTTATATGATCGACAGGCAGCTCGAATCGGTGTCGATAACCTCAAGTTCTACGATCAGTCACTCGATTTCCTAACGGGTAATGCAGTTCCACAAGGATCTCCAGATTGGATTATTGAACAAGGTAAGGAAATGTATAGAGAACTGTCACATGAAACAGATGAGTTCTTTACGTATATGACAGAAAAGAATTTGCTCGATCTTGTTGCAAAAAAAGGCAAAGAAGCTGGTGGCTATTGTACGTTCATCGATAATTATGATTCTCCGTTCATCTTCTCGAACTTTAATGGAACGTCTGGCGATATCGATGTGCTCACTCACGAAGCTGGACATGCATTCCAAGTCTATTCAAGTCGTAACATCGGCATTCCTGAATATGTTTGGCCAACGAGCGAAGGTGCGGAAGTTCACTCTATGAGTATGGAATTCTTTACATGGCCATGGATGGAGCTGTTCTTCAATGAGCAAACTGATAAATATAAGTTCTCTCATTTAAGCAGTGGACTCCTTTTCTTACCTTATGGTGTTGCTGTAGATGAATTCCAGCACGAAGTGTATAACAATCCTCAGATGACTCCAGCTGAGCGTAAAGCAGCGTGGAAGCGGATAGAGAGCATTTACTTACCAAAACGTGATTATGATGGTAACGAGTATTTAGAAAGCGGTGGCATTTGGCAGCGCCAAGCTCACATTTACGAAATCCCGTTTTACTACATCGATTATACGTTAGCACAAATATGTGCATTCCAATTTTGGAAAAAAGATCGTGAAGATCATGAATCTGCATGGAATGATTACGTCCGTCTATGTAAACTCGGTGGCTCCAAGTCATTCACGGAATTGGTCAAAGAAGCGAACTTGATCACTCCTTTTGAAGATGGTTGCGTTGAATCGGTTGTCGGCACCATCGAAGAGTGGTTGGATTCTGTCGATGATAAAGCTCTATAAGAGGAAAGTATAACCGTATTGAATTGCTTATTAACATTCCTAACTATACAAAGAGGCTCGTTATCTCCTTGTGGATGATAACGAGCTGTTTAGATTATACTGTGAACACGATTTTACCGAACTGAGTGCTGTCTTCAAGCATACTAAACCCTTCTAGTGCATCTTCTAGTGGCATAGTGCGATCAATCACAGGTCGAATGTTATGCTCTTTTGAGAAAGCAAGCATCTCTCTCAACTCATCGCGACTTCCCATCATCGAGCCGATGATCTCTTGTTGGTTATTGAAAAGTTCACGTAAATCCAAGTCGATTACGTCTTCAGTGGTTGCACCGAACACAACTAATCGTCCACCCTTTTTCAAACATGCGAGAGAACGATTAAATGTGGCTTTTCCTACACTTTCGATGACGAGGTCTATTGTTTCATCCTTCAACACTTCGTTCCAATCTGCATTTGTATCGATTGCGCGATCCGCTCCAAGTTTCAAAGCATGTGCTCTCTTTTCTTCACTTCTTGAAGTGACAATAACACGGGCACCGATTGCTTTTGCAAATTGGATAATGAATGTAACAACTCCACTCCCCGCTCCCGGAACCAATACAGTGTCATCTTTTTTTACTTTTCCACGCGTCACAAGTGCACGAAAGCCTGTCAGACCTGCTAATGCGATACTTGCTGACTCTTCCCATGTCAAGTAGGCCGGGCGGGGTTCTAGTTGTTCCTGTGATAGGACAATTTTTTCTGAAAAGGTTCCATCATCAGGCATCCCCAGTGGACCAAATCCTTCAGGAGAACCATCACTTTTTTCAAACCAGTTAAGAGACGGGTTGACCAAAACTTCATCACCAACTGACCATTTTGTAACTCCCTCTCCAACTGACTCGACCACCCCTGCACCATCAGACCCTAGGATTAGGTCATGTCCTTTGTTATCTCTTCTAGCTGGTATGTATAGGTCTCTTCTATTTAGTCCGGCAGTTTTGATAGCCACTACAACTTCTCCGCTTTTTGCAAAAGGTGTGGGCATTTCTCCTAATCTAAGTCCATTGTCTCCATGAATAATCGCTTTCACTGTCAACTTCCTTCCTATCATATAATTGTTCGAATCTTCCGGTTACCACCTCATCATATCGTATTTCAGAGAAAAGCCAAAATAAAAAACACAATAGCCATGAAGGTCCATTGTGTTTCGTTCCCTTATTTTGCTTCAGGTGTTTTTTGAAGACGGCACTTCAATTTTGCGAGTTCAAGTAATTCAAGGACGTCTTTTTTAGGTAGGTCCGTTAGTAAATTAAGTAATTCACGTTCAGCAAGACGGCGTCCTTTACCACTACGGTAACGATTTTTGTTACTTGCGTCTAATTGCGTATAAAGGATATTTGTTTCGTCATCCTGTTCATCTGAAAACCCATCAACAGTGATTGTTTCGCGTAATCTTTCATATAATGACTCTGCACTAGCAGTATTCGCTTGTTTAAAAGCAGAAGACTTTTTTGAGTCACCAAGAATAAGCTCGTCCGTTGATATATTAAATCGCTCAGAGATTTTTGCAACCCATGCTGCTGATGGTGCGTTTTTTCCTTTTTCCCAATCTTTAATACGGCTGGCTGATGTCCCGATAGCAGCACCAAACGCCATCATGGATAAACCTCTTTGCTCTCTTAGTTCCTTTAACCTAATACCAAATCCTTCTTTACTCCAGTCGTTCACAAAAAATCCTCCTCTAATATCTAGTATTACTATTATTTTTCATTTCTTGGTATTTGTCAATCTTTTATTTATTAATAAAAAGGTAGTATCATATATGGCTTTCCTTAGGGAAACATCTATTTCAATATCCTGTTTTTTGTCTTTCATAATTTTTCTCATTCTTTTCAATGTACGCATCGTAGATTTCTTTCAACGAAAATCCAAGCTTTTCAGCAAGCGTTCCATACTGATTCCAAAGACCCGTATATGTAGCCATATCTGGATGTTGGCCGAATTCAAGTACTGCTTGATTGGTTTTAAGGAATGTTGTTGTTAGAGAATCGGATGAAGTGTCAAAGCGCCACTCATTGAAATTCGTCAAGTCCTTGACAATCCCTAACGATAAGAGAAAATGAATGGAATCTACATATTCTTCTAGCACAACAGAACGAGCAGAGGAACCCTTTAAGCTCCAAAACTTAAAGCATCTCGTTTCATTTGCCAACTCAGAAAGTTCGACAAGCAATGCGAGGACTTTGTCTTCAAAAAGGTTTCTTCCTGTAAGATCGTGTTGCGCCTGTATGTATGAATCGAGCTCTTGTTGCATGTGAAATAATTTGTTCATATCCAATGAGATTGCCCCCTATCGTATTATTTTGACCATTGTTAAAAGAATTGCTTTATAACCGGCATTTGAAGTCCCGTGAGATAGAGGATGATTACAACATCAATCATGGCCAGCATTAGAAATCCTACACGGAAATTAGTATGAAGCGTTTTATGACGAAATACTTGCATCCCAAAATAAGCGCCTATTCCGCCACCGAATATCGCAAGTAGCCACAAATTCTTTTCAGATACACGACTTTTTTTCCGCTTGGCTTGTCGTTTGTCATAACCCATCGTAATAAATGCCCATATGGACAAAAATACGATCCACTCGATTCCTAGTGTCTCCATAAAAAACTCTCCTCACTCTTACTTGTCGGTTATATTTCTAAAACCTTTACAACAATCCTCGAAAGATTTCTAACAAAAAAACGTCACAGTCCCATTCAAATCGGGACCGTGACGTTCAGGAAATCAATTATTTAGAAAGTGATTTCTTAGCTGTCTCAGCAAATTGAGCAAATGCAGCTGCATCTGTTACTGCAAGATCAGCAAGCATTTTACGGTTAACGTCAATACCAGCAACTTTAAGACCGTGCATAAGTGTGCTGTAAGACATACCATTTACACGAGCTGCCGCGTTGATACGTGTGATCCAAAGTCTACGGAAGTCCCGTTTCTTCTGGCGACGGTCACGGTAAGCATAGTTCAATGATTTCATGACTTGTTGGTTTGCTACTCGGTAGAGACGGTGTTTAGAACCAAAATACCCTTTTGCTAATTTCAATACTCGATTACGACGCTTGCGCGTCACTGTTCCACCTTTTACGCGTGGCATAGTTCATTACCTCCTGCTATTCCTGTAAGAATATATTAGATTTGAATTCAGTGGGATCGCTATCCGTTCGGATCAGCTTACCAGGGTGAAGCTATTACTTCATGTACGTAATCATTTCACGAATACGCTTGTAATCGCCTGAAGAAATGAGTGATCCTTTGCGCAAGTGACGCTTTGCTTTTGTCGACTTGTTAGCGAAAAGGTGGCTAGTTTTAGCGCGGCCGCGCTTCACTTTACCGCTTCCTGTTTTTTTGAAACGTTTCGCGGATCCGCGGTGAGTTTTCATTTTTGGCATGATCTGTTCCTCCTAAATCGTTTGTTCGTATTACTTTTTTTCAGCAATTGGAGCAAGCATCAAGAACATGCTGCGTCCATCCATCTTAGGGCGGACCTCAACTGTTCCAACTTCTTTACAAGCTTCTGCAAACTTGTCAAGAACGCGCTGTCCAATTTCTTTGTGAGTAATCGCACGTCCGCGGAAACGGATGGATGCTTTTACTTTGTCACCAGCTTCAAGGAATTTAATTCCGTTACGAAGCTTTGTTTGAAAATCGTGCTCATCGATTGTCGGGCTAAGCCGAACTTCTTTGACCTGGATAATCTTTTGATTCTTTCGGACTTCCCGCTCTTTTTTCTGCTGCTCGAACTTAAACTTTCCATAGTCCATAACGCGGGCTACAGGCGGTTTAGCTGTTGGCGCTACAAGGACGAGGTCCAAGTTGGCACGTGCAGCAATGTCAAGTGCTTCGTTGCGGGACTTAATGCCGAGCTGATCACCATTGTGGTCGATAAGTCGTAGTTCACGGGCACGAATTCCTTCGTTCACATACATATCTTTGCTAATCGTAATCCACCTCCGAATAATATCTCGCGAATACACTGTTTGAGCAGTCTGCACCGATTCGGCACAGCTTGCAAAACCGTTCAGCATTCTGAGCCTTCAGGTAATGAGGCAATAAAAAAAGCAGACAAATGGATGATTTGTCTACCCGCAATCGCACACGTATTTACACACGTGGCTTCACTACTGTGCTAACCTCAACAACTACCAATTTGGCGTCGATCAGGTGAGAAGCGGGCAGCTCCTTCTTGTATCACAAACTGTATTCTTTAACCTTATCTACTTTATCATCCTTTAGAGAAAGTGTCAAGGGTTTTTCATTGAAATAGAAAGTTAGCGTGTTGATTTGCGCTTCGGGCGGACGCTTTCCGAGGGGCACGGCTTCAGCCGCTTCCTTCGCTTTGCTCAGTCCAGGGTCTTCAGCTCGTGCTGATCCCTTCGGAGTCGCCGCCCTACGCTACAATCAACGGTATCGTTCTTAGACTTGCTATTCTACTAGAAACTGCACCAATTTAATGAGCTACGTCACTTTTCAAGAGTTCTAGGAATGCTTCGAATGCCATGGATTCGGAGTTTTGTTCTCCGTATTTGCGGACGTTGACGTTGCCCGTTTCGATTTCTTTGTCTCCTAGTACGAGCATGTATGGAACTTTTTGAACTTGGGCTTCACGGATTTTGTAGCCAATTTTTTCTTCGCGGCTGTCGAGGTCTACTCGGTATCCAGCTGCGACGAGTTGTTCGCGGACTTTGTCTGCGTAGTCGAAGTGTGCTTCAGGTGATACTGGAATGACTTCGACTTGGATTGGTGCGAGCCATGTTGGGAATGCTCCTTTGTATTCTTCGATTAAGAAGGCTACGAAGCGTTCCATTGTGGATACGACACCTCTGTGGATGACTACTGGACGGTGTTGCTTTCCGTCTTCTCCGACGTAAGTAAGGTCGAAGCGTTCTGGTAGCAAGAAGTCCAATTGAACTGTGGAGAGTGTTTCTTCCATTCCTATTGCCGTTTTCACTTGGACGTCAAGTTTAGGACCATAGAATGCCGCTTCGCCGTCTGCTTCAGTGTAGTCAAGGCCCATGTCGTCCATCGCGTCTTTCAACATGTGTTGTGCGCGTTCCCACATTGCATCATCATCGAAATACTTCTCAGTGTCTGCAGGGTCCCGGTATGAAAGACGGAACGAGTAGTCCGTAATGTTAAAGTCTTTATATACATCAATGATAAGTTGAACTGTACGCTGGAACTCGTCTTTAATTTGGTCTGGACGAACGAAGATGTGTGCATCGTTCAGAGTCATCCCACGAACCCGTTGAAGACCTGAAAGTGCTCCCGACATTTCGTAGCGGTGCATTGTGCCGAGTTCCGCGATACGAATTGGCAGGTTCCGGTATGAGTGAATACCATTTTTGTAGATCATCATGTGATGAGGGCAATTCATCGGGCGAAGTACTAAGTCTTCGTTGTCCATACTCATTACAGGGAACATGCCGTCTTGGTAGTGATCCCAGTGACCCGATGTTTTGTACAACTCGACGCTACCTAGAACTGGTGTGTACACGTGGTCGTAGCCAAGACGCTCTTCTTTGTCTACGATGTAGCGCTCGATCACTCGACGAATTGTTGCACCTTTTGGAAGCCAAAGTGGAAGTCCCTGGCCGACTTTTTGAGAGTTCATGAACAAATCTAATTCTTTACCAATTTTACGGTGATCGCGTTCTTTTGCTTCTTCTAGCATTTTCAAGTGCGCTTGAAGTTCTTCTTTTTTGAAGAAAGCTGTTCCGTAAATACGCTGTAACATTTTGTTATCGGAATTACCGCGCCAGTAAGCACCAGCGATACTTAGCAACTTGAATTCTTTGAGCTTACCTGTATACGGCACGTGGACGCCACGACACAAGTCGAAAAACTCTCCTTGTTCATAGATGGAAACCTGCTCATCTTCAGGAATAGCTTGGAGCAATTCCAATTTGTATTCGTCATCGATTTCTTTAAAGCGACGCTCCGCTTCAGCGCGTGACACGTCGTGACGAACCACTTCCAAGTTCTCTCCGATAATTCGTTTCATTTCTTTTTCAAGTTCTGGTAGGTCATCTGCAGTAATCGGTGTAGGAGAATCGATATCATAGTAGAAACCATTATCAATTGCTGGACCTATTCCAAGTTTTGCATCCGGGAATTTACGTTTTACTGCTTGAGCTAGTAAGTGAGCGGTACTGTGGCGTAAGATTTCAAGTGCTTCTGGAGATTGTTGAGTAACGATCGCAATATCTCCATCTTGTTGGATTGGTGTTTTCAAGTCGATGAGCTGTTCACCGAGCTTACCTGCAAGTGCACTTTTACGAAGTCCCGGGCTGATTGAAGCTGCTACATCTTCAGTTGTTGTGCCAGCAGGAAACTCCTTAACCGCGCCATCCGGAAATTTTAAATGAATTGAATTTGACATGTCAATGCACTCCTTTTATCTATTTTTGAACACAAAAAAGCCCCATCCCATAAAGGGACGAGACTTGTACTCGCGGTTCCACCCTTCTTCCTCCAATCCGGAACAAACCGGAAAGATGAAGCTTAAAGCGGCTAACGGGCCGGGGCCGTCAACAGGTACTTAAGAGCATACTCAATGGTTCCCTGTTGCTGCTCAAAGGCGGTAGATTGGTGTCGTGTCCTGCAAGGTTCTCAGCAAATCCCTTGCTCTCTGTAGGCCGTTCCAACAATCGTTGTCCTTGTCAAAGCATTTTATCATTGTGTTGTGATTAGTATAGTGAATGTTATCGGGAATTGCAAGAGGATTACAGAAAACAATCAGTCTTTTCCAGGATTTCTACGATTTTTCCCTGATAATAACATCGGATCACTCATTATTTTAATCCGTTCCATGATGCGTGCAGCTTTGATGGGTTCTTTCTCACCACGTTGTGAAAAGGTGAGATGATGCTCTAGTTCAGATAATGTAAAGTTCGATGTAAAAAATGTAGGAAGCTGATCTGCCATGCGATACTGCAGTATGGTTCCTAACACTTCATCGCGCGCCCAGGCTGTCATCGATTCTGCACCAATGTCGTCAATCATGAGAACTGATGCCTTTTTTACAAAATCAATTTTTTCGTTCAGAGAATTATCCTGAATCGACTGTTTTATTTCACGTAAAAATTCAGGTAAGTAAACCACTACAGTACGTATTTGCCGATTTGCCAATTCGTTAGCAAGAGCACCTAAAATAAAGGACTTTCCGGTACCAAACTTACCATGGATATACAATCCTTTTTCAGGTAGAACACCGGTTTCTACGTATTGTGTAATGAATTCACTTGCCTTATCCACGATATCTAGACGGCTGGAATCGTAATATGTGTCAACATCAATGAGTTGTGCTTTCATGACATCTTTAGGCATGTACAAGCTATTCAGCATCTTATTAACAGCCCGCTTCTCATCGTCCCGTTCTTTCTTCGGACAGCGGGTATATGTCACATCGATTAGCCCCTGATTTAAGGTTAGCTTTGGTTCGAACCCCTTCATAACATTAATACATCCTTCAAGGTTTGGACACTTGTCACATTGATGAGATGCAGATATGAATTCGTAAAGCTTATTCAAACTCTTCTCCACAACTTGTTTATCAATCTCATTTGCATGATCTTCTATGAATTGTTGGACTTTCTCATTTGCAAGGACTTCGTTTCTTAACTCGTCATATCTTGCAGCTAAAGTTGGCGCGTTAATCACTCTTTTCATAGCCTCTCCTATACGCTCCATTTAATTCACCCCTTTTCGCATTGATTCTAATTTGGCAAGTAATTCTTTTCGTTTTCTGTCATTTTCCATTTCTTCTTCGGGATTGACTTCTTTTTGAACAGAAGGCTCCTCGTCTTTGTTAAGGAACCATTCAGGCAATTTTTCTTCGCGAGTCGGCTTTTTACGTTGATTATTTGTTTTGCCGCCTTCTTTCATCCATTGTGTATACTCGTCATGCTCTTTTCGCGAATAGTCGATTGCCTTTTCGACAGTATCTACTTTGTTCATCGCCCACCGTGAAGCAATTCGTTCTGCAAACCCATTTGTAATTTTCCCATCATTATGAAGCACAATATAATGCAAAAGAACATTGATAACGCCAAATGATAATTTGTGAACATTCATAAGTCGTTCTGCTATTTTCACATCTACAGAAAAAGGCTCAGCCCCTATCAAATCAAACAAAAGTTCTTTAGGAGAGGTGCTTTCAAAATATGCGATGAGCTCTTGTTGCTTGGATTGCGGCTTTTGGGATTCAGAATTACCTTGTGTCATATCAGGCACATAAACCTTATTTAACTTCGGTGCAGCTTTTGAGATGTTCATTTTATAAAAGTCAGTAGCAGCTCTACGAAGTCGTTCTTCAGGAACTTCAAGATTCTCATCCAGTGCCATCATAATCACTTTTTGCATATCTATAGGCGAGAGTGAATACAAAAATGCTAATTTCCCAACTAACTCCCTTGAAACGCCTGCGATTGCACGTCTAGGTACCATCTGTTCTGAAAGACCGCTCATCATTAAGTCAAAGTCAAAAAAGCTATGGTCGAACGGAATACCATTAGATTCTTTACGATCACTCAGCTGCTGTTCGTTAAGTAGCTCATGGGCATTTCCATTAACCGGTGTATAAACATCTAAAAAATTTCTTGAAACTTCTTTATAGTTTTCCATATCCAATTGTTCTGTAACGAATCGAGAACGTAATTCTCTATAAGCTTGTTCTCCGATTTTACTGAATAAGAACGTGGCAAGTAATGGATCGTGAAAGAAACGTTCCGCATCTAACGGTGGGAGCAACTCATAGACAAATGTTCTGTTTTCCTCATCTGAGTTCATGTAAGAACGTAGTAAGCCAATAGCCTCCAATGAAATTCTAGCTTGAAAGACAGTTTTCAGCGGCATGCTTAAGTTGTTCATGAGATGGTAATGGCTAAACTGACGTTTTTCATTTGTCTCGCCATCTGCCCACATAGTTAAAAACAAACTTATCGGCTCAGGACCTATTAATGGTTGATAAAAGAGGGAGAGAAGTTGTCTGTCATAATCGGAAAATGGAGTAGAAAACCTTAACATATACGTATCAACAGGTTGCAGTTCTTGGTAAAGCATACTCATTTCCCCTCCTTACACTTCGGAAGGTCCCTCTGAACCGTTCTTTTCACGAAGGGGACCTTTTTGTAAATTCTTCAATTCTTCAATGAACATCGTGATGTTCTGGTAGTCACGATAGACCGATGAAAAGCGAACGTAAGCCACTTCATCGACATCTGCAAGGCGTTCCATGACCATCTCTCCGACATCGTGAGAAGCAATTTCAGAAACCCCACTGCTTTTTAGTTCTTTTTCGATGGATGCCACGATATTTTGTAAATCTTCCAAAGGAACAGGACGTTTCTCGCACGCTCGAACTAAGCCCCTTAACAATTTTTCACCCATGAACTCTTCACGGGTTCCTTCTTTTTTCACGACAATGAGTGGTGCTTCTTCTACTTTTTCAAAAGTTGTAAACCGGTAGTTGCATTGCTCACATTCTCTGCGTCTGCGGATAGAGCTGTTCTCTTCAGCTGGTCTCGAGTCGACAACACGCGTTCCGTTATATCGGCAAGCTGGACATTTCATAATTCGTTCCTCCGGTTTTCTGTAGTTCATCTAGTATAACAGAGAGAGCGTTTTCACAACACCCGTGATTACTTGAGTGGCGTTTAAGGTTGTTTTCCGCCACAAAAAAGACTGCCGATTCTTTCGCTCTTTCAAGCAGCAAGAAGGACAGTCTTTCAATAGGAAATTACGCTTTTACACTAGCGCGGAGTTCTTTCGCAACTTTTTTAGTTAAGTCAACCACACGTGCCGAATAGCCCCATTCGTTGTCATACCAAGCTAAAACTTTCACTTTACGATCTCCGATGACCATAGTCGATAACCCGTCAATGGTTGCTGAATCGGATGTGTTGTTGAAATCGATCGAAACGAGTGGTTCCATTGTTAAGCTAAGGACGCCTTTCATAGGACCTTCCATTGCTTTTTTGAACACTTCGTTAACTTGCTCTGCAGTAACATCTTTCTTCACGTCTACCACAAGATCCACTAGTGAAACGTTAGGAGTTGGAACACGTAGCGCCATTCCATGAATTTTGCCTTCAAGTTCAGGAAGCACAAGCGATAGTGCTTTTGCTGCTCCAGTTGAAGTTGGAATGATGGACTGACCACATGAGCGCGCCCGACGAAGGTCTTTGTGTGGATTGTCCAAGTTCTTTTGATCGTTTGTATACGCATGTACAGTCGTCATCAACCCGTTTTCAATGCCGAATTCGTCATTAAGGATTTTAGCGACTGGTGCGAGACAGTTCGTTGTACAACTTGCATTCGAAATAACGTCGTGCTTATCAATGTCTAATTTTTCATCGTTGACACCCATGACAATCGTGATGTCTTCATTTTTACCTGGCGCTGACAAGATTACTTTCTTGGCACCGGCTTCTAGGTGAAGGGCAGCTTTGTCACGCGCGTTGAACACACCCGTCGCTTCAATGACGATATCTACGCCAAGCTGTTTCCAAGGGAGTTTGGATGGATCCCGTTCTGCGACAAGTTCTACACGCTTGCCATTGACAAGCAATGCATTTTCTTCAACTACTACATCGCCATCGAACGTTCCGTGGGTTGTGTCATACTTAATCAAGTGTGCTAATGTTTCTGGTGGGTAAAGGGCGTTAATCGCAATAGCAGTAACCTCATCCTCTACTATCAACTGCCGGAATACCATGCGGCCGATTCGACCAAAACCATTAATCGCTACTGATGTTGTCATGAAAAGTCCTCCCAATATGTATGATGTTATACTGTTTAATGAAATATCGTAATTAGTATAACACAATTTTGCCACGTGGAAAGAGTTTGTGCAACATTGAACAATGTTTGATTTTTCAGAACCGGTTCAGACTTGCCAGTTCAGTAAGACGTCCTCTACTTGTCTTTCGGTTTCAACTAATTTTCCATTGTTATCAATCACAGCATCAGCGCCCTGTTCTTTAAACTCCATAGGTAGTTGAGAGGCAATTCTTGAATCTGCCTCTTGTTCTGATAACTGATTCCGACTCATCAAACGCTCTTTTTGAACTTCAGGAGTGACGGAAACTACTAGGATTTTTTCTACATAATCATGTAGCTTGTTTTCAAATAGTAATGGAATATCCAAAATGACGGTTTTCGCTCCCGCTGCCAGATGTGCTTCTTTTTGCGCAATAAGCTCTTTCCGTATTGCTGGATGAATCATATTGTTCAATTGTTCACGCTTCTTGTCATCGCCAAAAATCAGCTGCCCCATAACCGCACGGTCCATTGAGCCATCTTCTCGTATGACTTCACGCCCAAATACTGTTTCAATTTCCTTTAGCACAGGACTGCCAGGCTCCACAACCAACCGGGCAATCTCGTCCGCATCGACTACCGGGTAACCTCGATCTTTCAAAAGGTTAGCGACTGTGCTTTTACCGCTCGCAATACTTCCTGTTAGACCAATAATCATCCGTGTGCTCCTTTTTAGTGTTGACATTTTTTACAGTAAGTTGATGTCCGATTCGCGATTTGAATCGAAGCCGTCTCCGAACCACATATAGGACATACTTTACGTCCATACATTTGCAAACGATTCTGCATGGAACCCGCTTCACCGTTTATATTTCGATAGTCGGAGATCGAACTCCCTCCCGCTTGGATACTTTCGTCCAATACGTTAACTATTTTTCTAAACAATTGTTGTTTTCTGTGGCGACTAATCCTGCCTGCTGCTCGATTCGGATGGATCCCCATCCTAAACAGTGCTTCTGTTGCGTAAATATTACCGCAGCCTGAAATGATCTGGCCATCCATGATGACCTCTTTAATCGGCTTTTTTGCATATTTATCTTGATTCGTTTTTGTGATGAAAAACTCTTCTGCATCTGCATCAAATGGTTCGGGAGCCATCAATGTAAGCGGGAGATGATCTTGTTCACACGTCAGTAATCGAAGTTCTCCAAAACGTCGGATATCCGAATAGACTAGAAGACCACCATCTTCAAGCTGAAAGATTGCGTGTATATGATTTCGAAACTTTTGCTCCTGGATTTCAGTGATTGCATTCACAACGAACCAGGCTCCAGTCATTCCTAAGTGGCTAACAAGGAGTCTGCACGTATCGTCTTTGATGAGATGAAAATAGATATATTTACTACGCCTCGTAACAGCTTCGATTTTATATCCAGCAAGTTCTGCAGAAAATTGATCAACTGATTGGCCTTTTACAATGGCTTCCTTCCCTGCAGCTTTTGAGGCTGATACCGTTTCTGAAACTTTCACATCACATATTGTACGCCCACTAGCAACAGGTGCTAACGAGCGTACAACTCCCTCTACTTCAGGTAATTCCGGCATCGGGCTTCCCTCACTTCGTGTCGTACCAACTTGCACCATAAGCGGAATCCACTTTTAGGGGAACATCCAGTTCCAACGCAGACTCCATCACTTCAGGTACGATTTTCTTTAATTGTTCCAGTTCTTCTTCAGGTGCTTCAAATATCAATTCATCATGTACTTGCAACAACATACGAGCTTGTAGTCCTTCTGTTTCCAGACGTTTGTCCATATCGATCATCGCTTTTTTAATAATATCCGCTGCGGTCCCTTGAATCGGTGTATTCATCGCAGTTCGTTCAGCAAAGCCGCGCAAGTTAAAGTTCGAACTTGTAATATCAGGTAAATAACGACGACGATTCAACATCGTAGAAACAAATCCACGTTGTTTCGCATCGATGATAATATCATCCATATATTGCTTTACTCCTGGGAAGCTCGCTAAATATGTGTCGATAAATTCAGCAGCTTCCTTACGTGGAATATCCAAACTCTGTGATAAGCCATAGTCACTGATCCCGTATACAATTCCAAAGTTAACCGCCTTAGCTGCTCGTCTCATGTTCGATGTTACTTCTTCTTTAGATACCCCGAACACATCCATCGCAGTTTTCGTGTGAATGTCTTCCCCTGCACGGAATGCTTCGATTAGTTTTTCATCCTGCGAAATGTGTGCAAGAACACGCAACTCAATTTGTGAGTAATCCGCTGCAAACATAATCCAATTCGGTTCTGAAGGAACAAATGCTGCTCGAATCTTCCGTCCTTCTTCCAAACGGATAGGAATGTTTTGTAAGTTCGGATTGATGGAGCTCAACCTTCCTGTTTGTGTCAATGCTTGCTGGAAACGTGTATGAATTTTACCGTCTTCATGGATTTCTTTCGACAATCCATCGATATACGTCGATTTCAATTTTCCAAGCTGTCGGTACAACAAAATGTGTTCAATAATTTCATGCTCTGGTGCTAACTTTTCAAGCACGTCCGCAGCCGTGGAATAGCCTGTTTTCGTTTTCTTAATTGGCGTTAAGCCAATCTTTTCAAAAAGAATCACTCCAAGCTGTTTAGGTGAATTAATGTTAAAAGGCTGTCCTGCCAACTCGTAAATTGTAGTTTCCAGATGTTCAAGTCGACTTGTCAATTCTGTACCGATTGTTTGGAGTGTGTCCAAATCCGTTTTTACACCGGTGGATTCCATTTTCCCTAAAATTTTTGCTAGCGGTAATTCAAGATTATGATACAACTCGTATTGTTCGTTCTGACGAAGTTTTTCAGAAACAGGCTCAAACAAATTCCAAACCGCAACGGCTTTGGTACCCGCATGCTGAGCGATTTCTTCAGTTGCTGGAACTGCTTTTTTAGCACCTTTTCCAAATACCTTTTCGTCTTTCTGAATTCCATTCCAACCGACTGATGCAGCCGCTTCTGATACATCGTCAAACGACAATGATGGATTCACAATATACGCAGCGAGTGTTAAATCGAAATCGATTCCTGATACAGGTATGTCAATTGCCGCCAAAGCTGCAAAAAGGGCTTTCGCATCTGTCGTGAATTTCTTTGTCTCTGAATCAGCAAGCCACTTCTTCAACACGACATCCTGTTTCAAATCATCCATGGGTACATAAAAAACGTTATCACCGTTTGTCATAGCAACTCCAAAAAGTTCCGATGTTAAATAGTTATCGTCCATCATTTCCAAGTGGACTGCCATCTGATTGGAAAGATCAGCTTCACTCAGTTTGTGTTTAATTTCTACTTCAATCGCTTCAACAGCCTCTGTTTCAACGCCTTCTACGCCCATTTTTTCAAGAAGCGTTGTGAATTTAAGTTCTTTATACAATGACGTAAGTTGTTCTTCGTCCGGACCACTATAGGACAAATCCTGAAGGCCAATCGTAATTGGTGCATTTACTTCAATCGTGGCCAGCTGCTTACTCATATACGCCTGATCCTCGTTATTCGTCAAGTTCTCTTTCAACTTTTTACCACTTATTCCGTCAAGAGACTCGTATACGTGTTCCACGGATCCGTATTCCTTCAACAGTTTCAGTGCAGTCTTTTCACCAATGCCAGGTACCCCAGGAATGTTATCCGATGCATCTCCCATCAAGCCCTTCATATCGATGATTTGAAGGGGTTCGATCCCATACTTCTCTTCTATATGTGCAGGCGTATAGAGTTCCATATCTGTGATTCCTTTTCTCGTGATGCATACAGTTGTTGAAGACGTAGCAAGTTGCGTCAAGTCCTTGTCTCCGGAAATGACAACAGTCTTTGCCCCTTCTTCACTCGCAGTACGGCTCAAAGTTCCGATAATATCGTCTGCTTCAAAGTTCTCCAATTCATATTGTGGGATATTGAACGCAGTCAATAATTTACGCAAGTATGGAAATTGTTCAGATAGCTCAGGTGGAGTTTTTTGTCTCCCACCTTTATATTCACTGAACGTGCTATGTCGGAATGTGGTCTTCCCTGCATCCCAAGCAACGAGCACATGGGTCGGCTGCTCTTCTTTTAAAATATTTTGCAACATCATCGTGAATCCATAAACTGCATTTGTATGGATACCACTGTCATTTGTTAATAACGGCAATGCAAAAAATGCACGGTAAGCCAAGCTGTTCCCGTCAAGTAATACAATTTTTTTAGTCGTCACGTAGCTCGTCCACTCCTTCATAAAAAAACGTCGTCTTCTTCCATCTTACCACGAGGGTAGGATGAAATGAAAACGACGAGGTCCTTCTCTATTCCGTTGAATGCAGGTGCTGATGGATGGGTAATTTCATGAAAAACTCAGATCCTTCCCCAAGCTCACTTTCCACCCAAATACTTCCATGGTGCGCTTCAAGTAAGTGCTTGACGATTGCGAGTCCTAGTCCTGTACCGCCTGAATCTCGACTTCTCGCTAAATCAGCGCGGTAAAATCGTTCAAACACTCTTTGTAGCTTTTCCTTTTCAATGCCAATGCCTTCGTCAGCAATTGATATCAAAACGGAATTATGATCTTTCTTTCCAGATATACGAATCGTTGTCCCTTGCTTTGAATACGTGATAGCATTGATCAGCAAGTTCACAAGCACTTGCATAAGGCGACCGCTATCCGCCTCAATCACTAAGTCACTCATCTCTTCTATCTCGATAGTCATTTGTTTTTCTGCAAGTTTGCCGGAGACTAGCTGAGTAGCCTCCTGAATTGTAGTTGCAGCATTGACTTCCGATAAGTTAAGAGTGAACCCATGCTGCTCAATTCCTGACAATTCCAGTAGATCAGACACAAGTGAATGCAGACGTCCGCTCTCTTTTTCGATAATGGTGATGAAGTCCCGTGAAATATCAGGATCCGAAAGCGCTCCATCCAGCAGCGTCTCAGCAAATCCTTTAATAGATGTAACAGGTGTACGTAATTCATGGGAAACATTCGCAACGAAATCTTTTCGGACTTCTTCGAGTTTAATGATCTTTGAAATATCGTGGAACACCACAATGATTCCCAGCCAATTCCCATGTCGTCCTATAACGGGAGCACCATAAACCGTCAAGTCGAGAGGACCATATTCTTGTTGAATTCGGATTTGTCGCTCATGGACTTGTTCTGAAAGAAACACATTTTCAATCAATTGTTCGGCAGCTATCGGTAAACCGATTTCTTTATAGGATTTTCCAATTGCATCAAGTGAGGAAGCATTGAATGTTTGCGCAAAAACCCCGTTCATCAGATTAACGGTTCCTCCTCTGCCCAACATCAGTAAACTGCTGCCGATACTTTCAATTAGCGTTTTAAGCCGCTCTTTTTCCATCGACCTAACAATTTGGGTCTCCTGGCCATTCCGTGCAATCTGGTTAATGGAAACAGCTAAATTCCCAAGATCCTTGAATTCACTCACGCTGGCGCGGGCTTTGTAATCGCCGCTTGCGAGTTTCCTTGCAACAAGTGTTAGTTCGTCAACTGGTTTTGTAAAATGATAGATGACTCTCGATACGGTAAACAAACTTAAGGTTAAAAACAAAACAATGACCACAGTTAAGTAGAGAAAAAATTTTTTCTCCAATGATGAATCTACGTTAGCGCCCACTACATTGAAAAATTGACTGATGACTATCCACAAAACAATTGAAAAGACAACTAGTGTAACACTAGTTGTTAGTAGAATCCTTGAGGAATGACCTTCTTTTTTCATGAATATTCCTCGAATTTATAACCGATCCCTCGCACAGTTTTAATAGAACGTGGCTTTTTCGTATCTTCTTCAATTTTATCGCGAAGATGACTAATGTGAACATCGACAATTCGAGTATCTCCACTAAAATCATAGTTCCACACTGCGGATAACAGCTGATCTCTTGATAAAACACGATTTTTGTGTTTCATAAGATGCACAAGAAGTTCAAATTCCTTCGGCGTGAATTCTAGTAGTTCTCCATTCAGTTCAGTCTGATAGCGCTCGAGATAAACCGTCAATCCATTGATACTAATACTATCACTTGGCTGCTTCGGACCATTAGCGCGACGCAAAACCGCTTTTACACGCGCCGTCAGCTCACGTGGACTAAAAGGCTTGGTCATGTAATCGTCAGCACCAATCTCCAATCCTAATACTTTGTCAGTCTCATCGCCTCGTGCTGTCAACATGATAATAGGAGTTTCCACATTACGTTGCCGTAAGTTCCGACAGACATCGATACCATCCATCCCTGGGAGCATGATATCCAGCACTATTAAGTCAGGTTTGTTCTTTGTAGCTGTTTCCAAGGCTTCTAAACCGTTCGTAACTACTATTGTACGATAACCATTCTGTTTAAGATTGTAGTCAAGAAGTGTACAAATAGACGGGTCGTCTTCTACAATTAATATCGTTTTCGTTGAAATCGCTTCTATCGTATCCATATTTGTATCCATATTAAAAATTATCCAGTGATTGTGAAGTTAGTTGTTTTTCTTTTAATTCGGGTGCCGCAACGCTAACAGATCCTGTAATTATCTGATCACCAGATTCGTTAAACGCACTAACAAAAATGTCAATTCTATTCTCATCCGTATGAACTTTTTGAACTTCCAATGTGATCGCTACAGTTTCATAATGATACACAGGAACAGGGAACTCTAAATGCTGTGCCAGAATATAGGAACCTGGACCTGGTAAATATTTAGAAACTGCCGAAGTGATAATACCAGTCAGCATGAGTGTCGGTACAATCGGTTTTTTAACGTCTGTCTGTGAAGCGAAATCATGTTGAATATAGATAGGATTCGGATCGTTCGTCAACCCGAGATAAAGCAGGAGATCTCTATCTTCAATCTTTTCAGTCAATTTAAGTTTCTCTCCAACCTTAATATCGTTAATCCCTCTTCCGACTCTTCTCTTTTTACCAAGTATCAAAAAAAGTCCCCCTTATTAGGTACTATCCTTCTTCTTAAAGTCTATCATAAAACAAAAATAAATCGAGTAGTGTCTACTGTCACTACTCGGTTTATTAGACTATCAGGCGAGCACTTGCATGACCGCTTTCACGGAGTCTGCGGATTTACTCAATGCCTGCTTCTCTTCACCTGTCAGCTCAGGCTCAATAATCTTTTCAATGCCATCTTTACCGAGAACTGTTGGAACCCCTAAGTAAATCCCATCCATTCCAAATTCCCCTTCCAGATAGGCAATCGCAGGAATAATGCGTTTCTGATCTTTAAGAATTGCTTCTGCCATTTCAACTAGAGAAGCGGCTGGCGCATAATATGCTGAGCCATTGCCAAGCAAGTTGACAATCTCTGCCCCCCCTTTACGCGTCCGGTTTACGATTTCTTCAATTCGTTCAGCTGAAAGCAATGAAGCAATTGGAACACCACCCGCTGATGAATAACGGACGAGTGGTACCATATCGTCACCATGACCACCTAATACAAATCCAGATACATCCTTCACAGAAACGTTTAGTTCTTGTGCAACGAACGTACGGAAGCGCGCTGTATCCAGAACCCCTGATTGTCCAATTACCCGCTCTTTCGGTAATCCTGATTCTTTGTAGACCGTATATGTCATCGCATCGACTGGGTTTGTTAAGACTAGGATAGTTGTATTAGGTGAGTACTTCACGATTTCAGCTGTCACAGCCTTCATGATTTTCTGGTTCGTCTGCACAAGATCATCCCGACTCATTCCTGGTTTGCGCGCAATGCCCGCTGTAATGATGACAATGTCCGAATTCTTAGTGTCTGCATAGTCAGCAGTCCCTGAGATGGATGCATCGAACCCTTGCACGGGACTTGCTTCCAGCATATCCAGCGCCTTCCCCTTCGTCGAATTCTCCATATTCGGGATGTCCACCAACACTACGTCACACAATTCTTTCTGAGCAAGCAAAAACGCAGTCGTAGCCCCCGTAAATCCAGAACCAATAACAGAAACCTTTTTACGAATCATAGACATACTAAAACTCCCTTTCAGAAATGAAATTTGTGAATCACTAATTTCAATGAGGTAACTTTCACCTAAATACACAGTTGATTGAAGCGAAAGACGGCGACTCCTGAGGGATCAGCGAAGATCGAAGACCCTGGACTGAGCGTAGCGAGGGAAGCGGCTGAGATCGAGCCCCTAGGAAAGCGTCCGTCTGTAGCGTAAATCAACCCTGTCAACCTATTTTTATATAAACAAAAAGCAGAGGCTACAATTAAAGCTCTGCTTTTTGTCTCTTACTTATTTAGTACCTGTCGAATACGTAACGTAAACTTATAGGTTTTTAATTAACTCGTCAGCGAACTCAGAAGTCTTCACTTCAGTTGCGCCATCCATCAAACGTGCGAAATCATAAGTAACCACTTTAGAAGCGATTGTCTTTTCAATTGACTTCGTGATCATGTCTGCAGCTTCGTTCCAGCCAAGGTGCTCAAGCATCATAACGCCAGAAAGAATAACAGATGATGGGTTTACTTTGTCAAGACCAGCATACTTCGGTGCAGTACCGTGTGTTGCTTCGAAGATTGCGTGTCCTGTTAGGTAGTTGATGTTAGCGCCTGGTGCGATACCGATTCCGCCGACTTGCGCAGCAAGTGCATCAGAAACGTAGTCACCATTCAAGTTCATTGTTGCAACAACGTCGAATTCTTTCGGACGTGTCAAGATCTGCTGAAGGAAGATATCAGCGATAGAATCTTTAACGATAATTTTGCCAGCAGCTTCAGCGTCAGATTGCGCTTTGTTTGCAGCATCTGTACCTTTTTCATCTTTAATGCGGTCGTATTCGTTCCATGTGAATACTTTGTCGCCGAATTCTTGCTCAGCTACTTCATATCCCCAGTTTTTGAATGCGCCTTCTGTGAATTTCATGATGTTTCCTTTGTGTACAAGTGTCAAAGATTTGCGGCCTTCTTTAATTGCATAGTTCAAAGCACCGCGAACTAGACGTTTTGTACCTTCTTCAGAAATCGGCTTAATGCCAAGTCCTGAAGTTTCAGGGAAACGGATGTTTTTAACATTGAACTCGTCTTGTAGGAACTTGATAAGTTTTTTAACTTCGTCAGAACCTTCTTTGTACTCGATACCCGCGTAAATATCTTCTGTGTTCTCACGGAAGATGACCATGTCACAGTCTTCAGGACGTTTTACTGGTGAAGGAACACCTTCGAAGTAACGTACCGGACGTAAGCATGTATAGAGATCAAGTTCTTGACGAAGTGCCACGTTCAATGAACGGAATCCACCGCCAATTGGAGTAGTCAAAGGACCTTTAATCGCAATTAGGTATTCTTCAATCGTATCGAGTGTAGCTTGTGGAAGCCATTCTCCAGTTTCGTTGAATGCTTTCTCTCCTGCCAACACTTCTTTCCAAACAAGTTTACGCTTACCGTTGTACGCTTTATCTACTGCACCTTCAAGTACGCGAGAAGCAGCATGCCAGATATCTGGACCTGTTCCATCACCGATGATGAATGGAACTGTTGCGTGATCGGGAACGTTTAATACACCGTTTGTTACTGTGATTTTACCTTCATTAGCCATTATAATTCCTCCCAAAGTCATAAGTATAGGGCCGGTATGATGATATACCGCCCCAAAGATTTTTGCTAATTAGCGCTGATCGATTGGCACATATTTTTGCATATCAGGTCCGATGTACTCGGCACGAGGACGAATCAGACGGTTGTTATCATACTGCTCTAGAATGTGCGCAATCCATCCAGAAATGCGGGAAACCGCAAAAATCGGAGTGAATAGATCATGATCAATCCCAAGTGAATGATAAACCGAAGCTGAGTAAAAATCAACGTTTGGCGGTAATTTTTTCTCACCAGTAACGATTTTCTCAATTTGCTCGGACATACGGAAGTATTTTCCTTCTCCGCGTAGTTCTGTTAACTTTTCGGACATTTCACGAAGATGCTTAGCACGCGGGTCTCCTTTGCGGTAGACGCGGTGGCCAAAGCCCATAATCTTTTCTTTGTTCGCAAGTTTGTTGTGGATGTACTCGTCCACTTTGTCTTCGTCGCCAATCTCCATCAGCATTTTCATAACTTGTTCGTTCGCGCCACCGTGCAAAGGACCTTTAAGTGCTCCAATTGCAGCTGTTACGCCTGAATACAAATCAGATAGAGTTGCCACACAAACACGTGCAGTAAATGTGGATGCGTTCAACTCATGGTCTGCGTGTAAGACAAGTGCTTTGTCAAATGCTTCAATTTCAATTGCTTCTGGTTTTTCGCCATTCAGCATGTAAAGGAAGTTTGCTGCATATCCAAGGGTTGTATCAGGAGCTACTGGCTCTAGCCCTTTGCGAATACGAGCAAATGCAGTTACAACTGTTGCAATTTTCGCTTGAAGTTTAATCGCCTTCAGATAGTTTTCTTCTTTGGACATATCTTCAGCTTTCGCGTCATATAACCCTAATAAGGAGATTGCTGTGCGCAATGCTGCCATCGGGTGGACGTCTTTGATTGGATACGTTTTGAAATGAGCGAGCACTTCTTCTGGTACGGACATGTTGTCTGCCAATTGCTGCTTCAATTCAGCCAGCTCGTCTTCATTTGGTAGACGCAGGTGCCAGAGAAGATAGACGACTTCCTCGAAACTTGCATTATTTGCAAGATCGTCAATGTCGTACCCGACGTATGTAAGGGTATCATCGATGATTGAACTGATCGCGGATTGTGTCGCTACAATTCCTTCTAAACCTTTAGTAGATGTCATGAAACTCTCTCCTTCAGTCAGCAGCCTTCTAACCACCCGTGGATTTTTTGTCTACCGGTTTGGGCAGTCGGCTGATCTGCTAATATTGTTTCCGCCTAAAAACGCTTACAAAACTCATTATAATCAACTTTGTCTGTTTTGTGAATGAAAATGCATGCGATTTCCAGGAAATCTATTAAATCGGAGTGAATTTCTATCAAAAAGTGGAATAATACAACCTTTTTTAAACAGTACATTGTCCCGTTCTTACCTGGAGTAATCGGTGGAATCTTTATATTTCTAGTGCCCCCTGCTGGTATCGCAATCATTCTAGCCTATTTCGCAGCCCCTGTTGTAAACTTCACCAATCAAGTTCTGCGCTTACCTAGAACACTTTCTACTTTGGTTGCCATGTCAGTTATCATCAGTTTGGTTGTAGGGATTTCAACTATGGCTATCCAAGGGTTGATCGACACATTACCAATTGCTGAGCGTCATTTGGAACCCTATACCGGAAATCAGGACTGGTCAGGTGTTGCCATTACGTTTTTAAAAGAAAATGTCTTAACGGCAGGTCACACTCTTGTTGAACACACGTTCACATTTACAGGAGTTCTCTTTCAACAAGTGTTCACTCTCTTTATCTTTCTGGTCGCCTTTTTCTTTGCACTACGAGAAACAGGAAAAGACCGATTCTGGTTCCTCGTTTACTTTCCAGCATCGATGCGGCGTCAGGCACATCGACTTTTTAAAAAGTCAGGAGAACTCATCGGTCATTTCATTTCCATTGAAGCTCGTCTAGTTTGTCTTACATTTCTACTATTGTGCTTCGGTTTCTTTTTCCTATCGTTTTCGTCACCCATCGGAACTGCATTTCTAATATCCCTCGCTGACAGTCTGCCTTTCTTGGGAATTGGGTTGTTCCTTCTACCGATGATACTCTTTTATTTTTATACAGGAAATTTTATTTTCGGTTCAGCATTACTGCTGCTCTACATCCTGACGCTTGTGACTCGTCAAATCGCAGAGTCATACTTGTGGGCATCCACTTTCCGAGTCAAACCGGTCCATGCATTTCTCATCACTGCCAGTTCGTTTTACTTGTTCGGATTGCCAGGAATTTTACTGACACCATTCCTTCTGTTCACAGCAATGAAAATCAGACACCACCCAAAGTTTATCGAATGATGAGTGTCCCTTTTTTCATCTTCTTGTAAATTAGTTGAATGATAAAGGGACGAATCATTTTTCTCGGCCAGCTGAAGAGTAATAGCAGACCCAACACATCTGTGATGAAACCTGGTACTAGCAACAGCAGACCTCCTGCAAAAATACACAATCCATCTATGATCGGCGGCCCCGGAGGATCTCCTGCAGCCATTCGTTCTCGAAATTCTACAATCGCTCTAAACCCTTGTCGCTTCGCCAAATAAGCGCCGCCAATCCCAGTAATAGCAATTATGGCGAGGGTTGGCATAACACCTATATGATTTCCAGATACAAGTAGTAATGTGAGTTCACTTGCAGGAACGACTAAAAAAAGAAGCAGTAACCATTTCATCTTCATATCTCCTCTTTGAGAAAAACCGCTATCCTAAAATTAGGTAGCGGTTTTTTGTTTATAGAACTTTAGCATGGCCTTTATATACAACGCCTGTTTCAGCGTCCATGGTAATCTCTTTGTCATGCTTGATAATTTCGGTTGCGTTTTTCACGCCGACAATTACAGGAATACCTAAATTCAATCCGACGATTGCTCCGTGACTTGTAAGTCCGCCCTCTTCTGTTATGAGTCCTGCGCACTTTTCAAGTACTGGTAGCATATCACGGTCTGTCGAATTCGTCACAAGGATTGCACCTTCTGCATCGAACGCTTCCGCTTCTGCTGCGGTACGTGCAACGATTGCTCTGCCATACGCTACAGATTTACCGATACCTTGTCCCTTTGCTAGAAGATCACCAATGACATGGATTTTCATCAGATTCGTTGTACCTGCTTCACCAACTGGTACTCCTGCCGTAATGATAACGACATCACCATGCGTGACATACTTATGTTTAACACTTTCTTCAACCGATTCTTCAAGAATCGAGTCAATCGAACTGACACGTCTTCCGGCAATTGGATACGCTCCCCACACGAGTGTGAGACGACGAGCGACTTGCTCAGATGAGGTTACAGCAATTATCGGACATCCTGGTCGATATTTAGAAATCATCCGAGCAGTCGTTCCGCTTTCAGTAGGGGCAATCACTGCATTCACATTTAAGTTAATCGCTGTGTAAGCAGCGGCTTGTCCAATGGCATCCGTCAAGTTACCGTGCTTTTCTCTACGACGCGTAGAGATGAAAGAACGATAATCGAAAGACTCTTCTATCTTGTTCGCAATCCGTACCATTGTTTCCACAGATTCTACAGGATACAAACCAGCCGCAGTTTCACCTGACAGCATAATTGCATCGGTTCCATCAAAAATCGCGTTCGCAACATCACTCGCTTCTGCACGAGTTGGACGTGGATTCCGTTGCATGGAATCGAGCATCTGTGTTGCTGTGATAACAGGTTTACCTGCTTGATTACATTTTTTAATAAGTTGCTTTTGAATAACCGGAACTTCTTCTGGCGGAATTTCCACACCAAGATCTCCTCGAGCGACCATTAGACCATCCGATACTTCAATGATGGCATCAATATTATCGACACCTTCTTGGTTCTCGATTTTAGGAATGATATGGATATTCGATCCACTGTTTTTTTCTAACAGTTCTCGTATTTCCAATACATCTTCTGCACGTTGGACGAATGATGCAGCGACAAAATCGACATCTTGTTCAATCCCGAATAGGATATCTTCTTTGTCTTTTTCTGTGATTCCCGGAAGCTGAACTGAAACACCAGGAACGTTGACGCCTTTTTTATTCTTCAGCTCCCCAGAGTTCATCACTTCAGTGTGAATCAGTCCTTCAGCTTTACTCTTATCTAGTACTCTCAACATGACGAGACCGTCATCCAGAAGAATCGTATCGTTTTTATCCACATCGTCAATTAGTTGGTCATAAGTAATTGAGAAACGCTCTTTCGTCCCAACGACTTCTTGCATAGAAACGTCAATCTTTTGACCAGCTGTTAATTCGATTAGGCCATTTTCCATCGAATGCGTTCGAATTTCCGGTCCTTTAGTATCGAGTAAAATTCCGACAGTCTTTTGTTTAGCAGCTGCTACTTTGCGAATTGCTTTTATCCGTTGAAGATGTTCGTCATGATCTCCGTGAGAGAAATTCAAGCGAGCCACATTCATACCTGCATCGATTAGTTGCTCAAGACGTTCTGGTGATTCACTTGCTGGACCGATTGTACAAACGATTTTTGTTTTCCTCATTGGTTCAGGCCACTTCCTTTTCACTGATTTACATCAAATAGATAATTCTTTAGATAGTGTATACATATCTTTCTCAAATTCAGAATCCCCATCAAATACACGTGCTAAATCATATTCGATGACCTGATGATTTTTCATGCCAATCGCAACTGTTTTGCCACCGTTTTTCAATGCTTCGACAGCGCGTGCTCCAAATTGACTCGCAATAACTCGATCCCTAGCAGATGGAGAGCCACCACGTTGAATATGGCCTAATACGGAAACGCGCGTATCAATACCTTCTTCTGTACTTAGTTTCTCAGCAAGCAAGGATGCAGACATCACACCTTCAGCGACAATAATGATACTGTGCTTTTTGCCTCGATGCGTTCCTCGTCTCAGACGTTCAAGGATATCCGGTAAATCATACTTTTCTTCAGGGATGAGAATGGTTTCGGCTCCACCTGCAAGACCTGACCATAGAGCCAAGTCACCTGCGTTACGTCCCATCACTTCTACTATGAAGGTCCGCTCATGGGAGGTTGCTGTATCTCGTATTTTATCAATTGCATCGATAACTGTGTTCAATGCTGTGTCGAAACCGATTGTGAAGTCAGTTCCGTTAATATCATTATCAATTGTAGCTGGAACACATGCACAAGGAATACCAAGTTTCGATAGTTCTAATGCACCTCTGAATGAGCCGTCTCCTCCAATTACTACGACGCCTTCAATTCCATTCATTTTGAGCTGTTTGAGCGCTTTTTTACGCCCTTCGATTGTAGTGAATTCCGGACAACGCGCTGACCGAAGCATGGTGCCCCCGCGTTGGATGATGTCACCGACGGATCCAAGTTGCAAAAGTTCAATTTTCCCGTCGATTAAACCCTGGTATCCATTATAAACGCCTGCGACTTCAAGTCCTTCATAAATTGCTTTCCGGACGACAGCTCGTACAGCAGCATTCATACCTGGCGCGTCTCCACCACTTGTTAATACAGCGATTTTCTTCATCCGTAAACCCTCCTTACAATAAAGTAGAATCATACAAATTACTCAGAAAACACACCGATCTTCCTGAATTTATCATAACGGTCTTGAACAAGGCCATCAGCATCGAGCTTACTCAACTCGTTCAGAGCGTTTGTTAAAACTGTTCTCATATTCTTCGCTTGTTGTTTCGGATCACGATGTCCTCCACCTAATACCTCAGGAATGATTTCGTCAATAATATCCATCTTCAACAATTCCGGTGCAGTGATTTTCATCGCCTCTGCTGCTTCTTTAGAATACGCAGAGTCTTTCCACAGAATCGAGGCTGCGCCTTCAGGGGAAATGACCGAATAGGTAGAGTGCTCAAGCATATAAATACGATTTGCTACACCTAAAGCTAGTGCACCACCACTTCCACCTTCTCCAATAACAATAGAAATAACAGGTACAGTGAGACTTGCCATCTCTACAAGATTGCGAGCAATTGCTTCACTTTGACCGCGCTCTTCAGCTGCGCGCCCTGGATAGGCACCTTTCGTATCAATCATACAAATGATTGGTCTGCCGAATTTTTCAGCTTGTTTCATCAAGCGCAATGCTTTTCGGTATCCTTCAGGATGCGGCATTCCGAATGTACGCTTTACATTTTCTTTTGTGTCTTTACCACGTTGATGACCGATTATTGTAACCGGTTCTCCATCGAATGAACCAATTCCACCGACTATCGCAGCATCATCACCGAATGCACGATCGCCATGAAGTTCGATGAAATCTTCAAATAGCTCTCCAATGTAGTCATACGTCGTCGGACGCTCAGGATGGCGTGCCACTTGTACACGTTCCCACGTCTCCATGTTGCCATATATATCGTTTTCCAACTTTATCAAACGATCGTTCAAGTTCCGAATCTCTTCGGACAAGTCTACTTCGTTCGTTTCAGTGAACTCTTTTAGTTCCTGGATTTTTTCTCGTAATTTTATAATAGGCTCTTCAAATGACATGGTCTTTTTCATTGTGCTGCCTCCCCCTTCGTATGAAGTCGGATAATGCGAGAAAGCATATCCTGCAAGTCTACACGATGGACGACTGCATCCAACTGACCATGTGCTAGTAGAAATTCAGCCGTTTGGAAGTCTTCAGGTAACTTTTCACGAACAGTTTGCTCAATAACCCGGCGACCTGCAAATCCAATAAGCGCCTTTGGCTCTGCGAGATTAATGTCACCGACAGAAGCAAAACTTGCCGAAACCCCACCCGTCGTTGGATAGGTCATTATAGAGATATATAAAAGTCCTTTTTCAGAGTGACGGTTTAATGCAACACTCGTTTTTGCCATTTGCATAAGGGACAGAACGCCTTCTTGCATGCGTGCACCACCACTCGCCGAAAAGATAAGCATAGGAATTCCGAGCTCTGTCGCTTTTTCGACCGCTCTCGTAATCTTTTCTCCCACAACTGACCCCATGGACCCCATGCGGAAATGAGCGTCCATGATAGCGATTGCCACTTCATTACCGTCAATCTTTCCTGTACCTGTCAGCACAGCTTCGTTGAGTCCTGTTTTCTCCGCATCTTTTTTTACTTTCGCTGTGTATGCAGGAAACTCTAATGGATTTTCAGTTGCGAGATGATCATCCATGGACACAAACGTTCCTTCATCCATTAAGGAATCAATTCTTTCTTGTGCTGTCATTTTAAAATGGAAATCACATTTCGGACAAACTTTAAGGAGCTTGCCTAATTCTTTTGTCGGTTCAACGTGCTTACATTCTGGACATTTCGTCATAATTCCTTCTGGTACATCGCTCTTAGATTTTGCATTCGGCATGATTGCCTGCTGTTTTTTCACATTTGTAAATAGGTCCCTTAGCATTCGTGTTCGCCCCTTCTTTCACCAATGACAATGTCAAGCCATTCCGTATACCGCATAACGGCTAGATGGCTATTACCGTTCATCATCTCTTTAAGTAAATTCGTTGCTACTTCTTTTTCGTCTTCTGCCATTGTTTCATGATACGGAACGCGGCTATATTGTTTCAATAAAAACCAAATTTTCAATGACAAGCGATTTTCTGAAACCACTACAATCTCTTGTAACAATTCTTCCCTTATGATTGGTTCGGTCCCTTGCAATTTAGCTAAAAAGCTTCCCCATACAGGAAGCGTTCTTCGTTCAGGATCATTGGAAATACATTCAATGGCCGCTTTTTCATGAATTCGCCGCGTATCATCCACAGACTTTAAGGATTGTGGATTTTGCATGATAAACGTGGAAAGAATCTCCACTAACTGATGCTTTTTATAGTCCGCGAGAAACGTTCCCTCTCCCCTTCTTGTTTCAATCAGTCCAAGAAGTTCAAGACTTCGGAGTGCTTCTCGAATTGTGGATCTACCTACTTGTAACCGATCCGCTAGCACACGTTCAGAAGGTAACTTATCCCCAATGACGGCACCCTCTTCTTTAATGATCGTACGCAGATCCGAAACAATATCCAGAAATCGTTTCGATGATGGACGAGAGTTTTCCATGTCCAAACTCCTTTTTATGCTACATTCTAAAGTGGTCAGACCACTATCCTTTATTAGCATACAAAAAAGCACGCCTGCCGTAAAGTGATATCCGGAAATCCTTTTCAATTGTATAGGGATTTGTTTACTTCACTATCCTTCAAAAGATTTCCATCAGAGACTCGTTTAGAATGTAACCATCTCCTGAACAACAAGTTGCGGCTTGCCATTTCTCACTTCCACCGTACCTTGAAATACGAGCAATGACTGCTCTTTCAGCTCACTGCTACAGACCGCATATTGTTTAGGGAATAACGTACATGAAATCTCTCCAGTCTCATCCTGTAATTCTAGAAAAGCCATTGCTTCTCCTTTTTTTGTCCGAATCCGCTTCACTTCCAACACCATCCCTGCCAGTACTACCTTAGTTCCAGATGACTTTTCAAGGACGTCTGCGATCGGATTCGATTTAGTAGTTAGTTGCTTTTTAAAAGAAGCAATTGGATGTTCGGATAAGTAGAATCCTAGTGTTTCTTTTTCATAGTCAAGTCGTTGCATATCAGACATCGTTCCACCTGGACTATATTTAGGACTCGCCATCCCTTTCATCAACCCTGCTAGCAAGTCTGTTTCATCAGAAGACGGTCTTACAAAGAGCGCATGTTTTCGTGCAGCTTCTATTGTTGCGAGCAACACTTCGCGTGTTTGACCGAATTCGTCCAACGCACCAGACTTTACGAGTGGCGGAATTGTTTTTTCAGTGAAGTTCTCTGCCCCGAGTGCAACAGACAAGTCAAACAGAGTCTTCAGCGTCACTCCCTGCTGTCGCGCTCGTTTCAAGGATGTATAAAATGGATAACTGATTCCTTTTACTGCGCTCAATCCAAGTCGGATTGATCCATTTTCAGTTACCGCTGACCAGTTACTTTTTGTAATCGAAGGGCCAAGAACAGGGATTCCCTTCGCTTTCACATCACGCATAATTTCCATCGTCTTTTCCGGGGAACCCGCTAACACGGAAAGACATCCTGCATAAAAGTATTCCGGTTTGTTCGCCTTTAAGTACGCAAGCTGGTAGGAAATCAACGAATAAGCAACCGCATGACTCTTCGGGAATCCATAATCAGCAAACTTTACAATTAGCTCATAAATATCACCTGCAATACTTTTAGGGAAACCGTTTCTCTGTGCACTTTCTGTAAAATGGACGCGTTCCTCCATTAGTACATCTCGTTTCTTTTTACTGATTGCACGTCGTAACAAATCCGCTTCCCCTAGAGTAAATCCTGCGATTTGAACGGCTATCCGCAAAATCTGTTCTTGGTAAACAATAATGCCATACGTCTCTTTTAAAATTGGCTCCAGAGCGGGATGCATGTAGTGAATCGGCTCCAGTCCTTTCTTCCTCCTGCTATATAGTGGAATGTTTTCCATTGGACCAGGTCGGTATAAGGCATTGATGGCATAGATATCTTCAAAAGCATCCGGTGAAATTTCGCGGAGTGCTTTGCGCATGCCCGGTGATTCAAACTGAAAGACTCCTAACATGTCCCCTTTTCGGAACAACTCCAATGTCCGTTCATCATGAAGCGGGATTGTATCTAGTGAGAGGTCCTCCCCTGTTTCAAATCGAATCATTTTACGTATCCTGTCAAGCAAAGTCAAATTACGCAAGCCAAGAAAGTCCATTTTCAGAAGTCCGGCTTCTTCCGAGTCATTCATAGCCCACTGCGTTAAATAGATGGAATCTCCTCCACTTTGTAACGGAACGGTTTCGACGAGCGGCGTTGGCGAAAGTATGACCCCTGCGGCGTGTGTAGAAGCATTTCTAGGTAACCCCTCTAGCGCGAGAGATACCGTATACCAGCGAGCACGCACTTCATCTTGTTCAATCCAAGTTTGCAGCTGTGACGATTGACTCACCTTCTCTTGAAGAGTTCTCCCTGGAGCATCAGACAACATTTTAGATAGGGAAGTCATATCTTCGTTCGAAAATCCAAATACCCTCGCTGTATTGCGTGCAACAGATTTAGCAGATAATGTACCGAACGTTATTATTTGGGCGACATGTGCTTTCCCGTATTTTTGCGCAACATACTCTACAACTTCCATTCTTCGTGTATCAGCAAAATCGACGTCAATATCTGGCATCGTCACTCTACTTTTATTTAAAAACCGCTCAAAAATCAGCCCATATTTCAAGGGGTCTACAGCAGTAATCCCAAGCGAAAATGCAACGAGTGATCCCGCAGAGGACCCTCGGCCAGGCCCAACTTCAATGTCCTTCTGTTTTGCATAAGCAATGAAGTCTTCTACGATTAAGAAATAATCTTGATATCCCATTTCTACGATGACATCCAATTCGTACCGAAGTCGTTCCTCGTACGCACTGGAAATCTGATCTAATCTTTTTTGCAACCCTTTCCTACAATGGATTTCAAGCAGTTGTGCTGCCGTCATCTTTTCACCAACAGGAAATTCCGGCATGAGTAAATGCTTTTCTGGCAATTGGACATTGCAACCTAATAACATTTCTACCGCCTTTTCAAGCCAGTGCTCTTTGCCTACAAACCATTGTTCCAATTCTTGTTGCTCAGGCACATAAGCGTCTATGTATAGATTTTCAGGACGAGCTGGATCATTCAGTTTGTAGCCATCGCGAATCGCTTGCGCTGTCTCGAAACTGAATGCGTCTTGAGGATCGATGAATCTAGCTTCACTACATGCAACAATGGTAAGACCTTCTGAAGCCGCCAGTTGTTCAATAGCGGTTTCTTCAGGATGTATGACTCCAGCGGGGCGTGCGATGCCTATATGTAGATCTTCAGTTTTACATTGCATTTTCAATCGTTGGATCGTTTCTTCAGTTCGGATTTCGTTCCAAGAGGGGTCTGTAAGCGGGAAAATGACGGCGCAGTTCGCAGTATAGGATTTCAACCATTTTTCAGGTAAGTTTTCAGCGTCTCGTGTTGAGGCAGCACTACTTATCTTTAATATCTGACGAAACCCCAATTCGTTTTTAGCATAGATGTAACAAAGTGGCGTTTCTCCAGTCGGTAGTTCTATCTTTACAGAAAGCCCAATGACTGGGTGAATGCCATACTTTGTCATCACTTTCCAAAACGAACGGATTCCAGAAAGAGTCGAATTCACTATTGCAGCCGAAACAGCCCCTCTTCTTTGTAGAAGAGGAGCCAATCGGTCAAGCTTTATTATGCCGTTGAGTAAGTCGGCTCCTGTAATAATTTGCGGATAAACAAGCTTCATTGTCTATCCCTCCATTCACTAGTTACGCGCACATAACTTTTGTACTTTCTGAATCACTTCATCGGCTTCTTCCCAAGTTCTTACAGAGGCACCTGCAGCAAGCGGATGTCCGCCACCCCCGTATTCAGCAGCCAAACCATTGATCACAATTCCTTTAGAACGCAATCGAACACGAATTTGGTCTTCTTCTTCGACAAATATTAACCAGGCAGAGATGCCTTTTACATCTCCAAGTGAACTTACGAGTGAAGACGTTTCTTCTGCTTTTACATCAAATTCATCCAAGATTGTTTTTTTAAGTTTA
The DNA here is from genome assembly GCF_000586555.1 of Sporosarcina sp. D27. GTDB lineage: Bacteria > Bacillota > Bacilli > Bacillales_A > Planococcaceae > Sporosarcina. Next base: position 49,395 of record NZ_AZUC01000017.1, read on the forward strand.
ATAAAAGCTGCTCCATTTTCATCGATCGTGAAATTTTGGTACACGTACCCTTGCAAGTGAAGCAGATTTCTTTCAACTTCGTACATGCCTGCAAAAATTTGCTGACGGTCAAAGTTGTATTTGATCAATTCACTAGCAATTTCAAACGTTTTACCCGTCGCACTTGGATACATGAATCTTCCTGTATCACCGACAATTCCGGCAAATAGTAGTCTTGCAGATTCATCTGGAAGCTTCCATCCTTTAACGTCTCTTCCTTCAGCGAATAATTCGTAAATCATTTCCGAACAAGAACTCGCGTGTGTATCAATCCATAATACATCTCCATAGGGATCCACATTCGGATGATGGTCGATCTTAGCTAAGAAGCTCCCTTTTTTGTAAGACTGTCCATCCACTCGCTCGGTGTTTGCTGTATCTGTCACAATGACTAACGCACCTTCATACATGTCATCGGATACGGGATCTTGTCCAGCCATAAATGACAACTGGCCATCATCACTTCCTGTCGCGTAGACGTTTTTGTTGGGATAATTCGCTTGTATTAACTTCTTTAAGCCTACCTGTGATCCAAATGCATCGGGATCGGGGCGGACGTGCCTATGAATAATAATGGTGGAATACTGTTCAATTGTGTCAATGATTTGTCTTTTCATTTTTCATTTCCTCCGTTATTTAAAGAATTACGGTCGCATTTGAGTTGTAAAGCCGCTACAATAGAGGAAGTGCTGGATTCTTTTGGAGGGCTATGCTTTGAAGACTTTAAATTTTGTACTTGTATTCTTTATTATTGCTTCGGCAGTATTCTATTTTTACTTTAAAACTCGACAGTTCCGGACAAGCCAGGTATTTCCTATTCGAAAAAAGATGTTTTCATCGAGAGCAGGAATGTTTTTAGGACTCCTGCTAGTCTCTTTCGGAATCAATCAGCTGTTGCTGTTTGGAGGGGTGACGACTTACGTGATCTCTGGAATCTTCATCATACTTGGAGGTTATGTATCCATCTTTAACCGGAAAGCCGTTCAGTATTACAACCAATTCGTGGACGAAGAAACAGAATTGAACAAGCGCTGATGCCTATGCATCAGCGTTTTTTTATCGTTCCAACAACTGATAAGTAACTAGCGATTTGCCGATCATTTCACCTTCTGCATACAACGAAATTTCCATTTTCACGACCCGTCGACTCATATGCAAAATTTCGGGTTCAACCGTTACCTTACTCCCAAGCTGTACATGTCTCATAAAATAGATCGATAAATTCTCAGGAACACTTTCTCCACGCTTATAAAGCTTGATGGCACGGTTACCTGTTTCCGCTAGCAACGTAGTCAATGCACCATAAGACAAAGAGCCAAGCTGATTGGTCATCTGAGGGATCACTTCAAAAATTACGTTTTGAGGATTTTCTGTATCAGAGTGCATTTGATTTTTCACAATATCATCGATGGTTTGACCTTGTTGTGGTTGTCGTTGCGCCAATTGAAAAGCTTTCAGAACATCTTGTCGGCTAATGACACCATCCAACAGGCCTGTTTCCGTTACGACTGGGAGCAAATCGATACCTTCCCACACCATAATGTGACCAGCTGAAGCAACACTCATCTTTCCAGTCGCTGTAATTGGTGAGGCTGTCATGACCTTTCCAAGCGGTTCGGATTCCAGTTTTCCAACGACATCTTTAGACGTGACCATACCTACTACTTTCCCATTCCGCTCAATGACTGGAAAAGCAGAGTGGGAAGTTCTTTGGCTCAATTCGTTAAATTGACCAACCGTCTCTTGAATGAACAACGTTGAAGTATTTGAAAGTTGGTGCTGGATATCTTCTACGAGAAGGATATCCTTCTCAATCATCTGGTCGGATATCGCACGATTCAGCATGGTTGCGACAGTAAACGAATCATAACTGGTCGTGATGACCGGCAAATCGAGTGAATTAGCAAGCTCTTTCACTTCATCCGTCGTATCAAAACCACCTGTTACAAGAACCGCTGCCCCTTCGCTGATTGCTAATTGGTGTGCTTTTTGGCGATTTCCCACAATGAGCAAGCTTCCTGCGTCAATATAACGTCGAATATCATCCAGTTGCATCGCACCAATCAGGAATTTAGTCAGCGTTTTATGTAAGCCTCCGCTACCGCCTAGTACACTACCATCCACAATATTCACAACTTCAGCGAACGTCAGTCGTTCAATATTCTCTTTTTTCTTCTTTTCGATACGCACTGTACCGACACGCTCGATTGTATTTACAAGTTTGTTATTTTCCGCTTCCTTAATCGCTCGGTAAGCTGTTCCTTCACTTACTGTGAGCGCTCTTGCAATTTGCCGTACTGAAATCTTCTCACCAACAGCGAGCTCTTCAATGTGGCGCAAAATCTGTTCATGCTTTGTCGACATTGCATTCACCTTTTTCTATGTATGCCTTTCTTCAGTTTACCATAAATCCATAAAAAATAACCGAGCTGAAAGAGATTTATCTCTGCCAGCCCAGTTGACTCAAATCCGGGTCACATCTCCCGCCTCCATCACAAGAACTTCATAGTCTTTCACAAGTTTTTTGAAGTCTTCAGGATCTTGAACGATTGGTGGAAATGTATTGTAATGTACTGGCACTGTCAGCTTCGGAGAGAGAAGTTCCACCGCATATGCAGCATCTTCAGGTCCCATCGTAAAGTTATCACCTATTGGTAAAAATGCGATATCGATTGCATGACGCTTGCCAATTAGCTCCATATCTCCAAATAGAGACGTGTCCCCTGCGTGGTAAATCGTTTTTCCTTCTGCCATAAACAGAATTCCTGCAGGCATTCCCATATAAATCAGCTGTTGGTCATCTGTTGTATACGATGAGCTATGAAACGCTTTCGTGAACTTCACTGTTCCAAAATCGAATTCACAAGCTCCTCCGATGTTCATGCCGTGGGTTTCTAGACCTTGCCAGCCTAGCCATACCGCAAGTTCGTTCGGCGCTACAACTAATGCCCCACTCGCTTTTGCAATCTCAATCGTATCGCCCACATGATCATTGTGTCCATGAGTCAGCAAGATGACGTCTGGTTTTTCGTTCGCCACGACTAAATCCGTCAAATCATTTCCTGTAATATAAGGATCGATCAAAATCACCTTGTTGTTTGTTTTAATCTTAACGATTGAGTGTCCGTGATAAGAAATTTCCATTGGATTTGACACCTCCACTTATTGTTCTATCCTTTTTATCAATTCGTGAAACCATATGTAAACCCTCTTTTTTTGGTATGATAGATAAGTGAATTAAGGAGGATTAATCATGACAAAACTTAAATCGATTCAGCAGTATTTACAGGACAACAATGTAGAAGCAGCATTCGTAACTACACCTGATAACGTGTTTTACGTATCAGGCTTTAGCAGCGACCCCCACGAGCGGCTTCTAGGTGTGATGATTTTTAAAGACGCAGAACCTTTCATCGTCTGTCCACTCATGGAAGTTCCTGATGTGAAATCTGCAGGCTGGACTTTTGGAACAGTCGGTTACGAAGACACAGATGACGCTTGGGAGTTTGTTCAAGCTGAAGTGAAACGCAAAGTGAGCGAACTTAATACGATTGCAATTGAGAAATCACATCTTACTGTCGAGCGTTTGGAACGTATGGAAGAACTCTTCCCAACAGCTCAATTCTCTCGTCTGGATGAACAATTGAATACAATGCGGAGTCATAAGGACGCATCAGAACTCCAACTACTACGTGAAGCAGCAAAATTAGCAGACTACGCGATTGAAGTGGCGTGTGAGAATATTGCTGAAGGTGTCACTGAACTGGAACTTCAAACAGCAATCGAGTTTGCGTTGAAGAAAAAAGGCGTCCAGAAGATGTCGTTCGACACAACTGTTTTATCAGGTCCGAAAACCGCATCTCCGCACGGAACTCCAGGAGAACGCAAAATCCAAAAAGGAGATTTTGTGTTAATGGATCTTGGAGTTGTGCATAAAGGGTATTGTTCAGATATTACTAGAACGGTTTCGTTTGGCGAACCATCTGCTGAACAGCTTAGTATTTACGAAGCAGTACGTTTTGCAAATCAGGCAGCCATCGATCTTGTAAAGCCAGGAGTTCGTGCAAGTGAGCTTGATAAAGCTGCACGCGAAGTGATTACGAAAGCCGGGTATGGAGAGTACTTCACACACCGACTAGGACATGGCCTTGGTATTTCTGTTCACGAATTCCCTTCAATCCATGGCGCCAACGACTTCCAACTTGAAGAAGGCATGGTCTTCACAATTGAACCAGGTATCTACAACTCAGCAATTACTGGCGTTCGTATTGAAGATGACGTCGTCGTTACAGCGGACGGTATCGAGGTATTAACGAAGTTCCCGAAAGAGCTTAAAATTATTAAGTAAATAGAAGAAGCAGAGGCTTAACTTACAGCCTCTGCTTCTTTGTTTATAGTATTCTTATCGACTCAACAAAGATTGAGCAGATACATATTCAATTGCCTGCGCATCTGAAACTGCTTGATACGTCAAGTAACCTTCTAGCGTGTTAACACCTTTTAACAAAGCGTCGTTGTCCAAGCAAGCCTGCTTGTACCCTTTGTTCGCAATTTGTAGTGCGTAAGGAACCGTAACGTTTGTAAGTGCCATTGTAGAGGTACGTGGCACAGCACCCGGCATATTTGCAACAGCGTAGTGCACGACACCAAATTTTTCATATGTCGGATCGTCGTGAGTTGTAATGCGATCGGAAGTTTCAAAGATTCCTCCTTGGTCAATCGCAATATCCACAAGTACAGAACCTGGTGACATCGATTTAACCATCTCTTCGCTTACAAGTTTAGGTGCACGAGCTCCAGGGATAAGCACACAACCTATTACTAGATCCGCATCTTTAACGGACGTTGCAATATTGAATGGATTCGATACTAGTGTTTGAACGTCATCTCCGAACAATTCATCCAGTTGACGAAGTCGTTCTACAGACAGATCAAGAACAGTAACACGAGCTCCCATACCAATCGCAATGCGGGCTGCATTCGTTCCAGCTTGTCCTCCACCAATAACGGTTACGTTTCCACGTTGAACACCTGGCACGCCTGATAATAGAATTCCTTTTCCGCCTTCCATCTTCTCCAAGTACTGAGCTCCGATTTGTGTTGCCATACGTCCAGCTACTTCACTCATTGGTGCGAGTAGTGGCAACGAACGATTTGGTAATTGAACCGTCTCGTAAGCAATCCCGATCACTTTGTTGTCGAGTAATGCCTTAGTTAACTCTACTTCGGAAGCAAGATGTAAATACGTGAACAAAATAAGACCTTCACGGAAGTAACCATACTCTGACGAAACTGGTTCTTTTACTTTCATGACCATTTCTGCTGCCCACGCTTCAGCTGCAGTTTCAACAATTACTGCTCCAGCTTCACGATATTCTTCATCTGTAAAATTAGAGCCAATTCCTGCTAGTGTTTCGATAAGCACCTCGTGCCCCGCTGATTTCAAGTTGAATACCCCAGCTGGTGTCATTGCGACACGATTTTCGTTGTTTTTTATCTCTTTAGGTACTCCAATACGCATAGTTAGTTCCTCCTCAATGAATGTGTCCGGCTGTCCAGTATGTACCGTTCAAACCTTTTCTCAATAAGTGTAGCAGATAGCATCCTATTTTGCCGTACTTTTTGCATCGATAAACAAATATTTTTAATTTCCCGATTTTTGATGATTAAGCAGGAATTATTATGAGATGTGTCGTATAGTACCTATAGAAGTATAATTTTAATGTAGGAGTGTGGTAACGATGTCATTAATATATAACCAAATTATTGTTGCGGTAGACGGATCAAAAGAGTCGGAATGGGCATTTAAAAAAGCGGTAGAAATTGCTAAGCGTAACGACGCTAATTTGAACCTCGTCAACATCATCGACACACGTTCGTACTCCGCTGTAGAGGCGTATGACCGTTCAATTGCTGAGCGGGCACAATCTTATGCTGTAGAGTTGCTGGAAGGATATAAAGAGCAGGCAGCAGCAGCTGGATTGACTCACGTGAATGTTATTGTGGAATATGGTTCACCTAAAACAATGATTCCTAGAGAGATCCCTAAAAAAATCGAAGCGGATCTAATCATTTGTGGAGCGACTGGATTAAACCCAGTAGAGCGCTTCCTAATCGGTAGTGTATCAGAGAACATTGTTCGTTCTGCAAAATGTGACGTACTCGTAGTCCGTACATCCGAAGGCGAATAACTAAAAAGAAAAGCGTCTTTCTCATACGAGAAAGACGCTTCAGACTGTAGATAAACTCCAGTAATCACGGGGTTTGCCTACAGTCTTTTTTCTTTTACAATAGTATTAACTAGAAAAAGTTGATTTCCGCTGCGA
>NZ_AZUC01000018.1 GCF_000586555.1 Sporosarcina sp. D27
CGTTTTTTATAATAGCCCCAGACTTTCCCGATTTATGATCATTTTTCTAGGGTTATGATCAATTACCAACGCTTATGATCATTTTTGCAAATTTACGAGCACATTTGCGAGTTTATGAGCGTTTCTCAACTTTTATGAGCACATCCAAGATTTCAAATGCTTTCACTCTACACTCCCTCGATACTAGAAAAATCCCTACACATAAAAAAGCTGTTCTCCCAAGACATCTGAGGAGAACAGCTTACATCATTCAATTATTTCACTTTTTATCTTAATCTTCGTCAGTTGCAGCTTCTTCTGTAGATGCCGCTAGTGGTGAACGAGGTTTCTTGAGTTCTTCTGCTAGATTATCGAGGCTTGGGCGCAATGTCCCTTTACCTGCGTAACTTTCTAGCATTTCTTTGATGTTTAGACCCGTTGTAGCTCCTAGTGATTCCTGCATTGTAGACATTAGGTCTGTTGCGTAGCCAGTGACTTTGTTGGCACCGCCACCTTCGCCGCTACCTGTATCGACCACAGTAATCTTATCGATGTTAGCAAGTGGGCTTGCAACCTGTTTCGCGTATTCTGGTAGCATGCCGACGATCATATCGAGCATAGCTGCCTGACCATAGTGTTCGAATGCTTCTGCGATTTTGCGCTTCGCTTCTGCTTCTGCGAGACCTTTCAAACGAATGATATCTGCTTCAGATTCACCTTGAGCTCGTTGGGAATCGGCACGCGCTGTACCATCGAGACGGACTTTTTCAGCGTCTGCAGCTGCACGCGCTTCAATGCGGTATTTCTCTGCATCCGCTTCAGCAAGTTGACGGGATTTATCAGCCGCTGCATTTTGCTCAATTGCGTAACGGTCCGCGTCTGCTTTTTTCTTAACTTCAGAGTCGTATTGTCGCTCACGACGTTGAATCTCTTTTTCTTCAAGTTCAATTTGTTTCTGACGTTCGATAATTCGGATTTGCATCTCTTGCTCCATAACTTCCTGCTTGGAGCGAGCTGTTTGCAGTTCGTACGCTTGGTCAGCACGTGCACGAGCCGCGTCTTGTTCTAGTCGGTATTCTGCAACTTTCAATTGATTTTCCTTTTCGGCTTCTGCAATTTCAGTTGCGCGTTCAATTTCAGCTTTTTGTGCTTCTTTAGAAGCTTCTGCGTTCTTGATACGCGTTTCTTTCTCTGAAATCGCTGTAGCAATATCGGCGTCACGTTTAACCTGTGCGATACGCGGCTTACCAAGTGAATCGAGGTAGCCGTTTTTATCACGTACGTCTTTAATCGTGAATGATACGATCACTAAGCCCATTTTCGCTAGATCTTGTGATGCCACGCGTTGAACTTCTTGAGAGAATTTGTCTCGGTTTTTATAAATCTCTTCAACGGTCATCGATCCTAAGATGGAACGCAGGTGACCTTCCAATACTTCTTTCGCTTCGTTCTCTCTGTCTTCTTTTGACTTTCCGAGGAACTGCTCAGCAGCAGTGGCGATTTCTGAAATGGACCCGCCAATCTTGATGATTGCCGTTCCATCTGCCATAACTGGAACCCCTTGCTCTGTGTATACTTCGGGAGTTGTAACTTCAAGCTTGCTAGACAGCAAACTGAGTGGAGCTGCCTGTTGGAATACGGGCAGGACGAACGTACCGCCTCCACGAATGATTTTCACTTTGTTTCCAGAGTCGTCGGTATGGACATTTTTCGTTCCGATATAACTACCAGTAACAATCAAGGCTTCATCTGGACCGACTGTTCGGTACTTTGTTACGTATACAAGGATGACAGCTAACACAACAAATACTGCGACTGCAATGGCAATCCAAATTCCAGGTAATTCTATTGGCATTTTGTTTCCCCCTTAAACTAGTAAGATTATTTGAAACGGAAAGGTTCGTATTCTTTGACGATGAACGTCCCTGAATCGACTTCGATAATAAGCACTTCTTTCCCGTAGTCAATCGGATGATTCTCATAACCCGATGCTCGCTTCGACAATACGCCATTGACTGTTTCAATGACAATTTCACCAAATCCATCAGCAGGAATTGGAACAATGACTTTAGCAACTTTTCCTGCAAGAGATTCATCCGTATAGGCAATAGAAACTTCTGCCGACTTTAGTGGCAACAAAATGAAAAAGTATAGTAAAAAGTCGAGTATTGTGCCGGCAGCAAGTGCAATAATTAGAATGACTCCGCTTCCAAGTCCTGTAGCTAGTTCCAATACATATCCCCACGTTGCCGTTAAGGTAATGAACGGTAAGATGACAGCTGGATCTAATAAAGGAAACAAATCACCGGCACCATCCGTTAAATCACTGAAGAATAAGTAGAGCAACGTTGCAATTCCTGCAACAATCAATATGGGTAAGTATAGTTCTTGAATCGTCATGCCGAACAGTTCCATTTCAAACACCCCCTTTGTCTATTCTATACGAAAGAGATTCGGAAAGGATTCATTTGAATGAATATTTTGTAACATAATTTTTAAATTTGGTTATTTCCTACATCTTTTGTGAATAATTCGTTGAGTGCAATTTTTTTGTCGAAATAACGCAAATTATGTTCGTCTTACTGGGATGACTTTGCTATAATAGATAAGTTATTAACCAATACACTTTCCGATAATCGGATGGAGGTCAATCATGTTCAGTCCAAGAAAAACCGATCCCTTTTTTGTAGCTCTGCTAACAATCGCAGAACACGTGCAAGAAGCCATGCACTATGCAAATGATTATAAAGTGACGTCCGTTGCTGACTTAAAAGAAGTTAGTATTCGGCTAAAGAAATACGAAACGGATGGGGACGACCTAATCCACGAGCTTATCTCAAAACTGAATACATCATTCATGACACCAATCGAGCGTGAAGATATTTTACAACTCGCCATTAAGATGGATGACATTTTAGATGGAGTCGAACATTTTGCCGCTAACTTAGAAATGTTTTCATTGATTGAAATCGATGAATACGTCCAGACGTTCATGGACAACATTGTGAAAAGTTCTGATGAAATCGTAAAAGCGATGAAGTTGTTAGAGCGAAGAAAACTTGTAGAAATGCGTGATCATGCAGTCACCATTAAGGAATATGAACGAATTTGTGATGAAGTGCTTCGTACATCCATTAAACAATTGTTCATACGCGAAACGGATCCAATCCGAATCATTCAATTTAAAGATATATACGAACTGTTAGAAGATGTTGCAGATTACTGCCAGGATGTCGCCAACACGATTGAGACGATCATCATGCGTAACGCGTAAGGGGGCAGACTGATGGATACAGTATTGCTTTTGACAATTTTAATAGTTATTTTCGCACTCGCATTTGATTTCATCAACGGATTTCATGATACAGCGAATGCGATTGCCACTTCCGTGTCGACGCGAGCGCTTAAGCCTCGTGTAGCGATTTTACTCGCTGCCACTATGAATTTTGCGGGTGCTTTAACATTCACTGGCGTAGCAAAAACCATTTCAAAAGATATTGTGGATCCTTTCACACTAGACAACGGGTCACTCGTTATTTTAGCTGCTCTCCTGTCCGCGATTATCTGGAACTTGGTAACGTGGTATTTCGGTATTCCATCTAGTTCTTCACATGCTTTAATCGGTTCGATTGCAGGTGCTGCGATTTCAGCGGCAGGACTTGGAATTCTGAACTACAGTGGTTTCATAAAGATTATGGAGGCACTTCTCATTTCACCAGTCATCGCAATTGCCGGGGGATTCATCGTCATGACGCTCCTTCGGGCTGTACTGAAAAACCGAAATCTGTTTAAAGCAAACAAACGGATTCGATATTTGCAGATTCTAACAGCGGCTATCCAGTCTTTCACACATGGAACAAACGATGCTCAAAAAGCGATGGGAATTATTACGATGGCCCTTATTGCTGCAAACCTTCAAACTGGTGATGATATTCAAATGTGGGTACGGATTGCCGCTGCCACTTCCATGGGTATCGGGACATCAATCGGTGGCTACAAGATCATTAAAACAGTCGGTGGCAAAATTATGAAAATTCGGCCAATTCATGGAGCTGCTGCTGATTTAAACTCCGCTGCTATCATTTTTGGGGCAACATTACTTCACTTGCCTGTCTCGACAACACATGTCATCTCTTCTTCCATTATGGGAGTAGGCTCTGCTCAACGTGTAAAAGGTGTCAAATGGGGTACTGCCAAAAAGATTGTTATTACGTGGGTAATCACTATGCCAATCTCCGCATTGATGGCTGCAGTATTGTATCAATTGCTGAACTTGTTTTTTTAATTTGAACATATGGGTTGCTTTGCCAACAGCCGTCTGGTATGATAAAGAAGAATTATTTTTGTTCGGCGCGATGGTTAAGTTCACTTGACCCTTTCAAGACTTGAGCAAGGATAGTAACACAATGTATGCGAAAATACGCATACGAGGAGGAAACAAACATGGAACATGGTAAAGTAAAATGGTTTAACGCAGAAAAAGGTTACGGCTTCATCGAACGCGAAGATGGCGACGACGTATTCGTTCACTTCTCAGCAATCCAAGGCGAAGGCTTCAAGACTCTTGAAGAAGGCCAGGATGTAACTTTCGAAATCGAGCAAGGCCAACGCGGTCTTCAAGCTACAAACGTTGAAAAGAACTAATTAACTTCAACCTTTCAAAACCGTTTCCTCCTGAGGGAACGGTTTTTTTATGCTTTGTTTTATCCCCCATTGTGAATTGCCTCTGTTGGCTGATCCATTCCCTCTGAAAGCCGATTGTCCACTTCCTCTTTCCGATTCAACTTCCCATTTTACCGATTCTACTAATCTAGCTCCTACTGTCCAAAGATACGAATTCCTACGACGAAATAGTTCCATTCTACAACTCTACCCGATATGATGAACATAACGAAACTTACATAAGAAAGAGGGACTCAACATGAAAGCATTCTCTGGCTTCGTTGCCGCTCAGTATAAATGGTTAATCGGTTTCTGGATCCTGCTACTCATCGGTTTCTCCACTTTTGCAATTCGACTCCCAGGTCTTCTTGAAGGCGATGGATTCCGTATGGATGGCGAGCAAGAAGACGTTTCTAATACGTTAACGCAAGACTTTGACCAACCCGACGAAACTATGTTTCTCGTCTTTGAAGGAAAAACCGACGACGAAATCTCAGATGCCCTAACTGACATCGAAAAACTCGACATCACAAAAGAAATAATTTCACCACTAGATGAACCAGACCAGTATAAGGACGACATCTCCTATGCGATGCTTCATTTCGACGATAGCAAGAGCGATAAATCTGGGCTCGTTACTGAAATTCGCGATACGGTGGGAACAGATAATGGCATCACACTTACCGGACAATCACCGATTACCAAAGATATTAACGCGGCAAGTCAAAAAGATTTAATGGTCGCTGAAGCAATCGGTCTGCCGATTGCACTCATTGTTTTGCTGTTCGCATTTGGTACTGTTGTCGCTTCTCTAGTTCCACTATTAATCGGTGTGGCGACGATTGTTACGTCATTTGGAATCCTCGCATTGTTCGGCGAAACAATGGATCTGTCTATCTTCGTCCTGAATATCATTCCGATGCTCGGACTCGCGCTCAGTATCGACTTTGCGCTCTTGTTCATCAGTCGATATCGGGAAGAACGAAAACTACAATCGATTCCTGAAGCCGTTCGCACCACAATCGAAACTGCAGGACGCTCGATTATTTTCTCAGCGTTTTGTGTTTTCATTGGACTTGGTGCAATGCTCCTCATTCGCGTGGATATCTTCCAAAACATCGCGCTCGGTGGCATGATTGTCGTATCGATGGCCGTTCTTGCTTCCCTTACACTCTTGCCATCTGTGCTCCTCGTCCTGAAAGAACGGATTGACAAAGGAAAAATTCTTAACGTCAAAACCGGAACAGATCGTTGGCGTTCCTTTGCTGAAGGTGTCATTAAACGTCCAGTCATCATCACGATTGTCGCACTTGTCATACTCGGAATTGCGCTCATACCAGTTCGCAACATGACGCTCACGATTCCACAAATTGACTCCTTGCCGCTTTCATATGACACACGTTCCGCCTATGAGAATATGGAAGATGCATTTGGGATGCGGAATGAAACCACTTCATTTGTTATTGCCGAACGTTCAGGCGGTTGGGAAGATGAGGAAGGGTTGAATGCGCTCAAAGACGTTCAACAAGCTCTTGAAAAAGATGCACTTACTGGTAAAGTGACAACCGTTTTTTCTGAAAGTGGTATTGACCAACCGGAAGACTTTGCTCAAGCGTTACAGCTTCCAGAACAATCCGCTCAGTTGCAACCATTGCTCGATGCATTCATCACAAAAGACCTCCTTATGATTCCTGTAACACTAGAAGCGGATGGTGCGTCAAGTGAAGCCCAAGAATGGGCACGGAAATGGTCTGAGAAAGAGACTCCATGGAACTTGCAAATCGGAGGAGAAGCGAAATTCAACCAAGAAATATTCGACGAAATTGCAGACAACATCGTCTATGCACTTCTCATCATTATTGTGTCAACATTCATCATCTTAATGATTGCATTCCGATCGTTGCTTATTCCGTTCAAAGCAATTCTAATGAACATCATCGGTCTGTCGGCATCATTCGGACTGCTCGTCTACATTTTCCAATATGGTCATTTCGGGCTCCATCCTGGAACGATTGCTCTAATTATTCCGGTCATCGTTTTCAGTCTCGTTTTCGGACTGAGTATGGACTACGAAGTTTTCCTGATCTCTCGTATGCAAGAATCCTATTTGGAAACGGGCGATAATGACAAATCGACGGTTGAAGGACTTGCATCGACAAGTAAAGTCATAACGTCCGCTGCACTCATCATGATTGTACTGACAGGTGCTTTCGCGTTTACAGACGTCATGCCTGTGAAGCAAATCGGTGTTGGGATCGCGATTGCGGTAGCAATTGATGCGACAATCATCCGCTTATTACTCGTCCCAAGTCTTATGAAGTTGTTCGGTGACTGGAATTGGTGGCTTCCGTTCCGTAAAAAAAGCTGATTTATACCAAAAAGACACATACTCCGTCACGGAGTATGTGTCCCTTTTCATATACTTACGGTGGCCTGTTCCATCCATTCAATAGAAACTGATGAATCCATGGATGAATCGACACCTTGTTGGTCGTGTTTAAATGTTGCCATGGCTAGAAAGTAGATGGCAGCTATCGCAACAATTGTCAGGATAATCACCGCAATTACGATTGCTTTCCCTTTCATCGGACGATTCCTCCGTCCTCCACTTTCTTAAATCCTTCTTCTCTTAAATAATCCACAGCTTCTTGGTAATCCCCAAAGCTGTCTTCCAAATTTAAACCGTGATAGATATTCCAAGCACCGAGCTCTTCTTTCAGCTCGAGTTTAGAGTTATGTCCGTCTAACCAGACTTCTTCAACTGGCTCTGTTTCCGTCTTTTCTTCAGCCAACCCTGCAATTGCATCTTCAATCGTCTTACGTAATTCCGCTTCAGAAGCTTCGCGTACATTCACGAGACCGCGGCTATCTGGCTCATAACCAGGCACATCCGCAACGTAAATGAACGCGTTGCCATTCGGATGTAAATGCTGAACGACAACCGTCTTATCGAATTTACTAGCTGCGTAATGATAATTGACTCGCTTCATTGAAACGTCTTTTCGGGACAGTTCCGGGAAAGATTCAATAATTGTTTGTTTCTCTTCAAATGTAAGCATTGGTGTTTACACACTCCTCATATTGTTCGTTTCAGTATATCATGATTCTTCGTGTATCAATAACCCGAACATCCGTGCGAATCCGATTGCTTGTTCCTTGGAAACTGTGCATGCAGCAATTTTGGAAGGTGTCACTTCCAACCGCTCGAACGTACAACCAGCCAGATTCACTCCTGCAAGATCTGTCTCTCTAAAATTCGCATTCTCCAATTGGCTACGGAAAAGCTTCATATCTTTTAATACGCACTCAAAAAAGTCCGACTCCGAAAACTGGGAATCTTCGAGCTGAACCGCCTGCAGCTTACTAAAACTGAAACTGCTGTAGCGTGCGTCACATTCCTCGAACCGTACATGCTTGACTCCCGAATGATCGAAGTTCGCTCCTGTCAATTTGCAGTTGCGGAATTCACAGCGCAATAAGTCTGCATGTCCAGCCTCCACATTTGAGAAATCACACCGTTCAAATACAGTATCGACAAATGAGGCACCGGATAAATCCATTTCTGCAAAAGTGCAATCGGTGAACACTGCATCATCAGTTGCGAGCTGCATACCGCTCGTAAATCGTAAATCTCCGTTCTCCACTTCAACGCCACGAAGTGTTCCTGGGTCTGAAGGGATTTGCACAGCAAGTAGCTGCTCCCTTTGCGCTGACAATTTAGGTTTCTGAATCACCATTTTTCTCATGCTATCACTCCTATCTCGTTTTCCATTCGGTGACTAAAACAATGACGATGACGACGGAAAATGCTAAAATATAAAACCAATTGGGGATTGTACTCAGACCACCAAACATTCCACCATCTCCTCGCTATGTACTCATCCTATAACATACCGTCCAATCTTCATTTCTTTCTAAAAGTATACCTGTAATCCACTATACTGGAAACTATCACCTCTTCAAAATAAAGGGGTCACGCTGTATTCAAATGACCACAGCAAGGTATACTAAGAATAGGAGGCGAATTATTTGAAACGACTATTCCTATTTGTGCTACTTCTCGTTGCCCTCTTTCTCTCAAAGCCTTATTGGGAAGAACCAGTCTCTAAGTATGTGGACCTATCCTTCTTAGATACTATAGATGAAAAACTTGAAGACATTGTCAACAAAGATACGATTGAATCGACAATCGATACATTACGTACCGCTACACAAGACCTTGCGGGTATCATCTCGGACAAAACAGAAGGATTGCGAGATGCGAAACAGACGGTCGACAAGCCTGCGCTTGCAAAGCCAACGGACACCCCTATCTCCATCAACAATCTTGAAATTGGTGCATCTGCTGAACAAGTGACCGCTACACTCGGAGAACCCAAGAGCCAATCTCTCAATGAATACGGAACCGAGTGGCGAACGTATCACACAGATTATCAAAACTTTGTCATGGTCTCTCTCGATGAATCTAATCACGTAGGTGCTATTTACACAAATGACGACCTCATCTCGTCTACTGTCGGTGTTTCGTATGGCGCCTCAAAAGCAGATGTCAGAAAAGCACTCGGCCAACCAATGACTAAGATACGTAAAGGGCTAAACGTGTTTGTCCTTCAAGATGATGAAGGCATGGATCTTTTCAAACTCGGAGATGTCTATGCGTATGTATTTTATGACGTTCATCAAGAAACAACTGTGACAGCTGTTGAACTTGTGTCTGTTGCACTCGAGAACAACAAAAAATCACTTTACGCTGAGCGTAGCGAAGCGCTCCGCAATGGATTTGAACGTCAATTGTTCGACCTTACGAATGCAGCTCGGGTTCGCCACGGCCGCTCTATCCTCTCTTGGGACAGTGAAGTTTCAGGTACCGCACGGAAACATAGTACAGACATGGCAGACAATGACTATTTCAGCCATGATAATTTACAAGGCCTGTCTCCTTTCGATCGCATTAAAGAAGATGGCATAGGATTTAAACGTGCCGGTGAAAATCTTGCTTACGGCCAGTCCAGTAGTATCTTCGCACACGAAGGACTGATGAATTCGAAAGGCCACCGCGAAAACATTCTTTTAAAAGATTATAGTAGCCTTGGTATTGGCGTCAGTTTCAACCAAGAGATGCAACCGTATTATTCAGAAGAATTTTTACTCCGATGAAAACAGCCAGACCGTGCGCATGATGCTCAGTCTGGCTGTTTTTTCACTTTTTCTTTAGTTCCGCACATGCAATCCGTTCCCCTGAATTCCCAGAAGGATCCGTTTTATAATCATCTGCATCTGCATGAATGACTAGTGCACTGCCATCCCCATCTATCAGTGAGTTGGGTTTTCCAGGCTGGAGTGTGAGATTATGCATCGTCACTTTAACCGCCACTTTCCCATCTTCTCCTACTTCTAAATTAGGCAAGTCTCCAAGATGGTACCCTTTCGGATTGTCAAAACCATGTTGTTTTTCCGTCGGATTAACATGACCGCCTGCAGATTTGAAATCAGGGGGTGTACAAACTGCCTTTTCATGAAGATGAATACCATGGATGCCCGGCTTCAGTCCTTCAGCGCCCAAGCTAATCGTGAGAATTCCATCTACTTCTGTGAAATGTGCTTCTCCGATTTGTTCGCCCTCAGTATTTATTAAACTTGTTTCAAATGTTTTTGTTGCCTCAGCATTCACAGGGACTTTTGCATTCATCCCCCCGCAACCACTTAAGACAATCATCATTGTTGCAATAAGTATTCCTTCAATTAAACGTTTCATATAATTTTCGAACCTCCTTACGATAAGGATGGCTGAAAACCGGTAAATTATGTGTCTTTATGAACGTTTTTTCAAAGTTTCACTTCATCGCTCATTTCAAATACATCAAAAACATCACGTTGGATGATCAGCGACATAACTTTTCCGTTCTTTTTAAAATAATGGACGTTTCCGACTCTCGCTTCGAGCATCTCGGTCCAACCCCACTTTTCGATTTCATCCAAATATTCAGCAGGAGGCGTTCCTTCCTCGTCACCAATGCCATTCATTTTGTACTTCGCAGACTTCGCAATTTCCGTAGTACAGTCTTCCGGTTTTAGTTCGTATGCATTGTTAGGTACAGGGAATCCTTCGTTAATGACTGCCATCCGGTAGCCGTCTTCATGTGCAAATGTATAAGAACAGCCAGACAGCAACCACACGCCTAAGATGAGTATTCCGGCAATCCGCTTCATCTAACCTACCTCCCGAATCGTTCTATTACTTCAAGAATACTTCATAAATTCGGTCATGTCTTTAACGTATTTGTGACAAAAAGAAAAGCTATTACAAAAGGTCATAATGATGACTTTTTGCAACAGCCTATCTAAGGTTTCATAATTGTGAGTAGCATACACACAGTGTTGATTTACGTTCCAGGCGGACGCTTTCCACTTCATTCAACAAAACCACCATGCGCAGCAATTAGTGTCGCATCAAGCAATAAGCAAATCCATTAATCCCTTACTTCAATTTCTGGATGATGCATACTTTCAAGTAGTTGAATTCCGGATAATCCCGGTTCGTGCGGAAGTCTTTTGGCAGAGAGGATTCTTCTAAAATTTTATACTTCGTGCCTGTTGCTTTAAATGCTTCGTCAATGAATGTCTTGAATTTTTTCATACTGAAGCTTGCGTTATTTGTAGATGCGACGATGAATCCTTTTTTCTCAGTAATGGCAATTGCGTCCTGTAGCAAAGACGTATAGTCTTTTGCTGAACTGAACGTATACTTTTTAGAACGCGCAAAGCTAGGTGGATCCAGTACCACTACATCGAACTTCAACTCGTGACGCTTCGCATAACGGAAGTAATCGAAGACATCCATCACTTTGATATCTTGCGCTTCATAGTCAATACCGTTCACACTGAACTGTTCAATTGTTTTTGCTAAACTACGCTTTGCCAAGTCAACGCTTGTTGTCTTTACAGCGCCACCGCTTAATGCAGCGACTGAGAACGCACCTGTATAAGAAAACGTATTCAGTACATGATTGCCTTCAGAGTATTTATCTCGAAGCGCCGCACGCACATCACGCTGATCGAGGAATATGCCTGTCATTGCACCATCATTCAAATCGACCGCAAAGTTCATGCCGTTTTCTTTGACGATGATTGGGAAATCTCCAGGAGTCCCTGATACGTAATCATCCTGATCGATATACTGACCTTTTGTATCAAAACGTTTTTTCTCATAGATTGCTTTCGCATTGACGATTTTGTCTAACACGCCGTAGACGTGATGCTTCATCGAATAGATTCCTTCGCTATACCAGCTCACCATGTAGTATCCATCGAAGTAATCGATTGTCAGACCGCCAATGCCATCGCCTTCTCCGTTAAAGAGACGATATGCAGTCGTTTGGGTATTCAACTTAAAGTTACTTCGACGTTCAAATGCCGCGCTCATTCGGGATTCGAAAAATGAGAAGTCGATTGCTTCTTCTTCTTTTCTCGTTAGTACCCAGCCAATTCCTTTGTTTTGGTTTCCATAATAGCCTTTGGCGATGAAACGACGGTTGCGATCGATTATTCGCAGCAAACTTCCTTCTTCTTTTAAAGCTTCCGGGTTCATGACAGCGTCTTTTAAGATGAGTGGGTAACCTTTCTTTAAAGCGATCCCACTTTTATCGTTTACGAGTACATCAATTGTTTTCATGTTTTCATCCTTTTCTACGGATAGTTATGTCCGTTCGCGCATTTTCTTTATTATCGCACGTTTGGCTTTGAATTGCGATTCCTTCATAATATTAGTTGAAGCATAGCACATCTTGATACCGTTGTTTTACGCTTCAGGCGGACGCTTTCCGCGGGCTTGACCTCAGCCTCCTCGGCGCTACGCTTCTGCGGGGTCTTCGATCTTCGCTTATTCCGCAGGAGTCGCCGCCTTACGCTTCAAACAACTACCGTAATAAGGAAAATAGATTCTCCAGTTTAAATATATTAAAAAGTTACAAAATCGACTTGCGGACTTTTCTTTTTACTAAAAAAGAAGGTTTTGTTTCTGCTAGTATGATTGCTAGTAAAATGAGTGCAGCTCCTATGAGCATTTGTGCTGTGACAATTTCGCGAAGCATGATAATAGAGAAGATCATTCCCCATAACGATTCCATTGATAGCAGGATAGCTGCTTTTGTTTCAGAGACATGCTTTTGCGCGACGGTCTGCAGCAAGAATGCGAGCGTGGTTGAGAACAGACCTAAATAGAGTAATGAAGTCGCAGAAGTTGGCGTGATGGGTATGGCTGTCTCTCCTTTTACTCCGATTACGATACAGGCAATTACCGCAGCAACCGCCATTTGGACAAGTGTCAATGTAATCGCATCTTCTTTGCGGACAAATTGACCTGTGTAAAAAATATGGAATGCAAAGAATATGGCGCACAAAAGCGATAATACATCTCCAGGATTGACCGAAAGTGATCCATTTAACGATAAAAATGCAATTCCAGCCATTGCAAGTACCGCACCGACGAGCTCAAATGCGCTTACTTTTCTACGATATAGTACGAATGCAATAAATGGGACGATCAGTACATTCACCGCCGTTAAAAATGCATTATTGGACGGCGTTGTAAATTGCAAACCAACCGTCTGAAATGCAAATGCACTATACAAAAACACACCTAGTAGGCCACCCTTCAGAAGAACGGACTTAGAAAGGTTCAACATTTTTTTATAAAACACAACTCCGAGTAATACGGCTCCAATGAGGAACCGTCCAGCTAGGATTTGATAAGGACTAAAATAGTCTAACGCAATCGCGCTGACAGGAAATCCTGTTCCCCAAATAATGGCCGTCACGAGCAGGCCGATTTCACCAATGTATTTACGCATCCAGCATCCCCCTGTCTGTGACTAGTATACAAGGGAACATGGAGCGCCGTATAGAGGAATATAAAAAAGACCTTCGGCGTTTTTTCCGAAGGTCTCCGTCTATTATTCTTGTGGTGTCGTTGCAGCAGTCGCTGCTCCAGCTAATGCATCGTCCCAATCTGGGGCTGTGACTTCCAAAGGTATATTCTCTCTCCGAGCTTTGACAGCTGCAAAGAAGAATAGCGCTACTAGGAAAATCGAAATTACACTAGCACCTATCAATGCGACATCCATCTGTAATCTAAATCCGATTTGTGCATTCAAGATGTACGTCATTGTTGCCATGAGCATGAATGTCCCGGGTACGAGCGCAATCCAGTAATTTTTTTTGGCGATGAATAAATACATTGCTGCGACAAAGAGCGCAATGACCGCTGTCGACTGGTTCGCCCATGAGAAGTATCTCCAGAGGATATCGAAGTCTACAAATGTCAAAGCAATAGAGACTGCAAATAGCGGAAGCGCAATCCATAGACGGCTCATAATCTTTACTTGTGGTAATTTGAAATAGTCAGCAATAATCATGCGAGCGCTACGGAATGCAGTGTCCCCTGAAGTGATCGGCAAGATGATAACGCCCAGAATTGCTAGTGTCCCACCAACAGCGCCAAGCATTAACACAGAAGCTTCACTAACGATCATTGCAGGGCCGCCTGCAGCAAGCAATTCGTTTAATCCAACCGGACCATTGAACAACGCCATACCAGCAGCTGCCCAAATCATTGCGATAATCCCTTCAGCGATCATCATGCCGTAGAAAATTTTGCGACCTTGTTTTTCACTTTGTGTAGTACGAGAAATGATTGGAGTTTGTGTCGCATGGAAACCAGACAAAGCTCCACACGAAATTGTCAAGAATAGCAGTGGAAAGATCGGAATATTATCCGGATGCAAGTTTGTAAGTGACAATTCAGGAATCGGTGCTCCCGTAACTAGCATTCCGCCACCAACGCCCAGTGCACTGATGATGAGTAACAAACCGAAGATTGGATAAAAGCGACCAATGATTTTATCAATCGGAAGTAATGTTGCGAGAATGTAATAGATGAAAATCGCTGTGATGATCAAGCCCATAGCCATCCAACCATTCATCAAATTATACAGTAATCCTGCAGGCGCAGAAACAAATACCGTTCCAACAAGTAGTAAAAGTAAAATAGCGAAAGCGTTTACAAGATGTTTCATAAATTTACCGAGAAATTTACCAGCAAGTTCCGGTAAATGTGCGCCACGGTTCCGAATAGAAATCATACCTGTTAAATAGTCGTGCACGGCCCCTGCGAAAATTGCTCCGAGTACGATCCAAAGAAATGCAACCGGGCCATATAATGCTCCCATGATCGGACCGAAAATTGGACCAACCCCCGCAATATTTAGCAACTGAATTAAGGAGTTCTTCTTTGTGTTCATAGGTACATAGTCGATCCCATCAGCATTTGCATATGCAGGTGTCTGACGTTCTTCCTTCACTCCGAAAATACGTTCCACGAATTTCCCATACGTGAAATAGCCGACAACGAGTAACACTACCCCAAATAGAAATGTATACACGCAATTCCCACCCCTTTGTCTTTTTATATTCTGTTATCAGTTTAGAATAATTATTCTAACAATGGATGGATTTTGCTCTAACATGTCGTTTTTCAGGATTAAGATGCATGTCAGGGATATTAACGTGTCGTGTTAGTGCTCAAGCTTTGCCCTCAAGCCTTTCACATAGTTACGGCTCACTGACAATTTCTCCTTGCTGCCCTCGATTTCGAGCTGATAGGCACCATTGAACCAAGGTGACAAACGATTGACGTGTAACAGATTGACTAGATAACTTTTATGAATACGATAAAACGAAAAAGTAGTGAGTCGCATCTCCAACTCTTTTAACGTCATCTTTACTTCATGCTCTTTCGTTTTTGTTATGATTCGAGTCACACTATCCTCACGACAAATGTATAAAATACAACTAATGGGAACGTAGACAATTTCCCCATCCTGTTCAATTGCTAATTTTCCAAGTTGACGGATAGACTCTTGGACATTCTCTGGGTTTTCCTTCACGCGAATCCGATTCAATGTTTGTGAAATTTGTTCTTCTTCATATGGTTTTAACAAGTAATCTACTGCATTCACTCGGAACGCATCCGCTGCAAATTGAGGATAAGCGGTAGCGAATACGATCTGGGGTGGATTCTTTAATTCTTTCAAGACAGCTGCAACTTCAATGCCATTCATCTTCGGCATTTCCACGTCCAAAAATACGACGTCCGGCTGTAAACGGATTGCCTGCATAATGGCTGCATCACCCGAATCCGCTTCTCCAATAATTTTCACATTCGAGTGACGACCTAATAGATATATAAGTTCTTCACGCGCATAGCGTTCATCATCCACAACGAGTGCTTGAATGTTAGATGGCATGACGGATCACCTCTTCTTTCGGAATTGCAAAGCGCACGACTGTCCCTTCTCCACTTGATGTTGTGAATTGAAGTCCCGCTTGGTCACCAAACGTCATTAACAACCTCCGATGTACATTATACAGTCCCATCCCAGTACCTGACTCTGACTCAACCGGATGTTCCCCCAAAGTCTCTAGTCGTTCTGCTCTAATACCCTTTCCATTATCTGAAACTGTAATTTCTGTTTCTCCATCTCGTGCAGCAATCATCACTTTCACAACACTACCTCGCGCCATATCTGCGATTCCATGTTTAACAGCATTCTCGACAATTGGCTGAAGTGTAAGAGGTGGTATAAGCTGCGAAAGCACAGAAGGATCGACATCAAAGTCAATCGTAAGTTTGTCGACAAAGCGTGCTTCTTCGATTTGTAGATAGGCCCGCACGTGAGCCAATTCTTGTTCAAGCGTCACCCGTGCGGCAGTTGTTCCTTCAACGTTTTGTCGCAGGAATTTTGATAAGGAAGTCAACAATTGACGTGCCTGATCGGGATCCGTTCGTATAAGAGAAATAATGACGTTCAATGAATTGAAAAAGAAGTGTGGACTAATCTGTGCTTGTAATGCTTTGATCTCCGCATCTTTCGCAAGTTCGTGCGCCTGGTCCGCAGCTGCAATTTCCAGCTGGTCACTAAGTAACGAACTAAGTCCATCAATCAATTCAATTGTGACATCTGTAATGGCTTTTTCAGATGGATAATATAATTTGAGCGTGCCAACCACTTGGTCTCTCTGCGTCAATGGTGCAATGACCGCGGCGCCAAGTGGACAGTCCGTGTGAATACAATGGATTGCTTGGTCATTTGCCACAACACGGTTTCCATGCTGAAGCACTTCTTTCGTAATGTGAGTTTGAATTGGACTGTACGAACGGTGATGATCACTCGCTACTCCAACATGTGCTAGAATTTCTTTCCGATTCGTCATTGCTACAGCACTCGGTGAGAGCTCGTTGAAAAGAATCTGGCACACTTCGTAGCACGTTTCAGGTGTCATGCCTTTTCTTAAGTGAGCAAGTGTTTGGTTCGCAATTCGTAACGTCTTTTGCGCTTGAAGCGCAGTTGCTCTGTCCTGCTCACTCATCACGTTATAGACAATAAGAAGGAAAATAGCTGTTCCCACACCATTTGCGATAATCATCGGAAGACCGATTGCTTGAACGAGCGCCCACGCTTCAGTAAATGGTTTCGAGAGCACGAGAATCAGTCCCATTTGAATGGACTCAGCGATCGCACCGATTGCAAATGCTGTAAGCGGTTTGACCGTTTTTCCTTTTTTATAGAAATAGCTCGCTAGAATCCCTGACAATATAGTCGACAGTCCACATGAAAACGCAGTAAATCCACCTAACGTCATTCGATGAATTCCAGCGATAAGCCCCGCACCAACACCGAAGCGATAGCCCCCAAGCAATCCTGCAACAACAATCCCGATAACACGGGAATTGGCAATCGCTTCGTCCCCCGCTAGATTCATCGTCACGCTATTGAAATGGAACGTTTCCGTGTTAAAGGCAACTCCTAAATACGTTCCGATAATACCGAAGAACCCAAAAAACACAATGGCACTCACAGTTTGTCGACGATCGAGTGTGTCTTGGTGCACGAGCTGTTTGAAGAAACGAAACCTCGTCAAGATGAACGCAACCGCAACAATCGTCCCGACTCGCTCCAACATGATAATTAGTAAATCCACTTTGCTCACACCTCTCAATCCTCTACCCGTTCAAGTATACTGTATTTTCCGTCAACTCAAAATAGGAGGATGCGCAAAAGCACTCTCCTCACTTAATCTTTAGATAAAAACTTGGTTATAGTACTCTCAACAGTGCCTGTTTGCGTGTGTTGAACAGATGACCCTGCCCATAAAGACAGAAACTCTGCATTATTTTGCACAGCCGCTTCTTTTCTAATACGTTTCGTTAAATCATTTTGGTAGGGGTAGGGTGCAATCGGGGATTCGTTCATCTGGTCAATGAATCGATTGCGGATGCCACGAGCTGGTCTTCCAGAAAAAACATCTGTGATCACCGTACTGTCTGAAGTTGCATTCAAAACAGCTTGTTTATAGGCACTTGACGCTCCACTTTCCTCTGTTGCTAAAAGTACAGTTCCAATTTGAACAGCGGAAGCACCCTTTTTCAACAGTTCGCTCATCCGCTCATTTGTTGCAATGCCACCAGCCACGATGATTGGAATTTGAATGACATTTCGAACTTCTTCCAGTAAGGCATCCAGTGAAATTAGCGGACCTCCTGGGTGAAATGATCCTCTATGCCCACCTGCTTCTGCACCTTGAATGACGACCATGTCTAGTCCCGCTTGTTGCACTGCCATCGCTTCGTCTACAGTAGTCGCGGTCCCAATTAAAAGTACCCCTGTATCGTGAAGTCTTTCAACAGATTTTGCATCTGGGATTCCAAACGTGAACGAACAGGCGGCTGGCTTTTCCTCTATCACTACGTCGATCTGTCCGTGAAAATCTGGTTCAGAAAGTGGTGCTTTCCAAAACGGCATGCCAAGTTGTTCTCCGATTGGTTGTAGTGCTAAATATGCTAAACGCAATTGCTCTTGGTCAAACGGTGTATTGTCTGGCACAAATAGATTTACAGAAAAGGGCTCATTTGTTAGTGCTTTCACTTGTTGAATTACGCTGCGTGTATCAGAGGCAGATAAATAACCTGCTCCAATCGATCCTAATACACCTGCTTCTGTACACGCTGCAACGAATTCAGGTGTCGTGATTCCTGCCATTGGTGCTTGAATAATTGGATGTTGAATACTTAGAGTTTGTTCGAACCCCATGATTTCCCTCCTATTCACATTGGTGAGGTTTTTTTATTCCCCTAAAATGTCGCACACTCTACCGACTTGTCCATCCTCAAGACGGACTTTGATGCCGTGGGGATGATGGGCTGAATTTGTCAACAAATCTTTGACAATCCCCTCTGTCTTCACACCGCTCCGCTGATCTTTCTTCAAGATGACTGCTACTTTCAGTCCTGGATGAATATCACTTCTGTTTTTCCCGTCCATCTCTACAACTCCTTTTTTTATTAGTTTAGCACATAAGCGGTTCAGCATTGCCTGGCATGATTCATAGGAAACTTTCTAGTTGACGACTAATAGTTTATGCCCTAAACTAGTAATTAGTTTAGGGGGTGAACTTATTTTGAAAGAGACATTACTCGAAGCAATTGAACTATTCGAAGAAATAATGATTTATGGAACTGAACATTTTTTAAAATCGGTTCAATCTCCGATTCGGAAAGAATATTCTCCAGAGCAGATTCAAACGTTAAAGCTGTTGTCTGCTTATGGTTCGTTATCCAATGGGAAACTCGCGGAGCTTCAGGGTGTCCATAAAAGTGCAATTACTGCCCGGATAAAAAAGCTTGAGGAAAAGGGGTTGGTCCAGACAGCACGCGTGCCTCACGACCAACGGACCAAAATCGTCCGTCTGACAGAACTCGGTCAGGAAATACTCTTTGCCTCCAATACGGCGATTAACGAATCCATTTCACGATTGTTTGAAAACGAGATTTCTGAAGAGGAATTGATTCATTTCGTGAAAACATTTCGAAAACTAAAGGACATTTTGCAAATGAAGGAGCTTAACTGATGAAGACAATTTTGAAATTCAGATGGCCGATTTTCATCGTCCTGCTAGGTCTTGCAGTCGGACTGCTGTTCGTCGCACCAGACCTCGCGAAGCAAGCCGAAGAAGCTGGCTCGTTCCAGTTAGCGGACGATGCTGATTCACAAAAAGCGGCGGACATCTTAGAAAAAGCAGGCGCTTCAGAAGATACTCTTTCGCTCGTCTATGACTTTGACAACGCCGTCTCTGATGAAGACAAAAAAGCGGTTCAGAACACCGCTAAAGAAATTGAAAATGTAGGAAAACCCGTGACCGCTGTCATGGATCCATTTGAAAGCGAAGAGATTGAGAACCAACTCGTCTCTGAGGACAAAAAGACGGTACTCGTTCCGATTACGGTAGATGGTTCAGAAGAAGAAATCATCAATCTAAGCGAAAAAATCCGCACTGAAATGTTGCCTAAAGACACAACCGTCTATTTAACTGGCGAAGCGATCATTAACAATGACGTAAACGAAAGTGCGCAAGAAGGTTTGAAGAAGACGGAAGTCATTACCGTCGTCCTCATCTTTGCTTTGCTTCTTATCGTCTTCCGTTCAATCGTGACGCCAATCGTTCCATTGATTGCCGTCGGGATTACGTACTTACTCAGTCAATCTCTCGTTGCGTTCTTCGTTGACTGGTTCGGATTCCCGGTCTCCAACTATACTCAGATCTTCCTCGTCGCGATTCTATTCGGACTCGGTACCGACTACTGTATCCTTCTCTTGAGCCGATACAAAGAAGAATTGATCGAAGGGCATGAAATCCAGGAAGCAATTGTGAATACGTACAAAACTGCTGGCCGTACATTAATC
Organism: Sporosarcina sp. D27; assembly: GCF_000586555.1. Classification (GTDB taxonomy): domain Bacteria; phylum Bacillota; class Bacilli; order Bacillales_A; family Planococcaceae; genus Sporosarcina. The sequence continues at coordinate 20,439 of NZ_AZUC01000018.1, forward strand.
ATCAGTTCACTAGCCGTATTCATCGGATTTGCAGCAATCGGATTCGCAGACTTCCCAATCTTTAAATCAGCGGTTGCGGTCGCTGTAGGAATCGCGGTTCTAATTCTTGTTCTATTTACAGTCGTTCCCCTATTCATGATGTTGCTGAAAGATAAGTTATTTTGGCCATCTAAACAGGCGACTTCCCACAATGACAGTAAATTGTGGATCCGTTTCAGCAAACTGTCGGTTTCGCGTCCATTGCTTTCGATGGCTATCGTCGCTGTCATCACGGTACCACTATTGCTGACGTACGACAACGACCTTTCCTTTAATACTGTAGATGAAATCGATCAGTCGAAAGAGTCCGTGAAAGGGCTGAATCTGATCTCTGCAGGGTTCGGTAAAGGGGATTCTCTTCCAGTCCAGGTCATCTTAAAAGACGACAATTCGATTGTCGATGAAAAAGATGTCCCTTACTTAGAGACAATTAGCCGTAACCTAGAGAAAGTGGATGGCGTGAAATCCGTACGTACGATTACACGTCCAACGGGTGAACAGATCGACGATTTAAATATCGACAATCAGTTAGGCTTAATATCCGATGGCTTAAAAGAAGCGAATGACGGCATTAAAAGCGTCCAAGACGGACTCGGGCAAGTCGAGGGCGGACTGAACGATGCCGCAAGCCAGTTGCCGTCTGGTTCTGAAGCATCATCAGGTGGTGCTGGATTGCGACAAGCCGCTCAAGGTATCGGCCAGATCAATGACCAACTCGGCCAAATCGCAGGCGGACTGTCTCAAGGCATGCCAGCTGCTCAAGCTGCAGGCGGTTTGAATGCACTTAGTTCAGAACTCGGTAAAATATCGACAAGTTTGAGTGGCGCTGCAGGACAGATCGAAGGATCCGGTTCTCAAATTGGCCAGCTTAGCGGTGGACTCGGGCAACTTGCCAAGGGCGTCACTGATTCTAAAAACGGGCTCACTGAAATCAGCAAAGGGCTGACAGAAGTGACCGATATGCTGAAAGATATGAGTGAAACGCCAAGCATCCGTGATACAGGAATCTACATTCCCTCTGGTACACTTGGTGAAGAAGAGTTCCAACCAGTCATTGATCGCTATACATTCGGTGATGAAACCGGGATTCTCATGGAAGTTATTTTAAAAGATGATCCGTATTCCCGAGAATCGATTACTACCGTTCATAACATTAAGGACAGCGTGAAAACATCTATCATCGGAACACCATTTGAAAATACCGACGTCGCTTTTGCGGGTATTTCCAGCATGAACTCCGATCTTGATGATATTTCATCGAAAGACTTTACCCGGACGGTGGTCATTATGTTGGTTGGACTGTTCGTTGTATTGACGATTCTATTCCGATCAGCGATTATGCCACTGTATATGATCGGTTCGTTGCTACTCACTTACTACACAGCCATTTCCGTGACGGAACTGATTTTCGTGAATGGGCTTGGTTATGACGGCATCAGCTGGGCAGTTCCATTCTTTGGGTTCATCATGCTGATCGCACTCGGGGTCGACTATTCAATCTTCCTGCTCGACCGCTTCCGTGAAGAAAGCATCAAAGGAAGTACGATTGCCGACGCATTGAAGATTTCCATGGCCAAGATGGGCACGGTCATTATCACCGCTGCCGTCATCCTAGCCGGAACATTCGGCGCAATGATGCCTTCTGGCGTATTGAGCCTCGTGCAAATCGCAACAATCGTCATTACAGGTCTCTTGCTGTATGGTCTCATCATTTTGCCGCTTCTGATCCCAGCGATCACCGTATCGTTTGGCCGCGGCGTCTGGTGGCCGTTCCGCGGGTGACGGAACACTGATAAACGAATAAAACCGCCCGGAACAAGCATCTGCTGTTCCGGGCGGTTTTTTCATTGCGTTTATGGAGAAACCATCAAGCACCTAACTTCTACAATCTACGTACGGATTTAATCTGCAAGCCGGCTCTTTCTCACTTCCCGGATAGCAGCAATAACTAGCACAATCGCAGCAACCAGTGTAATCGGCAGCGCTTCGTACCATGTCCGGCCATTTTGCAGATGGAGGAGATCGCTTGAGAACAGATTCAGGAACGGGTTCAGCCAGCTGGGGATAGAGGTATCGAACAATTTCGTGATGCCGTAGCCTGCACCGAGTGTTCCAAGAACAGCGGCCAGCACGGGCAGCGTCTTCTTCGCATACAGGCTGTACAGCAGGATCAGCGAGATGACGAGAAGTGCTAGAACCGACGTGATGATGATTCCTTCAATCAGCTGGACGCCGAGATTGCCAAAAGCTGGGGAGCCGTCCTTTTCGATAAGGACCGGATAGCGGAACGACCCTTTGTCCCCGAACAAGGAACTCACCGCTGCGGCCGTGATCAGTGCAACGAATAGCGCCAGGACATACGCGACGCAGGCCGCCCCCAGTTTGCTGAGCAGCCACTGGGCCTTTCGGATCGGCTGGGTGAACAGCAGGTTGACGGATTGGCTTTCATACTCGGACGTCAGGGTGTCCCCGGCGAGCAGCAGGACAAGCAGCAGGCCACCGCCATACATCCAGAGCGATACGATCTGCTGCAGGAAATTCGGCACGGCGATGCTGTAGGCGCTGTGTTCCGGCCGGATTCCGCGTTTCAGGAATTCGTTGTTCTGCGCTATTGTGCGTTCGATCTCCTTGACGGAAAGCGGGCTTTCACCACCGAGTTCTTTGTAGGTCAGCGTCGTTTCCAAAATACCGTTCTGGACTTCGAGATTGTGCTTCCAGTCCTCATGGGAGAAATTCGCCGCGAGATCATACAGCGGATCCCGGATTTCCAGGTTGACAGTTTGCAGTTCTTTCTGCTTTTCATCGTCAGGATCTTTTTCCAACAGCAGGATATGGGCGCGGCCGTTCGCCTGACTCGTCCGGACCTGGGCATCGATCGCCTGGCGTTCCGCTTTTTCGACCTGCGTCTGGAACGTCAAGTTGCGGACAAACAGGAGAATGACGAACGCTGCGAGCACAGCGAGGACGGCAAGCGTCTTCTTGCTGAACAGCAATTTTTTCAGCTCGAACCGGAATAACGTCATCGCACATTCTCCTCTGCAAACAACTCCTGATAGCGTCGTTCTGCCCCGATTTTCCGGTTATCGATGCGCAGGATGGTCAGCCCGCCCGCCTTCAACTGATCGAGCAAATCTTGCAGCGGTGCCTCCGTTTCCAAGAACTCGATTTGCCCGTCTTCGTTTGCTGTATACGGCAGACCTGTCTGCGTAAGGACGGCTGCCGCCCGGTCCGACTCGTCGACCGTGATCACATACTCGTTCCTTGAAAAGTCGTGCAGCGATTCTTTCAGCAGTTCCCCGTCTTTCATGAAGTAGATCGTGTCCGTCAGCCGGTCGATTTCGTCCAGGTTATGACTGGAGAGGAAGATCGTCGTCCCCTCGCCGTGCAGTTCCAGCAGGATGTTGCGCATCGTGATCGCACTGGAAGGATCCAGGCCGTTGAGCGGTTCGTCCAGCAGCAGCAGTTTTGGCTCATTCAAGATAGCCATCGCGAGCAGCAGATGTTGCTTCATGCCGAGCGAATAATTACGCACCCGTTTCTTCATATACGCGGTCATCCCGACCCGGTCGGTCACTTGGCGGATCCGATCGGCCGGCAGCTGCTGGATGCTGCACACGAACTTCAGATGATCGTACCCTGTCAGGTCCCCGTACAGGATCCGGTTGTCCTGCAAGTAGGAGACGTCTTTGAACACGGAGATATCGGTGTTCTTCTTTCCGAGCAGCTCGATCTTCCCTTCCTGGAACGGCAACAGGTTCGTCATGCAGTTTAGGAGCGTCGTCTTCCCTGAGCCGTTCGGTCCGACAAGCGCGATGATCTGCGGCTCGCCGACAGTCATATTGATTCCACGCAGGACGTGCTGTTTTTTATAGTGTTTGTGAAGATTTTCGACTTGGATGATCATCGGGTTTCCTCCTTTTTGACCAGGGTTTTTCATCCCCTTTTTTGCTGCAGGCCGTTCCAAAGATACGCTGCAGCGAGCAGGACGACGGATGCACTGCCCAGTACCAGCAGGCCGAGCTGGAATGTGAACCTGAAATCTTGCCAGATCGCCGCTGTCTGCATCGTGACAATATAAGGCGATGCCAAGTAGGCGAACGGCAAATACGGTGCGAATCCGAGGCCCGCCACCTGGTTACTGAGCTGGATGCCGAGCAGGATGACGGCAGCTGTCAGGACTAATGCTGCGATGGCCCGTTTTGTGACATAGGAGAAGAAGAACAACAGAGCTGTAGCGAACAGCAGGCCGAAGAAGAAGAGTACCGCTGTTTTGGCGAGATACAGACCGATCGGCATGAAGTCATACACATAGTTTTCTCCATATATGAGGACGGGATAATCCCAGTCTCCGAGCTTGTCGAATCCGGTACCGAGGCCGAGGGAGAACAGGGCGGCACCTACCAGAACCGCTGCACTCGTAAGAAGCATTGTCACAAACTTCGTAAGCAGTATGAGCGGCCGCCGGATCGGCTGTGTCTGGAGCAGGTGGATCGGTCCGTTCGCGCCGATCCCTTCCTTGGTCACGATATCACTGAACAGCAGCAGGAAGAACAGCAGTCCCGCGAGTCCGAACAGCAGATCAGTGACCTGCTTCAGGAAATAAATGCCGGCCGATGAATTCAGCGTGCTGTGCTCAGTCACAAAGTCTTTCAGGAATTCGTCGTCGCTCGATCCGTCAATCGGAAAGTTGAGGTCGTAGAGCGTGCGCCAAGCGTAGATATCGACGGGCAGGATCGGGGTCACGCCGTGTTCCTGCATATACTGGAACAATGCCCGCCGTGTCTCCGTGGTGAACAGAGTCGGGAAGGATGACGTGTAATATTGCCGGCTGACGATGAGGGTGTCGAGATCCGGCTGTATCTTATCGATTTCCATCTGGAGGACCGTATTCCAGTCACCCGTTTCATAGGCTTTAAGTTGTGCCTCCAGTGTCTCGTTGTACTCCAGCCAGAACTGAGCCGCTTCCGAAGACTCTCCGTCCTCCCCGTCCGGCTGCTCCTCCATCTGCAGTTCGTGCTCCCGGATCTGATCCCGGATTTCCAGTGCCACATCGGACACTCGCACGGTATTCATGTAAGCGTATACAAAATAACAAGCGATACTGAAGAAGAAGAGGATGAGGAGGATTTTGAATAAACCGGACGTCCATAACTTCTTCCATTCGAATTGCAGCAATCTCACGGCACAGCCCCCTTTTGAACAGCCGGCATGTCCCGGCTGCTTTCGCAATCCAACATATGTATGATAGGTCAATACGCTTTCGTAAGGTAATCGTACAGCCTATGCAAGGACCGCTTTTGCTATGCCTCGCAGGACCCATCAGCACTTGATTCCATAGTACTCTATTATAAATTGAAAATAAACAATAATTTGTATATTTTACAAACAATCTCCTGTACAATGGGTGCAATAGACCGCATCAGCTTGTTAAACAAGGAGGAAGACTAGCATGGCGAACAGGACAATCCGCTTCATTCTACTAATGGCACTGCTGATACTCAGCGCCTGCAGCCCACAGCCACGAACCGATGTGAAGCCGGTTCAGGAAGCGGCAGAGCAAACGATTAGCAGCCCTCCAGAAAAGATGGAATTGGGAAGGCCGGGAGAATTTTACGCGTGGTCAGGTAATGAAGTGGAAGGTGACTCGGACGTAATTCTGGGGGACTATTGCTGGAGTGAGAATGGAACTTCCTGCACGGCAGAGTCGGACGATCCAAGAGAGTTAATGTTTGAAGAACGGTATGGCAAAACAAGACCTGGAGAACGAATCCAGTTTTCCATGGCCATCAATCCCACATGGACATGGCTCTCTGAAAATGACCTGAATACCATACAAGGTACCCGAATTGACGTCATTCAAATTTCTGATGGAATTGAAACACGTTATGAAAACGTCGGAGACCACCTGGATGCACCAATGGAACCCGGATTTTATTTCTATCTGGCGACCGTGACATGGGATCTGGAAGTGAAGGGCCAAGCGAACTATGCCTTTGCGTTTTCGGTATCACCGGACTACTAGGCCTTCACGGTAAAAAACGAGCACCGGATCAGGAACTTCCAGATCAGGTGCTCGATCATCTCAGTCATTTCGGTGAGACAGTTTGCGGAACCGCACAATTCCCGGAACAGGTAACAGTTCCCGAATAGATGACGAGATATCCACCATCGACGGCCTGCTTGGAGACAGGATACAGGGTGCCACTCCAACCCCCTGTGTTATACACTAAGTATGACTTTATGTTGTCCCCTGTCCTATAATTTTTTTGTATGCTCACCACTTTACTAGCCGCTGCGACAATCACTGGATCTGCAGGACTCACTTCCGCAAACGACTGGCTCGGTAAACTAAACGACAACGTCAATGCTAGGCCGGCTGCTGCAACCGTACTTACAATTTTCTTCTTCATGATTCATCCTCCATTCTTAGTAACCAGCGAATTGGAATATAACTGGTTAGAGGTATATTCTAGCAGTAATTCAAATACCCGCCTATTATTCAAAATAATTTAAATTAAACACTTACTTTGTGTTATAGTAAAAACCATATTTACAGGAAGGAGAGAAGTAATTGAGGCATAAACCGTTGACAGCCGTCTTTTTACTAATCTTCTTACTCCTTTTGCACGCCTGCAGCCCGCAGCCACGAATTGATATGAGGCCAGTTCAAGAAACGGCAGAGCAATCCATAAGCAGCTCCCCGGAAGAAAAAGAGTTAGGAAGGCCCGGGCAATTTGAGGCATTTAATAACCATCCATCGGGGGAACCATCTGCCATAGTGCTAGGAGATTATTGCTGGAGTGAAAATGGAAATCCTTGCAAATCAGAATCGGCCGACCCGAGAGATTTGATGTACGAGGAAAGTTATGGAAAATTATTTCCAGGCGCACGAATCGAGTTTTCCATGAGCATCAGCCCCTCATGGACTTGGCTTTCCGAAAATGATCTGAACACTATACAAGGCACCCGAATTGACGTCATTCAAATTTCCGATGGAGTCGAAACACGTTATGAAAACGTCGGCGACCACCTGGATGCGCCGGAGGAACCCGGCCTGTACTTCTACCTGGCGACGGTTACGTGGGATCTGGAAGTAAAAGGCCAGGCGAACTATGCCTTTGCATTTTTGGTGTCGCCGGAAAATTAGAGAAACACGAGAAACATCGAGCACATGAATGATATATCGTTTGTGAGGGGAGGGAAGGTAATGATAAACAAACCAGGAGTAGCAGCTTTTTTATTGATCACCTTACTCTGTTTACATGCCTGCAGCCCGCAGCCGCGTACCGATGTGAAGCCAATTCAGGAGACCGAACAGCAACTGACGGAAATCCCTGAAGAGAAGGAGGAGATGAGAAGACCAGCTGATTTGGGTGTATGGACCACTGATAATGCGGCGGCCCAAGTTTTAAGTAATTGGTGTTGGGGGGAGAACGGGGACAGCTGTTCGGTGGAACCCGAGGACCCGCGTGAGTTGCTGTCAGGTATGACTTCCGGTCGCATAAAACCTGGCGGCCTGATTCAATTCTCCATGGGGATTAATCCGGCGTGGACTTACCTTTCAGACAATAACGTAGACTCCTTGCTGGATGCCCGGATTGATGTCACGCAAATCTTCAAAGGAGTTGAAATTCGCTATGAAGATGTTGGGCTTAGTTTGACAGCACCGGAAGAACCGGGTTTGTATTTCTACTTGGCAACTGTAACGTGGGAAAAGGAAATGAAAGGTCAGGCGAATTATGCCTTCGCGTTTTCGGTATCGCCGGAAAATTAGGCATGCATGGGAAACATCGAGCACATGATCAGAAATTTTGCAGATACACGTGCTCGATCATTTCCGTCATTTGGGTCAGGTGTTTTGCGGGACAGCGCAATTCTCTGAACACGTGACAGTTCCCGAGTAGATGACGAGATAACCGCCATCGACCGCCTGCTTGGATACAGGACGCCTCTGGTGGTAATGAGGAAGCTAACGCGCAACTACCATCATCCTTGGTCATTACTGCTGGAGTGAAAACGGAGAGAGCTGCTCGGTAGAACCCGAAGATCCCAGGGATATACTGTTGGGTGCAATCACAGGCAGAGCAAAGCCGGGCGGACAAATCACTTTTTCCATGGCAATTAATCATGCTTGGACGTGGCTCTCTGAAAACGGCTTAGACAGCATACAAGGGACTCGGGCCGATACTTCTACCTTGCGACGGTGACGTGGGATAAGAAGGTGAATGGCAAGGCGAATTATGCCTTTGCTTTTTCGGTGCAGTGACTTTAGAAATCGGTGTTTTATAATGGTATTTCATCAATTTAGCATGAATTTCTTCTGCTACAGTCCATTAGTGACGTGCTGAAATTACAAACCAAAAACCGTTTCGAACAATATTTTGCCGTAACGGTTTTTCAGTAATATATTTGAAACTGGACACCATTTTTTCCTAATCTAGTTGTGCCACAATCGCACCCTATTGTTTAATAGTAATTTTAATTAAGTTGGTTCCATATTTCTAAAAATACGCTCTCATTCATCTGAAAATAAACATCTGTAAATCCATAATAGATGGATCCACCTTTAAGAAGAGTAAGTTTAACCATTGAACCGTCATTTAAGTTAAGGGTAAGTTCCCTGTATTCCTCATTGTTTTGAAAATTACTTATTGGGTCTGAATTTTGTTTACGAGGAAGAGGCTTTGTTTTTTTCAGTTCTTTTAAGAATGTATTCAATACTGCCATATCTGAAATAGACTTGTAATTATCAATGTCATTATACCAATCACCGAATGCTCTCCACTGTGCAGAGGATACATTACCAACTATATTTAATTTACCAAACACATCTTCACCACTACTTATTGTTATTCCGTTAAGATTCTCATAAAACGCTGCGTATTGATTGTCACTCTGTTCTTGATAAACCATTATCCTGAAATTTTTATCGTAACCTTTTACTGAATACACATCTGTTTTTCCAATTGTAGAAGATAACTCTTTATTATAGGCTATTCGTTTGCTCCATTCGTCAATTCCCCCTTTAGTAGTTCCGAGTTTATCACCTATAATAGCTTTTGCATCCACTGCATTTATCTCTGTATTTGTGTCGGTATAAATTTTACCGTTATATACGATTAAGCCTATCATGTCTGCATTTGAAGTGTCCTTAGGCAATTGAATAGCTGGGATTTTCACATCTCCACTTCCATTAACCACATGCGCCTGTTGATTGCCTTTTGTACTATAAGAGACAATAAAATTAATTAAAGCAAATGTTCCAACTGAAATTAGTAAAGTAGCAACAATTTTAACGCCTTTGACATTAAATACTTTTCTATCCTTTTTCATTCTACCCCTCCTAATATTATTAGACCGAGATAAGTTAAATTAGTTACATATTGGAATAAAATGACCCATTTTCGGCTTAGGGACTTATTAAATCTCTACACCGCAACAACCAACTTTACTATTGACTCAATTTCAACACACTTACCAACAATTAAAATATCATCCAGACAAAAATAACCTTTAAAAGTATTTGTTATAGAGATCATATCTCAGTTTTCCACTATGTTGAGTGTAAATTCTCGTTGTTTCACTTTTTTCGCGACCCCGAAGGCTTTGAATCACTTCATGCGATGCTCCGTTGTCGATCACATGAGTCGCATAGCTATGACGCAACTGATACGATTTTTCCACGGCGTCCACTTTGTCCATAGTCGTTCCACTGCCCGAGGTTAAAAAAGTACCTGAGTGAGAAACACTCAGGTACTTTTTTAATTTCTTCATTAATTTTAGGTCTCTTACTACAAATTACTTTTATAAATAGATATCCGAAAACTCATATTTTATTAACTCGTCTGTATCCATGTTGCTATTATGAACCTGATTACTATTTCCATTATCTATTTTCTTAATAGGAAGTTCTATAGTGAACGTACTCCCTTCATCTAAAATGCTCTCTACACTAATACTACCTCCATGTAGCTCGGCCAAAGATTTAGCAATGGATAATCCAAGTCCAGTACCTTCAGCTATGCGATTTAAATTTCGATTCAATTGTGTAAATTTCTCAAAGATCGTACCTATATTCTTTTCATCTATTCCTATGCCTTCATCTGTTACAGAGATACTTACAGTATGATTATCTTTTTTCACTAGCCCTATTAATATAGCTTCACCTGGAATCGAGAACTTAATTGCATTCGAAATCAGGTTAAGTAAAATCCTATCAAATTTATAAACATCCACTGCCATAATCAGTTCTTCAAGTTCCGGATCAAATATGATTTTGATGCCTTTCGACTTCGTGTATTCTGAAACGGATTCCACAATATCATCTATAATTCCCACAATATTGTAATTAGATAAGTTTAATTCATGCAGTCCAGATTCTATTTTAGAAATATCTAATATATTATTTATGAGTCTGGTCAGCCTATAACAATTTCCCATTGTCATTCTATTTACATTTAGAATATCTTCTCTATGGTCTTCTAAAGAATCATGCTCCAAATATAAATTCAATAGTTGAGCGCCACTAAATATTACAGTTAATGGAGTCTTTAGTTCGTGGGAGGTGTTGATGAATAGTTCTTCTTGAGATTTAAGGAGCTTTGCCATCTTTTTGTTAGCTAGTTCTTCATCCGATATATCGATTCCTAAAGCAATTATCTTTTCTACCTCATTATTTTGATTGATAATAGGCTGAAAAATTGTTTTCGTATGATAGGTTATCCCATCTTTTGTAAATTCCAATTTATGCAGATAGGAGGATTTATTTTCAATAGATTTATTAATATCTTGAAGTAATTCCTCTAAATCTTCTGCCCGATAGTATTTAAAAAAGTTTTTTCCAATTATATCTGACTCCGTTTTTATCTCTGGCCATTCTTCTTTAAAGGCTTGAAATGAAAACTGATTAAGATAATTTATGCTATAGTCTTTGTGCGAAAACGATGCATAGTACATAGAAATCTTTTCTACACTTTCTTGCAGCGCAGTATATTCTTCAAATTTATAACCCGGTTCACTATTTTTATAGATCAGAACGCCACCCTCGATATTCCCTTGATCATCGTATATAGGTGTCCCATCACATTCATAGTAAGTTGTCGGAAGTTCACTTGCTCCAATTACCATATGTTTAGTTAGTTTTTCTCCTCTTAACACTCTTTGTTCTGCAATGTCTTCAAATGATAATTTCTCTCCTTTTGTATCATTCATTGCAAAAGCATTATATACCTGTTTGCTGTTTACTGTATCTATATCTGGGATACATGGAGCTAAAACTTGCTTACTCACTTTATTTATATACGTATACTCTCCGTCTTTGTCTAAAATATTTACGCCATCTGACATATTGTCCAGAATGAATTTCATTTCTCTTTTTTGCTTTCTGAGAAGTTTGCTTTCTCGAGTATTTTCCGTAACGTCATAAAAAGAAGTTATTAAATACTGTTTTGTTGCATCTCCAGAAATCATTTTTACATTTATATCCCAATAAGTAGTTGCTCCTTCAGAGCCGAGTGATTCCACCTCAAATTCATGAAAGGAAGTCCCTCGTTTAAGTAACTCTAAAATATTTGTTGAGAATGATGGACATTTGCCTATTGGATCGTCAGAAGCTATATCCATTAAGTGCAATGTCGGGATGTAGTTTTCATCATGGCTAAGTAGCATGCAATCCGGATAGGTGAATACTGCTGTAGATCCATTTTCATTCGTTTCGCTGCCGCCAAAATTAGCTAACAAGAATTCTAGCGATAGATTCTTTTGTTCTTCAAAGTGATATTCTTTATGGTCTTCATTATCTAATATATCAAAGCTAACTTTAACTTCTAATGGCACGTTATCGCTATTAAAAATATGAAGACAATAGATATCTTTAATGTCCTGGAACGCTATTTGATGTTCGGATTTTAATAATTTGTCTAATTCTTTTAGAGATTTTCCTAGCAAGTCACATTCTTCGTAACCAGTTAAGTGTAAGAAGCTTTCGCTCACCCTATAAATCATATTATCTTTAGTATAAAGGAGTGGATTTTTCGTTAGTCTCTCTAAACCTTTTGCCATAATGGATCACCTGCATGTTCTATTTGTATTTTCGGGGACAATTATTAGTGGAACCTAGTTATATTCATCCTTCACATAGAAGACGAATCAAAACCAAGGCGGAGATAGGTCAAATTGATGGTGTAACTGGCTTTTCCACATTATTAATAGCAATATTTTCACTAAAAATAATTAATGTTCGTTTGCTGAATAAAATAATCCATCCTTACAACTATAACACTTCTTTGTGAATTATCGAACTATTTTCCAAAAAATAAACAGTAAAGGAAAACTTCTAATCCCCTTTCCTAGATGTAGGATTAGAAGTTCAGGTTCAACTATAAAGTAGACGTTTTACTAACCTTTATACAGAATCTCTCCCGCCACGACCGTCATAACGGTTTTCGTTTTCAGCATGTCCTCACTTTCTACCGTCAACAAGTCCCGATCCAGAATAGTAAAGTCTGCATTGAACCCTTTTGCGATTTTACCGCGACTGTCTGCTTTATCTATCGTTGCAGCACTGCCCGAGGTAAACAAGGCGACAGATTCATAGCGACTCAGCTTCTCTTCAGGAAGATAGCCTTCGTGGGTTTCTCCTGGCTTACGACGAGTTGCGGCTGCATAGATTCCGAGCAGCGGGTCTACCTCTTCGACAGGGGCATCCGAGCCTCCTCCGCAAATGAATCCACGATCAATAAGTTTTTTCCATGCGTACGCCCAGTCCATACGCTCTTCACCGAGGCGGTCTTTGGCCCAAGGAAAGTCAGATGGTACAAACACTGGCTGAATATCGAGAATGACTGGCAGCTTCTCCATACGATTGACCAATTCGTCACTTAGTACGTTGACATGGATGATGCGATCACGTTTTCCTGCTGCAGGTGGATTTACTTCTATTACATCAAGCAATTTTTCCAACGCTTTGTCACCGATTGTATGAACTGCGACTGCTTCTCCATAACTCCTTGCAAGCGCGACGTTTTCTCGGATTTCTTCGTCTGTCAACACTGCCATCCCTGAATTTCCTGGGTCATCGGAATACGGTTTGTTCAGAAGCGCGGTTCTTCCACCAAGCGCCCCATCGATGAAGAATTTCATCTCACCGCCATGAATCCAAGGTTCATCATACGTTGCTTCATCCTCCATCAATAATTGAAAAACCGTAGAACGGCGTAGCAAATGTGTCCTGAATTTCAGCTTATCCTCACCAATCACATTCCTAAATGCCTGAAGCGGGTTGCGGTAGTCTTCATAATAACCAAGGTCATCCGTCACAGCGCCTGTAATTCCGCGAGCCAGCAAGTCTTCAACGGACGCCTGTAACGCACGCGTGAGTGCCGCTTCGTCTGGCACAGGAATGATCGCTTCCACCAGATCCGCAGCACCTTCAAGTAGTAGCCCCGTCGCTTCTCCTGACTCATCCCTAACAATCGTACCGTTGCCCGGATCAGGTGTGTCTTTCGTAATACCTGCCAGTTCCAAAGCTTTCGAATTGGCAAGGGCTACGTGACGACATGTGCGTTTCAAAAACATAGGAGACGTACTGATGGCGTCCAACTCAGTACGAGTCACAATCCGACGGTCTAAGAAATTATTTTCGTTCCATCCGTCCGCTGTGAACCACTCACCTGCCGGATGATTTGCATTGGCTTCTTTCAGTCTGCTAAGCATATCTTCTGCAGAATTCACGTATGACAGATCCAATTGCAACAATCTACTACCGTGCCCGATCATATGCATATGGCTATCGATGAACCCTGGATACATCACTGCCCCATGTAAATCCACTTCGTTATCTGCTTGCGCTCGTAAAGAATTGAAAGGCCCTACTTCAAGAACTGTCCCATTTTCCGTCAATACAGCTTCTACTGTCTCGCCTTCTCTTTGCATCGTGTAAATCCTACCATTATGCCAGATTGTTTTCATATCCCCATCGCACTCCTTTTTCCTTAGTGTACTCGCACCGACAATTTGAGGCAATATTCTGCTACAATGAAAACACTAGAATCGAGGAGGAGATCCAAATGGAATTATCGGTATACTTAGCAGGTGAAATACACAGTTCTTGGCGCGATGAAATCAAAGAAAAAGCAGCTGCACTTCGGTTACCTGTAACGTTTTACGGACCTATGGAAGACCACGACCGTTCTGACAATATCGGAGAAGAAATCCTTGGTAAGCAGCACGATGCAGTTGCAAAAGATGCTGCAGCCTCGAGCTTCAATAACTTGCGGACCGAATTGCTACTGAAGAAATGCGACCTTGTCATCGCGTTATTCGGTGAAAAGTATAAACAATGGAATACGGCAATGGATGCAAGTACCGCTGTCGCACACACCAAGCCATTGATTTTAATCCGTCCCCATGAGCATCACCACGCGCTCAAGGAACTATCTAGAAAAGCACATGCGACGGTAGAAACACCAGATCAGGCACTGAAAGCGCTCAAATACATTTTCGAGTGATCCATCTTTACACAATCTTTACACTACCTTCATACTCCCTCAATACTTCTTCTCTATACTGATGTAGAAGTTACAAGAGAGGGGCAGCGAGCATGACTACATTGACGAATTACCGACCGGCCACTCGGTTGCGGGTCGTTGCACAAACCGAAGCGCCCGCAGCGATTTTTACAACGGAAGGTTTAAACGTATGGTATGGAGACACTCACGCACTAAAAAATATCGATTTGACGATTTATGAAAACGAAGTAACTGCAATCATCGGTCCCTCGGGGTGTGGAAAATCCACCTATTTAAAAACCTTGAACAGAATGGTCGAGACCGATCCTGCGGTAAGGATTGACGGTACTGCCAAATTTAAAGAAACAGATCTTTTGCATGCAACTGTGGAACGTCTCCGATCCGAAGTGGGTATGGTGTTCCAAAAACCAAACCCATTCCCGAAATCGATTTACGACAATGTCGCCTATGGACCAAAGCTTCATGGAATTCGTAAAAAGGCCATGTTGGACGATATCGTAGAGAGCAGTCTGAAGAAAGCCGCTCTTTGGGATGAAGTAAAAGACCGTCTATCTTCCAGTGCATTTGGACTTTCTGGTGGACAACAGCAACGACTCTGCATTGCTCGTTCACTCGCGATTGAACCTTCTGTTTTGCTTATGGATGAACCAACTTCCGCATTAGACCCAGTGTCGACCAACAAAGTGGAAGAATTGATTGGTGAGTTGAAAAAGGACGTCTCCATTGTTATCGTGACGCACAATATGCAGCAAGCTGCACGAATTTCCGATCGGACCGCCTTTTTTTTGCACGGAGAAGTAGTGGAATACGGTCAAACTGAAGCAATTTTCGAGCGACCATCCAGTCATTTGACCGATGATTATGTGAACGGACGTTTTGGATGAACTACAAACGGGCTATTCCCTTCTGAATGTAGGGGAATAGCCCGTTTTTTATTTTTCTATGACATTAGAAAAAACTACTACGCGTAATTTACTAGCGTGATAGAATAGGAGTATCAAATTAAAAGATAATGAGGTGTACCGTGCCTAGAAAGAGCATTCGTACCTATTATATGAGAATTATTGCAGCGCTCTCGATCGGATTACTTCTATTACTCGGAGCCGCTTATTTCTATAGCACTTCCACGTTTGAACAACGTAGTGAAAAGCTAGTTGCACAAACTGAGAAAGCAAAAGTAATTAGTGAACTCTCCGACAGCATCACTAATCTCTTCTTTCGAACTCGTGGATTCTACGCGTTCAAACTCGAGCACGAACTGAAATTGGCTCATAAGGAACTCCGTAAAATTGATGAGTTAAACAACAGATTGAACGCGATTGAGTTAACAGAGAAAGAGCAACAATTCACCAATGAAATCAAAGGATTCGTTTCTAATTTTGAAAATGTTATTCTTCCACAAGCCGTACAATTAGTAGACAACGATGACTACGAAGGCTTGCGTGAATTGTCTGGTGCCGGGACAAATCTTTCAGTCAATCAGTTCATCAAGTATGCAGACCAATACGAACAGCAGGCTAAAGATAATCGAGATGAATTTTATCAAAAATCCGAACAGCAGTTGAATCAGCTCTATCTAGCTATTCTACTCGTAGGAATTGTTGTGCTCCTGTTCTTGGTGTTCTTCAGTTGGCGCGTCGTCAGTAAACTCATCTCTCCGATTGAATCCATGACATCCGCGACTGAACGCTATATGTCCGATCAAGACGTGAATTATGAACCCGAAATCCGGGAAGATGAGATCGGATCACTTTCCCGTTCATTTGCAGGAATGATGGAAACGATACAAGTGAAAGAACAAGAATTACTGGCTCAAAACGAAGAACTTTTGTCCCAACAAGAGGAGTTACTCTCTCAGCAGGATGAATTATTCAACCAGAAGAAACAACTCGAAAGTGCTCTCACAGAAGCGCGCAATTCAAAAATACGGTTAGAACGCTATAACGGACTAAGCCATCAACTCTCGTTTTCAGATGATGCGAAAGGGATTGCAACTTCAACCCTTACCTACTTAGATACACTGTTTTTAATTGACCAAGGAATGATCTATCTGCCTTCGACTAATCAGCATGTATTACAAGGATTCTCAGAAGAGTCATTTGCAAACTATCCTGATGAGCTAACACAAGCAGCTCTTGAACGTTTAAAGAAGGAACCCTCCTTCCAAGTTGAGCGTGTATTGGAAGATGGCTCAATCGCTTATGATTTTTACGCTGCACCGCACGTTTCCGGTCGAACTTTTAAAGCACTGTTCGTCCTTAGTAGTTCATCACGCGAATTTTCAGCAGAAGATCAGGCGGATCTATTCGCACTTGCGAGTCGTGTCTCATTTGCAATTGACCGAATCGATCAACACGAACTTATCAGTAAAGAGCGTCAATTGAACCGTACGATACTCGATAATCTAGAAGAAGGTATTCAGTTCATCTCAATGGATGGCTCCCCTGTTCAAGTGAACCAGGCGCTATCGATTTTAATCGACCAGCCTTCTGAAACGCTTTCTCAGCAAGACTGGAAAGAACAAATGGCTGAACTATCCACTAATCCAGAGGCGCTCACAAGCTTTATCAATGCTTCTCTAGAAGACGAAACTTCTGGACTCACAGAGACGGTCTATACAGTCGAAGGCTCTGAAGCGAAAGTGATTTCGCTCTATGGATCTCCTGTACACTATGAAGGACAACGGATTGGAACGCTGTTTGTCCATCGGGATATTACGCAAGCATTCGAAGTAGATAAAATGAAGACAGAACTCGTGTCAACGGTTAGCCATGAACTACGTACCCCTCTATCGAGTATTCTTGGATTCACTGAATTACTCATCGGCAAAGAGATGGATAATACAAGGCGCTCCCGTTATCTTGATGCAATTTATAAAGAAGCAAAACGTCTGACCTCTCTGATCAATGACTTTTTGGATGTACAACGCATGGAATCCGGAAACCAGGAATACACGATGCAAGAAGTAGACATTGTGGACATTGCACAGCAAACCATTCAGAACTTCCCAGCGCAGGACCATCATTCAATTGCATTACAGGTGAATGATGAACAAACTATTTGCATGGGGGATCCGGATCGTCTTGTTCAAGTTTTCACAAATTTGCTTAGCAATGCGATTAAGTTCTCTCCAGATGGTGGAGATGTTCGTGTGACACTTGCTCAACAAGGTAATCATTTAAAAGTCACCATCCAAGACCAAGGTATTGGCATACCTGCGGATGAATTAAAGCATATGTTTGAAAAGTTTTATCGATTTGATAATACGTATAGAAGAAAAATCGGCGGCACCGGACTTGGCCTTGCGATTTGCCGTAAGATTATCGAAAAACATGGTGGAGAAATAACAGTGGAGTCTGAGGAAAACGTGGGCACAGCAGTCAGCTTTACGATTCCTTTAAAACCGTCCCCGACGCTCTTGCCTGAGCGCTCTGACTTGCCCGCCATCGTAGTTGTCGAAGATGATCCAAGCATTGCTCTGTTGCTAGAAGAAGAATTGAAAGCGCATGAATACGAGGTATTCCATTTTCATGACGTACTGAGTTCGTTCGATTATGCGAAGAAGCATCAGCCAGACTGCATGGTCATCGACTTGATGCTTCAAGAGGAGCTAACCGGTTGGGATTTAATCGGCATGTTGAAGGATGACGTCGAGACGCGTCAAATCCCGATTATTATTTCTTCAGCGCTGGAACGTGAAGAAGAGTTGACCCGCAAGTTTGGAATCAGTCATTATATGACGAAGCCTTATCCGCTTCGAACACTTTCTGAGACTGTTGCTGAAACGCTTAAAGTGGATGACGGGCGAATTTTATATCCTACGAATGATGAGTAACATGAGCCACTTGGTGAGCAGGAAGTTTCCTGCATTGCCCGGTGGCTTTTTTGATTGGGGTTGGTTGTGGGAACGCGTGGGTTGGCCGCTGAAACGAGCGGGTTCTCCACGGAAACGGGCGGGTTTGCCCCCGGAACGAGCGGGTCGACCGCCAAAACGGGCGGGTTCTCCCCCCTCCCCTCATCTTTACACAGTCTTT
The DNA here is from genome assembly GCF_000586555.1 of Sporosarcina sp. D27. GTDB lineage: Bacteria > Bacillota > Bacilli > Bacillales_A > Planococcaceae > Sporosarcina. Next base: position 39,040 of record NZ_AZUC01000018.1, read on the forward strand.
ACACTTCTCCCATACTGTCTTTACACTCCATCCCTATACTAAAAGTTGAAAGGCATACAAAACATAAACAAAGGGGAGAACATTCATTGATTAAATCCATTCAAAAAACCATTCTTATCGGAGTGGCAGCTCTCGCACTTACTGCTTGTAGCGCAAAGGACGAAGAAAGTGGCACTGCTTCCGCAACTGCTTCTTCGGAACTTGAAGGAAGTGTTCTTATCGATGGATCTGGAACGGTTTACCCGCTCATGGCAAAACTTGCTGAAAACTACATGCTCGATGAACAAGAAGGCGTCTCTGTAGAAGTGAGTCGCGCCGGCACGAGTGCTGGTTTCAAAAAATTCCTTGTAAAAGACGGAACAGATTTCAATGATGCTTCTCGTACTATAAAAGATGAAGAAACTCAAGCTGCAGAGGATGCAGGGATTGACGTGAAAGAGCTCAAGCTCGCACTTGACGGTCTTACGTTTGTCGTCAATAAGGATAACGATTGGGTCGATCAACTGACACCCGAACAACTTATCAGTATTTTCACAGCAGACGGTGAGGTAACAAAATGGTCGGATTTGGATCCTTCTTGGCCTGACGAAGAAATCAAGGCAATGGGGCCGAACGAAAACCACGGAACTTACGAATTCTTCTACGAAAAAGTGTTGGAAGAACAAGATTTAAAGTCTTCCGTTAACTTGCAACAAGATTATTCTACACTCGTTACTCTCGTATCAGATGATAAGAACGGTATAGCATTCTTCGGATTTGGCTATTACGCAGGAAACCAAGAGAAACTAAAAGCAGTCCCTGTAGACTTCGGGGACGGACCCGTCGAACCTTCACTTGAAACAATTGCAGAAGATGGAGACTATGCAGCATTCACACGTCCTGTGTTTACGTATTTGAATGTCGGACACGCAAAAGAGAAGCCACAAGTGCTCGACTACGCAAAATACGTCTTGGAAAATGCAAATAAGATGGCAGGCGAAACTGGATTTGCACCGATTCCGGAAGCTGAGAGTAAAGAGAACCTGGATTTCCTGAATTCACTCGGTGATAAGTAAGACATCGCCACTCATCGCAGAAAAGGAGGATGAGAGGTTATGACATCTCCATTCCAAGCAAGTTCAAGTAGCAACAGTAGCATTCGTGACCTCATCCGTCACAATCAGGACAAGAAGTCGTTCAGAAAAACAATTGAAGTCTGGATTCCAAGATTTCTGTTCCTGCTCGCTTCCTTATCCGTTCTAACGACGGTAGGCATTCTCATTATTTTATTGACCGAAGCTATTGAGTTTTTTAAAACAGTGCCAATACTCGACTTCTTCACTGGAACTGTGCTGAAACCACTTAGTCAAACACCCGCCTTTGGTATACTTCCCCTTGTAATGGGGACACTTGTGTCCTCTGGGATTGCGATCTTAGTGGCGGGTCCAATCGGTCTCATGGCAGCAATCTATTTGAGTGAATATGCTTCACGTCGGGTACGGAGCGTCCTGAAGCCTGCACTGGAATTGCTTGCAGGTGTGCCGACCATCGTCTATGGGTTCTTTGCATTCACATTTGTTACTCCATTGCTTCGACAATGGATACCTAGCTTAGAAGCTACAAATATTTTGAGCCCTGGCTTGGTAATGGGTGTCATGATCATTCCGATGATTGCTTCGCTTTCAGAAGACGCGATGCGTTCTGTCCCTCAGGCCATGCGTGAAGGTTCTGCAGCACTCGGTTCCACAAAATTGGAAACAGCCCTAAAAGTGGTTGTACCGGCTGCGCTATCCGGCATCATTGCTTCCTTTGTACTTGGGATTTCGCGTGCACTCGGTGAAACGATGATCGTCGCAATTGCAAGCGGCAGTTCTAAAAACTTCACGTTCGACATCACAGAATCTATGCAAACAATGACAGCCTATATTGTAGAAGTTACAAGTGGTGATGCGGCAGCAGGTTCCACAGTTTACTATAGCTTGTACGCAGTAGCGATGACGTTATTTGCAACGACGTTACTGATGAACTTACTGGCAGGGAAAATCGCGCGTAAGTTCAGGGAGGTGTACTAATATGCTTCATACACGACAATCGCCAAATTCATCTAGAATTCGTTTCCGTCTTCTCGCAGACCGCTCAGCCAAGATAATGTTCGGAGCTGCTGCTCTGTTTGGAATTGTCATCATGGGCATCTTGTTAGTTCGAATTACTTCCGAAGGCTTGAGTTGGCTTTCACTCGATTTCCTAACAGGACGTTTTTCCACTACACCTGAACGAGCTGGAATTATGGGAGCCGTACTCGGTACTTTCTGGTTGCTAGCTGTTGTTGTTCCAGTAACTATGCTGGTTGGAATTGGTTCGGCTGTATACTTAGAACTCTATTCAAAGAATGGTAAAATCCGAACGTTCATTCAAACCAATATTGGGAATCTTGCAGGTGTCCCATCGATTGTCTTCGGAATTCTCGGATTGACGGTGTTTGTAAGAGCACTCGGATTTGGAAGTGTCGTACTCGCTGGAGGGCTTACCTTATCGTTGCTCATTCTCCCTATCGTCATTGTTTCAGCTCAAGAAGCACTTCGATCTGTTCCACATCAGCTCGGAGATGCGTCCTACGCATTAGGTGCTTCCAAGTGGCAAACCATTCAATCTGTTATTTTGCCAGTCGCTTTACCATCAATTTTGACGGGTGCAATCTTAGCTCTTTCAAGAGCCATTGGAGAGACAGCACCGCTTGTAGTCCTAGGAATACCTGCGTTACTCATCCCATTCCCAGGTGGAATCTTAGATCGTTTCACGGTCTTACCGATGCAAATCTACTACTGGACATTGGACGCAGCACTGGTTGCAGACTATGCGCACTTAGCTGCAGCCGCTAGTATTGTGTTGCTCATCAGTCTGTTTCTACTGAATGGCTCTGCTATTTACTTACGGAACAAATACACGATTAAAGCGTGAAGACACAAAAACGCTAGCTTCCAATTAAGGAGCTAGCGTTTTTGTTTTTCTTACTTAGCCTCTTCCAAGACTTGTGTTACCAGTGCAACAAGTTCAGAAGGGCTGAATGGTTTAGGCATGAAATAATCTGCTCCAAAATGAGCAGCTAAGTCACGATCTGATTGCTGAGCTTTTGCTGTCAGCATGATGATCGGGATTCCAAGTTTGAGCGGTTGTAAGCGTTCTAATACCTCTGGCCCTGTTAATTTTGGCATCATGTAGTCAAGGAGGACGACATCGTATTGACCAGTTGCTGCTTTGTCAAACCCTTCTTGTCCATCCTGCGCTTCTTCCACTGCATATCCTTCAAAAGAAAGCGTATCAGCAATCAGCATTCGTAAAATCTCTTCATCGTCGACCACCAGTATCTTCTTGCCTTCTTCCATGAGCGATCCTCCTGGTCTTGTCAAATTTGTATTAAAACATTCTAGATGATAAATTCTGGATCCGAGATAGAATTTCGTTCTTTTGGAAAGGTTTCATCAGATAATCGTCCGCGCCTAGCCAAAGTGCAGACTTAATATCCTCTTCACTCGTGCGGGCCGTCATCATTGAAACCAAGACATTATTTGTATCGGGTCGTCGCTTTAGTCGTTCCAATACTTCCAGTCCATCCATTCCAGGCATGATACCGTCCAAAAGGATAATGAAGTTGGTATCCGGATCATACCAGTCCGCTGCTAGAAATGATACTCCGTCTTCAAACAACTTCACAGATAACTCAATGTCAGGTAAAATCCATCCATTCAGTTCTTCTTCCAACATCGTCCGGATAAGGAGGTCGTCATCGACAATGATGACTTGAAGTTTACGCTTTACTTGGACTATACTCTTATCAAAAATTACACTCCGATTCCGTCCAGTGCGTTTTGCTTGATAGAGCGCTTGGTCCGCTTCAATAAGAAGCATTTCCAATCTACCTTCATATTCTGCGATTCCTGCTGAAAACGTGACAGAAAATGAGCGATCGCCATCTTCGAACACAAGCTTATTGAAGGACTCATGCAACCGTTCTACAAAAGTATTTGCTTCTTCTGTGCCACCTGCAATGAGCATGACAAATTCTTCTCCTCCATAACGGAAGATATAGTCGGTTTCCCGTTTTTCTTCAAGGGCGATCCTGCTAAAAGCCCTGAGAACTTCATCACCTGTGGGATGTCCATATGTATCATTTACACTTTTAAAATGATCTAAGTCCATCATTACGACAGAGAATGGTGTGCCAGAGCGTTGCGAGAGTCTTTCACAGTATTTTAGCATCTCATCTAACCGTTTTCGATTACCTACACCAGTCAATCCGTCTGTCGTAATGGATTGACTAATTGCTTTTCGTAATTTATCTCGATTAAATACAAAAGGTACAAATACATCCAGTTCAAATGGCTTTCTTATAAAATCCATTACCCCTGCTTCATACGCTTGGCTAATAACTTCATTGGAATAGTTACTGCTCATTAAGATGGAAATTACATGCCGATCACTTGCAGTATCACAAATTCTCTTATAGACTTCCAACCCCGTCATATCCGGTAGTTGTAAGTCAATCATCACCATATTCGGCTGCATATCGTAAAATTGCTGTATACCACGTTTGCCATTCATGGCGACAAGAACTTGCGCGCCTAGCTGTTCCAACAATTCCTTTACAAACGAGACGAACTCTAAATCGTCATCTATAAGTAAAATGAAGGTCTCTTGGTCAAAATGATTCGTATATAAGTCCGGCAATACGATATCCCGTCTTTTCTTTTTGTTTCCATTAACCAGGAGACGAATGTTCTTTTTAAAATTTTTTAAAGAAGAGACTGGAATACCTGCTTCATCATCTGGAGACAAGATTTCTAAGTGGGCACTGCAAAATTCTGCTAGATCATGAAGCCCAATTGTTCCAGCAGTTCCTTTCAATGTATGAAGAAACGCATAGAGTTCGGACTCATTCACCATCTTTTTAGTGTCCCATTTCGTGAAAGATTCCTCTGTTTTTCCAGCTAACAGTTTACGATACTTTTCGTAGTCCACACCTACACCCCCGTTCCCTACTACAAACGTCCTTCTCCCCTGAACACAGCTCATTTGATAATTTTGAAAAGAACTGAAGTCCTTTTAATCTAGGAACTTCAGTTCTTCATCCATTAACGTTAGTCTAATCCCATCTCTTGAGTGACCACATTGACTATTCGAGTGCTATAACTTTCACATGCTTCTGTTGTTGGTGCTTCCACCATCACACGAACTAATGGTTCTGTTCCAGAAGGTCGTACGAGAACCCGTCCTTCTCCAGCCATTTCAACTTCTACTTCGTTAATAATCGCAGCGACTTTTGCATTATCCGTTACAGCATGCTTATCCGTCACTCGGATGTTCACAAGCTTTTGAGGATAAATCGTCATACCACTCGTCAATTCAGACAACTTCTTACCAGTTCGCTTCATAATATTCACAAGCTGCAGTCCAGTGATAAGACCGTCTCCCGTTGTGTTATAGTCCAGCAAAACAATATGTCCTGACTGTTCGCCGCCAAGGTTATAATTGCCTTTACGCATTTCTTCTACAACATAGCGATCACCTACCGCTGTTTGAGCACTTTGGATCCCCTGTTCTTCTAACGCTTTGTAGAATCCAAGATTACTCATAACTGTAGAAACAATCGTATCTGAATTTAACGCGCCTTTTGAGTGAAGATAACTACCGATGACATACATGATCTGGTCTCCATCTACAATCGTTCCCGTTTCATCGACTGCGATTAGGCGGTCTCCGTCACCATCAAATGCAAGTCCAATTTGAGCATTTTTCTCAAGGACAAGTTTAGCGAGTTCTTCAGGGTGAGTTGAGCCAACCCCGTCATTAATGTTTAATCCATTTGGGGACGCCCCCATGGTAGTCAGGTCTGCTTCTAAATCTGCAAAAACGTGTGTTGCAATCGTAGAAGTTGCACCGTGTGCGCAATCGAGGACTACGTGCATGCCTTCAAAATCACCGTCTATTGTTTGTTTCAAATACTGATTGTATTTTTGACAGCCTTCGAAGTATTCTGTAATGGTTCCTACCTCGCCACCTGTTGGGCGAGGTAACGTATCTGTTTCCGCATTTAAAAGTTGCTCAATTTCAGATTCAAGATCGTCTGACAGCTTAAAGCCGTCTGCTCCAAAGAATTTAATGCCATTATCTTCGACTGGATTATGTGAAGCTGAAATCATAACACCCGCTTGAGCATTCATGGCTCTCGTTAAATAAGCTACTCCTGGTGTACTGATTACGCCTAGTGTCATGACTTCGACTCCTGTTGACAAAAGCCCAGCGATTAACGCACTTTCTAACATTTGACCAGAAATACGAGTATCTTTTCCAACAAGAACACGTGCTACTTCTGTTGAATGCTGCGTGAGGACGTGACCTCCGAAACGACCTAACTTAAAAGCCAATTCTGGAGTTAATTCTGCATTTGCAACGCCTCTTACACCATCCGTACCGAAATACTTAGTCATTTTCATTCTCCCTTTCGATCCTATCCATTCTGCGTATTTTACGCTTGTTCAACCATTACTGTAATATCTTTAAAACTAACTTCATACTGAACATTCGATGGTACCTGCACAAAAATCGGCAGAACGTGGTCACCTACATGGTTCACACTTTTAGCTTCTGCAAACACAGTAACATCCGTTTCAGTTAGCGCATCGATCACTTTCTCTTCGCCCGTTAACGTAACTGCTGCTACCCCATCCGAAGGCTTTACAATTCTTCCTTTAAAACTGTTGTCTAAACCATGTATTCCAATTTGTATCCCAGTAAATTTACGAGTCTTCTTAGTGACGGTGCTAGGTTCCTGTCCATCTGTAGAAGGTTCTTCTGTTGCAACATCTGAGTTGGTAGAGTCTCCAGAAGACGGTACTTTGGCTTCGTCATCGGACTTATCTCCATCCGCATTATCCTTTTCTGCCTCTGGAGATACTTTGACGTCAATATTGACATTCACTTTGTCAACTGACATTTTTTGGACACCTTTTGGTTTTGGCAATTCAATCGATTGTTTCCCGCTTCCGGTAATCTTACTCACATCTACATCCACGTTCAGCTGATCGATAGCGTCTACCGTTTTACGTGGGCCATATAAGGTAACCATTTTCTCATCGGATGTTAAGGAGTTGACAGTAATACCTTCTTTTGTTTTCCCTTTTTGCTTAACGGATATTGGTACCTCTTTATGATACGCTTCTACATCCACTTTTACAGTGACTTCTTCTGGTTCAATAGAAACATTCAATTTGTTCAAATCTCGATCGAGTACTCGAACTCTTCCTTTTTGCTCAAACGATTTGTTGATTTCATTGTCACCCGTTACAGAAACTTTTACAAAGCTGATGGAATCCACAACACTTTTAGCACCTGTTACTTCAATCGTCGATGGATCCACTTCCATTTTCACGAGTTCGTAATCATCTGCCAGTAACTTATCGTTCATTTCCGGATCGACTTTAAACGATTGTGTAACTTTCTCTTCAATATTTACTTCTATCGTTGCCGGATCCAATTTGACTTTGATTTTATCTGAAATATTTTCCGTCTGAATTTGAACCGTGTGACTTCCCATAGGCATGCTTCGTAAATCGACTTTCAAAGTAAAGTCTTTGAGTAACTTTGTTGTCTGAACTAAATTTGTTGGTCCTTTAATTGTCATATTGACCGTTTCAGGAACTCCCGTAACCACGAGGTTTTCGTTGTCGTAGTAGACTTCAACTGGAACATCATTAATGATATCCACTGAGTCTCCTACATTTGCAAGCGATTTTTTTTCTTCGTCTGCACGGACAGAAAAGAAGAGAAAGAGTGCAAGTGCGAGTGCCGTTAATCGCAAAAACCAAGGACTATCCATGAATTTATCCATTTTTTCTCTTCCCCCATTTCCAAATGGAGTTTACAGCACTAACAGCGTTAGTGTCCCCGAACCAAGCGAGACGTACAATTCGTTCAAATTCTTCCATCGATACATTGCGATTAATATCGCCGTCAGTTGTCACACTAACAGCACCGGTTTCTTCGGAAACAATAATGGTGAACGCATCGGTCACTTCACTAATTCCTAGCGCTGCTCGGTGCCGAGTTCCTAATTCTTTTGAGATGAACGGGCTTTCCGAAAGTGGTAAATAACAGGCTGCTGCTGCTATTTTGTTTTTTTGAACAATGACTGCCCCATCGTGCAGTGGTGTGTTCGGGATGAAGATATTAATGAGTAATTCTGATGAAATATCAGAATTCATGGTGATACCGGTTTCAATGTATTCACTTAAGCCCGTTTCTTTTTCCACTGTAATGAGCGCTCCGATTCGTCGTTTCGCCATATAACTCACCGATTTAGTAAATGCACTAATCAGACGATCTCTCTCTTCTTCTTCCTGCATTTGTGTCCGAGCGAACAGTCGCCCTCGGCCAAGCTGTTCCAGTGCACGGCGCAACTCAGGTTGGAAAATGATAATCACAGCTAAGAAACCAAATGTCAGGACTTGCTCTACCATCCATTTCAAGGTGTCTAGACCAAGTAATTCAGTCAAAATCCGGACGATTAAAATAACAAAGATCCCTTTTAATAGCTGTACAGCTTTTGTTCCTTTGATAATTGTGATGAGTTTATACACAACAAACCAAACGAGAAGCACATCCAAAATGGCTTTCAAGACTTCAACAGCATTCATATTTGTAATTATTCCCCAATCAGGCATGCGCTTCCCCTACCTTTGCAGACAGTTTTTCACTAATTTAAGTATACCATAGAGCATTCTTTACATGCTGTACTTAGACGGGAAAACCGTTCACCAAGTTCCCGCCCTACTGAAAAAGCGACCGGCAAAATTGCGCGGCGCTTACTCAGTATCTTGATTTTCAGTTTTGTCCGGGGCTAGACCTTTGAATGCGGTTTTCATCTTATACCATAGCCAGTCGAATAGTTCATCGATTTCTTCAATATTACCTGTCACGACGGCGGTGGAAGCCATATACTTCTCTCCCCTGATGACAGTTACATTTCCATCCACCTGTCCCTCAATACGTAAGTCCCCATTTTTTACTACGAGATCCCCTTTGACCACTTCGCCTGCAGGGACGACAACTGTATCTCCTTCAATTATGAGGTTCGGTTGCATCGTAACTGAAAATTGTTCGTTAGTATTGTAGCTTGAAAAAAGTGCCGCACTCATTAGAATGAGAAATAATGCTGCTGCAGACAACATCGGATGTTTGCGTAACCAGCGATTTACTCCTGTCTTCTTTTTTTGTTGTGTGCGCTGAGGTAATCGCGCCATGACTCCCTCAGTAAATCCAACCGGTGCTTGCATCGGATCTGCGAGTTCAAGGAGCGCGACCGCATCACTCAATTCGTCGAATAGCTTTTGGCATTCTTCGCACGTAGCGAGATGTTCGTTTAATACCTGTTCTTGTTCAGGAGCAATTTCTCCATCCAGATATTCGTGCATATATTGGACAACCTCATTTGGACAGTTAGTCATCCTTACCCCTCCTACATTGTACCTATCTGTTTTCGTAAAGCATCCCGCCCTCGATGCACACGTGTTTTTACAGTGCCTAGCGGAAGGTCTAATATGTCGGCGATTTCTTGGAGTGGCAGTTCTTCCATATACCTAAGTGTTATAACAGAACGATACTTTTCTGGCAACCGTCCAATCTCGTATTGAACACGTTCTTGTGTCTCCATACGTTCGACTTCCTCTTCAGGTAGATCTTCAGCGGCTGCAATTTGTGAGTACATATCGAGCCCTTCCGTCCCTGGAACTTGCGCATCCAGAGAATAATCCGGCTTCTTTTTCCGGATTCGATCAATGCATAGGTTCGTCGCAATTCGAAAAATCCACGTTGAAAACTTACGCTTTTGGTCAAACGTATGCAAATTTGAATACGCCCTAACGAAAGCCTCCTGCGCGATATCCTGTGCCTCCTCCCGACTTCCGAGCATCCGATAACAGACATGATATAAGCGGTTCTGGAAAAGCAGTACAATCTCTTCAAAAGAATCTTGATTCCCTTTCAGCACTTCATTTATTCGTTTATTGATCAACTCATCCAAAGACTCTCATCCTCCGCTTCTGCTGCGGCTGTCCCTTCTATACGGATGAAGGGGTCTACAGGTTTCATTTCAATATAAATTCATTTTACCAAATTGCAGAAAAAATTTCCTTACTTTCTACAATACACACAAAAATAAGAGACACACATTGATTGTATGCCTCTTTTACACTCATTTATTAATTTCAAAACGTGCAAGAAATTCCCCTTATAGAAGTTTTTCACCGAATAGCGAACCGATTAATCCAACTGCTACGTCTGCAGTTGCATTTTTATCATCCAAAATCGGATTGACTTCTACAAACTCCGCAGAAGTGACTAATCCTGAATCTTGAAGCATCTCCATTGCTAAATGACTTTCACGATAACTAATGCCACCTGGAACCGGCGTGCCTACACCTGGTGTATAAAGCGGATCCAATCCATCCAAATCCAGTGACAAATGGAGACCGTCAATGTTTTTAGATTTTAAGTAGTCAATTGCTTGATTCATGACAGACGTCATACCATCACGATCGATTTCGTGCATCGTGAACACTTTAATCCCCAATTCTTTAATCACTTTGCGTTCACCAGGATCGACAGAACGTGCTCCTATGATAACAACGTTTTCAGGTTTAATTTTCCGACCCTCTTTATAGATGTTTACAAGTCGATCGTGCCCCATTCCAAGGCTCACCGCTAGAGGCATCCCATGGATATTACCCGAAGGTGATGTTTCTTCTGTATTAATATCAGCGTGCGCATCATACCAGATGACACCAAGATTATTGTATTTCTCTGATAGTCCTGCAAGTGTACCAATCGCCATGCTATGATCGCCGCCGAAAACAAGCGGGAATTGTTCAATCTTCGTTAACTCAGCTACACGTTCAGCAAGCTCCGTGCATGCATTTGTAACTTCATCAAGGTTTTTCAACCCATCTATGTCTTGTCCAACGCGCTCTCCCGTTGGCACAGCAATATCTCCTGTATCTGTCACAAGATGGCCAATTGTTTCAAGACGAGACACTGCACCTGCGTAACGAATTGCACTTGGTCCCATATCTACGCCTCTTCGGCTCTGTCCGTAGTCAAGCGGAACGCCTACCATTGAAATGTTTAAGTTCTTCTCCATGTCTATTTCCCCCTGAAGTTTTCTTTATCTGACATTTCTATTGTATCCGCTTCTTTCTAATGGCTCAACCAAGCAATATACTGAATATTTATTCAGAAGCATTACGCCTTTTCGGAAACTTTTCAAGAAATTCACGAATTTCTGTAGCTGGAATTGGACGGCTATAAAAATAGCCTTGGCCCTCTCTGCAACCAAGTTGCCTAACAATATCTGCTTGTTCTGCTGTTTCAATTCCTTCTGCTATGACATTCATCCCAGCAGTGTCCGCCATTGTAACAATCGCTTTTATGATCGCACGGCTATTTTCACTCGTTTCAATATCCCGAACAAATGACATGTCAATTTTCAATGTTTCCGCAGGGAATTCCTTTATATAACTGAACGAACTAAACCCGGTTCCAAAATCATCTATGGATACAACGAATCCAAGGTCTCGCAACCGTCTAAGAGACGAACTCATTTCCAACCGGTCTGCAAAAGCACTCTCTGTCACTTCCATTTCAATACATGCAGGATCTAATCCAGTCTTCTCTAGTAGTGATTGAACAAATGGAATAAGATCTGGACTCTCTAATTGGACCGCCGAGAGGTTGACCGCTACTGTTATAGGCACTGTACCAACAGCCTGAAGTTGCTTTGCTTTTTTAAACGCTTCTTCTAAAATCCATTCTCCAAGAGGAATGATAATCTTCGTTTCTTCTGCTAGCCCGATGAATTTGTCGGGAGGAATTCGTCCAAGATCAGGATGTTGCCATCTAACTAGCGCTTCAAATCCAACGATTACTTCTTTGTCCAGATCAACTTTCGACTGATATTCCAATAGAAAATGTTCCTCTTTAACACTTTTCCGAAGCTCGTTTTCTAAAATAATTCGATCTAACGATTCAGAATACATATCAGGAACAAAAATTGCACTTCCTGAACCCCCTTGTTCTTTTACATACTGCATCGCTTGCTGTGTCGTTGTAATCCAACCAGGCACTTCAGTTGCATGAATAGGATATACAGACAGTCCACAGCTTACAGAAGGATTATATAATTGCCCCGCCACTTCAACAGGTGCTTCTATTATTTTCTGCAATGCACAAGTCCACTCAAATAGTTCTTCGGGGGACTTATCGCTTTTTATGACAAAAGCAAACTCATCTCCAGCCGTTCTTCCGCACAGCTCCCCATCCAGATACAAAGAAAGCCGCTCTGCAATTTTTTTAAGAATTTCATCGCCCCGATCATGACCAAACGTTTCATTGGCATAACGCAGTTTGTCAATGTTTAGGTGGACTAATCCAAGCAATTCGTCCGTATTTTTTACTCGATCTATTTCAACGAACAATCCTTTTAAAAATGATCTTCGATTTAATAGGCCAGTTAACTGGTCAATGGATGATAAGTCCAAAATGAGTTTTTCTTGTTGTTTTACAGCCGTGTTATCCTGTATGACCAAAACGCTGTATCCTACATATTCCCCTTCAGTTGTAATACGTGACAAACTACCACGCATTTGCATATTGCAGTTTTGATTTACTTTTAAACGGAATTCTACCGATACCTCTTGTACTTGTGACTGATTTATACGATGAAGGGCGTCCCTTAAGTTGTCTAGATCCTCACTTACCATCGCCTTCAATAAATCAGGATTTGAGTCGCCGATTAATTTTTCAATTGACGGCGATTGGTAGTGAATTCTGCCTTCTTCATCTACGACAGCAATATAGTCACCCGAGTTTTCTGTAATCAGCCGATACAACTCTGCTTGTTTTCGTAATGTTACTTCTATGTTTTTCTTTTCAGTTATGTCATGTCGAATCGAAATATATTGTTTCGGAGTTCCTTTTTCATTTAAGAACGGCACAATTGTGGTATCCACCCAATAGTGAGAACCATCTTTAGCGCGATTGCAGATTTCTCCTCGCCAGATCCTCCCTTGACCAATTGTCTTCCACATTTCTTTGAAAAATGATTTTGGGTGAAATCCTGAATTGACAATGCGTTGATTTGCCCCTATGAGCTCATCTTGAGAGTATTGTGAGAGGTTTGAGAAAAACTCGTTTGCATAAATAATTTCTCCGGTTCTATCCGTAATCGCTACAATTGCAGAATTATCTATGGCATATACGATGTCGTTCAACAATTGTGAGACCTCTAGTTGTGGTTGACGATGAACTAAGTTATGAATCATATCCTGATGGTTCGTCATGTGACACCTCTTTCATCAAGGAACCGACTGGAACCTGTGAGTATTCATATTAATAGATATAAGACAAAAAAACCCTTTCCGTTGAGCTAGGAAGGGACGAGGACGTTCTATTTTAACTATCGGTTTGTTTTAAACACTTTTTAAAAGATCATTTTTTCGAATTATTTCAAGAGTAATGTCATATTGTAACTAGGATTTCCAATTATTTTGTATTGCTCCAAATACCTTACGGTATTTCTCGCAAAAATTTTTAAAACGAAGTTTATATGTGTAATCCTAGTATCTATTGCAGGTTTTATACAGAGTTTTCTTTTCTTGCATGGTATTGCTCCAAATACCTCACGGTATTTCTCGCAAAAATTTTTAAAACGAAGTTTTAAAAATTTTGGCTGGGGTAGCTGGATTCGAACCAACGAGTGACGGAGTCAAAGTCCGTTGCCTTACCGCTTGGCTATACCCCAGTAATTAAAAAAATCGGCTCATCTCTGCGCCGGAGTACTACTAATAAAGATAACCAATCTTTTAAAAGACTATACATGGAAAATGGTGGTGGGGGACGGATTCGAACCGCCGAACCCGGAGGGAGCGGATTTACAGTCCGCCGCGTTTAGCCACTTCGCTACCCCACCATTAGTTAATTGTTGATAAGCGTGCATGGCGACATCGCTTATCTGCTATGTACTACTGAAACAAACATGGTGACCCCTACGGGATTCGAACCCGTGTTACCGCCGTGAAAGGGCGGTGTCTTAACCGCTTGACCAAGGGGCCATATTTATAGCTAAACCGTCGCCAGCTGTTTAAAACAGATTACTGGAGCTTCCAACCGGATTCGAACCGGTGACCTCTTCCTTACCATGGAAGCACTCTACCTACTGAGCTATGGAAGCATAGGTATGGAAAATGGCTCCGCAGGTAGGACTCGAACCTACGACCGATCGGTTAACAGCCGATTGCTCTACCACTGAGCTACTGCGGAATAATAGTATTAGCTTCTATCGAACAACGAAAATTATACCACAACTTCTAAAAATAGCAATAAGTTTTTTTATCGCGTTCTCTTCGTCTATTGACGACTTTTACATAATAGCATGTGGTGCGCATAACGGTCAAGCCTTCATCATAAAGTACAGTAAACATGTTGGAAAGGAGCTTGTTGTGCTAAAAAAAATAGGTTGGATCATTATCATTTGTACGCTAATTTTCGTATTATGGCCCTCTTCCATTACAGCTCCTCAGATATTGAGTGTGTTCAAACTAACACAGGAACCCGATGTTGTTGTTAGAGGTACATCCGGCTCGGCTCTGACTTTGGATATTTCTTTTGGCGACTCTGCTCTTGAAAACTGGATTGCAGAGCTAGAAGCCCCTTATCCTTTGTTACTAGTAGATACTGCTTGGGCAATGCGCTTCCCGGACTCTGCTGAACTCATTCGCAAAAAGAATATTCCTGTTGCTCTTTTAGGTAAAGATGGAGCCGCCTATGAGGAAGATTCTGCCCTCTTCACTAAGCAGTTAGAGGAATTCACGACCCTATTCGAGAAAAAACCTCTTTGGTTCCGTACAAGCGATGAAGTCTTTCCAAAACTACTTCAAGAATCCTTATGGAAGCATGAAATAAATGCTCTCGGTTCCACTTTACGTTGGAAAGGAGGAAAACTCCCTCCTCATAAAAAAGGTGAAATATTAACCGTATCCCTAGAGCGCAAGGGAAAAACAACTTTGGATGATATCGATCGATTATTAGCCAGTCGTGAATTTCAATCCGTGGAAGATGTATTATTTGCGACAGATGTCAAAACCAAAAAGATTCCTGAATGACAAAAGACGCACATCTGGCAATTTTCTCCAGTGTGCGTCTTTTGTTATTTTGCATTGGCAGCTTTTTGTTTTCTGCGCTCTGCTTTTCTTGCATCTAATCTTAGTTTGTCCTCATCAGACTTGCGATTGTACTTCGGAAGCGCGAGGAGTTGATAGGCATTCACAGCGACAAGCGGGAATAGCATAATCGTCACCCATGTGTCGACTTCTCCTTTGCGGACCATCAAAGCTGGTAACCATTCAAGAGTTGTAATGACGATCATGAAAAACAAAGCGGAAATCAAGATATGTTTTTTAGTCCACTGTGCTTTGAACCAAGCCGTTACTGCTGCAGTTCCTACAAGTATCACAAGCAACACCATATAGAGAACAGTCCGTCCTGCATCATCTGAAGTCAGACGGAATCTGAAAAAGACTAAGTCAAAGAGAACAAC
This sequence comes from Sporosarcina sp. D27, assembly GCF_000586555.1. Lineage (GTDB taxonomy): Bacteria > Bacillota > Bacilli > Bacillales_A > Planococcaceae > Sporosarcina. Next base: position 54,662 of record NZ_AZUC01000018.1, read on the forward strand.
GACGATCAACAGTAGTTGTACCCAATTCCAGAGTGTCAACGTTCTAAACAAATTGACTCCGAACTGGTGAATGGTCAAATAGGCGAAGAATCCCATTTGTGCGATTACACTCATCGTAAACCCTAGAAATACCATCCATAAAAAAGCACCTAAAAACTGGACATATTCTCCTGTTGATAAGTATGAGTAAAAAAAGTTCCAACGAACAATCAGTCCGACAAGTCCAGTAATAGCGCCACCTAAAAGTAGAGCCCGTATGAAAAATTTAATCCAATTTCGTATAGTCACAGCAGCGTTCCTCCGTTTTAATTACTGATTCTAGTGTAACAGCGATTTATCGAAAAATCTATTTCATTCAACAGTCTTTGCATAATATGCGCAAAGTTGTGAACAATAATTGAAAAGCCAGTGGAGGGATTTCAAATTCATGAGAAAATTAGTAATGTATCTGCTCCCTGTCCTATTCGTCTTATCCGCATGTAGCAATGCACAAAACGCATCCCCTTCTTACGATGAAACAAAAAAGATGATGACTGATGCGATACAAACGGAGGAAGGGAAAAAAGCGATCAGACAGTTGCTGACGGAAGAAGAATTCAGAAAACAGCTCGTCCTTGAACAACCAGAAGTAACTTCCGCCATCGAATCGACGTTACTTTCAAAAGAAGGAAAAGATTTTTGGAAAGAAACGTTCGATGATCCAAAGTTCCAAAAAACAATTGCTTCCAGTATGAAGGATCAGCAACAAGAAATTATGAAAGCTTTGATGAACGATGCGTCATTCCAAAAAGAGCTTGAAGAGTTCTTTGGCACTCCTGATATGCAAAAACAGCTAGAAAACATCTTGCACTCTGGCTCTTTGAAAAAGGAATTTGAAAAAGCAATTGAAGAAACGATTAGCAGTCCCTTGCTCCAAGCAAAATGGCAAGAACTCATTTTGCAGGCAGGAGAAGTGAAGCCAGTTGAAAAAGACGATAAGAAAAAGAAAAAAGAAGATGACAAAGAAGAAAGCGGAGGGGGAAAGTAACCCACTCCGCTTTTACTTATTTCTGGATTTTATCCACAACGTTTTGAGCAATTTCCAAGTAAATCTGTCCAATCGGATGGTCAGCTGCGTAAACCGATGGTGCGAAGTCCTTTTCATCCCAATCAGGTTGCCCTAGTGGAATTTGGCCAAGCAATTCTGTGCGAAGTTCCTCAGCAAGCCTCTTTCCGCCACCAGAACCGAAAACAAACTCCTTTTCACCCGTTTGTTTGGATTCAAACCAAGACATGTTTTCAATAACTCCTAGCAACGCGTGGTCTGTTTGCAACGCCATTGCACCCGCACGAGCAGCGACGAACGCAGCTGTTGGATGTGGTGTTGTCACTACGATTTCTTTAGAGGCAGGAATCATCTGGTGAATATCGAGCGCAACATCACCAGTACCCGGTGGTAAGTCGAGGATCATATAATCCAATTCTCCCCATTCCACGTCTCTGAAAAACTGGTCGAGTACTTTACCAAGCATCGGTCCACGCCAAACGACAGGTGCATTATCTTCAACGAAGAAGCCCATTGAAATGACTTTAACACCTTTACGCTCAACAGGAATAATCCGATCTCCACGGATTACAGGTGATTCTGTAACCCCCATCATATCTGGAACACTAAAACCGTAAATATCTGAGTCAATTAGCCCTACTTTTTTACCAAGACGAGCAAGACCAACTGCTAAGTTAACGGAAACTGTCGACTTCCCAACTCCACCTTTACCTGACGCAATGGAGATGAACGTCACATCATTGATAGGAGATAGTAAATCTTGGGCTTCTGCAGCTGTCGCAGTTCCACGGAATTTCTCCAATGTCTCTTGAGGCAATTCTTCAAATCGAATTCCCACCGAATCAGCACCCGCAGCCTTTAGAACCTCGACAACTTTTGTTTGAAGGGTCATTTGCTCAGCTGTGTTCACTTTAGCAATTGCCAATTTCACACTCACATGCGCTTTTTCAGGCTTGATGGTAATGCCGACGACCCCATCTGTTTCTGCCAAAGTTTTATGTAAAAAAGGATCGCTCATACCGCCAAGTAATTCACGTACTATTTCTTCATTTATCACAACGGAACACTCCTTAGAGTTTAGTACATTCACCCCAAGTATATCATAGTCCGTCTTCCGAGTACGGCGATGCGCTTATCATTTTTGGTCCATTAACTGATGTTTGACAACCCCTTCGACAATCGCATCCGCAACTTTTTTCCGATAATTAGTATCAGCCAGCAGTTTATGTTCTTCAGGATTTGAAATGAACCCTGTTTCAACGATGACAGAAGGAACTTGAATATTCTTCAGTAAGTACACACCTTTGATCTTCATAGCTTCACGGTCTGTATTCTTTAATTGGTCTTTAAACGCACTCTGGATCGATTTTGCAAGTGCTTCTCCACCTTTATGTCCTTCAGGATGGTAAAAAACCTGTGCCCCTCTCCACTGCGTCTGTGGGATCGCATTCACATGGACACTTAGAAACAAATCAGGTTCTTCAGTTTCGGCAATCTTAACACGCATCTTAAGGTCTTCGAATTTGCGTTCTCGCATCGATGAGAACTCTTTATCTGGCGCATGCTCAGCGATGGCATCCCCAGATTTCGTACGCGTCATTACAACAGTAGCCCCTTTTTGTTTCAACTTCTTTTCCACTTCTTTTGTAATGGCAAGATTGACATCACTTTCAATAAGCTCTTTAGTAGATGCACCACCATCTTCTCCTCCATGCCCTGCATCCAGCAGTACTTTGACGCCAGCTAGCTCCGCAGGCATGAAAAATGCACGATCCGAAGCATTTACTCCATACCAAACAACGCTTAAAGAACAAACTAATAGTAAGCCAATAATCATCACACGCTTCATATGACACCGCCTTTTTCATTCACTATACGCGCGAGCGGTTTCTAATATGACCAAGCATAGAAAAGACGCCTTCCTTTGAAAGACGTCTGCAAGAGTTACTTATTCGATTGGGCCCTGCCAGCTAAGCATACCGCCAGTCATATTGGTTACGTCATATCCTTCTTCTTCTAAAAACTGCGCTGCACGACCGCTTCTTCCGCCCGAGCGACAAATAATTGTATACGGCTTTGTTTTGTCGAGTTCTTCTAATCGAGCTGGAATTTCACCAAGTGGAATATGGATTGCACCAATGACTTTACCCGTCGCAATTTCATCCGATTCCCGAACGTCAACCATGTTAATCTGCTGACCTTCTTCTAACAACGTTTCCAATTCACTCGCTGTAATTTCTTTCATCTTGTTTACCTCCTGTACGCTTGACTTGCTATGGGTATCATATACGTTTCACTCAATCGCGTCCATTGCTTTCGCCTAGTTGCTCTTGCTGATGAATCACTTGATAGTTCAGTGGAAGTTCGATATTTGCTTCATCGAATGCTACCTTGATGGCCTTCAGAAGGTCTCGTTCACATTCCCATTGCAGTCCATTTTCAACTTGACCAATCACTCGGAGCACGACGTTTGTGCCATCTATACTTTGCACTCCAATCGCATGCGGACCATCTTTAAAACGTTCATCACGCTGGAATTCATCACAAACCCGCTCCAACACACTAATCGCTTGGTCGACATCGTTGTAATAGCTAATCCCAACATCAACAAGAGCTCGCATGTTGCCACGTGAATGGTTTGCTACATTTTCGATAATGCGGTTCGGTAAGTAATTGAGAGTCCCATCGAACGCCCTTACTTTCGTAGTTCGTAAACCGATCTCTTCCACGACTCCGTCAATGCCCGCAACCGTTACATAATCATCCACTTCCATCTGTTGCTCCAGAAGGATGAAGAACCCTGTCACGACGTCACTCACAAGCCCTTGTGCACCGAATCCTATGGCTAGTCCAACAACACCAGCACCGGCGATAAGAGGGCCAATGCTCACACCGAATAGGGATAGCACGGTGCCAATAAAAATGAAGATCATTACATAAGAAAAAATATTTAAAAGTAATTTATCGAGTGTCTTAATGCGACCCGGTTTTGTCTTTCTAGTCAGAGACATCTTATGAATGGTCGCACTGATCATTTTTTTGCCTAAAGGAACCGCAATAGAAAAAGTCGCAATTATGACGGCAAGCTTGATAGCTGTTTCAATTATTTTATCCAGGTCAAAAGGGATTTTAGCAAAAAATTGCTCCATTTTTAATAGAAACCTCACTTTCATGCTGTTGCATTAAAATAGCATACCCCATATGAAAACTTATTTTCAAGCAATTCGGTGCCCAGTTTACAAGTCAGAAAATTACTTTCAACTTCGACCTTTTTCACGTATAGGTAAATGTACAGCCTGGTTTTTGAATTTATCTTCCTATAGGTAGAAATCTTTTTATGTAATCACATTTCCTAGTTAGGTAATAGACTATGTTAAACACCAAAAGTAGGAGGAGTTCTATGGGAGCAAAAAACGGCCAGGAATTCATAAGCCGTATTAACCAATTGAAACCGGAAATATGGCTGGATGGCCATCAGTTAAAGGCGCCTATTTCCGAATGTCCAGAGTTCCGGGGACTGTTAAAAACAAAAGCCACTTTATATGACTATCAGGTTTTGCGTGGACATAAGTCCGAGATGACCTACGATTCTCCTACATCTGGCGAAAAAGTAGGGATTTCTTTTTTACAGCCAACAACAAAAGAAGACTTAAAAAAGCGCAGGACTATGATCGAGAAATGGGCACGCCAAACCTGTGGACTAATGGGAAGAAGTCCAGACTACTTAAATACGGTTCTTATGAGTTTTGCAAGCTCCTCATACTTTCTAGAAGGAAAAGAGAATTGCTTCCCCCATCATGTTCAATCTGCATATGAACGGGCGAGAGAACAGGATTTGACGTTTACTCATACATTCATTAACCCCCAGGTAAATCGAGCACCAATATATTTCGAGTCTTCCGATGAGCCCATCTCCGCAAGAATCGTGGATACTACAAAAGATGGCCTCGTTATAAAGGGTGCGAAATTGCTTGCAACCCAAGGCGGACTCACTGATGAAATCCTTGTATTCAGTGCCCCCAAATTACTCCCAGACCCAGATGAAGCCTTTGCGTTCACACTACCTTCAGATGCTGAGGGAGTGCGTTTCATCTGCAGGGAATCTTTTGCAGGTACTGACTCCACATTTAATTATCCACTGAGCTCTCGATTTGAAGAGATGGACTCGATTGTCGTGTTCGATAACGCACTCGTCCCATGGGAGCGTGTTTTCTTTTATCACAATACTGAAGTGGCTTCCCAATTCTTCGCAACCAGTTCCTTTCATCCATATACACTCCACCAAGTCATTACACGACAAGTTGTCAAAACAGAATTCATGCTAAGCGTTGCGAAACTTCTAGTAGAAACGATAAACGTAGGCGAGTATTCGCACATTCAAGGAAAATTATCAGAAATTATCATTAGTTTAGAAACGCTGAAAGCATTGTTGGATAAATCCGAGCAAGATGCGACACTCGATCAATGGGGCTATATGCGACCTAGTATGATGCCACTCCAGGTAGCAAGTAACATCTTTCCTATAGTCTATCCTCGCTTCAGTGAAATCATTCAGTTAATAGGAGCCAGCGGGATGGTAACCATTCCTACCGAAAAAGCGTTCCAATCCGATATCCAGCAGGACTTGGTTCAGTATTTGCAAGGGGCTACTAAAAATGCAGAAGACCGAGTGAAAATCTTCAGACTCGCATGGGATTTGACGATGAGTTCTTTCGGCACAAGACAAACTCAATACGAACGCTATTTCTTTGGTGACCCCATTCGTCTGGCCAGTCAATTGGATCGCTCTTACCCATTACCTAATGGGTTTTCCATGATCGAGTCTTTGCTCGGGCCATTAGATGGATGTCAAAGGTAATCCTATCAAGGAGGAATGATTGTCCTGAAGACAAAATCTGATTCACATACCTGGTACTAATTTTCCCCAAACAAAAACAGCCCATTCCGGTAAAGGAATGGACTGTGAATAGTTGATGATTAACGCTTCGAGAACTGTGGTGCACGACGAGCGCCGCGAAGACCTGGCTTCTTACGTTCTTTCATACGTGGGTCACGTGTAAGTAGACCTGCAGCCTTTAGAGCTGGACGGAAATCAGGATCTACAGTTAACAATGCACGAGCTACTCCGTGACGGATTGCTCCTGCTTGTCCTGTGTATCCTCCACCGTTCACGTTTACGTGAATATCGTAGCTTCCAAGTGTACCCGTAGTTACAAGTGGTTGCTTAATGATTTCGCGAAGTGTTTCGAATGGTACGTATTCTTCTGCATCACGTTTGTTGATGACGATTTTACCTTCACCAGGAACTAAACGTACACGAGCTGTTGAACTTTTACGTCGGCCAGTGCCGATATATTGTACTTGTGCCAAAAGTGTTTCCTCCTCTTAATTACCCGCGAAGCTCAAATGCTTCAGGTTTTTGTGCTGCATGAGTGTGCTCTGCTCCAGCGAAAACGTGAAGCTTTTTAGCTGTTTGACGACCAAGTGGACCTTTTGGAAGCATTCCCTTGATAGCTAGTTCAAGCATTTTCGTTGAATAGTTTGTGCGCATTTCAAGCGCTGTACGAGACTTAAGGCTACCAGTGTAACCTGAGTGACGGTAATATTTCTTGTCTTTCAATTTGTTACCTGTAAGTTGAATCTTTTCAGCATTGATGATGATCACGTGGTCACCTGTATCAACGTTTGGTGTGAATGTCGGTTTATGTTTACCGCGAAGCAATGTAGCGACTTCTGAAGCAAGACGTCCAAGCGTTTGGCCTTCAGCGTCTACTAGGAGCCATTTTCGCTCTACTTCGTGGCCTTTAGCCATGAATGTTGTACGCATAGTTTCATATCCTCCTAAATGAATATCAGTCTGTTCCGTTTTCTCTATCCCTAAACACAAATAAACTTTCGGGGCTTTTTGTGGGGTTATTGAAATACCAAATATTATCTTACCGGTTATCGTCTAGAAAGTCAAGCAGTTTTCATATAAACACCTGGAAAAGTTGCTTTACTCTCCATACGTAACACTCATCAAATACAAACCGTGTGCTGGTGCAGTTTTACCGGCACGTTTGCGGTCGCGGGCTTCTAAGATTTCAGCCACTTCTTGTGGCTCGTCCCACCCGATTCCAACCGCATAAAGGACACCTGCAATTGTGCGCACCATGTTATACAAAAAGCCGTCTCCTTCAATGGTTAAAATGAGATCATCGCCTTTTTCTTCGATTTCAAGCATACGAATTGTCCGAACCTTGTTTGACGTTGCTGTTTGGGATGAACAAAAGCTCGTGAAGTCATGTTTGCCAAGTAAATGTACCGCACCTTCTTGCATCCGTTTAAGTTCTGGATTCCATTTACCTAAGTGAACGGAATAATTGCGGTCAAATGGGCTTTGGATAGGTTTCCTCGTCCAGCGATATTGATACGTTTTCCCTTTTGCTGAATAACGCGCATGAAAATCCTCACTTACAGGTTGGGCAGAAAGGATACGGATATCTTTAGGCAACAAGACATTCAATGCCATTAGCCAACTATCTTCAGTCAGATTGAGAGGCGTGTCAAAATGGATTACTTGTCCCCATGCATGCACCCCAGCATCTGTTCTCCCACTTGCCACGCTATGGATCGAATCATCTTTATGCATCTTACGAAGGGCTTTGTCAATATCCGACTGCACCGTTCTCATTTTAGGTTGAGATTGGTAGCCAGAAAATTGAGTACCGTCATATGCAACCGTCGCTTTTATACGCATCATGCGTGTCCTCCTTTACCCTCTGAAATACAGCATGATGGCTGAGAGTACACCTAACAAAACAAGGATCATTGTGTCGCTCGTTTGCCACTGCAACTTCCGAAACCGTGTCCGACCTTCTCCTCCACGGTAACCGCGAACTTCCATCGCAACTGCTAGATCTTCAGCACGCTTGAACGCACTTACAAACAATGGAACGAGTAATGGAATCACAGCTTTCACACGTTGTTGAACACTTCCTGAACTGATATCCGACCCTCGCGCAAGTTGAGCTTTCAAGATTTTGTCGGTTTCATCCATTAAGGTAGGGATGAATCTCAAAGCAATCGACATCATCATAGCGAGCTCATGCACTGGGAGTTTAAATCGTTTCAACGGATTCAGCAAAGTCTCCACACCATCAGTAATTGATATTGGCGAAGTCGTCAGTGTGAGTACAGTTGTCATCAATACTAAAATTAAAAATCGTAACGAAATGTAAATACCTTGGCGCAATCCTTCTTCATAAATCGTGATGAACCTCCATTGGAAGAGGACGTCACCTTCACGCGTGAGAAACAAATGCATAAGAAGTGTAAATACCACGAGAAACAGAATCGGTTTAAGTCCACCTAACAAAAATGGAATTCGTATTTTTGAGAGCAGAATAACGAACACCGTAAACGCAAGTAAAATTGCATAGGTCACTGTATTATTCGCCAAAAAAACTGCGAAGATGAACAAAAATATGAAAATCAGCTTAGATCTAGGATCCAGGCGATGCGTAATCGAATCTCCTGGTAGATAACGTCCGAATATCATCTTCTCCATCATGTGCGCTCACCCATTTCTTTAGCAAGCGCTGCAATCATTACGGCCAGATGCTCTTCTGTGAGCGCAGGTGTCGGCAAGTTATGATGAACTAATCGCTCGAAGTCTCTCTGAAACCGCACTGAACGCGGCAATTCCAAGCGATACATTGCAAGTTGCTCTGCATCTGTCAATACCTCTTCAGGGGGCCCATCGAGCACAGCACGACCTTCATGCATCACGATGACATGCTCTGCATAACGGGCAGCGTCTTCCATGCTGTGGGTCACTAAAATCGTAGTCAAACCCTCTTCTTTATGAAACCTTTCAAACAGCTCCATAATTTCACGACGCCCTTGGGGATCGAGTCCTGCTGTCGGTTCATCTAAAATTAATACGGATGGTTTAAACGCAAGCACTCCTGCAATCGCAACCCGCCTCATCTGACCACCTGAAAGTTCAAACGGTGACTTATTCGCAACTTCTGGAGGCAAGCCCAGCATCTCGATTAGTTCGTGTGCCCGCTTTCTAGCTTCCTCTTCAGGGATACCGAAGTTCAACGGGCCGAACATAATATCTTTTTCCACAGTCTCTTCGAATAACTGATGCTCAGGAAATTGGAAGACGATTCCGACATCCCGTCGAACATTGCGTAGCGCTTTCCCTTTTGTTTCCGAAGTAATAAGCGTGTCCCCAACCTGTACGGTGCCTTCCGTTGGCTTCAGTAAACCATTTAAATGCAGTAGCAATGTAGACTTCCCAGAGCCAGTATGGCCAATCACTGCTGTAAACGAGCCTGTTTTAATCGTAGCATTGATGTCATGTAGCGCTTTCTTCTCAAAAGGAGTATTCGGTGCATATGCAAAATTCACTTGTTGAAATGAGATGTCCATAACTCGTTCACCAACTCTTTTTCTGACATATGATCGCCTACTAGCGGCATTCCTGCGTCCCTCAATAACTGTGAGAGACGAAGAGCAAATGGCAAATCGAGTCCATGCTCTTGAAGTTTAGTTCCTTGTTCAAAGATAGAGGTTGGTGTCCCGGAAGCTGCAAGTTTTCCCTGGTTCATGACGAAAACACGATCCGCTAAAAGGACCTCTTCCAAATCGTGCGTGATAGAAATGACAGTAAGTCCGGTAGTACTTCGTAACGAAGTGATCAATTCAATAACTTCACTTCGGCCTTGAGGGTCCAACATTGATGTTGCTTCGTCCAAAATTAAAATTTTCGGATTCATCGCAAGGGCCCCAGCAATCGCCACGCGCTGCTTTTGTCCTCCCGATAAATGATGAGGTTCGTGGTTATGATACGCCGACATCCCGACATCAGAGAGCGCTTCTTTCACACGAATTTGCATGTCCGCGTAAGAAACACCATTATTCTCTAAGGCAAATGCAACATCATCTTGCACAGTAGCACCGACAAACTGATTATCTGGGTTTTGAAACACAACGCCAAGTTGCGAACGAACGTCCCATAGATTATCCTCTGTCAACGGATCCAAAAAGACATTGACCGTACCGGTAGCTGGAAACAGTAAGCCAATCATCAATTTGGCTAGCGTCGATTTACCCGAACCATTATGCCCGACAATCGACACCCATTCCCCGTCACGAACCGTAAAGGAGACGTCTTGGACAGCTTGTACGAAAACGTCTTCTTCTGTTTCATATGCAAAAGATACACCGTCCAACGACAAAACTTCCCTCATCCACTACCGCCTCTTTTCTTTTGAACTTATGTATGTATAGCTAGAAATCCCATCAAAGATTTCTATAAATAAAAAAAGCGCGCATCTCATCCGAAGAATGCGCAGCAAAATGTTTCGATGCCGGGTGCTCAAGCCGTCATCGCGGATGAGATGCGTAGAGCTAGACCGAGCAAAAAATCTGTCGATCGTAACACTCAGCTTTTCATATTGTCGTATAAATCATTATGTGGAAAGAGGGTGTGGCTGTCGCCAGTCACACCCCCAAGTTCCTTACACGAGTTCGATGACTACAACAGGTGCTCCGTCTCCACGGCGCGGTCCCATCTTCATGATTCGTGTGTATCCGCCCTGGCGTTCTGCATAGCGCGGTGCAACATCGTCAAACAATTTTTGAATGGCAAATGTCTTAGTTTCTTTACCTTCATCATCAGTACCAAGAATTACTTCACGGCGGATGAATTCAGCTACCTGACGGCGTGCATGCAAGTCCCCACGCTTACCAAGTGTGATCATTTTTTCAACAACTGAACGAAGCTCTTTCGCACGTGCTTCCGTTGTTTGGATGCGTTCGTGGATGATTAGGTCTGTTGCCAGGTCCCGTAGCATCGCTTTACGCTGTGAACTTGTGCGTCCAAGTTTTCTGTAACCCATAGAAGATTCCCTCCTTCAATCTAATTCTGCCATCAATCTTCAGAGCGTAATCCTAGATTCAACTCTTCCAATTTCAGCTTTACTTCTTCAAGTGATTTTCGGCCAAGATTTCGCACTTTCATCATTTCGTCCTCGGACTTGTTAGCAAGTTCCATAACGGTATTGATGCCTGCACGTTTTAGGCAGTTGTAAGAACGAACAGAAAGATCTAATTCTTCGATAGTCATCTCAAGAACTTTTTCTTTTTGGTCTTCTTCTTTTTCTACCATGATCTCTGCAGTTTGTGCTTCGTCTGTCATACCGACAAAAATATTTAAATGTTCCGTAAGGATTTTAGCACCCAGCGAAACAGATTCTTTAGGACCAATACTACCATCTGTCCAAACATCTAGTGTTAACTTATCAAAGTTTGTACTTTGACCAACCCGAGTATTTTCAACCTGGAAGTTTACACGAGATACCGGTGTGTAGATAGAATCGATTGGAATAACACCAATCGCAAGGTCATCACGTTTGTTTTGCACTGAAGGAGCATAGCCTCGTCCTCGTACTGCATACATGCGCATACGAAGGTGACCATTTTTCCCAAGTGTCGCAATGTGAAGATTTGGATTCAATACTTCTACATCACTATCATGAGTAATGTCAGCAGCAGTTACCACACCTTCGCCTTTGACATCTATCTCGATCACTTTTTCGTCATCAGAATAGATTTTAAGGGCTAATTGCTTCACATTTAGAATAATAGTAGCTACATCTTCAACAATGCCTTCAACTGTTGAGAACTCGTGAAGAACGCCATCGATTTGAATCGATGTTACGGCAGCTCCAGGCAGAGAAGACAACAGGACGCGGCGTAATGAATTCCCTAAAGTGTTTCCATAGCCTCGTTCCAATGGTTCGATAACAAACTTACCAAACATGGAATCTTCAGCAACCATAACGGTTTCAATCTTCGGTTTCTCAATCTCGATCATTCATTTACCCTCCTTCAAAACGTCTGTGTGGGTCGTTCCTTATTGAAATCGATTTTTATAGACAGCAAAATGCAATCGCACAATTCATTCTTACCAAAAATTGTGTTTCTCAATCAATTGGAATAGAAACCGTTATACACGACGACGTTTTGGAGGACGGCATCCGTTGTGCGGAACAGGCGTTACGTCACGGATTGCTGTTACTTCAAGACCAGCAGCTTGTAGTGAACGAATCGCAGCTTCACGTCCTGCACCAGGTCCTTTAACAGTAACTTCCAACGTTTTAAGACCGTGTTCCATAGAAGACTTTGCAGCTGTTTCTGCAGCCATTTGAGCCGCAAATGGAGTCGATTTACGTGAACCGCGGAAACCAAGTGCACCAGCACTAGACCATGAAAGTGCATTTCCGTGAGTGTCTGTAATCGTTACGATAGTATTGTTGAACGTCGAGCGGATATGTGCAATCCCGGATTCAATATTCTTTTTTACACGACGTTTACGAGTTTGTTGTTTACGTGCCATGTTCGAAAATACCTCCTTTACCTATTATTTCTTTTTGTTTGCTACAGTCCGCTTAGGACCTTTACGAGTACGTGCATTGTTTTTTGTGTTTTGTCCGCGTACAGGCAATCCACGACGGTGACGGATTCCACGGAAGCTTCCGATTTCCATCAAACGTTTGATGTTAAGTGAAGTTTCACGGCGAAGATCCCCTTCAACTTTCAATGCATCTAATTGTTCACGGATTTTGTCGAGTTCCACGTCAGTTAAATCACGAACGCGTGTCTCTTCTGAAACGTCAGCTGCAGCAAGAACTTTCTGTGCTGTCGTTTTCCCAATTCCGTAGATGTAAGTCAATGAAATTACAACGCGCTTATCGCGCGGTACGTCTACACCAGCAATACGTGCCATATAGGTTGCGCACCTCCTTTATATTATCCTTGACGCTGTTTGTGCTTTGGATTTTCACAGATTACCATTACTCGGCCGCGTCTGCGAATAACTTTGCATTTTTCGCAGATCGGTTTTACAGATGGTCTTACTTTCATCTTACCCAACCTCCTTCATTAGTCCGGAGTGCAAAAGTTTATTTGAAACGGTATGTGATGCGACCACGTGTTAAGTCATAAGGCGACAATTCAATTGTCACTTTATCACCGGGCAAAATGCGGATGAAGTGCATACGGATTTTACCGGATACATGTGCAAGCACAGTATGTCCGTTTTCCAGTTCCACTTTGAACATCGCATTCGGCAACGTATCTATTACAGTACCTTCAATTTCGATTACGTCATCTTTCGCCATCAGCTCAGTCTCCCTTCTATATCCTATAAAGGCCCTCACCTTCCGAGCGGCATCAGTCGCTTTACAAGCTCCTTCAACATATGTCCGGTATGCGCGAGTGATGTTCGAAAAGACGCAAATCACATTTCATACTAGTTTGCCGGTCCCGACATGTTGTGTGGAACTTCAAATCGGTTCAAACATGACCGACAGTTTGCTGCTGATCTGTTCGTCCTAAGACAACAAACCCACTCACACCAACAAATTATACTCCGAAGAGCAAGAAAATGCATGTGTGAAGTACTGAGCGTTTAACTGCCGAATGTTTTCGATTTTCAGCCTAGCATCAAGTGCTTTTGCAGCTCAATCTAATCAAATGCTCCTTCCGTACAGCAGAACGCTGCCGGACGTGATGCCCTGACGTCTGCATGCTTCGGAAAGGCTTAGTGAACCTGAGTTGTTAACACAGCATCCACGTCGTGAAATACGTCATTAATGTCCTGCTGACCATTAATGTTTGTCAGCACGCCTTTTCCATCGTAGAACGATAGTAGCGGTGCAGATTGTTTCATATTTACTTCCAGACGGTTTGTGACAGTTTCCGGATTGTCATCAGCTCTTTGATAGAGTTCGCCTCCGTCTTTATCACATACGCCTTCAACCTTTGGTGGATTGAATTCGAGGTGGTAAGACGTTCCACAAACTTTACAGATCCGGCGACCCGTCAGCCGAGCAACAAGGAGTTCTTTGTCTACCTGGATGTTGAGTGCATGTTCGATTTTCCGAGACATTCCCTCAAGTATGCCATCAAGCGCTTCCGCTTGAGGGACAGTACGTGGGAAACCATCTAATAGAAAACCGTTATCACAGTCAGGTTTGCGAAGACGCTCACTGACAATACCAATCGTAACTTCGTCAGGAACAAGTGCTCCCTGATCCATATACGATTTAGCTTTGACTCCAAGTTCCGTGCCTTCTTGAATAGCAGCACGGAACATATCGCCTGTAGAAATATGAGGGATTCCGTACTTTTCGACAATTTTGTCGGCCTGAGTTCCTTTACCGGCACCCGGCAGACCCATTAATACGATGTTCATACGCCTTGCCCTCCAAAGATATTCAAGTGGAGAAACTCTTCACTTAAATTTATTTCATAAATCCTCTGTAGTGACGCTTAACCAATTGTGATTCAAGCTGCTTCATTGTTTCGAGGGCAACCCCGACAACAATCAGCAAGCTGGTACCACCGATTTGAGCGGACTGTGGAAGATTTGCAATTTCAATAATAATAATCGGAAGAACTGCGACAGTAGCAAGGAAAATCGAACCAACAAAAGTCAGTCGATAAAGCGTGCTTGTCAAATAGTCCTGTGTATTCTGACCAGGACGGATCCCAGGGATATAAGCTCCTTGTTTCTTCAAGTTGTCTGCGACATTCTCAGGATTAACCTGAACAAATGCGTAGAAATACGTGAAGGCAACGATCAGACCGATATACAGTGCCATGCCGGCTGGATGCGAGTAGTTGAGCACTCGCGTAATAGCAGCAACAGTACTGTTGTCACTGAAGAACGTGCCAAGTAATTGCGGCGTTGTAAAGAACGCAACCGCAAAGATGACTGGGATAACCCCTGCAGCGTTCAGTTTCAGTGGTAGGTGCGTTTGTTGTCCAGCAGAAGTCTGCCCACGACCCGTCACCCGTTTTGCATATTGAATTGGAATTTTACGCAATGCTTCTTGGAAGTAGATCACGCCAACTGTAATTGCAATAACTGCAACAAGTAACAGAACCATCATCGCAATGCGGATGAACAAAGCATCCCCAGCATCTTGGATCTGTGACACATACAATTGGTTGACTGCATTCGGAATGGCAGCAACGATTCCGGCGAAGATAATGATTGAAATACCATTACCGACACCTTTCGCTGTAATCTGCTCGCCGAGCCAGAGAAGAAAAGCGGTACCTGCTGTTAACACTAGAGCGATGACAATATATGTCGAAACTCCGTTGTCTTCAACAAGTCTTCCTTGGAACATTTGGTTAAATCCAAATGACATTGCAATCGCTTGGATGAACGCAAGAATCATGGTGAAATAACGAGTGAATTGTGCAAGCTTACGTCTTCCGACATCCCCTTGTTTTGCCCACTCAGAAAACTTCGGTACAACGTCCATCTGCAATAGTTGCACGATGATTGACGCAGTGATGTACGGCATGATTCCCATGGCGAAGATTGAGAACTTAGAAAGTGCTCCTCCACCAAAAATGTTCAAAAATCCAATGAATTGATTGTCCGATTGCTGGAGCGCAGTCGCATCCACGTTCGGTACCGTTATAAACGTACCGAGACGGAATACGATGAGCATTAGCAGTGTGAAAATTATTTTAGACCGTATCTCTTTTACTCGCATGAAGTTTGAGATTGTCTGAAACATTATACCACCTCGACTTGCCCGCCCGCTTTCTCGATCGCTTCTTTAGCAGAAGCAGAGAATTTATGAGCTCTGACAGTAATCTTCTTCTCAAGAGTCCCATTACCAAGAATCTTAATACCGGATTTTTCATTGCTCACGATTCCTGTTTCAATCAACAATTCTGGTGTTACTTCTGTGCCTTCATCAAAACGATTTAACGTTTCAAGATTTACGATGGCATATTCTTTACGATTAATGTTCGTAAATCCGCGCTTAGGTAGACGTTGGAATAGTGGAAGTTGTCCACCTTCAAATCCAAGACGTACACCGCCGCCCGAACGTGAGTTTTGACCATTATGACCTCTACCAGATGTTTTACCTGATCCAGATCCCATACCACGACCAACACGCTTACGTTCTTTACGAGCACCTTCTGCAGGTTTCATTTCGTGTAATTTCATCTTTCGGCACCTCCTTATTCAAGAATAACTGATTATTGTTCGCTGACAGTTACCAAATGGCTGACCTTGTTGACCATGCCGCGGATTGCGACATTATCCTGGTGCTCAACCGTTTGGTTCATTTTGCGAAGTCCAAGAGCTTCAACTGTTTTACGTTGTGCTGGCTTAGCGCCAATCACGCTTTTAGTAAGGGTGATTTCAAGTTTATTTGCCATTGTGTTTCCCCCCTTAACCTAACAGTTCTTCTACGGATTTACCACGTAGCTGCGCTACATCTTCAGCACGCTTCAAATTCGTCAATCCCTGGATTGTAGCACGTACCATGTTGATTGGTGTGTTAGAACCAAGTGATTTAGAAAGGATATCCGTGATTCCTGCAAGTTCAAGTACCGCACGGACTGGTCCGCCGGCGATAACTCCTGTACCTGGTGCAGCCGGTTTGATAAGAATCTGACCTGCTCCGAAGCGTCCGATGATCTGATGTGGCGTTGTGCCTTTGACCATTGGTACTTCGATTAGGTTTTTCTTCGCATCTTCGATTGCTTTACGGATTGCATCTGGAACTTCTTGTGCTTTCCCAGTACCGAAACCAACGCGGCCGTTTTTATCACCAACAACGACTAGAGCAGTAAAACGGAAACGACGTCCGCCTTTTACAACTTTAGCTACGCGGTTGATGGTAACTACGCGCTCTTCGAATTCACTTTTGTTTTGTTCATTACGACGCATGGAATATGTCCCTCCTTCTTAATTAAAATTCAAGTCCATTTTCGCGTGCAGCGTCAGCTAGTGCTTTGACGCGGCCGTGGTATAGATAGCCTCCGCGGTCGAATACGACAACTTTGACATTCTTTTCTACACCTTTTTTCGCAATCAGTTCGCCCACTTTGACAGCAGCGTCTGCATTAGAAGAAGAATCCGCTGAGAATTCTTTATCCATTGTAGATGCGCTTGCAAGTGTTACACCGTTTGCATCATCAATAAGTTGTGCATAGATGTGTTTGTTTGAACGGTATACGTTCAAGCGAGGACGCTCAGCAGTACCGTTGATCTTTGTACGGACACGTGCATGCCGTTTTCTACGGACAGCGTTCTTATCTTGTTTTGTGATCACTCGAGGTCACTCCTTCCGGATGCCTATGCGGCATTATTTACCTGTTTTACCTTCTTTGCGTCGAACAACTTCGCCTTCGTACTTAATACCTTTACCTTTATACGGTTCTGGTGGACGTACTTTGCGGATGTTAGAAGCAAGAGCACCAACGCGTTCTTTGTTAGTACCGCGAACGATAATTTTTGTGTTAGCAGGCACTTCAACTTCAATGCCCTCTTCCGGTGTGAATTCAACCGGTTGTGAGTAACCGACGTTCAATACAAGTTTCTTACCTTGCATTTGAGCACGATACCCGACACCTACTAGTTCAAGCGCACGCTCAAAACCAGCTGATACTCCAGTAACCATGTTCGCTAGAAGCGAACGTGTTGTACCGTGCATCGAACGGTGTTCTTTCGATTCAGATGGACGTGTCAATGTGATCACGTTACCTTCTTGTTCGATCTTTATGTCTTTAGTAAATGTATTTGTAAGTTCGCCTTTCGGTCCTTTAACTGTAACGAAGTTATTCTCATCGATCGTAACTGTTACGTTTTCAGGCACCTCAATCGGACGTTTACCAATTCGGGACATTTGTTTGCACCTCCATTCAATTGTTACAGATTACCAAACGTAAGCGACGACTTCTCCGCCAACTTGTTTAGCACGAGCTTCTTTATCAGTCAAAACACCGTTAGAAGTTGAAACAAGGGCGATACCTAGTCCGTTCAACACTCTTGGTACTTCTGTTGACTTTGCATATACACGAAGACCAGGCTTAGAAATGCGCTTGAGTCCAGTGATTACGCGTTCTTCGTTTTTACCATATTTAAGGAAAATGCGGATGATGCCTTGTTTGCTGTCTTCCACATATTCTACGTCGCGGACGAAACCTTCACGTTTGAGGATTTCTGCGATCTCTTTTTTAAGGTTTGAAGCAGGTACTTCTAGCTTCTCGTGACGCACCATGTTGGCGTTACGAATGCGAGTAAGCATATCTGCGATCGGATCACTCATTGTCATTACATTAACCTCCTTCCCAGAATGGGGTTTACCAGCTTGCTTTTTTAACGCCAGGAATTTGTCCTTTGTATGCGAGTTCGCGGAAACAAATACGGCAAAGTTTAAACTTCCGATATACTGAGTGCGGACGCCCACAGCGCTCACAACGTGTATATTCTTGAACCTGGAACTTTGGCGTACGTTTCTGTTTTGCGATCATTGATTTTTTAGCCACGTTTTACGCCTCCCTTATGTTTACTTTTGGAACGGCATGCCGCACTGCGCTAGCAACTCACGAGCTTCCTCGTCTGAGTTGGCAGTCGTAACGATGACGATATCCATTCCGCGTACTTTAGACACTTTATCGAAGTCAATTTCCGGGAAAATTAGTTGCTCTTTCACACCAAGTGTGTAGTTTCCGCGTCCGTCGAATGATTTATTCGATACACCACGGAAGTCACGTACACGTGGAAGTGATACAGCGATCAATTTGTCCAGGAACTCATACATGCGTTCTCCACGTAGAGTAACTTTTGTTCCGATAGGCATTCCTTCACGAAGACGGAATCCAGCGATAGATTTCTTCGCTTTAGTTACGACTGGTTTCTGACCTGAGATAATTGTCAAGTCTTCCACAGCAGCATCAAGTGCTTTTGTGTTTTGAACCGCGTCGCCAACACCCATGTTGATAACGATCTTATCAACTTTCGGCACTTGCATTACAGATGTATAGTTGAACTTGCTCATGAGAGCAGGAGTAATTTCTTTTTGGTATTTATCCTTTAATCGGCTCATTCAGAAGAACCTCCCTTCTTAGAGAGTTATTTTTTGAGTTCTTTTTTGCTAATCTCGTCGATAACTTCGCCGGACTTCTTCGCAACACGGGACTTAACACGGAATGTCTTGTCGCCTTCGGTTTTTTCTTCAATCTTGTAACCGATACGTGTTGGTTCGCCAGACTTAGGATCAACAAACATTACGTTAGAAACGTGAATTGCAGCTTCAAGGCTTACAATACCACCTTGCGGATTCGCTTGGTTCGGCTTTGTATGCTTTTTGACGATGTTCACGCCTTCAACGAGGATTCGTTCTTTGTTCGGGAATACTGAAAGGATGACACCTGTCTTTCCTTTGTCTTTCCCAGAGATAACTTTTACTTTATCGCCTTTTTTAATGTGCATTCTGTTGCACCTCCTTGATTGGCACTGCTCTGTAATTAAAGTACTTCTGGAGCAAGAGAAATGATTTTCATGAAGTTGCTGTCGCGTAATTCGCGTGCAACTGGTCCGAAAATACGAGTTCCACGAGGGCTCTTGTCGTCACGAATGATGACACAAGCATTCTCATCGAATGTAATATAAGATCCATCTTTACGACGCATACCGCTCTTAGTACGAACGATAACCGCTTTAACGACTTCACCCTTCTTAACAACGCCACCTGGTGTTGCTTTCTTAACTGTAACAACGACAACGTCGCCGATGTTCGCAACTTTACGGCCAGAACCGCCAAGAACTTTGATTGTAAGCACTTCACGTGCGCCAGAGTTATCTGCGACTTTCATGCGGGATTCTTGTTGAATCAATTTGGTTACCTCCCCTCGGATACTGTGTTCCGAACGTTATTAGATGATGACCGCTTTTTCGACTACTTCAAGAAGGCGGAAACGCTTTGTAGCTGACAACGGACGAGTTTCCATAATACGGACTACATCGCCGATTTTAGCTTCGTTCATTTCATCATGTGCTTTATATTTTTTAGAATACTTTACACGCTTGCCATACAAAGAATGCTTTTTGTGTGTTTCTACCATTACCGTTACCGTTTTGTCCATTTTGTCGGATACAACGCGGCCTGTGTATACTTTGCGTTGGTTACGCTCAGTCATGGGTGCAACCTCCTTCATCAGTTATTTGCACTGATTTCTCTTTGACGTATTACTGTCTTCATGCGCGCAATCGATTTGCGTACTTCACGGATGCGTGCAGTGTTTTCTAATTGTCCTGTCGCTAACTGGAAGCGAAGGTTGAAAAGCTCTTCTTTCAGTGATTTCACTTTTTGCTCGATCTCTGCAGTTGTCAAGTCACGGATTTCATTAGCTTTCATTAGATTCACCACCAATTTCTTCACGTTTTACAAACTTACACTTAACAGGAAGTTTGTGCGCTGCAAGGCGGAGTGCTTCACGAGCGACCTCTTCAGAGACGCCTGCGATTTCAAACATAACTCGGCCAGGTTTTACTACTGCTACCCATCCCTCAACAGCACCTTTACCAGAACCCATTCGAACTTCGAGAGGCTTCTTAGTATACGATTTGTGTGGGAAAATATTGATCCAAACTTTACCGCCACGTTTCATGTAACGTGTCATTGCGATACGTGCTGATTCGATTTGACGATTCGTGATCCATGCAGCCTCAAGAGACTGAAGGCCGAACTCACCGAATTGAACCGTTGCGCCGCCTTTTGTCTGTCCGCGCATTTTGCCGCGGAATACACGACGATGTTTTACTCGCTTTGGTACTAACATGATTAGTTGCCTCCTTCCCCAGAGTTCTTCTTCACTGGAAGGACTTCTCCACGATAGATCCATACTTTAACGCCAAGTTTACCGTATGTTGTATCAGCTTCAGCATGTGCATAATCGATATCTGCACGAAGTGTATGAAGTGGGACAGTTCCTTCGCTGTAGTGTTCTGCACGCGCGATGTCGGCTCCACCAAGACGTCCGGATACTTGAGTTTTGATACCCTTTGCTCCAGAACGGATTGTACGTTGGATTGCCTGCTTTTGTGCGCGGCGGAATGATACGCGGCTTTCTAGTTGACGAGCGATTGATTCTGCAACCAATTTCGCGTCAAGATCAGCACGCTTAATTTCAACGATGTTAATGTGTACACGCTTGCCAGAGATTTCGTTAAGGTTTTTACGAAGTGCTTCGACTTCAGTACCACCTTTACCGATAACCATACCAGGTTTAGCTGTGTGGATAGTGATGTTAACTTTTTTCGCAGCGCGTTCGATTTCTACTTTAGAAACTGAAGCGTCTACTAAACGTGTTTCGATATATTTGCGGATTTTAAGGTCTTCGTGCAAGAGAGTCGCATAGTCTTTTTCTGCATACCATTTCGAATCCCAGTCACGAATTATACCGACCCGCAGACCGTTAGGATGTATTTTTTGACCCACGAATTATCCCTCCTTCTTTTCAGATACCACTACAGTGATGTGGCTTGTGCGTTTGTTGATTGCGCTCGCACGGCCTTGCGCACGTGGACGGAAACGTTTCATAGTAGGACCTTCATCAACGAATACTTCGCTAACAATTAGGTTCTCAATGTTCATTTCGTAGTTGTGCTCAGCATTAGCAATAGCTGAATTTAAAACTTTTTCTACGACTGGTGATGCCGCTTTTGGCGTCAAACGTAGAATCGCGACAGCTTCACCGATTTTCTTGCCCCGGATAAGATCAACGACTAATCGGACTTTACGAGGAGCAATACGGACTGTTTGCGCAGATGCTTTAGCTTGTTGCATCAGAAATTCCTCCTCTCAATTAGCGTTTCGTTTTCTTATCATCGGCACCATGGCCTTTGTAAGTACGGGTAGGTGCGAACTCACCTAGTTTGTGTCCGACCATGTCTTCAGTGATGTAGACAGGTACGTGTTTGCGTCCGTCATAAACAGCAATTGTCAATCCGATGAAGGATGGGAATACTGTAGAGCGACGTGACCAAGTCTTGATGACTTGTTTCTTTTGTGCATCTTTTTGAGCGTCAACCTTTTTAAGCAAATGTTCATCTGCAAAAGGTCCTTTTTTCAAACTGCGGCCCATTTCGTTACCTCCCTTTGCGTTTGTACTACGGTCCAATCATTGAACCGCAGTGCAATCACATTATTTTTTGCGACGACGAACGATAAGTTTGTCGGATTTGTTTTTCTTAGAACGAGTCTTGTAACCAAGAGTCGGTTTGCCCCAAGGTGTAACTGGGCTTGGACGACCGATTGGCGTACGTCCTTCACCACCACCGTGTGGGTGATCGTTCGGGTTCATGACTGATCCACGTACTGTTGGGCGTTTACCCATCCAGCGTGAACGTCCTGCTTTACCGATGTTGATAAGTTCGTGTTGTTCGTTACCAACTTGACCGATTGTAGCACGGCAAGCTGACAAGATCATGCGAACTTCACCAGATTGCAAGCGGATGATGACATATTTGCCTTCACGTCCGAGCAATTGTGCAGATGTACCAGCTGAACGAACTAATTGTCCGCCTTTACCAGGTTTCATCTCGATGTTGTGGATTGTAGAACCCATAGGGATGTTTTCAAGTGGAAGAGCGTTCCCTACGCGGATGTCCGCTTCAGGTCCCGACATGATTGTCATTCCAACTGTCAATCCTTTAGGAGCTAGGATATAACGTTTTTCTCCATCAGCATAGTTGATCAATGCGATGTTTGCAGAACGGTTTGGATCGTATTCGATCGTAGCAACGCGTCCTGGTATGCCATCTTTCCGACGTTGGAAGTCGATGACACGGTATTGGCGCTTGTGGCCGCCACCTTGGTGACGAACTGTAATCCTACCTTGGTTGTTACGTCCGCCTTTACGTTTGACTGGCTCAAGCAATGATTTTTCTGGCTTGCTTGCTGTGATTTCTGCGAAATCAGAAGTCGTCATGTTGCGGCGTCCGTTGGAGGTAGGTTTGTATTTCTTAATCGCCATTTGTGTTCCCTCCTTCGTTTAGTGTGATTAGATATCGAATAGCTCGATGTCTTTAGAATCAGCAGTTAATGTAACAATCGCTTTACGGCGCTTGTTCGTATAACCAGCATGTTTACCCATGCGCTTGAATTTACCTTTGTAGTTCTGGACGTTCACTTTTTCCACTGTTACTCCGAAGATTTCTTCGATAGCTTGTTTGATGTGCGTTTTGTTAGCGCGAGTATCAACTTCGAAAGTGTACTTGTTGAATTCCATTGCTTCAGAAGATCGCTCGGTAATGACCGGACGCTTCAATACATCACGTGCTTCCATTAACCAAGCACCTCCTCAATTTTTTTGACAGCATCTTTTGTCAAGACTAGTTGATCGTGACCAACTAGGTCTAGAACATTGATACCGTTAGCAGTAACAACGCTGATTCCTGGGATGTTACGAGCAGACAAAGCTACTGTTTCATCAAGGTCAGCTGTTACAAACAATGCTTTTTTGCTGATCGACAAGTCTTTCAGCACTTTTGTGAATTCTTTTGTCTTTGGTGCATCGAAAGCTAAAGCTTCTAATACTACCATTTCTTCGTCACGTACTTTTGAAGACAAAGCAGAACGAAGAGCAAGACGACGGACTTTCTTTGGCAACTTGTAGCTATAGCTACGTGGTGTTGGTCCGAATACGATACCGCCTCCACGCCATTGTGGAGATCTGATTGAGCCCTGACGAGCACGACCTGTTCCTTTTTGACGCCATGGTTTGCGACCACCGCCAGCTACTTCAGCGCGTGTTTTTACTTTGTGGTTCCCTTGACGCAATGTTGCGCGTTGTTGAACCAATGCTTCGAATAGGACTGCTTCGTTCGGCTCAATTCCGAATACATGTTCATTCAATTCGATTTCGCCTGCTGCAGATCCTGTTTGATTCACTACGGATACTTTTGGCATTAGTGTTTCCTCCTTCCTTCGTTAATTAGTTCCCTTTAATCGCGCTTTTCACTTCTACAAGTGATTTACGTGAACCTGGAACGTTACCTTTTACTAGTAACAAGTTGCGCTCTGTGTCAACTCGAACAACTTCAAGGTTTTGGATTGTAACTGTTTTGCCGCCCATACGGCCTGGCATTTTTTTACCTTTGAATACGCGTTGAGCATCAACCGAACCGATTGAACCTGGTGCGCGATGGAAACGAGATCCGTGGCTCATTGGTCCACGTGAGAAACCGTGGCGCTTAATAACACCTTGGAAACCTTTACCTTTTGATACTCCTGTAATATCGATGATTTCGCCTTCTGCGAATGTATCGACTTTGACTTCCTGACCAACTTCGTACCCAGCTACATCGACTCCGCGGAATTCGCGAATGAAGCGCTTAGGTGCCGTTTCAGCTTTTGCAACGTGTCCCATTTCTGGTTTGTTGGAAAGCTTTTCACGTTTGTCCTCGAATCCGAGCTGAATTGCTTCGTAGCCGTCTGTTTCGATTGTCTTCTTTTGAAGAACAACGTTTGGAGCAGCTGCAATTACAGTTACGGGGATCAAATCGCCGTTTTCAGCAAAAATTTGCGTCATACCGACTTTTCTTCCTAAGATTCCTTTGGTCATTTGTCACACCTCCTGATTAATTTGTTTTTAGTATTATAGTTTGCCATTAAAGTTTGATTTCAATGTCTACGCCAGATGGTAAGTCAAGCTTCATCAAAGCGTCAACAGTTTGTGGTGTCGGATTGACGATATCGATCAGACGTTTGTGAGTACGCATTTCGAACTGCTCACGTGAGTCCTTGTATTTGTGGACCGCACGAAGAATTGTGTACACCGAACGTTCTGTCGGCAATGGAATCGGACCTGAGACACTAGCTCCGGAACGCTTTGCAGTTTCTACAATCTTTTCAGCTGACTGATCAAGCACACGGTGATCATATGCTTTCAAACGGATACGAATCTTTTGTTTTGCCATTATTTTCCCTCCTTCTCGCCTATTTTCTAGACATTCTCCACGGAAATTTTCCCACACACATGCCATGGCAAAGCGGCCGGGTGTGTCGGTAACCTCCCGCTTCATCGCAGTCAAAGACCAACACTAAACATTATACACATAAAAAAAGAATGTCGCAATAGGTTTAGCGATATTCTTTAACAACTTTTATATTATAAAACGAAATGACGATAGATGCAACTAATTTGTTGCTATTGCTTACGAGTCAGTAGGTTAGTTTTAGTGTTAACTTGCGATTCATGTCAAATATAATTGGAGTTTGGGTTTTACAAGTTATTAATAGAAGTTTGGATTTGTTGTTTTATTGGGAGGTTTTGAAGTGTTGTGCGGGAGATTATATGCGTCTAGCTAGAACAAACTTTATATTATGAGGTTTATGGTCATTATCACAAGCTAATGAGTGGAATCTATGGTTTGTGATTATACTCTCTGTTGTTGGTGAGAGTTATTTTAGTGAAGTAACCAAATACCAACTTCTTTCTATAGAAAATGATTCGCTAAGCGAATCACACAAATTAATCTTGGTTTTGTTCGGTTAAAATTATTTAGTTTGATTGTTTAATTTGGATACGCAGTTGGATTACTCTAAGTGCCGTGAAATGATGAGGGTACGAGCAGCCTTTTAGGCTATGAGTGGGTTTGGGGATTACGATCACTTTTTCTGGTTTATGAGCATCCTCCGAGCTTTATGAGCACTTCCTCTGGTTTATGAGCATTCTCCAGGCTTTATGAGCACTTTCTCTGGTTTATGAGCATTCTCTGGGCTTTATGAGCACTTTCTCTGGTTTATGAGCATTCTCTGGGCTTTATGAGCACTTCCTCTGGTTTATGAGCATCTTCCAGGCTTATGATCACTTCCTCTGATTTATGAGCATTCTCCGAGCTTTATGAGCACTTCCTCTGGTTTATGAGCATTCTACAGGCTTTATGAGCACTTTCTCTGGTTTATGAGCATTCTCCGGGCTTTATGAGCACTTTCTTTGGTTTA
>NZ_AZUC01000019.1 GCF_000586555.1 Sporosarcina sp. D27
TACTAATCGATCGAGGACTTATCCAAAAAGCGGAAGCAGCCGTTTAGGCTCGGCAGGCATAAGAAGGATTGGTGAAGCGGCGATTTGTGCCGTGAAGGCAAGATGGCTTATGACCGAGAGACTGGCTGCTGGAGCTAGATTATAGCAACCGCACAAGTTAGAGAATTGTAAGGCTGTCTTGAGACATCAATGTTGGTTTTATCTAGTTTTGAGTGATTAATTTAAAAATCTTTTAAAAAGAAATTGAAATTAACGCTTGCATTTACAACTTGAGTATGGTATAATAATTCTTGTGTTGTGAAAACGTCTGGTGATGATGGCGAAGAGGTCACACCCGTTCCCATACCGAACACGGAAGTTAAGTTCTTCAGCGCCGATGGTAGTAGGGGGCTTCCCCCTGTGAGAGTAGGACGTCGCTAGGCTTTCACTACTAAGTGAAAATCCTTTAATAGTTTATCTATTCCGCAGTAGCTCAGTGGTAGAGCAATCGGCTGTTAACCGATCGGTCGTAGGTTCGAGTCCTACCTGCGGAGCCATAATGGAGAGCTGTCCGAGTGGCCGAAGGAGCACGATTGGAAATCGTGTAGACGGTTAACGCTGTCTCAAGGGTTCAAATCCCTTGCTCTCCGCCAGTTAACTTCTCTATTATAACAGTATGGCCCCTTGGTCAAGCGGTTAAGACACCGCCCTTTCACGGCGGTAACACGGGTTCGAATCCCGTAGGGGTCACCATTTAGATTCTTATGAATAAGATATGCCAGCATCACATAGTATTGTGGAGGATTAGCTCAGCTGGGAGAGCATCTGCCTTACAAGCAGAGGGTCGGCGGTTCGAGCCCGTCATCCTCCACCATTATTTCTTCATAATAGTATTATCGCGGGGTGGAGCAGTGGTAGCTCGTCGGGCTCATAACCCGAAGGTCACAGGTTCAAATCCTGTCCCCGCAACCAAATGGTCCCGTGGTGTAGCGGTTAACATGCCTGCCTGTCACGCAGGAGATCGCCGGTTCGATCCCGGTCGGGACCGCCATTTTCTTTGAAACAATATGGCTCAGTAGCTCAGTCGGTAGAGCAAAGGACTGAAAATCCTTGTGTCGGCGGTTCGATTCCGTCCTGAGCCATCTTATATGCCGGTGTAGCTCAATTGGTAGAGCAACTGACTTGTAATCAGTAGGTTGAGGGTTCAATTCCTTTCGCCGGCACCATGAAATTCCCTATGGTGGGGTAGCGAAGTGGCTAAACGCGGCGGACTGTAAATCCGCTCCCTCCGGGTTCGGCGGTTCGAATCCGTCCCCCACCACCATTTTTTACAGGGGCATAGTTTAACGGTAGAATAGAGGTCTCCAAAACCTTTGGTGTGGGTTCGATTCCTACTGCCCCTGCCATTTATCTTACTTGTCTCTTGACTTGAAACATCTTATTATTATGGCGGTTGTGGCGAAGTGGTTAACGCACCGGATTGTGATTCCGGCACTCGGGGGTTCAATTCCCCTCAGCCGCCCCTTTTTTATTTTTGGGGTATAGCCAAGCGGTAAGGCAACGGACTTTGACTCCGTCACTCGTTGGTTCGAATCCAGCTACCCCAGTTATTAGCGGAAGTAGTTCAGTGGTAGAATACGACCTTGCCAAGGTCGGGGTCGCGGGTTCGAATCCCGTCTTCCGCTCCACTTATTCTACGGCGGCATAGCCAAGCGGTAAGGCACGGGTCTGCAACACCCTTACCACCGGTTCGATTCCGGTTGCCGCCTCCATTACTTGGTTTCCGTTTTAATTATTTTAAGTTTGCCCGAGTGGTGGAATGGCAGACACGTCGCACTCAAAATGCGATGCCGTAAGGCGTGCCGGTTCAAGTCCGGCCTCGGGTATCTCAGAAAAGGACAACTTCGGTTGTTCTTTTTTTGTTTTTACTATTATTCTAATTGGCCAGATCTTGTATACAAAAAGACCCGCTTTGAGAATATATGGCGGGTTTCAATTATCGCATTAATGAAATTGGTGAATGCTGTTCAAGAATTAGATTTCTCATGAGATGTTAAGTCAGCAACCTCGATAGCAGGTGTGTCACGATCTAGAATGCTTGCTGTTGCCTCTCCTCCATTGATGCTGGTAAACATGGCACCACACGCAGTTGCTAACCTTTGTGCTTCTTCTACATCCATGTCAGGTCGAAGGAACAATACGTGAAGTATTTCTGTTGTCTCTTCCGTGATTGCACTCCGAATAGAGTCCACGTAGGGGCTGCCGAATGGACTATATCCATCCTTCAGAATTAGAATGTTATGTAATGAATTGAATCTACCGTTTAATCCGTCGTAACCATCTTCAGCGTGTCCCGTCGTCACACGGATATCGCCAAAAAGTGTTTCACAATTATACATGCCAGATGGTATTCCATATTGTAGACTGAACAAGGTATTCAAGTCGATTGCACTTGAATGGCTTTTCAGATAATCTTGTTTACTGACACGTCGATATAATGCTTCAGCAGAAGGACGATAACGACTTGGATCTGCACCAAGTGCTTTCCAAACTTTGCGCCATTCACGGATCCCGTCGATCTCATTAAATGTGCGTTCCTCAAGTTCAAAAAAGAGTTGTTCTTGGAATAATTGAAGTCTTCCTTTTAGCATTTGAGGGGAATCGGATACGGTTGTCCTGTTATAATGGATGATGGCTACTTTGAATTCAGGAACTTCATCAAATATTGCAGGTTCTATATGAAATTTCATAAAATCACCCTGTTCCTATTTTTTCTCAAGTTTATCATAAGGGAGGTGGCAGATGGTGAATATCGCTCAGCTGCAACAAGACTTAGTTGCCTATGCAACGTCCATTGGTATCGATAAAATCGGATTTACAACAGCAGCTCCGTTTTTAGAGTTGAAAAACAGATTGAAACGGCAACAAGATCTTGGCTATCAATCAGGATTTGAAGAAAGTGATGTTGAAAAAAGAACAGAGCCAACTTTGCTATTAGATCGTGCAGAGAGTATCATTTCCATTGCGGTTGCCTATCCTTCCAAAATGACTGATGCACCGAAAGGGAAGAAGGGCGAGCGGCGTGGAATGTTTTGTCGCGCCTCCTGGGGAACTGATTATCATACAGTCTTGCGTGAAAAGTTAGCGTTATTGGAAGTGTTCTTACATGAGCGTTCTTCTGAAGTGAAAACACGCTCAATGGTGGATACGGGGGAACTGGCAGATCGGGCAGTTGCAGAACGTGCGGGTATTGGGTGGTCTGCTAAAAATTGTTCCATTATTACTCCAGAGTTTGGCTCGTACGTCTATCTAGGTGAGATGATTACGAATTTACCTTTTGAACCCGATGTGCCGATGGAGGACCAATGTGGGGATTGCACGCTGTGTTTGGATGCCTGCCCGACAGGAGCCTTAATACAAGGTGGACAATTGAATGCTCAGCGTTGTATTGCATTCTTGACACAAACGAAGCAGCCGATTCCAGAAGAATTCCGTAAAGAGGTGGGGAATCGCATCTATGGGTGTGATACGTGCCAAACCGTATGTCCAAAAAATAAGCGGAAATATAATTTAGAGCAAGAGTCATTCATACCCGAGAGGGAACTTGTAAAGCCTCTTCTTCAACCGATTTTAAAGTTATCGAATCGGCAGTTTAAAGAAACTTTTGGCCATATGTCGGGTTCTTGGAGAGGAAAAAATCCTATCCAGCGAAATGCGATCTTAGCTTTAGCGCATTTTAAAGAAGAAGCTGCCATCCCAGATTTAGTTAATCTGTTAGAAACAGATCCACGTCCTATGATTCGCAATACGTGCGCGTGGGCTATAGGGGAAATAGGAACCGAAACTGGACGACTGGCACTTGAACACGTATTAGAAACAGAAACAGATGATTCTGTATTTGAGGAAATTAAAAAAGCAGTCATGAAGATGACTGTAACTGAATAGAAGGAAGTGGAATTATGCCAATACACGTAGCGTTATTTGAACCGCTTATTCCTGCCAACACTGGCAACATCGCAAGAACTTGTGCAGGAACTGGAGCAAAATTACATTTGATAGAACCCCTCGGTTTTTCAACGGATGATAAAATGTTGAAACGGGCAGGTCTGGATTATTGGGAGCATGTTGATATTACGTATCACAGTGGTATTAATCAATTGTTCGAGAAGTTCCCGGAAGGTATTTTCTATTTCATCACCAAATTTGGAACAAAAACATACTCGGATTTCAACTTTTCAAATGTCGATCAAGATATCTTCTTTGTATTCGGGAAAGAAACTACAGGATTGCCTTCTGAGGTTACAGAAGCTCATTTAGATACGTGTCTTCGAATTCCTATGAATGACCATATACGTTCATTGAACCTATCCAATACTGCAGCGATACTCGTATATGAAGCGTTGCGTCAACAAGGTTACCCAGGTTTGCACTAAAAAAAGGATGCGGCTCTAATTGAGCTGCATCCTTTTTACTGTGTTATTTTTTCACTTTGCCTGGCTTGTCAGCATAACCGCCTGTGAAGATTGCGGATAGGAATGCGAAGCAGACACCCATGATTAGAATTAGTCTCATCAGATACCCTCCTGTTGAATCAATTGTTCTAACATTCATTATACCGGAAGCGCAACAAAAAGGAAATGACTCACTTTAAAATATGTGACATGTACCTGACAAATCCTACAGCGTATTCGTTTTCAGTGCTCACATCGAGTGGTACTATTGAAATAAGAAATAAGCGAAAACGAAGGAGTGGAGCTTACATGTCAGCTACCTATACAGAGACGAAACAACTTGCGAATGGAGTACATATGCCGAGGTTTGGGTTGGGAGTCTATAAAATGACGGATTCCAAGCAAACGGTTGAAGCGATTACTTATGCATTGGAGCACGGATATCGTGCGGTTGATACAGCAGCGATTTACGAAAACGAGTCAGAAACAGGAGAGGCGATCCGTGCTTCAGGAATTTCCCGCGATGAGCTTTTCATCACATCTAAAGTATGGAATACCGACCAAGGGTACGACCAAACCCTACGGGCGTTTGAATCATCCTTAAAAAAGTTAGAGCTCGACTATTTAGACTTATACTTGACGCATTGGCCGGTTAGCGAAAAGTTCGTGGATACGTACCGTGCCATTGAGCGATTGTATGAAGAAAAGCTAATTCGTGTACCGGGAGTCTCCAATCACCATATCCACCATCTCGAAAAACTGTCTGTCACAGCCAACATTGCGCCAATGGTTAATCAGATTGAGTTACATCCTTTGCTAACACAAGTCCCTTTGAGAGACTACTGTTCTCAACACGATATCGCCGTCACGTCTTGGTCTCCACTCGCACGAGGTAAGCTTTTGGATAACGCTGTTTTAAGTGAAATCGGAAAAACACATCATAAGACTGCTGCCCAAGTGATTATTCGCTGGCATCTGCAAAACGATTTAATCGTCATTCCAAAATCGGTTACACCAGAACGGATTTTGGAAAACAGTCAAATCGGTGACTTTGTGTTAACAGCCGAAGAGATGAGAATGATTGATGAACTGAACCGTGACGAAAGAACAGGTACAGACCCAGATACAATTGGGTAAAATAAAAAGCGGCATGTGGAGATGATCCCATGCCGCTTTTTGCTATTTGTTAAACAGTAATTACAACTTTCTCACCCGTAAATGGATGAATGAAAGAAGTTTCTACAGCGGTTAAACGATACGTACCGTCTGGAAGAGCTGCAGCTTCATACAAGTTATCTCCAACAACTGGATGACCTAAGTGAGACATATGAACACGGATTTGGTGTGTACGTCCTGTGTCGAGCGATGCTTCAATCATTGTCGTTTGTTCTTTTCGCTCAATCACTTTGAAATGAGTGACAGCAGATTGACCTGACATTGAAATACGTCGACGGGTTGGGTGATGACGATCGCGACCAATTGGCATATTGACGCTGCCTTTCAACCGTTTCAAACGACCTTCCACCTCAGCGTGATAGAGTCGGGTAATCTCGTTGGAAGCAATCATTCGGTCAAACATGGCTTTGGCCATGGGATGTTTTGCAACAATGACAACACCTGACGTACCTTTATCAAGACGTTGAATATGCTCTGCGTACGTACCGCCTGAGGCTTGTACATGGGCAATCACTGCATTCATCATCGTAGCTTCACGGCTAGTCCCGTCAGGATGAACGGCAATACCATCTGGTTTGAAAACAGCTAGGAAGTGATCATCTTCCGCAAGAACTTTTACGCCGGGGACATCTAATGGTGCGTATTCTGAATGGGCTTCAGGCAACTGAAACGTTAACTCAGTTCCTGCTACTAGTGGAGTGCGCCATACGACAGGAACTCCTTCTGAATCCATTACAGCATTCGCCATTCGCAACTCGTGGATATTTTTCTTTCCAGCTTGCCAGTCATCACGCAATAATTGTTCAAGTGTCCCGTCAGAATCTTTCACTGTGTACGTAAATGATGTCATAAATTTTTCCTCTTTTCTGTTGCTCACTTAGCGTAATACTCGTTAAAGAATGCGTGGATATTTTCTTCAGGTTGCAATCCAACAAGTCGGCCTACTTCTTTTCCATTCTCATACTGGACAAGTGCTGGCCATTCTCTAATACCGTAGGCATCGCCGGCCTGATCGCTAAACTCAGCCATATTGTACTGATTCACTTTCACGCCTTCTTCTTTTGCAATCGGCATTAGGATTGGGGTCATCTCCATGCAGAAATGACATTCCGGATGGAAGAAGTAGACTGTTGTGGGTTCACCAGATTCAATCTTTTTAGATACAGCATCAGGAAGTACGATACTGTCGTAGTTTTCATTGCCTATTAAGTCAATCGTGGACTTCTTTAAATCTTCTGTACCATAGGGATTGTCAGCTAACTTCGATTTGTTTGAAGCCGTTGTAAGTGCGATGATCGCAACAAAAAACACAACGATAATCCCACCAATGATTAATAATTTTTTCATAGGTTATTTTGTCTCCTTCAAATGTTTTAACATCATAACACTTGCAATGAATATCAGAACAAATGCAACGAATGCCATAAATGGAATTGTGATAAAACCTAAATAGTTCACGTATTGTGCTGTGCAGGGGGTATCTCCACATGTTCCTGCATGTTCATGGAAGAAGCTAAGCTTTTGTGTTGCATAATGATAAGCCGACAAGCAAGCTCCGATGAGGCTGAATGTCGCTGTTGTCAACGCAATACGTCCATTCTTCTGGATAAGTGCAATACCCGCAATTAGAACAATCGGATACATCAAGATACGCTGGTACCAGCAGTATAGACATGGGGTGAAACCTTTAACTTCTGAATAGTATAAGGAACCCAATGTTGCGACTAACGCAACGGTCCATATCAGGAGTAACAAATTTTCCAAACGCTTGTTCATTTCGTGTGCTCCTCTCAGCGATTTCAACTCCTTATTATAGAGGGAAATCATCTTTTTTGCTAACGTTGGGCATAATCTTCGAAAAATAGGGTATTCAAGGTAGAGAGGTGATTTGTGTTGAGCGAAGAATTTGATTTATCATCATTTGAAATAAGCATGGTAGTTCGACAAATGGAAATGTCGGACATACCTGATATATTAGCGATGCAGGAAGCTTGTTTTCCTGGAATGGACCCCTGGGAAACGGAACATTTGGAGAGCCACTTGACTGTATTTCCAGAGGGGCAGTTCGTTGCCGAGCTGGATGGACAGATAATAGGTTCATGCTCTAGTCTGATTTTGAATTTCGCAGAATATGATGATCGCCATACATGGGACGACATTTCCGATAATGGCTACATAACGAACCATAATCCTGAAGGGTATAATCTTTATGGGATTGAAGTGATGGTTCATCCTGAATTTAGACGCATGAAGGTCGGCGAACGACTTTATGAGGCACGAAAAGAGCTTGCTCGTGAAATGAATTTGAAGTCCATCATCATCGGTGGGCGAATTCCGAACTACCATAAGCACTCAGATGAGATGTCGCCAAGAGAGTATGTCAACTCGGTTGCAAAACATCGAATCTATGATCCGGTTTTAACGTTCCAGCTGATGAATGACTTCACACTGATGCGTATCAATCCAAACTATTTGCCTGATGATAAGGCATCCAAGCGCTATGCAACGCTTATGGAATGGAATAATATAGACTACAAAGCACTTTCAAAACGTCATTATAAAACGAGCTATCCGGTGCGTATTTGTGTCGTTCAATACTTGATGCGCAAAATTTCTTGCTTTGACGAATTAGCATCGCAAGTGGAGTATTTTGTGAATATCGCTGCAGATGCAAACTCGGATTTTGTAGTGTTTCCTGAGATTTTCACAACTCAGCTCATGTCCTTCTTAGACGAGCGTTCTGCTAGTCAATCTGTACGTAAAATCTCAGAGTATACGGAAGAATATATTGAACTATTCAACAGCCTGGCGGTTCGTTACAACGTCAATATTATTGGAGGTTCTCACTTCGTAGAGGAAGAAAACGAGGAGATTTACAATATCTCTTACCTCTTTAGAAGAGACGGATCAATCGATAAGCAATACAAAATCCATATTACCCCGAACGAAAAGAAATATTGGGGTATCAGTGCGGGTGATTCCGTTCGTGTGTTTGATACTGACTGTGGAAAGATTGCCATTCAAGTTTGCTATGATATTGAATTTCCTGAACTTGCTCGAATCGCTACTGAAAAAGGAGCAAATATCATTTTCACACCGTTTTGTACAGAAGATCGGCAAGGTTATTTGAGAGTACGTTACTGTGCGCAGGCTCGTGCTGTTGAAAACCAAATTTATACGGTCATTTCGGGTACCGTTGGAAACTTGCCGCAGGCCGTTAACATGGATATTCAATATGCCCAATCTGCAATCTTCGCCCCTTCGGACTTTGAATTTGCCAGAGATGGAATTGTAGGAGAAGCGAACGCAAACTTAGAAACAGTGCTTATCGGAGATGTGGACTTAGAAGTGTTGAAGCGCCAACGTCAAGAAGGTACAGTAAAGCAGTTGAAGGATCGCCGAAGAGATATTTACAACGTTCAGTACTTCCAAAAAAATGCAGACCAATAAAAAAGAGACGATTCCGATTTTAGGAGTCGTCTCTTTTGTTACACCATTTCTTCTTCCAAGTCTGCTTCTTCATCTTCGAGTTTCTCAGCTTCAAGGTAGAGTATGTGGTGACCTTCCACATCTTTGACGGAAAATTCATAGCCTTGTTCTATAATTTTTTCTCCGGGAATGGCTTCAAAGCGTTGAGACATGAACCATCCACCAATGGTATCGATATCCTCTTCATCGAGGTCGATGCCAAGTGTATCATTGACGCTGTCCAAAAGCATTTTTGCATCGAGGATGAAGTGCCCTTCGCCAACCACCTGTACGTCCGGTAATTCGTCTTGGTCGAATTCATCTTGTATTTCGCCAACGATTTCTTCAAGGATATCTTCAATAGTAACCAACCCGGAGGTTCCACCGTATTCATCCATCAGGATCGCCATATGAATGCGTTCCCGCTGGATTTTTAGCAGTAAGTCTCCAATTGCCATCGTTTCAATGACACGGATGATAGGCTGCATATAAGCAGTGACTGGTAAGTCTCCGTTTTTCGGGTTCTTAATGTACGCTGTGAGCAAATGTTTCATATTGACGAGACCGATTACGTGGTCTTTGTCGCCATCGATGACAGGGTAACGAGTGAATTGCTCAATCCCTGGCATGTTGAAGATTTCAGCAGAAGTCATTTCCTTTTCAATGGTCATCATTTCCGTTCGAGGAACCATAATTTCTTTTGCAATCCGATCGTCGAATTCAAATATTTTATTTACATATTTGTATTCAGACTGATTGATTTCCCCGCTTTTCAAGCTGTCGGACAAAATCATTCGCAATTCTTCTTCTGTATGGGCTACATCTGCTTCATGGATTGGTCGAAAGCCGAACAATCGGGTCACTAGTCTTGCTGAACCATTTAAAATCTTAATGAATGGATACATCGTGCGATAAAAGATGATGAGTGGTTTTGCAAGTGCTAGTGTTAACGTTTCTGCTTTCTGAATCGCTACCGTTTTGGGAGCAAGCTCACCAATGACAACATGAAGGAATGTCACGACAATAAGCGCGATAGAAAAAGAAAGGAAGACTGTCATGCTAGTTGATAACTGCAAATAAGCAAACAGAGGCTCAAGCATTAACGCAACGGTCGGTTCTCCAAGCATACCGAGTCCGAGTGCGGTAATCGTAATTCCGAGCTGACAGGCTGACAAGTATTCATCAAGATTATCTACAACTCGTTTAGCATTTATCGCTTTTTTGTTGCCTGCTAAAGCTAGCTGATCGATTCGTGTCATTCTGACTTTCACTATTGCAAACTCAGCTGCAACAAAAAATGCAGTGAGGGCGATCAAGGCAGCAAATGCTGCCAAGCGTATGGGAATATCCAAATGGGTGCTTTGTTTCATGCCAGTGAAGGGGGAAACAAAGCGTACACCTCCTGTGATTTAAAATTAGGTAGTTGATTTTATCATAAATGGTTAATGGGAGAAATACAATGATTTTTCCTTGGGATTCTCTTGTAAGAACCTATTAAATTTTCGAAACATTTAAAGAAAAGTGTTGACAATGTTGAAAAAAGCATGATAATCTAAAATTATTCGAAATTCGAAAGGAAAAGGAGGGCTTGACATGAACAAACGTGTAGCGTACAAAATCACTCAACTTCAAGCTTGGCCCTTCGCACCGCGATTATAGTAGATTGAATCTAAAATCGTTAGGTTACAGGGCACCGTTCCCTATTCAGACACACGTCTCTGAAAGTGGAGCGTGTGTCTTTTTATGTTCACTAAAATAAGGTGTTTTCACGCAAAGCGTGTTGCATATACAACTAATAGGAAAGGGGAGCTATAGATGTGATGAACGAAACGATCCAACCTATCAAATTGCTTAAAAAGGAGACACCTGAAGGCGGATAGCTGATGTTGCTCCAAGAAAGGTCGTAGAAAAGTATGTTTTCGGTTTTAGGAAAATTAAGTTGGTTTTTTAAAGAGAATAAGAAACGCTACACCATTGCTCTACTTTTATTAATCATGTCAAATATCTTGGCCATCATTCCCCCTTGGGTAATAGGAAAAGCCATAGATGGAATCCACTTGAACACCATAAATGCACAAGTGCTTTGGACATATATTGGTACCATGTTGCTCATCACTGTCATTGCGTATATCGGGGATTACTTTTGGCAATACCAGTTGTTTGGTGGCGCTAATGTCATTGAACGGAAATTACGTGGAAATTTGATGCGACATTTTTTGAAGATGACGCCCTCATTCTATCAACGTAACAAAACAGGAGACCTAATGGCACGATCGACGAATGATTTGCAGGCTATCTCTGAAACAGCTGGCTTTGGAATCATGACGCTGATCGACTCCACAGTATACTTGTTTACTCTAATTGTCATGATGGGCTTCCTCGTATCGTGGAAGCTGACACTTGCAGCAATTTTACCATTACCAATTTTAGCTTATTTAATGCAAGTGCTTGGAAAACGTATTCACCTCAAATTCGTAACCGCACAAAAGGCGTTCGGTGATTTGAATGACGACGTTTTGGAAGCTGTGGCGGGTGTTCGAGTAGTGCGCGCATACGTCCAGGAACGTGCTGAAGAGCAACGCTTTCAAGATGCAACAGAGGACGTCTATCGTAAAAATATGGAAGTTGAGCGGATTGACGCACTGTTCACTCCTATATCAAAGATTATGACATCGTTATCGTATATGATTGGTCTCGGTTATGGAGCCTATCTGGTTTCCATGGGAGAAATGTCATTAGGTGGATTGGTCAGCTTCAACGTCTATCTCGGAATGATTGTGTGGCCAATGTTTGCTATTGGTGAACTCATCAATGTCATGCAACGCGGAAATGCATCACTCGATCGCGTTCAAGAAACATTGGATGCAATTGAAGATGTCAGAGATCCATCGATGCCTGTGCAGATGAACCGTCCTGGAGTGATCGGTTTTGAAGACGTCAGTTTTGCATATCCGACGTCTGAACGTAAAAACTTGGATCAGGTCCGTGTGAAATTATCAGGTGGTCAAACATTAGGTATTGTTGGAAAAACGGGCAGTGGAAAGACGACATTTGTCAAACAGTTGCTGCGTGAATATCCTGCAGGTGAAGGACTGCTTTCATTTGACGGGAACCGTTTGGATGATATGACGAAAGAACAAGTACGTAACTGGATTGGTTACGTGCCTCAGGATCATGTGTTATTTTCACGTTCGGTTCGCGACAATATCTTATTCGGTAAACCGGATGCAGACGATCACGATATTGCAGAAGCGATTCGACTTGCCCATTTCGAAAAGGACTTGGAACTATTGCCGGAAGGATTACAAACACTTGTCGGTGAAAAAGGGGTCGCCCTTTCAGGCGGACAAAAACAGCGGATTTCAATCGCGCGTGCTATTGTGAAAAATCCTGAGATTCTGGTCTTGGATGATTCACTATCTGCGGTAGATGCTAAAACGGAAACAAGAATTATTGAGAACATCCAAAACGAGCGTAGTGGGAAAACGACAATCATCACAACGCACCGATTATCAGCAATTCAGCATGCGGATTGGATTATTGTCCTTGAGGATGGCCGCGTGACTGAAGAAGGAAATCACGAAGACTTGCTCTCGATGAACGGCTGGTATAAGGAACAGTATGATCGCCAGCAGATCGGAGGGGGAGAATAATGACGACAGGTAAACGATTAGTGAATTATGCGCTTCGATTCAAAGGGCATTTCATTGGCGGCATGGCACTTCTCGCGATAGCGGTAGGTGCAGATTTGCTTGGTCCAATCATTGCAAAACAAATTATTGATAATCATATAGCAGGTGCAGCAACAGGTGGGATTGACTTTGAACCAATTGCAAAACTTCTTGCAATCTTTTTCAGCCTAGCAGTTGTCACAGCAATCTTCCGATATGGGCAGTACCTACTTCTGCAGGCGACAGCCAACCGTATTGTTCAGAAAATGAGAAATGAACTGTATCAACATATACAGACGCTGCCAATTAGTTATTTTGATAACTTGCCTGCAGGTAAAGTTGTGGCGCGTGTGACGAATGATACTGAAGCGATCCGTCATTTGTACGTAACAGTTGTGTCTCAATTCGCTATTAGCGGCATGTACATTATTGGGATCTATATTGCTTTATTCAGTCTGGATCCGAAAATGGGAGCGATTCTTCTAGTAGTTTTACCGATACTTTACATTTGGATGATTCTTTATCGGAAATTTGCTTCTAAAGTCAATCATATCATCCGTTCAAAGGTCAGCGACATGAATGGGATGATCAATGAATCTATTAACGGGATGACGATCATTCAGGCATTCGGACGCGAGAAACAGATGGAAGACGAATTTGAAGAACTGAATACGACGCATTATGACTACCAGACGAAGTTACTGAAAGTGGAAGCGGCAACGTCCCATAACTTGGTCAATGCGATACGATCGATTACATTCGTTATTTTCATTTGGTATTTCGCAGGAGCTTCAATTACAACAGAAAGCGTTGTATCCGTAGGTTTGCTGTACGCGTTTGTTGACTACATTACACGTCTGTTTAACCCTGTAACAGGTATTGTTAATCAGTTCGCGAGACTTGAACATTCTTTAGTTGCGGCAGAGCGGGTGTTCAAGTTATTGGATAGATCTGGAGAACCAGTGAGTGATGAACGTATGGAGCGCTACGAGGGAAATGTGACTTTTGAGGACGTATGGTTTGCTTACAAAGAAGAAGAATATGTCTTAAAAGACATCAAGTTCGAAGCGAAGCGTGGGGAAACTGTCGCACTCGTTGGTCATACGGGTTCAGGGAAAAGTTCCATCATGAACTTGCTGTTCCGTTTCTACGATCCGGTTAAAGGTAAGATTTTAATCGATGGTCAAGATATTACTTCCTTACCACGCCAGACGATCCGCAATCATATGGGCATCGTACTCCAAGATCCTTATTTGTTCACTGGGACTGTTGAATCCAACATCAGTCTTGGGGATGAACGAATTTCTAGAGAAAAAGTTCAAGAGTCTCTTGAAGCTGTTGGCGGTGAACGGGTTCTTGAGCATTTACCGAAAGGGATTGAAGAGCCCGTAGTTGAAAAAGGAAGCACTCTCTCTAGTGGACAGCGCCAGCTTATTTCTTTTGCGCGGGCACTCGCGTTCGATCCTGCGATTTTAATATTGGATGAAGCAACCTCCAATATTGATACAGAGACGGAAGAAATTATTCAGCATGCAATGGACGTATTGAAAAAAGGACGTACTACCTTCATCATCGCCCACAGACTTTCAACGATTAAAAACGCAGACAAAATTCTAGTGTTAGATCGCGGTGAAATCGTAGAAAGTGGAACGCATGACGAATTAGTTCAGCTCGACGGTCAATATGCTCAAATGTATAAGTTACAATCAGGGATATCTGTTTGATGTTAAAAAAGTCGAAGCCAATGAGCTTCGACTCAGACTGTAGAAAAACTCCAGAAATCATGGGGC
>NZ_AZUC01000020.1 GCF_000586555.1 Sporosarcina sp. D27
CAGCGGAAATCAACTTTTCATTGTTAATTCTATTTGGAAAAGAAAAAAGACTGTAGACAAACCCCATGATTTCTGGAGTTTGTATACAGTCTGAAGCATCCTCTACATATAGGTTGCTTTTTACACTAACAATTCTATTTTATTTACTTGAACCGTTTTTCTGTATCAATGAAATTTGCCCAGCATGCATGCCGGTATGGTACATGAGTCGTCCTACTGCCTCCAGAGGTGAAGAAGAACCCATTGGAGATTCCACTGGAGTTCCCCATTGGTCCTCGGGAAGTTCTTGCATCGCTTGGACTAAATGTGCATTGGAAGCTGCCAGTAACTCCACAAGTTCCTGTAACGATTCTGATGAAGTTTGTGCAGGATATTCAGGTTTCGTTTTGCCGAAAAACCACTCAGCAAACATATATTCAACTTCAGCCGTATGATAAAGGAGCCCACGGACGGAAGACTTACCAAGTGTCAGATTAAGATCGGATTCCGGTAATTCTGACGTCGTTTTTGTAAAGCGTTGACGCAGTGCCTCCCAAATTGGGAGTACAGTCGAATAAGACATATAGTAATTCTCCTTTAGGTTAGACTCAGACGTTTGCTTTGTTCTTTTTGTCGACAACTACGTGTGTGAAGACCTCACCTGAGATGTCCGCATCGAAAGCCATTCCAAATCCAACGACATAACGTCCCATTGACGGTGTCAGTTCGAATAGTGAGAAGTCGAGTCCGCGAAGAACATCTAGCAATTTCGAATCAAACTGTGAGTTGAACAACTCAAAAATATCATCGTGTCCTTCGTTTCCAATGTTTTTCGGTGTGCAACGCATGCGCATGCGTTCAGTTGCAAATGGATTTTTCGTCGTAGTCTCATCCGCAATCATCATTGCATCGATCCACTCGCTATTCTCCATATGGTAATAATGTTCAGCAACTTGGCTTATGTAAATGTACAATTTGCCGTCTTTTTTCACAAATGGAGCACAGCTTGTAAATGGTTTTCCTTCTCCGTCTAACATTGAAAGGATAAGACCTTTTCGTGTCTCCATAAATTCCAAATAAGATTTTTTGTATTTTTCTAGATCGATTGCTTTCGCCATGTGACATTCCTCCAGTAAATTAATTATCGTGCTGTCCGTAATAAATGAATACGTGGTTTTCGTTCTGCATGATTGTACATCACTTCAGAATCCATTCTATACACTTCCCGAATCATCTCGGTTGTCATAACCTGATCAGGTGTACCACACATCGCCTTCTCACCACTTTGTACGACGATAACTCGATCGCTATAATGTGCCGCTTGGTTTAAATCATGCAACACCATGATGACAGTCATGCCCATCTCCTCATTAAGCTCGCGCACAAGTTCTAGAACCTCGTGCTGATGGGAGATGTCTAGGTATGTCGTAGGTTCATCCAAAAGAAGGATTTGTGGTCGCTGTGCGAGTGCCATTGCAATCCACGCGCGCTGCGACTCTCCCCCTGAAAGGGACGCGACAGTTCGTTCTTGGTAATCCGTTAAATGTGTTTTTTCAATTGCCCACTCGATAATATCTCGGTCATCTTTGGTCAGTTTTTCAAACCAACGCTTATGTGGATATCTCCCATATGAAACAAGATCGTATACCGTCATATCACTTGGTGCCTGATTTTTTTGGCTAAGCATACACAGCTTGCGGGCAATTTGTTTGGGATTCATCGCCTTCATGTTCATGCCATCCAATTCCACTGAACCAGATTGGTAGGGTATTTGGCGGGAAATAGATTTGAGTAACGTCGACTTCCCTGATCCGTTTGGGCCGATAATCGATACAACTTCTCCTTCTTCTACACTAAATGAGAAATCGTTAATTACCTTTTTCTGTTCATATTGAATGGAAATTGAGTTTACCGTTAACATATTAAAATACACTCCTTCTCATCAAATAAAGAAAATAAGGTCCTCCGATTACCGCCATTAGAATCCCTGCTGGAATTTCAAGTGGAGAAAATAACGTTCGGCCACCTGTATCCGCCACTAACAACACTAATGCGCCAAGAGCCATGCTCATCGGCATCATATACTTGTAGTTGGAGCCGACTAAAAATCTGGCCATATGAGGAACAATGAGTCCGACAAATCCAATCATTCCAATTGCCGCAACAGAAATGGCAGCTAAAAAGACCGCTAAGATTGAAAGAAGAATCCGGATACGATTGACGTTTTCACCTAGGTTAGCGGCAACTTGGTCTCCCATTCGAATCACATTTGCTTTTCTGATAGCAAAGAAGGATAGAATCCAACCAACGATTGCGTAAGGAAGAATCATGGAGACGACGGAATTCCCCTTTGCTGCTAAACTTCCATTCATCCATTGGACGGCAGAAGGGAGGCGGTCACTGTAAATAATCGATAAATAACCAACCACTCCTCCACATAGCGCATTGACCGCAACTCCAGCTAAGATAATCGAAATTGGAGAAATCCCGTTTCTTCGCCAAGCTAGCGCATAGACAATCGTCGCTGCAAGCATCCCGCCAATAAGTGCAGCAAGAGGCATGAACTGGGTGTACTCAGGTTTCGCCAACATAATGACTAGGACAAAAACCGCCGCTCCACTTGTAACTCCTGTAAGACCTGGATCTGCAAGTGGATTCCCCATAACAGCTTGCAAGATTGCGCCGGAAATTGCGATATTCGCCCCGATAATCAATGCCAAAATCACACGTGGCAATCTAATGTTGAAAATAATCGTGTCGTTTACGTTATCAGCCGTTGAGTGAAAGAGTGTCTCTAAAATATCAGGTACTGAGATTCGAATACTTCCTAATCCGATCGCGATCACCGCTGCCGCAATTGCTAGAAGAAACGTAATGACAACAATGA
The DNA here is from genome assembly GCF_000586555.1 of Sporosarcina sp. D27. Lineage (GTDB taxonomy): Bacteria > Bacillota > Bacilli > Bacillales_A > Planococcaceae > Sporosarcina. The sequence continues at coordinate 2,867 of NZ_AZUC01000020.1, forward strand.
GTCCGCTTCGAGATTTAGTCATGCAACGCTCGCCTCTCTTCATTCATAAAAATAAGTTGAAATATCGGTAAGCGCCTTTTCTGCATTTTTAATCGATGTGACACCAAATACTCCGTAGTCCAATACTTCAATTTTGTCGTTCTGATAAGCAGAAAGCTTAGTCCATGTATCATTGCTCTCTACTTCTTTTTTGAACGCGTCTTCAGAAGCACCATGATCTCCTGAAGCTAGTACGAGGATGATGTCGGGATCCGCCACAACGACGTCTTCCATATTTATTGGGGAATAGCGATCTTTCACTTTCAAGACCGAAGTCGCGATATTGTCTGCACCCAATTTTTTCACTAAGCTTCCAACATATGATTCATCATTCATAACCATGAACGAATCAGCCGTACCAATAACAAGCAATACACTCGGCAGGTCTTTGCCTTTTCCTTGCTCTACTAATTCGTTCTCTTTAGATACTAATTGGTTAAGGACTTTGTCCATTTCATCTGTCTTATCAAAGTATGTTCCTAGTGCTTTGAAACTGAGTTTCAAATCATCGAACGAATCTGTTGGAAGATAAGCTGTTGGTAGATTCATGCCTTCCAAGCTTTTATCTAACGTGCTACGCAATGACTCTGCCCCTAAGATTAAATCCGGTGTCAAACTCGTAACCACTTCAAGATCCGGCTGCATAGGAGATCCGATTTGATCAATCTTTTCAAAGTTCGCCGGAAGTGGGTTTGTTGAAGTTGGCACTCCAACCGGTGTTACATTAAGTAAATCAAGCATTTCTGCTAATGGTACAGATGTCGTAATAATCCGTTCAGGTGTACCTTCCGGGAACTCGGCCAGTGTATCTTTAAGTTCCTTTTCAGCTACACCGTCAGCCGTTTTCGCATCCGCCTTCTCTACTTGCTCAGTGTCACTCGTTACTGCTTTTTCTTTTTGAACTTCTTCTTTCTCTGTTGGTCCACATGCAGTTAAGACTGCAAGCATCCCAATTGATAATCCAGTTAAGATCTTTCTCAATTTAGTTCCCCCTAAATATGTAGTAGTACAAGGTTATTCCATTCTCTCGAAATTTTAATTGAGAATGAATTTCATTTTCAATGATAACCATTCTCACTGTTGAATGTCAAACTATTTTTGAAAACCACTTATTTTTGGAACTTATGGTGCAAATCCAATTCGTCAAGTATCAAGAGTTATGAGTCTTAATTCACTGGATGAGTTACTTAGAGTTAACTACAAAGAATCTAAATGTAGTTTTAAGTGAACGCAAAAAACCTGCTATCTTTGTAGAACAATAGCAGGTGTATTTCCTATTGGCATTAATCACCAGGATTAATGAGTTAGATTATATAAAGCTATTAGTGATTGTTATGCAAAGACACTTCCGCTTCTTCTAACAATCCACAAGCAAGTAAGCCTTTTAATATGCCGTCGTTTGAACATGTATCAGTTACAAGATCTGCCTTTTCCTTTAACTCTGGAATCGCATTCCCCATCGCGATTCCTGTGCCCACGAATTCAATCATTTCAAAATCATTCGGTCCATCCCCGAATGCGTAGCTGTTTTCAACAGGAATATCAAGATGTTCCATCAATTTACGAATACCAACTGCTTTTGATGCGCCTTTTGGCAACATGTCCACCGCATTTTCATCCCAGTGAATAAAGACATAATCCTCTTGATAGCGATCTTTGTAAGACTGCATATCGTCCATATTGCCGTATAACTGAATTTGGTGAACAGGTGAATGAGCGAAGATTTCTGCATCCACTTCAGGATACTTTAGCTTCAGTCGACCTAGACTTCCAGCAACGAGTGGATGCTCAGCTGCATTTGCAGCGAATACTTCCGAATTGGAGTATGTAATGCCATGTCCATTTTCTTTCGCTAGCGCACTAAGTTCTGTCAGAATTTCTGTGTTCATCGGATTGGAAAATAATTCGTTACTTTCATAGACCACATGTTGGCCATTCATAGAAACATACGAGTCGAATTCTAATTCGGTCAGTAGTTCCTGGAACATTCTTGGGGCGCGCCCAGTACAAATGACGGTAATAATCCCTTTTTCACGAAGTGCATGCAATGCTTCTTTTGTTGACGGCAAGATGGTTTTGTCATGACTCATTAAAGTACCATCCAAATCAAAAAATACGATTTTTTTATTGGACATTTCCATTCCTCCTAGCGAACATGAACTGAAAATAATCTTGCACAATTCAAGCACATGCCTTTAATGCTTCAGTCCACTTTCTTCACAATATATTTGTCTTTTAAAGCTTGTTGTAACGAACTATGTGTTTCAATCGTTGAGAAATCCAAACCTAATTGTATGGATGTCTGTGCGATTTCAGGACGAATTCCAGTAATTGTCGATTTAACACCAAGCAAGTTAAGAACTTGTATGACTTCATAAATTTGATTGGCAACCATTGTATCGATAATCGAAACACCAGATAAGTCGATAAATAACTTTAATATATCTGATTCCATACATTTAGCAGGAACGACTTCCAAAATTGCCTTTGCTCGTTCCGTATCTATATCTCCTACCAATGGTAAAATTCCGATATTCTCGTTAATTTTAATAATAGGAGAACTCAACTCGTCGATCAGACTTTGTTGGGCATTTAAACGTGTCGTCATTAAGATGAAGTACATGTCAGAGAAGGCTGTCAGTAATTCGTCAAACGCTAAATGGATTGTCTCTCCCCACTGCAAGACAACCGCCACAGGAACTGTTTCAGTTTGCTGTCCGACAAATCGTTCCACCTGTCGCCAAAATACTTTTCGTACACGACTAATGGCGTCTACCACTTCAGATATTGAGGTATTTGATGCAATACGGCTCTTCGCAATCAATTCTGCCCATTCAGCTTTTTGCGCTTCAAAGTTCCCACTGGGACCGAGCAAACTGCTAGCAATCGTTCTGTTCGTTAAATTATTTTGCTCTCTCAACGTTTGTTCAGTGGCTGCACCTGCATCTCTTGAGTAGATAGACTGCTGACCAGAATCACGAAGTGCAAGCCATTCATCAGTTATTGTTTTTATATTATCCATTAAGTAAATATTGAGATCCTTATTCCAATCTATCATTGTTTGTTCTACTCCTGTCTCTTACTAATATGTACACACTTCTCCCCTATCCATCTTACATCAGAATCAAATATTTTGCAGAAAAAACCGGAGAGTCTCCTCTCCGGACTAGTACTTAATTTAGAACTTTGACTCTAACTTTTTTAACTCCCCAAGCCATGGCTGAATCTAAACCAGGGATAAACACATCGATTTTATGTCCTTTAATCGCGCCACCAGTATCCCCAGCAATCGCCTCACCATATCCTTCTACCCAAACCCGAGAGCCGAGTGGAATGACAGAAGGGTCTACTGCAATTACTTTTTGGTTTGGATTCGCACGCAAGTTAATGCCGATCTTAGTCGTACCGGAACAGCCGTTGCAATATGCAGTATATGCGGTTGCGGTCATGGTAAGCTCTCTTCCGCTCTGTGCTGAAGCAGGTACCGTTGCAGGAGCAGATGCAGTTTTTGTTGAAACTGTATGCTTAGACGTAGGTGGAGCATTCGACTCTTGTTTCGTTACCGGTGCTGCCGCTATAGCCTTTTTCATCTTTTTCATATTCGTTGTTGAACCTGGTGCGTCTAGAGAGACATTCAATACATCTCCCGGGTGTATGAGTTCGCTTGACAACCCATTCCATTCTATTAATGATTGCAAGGGAACAGAGTGAGCTAACGCAATTCTGTATAAGTTATCTCCAGGTTGCACTTTGTACGTAAGAGAAGGTTCCTCTTCTAACAGCGGGTTATCTGCAATAAGTTCTGATCCAACTGCAGGTTGGAATGGATAGACATCCCGTCCTTCAGTAACTTCAGATTCATCTACTGAATCTGACTCGTTCGACTCGGCAACAACAGGTGCGGCTAGCAGTACAATTGCCAACAGGAAAACAATTGCTTGTACAAACTTTTTCAAATGAGTTCCTCCTTTAATGATTAAAAATCCGCGCCGCTTTTATCAATCTTTCGACGCTGTTTGTAAGTATTACCACTCATATACTTTTTAATCATTCATTTGATAAATGAAGAGTTTCTCAATTTGAAAACAAGAAAGTAGCAGACTTCCTGTTTTTTTGGAAGCTGCTACTTTTTTAGTGATTGTTTGCTACCATTTCATAGTCTGAAGTGTGTCGGCTAATACATGCTGAGCATCACTGGTGATTGGCCACCTCGTGATTTCTGTAATCAGTTCTTGACGAGTGCCAAAACCTTTCACAAACGCATTAAGGCGTGCTGCGAACGCTGAGTCAACTAGCATTTCTGGGATAGGATACAAAACTTCGACTTGTTCAAGTGCCTTTGGATAGCGTTTAAGATAGTATTTTTGATGACGTGTTTCTGCAAGAGTAAACGATTCGAACGGAGCAATTTCTGTTTCAATTCCTTCTCCTAAAACGGCTTCCATTTCCTTTTTGACGCGCTCGATGTCAAGACGTTGCTCTTCACTTCGGTACCGGAGGATCGACAAATACTGTCGTCCTTTATAAGCGTCGCGATTCGGATAATGATTATTCCAGAATACACTCAGCAACTTTTCATAGGAGACTAGTGTTGGATCAAAATCCACTTCCAGCGTTTCCGTATGATCGCCCATTTTCCGATACGTCGGATTTTGAGTCGTGCCCCCGGCATATCCAACACGGGTTCTGAGTACACCTGGAATGCCTCCAAACCTAGCTTCAGGTCCCCAAAAGCATCCCATCCCAAATAACGCTGTTTCAAATGGGATTTCATGTAATCCTTTTTCCACTTCTAATATTGTTACAGGTTCCATGATTTCACCTCATTTAATTTATTGTACCCATTAGGAGATGTAGGGAATCTCTAGGGGAGTTGGGGAATCGTAAATCTTTGTTTGTGCTCATAACCCATTTGATTCCGCTCATAAACTAGGGAGTGTGCTCATAAATCACGGTTTC
>NZ_AZUC01000021.1 GCF_000586555.1 Sporosarcina sp. D27
TATATGTCAGTGGAACATCCTCGTGATGATGAAGCTGTACATTCGGAAATGAACCTCTGGTTCATACGTTGACATTTTGCGTTCAGTTTTGAAGGTTCATTCAAAACGGTTCTTACCGTTTTAAATGAGAACTTCAAACTTGTTCATTGAAAACTGGATAAAACAACATTGAAGCAACAAATCAAGACAATCAACCGAGTCGGACACTATTCGTAGTGAGCCGAACAGCGATTCTTTTGTTCTTTCTTTTCATTCATCGCTGAATGAA
>NZ_AZUC01000022.1 GCF_000586555.1 Sporosarcina sp. D27
TGCACATTCGGAAATGAACCTTTGGTTCATACGTTGACATTTTGCGTTCAGTTTTGAAGGTTTATATAGCTGCGTTTTTTATTGCGTGCTAAATACTCTTCAAACTTGTTCATTGAAAACTGGATAAAACAACATTGAAGCAACAAATCAAGACAATCAACCGAGTCGGACACTATTCGTAGTGAGCCGAACAGCGATTCTTTTGTTCTTTCTTCTCATTCATCGCTGAATGAAAG
>NZ_AZUC01000023.1 GCF_000586555.1 Sporosarcina sp. D27
GAATATGGGATATAGATCTGCAACCAATCGATAAATGAAGTGAAAATCAATTGCTGCCTCTAATTTACGGACTAGATGGTCTTGCCGAACTAACTGTTAGATTGAAAGCATCTCCGGCTGTTCCCGTTGTTTGATTTGATTCTTCATCATCATTTCCATTACCTCATTTGATAATTGGGACATCCTATTGATTGTAGCGGAGAGCGGCGACTTCGGAGGGATCAGCGAAAGCTGTGACGAAGAACAGCTTTTGCGAGTAAAAGCGAAGCGCTAGGAGCACGTGTTTTGGAAGACCCTGGACTGAGCAAAGCGAGGGAAGCGGCTGAGAGCAAGCCCCTCGGAAAGCGGCCGCTCGCAGCGAAAATCAACTCTGCATAG
>NZ_AZUC01000024.1 GCF_000586555.1 Sporosarcina sp. D27
TTTTGCGTTCAGTTTTGAAGGGTTATGTTGAATATTTCCTTCATTAAATAAAAAGATGGGCCTATAGCTCAGCTGGTTAGAGCGCACGCCTGATAAGCGTGAGGTCGGTGGTTCGAGTCCACTTAGGCCCACCATCTATATTTCGTTTTGGGGCCTTAGCTCAGCTGGGAGAGCGCCTGCCTTGCACGCAGGAGGTCAGCGGTTCGATCCCGCTAGGCTCCACCAAAAATTGTTCATTGAAAACTAGATAAAACGACATTGAAGCAACAAATCAAGACAATCAACCAAGTCGGACACTATTCGTAGTG
>NZ_AZUC01000025.1 GCF_000586555.1 Sporosarcina sp. D27
GGAAATGAACCTCTGGTTCATACGTTGACATTTTGCGTTCAGTTTTGAAGGTTCATTCAAAACGGTTCTTACCGTTTTAAATGAGAACTTCAAACTTGTTCATTGAAAACTGGATAAAACAACATTGAAGCAACAAATCAAGACAATCAACCGAGTCGGACACTATTCGTAGTGAGCCGAACAGCGATTCTTTTGTTCTTTCTTTTCATTCATCGCTGAATGAA
>NZ_AZUC01000026.1 GCF_000586555.1 Sporosarcina sp. D27
ATCATAAGCGTTGGTAATTGATCATAACCCTAGAAAAATGATCATAAATCGGGAAAGTCTGGGGCTATTATAAAAAACGTACACACAACCGCTCATTATTGTTATATTCTAATTACTAATGAAAAGGACGTGTATGAAGTGGCTAAACACCAATCTCCTGCATTCAAGTTATATATTTGCCGTCTTGTGGTAGAAGAAGGCCGAAAGATGACTCAACTCTCCTATGAAACAGGCGTGGCCGAGGGGACCATTAGAAGATGGGTATCCAGATATCGCAAAGAATTGAAAGAAAAGAAATCAGGTGAAGGAATATCAACTCCTGGAGATTTAGAAAAGCAACTCCGCGCTGCTGAAAAAGAGATGGAGAACCTTCGAGAAGAAAATGAGATTTTAAAAAAGGCTATGCATGTCTTCGCGAAAAACCAGTCATAAGGTACCAATTCATTCAGGAACATTCAAAAGAGTACAGTGTGGCGAAGATGTGCAAGATTCTGGATGTATCAAGAAGTGGCTACTATGAGTGGAAACACCGACCACTAACCATTGAATGGCAACGGAGACACGAAAACCGAGAAGCGATTAAGCAGGACGTCTTCCTATTTTTCCACCTTGGACATGGGGTCTGCGGTAGTCCGAGGATTCATAAGGATCTTAAAGAAATTGGCTATCAAGTAAGTGAAAGCTTCGTAGCTACGCTAATGAGAGAACTGGGATTGACCGCACAATTTAAAAAGAAATTTGTCACCACTACCAATTCCGATCATGACAAACCAATTTATCCAAACCTGCTAAATCGTCAGTTCGATGTAGAAGAGTTGAACACTGTATGGGTGACTGACATTACCTATGTCAACACATTAGATGGGTGGGTCTACTTAGCGAGTGTAATGGACTTGTGCTCAAGACGTATTGTCGGATACACCCTAGGTGTCTCAATGGGAGTAGAGCTGGTCTCCTCAGCGTTGAAGAAAGCACTTCTTTTGCGTCAACCAGAGAATGGGTTTCTTCATCATTCTGATCGGGGCAGCCAATATTGTTCAAAAGAATATATTAGCCTTCTTAAAGAACATGACGTGGAGATTAGTATGAGCAGGACAGCGAACCCCTATGATAACGCATGCATTGAATCTTTTCATGCCACCATCAAAAAAGAGCTGATCTATCGCTGGGGTACAGTGACCCGCGAACAGGCGTTAAAAGAAATCCCTAGTTATATTGATGACTTCTACAATACAACACGACGACATTCTAGATTAGGCTACCAATCCCCGATGAAGTTTGAGGAACAACTCATCAAGAGAAATAAAGAAGCGCTCATTTCCTGACCACTTAGACGGTGAAGGATAAATATTCCAACGGAATGTTTCTTCTTCACCGTCCCACCAAGCGGAGCGCGGTAGTATTCCTGATATAAAACCGAGCATTTTTCAGTGTACGTTTATTGACAAAATACCA
>NZ_AZUC01000027.1 GCF_000586555.1 Sporosarcina sp. D27
GTTCAGTTTTGAAGGTTCATTTTGTATATATTGATTATATTATAGAATGGGCCTATAGCTCAGCTGGTTAGAGCGCACGCCTGATAAGCGTGAGGTCGGTGGTTCGAGTCCACTTAGGCCCACCATTTTTTTATTCCCGGGGCCTTAGCTCAGCTGGGAGAGCGCCTGCCTTGCACGCAGGAGGTCAGCGGTTCGATCCCGCTAGGCTCCACCATATTACTCCGTAGAGGAGTATTTTTGTTCATTGAAAACTGGATA
>NZ_AZUC01000028.1 GCF_000586555.1 Sporosarcina sp. D27
CGAGATTTATGAGTGTTCTCCATACTTTATGAGCACTTTCCATGCTTTATGATCACTTCCCCAAGTTTATGAGCACTTTTCATGCTTTATGATCACTTTCCCCCGCTTATGAGCGTTTTCCATGTTTTATGAGCACTTCCCCCCGCTTATGAGCGTTTTCCATGTTTTATGAGCACTTCCCTGCGTTTATGAGCACTTTCCTGAGTTGATGAGCGTTTTCCATGTTTTATGATCACTTACCCCCGCTTATGAGCGTTTTCCATGCTTTATGATCACTTTCC
>NZ_AZUC01000029.1 GCF_000586555.1 Sporosarcina sp. D27
CGTTCCCATACCGAACACGGAAGTTAAGTTCTTCAGCGCCGATGGTAGTAGGGGGCTTCCCCCTGTGAGAGTAGGACGTTGCCAGGCAGATAAAGTCATTCTGTTGTAGAATGGCTTTTTCTTTTCTAAAAGATCATAATTACTTGTGAACAATAATATTCCCTTGGAAATACAGGTAAATAATTGTTGCCAAATGAGTGATTGTGTGGTATTATTATCAATGTTGCTCTTTCGAAAAGCTTTCGTAGAGCGGTTACGATAATTAAAACTTAAATAAAGTTGTTGACAAGATGATTACAGAATGTTATACTGTAAGAGTTGCTGAAAACAACAGAAACACTATGAACCTT
>NZ_AZUC01000030.1 GCF_000586555.1 Sporosarcina sp. D27
CGTAAAACTAGAAAAGTGATCATAACCCCAGGAAAGTGCTCATAAAACTAGAAAAGTGATCATAACCCCAGGAAAGTGCTCATAAAACTGGAAAAATGATCATAATCCCAGGGAAGTGCTCATAAAACATGAAAAGTGATCATACCCCCAGGAAAGTGCTCATAAAACTAGAAAAGTGATCATAACCCCAGGGAAGTGCTCATAAAACATGAAAAGTGATCATAACCCCAGAAAAGTGCTCATAA
>NZ_AZUC01000031.1 GCF_000586555.1 Sporosarcina sp. D27
GCAAGTGCTCATAAAGCTAGAAAAGTGATCATAACCCCAGGAAAGTGCTCATAAAGCTAGAAAAGTGATCATAACCCCAGGAAAGTGCTCATAAAACTGGAAAAATGATCATAATCCCAGGGAAGTGCTCATAAAACATGAAAAGTGATCATACCCCCAGGAAAGTGCTCATAAAACTAGAAAAGTGATCATAACCCCAGGGAAGTGCTCATAAAACATGAAAAGTGATCATAACCCCAGAAAAGTGCTCATAA
>NZ_AZUC01000032.1 GCF_000586555.1 Sporosarcina sp. D27
CGAGATTTATGAGTGTTCTCCATACTTTATGAGCACTTTCCATGCTTTATGATCACTTCCCCAAGTTTATGAGCACTTTTCATGCTTTATGATCACTTCCCCAAGTTTATGAGCACTTTTCATGCTTTATGATCACTTTCCCCCGCTTATGAGCGTTTTCCATGTTTTATGAGCACTTCCCCCCGCTTATGAGCGTTTTCCATGTTTTATGAGCACTTCCCTGCGTTTATGAGCACTTTCC
>NZ_AZUC01000033.1 GCF_000586555.1 Sporosarcina sp. D27
AACTCTAAATGTGATCATAAGCCAATGAAAATGATCATAAAACTCTAAATGTGATCATAAACCATGGAAAATGATCATAAAACTCTAAATGTGATCATAAACCATGGAAAATGATCATAAAACTCAATATGTGCTCATAAACCATGGAAAGTGATCATAAAACTCAATATGTGCTCATAAACCATGGAAAGTGATCATAAAACTCAATATGTGCTCATAAACCATGGAAAGTGATCATAAAACTCAATATGTGCTCATAAACCATGGAAAGTGATCATAAAACTCAATATGTGCTCATAACTCGCTACTTTCGG
>NZ_AZUC01000034.1 GCF_000586555.1 Sporosarcina sp. D27
GCGGAATCCAAGATTTATGAGCACAAATCTAAGTTTATGAGCGGAATCCAAGTTTTATGATCACAAATCTAAGTTTATGAGCGAAATCCGTGACTTATGATCACAAATCCAGGTTTATGAGCGGAATTCGAGATTTATGAGCACAAATCTAAGTTTATGAGCGGAATCCAAGATTTATGAGCACAAATCTAAGTTTATGAGCGGAATCCAAGTTTTATGATCACAA
>NZ_AZUC01000035.1 GCF_000586555.1 Sporosarcina sp. D27
TTGATTCTTCATCATCATTCCCATTACCTCATTTGATTGTTGGGAGATACCGTTGATTGTAGCGGAGAGCGGCGACTCCAGAGGGATCAGCGAAAGCTGTGACGAAGAACAGCTTTTGCGAGTAAAAGCGAAGCGTTAGGAGCACGTGTTTTCGAAGACCCTGGACTGAGCAAAGCGAGGGAGATGAGTGCTGCCTTAATTTCAGCAAAGTTCGCTAAAATACGGCAAATCGAACTCTTCGCCGTTCGATTGGCTGAGAGCA
>NZ_AZUC01000036.1 GCF_000586555.1 Sporosarcina sp. D27
TTATGAGCACTTTTCTGGGGTTATGATCACTTTTCATGTTTTATGAGCACTTCCCTGGGGTTATGATCACTTTTCTAGTTTTATGAGCACTTTCCTGGGGGTATGATCACTTTTCAAGTTTTATGAGCACTTCCCTGGGGTTATGATCACTTTTCCAGTTTTATGAGCACTTTCCTGGGGTTATGATCACTTCTCCAGCTTTACGAGCACTTCCC
>NZ_AZUC01000037.1 GCF_000586555.1 Sporosarcina sp. D27
TAAAACATGGAAAACGCTCATCAACTCAGGAAAGTGCTCATAAACGCAGGGAAGTGCTCATAAAACATGGAAAACGCTCATAAGCGGGGGAAAGTGATCATAAAGCATGAAAAGTGCTCATAAACTTGGGGAAGTGATCATAAAGCATGAAAAGTGCTCATAAACTTGGGGAAGTGATCATAAAGCATGGAAAGTGCTCATAAAGTATGGAGAACACTCATAAATCTCG
>NZ_AZUC01000038.1 GCF_000586555.1 Sporosarcina sp. D27
AATTATCGTAACCGCTCTACGAAAGCTTTTCGAAAGAGCAACATTGATAATAATACCACACAATCACTCATTTGGCAACAATTATTTACCTGTATTTCCAAGGGAATATTATTGTTCACAAGTAATTATGATCTTTTAGAAAAGAAAAAGCCATTCTACAACAGAATGACTTTATCTGCCTGGCAACGTCCTACTCTCACAGGGGGAAGCC
>NZ_AZUC01000039.1 GCF_000586555.1 Sporosarcina sp. D27
CGTATCGGAAGGTGCGGCTGGATCACCTCCTTTCTAAGGATATATGTCAGTGGAACATCCTCGTGATGATGAAGCTGTACATTCGGAAATGAACCTCTGGTTCATACGTTGACATTTTGCGTTCAGTTTTGAAGGTTCATTCAAAACGGTTCTTACCGTTTTAAATGAGAACTTCAAACTTGTTCATTGAAAACTGGATA
>NZ_AZUC01000040.1 GCF_000586555.1 Sporosarcina sp. D27
ACAATCAACCGAGTCGGACACTATTCGTAGTGCCGTACGTTTTAACGACAACCATTTCACCACCAATCACATTCGCACTTCCTGGCATGATCTGAACAGTCGTTACACCCGAACGACGTGCATCTTCAAATCCTTTATCTCTCATATTAATTCCGTCAATCGCATTTACTTGCGGCGTCGACTCTGAACTTGTTTCGTTAAAGTCATGTCCTGCGTGTCCAACACCTTCTTGATTTATACCAAGGTGTGT
>NZ_AZUC01000042.1 GCF_000586555.1 Sporosarcina sp. D27
CTCGCAGCGAAAATCAACTTTACATAGTTAATCCTATTGCAAAAGAAAAAAGACTGTAGGCGACCCCCATGATTTATGGAGTTTGTCTATAGTCTGAAGCAATGCTACGGCTTATACCGTGGCATTGCTTTTTAATTCTCGTATTCGTTCTGCCCGTTCTTTCATGACTGCATTGATTTGCCCGCCAATCATAAGAATGATTGCTGAGAAATAGAGCCATAGCATAAGTATTATGATGGTTCCTATACTGCCATACGTATTCGCATAGCTTCCAAAATTGGAAACATAAAATGAGAATCCGAGAGTAGTAATAATCCAACCTATCGTTGCAAACAAAGCTCCCGGAAGTGCTGTTTTAAATGGAAGTTTCACATCAGGCACTAACCAATAAATAAGTGTGAAAACGACTGCAATGAGAATAGGTGGTAATATGAATCGCAACTGATTAAACAATGTACCGAATCCATCTTCAAATCCTAAATAAGAAAAGATAACTGAACCGATCTGTTCTCCAAAGACAGGTAAACCGAGTGCTACTACCACTACAAGTACAAGCATAACAGTAAATACAATAGACATTCCACGCTGGACAACAAACGAGCGTGAGTCTTCTTTAAAGTAAGAGCGATTTAGCGCTTTCGTTAATGCATTCATCCCTTTGGATGCAGACCAAAGTGTTCCCAAAATCCCAATGGACAGCAAGCCGCCATTTTTGTTAGCCAACACTTGCTCTAAAATATCGCTAATCATGGTTGCCACTTCTGCCGGTGCATAATCTTTAATGAACAAAATGACTTGTGCCTGGTCAAGATTTAAATATGGCAACAACGTGAAAAAGAAAATAAGCAAAGGAAACATTGAAAATAAGAAAAAATAAGAGAGTTCAGCACCAAGCCCGGATACATCGACTGTTTTAATACGCAAGATCAATTCTTTCAAAAACCCATCTTTCGTTGTCACATCAAATGTATGTAGGTCTCCTTTTTGTACATCTGATACAAAACCGCCTATTTTAGAATCCGAAAATTTGTTTCTATCATCATTAGATCGGTGTGAGAGTTCGTTTATGTACGGTTTGTCCTGATGGGCCTTTTTGAGTGAAGGCGACCCATCGGACAACTGGTTGTTTTTGTCTTTCTTCAAAGCTTATCCCTCCTTTTCGCTTCGCGGTTTATGAGGTAGTAGATGGTGACTCCTTCAATATGGTTTCGTACTCTTCTTTTGAATCGACAAATGTTTCCTTAGTATCTGTTACCAACTCTTTCACTTGTGGCGTCAATGCCTTAAGTTCTTCTACTTGTTCCTTAATATAAGACACATCTCCAGATAATTGTTCATAGGCAGCTTGAAATTTGTCTTTCTGTTCCACCAATTTTTGTTTCAAAGTTTCCGGATTCTTGGCATAGAACGAAATTTCATTTGCCGCCTTTTTCGAAGTTCCCATTACAGAATTACGTGTCGAACGATCGAGTAAAGCAACTGCCCCTCCAAGTAAAGCACCTAACAAGATAAATTTACCAAGCTTACTATTCCCCATATAAAATACCTCCAAATAGATTACTTAATTGCTTACCGTATTATACCCCACGAAGTAAAAAACAAACAAATCAGTCCGCATTTTAAAAAAGTACTTGACGGATGCACTGAAGTTTCGCAATATTAGTACTTAATAACAGTAATTAGTTACATTAGTTAGAATTTTCTATTCACAAAGGGGGGTGTGGACTTTTTTCTTCGTATTTATAAACATATAGTTGTTCAAACAACAAGGGGGGAATTGGGATGGAACAAGTACAGGCATTTCTAGGTAAATTAAGCGACATCATTTGGGGGCCGCCGCTACTAATTTTACTAGTGGGAACGGGGATATTTTTAACCTTAAGACTCTCATTCATTCAGCTACGATTATTGCCGTATTCTCTAAAGCAAGTGTTCTCTAGAAATCATGATAAAAAAGCAGATGGCGACATCTCTCAATTCCAGGCGTTAATGACGGCCATGGCTGCAACTGTCGGTGTAGGGAACATCGTAGGGGTTGCTAGTGCTGTCGCAACTGGTGGACCAGGAGCCATCTTCTGGATGTGGGTTGCGGGACTTTTCGGAATGGCAACAAAATATGGAGAAGCGGTTCTCGCAGTTAAATACCGTGTGAAAGATGCAAATGGACAAATGGCTGGTGGACCGATGTATTACTTAGAGCATGGTCTAAAACAAAAGTGGCTAGGCATTTTGTTCGCCATCTTCGGAGCATTCGCAGCATTCGGAATTGGTAATGGAACTCAATCCAAAGCCATTGCAGATGCTATGAATAATGCGTTTAACGTACCATTTTGGGTAACAGGAATTGCTCTAGTCATTTTTGGAGCCCTTGTAATTTTAGGCGGCATTAAGTCAATCGGAAAAGTTACAGCATTCTTTGTTCCGATTATGGCCCTCTTCTATTTCATTGCAGGAGCAATTATTATTATCTTAAACTTTGATTTGGTACCGGCTGCATTTGGATTGATTTTCAGCGATGCATTTTCTGGTCAAGCAATTGCAGGTGGAGCAATTGGTACAGTTATTCGTTTTGGAGTGGCGCGTGGACTTTTCTCAAACGAAGCTGGACTTGGATCTGCGCCAATTGCTGCAGCTGCAGCAAAGACAGACATGCCTGGACGCCAAGCGCTTATTTCCATGACTCAAGTACTCTTTGATACATTGATTATCTGTTCAATCACCGGCGTGACTATTGTTATGTCTGGTCAATGGAACAAAGGCATCGACAAAGGCGCGTTAACGGGTGCAGCTTTCGGTGAGTTCCTAGGTGGAGCTGGACCAATAATTGTTACAATTGGACTCATCTTTTTTGCCTCCTCAACCATTCTAGGTTGGAGTTATTATGGAGAAAAGTGTTTCCAATACTTATTCCCGAATCCAAAAGCTTCATTCGCTTATCGAATCGTTTTCGTACTGTTCATCTTCGTTGGAGCTACCGCTTCTCTAGACGTAGTTTGGTCGCTTGCAGATGTTCTTAACGGTCTAATGGCAATACCAAACCTTATTGGTCTTCTTGGCTTGTCTGGTGTCATTGTAATGGAGTCTAAACGTTTCCAGGCAAAAATCCAGGAAGAAAAGAAACAAAAACAAACTATGCAGGTTGACAGTGACTTGAAATAATGGAATGATTGAGTCCTTAGAAAGCGAAAGGCGGAAAAAACTATGGACTTAACTCAACCAACTTCTGAAAATGTATCGTACATGATTAATCAAATTAAAGATAAGCTTCGTATGGTAAATGTAGATGCGATGAAGTCCGAGAACTTCAGTACATCAAAGTATGAAGATCTTCATTACATTTACGAAATGGTGATGAAACGTGAAACGATTACACCGAACGAAATGCAAGCCATTGTTGCAGAACTCGGTTCGCTTCGCGGATAACCCCTAAAAGGCATATAACAAAAACAGCGACTCCCTAGTTAATGGGAGTCGCTGTTTATTTGTGTATTATTCGAATGCAGTACCGTCTTTTAACACAAGCGGTTGAATTAAGACTTCAACCCGTCTATTTTTAGCTCGATTCGCTTCTGTATCGTTCGGTGCGATTGGACGGAATTCTCCATATCCTTTCGCACTGAACGCCATTGGGTCCACTTTATCATTTTCAGCAATTATTGATAAGAAATTAACTGCACGCATGACACTTAGCTCCCAGTTCGATTTATACTGACCGCTAGCCATCGGCACGTTATCCGTATGACCTGCAATTACGATTTGTCGCGGCTTTTCAAATACGAGTAATTTAGCAATATCAGATGCAACCGAACGATATTGTGTGTCAATCTCGGCACTACCTGTGTTGAACAGAACGCTGTCACGTATTGTGACCAGTAATCCCTCTTCAGTAAGTTTTGTATCAAACTGACCTTCCAATTCATTTTCAGCTATATAGTCCTCTAGATTTTCTTGAATCTCTCCGAGAGATCGCTGGTCCTCTAAATAGGAAGAATTTTCATTCCCTGCACCTGCATCTTCTTGCGGTACAGGAACAGTGGTTGGAGAAGAACTATCCATTACCCCTTTACCACCATCAAAAACTTCACTAAACACTGATGAGATTTGACTGAACTTCGCTTCATCAATAGAACTGGAAGCAAACAATACGATAAACAAAGCAAGTAGCAGCGTTAACAAGTCTGAATATGGCAAGAGCCAGGATTCGTCGACGTGTCCATCATCTCTTTTGCGCTTACGCTTCTTCGGCAACTTCCCCCGCCTCCTTGCCTTTCGAGCTTTCGTTAGCAAGCTTACGACGTTCCTCCATAGATAGATAAGAAGATAGCTTTTGTTCGATGACGCGTGGTGCTTCCCCTTCAAGAACAGAGAGGATCCCTTCAATCATCATATTCTTCTGTCGTACTTCCTCTGCGGATTTACGCTTTAGTTTGTTAGCAAATGGGTGCCAGAGTACATATCCTGTGAAGATACCTAGCAAAGTGGCTATGAAAGCTGCTGAAATGGCATGTCCTAGTTTTTCAATATCGTTCATATCCCCAAGTGCAGCAATCAGACCAATAACAGCCCCGAGTACACCAAGCGTTGGCGCATAAGTACCGGCTTGTGAAAAAATAAGTGAACCTGCCGCGTGTCTATCAGACATCGCATCGACTTCTTCACCTAGAACGTCTCGTATATAATCTGCATTTTGACCGTCAATTGCTAGTCCCAATCCATTTTTCAAAAAAGGATCTTCGATTGAATCCGTTTGGGCTTCAAGCGAAAGCAAACCTTCCCTACGAGCTACATCAGCCCAAGATGAAAACATACGAATAATATTAGCATCCGAAGATAGCTTCTGTTCTTTAAAGATCACCCCAAAAAGTTTTGGGACACGTTTAATTTCATTCATCGGAAATGCGATAACTACCGAAGCTATCGTACCAAAGATAATAATTAAGATAGCTGCGGGATTAATCAAGCTTGAGAGTGCCGCACCTTTTAAAAACATGCCGACAAATACTGCTACGACACCGATAATTAAACCAAATACCGTTGATAAATCCATGCAAAGACCTCCATGTCTTTCATTCTTCTTTTTATTTCGTCAGATTTTGAGCTTTCTTTAGAGAATCTGGTAGAGAAATCTCAGGAAACTTTTCCTGAATAGTTGTAAGCGGATTCAAAACTTTCTTTTTGCACTTTTCCAACCAATATTGGTACTATTAGATTACATTGAGAAAGGGGCATGACTCTATTGAATACATTTGAACAACAATTACAAAACTATGCAGAACTTGCCGTTAAAGTCGGCGTGAATATCCAACCCAATCAAAACCTCTTTATAAGTGCTTCTACAGACGTTCGGGAGTTTGTCCGAATCATCGTTGAAAAGGCGTATGCTGCAGGTGCGCGACAAGTCTTTGTTGACTGGAGCGATGATGTTATCTCTCGGATTCGCTACGAACAAGCACCTTCAGATTCTTTTACAGAGTTTCCTTCTTGGAAAATTGCAGAGCGCGAGGAACTTGCGAAAAAAGGAACCGCCTTTATGAGTATCGTTTCTCAAAGTCCGGACTTATTCAAAAATGTCGATCCTTCACGTATTCGCGATGCGCAAAAAGCGAGTGGCCAAGCTCTCGACGGGTTCCGTCAAATGATGCAGGCAGACAAATTCAGCTGGACAGTCATTGCAGCTCCTTCAGCTGACTGGGCTTCTCTTGTCTTCCCTGATTTACCGGAAGCAGAACAGATACCAGCCCTATGGAACGCCATATTCAAAGCCGTGCGTGCCAACACATCAAATCCAGTTGAAGAATGGAAACAACATGATCAGAAACTACATGAAAAAGTGGATTATTTAAATAGCAAACATTATCACAAACTACATTATACAGCTCCAGGCACTGACCTAACGATTGAGTTGCCGGAAAAACATACCTGGTGTGGTGCTGGTAGTGTAAATGCAGATGGCGCTACGTTCATGGCAAACATGCCTACTGAAGAAGTATTTACAGCTCCTTTGAAAACCGGAGTGAATGGTGTCGTTTCAAGTACGAAGCCATTAAGTTATGGTGGAACAATCATAGATGACTTCAAGATTACGTTCAAAGATGGTAGGATTACAGACATCGTTGCAGGTCAGGGACAAGACGTGCTAGAAAATATGATTGAAGCGGATGACGGTGCAAAATATTTAGGTGAAGTTGCACTTGTTCCACATGAGTCTCCTATTTCAGCATCTGGACTCTTGTTCTACAATACACTTTTCGATGAAAATGCTTCTAATCATTTAGCAATTGGTAGCGCTTATGCATTCAATTTAGATGGCGGTAAAGAAATGGATCGTAAGGAACTCGAGAAAAATGGATTAAACCAAAGTATCACTCATGTGGACTTCATGATAGGGTCCGGTGAGATGAACATTGACGGTGTCCTTACTGACGGGACAGTTGAACCCCTCTTCCGAAATGGGACTTGGGCGTTTTAACACTAGATTCTAGACAAGTTTCACGTAAGCCCTTAATCTTTTCATATAAATGCGTTATAATGGTGTTAGTCACTGATTATCAATAGAGAGGAGACTAATAATGGCCTTACTAATCGTTACTATCGTCGGTTTTGCAGTTACCTTCGGCTTAGCTGCGATGTTCATGATTCATTATATGAATGATTCTTTAGTATCTCACGATTCTGAAGTTATCGACCCAAAGCCAGATGTCACCTATTAACCGTAATCCTAAATAGGATTCTTGAGAATATTAAAAGGGTTGCCATTTGGCACCCTTTTTCTCTATATACTTATAAAACGGAGGAATTCTTATGACACTTCTTTCAACAATTTTAGAACATAACGACCAATTCGTGTCTGAGCATCAGTATGAAAAATTTGCTACAACAAAATTTCCGAACAAACGAATTGTTATCTTAACTTGTATGGACACTCGTCTGACAGAACTCCTTCCGAGTGCTATGAACTTGAAAAATGGAGACGCTAAAATCGTTAAAAGTGCTGGTGCACTCGTTGCTCACCCATTCGGTAGTATTATGCGTAGTCTACTTATCGCAATTTATGAGTTACAGGCTGATGAAGTATACATTATCGGTCATTACGATTGTGGTATGAGCTCCATTGACACCGATTCAATTGTCGACAAAATGGTTGCTAGAGGGATTGACCGCGACCTATTCAAAACTCTTGCCTATTCAGGTGTTGACCTTAAAGGTTGGCTTCATGGATTCAAAGATGTGACTGCTAGCGTTAAACAGAGTGTCGATGCTGTCCGTAACCACCCATTGATGGACAAAACTGTGCCTGTACATGGGCTTGTCATGCACCCCGATACAGGAAAGCTAGATGTCATTGAAGATGGTTATTCGGAAACAACTGTACAAAACGACTAATTCCGTTTTATTTCCCGGGAAATAGACAACAAAAAACACATTGCCATTCAGCTTGTAGAAGCTTGTGGTAATGTGTTTTTTATTGGTAAAACCATATCCGTAAGCGACTTTTCAAAAATCGCCATGCGGTCTTACCCTTTCAATAATTGTCTTCGAGTTGTGCATACATATAATGGTCTTCCCAAACACCATTTATGTAAAGTAATTTCCGATGTAATCCTTCACGGTCAAACTTCGTCTTTTCAAGGACTCGAATGGATGCGACATTACGAGGTGATACATACGCTTCCACACGGTGTAATCCTACTGTCTCGAATGCAAATTGTGTTGCCATTTCGAGTGCTTCCGTTCCCAACCCTTTTCCCGCTGACTCATGATCAATCGAGTAACCTACAAATCCACTTGAAAAAGGTAGTCGTTTTATGCTGTAAAGCGAGATTTGTCCAACTAACCGGCTAGTTTCGCTGTCGAAAATACCGAAATTATACTCTCGCCGATCACGCATTTGATAAAGAGACTCACGAATTTTTTCCCGTTGCATGGGTACAGTATAATAACTGGCATCATGACGTGGTTCAAACACTGTCCAGTACTCTTTGTTTCGTGAGACTAATTCTGTGAAAATTACAGCATCTTCTTCAGTTAAAATCCGTAAATAGCATGTTTTTCCTTCAAGTAGTATCACACTCTATTCCACCTTTTGTACGGGCATTAGCCATTCCTTTTTCCTTTTCGTACATAAATGTTTATGTAATCATTTTGCTTAGTATACCATGTTCTTCCCTTAAACAACTGCCCTATACATGCACACTTAAGAGAATTGTTGCGAAAACTTCATAATTACTTTTTTACAACGTCCTATTTACTAGTATACTGGTACAAGGAGGATTTTTCATGAAAAAAATGTTTTTAACTTTTGCCTTTCTTCTTTTAACAGCAGCACTTACTATTTCAAATTCAACACTGCTAAACGGGATGACTACAATAGAAATAGCCCATAAACTACCTATTCTTCTTATGCCTGCAGACTTCACTTTCTTTATAAGACCCATTATTTTTGTATTTCTCGCATACTGGATTGTTAAATTCCATTCCAATGATTCGATTTCCACAAAACGGTTTGTGCTGTTCATTATCGCTTGTCTGGCAAATTCAGCATGGTTTCCATTTTGGCATTTCGGCTATTTCGGATGGGCATGTCTCTCTACACTAGTAGCAGCGCTCTCACTTTATGCGTTGTATCGCACCTATCCAGCAAAGCAAAATAGTTGGGGGCATCGCATTCCAGTCGCACTCCTATTTTCCTGGACACTCGTTAGTTTTGTTGTGAATGCTAACTATTTAATTGTTTGGGATGAATGGAATCGTTTAGGTCTTAGTTCCGTTCTCTGGACGATTATTAACTTAACGATACTTGCAGCCATTGCACTACACTTTAGTTATCACCATCGGGATTGGATCATTAGCACAATTTTCATTTGGGTATTTTTTGGTATTCTCATGAATATTCAATTTGAAGAACTGTTCGTAACTTTATCCACTCTATTCCTAATAGTGATTATGATAATAGGTATATTCATGTTCTCACCTTCAGCTCCCTCAAAAAATAGTGAAGAGACGTCGTTTTAGCAACTATCGGTTGCTAAGACGACTTTTTTTTGGAATAACCATTTTTCAAGAAACAATTAAATTAGTTGTGCTTTTTGGGTGTCGGTTTGGCAATACTACCTACACGGACTTGTTAGAAAGGAGAATAATTATTTTGGATAACTCGAAATTACTTTCTTCACTCAGCTATTTTAGTGTTCTTTTTGCACCGTTGTTATTGCCCTTCATCGTTTGGATTGTTGCTGATAATCGAGATGTCAAACATCATTCAAAACGAGCTCTTATCTCTCATCTCATTCCAACAGTTTTATTAGTTGCAGCTAGTTTAATTTCATTTTTTCAATTCTTTTCGTTTCGTCAAACTTCAACGGATTTCCTTCACTCTCAAAGTTTACTCACAGCGCCTAATTCCATAGGTTTTTGGGGAGCGGCACCCATTCTTTTTATGATGATGTACAGTTTTCTGTTTCTGATTGTCCTCGTCTGGAATGTTGTACAAGGTGTGAAAGTATTTAAATAACAGTGAACTGTCTGCTCGGGTAGTTTTCTTTAAATGTGGTATAGTTAAAAGTGACAAAGAAAGTACAGAAAGAAGGATTTCACATGATTGCAAACACAGAAGAAGAAATTGCTGCCTTGCGAAAAATCGGAAGAATTGTAGCGGAAATTCGTGAAGAGATGAAAGCAGCAGCTACCCCTGGTATGACAACGAAAGAACTTGATGAACTTGGCGGAAAACTTTTCGCGGAAAAAGGAGCGGTTTCTGCTCCGATTGATCAATATGATTTCCCTGGATATACGTGCATCAGTGTCAATCATGAGGTTGCTCACGGAATCCCTGGCAAGCGAATCCTAAAAGACGGAGATCTTATCAATATCGATGTCTCTGGATCTTGTGGAGGGTACTTTGCAGATACAGGCATTTCATTTGTTCTTGGAGCAGCTGATGAAGCGAAGCAAAAGTTATGCGATACTGCAAAGAGTGCTTTTGATCGGGCGATGACTAAAGTGAAGGCTGGTTCACGTCTTAACCAAATCGGTAAAGCCGTTGAACGTGAAGCAAAAGACAATGGACTAAAAGTGATTAAAAACCTTACGGGTCATGGAATCGGAACTTCTCTACATGAGGAACCACAGCATGTACTTAATTATTATGATGCTTGGGAACCTACCATCATGAAAGAAGGAATGGTCATCGCTGTGGAGCCTTTTATCTCTGAAAAGGCTGAGCACATTATCGAAGAAGGAGACGGGTGGACATTCATCACACCTGATAAGTCCCTCGTAGCTCAAATCGAACATACCATTATCGTTACAAAAGACCAACCGATTATTTTGACAGAACTTTAAGCAAAAACGTACGCCACGAGAAGCTCTCATGGCGTACGTTTTTTACTTTTTCTTCTTTTTGGGTGTTGAAGATTTTTGGCCGCTCACAGTTT
Source organism: Sporosarcina sp. D27 (assembly GCF_000586555.1). Lineage (GTDB taxonomy): Bacteria > Bacillota > Bacilli > Bacillales_A > Planococcaceae > Sporosarcina. The sequence goes on from NZ_AZUC01000042.1 coordinate 10,434, forward strand.
TAGAATTCCCTTCAATTAGCTTGCCGCCATGCCATACTTTTTGAACTGGCTTATATCCTTTTGCAAGCTTTCGGTAATCTCGTTCTTCTGGATAGGATAATAATGTCAGTACTTCTCCGTCAGACCCTGCACGTCCTGTTCTACCAGATCGGTGTACGTATTGCTCCACTGTGTGCGGTACGTTGACATGAATCACGTGTGTGAGTCCTTCAATGTCCAATCCACGTGCTGCTAGGTCAGTTGCAATGAGGATTCGGATATCGCCTTTCCGGAACTTATCCAGCGTATCTTGACGCTCGAATTTGTTCATGTCTGAATAGAGAACTGCAACAGGTGCACCTTCATATTGGAGTTTCATTTCTTTCATACGTAACTGATCTACATTGTTAATGAATGCTAATGCTCGGAGACCCCGGATATGGGACAACCCGCGTAACAGATCCGTCTTATCCCGTACTTCCGTTTTCACATAAGAGTGAACTACTTTTCCTGATGCAGGCATTTCCTCTGCAGTCACCTTCAAACGAACAGGGTCATTCATGAATCGCATTGCAACATCTTTAATATCTTCTGTAATCGTTGCTGACACAACAGCTACTTGACGCGAAGAATGAGCAGATTCAATCATATTTTTCACGGCTACACGATTTTCACGAGACAACAACTGATCGCCTTCATCGAGAATAATATGACGGATTTCTCCCATTTTAAGTTTCTTGTTCTTGATCAACTCAACGAGTCGTCCTGGTGTTCCGACAACAATAGTAGGTTTCTTTTTCAACTTTTCAATTTGGCGTTGCATATTTGCACCACCAATTAGTTGCGTAACTGTAATTTGCGTCCCAGCAATCCATTCACGAATTACATTTACAATTTGCATGGATAATTCTTGAGATGGTGTCATGATAAGAACTTGAGTTTGCTGTTTTGAACCATCTACTAATTCTAGTAGTGGTAGCACATAAGCAAGCGTTTTCCCAGAACCTGTTGGGGATTCCGCAACAACATCACGCCCAGCCAACATTTCCGGAATCATTTGTTCTTGTATCGGCATTGCATTTTCAAATTTCCATTTTTCTTTAACTTCTTGACTCATTCCTTCTAAAAAGGACATTTTCATCCCCACTTTCGCTCTCTTCCTCTCAGTTTACCACAGTTTGTTATCTGCTTGCTTATTTCTTCTGTGCTACTGTTAACCCACGACGTACTTGCGTCTGTTGTTCAAATGCGTACGCGTACCCAAGTAAAGAATGTTCAGAATATGCAGGTCCTGTAAATGTTAAACCGAATGGCTCACCTGAACTTGTCATTCCTGCGGGCACTGTTATAGCTGGATAACCAGCAGCCGCTTCAAAACTGCAGCCATGATCTTGAGGGAACGCTAAGATATCGACACCATTTTGTTCTAAGGCTTTTCCTAGTGCCACCTTCCTTGCCAAGTGACGATTCCGCAGTAAAGCCTCAATATAAGGTTGCTCAATTAGCGTACCGGTCCGTTCATTTATTTTTTTGAGCAGTTCTTGTCCATATCGTAATGTCTGTTCGGGATGATTGTTGTTGAAACTAATTATATCCGCGATCGATCGAATTGGATTTGTTATTGGAGTTTTTCCTAAATAATGATTCAGTGCTGCTTTACACTCATGCAAGAGGACATTGTAGCCTAGATCGCTTTCTTTTGTACCAAGATCGATATCTGGGATGATTTTTGCACCTAATTGTTCTAATGTTTTTAATGATTCTTTAAATAATTTCATCCGTTCTGGAGATACTTCGTTTCTAAATACTGAACTCGCGATACCAATACTTATTCCTTGCAGTGATTCTTTTTTTAAGTAGTCAAGATAATTCATGGAATCATACTTTTGTGAGTAGATTGTTATCGGATCGTCTGAATCTTGTCCAAGTAAGGCCTCAAAAACGATTGCAGCATCTGTTACGGTACGTGTCATCGGACCTGCTGTATCCTGTGTTACTGATAATGGTATGATGCCGCTCCGACTGATCGCCCCAATCGTTGGCTTCAGACCAACGATTCCATTTTGTGAAGACGGGTGAATAATCGATCCAGTTGTTTCAGTACCAATCGATGCAACTGCTAAATTCGTCCCAACGGCTACTGCAGATCCTGAACTGGACCCCCCAACTTCGAACTGTCCATAAGGGTTGAGCACTTGACCTCCTCTAGAACTCCACCCGTTTGGCATATCAGCGGACATGAAATTTGCCCACTCTGTCATGTTGGTTTTTCCTAGTAGAATGGCTCCAGCATTGCGAAGCTGTTTAACAAGAAAAGCATCCTGTGGTGCATAGTAATTTTCCAATGCTAAACTGCCTGCACTCGTATGCATGGCGTCTCCTGTATCGATATTATCTTTCAGTAAAATTGGAATACCATGTAGCATAGAACGTTTACCTGATGTCTTTCTTTCATAATCGAGAGTCTGAGCGATTTGTAGGGCGTGGGGATTTAACTCAAGAATCGCATTAGTTATTTGTCCTTCTCTGGATATCCGATCCATATAAAACAATACCAATTCTTCAGAGCTGAGCGTCTCATCTTCCAATGCTCGTTGAATCATAGTTATGGTGGCTTCATTCACCCATTCGAGTTTACTACGTATTGATTGACTATCGTTCATGTCCATTCCTCTCTTCACTAATAGAGTGGTATAACAAAGCCGGCTAAGGGTAATTTCCTCAACCGGCAATTGACATTATATGTGCTTATAATATTCTTTCATTAATAGCAGTAATGGTAGTTCATAGAGCTGTTTTCCTTCAATCTTGAAAATACCTCTCGCCACTAGTCTTTGGATGACTTCCTCACGCTTCATATCCATCTTTGTTTCTTCAATTTTCAACATGGTGCTACTTCCTCCTTGAAACGGAACTCTTATTTTACTATTCCTTTTTCCACCCAAATATAAACCTTTTCAGGCGCACTCCCTTATAGGCTAACTGTTGTATACCAAAGTGTTTTCCATGTAATATAAGGTTAGTACTTTTAGGAACGACAATTCCATCGAGATTTAGGAGGATACAATGAACACAAAAAAACTTCCATTCTTACCAATCATAGTTGGTACAGATATGAACGCATACAACATGGCGATTTCTTTTCACGAAGCTTACCATATCAATCCTGTATTGGTCGGAAAAGAGCCGTTATCATTTACACAGCTCAGTACAATTCCCTATAAAATCGAGCTCAATTCAGAGCTATCTGATGAAAATAAGTTTGCTGAAATTTTGATTGGAATTGCTTCTAAATATCATGCTGAAGGACAAGAACTATTGCTAGTTGGTACGAATGATTTGTATGTCCGACTCATCATTGAACATGCTGATCAGCTAAGAGAACACTTTACTTTCAATTATATCGACCGTGAGCTCATGGACAATTTACAGATCAAGTCCCACTTTTATAAGTTGTGCAAAGAACATGGTATTGATACTCCATTAACATTCTTCTACGATTGCAAAATAGATGGACCTTTCAAGGAAGACATGAATTATCCTGTAATCGTAAAGCCAAGTGATACTGTTGTCTATAACCAAAACAAGTTTTCCGGACAGCAAAAAGTATACAAAGTGAATTCCCTTGTTGAGTTAAACGAGGTCATTGAAAAGGTGAAGAAAAGTGGGTATAACGAAGAGCTGATCATTCAAGATTTCATCCCAGGTGATGATACATATATGTGGGATTCAGTTATCTATTCAAATTCAGCTGGAAAAACACAGCTCGTCACGTTTGCGCAAGTTGTCTTGCAGGAACATACTGTGACTGCAATCGGTAACTACACAGCAGTAATTACGAGATACAACGAAGAAATGATGTACAAGTTGAAAAACTTCTTAGAGGCTGTGGGCTATAAAGGCTTCGCGAACTTCGACTTGAAATATGACCCTCGTGATAAGAAATTCAAAGTATTTGAAGTGAATATTCGACAAGGTCGTTCTAGTTATTACACAACTGCGCTTGGGCATAATATGGCAAGTTATTTTGTGGATGATTTGATTTATAACAAGCAAAAGCCACTTGTATTGCTCAACAAACCATTTCTGTTCACAGTGGTTCCTAAGATTGTGCTGAAGAAGTTTGTAACGAACAAGGCAGTTAAGAGAGATATTAAGCGTCTTTTAAAACAGAAGCAGTATGTAAATCCACTGTTCTACAAAGGGGACAAGCATCTGAAGCGGAAGCTTTATTTGTTCCTTAGACAAGTGAATTATTATAAAAAGTATAAGAACAATAATTGGTGACAACAAAAAAGCGACAAGAGCGTGTGACTGCTCTTGTCGCTTTTTATTATGTTTTATTCTCCCAGATCTACGTTGTGATAGACTTGTTGAACGTCTTCCAAGTCTTCGATTGCGTCGATCATTTTTTCAAATTGCTCTGCTGATGCTGTGTCTAGTTCAACATCGTTTTGTGCAAGCATAGTCAGTTCAGCGACTGTGAAATCAGTGATTCCTTCAGCTTTAAACGCTTCTTGAACTTCGTGGAATGCTGTCGGATCTGCGTAAACTAGTACTTGCCCGTCTTCTTCGCTAATGTCATTGACATCCACGTCGTGTTCCATCATCAATTCAAGAACGTCATCTGCTGACTTTCCTTCAATTCCAAATACTGCAGTATGGTCAAACATGTATGCAACAGAACCACTCACACCCATGTTACCTCCGTTTTTACCGAATGCTGCACGTACTTCTGAAGCCGTACGATTGACGTTGTTCGTTAACGCATCAACGATTACCATTGAGCCATTTGGTCCGAATCCTTCATAGCGAAGCTCATCGTAGCTTTCTTCGCCGCCACCTTTAGCTTTTTCAATTGCACGTTCAATAATTGTTTTCGGAACACTATATGTTTTTGCACGTTCTAAAACGATTTTAAGAGCTTGGTTCGATTCTGGATCCGGCTCCCCTTGCTTTGCTGCTACATATATTTCGCGACCGAATTTTGCATAGATCCGGCTCGTGTTGGCATCTTTTGACGCTTTCTTCTCTTTAATATTGTTCCACTTACGGCCCATTGTGACCACTCACTTTCTGTTTGGATGAATCAGAGTAGAAAATCCTTTTCTTAGTATATCATGACTAAATTCATTGCGGAAAGTAAAAAACGCTAAAACTATGAGACTTGCTACTTACAGAAAAGTATGGCAAAGTTATAAGTGAACACAATACAATTTCATCACTGACAATATGTAGGGGTACCGGATACCGGTTGAGATGCATGCGACATGCAGACCCTTTGAACCTGATCTGGGTAACGCCAGCGGAGGGAACATATTCATTCCATAATGATTATGTGACGCGCACTTCCGAAAACGGGAGTGTGCGTTTTTTGTTGCAGTGTGAAGCTCCAGGAGGGGATTTCATTGAAACGAATACTCACAGTTCTGTTTGCTGCATCGCTTCTTACAGCTTGTGGCGCAGACAAAGAACCAAACTCGTCAAGTGGAGACGACAAAGAAGCTACCCAAAAAGTCCATTTCGCGCTCGATTGGACGCCAAATACGAATCATACTGGTTTGTATGTTGCTCAAGAAAAAGGATACTTTAAAGAGGAAGGACTGGATGTCGAAATCATGCTTCCGGGCGAAGCTGGTGCTGATCAGCTCGTTGCATCAGGAAAAGCTGATTTTGGAATCGGTGCACAGGAAGCACTCACAGAAGCACGTGCAGCAGGGATTCCAATCGTTTCAATTGCTGCCATCATCCAACACAATACGTCTGGATTTGCTTCCTTAAAAGAGGCAGGCATCGAGTCGCCGAAAGACTTCGAAGGGAAAAATTATGGCGGTTGGGGTGCTCCTATTGAGAAGGCTGTCGTTGAATCCCTGATGGAAAAAGATCATGGCGACAGTAGTAAAGTAAAATATATCAATATGGGTTCTTCTGATTTTTTCACGGCGATTCAACGTGATATCGATCTTGCCTGGGTATACTATGGCTGGACAGGCATTGAAGCCGAACAACGTGGAATGAAACTGAACATGCAATATTTGAAAGACTACTCCGAGAAATTGGATTACTATACACCCATTATTACTACAAATGAAAAACTCATTGCAAAGGATCCTGAGAAAGTGAAAGCATTTGTTGCTGCCACAGTCAAAGGATATCAGTTTGCAATTGAACATCCTGAAGAAGCTGCAGAAATCCTAATTCAAGCAGTCCCTGATCTCGATCCTGAGCTTGTCAAGAAAAGTCAGCAATGGCTTTCCCCTAAATACCAAGACGATGCGCCTCGTTTCGGTGAACAACAGCTGAAAACATGGGAAAACTATGCGGAATGGATGGATGAAAACGGCTTGCTCGAAGGTGAATTTAACGCAAAAGACGCGTTCACCAACGAGTTTTTACCAAACTAAGGAGGAAATGAAAATGGCTAATGCACTTGTTAGTATTCAAATAATACCAAAGACCCCAAATGGAGAAGATGTCATTCCATATGTAGATGCTGCGATTGAAGTGATTGAACAATCTGGTGTTCCTTATCGGGTCGCACCACTTGAAACGACGATGGAAGGCGATCTCGGGAAATTGCTTAGCATCATCGAAAAGATGAACACTCGCATGACGGAATTAGGTGCACCAAGTGTTATATCCCAAGTAAAAATCTACAGCAATCCTGAAGGTGCTTCTATGGAAAAGCTAACGGAGAAGTACAGATGAAATCGTCAATAACTAAAGGATGGCGGCCGCTTCTGGTCCTCATCCTTTTACTCGTTATATGGGAAGGTGCTGCTAGACTTTTTGATATACCCGCATGGCTTCTTCCTTTACCTACCCAAATTGCTGCAGAGGCATTCACGGGCTATTCATTGTATACGCCTCATATTATGTCCACAATCACACTTTCAGCAACTGGCTATCTTGTAGGGATAACTGTAGGAATTGTTGTAGCCATCCTGTTATTTCGGATCCCATTTCTTCAGCAAGCCTTTTATCCACTCCTGATTTTATCGCAAAACATTCCGGTGATTGTACTCGCTCCCCTTCTCGTCATTTGGTTCGGGTTCGGGATGCTACCGAAAGTCATCGTCATCGTTCTCGTCTGTTTTTTCCCAGTGACGATTGCTGCACTGGATGGATTCAGGCAAACAGATCGAGACATGTTGTACTACTTAAAGATGATTGGCGCAAGCAATCGCCAGATTTTCTGGAAATTGCAATGGCCACATTCATTGCCTTCACTGTTTTCAGGACTAAAAATCGCAGCAACCTACAGCGTTATGGGTGCTGTCATTTCTGAATGGCTCGGTGCGAACAAAGGAATCGGGGTCTATATGACCCTTGCTTCTTCCTCGTTCAAAACAGACCGTGTTTTTGTTGCCATTTTGCTGATTATGATTTTGAGTTTAACGTATTTCGGAATTATTTTAGCTGTCGAAAAAATCGCCCTACGTTGGCGTAGTCAAGGAGGGAAAGTATCGGATGGGTCAACTCATTCTTGAAAACTTATCGAAATCGTACGGCCAAAACCATGTTCTTCAAGACATTACATTGTCGGTGAAAGAAGGTGAATTCGTCTCTATTGTGGGACCTTCAGGAAGCGGGAAAAGTACGATTTTCCAACTTATTGGTGGGCTTTACACACCTGACTCTGGCACGATTTCTCTTGACGGTTCTGTTCTGAATAATTCCCGGGGACATATCAGTTATATGCCACAAAGTCCAGCGCTTTTTCCTTGGAGGTCTGTATTACAAAATGTTGAGTTAAGTGCGGAAATTGCAGGCACTAAACAAGACCGTACTAAGACGTTAGAACTCATAAAAAGCGCTGGTTTGACCGGTTACGAAGATGCCTATCCTAATGAGCTTTCCGGTGGTATGAAGCAACGCGTTTCGTTCATCCGTAGCTTAAATGCCCCACAATCTATAATTTGTTTGGACGAACCTTTTTCAGCGTTAGACGAATTCACACGCCTTGAAATGCAGCAGTGGCTCTTATCTATTTGGGAAACGTACAAAAAGTCGATTTTGTTCATTACGCACGATATCGACGAAGCCCTGTTTCTGTCTGATCGAATTATTGTCCTTTCCGACAAGCCTGCCATCGTAAAAAAAGAAATCACTGTTCCGTTTGATAGACCCCGATCTGAGGAATTATTGATGAGTGATCCATTCCTCATTCTAAAACGGAAAATCTATAATCTGTTACGTGGATAGCTCTATGGGATTCTCTTACAGGTTTAATACCCCCCTCAAGATGGGAAAAGAGGGGTATAACTTCTTTTAAGGAGCGAAGAATATGAAAATTACCAAAGTCGTAAAGACAGCTGTTAAATGGGGACCAATCATTTTACCGGTCGTTATGAAATTCGTTAATGATAAAAAGCAAAGTGATAAGATTCCTAACCGTAAAAGATAAAAGAGGGCAAGCCATATGGGCTCCCCTCTTCTTTAAGATGAACTTGGAACGAGTTCTTTTTTTGTACCACATACAATCGCATGCACTTCAGAGCCGTCCAATGTTTCCTTTGTATACAATTCATTGACCAAATGCTCGAATTGGCTAGCATGCCCTCGGATCAACTCTTCAGTACGCTCAACAGCGACAGTAAAGAGTTCTTGCATCTTGACATCTTTTTCAGTCTTACTGAACGTCAATGTGAACCCCTCTTGAAGTAACCCAGTGTCGACCATCCGTTCAATAATATCTTTTGCCTGTTGTACGTCCCCACTTACACCAATACTATGTTCTCCCAAGTAAATGCGTTCTGCTATACCGCCACCAAGAATCATACTGACTTGGTCAAGAAGTTCACTTGCAGTTTGTAAATGCAACTCTTTTTGAATGGGCGCAACATAACCAAGCGCTTGTCCTCTAGGGATGATTGTCGCTTTTCGGACTGAATGTGGCTTTGTAATCGCAGCGATCAATGCGTGACCAGATTCATGAATTGCAACACGACGTTTTGTCAACGGATCGTTCATGCTCCTGGACGCATTGCCCAGAATGGTCCGGTCAATTGCAAAATCCATATCGCTCGTGTCGATTTCAGCTCGCCCTTCTCGAATCGCTCGTTTACTTGCTGTTGTAAAGAGAGCACTTATTTGCGCCCCTGAAAAGCCGGATGTACTTTCTGCCAACATGTCTAGTGAAGCAGACACATTGGGAGCCAAAGCCTTCCCTTTTGTATGAATGTCCATTATCTCACGGCGACCTTGTGTGTCGGGTAGAGGAACCTGGAAAGAATAATCGATGCGTCCCGGACGTAAAAAGGCTTCATCCAACATATCTTTCCGATTCGTTGCAGCGATGAACAAAACTCCTTCATTATCCGCCCCACCATCTAGTTGTACAAGAAGCTCAGTCAACGTTTTCTCAGACTCTTCTCCTCCATGCGCTTTACGTTTTCCAGCAAGCGCATCCACTTCGTCAATGAAAATGACTGCCATCTCCTGCTTTCGTGCATTTTGGAACATGGTGCGAATTCTAGAAGCTCCTACACCGACAAAGAGTTCAGTGAATGCAGCACCACTTGACGAATAGAACGAAGCACCAATTTCATGTGCAATTGCTTGAGCAAGTAAAGTTTTACCGGTTCCTGGTGGTCCTTCGAGCAAGATTCCCTTCGGTGCTTTCACACCAAGTGCTTCCGATCGTTTTGGGTCTCTAATGATATCCAGTGTTTGGTGGATCTCGTCTTTCATCTCTTGTGACAGTCCTCCGATATCATTCAAGGTAATGTCAGGAAGAGGTGTTTCTTTCGATGCGCTATGTTTCATAGAAGCTGCGCCTACACCCAGTTTTCCTTTTTGTTGAAGAATGAGAAACGTGAGAAGCGCAGCAAACAGTAACCCTGCAATTAGGTAACTGGATGCATTTCCACCTGAATACGTATACGAAACGTTATATGTCTTAACAAGCTGTTCTGCAAGTTCGCTTTCGGGACGTACATTTGTAACATATAGGCCATTCGCTGTTTTTAAATAGAGAGATCCCGATGAGGTTTCTTTTAACGTCGCACTATCTGCTGCTGCAAGCTTCTGCTCTAACGCAGGGTATGACAGCGGAGTCGCGCGATGAGCATCACTCGTTATCCATAACAGAAAAGATGCTGTGCCAATGACTAGGAGGGACAGGACGATAAATGTTTTTGAAGTAAACGACTTGAATAACTTCAAATTCCCCAGCTCCTTAAATAAGATATCTCCATTATAGGGAGTCTTTTTATAAAAAGACACTAAGTTATCTTACAATTTTTTGTCTATCTCGTGAACGATATATTGCACAAATGATAGGATCCATCGCACTTGCCATACTAAATATCCTTTTTAAAAAATACATAAATCTATTGCAAAAAGCCATATTAACGATGTACACCACAACTACAACTAGGGAGGTTTTAGTATCAACAAAGATGTCAGAAAAGGTGCAAACGGAAACTTGCAGAAGCTCTCCACAGCAGAAGAAAAATCGAACAATACAGTAAAAAAAATGAAAGAAGAAATTTCACTAGAGTTATCCGAACTTGGTAACATGAAACCCAAACACGAGCCAATGACGCCAAACAAACGGGACATATCCGAAAGGGATAGATCCTATTAATTGAGTAAGTTAATAAGAAAACCAGCGCCTAAATTTTACAGGCGCTGGTTTTGCTTATGAAAAAATAGTTAGTATGCGCAATGATATAAAGAAAACCTACTTCACCAACAGCTCCTACCTCATACCGCAGGATTCGATGAGAACTGGCTATTGTAGAGGTCTGCATAGAAGCCATCTGCTTCCAATAACTCGTTGTGCGTACCTTGTTCAATCACACGTCCTTCATCCATCACCAAAATGAGATTCGCACCTCTGATCGTTGAAAGTCTGTGTGCAATGACAAAGCTTGTGCGCCCTTCCATTAACCGATTCATCGCTTGTTGGATGAGCAATTCTGTTCGTGTATCCACACTTGACGTCGCTTCATCCAAAATCATTATTGATGGATCTGCTAAAACTGCTCTGGCAATGGTGATCAGCTGTTTTTGTCCTTGAGAGATATTGGATACCCCTTCGTTCAGAATCGTGTCATAGCCTTCAGGGAGTGTTCGGATGAAGTGATCCGCTCGCGCAGCTGTTGCAGCTTCTATAATCTCTTCTTCTGTTGCTTCCTTCTTGCCATACGCGATGTTTTCTTTTATCGTTCCATTGAATAACCAAGTATCCTGCAAAACCATTCCAAAAGTCGTACGGAGATTTGTTCTAGACATCTCTCGTGTATCAAGCCCATCAATCTTAATTGCGCCACCATTCAGCTCATAGAAACGCATTAGTAAATTGATTAACGTTGTTTTACCAGCACCTGTTGGACCAACAATGGCAACGGTTTGGCCAGGTTGCACGTGAATGTTCATGTCTTCGATTAATAACTGATCGCCATATCCAAAATCGACATGTTCAAACTCGACTTCCCCTTTGGCATCTTTCAAAGTTCCAATCGTAACATCCTGGATTTCTTCTTCTTCATCCAACAGTTCAAACACACGCTCTGCTGCTGCAACGGTGGACTGAATGATGTTAGCAATGTTCGCGGTTTGCATGATGGGCTGTGAAAATTGACGAGTATACGTGATGAACGCTTGAATATCACCGATTGAAATCGCTCGTTGTGTAACAAGAATTCCACCTACAATACAGATCAGCACATATCCAAGGTTTCCGATTAGTGACATCATCGGCATGATGATACCTGAGACGAATTGTGCACGACGCCCTGCATCATATAATTCCTCATTCACTTCAACAAATTCCTCAATCGCCTTTCTTTCGTGTCCGAATACTTTCACCACTTGATGGCCAGTGTACATTTCTTCAATATGCCCATTCAATTGTCCCAATGTGCGCTGTTGCTTTGCAAAATACGTCTGCGAACGCTTAATGAGTGGTCGAATAACAAAAATAGAAAGCGGTAGACTGACAAGTGCGATCAACGTCAACCATGGACTGATTGTTAGCATCATCACAAGTATTCCAACCAACGTGATTATGGATGTGATGAATTGCGTAATACTTTGTTGTAACGTACTTCCAATCGTGTCAATATCATTTGTTACACGACTCAATGTGTCCCCAACTGGGTGTCCATCGAAATATTTGAGAGGTAACTTTTCCAGTTTATGATTCACATCTTCCCGCAAATCATAAACCGTTTTTTGCGATACACTCGACATGATGAATTGCTGTAAGTAAGTGAATACACTACTGAATACGTATAGACCAACTAACAAAAGTAATATTTTGCCGAGTACATCAAAGTGAATCATTGCTCCAGGAACACCTGTCAGTTTTCCGTAGGCACCTGTAAAGATTTCTGTGATGGCATTCCCCATTATTTTTGGACCAGCAATGCTAAATAACGTACTGAGGATAGCTGCGATGAACACCGCAATCAATTGATTTCTACGAGGCTTTAAATATCCGAGCAGACGGCGTAACGTTCCTTTAAAGTCCTTCGCCTTTTTACCAGCCATCATCATGTTGCCTCCGCCATGGCCACCCATCGGACCTCCACCACGTGCGGGTTGTTGTCTCTTCTCACTCATGCGATTTCCTCCTCTGCAAGTTGAGATTCGACGATTTCTCGATACACGTCATTCGTTTCAAGAAGCTCTTTGTGTGTACCGACTCCAGCGAGTTGTCCCCGATCCAATACAAGGATTTGGTCGGCATCGATGACCGTACTGACACGTTGGGCAACAATTACAACTGTAGCATCTTTCGTTTCCTCTTTTAACGCCGCTCGTAAATTGGCATCTGTTTTATAGTCGAGCGCTGAAAAACTATCGTCAAATATATAGATATCTGGTTTCCTGATGAGAGCCCGTGCTATAGACAACCGTTGCTTCTGTCCACCTGACACGTTCGATCCGCCTTGTGTGATTTCAGATTCATATCCATTTTCCATTTTCACAACGAAATCTTCAGCTTGAGCAATACGTGCTGCATGCTCTATTTCTTCTTCCGTTGCCTCCTCTTTTCCGAAGCGTATATTCTCTGCAATCGTGCCTGAGAACAGCGTCGCTTTTTGAGGAACAAAGCCAATCTTCGAACGGATCTCGTCTTGAGAAGATTCTTTACTATTGACTCCGTTTATACATATCGAACCACTGGATACTTCGTAAAATCGAGGAATTAGATTGATCAATGTCGTTTTACCAGCACCAGTACCTCCGATGATTGCTGTCACTTCTCCCGCTTTTGCTTTAAAACTAATGTCCGACAGTGCAGGTTCATCCGCACCTGGATAATAGAATGACACACGGTCGAATTCCAATGTTCCCGGTTCTTTATCTGCTTTCAAAGCCCCTTCATCCAAGAAAGTCGGCTCCATTTCAAGTACTTCGTTAATTCGTTTCGCCGAAACTGCTGCACGCGGGATCATAATGAACATCATAGATGCTGTCACTAGTGAGAACATGATCATCATGACATATTGGATATATGCCATTAAATCACCGATTTGCATGCCACCACTGTCAATGCGGATACCACCAAACCAGATGATCCCTACAACAGTCAAGTTCATAACGAGCATCATCGTCGGCATCATGAATGCCATCAATTTGTTTACCTTAATAGAAACATCCGTCAAATCCTTATTTGCATTTTGAAGACGCTGTTGCTCATCTTTTTCACGATTAAATGTACGAACTACCCGGATTCCCGTTAAGTTTTCCCGGAAAACCAAGTTGAGACGATCGAGCCTCTTTTGTACAGTTTGGAATAACGGAACTCCTTTTTTCAATATCAACGCGATTGTCAAAATTAGCACCGGCATGACCGCTACGATAACAAGAGACAGTTTCGCATCTTTTGAAAGCGCCATAATCAGACCACCGACTAACATGATTGGCGCACTAATGACCATGCGGAGCATCATAATGACCACTTGCTGAATTTGCGTAATATCGTTCGTCGTTCTAGTGATCAAAGACGCTGTTCCAAGTTTGTCAAACTCTTGTAGTGAAAAACTTTCAACGTGACGGAATACTTTGTGTCGAATGTCCCGCCCCATCCCAAGCGCCGCTTTTGATGAGAAATAACTAGCCACAATCGCTGCCAGTGCACTTACTGCAGTGACACCGAGCATGGCAGCACCGATTTTCCAAATATATGGGATATCCCCAACGACTACCCCTTTATCTATAATGTCCGCCATCAGCGTTGGGAGGAACAAATCCGCCATGGATTGGATGAAGACCAATCCAACAATCGCTACAACGAGCCACTTATAGACCGATAAATTTTTCAATAATTTAATCATTCTATTGACTCCCTACTTGATTTTCTATTTGCCCATTTGAAATCGGCAAGTGAATGGTGAAAACAGTTCCCTCATCAGTCTCGCTTTCCACCATAATCGAGCCTTCGTGCATATCAATAATCTTCTTCACAATCGACAAACCGAGCCCGCTTCCACCGAGAGCACGGTTTCTGGATGGGTCCACTTTGTAAAAACGTTCAAATATGTGCTCTTGATGATCCGAACTAATTCCGATACCAGTGTCTGAAATTCTCACTTCTGCAATTTCATTTTGTTTACGTAGCTTGACTGCAAGCATTCCTCCATCTGGCGTGAATTTAATGCTATTTGTAATGAGGTTCAGCCATACTTGATCCATTAGCTCTTCGTCTGCATGCACTTCGAATTCATCTAACGAAATGTCCAATTGAAGCGACTTCGCTACCCATTGCGGCTCACAGGAAAGAATCACATTCCGAATTTGCTTATCCAATCGATAAGACTTCAAGTCAAATGGATATCTATCCGACTCCATGGAGGTTAGCTTGAGTAGATTATCACTCAAATGACCAAGCCGTAAGCTTTCCGTTTCAATGATATTCAAATAATGATTTCGCTCTTCAGAAGTCAATTCACTTCGCTTCAACACCCTTGCAAAGCCACTTATAGAAGCGAGCGGAGATTGGATTTCATGAGAAACATTGGAAATGAATTCTTGTCGCATCTCTTCAAGCTCTTTCAGTTCCACTGCCATATCATTAATGCCTTCCACAAACTTTTCAAAAGGATGGTTTTTCGCATGCCCAAACTGGTGATTCAGTCGAACATTAAAATCACCTGCTGAGATTCTTTTCATCGCATCGATGATCGAAGTGAGAAATTCTAAACGTTTTGAAGCTCCCGCCGAGGATATTAACCAAATCGTTAGGAAGAATAAAATGATTGTTAGGATTGTTTTAATAAACCCCATACTAAAATCATTTAAGTGTAAGTTGAATGCATCACTGACGTACGGAAATCCGAAGTTCACAAGTGCTGAGTAGATAAAAACCATTATCCAAAAAGTACAAACCACTTTGATGATATGGATCGTTTTTTTCATGTGATTGCCTCTAAGCGATATCCTAAACCTCGGACTGTTGTAATTTTTAGATCCGTTCCATCTGAGGTAGGTAGTCGCTCTCGCAAACGATTAATATGAACGTCCACGGTCCGATCCGTTCCTTCATAGTCATATCCCCATATCGTTTCAATCAACTGTTCTCTCGAGAATGTTTTACCTGGATAACTTGCTAACAAAAAAAGTAATTCAAATTCCTTAAGTGGAAGTTCCAAACTTTCTCCAGCTAGTTCCATCTCGAAGGTTTTTCGATTCATGGATAGACTTCCCACGATTACAGTTTGCGAAATCGCGATTCGATAGCGTTTAAGTAAAGCTTTGACCCGTGCGACCAACTCAACAGGTTCAAAGGGCTTGACGAGATAATCGTCTGTTCCTAATTCAAACCCTTTCACTTTTTGAGTAGTATCTCCTTTCGCAGTAAGCATTAGCAATGGCATGTCATACGATTTACGTAACTCACGACACAGCTCCCAGCCATCCATATTCGGCATCATGATGTCCAATATGACCAAATCCGCCTTGAATGTCTCAAGTTCTGATAACGCTTCTACACCATCACAAGCAGTTGCGATTTCAAATCCTTCAGGGAGTAAAAAGAGTTTGACGAGCTCCCTCATATGCGGATCATCGTCTACAATCAACACGTTTGCCATAGATAGACCATCTCCTCTACACTCATCCGTTACCTATTGTAAGTAATCTTCCTCTGCTAACTCGGTTTTATCATAATACACAATTGTAAACTCAGTATAAACTCATCAAAACTTTTCTTTCCCATTCTCGTCTGACCAACACACACACAAACATTACCATTGCATTTCGGCGTGTGTAGCAGTAAGATAAGTACATAAGCTGCATTGTTCGTATTCCCATAAAGTTTTAACCTTTAAGCTGTAAAAGGGAGTTTTATATAGGCTGGGAATGACACGCCGATCATTTATGGTCGGACAGACAGGAACAGTTCTGCGAACACCCACTTTGAGGAGTGGTGGTTTAAAACTTTCTATGAAATGTAATACGGCAAAGGCGGCCTACAAACCGCTTCATATCAATATTTGAAGCAAAGCATCTTCCTTCGGGATAGATGCTTTTTTTGTGTTTATGTCACTAGGGATATAATTCTGAGCTGTCCTTATTTTAGCTCTAGTTCCTTAAATAATTCATAAATTTTCTATAGAAGCTAACTTAAAATCGTTGAGAAATCATCGTGATATTCAAGCTTGGTTGACCTACATGCTCGGATAATTAATCGTCATATTGACTCTGGTCAATTCATTGCTTGGATTGTGATACGCGTGTTTACAGTCAGCTTGAAATCTAATGGAGTGATCTTTCTCCAGTAAGTAGGTTTCCCCTCGTATCGTCAATTCGAGCTGTCCATCAAATACAGTAATGTATTCCTCTGTGCCTTCATGATGAGGTTCCGCCAATAAATAACCACCCGGTTCGATTTCTACCATGTATATTTCAAACTGCTTATCATTTTCAAAAGGAAAGTATGGATACACTCTATACTTCCCATCATTCTCCGGCAATTCCAATATGTCTTCTTTTGACGTAACCGTTACTTCATTCGTAGATTCCTTAATCAATGAAGTAAAAGAAACCTTTAATCCATTCGCTATTTTCCACATGGTCGTTATCGATGGAATCGAGTCTCCACGTTCTATTTGGCCTAACATTGTTTTACTAACTCCAGTTAACTCCGAAACTCTATCTAAACTATAGTTGTTAGCCTTTCTAAATGCCTTCATATTTTCAGCAACCACCACATGTATTTCTTTCACCTTGTATCCTCCATTTCTCGTTTACATTATAACGCACATAAAGTACACTATATAGCACAATGCGTTATCTTGTGCTTTTTGTTCACTATAGCATACAAAGAGAGGGAGGCGAATATCATATCAATGTTGTCACTAGTGGTTTATGCTTTTGTTGCAAGTTTCACACCCGGTCCTAATAATATTATGTCGTTGTATTATGCCAATAAATTCGGGTTGAAAAGGACATTCAGATTTTGCTTAGGGGTTGGTCTTGGATTTTTCATTTTACTACTATTCGCAAATTATTTTAGTGTTGCATTAAATTCTGCTTTTCCTAAAATCGAGTTATTCATGAAATTATTTGGTTGTCTATATTTACTGTATCTAGCTTATAAAATCATTACGAGCAAACTTGATGAAGAACAACAATTTAATAATCGATACAACAATCTCATGTCAGGCGCCATGTTGCAATTCATCAATCCTAAAGCAACTATTTACGCTATTACAGTCACATCAACATTCGTGACGCCTATATATCATAATTATTTGACCCAGTTTTATTTTGTGATTTTGTTAGCGATAATCGGATTCTTAGGGACATTCAGTTGGAGTTTGTTTGGAGCATTATTCAAGGAATTGATAGCTAAACATCAGACGATTTTCAATATCATCATGGCTATGTTACTTCTTTATACGGCAGCCACGATTTTGTTTCACTGAAATGTAGTCCTGCAAAAGCGGTCATAAAGAAAAAGCATCCTCTACATATAGGATGCTTCAGACTATAGACAAAAGGGATGGAAATCGACTTGATTTCCATCCCTTTTGTCTATTGGCATCGTTGACTCCGGAAATGAGGGGTAACATGCCGTTTATCTCCGTTCCGGACGGCGCTTTCCGGGGGCTTGCCCTCAGCCTCCTCGTCGTTTCACTCCTGCGGGGTCTTCGCGCTGCGCTGATCCCCAGGAGTCGCCGTCCTGCACTTCAATCAACTGAATGTCTCAGGACACATTCACATCATTCAGACAAACAATTCAATTTGTGGCTCCAAGTTCAGTTGACAAGACTAACTAGATGTAGCAGAAGACTTAAGACACCTATATGGAATCCAAGAAGTCTATGGAAATTTAAAGACACAATTGAACGCGTTTTACCGAATCCAAAGAGAAGCATGGTATACGATGGACAACCCTAAGTGGGTTTAGGGGATTAAATAAATGACATTTTATTGAGAACAACAGGGTCTATGCATGGTCTCCTGAGTAGAGAATATAAATCTGCAACCAATGGATAAATGAAGGAAAATCAATTGCTGCCTCTAATTTACGAACCAGATGGTCTTGCAGAATTAACTGTTTGATCGTAAGCAGTTCCATCTGTTCTCGTTCATTAACTTGATTCTTCATCATCATTTCCATTACCTCATTTGATAGTTGGGAGATCCTGTTGATTGTAGCGGAGAGCGGCGACTCCGGAGGGATCAGCGAAGCTCGAAGACCCTGGACTGAGCAAAGCGAGGGAAGCGGCTGAGAGCAAGCCCCTCGGAAAGCGTCCGCTCGCAGCGGAAATCAACTTTTCATAGTTAATTCTATTGTAA
>NZ_AZUC01000043.1 GCF_000586555.1 Sporosarcina sp. D27
CCAGGGTCTTCAAGCTTCGCTGATCCCTCCGGAGTCGCCGCTCTCCGCTACAATCAACAGGATCTCACAACTATCAAATGAGGTGATGGAAATGATGACTTAGAATCAAGTTATTGAACGAGAACAGATGGAAATGCTTACGATTGAACAGTTAGTTCCGCAAGACCATCTGGTCCTTAAATTAAACGCAACAATTGATTTTCCCTTCATTTATTAATGGATTGGAGAACTATATTACCTATTTGGGAGACCCAGCATACAGTTGTACTTAATAAAATGTCATTTATTCAATACACTAAGCCCTCTTAAGGTTGCCCCATGGCATCGGCAAAAACACTTTCAACTGTCTCTTTACATTTCCTTAGACTTCCTGGATTTCATATCGGTGTCTCAAGTCTTCTGCTGCATCTAGTTATTCTTACCAGCTGGACATGGAGCGCTCTGATTGCATTCTTTGATTGAATGATGTGAAAGTCTCACGAGAAATTCAGTTGATTGAAGTGCAGGACGGCGACTCCTGGGGATCAGCGAAAGCTGTTACGAAGAACAGCTTTTGCGAGTAAAAGCGAAGCGTTAGGAGCACGTGTTTTTAAAACCCCGCAGAAAAAGCCGTAACGAAGAACGGATTTTGCGAGCATAAGTGCAACGTTGGGAGCACATCTTTGCTTTCGAAGCGACGAGGAGGCTGAGGGCAAGCCCCCGGAAAGCGCCCGTCCGGAACGGAGATCAACGGCCTGTCATCCTTCATTTCTAGAGTCAACTATGCAAAAAGACAAAAAGGGATGGAAATCAAATCGATTTCCATCCCTTTTGTCTACAGTCTGAAATCTCCAACTTTCAACTGAAGTGGGAGATTTTTTTAATATAATTACGCATCCATCGATTGCTCTTTCGCTTTCGGATCACGGATAGCAAACGACAGCAACAGACCGAACGCTGCGATACAGCCCGCTACCAAGAATGCGACATTGACGCCATGGATAGCACCTGCAATCGAACTTCCGCTAGCTGCGGTGATGGTAATCGTCACGAGCACCGCAGTTCCGACAGCACCTGAAATCTGACGGAATGTGTTATTCATAGCCGTACCATGGGAAATCAGGTGATTCGGTAACTGATTCAAACCGAGCGTTGTGGATGGCATCATGACCATGGCGATACCGACCATTCGGATTGCGTTCAAGACCGCCAAATACGTAAACGTCGTATCTTGCGACAAATTCGCAAACAGGAACGTTGTGACTGTCAGAATGGCAAATCCTGTTCGGAGCAGCCACTTCGCTCCGTATTTATCGAACAGCGTGCCTGTTACTGGGTTCATGACACCCATGACGAGTGCGCCGGGCAATAGCATGAGGCCAGAATGCAAGGCATTGAAGCCAAGTAAGTTTTGCATGAACAGCGGCAGAATGATAGTGGTTGCAATCATTGAGGCGAACACAATCATTCCAAGTCCTGTCGCTAACGAGAAGACACCGTATTTAAACACCCGGAACTCGAGGATCGGTTCTTCCAGTTTTAACTGGCGGGTAATGAACAAGAAGAGTGTAACTGCCCCGACTGCAAGTGAAATAATAACGTTTGGACTCAGCCAACCTAAGTTACCGGCTACACTGAAGCCGTACAGGATACCTCCAAATCCCAATGTTGAGAGTACAATCGACATGTAGTCCATTCTTGGATTCGTTTGTTCCGTAATATTCTTAAGTAAGAAATACGCGGCAATAATAATGACGACAGCAATTGGGATCACGACGTAAAAGACACTGCGCCATGGGAAGTTATCGACGAGATAGCCGGACAAACTTGGTCCAATGGCAGGTGCAAATGCAATGACGAGACCAAACATCCCCATCGCCTTCCCGCGTTGCGAAATCGGGAAGATGAGAAACATGATCGTCTGCAAGAGCGGCATCATGATTCCGGCTCCAGCCCCTTGTAAAACGCGTCCTATCATCAAGAAGGAAAAGTTAGGAGAAAATGCAGCGATAAGTGTACCGGTGGCGAAGGTTCCCATAGCAGTTAGGAACAACTTTCGTGTAGTAAATTTCCCAATGAGGAACGCGGTGATTGGAATCATGATCCCGTTGACGAGCATGAAGATCGACTGCAGCCATTGAACGGTACTTTGGTTAATATTGAAATCTTTCATAATGTGGGGGAGTGCTGTCGCTAGAAGCGTCTGGTTTAGAATCGTAATGAACGCTCCGGATAATAATACAGCGAGTAGTGGAATATTCTTTTTAAAATCGAACGTCTGGGTATCACCCAGTGCTTGTGAATTGACCATTAGCTTTTCATCACCTCATTTTGGAGTAGCAAATCCTAACATACATTATTATATGAAATCCGGACCTGACATTCCTTATATGATAGAGGTTATTGGTGCAGACCTCAATTTTGCTGTTTGATAAATCGTATTGTATTAGTAAGGATTGCCGCATTGAGTGAAAGCCATACCAAACCACACCTTGTTGCGGCTAAGTCAAACTTCATTTGCCTGGAAAGTACCATCACTGGATGATACGATATGAAAGAATAGTTAAATAATTGGATGAATGAGGAGAAAAATGAAAAAGAAACTATTAATCACGGGTATATCTATAAGTTTGCTGCTGTTTATTGCTGCAGTAGTTTTCGTAGGATTTTCCGTTTATATCTTTCTTGTCTATTCTAATATGGCACGCGGAGCTATCTATATGGAAGACGAGTTACCCGAATATGCACAAGATAAGCTTGGACGAACAATTGAAATTGTAGATTGGAAATCAGAAGAAGATGATCGCCATAAGGCTATAGTGCATGTGAAAACGCTGGATCGGCAAGGATTGAACTTTCTTATTCGTGTTAACAAAGAGGGTGAGGTCGAGAATGATAATTATCGAGAACTCGTAACTCGTGAAGACGTAAACAATCGATATAAGGAGAGCGAGGAAATAAAAGCGCTTAAAGCAAATGGATTTTCAACAATCACAATCGGAAATGAGGCGTACGAAGAGGACTTGACCATGAATCTTCCTGAAGATGTTCAATTGTTTGAGCCAGCTGCATTTGAACTACTGCATGACTCTTTACCCGTTATTCATCGTCTGAACGAAAAAATAACGGCCGATACGGGATATCCATTGGAGGTTCTCTCTGTAAATGGCGGGTGGCTTGACCTCACTAAGAGTTATGAGAATGCAAACTCCATAGGTCAGGCGTTTGCCGAGGAGAGTCCTGAGATCTTCTATCCAAATTTCTATGATGATGACATGCTTGTTTTACATGATGGACTTGATAACTTAGAAGAGACAATTCTAAGATTAAGACTTGCAGACGCGGAACTGTCCTGCTACGAATTAAAAAACTTTGAATCGTGTAAACACTATGAAGTTGTTATCGATACAACGGAACAGGAAGACGGCACGGTTTTTCATATGAATGAAAAAAAGGACTTAGATGAGCTTTTATTGGTTATTCAGCTTCTTCAGAAAATCGACTTGCCTATTGAACGGGTAAGTTTGTATCCTGTACTTGTTATTGCCAAAGCGGACGAGGAGCAGGATTATAGAGCGTCTGAGGTATTCATTTCACCAATTGACGATATTAAGACCGTTCGTGATATACGTTATCAAGTAAAATGAGTAGATAGATAACTAGGGAATGTCTATCCCTTACACCCTATCTTGTGGTTTGAAATTCAACATCCTCATATCGTGGCATTGGCAACAAAGGAGCATCTCAAAGGTACAATTATAGTATGCTATAGTTGTTGTAGAGGCTTGATAGATAACGGACTTTTGTCAATGTACAAAGGACACGTAAATGAGGTGCGCATATGAAAAAAGTAAGAATTGGAGTCATTGGAGCAGGATTAAGAAGGAATTTAGCACTATATTGGCATAAGCCTGAGGGTGAATCTGAAATCGTTGCTTTGGCGGATTTATCGGAAGACCGTCAGCAGAAATTTCAAGAAGAGATAGGCGCACAACTTTTTCTAACGAAAGACTATAAAGAGTTATTGGTGCGAGATGATATCGATGCTATCGCTGTGCTATCACCAGATTATCTCCACGAGGAGCATGTGATTGCGTGCTTAGAAGCGGGCAAGCATGTGTATTCTGAAAAGCCACTGGCAATTACAGTGGAAGGATGTGACCGGATCATTGAGGCATGGGAGAAATCGGATAAGCACTTGATGGTTGGCTTCAACATGAGATATATGAGTATGTATCAGACGATGAAGGGATTAATAGACTCAGGAGCGATAGGGGAGTTGAAAACAGTTTGGGTTCGCCATTTTGTTGGATTGGGTGGATATTATTACTACCATGACTGGCACGCAAGAAGTGATAAGACGACTTCACTCCTACTTCAGAAAGGATCTCATGACTTGGATGTCATCCATTGGATTTCAGGTAAATATACAACGAAAGTTTCTGCATTCGGAGGGCTGGATTATTACGGCGGCGACATGCCGAATGATCTGACTTGTCCAGAGTGTTCGATGAAAGATACGTGCCCAGAGTATGTGCCTCATACATTTACGGAATGCGCATTCCGCAAAGAAGTAGATGTCGAAGATAACAATATGTTGATCATGGAGTTAGAAGGAGGCATAAAAGCATCATACTTACAATGTCACTTTACACCGGACTATGAACGGAATTATACATTCATCGGAACAAAGGGACGAATCGAAAACGATGAAGTGAATGGTAAAGTGTATTTGAAGACACGCAAGACGAACACGTGGAATGAGTTTAGTAATGTGACGTATGATATGAAGCCTGAAGTAGGCAGTCATGGTGGAGCAGATCCGAAGATTGCACAAGATTTTATCGAACTTGTGCTTCGAAACAAACAGCCACTGACGTCTCCATTTGCGGGAAGAATGAGCGTTGCGGTAGGATGTGCGGCAACAGAATCGATTCGGTCCGGTGGCGGAGTTATCCACGTATCTCAGGAATCGAGTATTACCGATTGTTAATGACTCGGATTCAATTCATCCTATGCATGCATGAGAATATTCTCTCGAATCAGCGTTCACACAAAAGTCGAAAAACATGACTTATGACTCTGAAACACTCCAAGGATATAGGACGTTCTATGCTATAATTATGGATATAAAGATAACTTGGGGGTATTCATATGTTCAAAAGTAAAAGTAAACTAGTAGAAATAGATAATTTCCAAGAAGAGTTAACGGCTTTAAAAGAAAGTCATGCATTAAAAGAGGAGCAAGATAAGATTCGTGTGCTTGAGTTAAGAGACGAGTTAGCTGCTGCTGTGATGCAACATGAGAAAGTGAATGGGCAACATGGAGTCCTCGGTGACGCGGTTGGTCAAATTGAAAAACGATTTGAGAACATTGACCAGCTTAGTGAACAAACTACCCAAAAGTCAGAAGAACTGTATGAGAAGGGGCGCTCTTTGGAAGACCAATCACATCTGATGGTTACCGAAGCCACTGAAGGCACACAAGAAGTGAACGCAACAGCAGAAGTGATTAAAACGCTTGGCGAGCAAATCCAGGCATCCGAGAAGAATATGACAAATTTAAGTGCACGTTCCGATGAAATTCATTCGATTGTTGGCGTGATTGATGGTATTGCAACTCAAACGAATTTACTTGCGTTAAATGCTTCAATTGAAGCGGCAAGAGCGGGTGAGTCTGGAAAAGGATTCGCAGTTGTTGCACAGGAGGTCCGAAATTTAGCAGAGAGTACGGCAAAGAGTACAGCGAGTATTCAAACTCTGACTTCGTCATTACGAGACGAGATTAAAGAAGCGTTGGATTCTACAAGAACGAGTGCTGAACTTGTGGATAAAGGCGTGCAAGTTAGTCTTGCTACAGCTGAGAAAATCGAACGTATTTTAACTACCATCGAAACGAGCCAAGGAGATATTGGTTCCATCCAGAAGATGATTGAAGAACAAAAACAATTATCCGCGGAAGTGAAGGATGAACTGCTCGATGCAAAAAATCTTTTCTCACAAGCACACGGGCTCATTATTGAGCATATTGAAGATGCCAAGGAAGTCGACAAACGACTTGAAAATGGTATTCGTCAATTGACTGTTGAGTAATCATATAAACGATGACACGAACCTATTAAACGGATCGTGTCTTTTTTATTGTAAAAGTTATTCAAGGTGCAACACAAAATATGTCTCCTATCACTCCAATACTTGCCACACTATTCCGCAAAGGGATTACTCCGACTGACAGAAGGGTAGAAGACTAACACACTTTGAAAAAGGGAGTTATGCCGAATGGAAAAAGTATTTGTTTTAGGTGGAACCGGATTGCTTGGACTCGAGACGATTCACGAATTACTCGACAAGGGTTATGAAGTTTCTACAATTGCACGCAATGCAGAAGTAATGGAGGACGTGTTACCTGATCCAGTAAAAGAACGGATGATTGGTGACATGAATGAGATGACAGATGAGCAAGTGTTGGCGATGCTGAAAGATAAAGACGCATTTGTCTATGCAGCTGGATTGGATGAGCGAACCCTTCCTGAAGCGCCAGCTATGAAATTTTATTATGAAAAGAACGTATTACCTACACAAAGATTTGCAAGATTGGCTCGTGTAGCGGGCGTACAGAAGTTTGTCATATTCGGTTCGTATCACACTGAAACTGCAGGTATGTGGACCGATTTAAACTTGCAGGAACAACCTTATGTCAAAACAAGATTACTACAGGAGGAAATTGCATTCATGGAAGGAGAGGGATCCATGGAGGTCATGTCGCTTCGTCTACCATACATATTCGGAACAATGCCACATCGTACACCGTTATGGAAAAGCTTTTTCCCTCGGGTTCAAGGTCTGGATGTAGTAAAAGTCCCCGCTGGCGGGACGGCAATGGTGACAACGAAGCAAGTGGCGGAAGCGGCTGTCGGTGCATTGGAACATGGTGAGCACCGAGGGACTTACGCTATCTCTGGCATTAATATGAAGTATGACGAGTTCTACAGGATGATTGCGGAAAGTCTTGGGCAAACTGACACAATCGTTGAAACAGTTCCCGTGGAGCACTTAAAGCCTTCTGCTGAGAAAATGGATGAAACTGTTGCAGCAAAAGGGAAAGAGCACGCGATTCATATGGGGAAACAAATCGAAATGCAGAATCGGGATGCCTTCATTGATCCGGATGAGACGATGCGGATATTAAACTATCAGGAAGACGATGTCCGTGCTGAAATTAGAAGAACGTTGGCTGCTTGTGCAGAAGAAGTACAGTGAGATTCCCTTACTTTCATCCAGCTGAGGAAAAAAACGAGTGCAACTCAAAAATCTATTTACGCTTTCATTGAATTCTGATTGAGGTCTGGTAAAATCGTTGGTATTACTTCCATGACGCTTTGACTGGCGAGCAAATCTAAGGAGGGCGATTATGAATATAGCGGTGGCTGTGGATGGTTCAGAGAGTGCATTACGTGCGGCACAACATGCGCTAATGCTTGTTCAGTTTTTACCGGAGACGCACTTGGAAATCATTTTTGTGACCGATTTTAATAAGGTGGAAGACGAACGACTTCTGACAGAAAGCCCTAAAAATCTCGCTGCGTATCAGAAGAAAAATGTCCAACCTGTTGTGGAATTGGCACGTGAGGCTGGGGTAGAACCGAAAGTCACGTTGCTGAAGGGGCAGACGGGTCCTACAATCATTAAGTATGTGAATGCTAGTGAAGTCGATCAGTTAATACTCGGTAGTCGAGGATTGAATGCTTTTAAAGGACTTGTATTTGGAAGTGTCAGTGGAAAAGTAGTAAAGCGTATGAGGTGTCCTGTGACGCTTGTAAAATAGAAGTAGTATAGTTAGGTTACCCAATCTATTCACTTTAAAGATTCGTAGTTTGCTGAACTCAGCAGATGCGGGTCTTTTTGCTGTTCTGAACGAGTCCAATGAGCATTCTTCTAGTTTTTACCTATCTGTTTGATAAACTATTATAAGGTTTAACTAATTCCTAAATAAATGCTTGAAGTGAAAAACACGAAAGTCACATTTGTGAACGTTAAAAACAGGGGGGATTGCGGTGAATTTAATGAATTCAAAAAACGGAGCTACCTATGGTTCTGCAATCGTTGTCGGGGCGTCACTTTCAGGGCTAATGACTGGAATTGCGCTTGCTAGAGAAGGGGTACAAGTGACTCTTCTCGAGAAAGTTGGGTCAGGACATCGTTCCGGGGCTGGTCTTCAAGTTGATGCCGCGGGATTTAATGCGACAGGGACGGAGCGATTGTTACGGAATCTAGCTTCCGGTGGGAAACGATCCATTCAGCTATGGTCCTCCATAGAGTCTCGTTTGCGGAAAGAAGCTGAAGAGGATTCAAGGATTGAATTACGCTATGATACGCGTGTTGAATTTGTGGATCAAGATGATACTTCCGCTTTTGTCATGACAGATGCAGGTGAGACAATTCACGGCGACATTTTGATTGGCGCGGATGGACATCATAGTTTAGTGCGGCGACACGTAGCTCCGGATAATCCTGAGGCAACTTTTGCAGGATATATGGTGTGGATTGCTTCTACGAAGGAAGCGGAGTTGCCTCCACATATGCGTCCTGGATACAATCATCCGGAAGTGACTATGCTCGAAAGTTTGAATGGCTTTTTGTTTGGCTCAATCATTGAATCTGGGGAAGGCTCAAGTAATCGCCGAATTGGGTGCACGTGGTACGATAACTCCAGAAATGAGTTGTTGCGTCGTCTAGGATGTGTCGAAGGGAAAGTCGTGAACCATTCACTGAAAGGACCTGATATACCTCAAGAGACAATCGATGAGCTCTCTACTCTAGTATCTGCAAGATGGGACGAGCCATGGAAATCTGCTATGTTGCACGCACTTCGGCATAGAAACCTTACAGGTACACCGATTAAAGAATACGTTCCCACTCAGCTAGTCCGTGGTCGTATTGCATTGATAGGAGATGCTGCACACGTTCCAGCACCTATTACGGCTAGCGGATTTAACGCATCCTTGCAAGACGCAGTGGAATTGGGAAAGTGTGTGGCTAAGGGAATGGAAGGAATCGCATCTATGAAAGCTCTGAAAAACTATGAATCGCTCCGTTTACAAAAGGTCCGAAAAATGGTGCAATCAGGGCAAACCTATAATCGCTCATTTGGACTGGGACGCTAATACGCTCGGAAATTACATCTTCAAGAGTAAACAGTAAAAAAAGCCTGTGTCAAAACCAACTAAATTGGTTTAGGCACAGGCTTTTCGCTTAAATGGACGCTTCGTAAATTGAGTTCACCGCTTTTTCAAGAGCGCTGTTGAACTCATCATCTGTTTGGTTGGCATTCAAGTCTTGGCTAAGAGCTCTTGAGAAACTGGCGATCAAACCTTCATTTTCCTTCAGTTTTTCATTCGCTACAGTTGTGGAGTATCCACCCGACAGCGCGACAACTCGTACTACTCTAGGGTGTTGAATTAGCTCCCTGTACAAGTTTGCCTCGGTAGGGATCGTCACCTTTAACATGACATTTTCATCTTCAGTCAACTGATCCAAGTGGTTAAGAAGTTCAGTTTTCAACAATGTCTCACAAGCCGGTTTGTTTGCGCTGTTAATATCCACTTCAGGTTCAATAATTGGAACGAGACCCGCAGCGATAATTTGTTTCCCAACTTCAAATTGCTGATCGACAACCGCTTTGATGCCTTCTTCATTTGCTTCTTTAATGACAGACCGCATTTTTGTCCCGAAAATATGACGTTTGTTTGCACGTTTCAAGGTTTCATCCAAATCTGTGATGGGCTTCATGAGTTGGACGCCATTTGCTTCGTCTGCAAGGCCCTTGTCGATTTTAAGGAATGGAGCAATCCCTTTCTTTTCAGCTAAGTAATCAGCAGTGTACATACCGTCAATTTCACGATCCATCGTTTGTTCGAAAAGAATCGCACCAAGAATGTGCTCCGCATTAAACGCAGGAGACGTGATGATTCGCGTTCTCATATCGTGCACTAGATTGAACATCTCATCTTCGTTTGTATACGCGTCTTCGTTCACTCCGTATGCTGCGAGTGCCTTAGGGGTACTGCCACCACTTTGGTCAAGCGCGGCGATGAACCCTTTTCCGTTTTTCACCTTGTCCAATTGTTTTTCATTCATTCCACTCACTCCTCATTCATAGTGTGTAACTTCCTGAAAAAATCATAAAGATGGAGACTGACAGGGGTCAGTCTGAATGTATATCACTCTAACATGAATAGAGCCTATCACGCCATCAAACCAGATTAGGGAAAGCTCTAGCTACCTCTTACGTCCACTTATAGAAGAATAGTGCAAAGATTGAAAAGCAGACAATCCCGAATGCAATCCATAATATAGCCATCGGGTCCCATCCACTGACAGATGCACTAGCACCAACCCCAGCAACGAATGTGATGATACCAGTGAAAAGATGAAGCATATCCTTTTTTGCCTGTTCATCCTTTTCGAAGAGAATCAGATACAAGCTGTTCATCATATTCCGTGCATTCCCAGTCATAATTCCATTATTGACAGGAGTCGATCCGATTTTTCTGAACGTCGTCAATGCATAACCTGAGAGTAATCCTAGTACAAAAACCATTACAGACAATTCGAGACTTGTTTGAAACAGTGCCAACACCAGTAAAAGGAGTGCCTGGACATACAGGAACAGGCGATATCTCCGCAAACCAGGAAGCCTCAACCGAGCCAAAAGAACCTCACCTAAAAATGCACCACACATGAAACCGAAGAAAGCAACCATGTTCGCCAAAGCATCATAGGGATGACCTGTGAATAATTTGACACCAAACGTTACCATGTTTCCAGTCTGGGCACTCACGAAAACATGGTCCAACTGCATAAACGTATAGGCATCGATAAACCCCATCAAAAAAGCAGCACAGATTGTTAGTAAACTTGTAATCCGTTTGGTATGCAACTGATCTCTATCCATTTAGCTCCCCCCCACCTGCAAAACGAATCTTTAAGAACTATGTATAACTCTGAAATACCCTTAATCAGCGAGAGATATCCATGAAGTTCAAAGAATATGACGAACGCCTGAAAATGGGCGACTAGTTTTGTACCGAATCGTCAATACTCAATTTGAAAACATAATTCACTATATTTTATGGATTAATACTTGTGATGTGAAGGTTCTGGGAATTATATTACAGTTTAACTTTACACAAATACGGAAAAATATAAGGTTGGGGAGGTTTTAACATGTCAGATAATAATCCAAAAGAAAGCGCGAGTGGAGAGCAACAAAAACAGCAAGATATGAGTCGCCGGAAATTCCTGAAGAATTCAGGCTTAGTAGCAGGTGGACTGGTAGGTGGTTCATTATTCGGTGGCTTGCTAACGAATAGTTTCGATTCAAAGAAAGAACAAAAGGTTGAAGAGCATAAGGATGCTTTGATAGATGTACAAGAAGCCATGCAATTTTTCACCCGTCATCAAGACTTCTTAGTATTGATGGCTGCAACGGAACAAATCTATCCCGAGGACGAGCACGGTCCAGGAGCGATTAAATTAGGCGTACCTTACTATATTGATAAACAATTGGCTGGCCGTTGGGGCATCAATGGAAGGGACTACAGACATGGTCCGTATACGGCAAGTTTAGATGAGAGTGACCAATCTGCGGGTCCAGCAGGCGAACAATCCATTTTAGATCGTGGCGACATATTCATTCAGGGAATAAGGAAGTTGGACGAAGAAAGTCAAAAACGATTTAGCACTACGTTTGATAAGGCAGAAGAAGACCAGCAAATTCAGATTTTGCAGGACTTCGACGATGACAAAGTGAAAATGAACGGACTTGCCGCTTCTGAATTCTTCGCTCTGCTAATCCAATCTACATTAGAAGGCGCATACTCCGATCCACTATATGGAGGAAATCGTAATATGGAAGGCTGGAAGATGAAGGAGTTTCCTGGGGCGCAAACCTCATACGCTGGCTACATAGACCAAGACGAATTTATAAAACTGGAACCAGTTAGTTTACGGGACTATCAAGGACACTAAATCATAATTTGAGAAGAGGAATCAAAATGGTCAAAAAGTTACCTAAAGTAGATGCTGTAATTGTAGGATCCGGTTGGGCAGGCGGGATTGCTGCAGCTGAACTTACTAAAGCGGGACATAAGGTAGTAATTCTCGAGCGAGGTCGGGATAAAAAGCACGAAGACTTTATGGGGACAAAAGATGAGCTACGTTATTCAAAACGATATGATTTGATGCAAGATCTTAATAAAGAAACGATTACATCGCGGAATTCTATAGATAAGACAGCACTTCCAGTTAGAGATAATTCAAAAGCAAGATTAGGAAATAATACGGGAGGAGCTGGAGTCCACTGGAATGGGATGTCATTTCGTTGGTTACCGTATGATTTTGAGATTTATAGTAAAACGGTGGAACGATACGGTAAAGAAAAAATACCTAAAGAGTCCACGATGCAAGACTGGGGCATTACTTATGATGAGTTAGAACCTTACTACGATAAATATGAAAAGACAGCGGGTATTTCAGGGGAAGAAAATCCGATTGGTCCCCCTCGTTCCGATAAGTACCCCAATCCCCCATTGAAAGAAACACCAACGATTCGGTTGTTTAAGAAAGCGACTACTGATTTGGGCTATCATCCATACCATATGCCTTCCGCAAATCTCTCCCAAGCCTATGTGAACCCGGATGGAGAAAAGTTAAATGGATGTGTGTATTGCGCGTTTTGTGAAGAGTATGGATGTGACTTTGGAGCGAAAGCTGATCCGATTGGTACCGTTCTTGCGACTGCAAGGAAAACAGGTAACTTGGAACTGCGAAATGGCTCCAACGTAACACGGGTAAGTCATGACGGAAAGCGTGCGACAGGATTAGTCTATACCGATACGATGACAGGAGAGGAATTTGAACAGCCAGCTGATATTGTCGTCCTTGCAGGATTTGTATTTACAAATACGAAACTATTGCTCATCTCTAAAATTGGAACTCCTTATGATCCAAAAACAGGACAAGGAATCATCGGTAAAAACTTCACTGGCCACTTCAATAATTTGTCCACGTATATTGGGGCGCGTGGTTTCTTTGAGGATAAAAAATTCAACAATTTCATGGGGACAGGTGCATTAGGTGCCACGATTGACGACTTTAGTGGAGATAACGAAGATCATTCCAATCTTAAATTTCTACATGGATATGAAGTTCACTATGGCCAGTTAGGAACACGCCCCATTGCGAATAACCAAGTACCAGAAGGAACTCCAGCTTGGGGAAAAGAATTTAAAAAGCAATCATTGAAATATGCGAACCGTAATTTATTCATCACAGCTCAGAGTGGATTTTTGCCAAACAAAGAAACGTATATGGACTTAGATCCGACGTACAAAGATTCGTTAGGGAATCCTCTCTTACGGGTTACTGTAAAGTATGCAGAGCAAGATCGCGAACGTGCAAAGGCAGGAGTCGCTCGTTGCGCAGAAATCATGAAAGAGATGGGCGCAGATACGATGAATGTCGATGTCGTGGAAGATGACGTGGAATTTGACCATAAATTTTACACAGACCACTTCTTCGGTGGAGCAATTATGGGGGAAAGTCCCGAAAACTCTGCGGTGAATACGTATTCCCAAATGTGGGAGATGGAAAATCTCTTCGTAGTTGGCGGTTCGTCTTTCCCTCATAACAGTAATTACAACCCGACTGGAACAATTGGGGCATTTGCCTATCGTGCTGCTGAAGGGATGAATAAGTATCTCAAACAAGGTGGTCTACTTACACAAGCAGAACTCAAGGAAAATGCGTAATATTCCTACTAACTTATCGATTTATCTCATACAAAGGGAGAAGCCTGAATGTATAGGCTTCTCCCTTCGTTTTCGAGAATCCCCTTCAACACATTCCCTTTCTCAAAAGCAAAAATAGACCTGTACGGGCCAGTTAATGCAAACTCTCATCATTTTCTAATTGTTCTCTAATAGAACTTTAGACCTTTAAGTGGTACAGTGTTAATTAGTATAAAAGGAGTGGTTAGAATGAGCGAAAGGGAACTGTTTACGGCCATTAACAAGTGCGTCAACGAATTGGATTTTGTTTCTGCAAGGAAATACATGGAAGAGAATATTGAATTGCTTAACAGATATAAGCATCGGTTGCAGCACAATGCGCAAGAACTGTTCGAATTTGTTGCAAACCGAGATCTGAACAGCGAGATGCTAAACAGAAAAGAACTGAATATTATTCAGGCGATCAACGAATATGCCGCCAATTTTAACATTAGGGGTTTTAAGCTATTAGTAAAAGAAAGAGGCGCGTTACTTAGTAAAAAAGACACCCTCACTTACTTGAATGAAGATGCGAAAGCATTGTTGGAAAGCATGAACGCTCTCATCGTTTAAGTGCATGTGAGTTGTAAAAAGTAGACTACCTCATAGGTGAGAAAAACTTAACATGAAATCTAAAAACACTTTCGAAGTGATACACTTAAAGTATCTACAATTGAAAGGGTTTTTCTTTTTGCGGAGTTTTACGCAAAGGAGATGTGACGCTATATAGCGAATTTAGTATTCTCCTTATGACTAAAAAATATGTTCTAAAGTGGAAGTACAATTATGAAATGGTATATTGGTAAGGGCTGGTAAAGTAAAGGGGTGGTCATATGAATTCTCATGAATTGTTTAAAATGATCAATCAATGTGTGGATGAATTGGATTTTATAACTGCAAGAAAGTATATGGAGGATAATGTAGACCTTGTGAAAACACATAAGCATCATCTCCAAAGGAATGCGCAAGATTTATTTGAGTTTGTTTTGAATTCGGATGGAAGACGTTTGACCCAATCGGAGGTTAAAGTAATTCATGCTATTAATGATTATGCTGCTCATTTTAACATTCGATCTTTTAAATTGATGGTGAAGGATCATGCGGGTCTAGTTAGCAGGGAAGATACACTTACTTATTTGAATCAGGACGCGCGGGCATTGTTAGAAAGTATGCATATTATTACTAGCACCGAAGAGACTTAACACCATTTATCAATACTTGACGAATTGACTTACTAAAAGTATGCTACTGTTGTAAGAATTAATGGTTCTTTTAACCAACAGGAGGAGTTAACTTGTCTAAAACAATCTCTACCGTAATTAAAGAACGCCGTTCGGTGAGAAAATACGATCCGGACTTCACCATCGAGAGAAAAGAGATTTTGGAGATGCTAGAGCAAGCAACACTCGCACCTTCAACTAGCAATCTACAACCATGGGAGTTCATTGTCTTCCTAGATGCTGAAGAACGCAAAGATTTGAGAAAAATTGCATTTAACCAAGAACAGATAGAAACTGCTTCTGCAGTCATCGCTGTACTGGGAGATAAGGAGTTTTACAAAAACATCGATCCAGTTTATGACAGCATGTCCGAAGCTGGTTTTGTGGACGAGGCAAGTAAAGCTGTGCTCGTTGGAAATGCCCACAAGGCTTATCCATATGCGCCTGAAGAATCGCGTAAGAATTTGGCCACGTTCGATTCTGGTCTCGCTGCAATGCAGTTCATGCTCATTGCGAAAGAGCGTGGCTATGCAACTGGGCCAATGGGTGGATTTGACAAAGTGAAATTTGCACAGCGTTTCAATATATCTGATCGTTATTTTCCGATTGTTTTAATTACTCTTGGAAAAGAAAATTCTCCTGCGTATTCAACAACTCGATTTCCAATTGAAGACAAAGTAAAGTTCATATAAACAATTAAATAAGTATCGGTTATTCACGAAATTGGTGAGTACTATGCATATTGTACGTCTTAATGAATAGCAATCTAATGAAAAATACCAGTATACGATTGAATGTGAAATTCAAAAGTATACTGGCATTTTTATATATTGTTCGAAGGAAAGCTTTACTTCTTTTCCGGTACGAGTACAGTGCGCTCCAAAGGAACTCCGCCCATAGCAACATTTCTTTTGAGAACCACATAAGACAGTCCATCAACCACATAATGACCATCTCCGTTGTACTCAGCACTTTTACCTTGTTTTCTTAGCTCTTCGATAACTGCATTGGCTTGATCGGTAAGACTTGCGTACCTGCCATCCAACTCCAATGTAATATTGCCTTTCCTATACCCCATAAGCCTATTAAAACCAAACAACATAACAACAAAGATACTGATAGTAATGAACCAGTTAGCCATTGCTTCTCCTCCTACTCGTTAGTTGTGTACTTGTAAAGAAGTTTTTAAAGATTAGTGGATGTGGCGGATTCTATAAGAGCAACTACTTAAAAATCGGTGCTTATATAAACACTCAACAAGTATTGAAACTAATTCAGTTGTGTTAACGTATAGTAATTGTCAACCTATAAATAGTATATCAATGATTTAAGGCGAATAAAACCTTTTTTGACTAAATTTTCAAGTAACTATAAAGAGACCATTGGATTATGATGGCGTGCATGAAAATCTAAATACGTGGTTTGAAATAATGGCTACTGTTATGAAGACGTCGATTCCCGGGCATCCAGCTAGATATAAGGAGATGAAAAAATATACCCCAAACATTTAGAAGTGTTTGAGGTACAGTGTGTTACGCACTTAATTTCTCTTGAACAAATTCCACGATATCCTCACGCTTAGACATGTCTCCTGGAGCAACGACGAACGTGTGAGAAGATCCGTCTGTTAGTTCTACAGTAAGACCATTCGAAAGGATTCCGAGGGCGTTCGATTCACGCACCTTCTCCATATCGCTGATAGGAATTGCCACTTCGCCTTTTTGAATGTTGATGGCGTGTGATGAAAAAAGGAATCGCTGGTCTGTAATGGTTAAGACTCCGCCTACAAATTCAATCCCATTTCTCAAGTTAGCGGACAGCTTATACTTAACTGTTTCTCCGTCATGAAGTTCCATAATGTAAACTCCTCCTTAAAAAAGTTCAGTGGGTAGATTGCTAGTCAACAAATACTTCTTTCAATTGATTTCCCCTGTCAAACCTCAACTAAACAAAGGGGCTTTTCAGTAAAAAGAATTTGGATCCTATATACTATAGTCTCGGATAGATCGAGCAATTATGTGCTTTTTAGGGGTTTTCTTTTATATCATTATCACATCAAAGGAGGATGGAACCTATCTCTACCAAAAATTCCAATGTATTCGGGTGCCTAGGTTGTCTATCTCCACTTGTTGGATGTATTTTTTTAGCCCTTGCGATTATTAATGGGGCTAGCTGGCTGGGATGGAGTGTCGTTGCTATACTTTTGTTTTTAACGATTCCTTTGTTTGCCAAAGCGAATTCATTAGAGGTGGATCAATTGGCCAAGCAACGAGAAAGTTTGAGTTCCATACAACCTCCAGCAGGTAATCTAGAGAATACGTTAACCTATGTTTCAAGTGATGCATTGACAAGAGTTACAATTCATGAAGAATCACGTCAGATTTTTTGTTGGCGTGCAGTGGATGGCCTTGGAAAACCATTGACTACACCGAAGGCCAACATGTCTTACACGCTAGATAATTATGGATTCCCTGAATTGGAAGCCGTTGCGATTGTAGAGAATTCAGAAGTGATCGATATGTCGTTTACATCTACGAATATCCCGATGCTAGAGTATATAAAAAAAGAGATATATAGTAAACTTCCTAAAAATATTCAGCCGAAAAAAATCCACACATTAGCGCTGGTCATTGAAATTCGTAACTGGACTCAACCTTTTTATCAAGTCAATTTCGTAAAAGGGAATTACACGCAAGTTGAAACAGACACACCTGAATATGAAAAGCTTTTAGAGGAGTTAAAATCGGGATTCTCTAAACTGAACAATGTAATAAATAATCAGCTACTGCAAAAAACTCCAGAAACGGCTGTTTTTCAGAAAGCGGATACTACGCCATCGATTGAAGTTGAGACACCTGTATCCACTAGTCGGTCAGACATTCGAGAAATTGAAGTAACGATACCTAGTGAGCCAGCAACATCCTATCGATATTACGAACAAGAGGAGCTTGAGCCCACTAATTCTTCACTTTCAGATGGACCTGTTAAACAAGTGGTTACACCTGAAAAAACAGAAGATGTGGTTCCTTTCGCTGAAGGAACAACTAAAGAATCTAAAGAGCTATCCTATTTCGAAAAACTCGTGGCAGAAAACAAAAGACAATTAAACAGCAAAGGGCCGTCAGAAAAAGAGCGAAACTAAAATAACCGTCCCAAAAATTGACCATAGGGACGGTTATTCAATGTAATTATTGAAGCGAAGCGATTGCCTCTTTCACCGGCGTATCGCCTGCAATTACTTGGAATTCTTTGCCGATTGTCGAGCTGTCTTCTAAACATGCAAGTAGGACCTGAGCGATGTCATCTCGTGGAACTTTGTTTGCCTCAACTTTCTTAGCAGCTTCAATTTTACCAGTTCCATCGTCGTTCGTTAACATACCAGGGTGAACAATCGTATAGTCTAAATCTGTGTTGCGAAGCCATTCATCTGCATAATGTTTCGCTGCAACATAAGGGGCAAATGATGAATCTGCTTCCTGGATTGCCTCGCGGGTCGTATCATAAGAACTGATGAGGATGAAACGCTTTACGTTCGCTTGTTTTGCAGCTTCGATTGACTTCACTGCGCCATCCAAGTCAATTAGCATCGTTTTGTCTGCACCCGTTTTCGGTCCGGAACCTGCAGCAAACACAATCGCATCTGCGCCTTCAGCGGCTTCTGCAATTTTCTTCGTGTCGTCTTCTAAATCCACTAAGACCGTTTCAGCTCCTAAGTCTTCGAAATAAGAAGCCTGTTCTTGCTTCCGTATCATCGCCTTGGCTGTCAACGCATCACTCTTCTGAATTAAAGAAACAAGTTCTTTACCGATTTGGCCGTTTGCTCCAATTACTAGTACTTTCACAATATCCAACCTTTCTTAAGTTCGCATTTTAAGATTTTACATAGGTGGTGTAAACGATGAGTGAAAAATGTCTCTATCTATTTATACCCCACTCAGAGTACTGCCTAACATTGGGGAGAAATTACAAACATAAGCTAACTAATTCGTTTCCTGATTCTCCAATGGTATAGTGGTCACAACAAACAAGACTACTAGTTAAGGAGAGGTTATTTATGAAAATTGAAATTTGGTCGGATTTTGTATGCCCGTTTTGCTATATCGGAAAGCGTAAGTTGGAACTAGCGTTGGATGAAATTCGTGGGAAAGATCGTATTGAAATAGAGTATAAAAGTTTCCAATTAAGTCCGGAATCCGCGAAGTATAGCGGACAAGACTTCTATGAGAGTATGGCAGCTAAGTTCGGTAGTGCTGAACAAGCGAAACAAATAATGGGCTCTATCGCGGAACAAGCGAAAGAAGTGGGACTTGAATTCAAATTTGATACGATGAAACCGACGAACACATTCGACGCACACCGGATGACAAAGTTTGCGAAAGTTCACGGCAAAGATGCTGTACTTGCAGAGAAATTACTGTATGCAAACTTTACACAATCGAAAGACGTGGGGAATGAAGTAATCCTTGTTGAACTCGCGGTCGAAGCAGGTTTATCTAAAGAAGAGGCACTTGCCGTTGCGAGTGATCCGAATGCTTATGCTGATGAAGTACGCGCGGATATCGAAGAAGCAAAACAACTTGGTGTTACAGGCGTTCCATTCTTTGTTTTTAATCGAAAATATGCGATCTCAGGTGCACAGCCACCTGAAGCATTTTTACAAGCTATAGAGAAAATCTTGGAAGAAGAACAGCCAGTATCCGTGTTTGAAAACCTGTCACCGGATAATGGGGCAGATGCCACATGTACAGATGGCAGCTGCGCGATTCCTGAAGAAAAATAAGTAATCGAAGGATACCGTCATCTTTACTGTTAGATGACGGTATATTTTTAATGAGGGATGTAAAAAGGAATGGGGGAATGTGTAAATGAATTTTGAACAGGAGCGCCGACACGCGGTTGGATTACATGATTTACGGATAAAAGAACTTCGAAGTAAACTGTCTCTTTCAGAACAAATGGAACTTGAAGAACTCTTAACTGTTCAAAACGAAAAACTGCCTGGATATGGTCAGATGCAAGATCACAGTGAGGTCATCCTTTACGCGATTCGGAATTATACATGGGAGGATCGTACCCCGGAGCCTACATTTTTTCAAAAGTTAGTAAAAGCAAAACCCGCTCCAAAGTCGTATAAACTATCCTTTGCAGAATTACCAGATGCTGATGAAGAAGGTTGGACGTTTTCACTCATGCTGGACTTCCGTCAAATCATGGAAGACGTTGGACTGGGCGCGGAATGGCCGAAGATGCTGCCGGCAGAGTGGGAAGTGTATTATGGGGATACAATGGATGATGGCGAGAAGCAATGGTTTGAAACTCTTCCAGACCCAGCCTGGTGTCATGCGAAGCTAATAGAAGCAAAAGGATTGGAAGAAAAAGTGGCTCAGCATGGAGAACAGATGATTGAGCTGTTCGCATGGGTAAAAGAATACTGGGGCAACGGGTATCAGATTTACGCCGACTTGGCCGACGTTTTCGATTACTATGGGGAAGGTGTCTAATCGCAAACGACAAAACCATTAAGAATAGAATTCTAGACAAAGCATTGGATGGTTCATTCATGCTATAGTGGGCAGTAAATACAAAAGCGAGAAGGCGAATAAATGATAGAAGTAAAAACTTCAGAAATAAGTGATGGCGAGTTCAACAGAGGCGTTTTTGCCACATGTGATATTGAAAAAGGTCAGTTGCTGCATGCGGCGCCGGTCATTTCCTATCCGAACGAACAGCACCAGTATATTGAGAAAACAATTCTCGGAGATTACGCGTTCGAATATGGCGTAAACCACTCCGCGATTCTTTTAGGATATGGCATGCTTTTCAACCATTCTTATGAGCCGAATGCCTGGTATGACATCAATTTTGATAACCAAACATTTGATTTCTTTGCCCATAAATCAATAACAGCAGGCGAAGAAATCTTCATCAACTACAATGGTGAAGTGGATGATCAGGAGCAACTTTGGTTCAACCAAGATTATGCCCCCACAGAAGATTAAGTACTGAAAGAATAGTCGAAGAAAAGCCATTTACACACTGCGTGTAAGTGGCTTTTTGCGTATCTTCAATTTCAAAAATTGTTCCCTAATGATTTCCATATAGTGTATGATATTCATATGGCGAATTAACTGAATTGAATTATATTTCCGGGCGTTAATGATTATACGATTCATAAGAGGAGTGAACGAGATAAACGAGTATGGTCCTTTTGATTTTTTATCTAACCTTTTAACTGTTTTAGCTTGGGGAGCGATTTTTTACCTCTCGTATAGAATATATAGAAAAAATCCCGAGCAACAGGTAGGTTGGAAAGCTTTTCTGGTTTTATTAATCGGTATATCTTCCTTTTCAATTACATGGGTGATGGCT
This sequence comes from Sporosarcina sp. D27, assembly GCF_000586555.1. GTDB lineage: Bacteria > Bacillota > Bacilli > Bacillales_A > Planococcaceae > Sporosarcina. Next base: position 21,398 of record NZ_AZUC01000043.1, read on the forward strand.
AATACAGTTATTCAAATTGCTGTATTACCGCTAGGTGTATGGATTTTATATTTCATTCTCAAACGAAAAGAGGGGCGTTGGGAGCGGTATCGTAAATTCGCATGGTTAGGGTTCGGGGCGAATTATATTTTCTTACTCAGCATACTAGTGGCAAGTTCGATTGGGCATTTTGTTTATCCGACAGATCATGCGGAGACGTTTGTATCGGATGTGAAAGAAGCATCGATTCTATCCATTCATCCAACTGGAAATGCGAAGGCTGTCCTCAATATGAGGGTATTGAATTCAGAAATTCAATCGCTGAAGCAATCACAAATTTTCGATGAGTCTTGGTATGAGGATACGTTATACCAAGAAAAAGCGAAATATGAACGTTTTCCATACTTGTTAAAGGATGCGAAACCAAAATGGGGAAGTGGCCACCGTTCGACGATTTTTGTAGAAAAAGACGGGAAAGGTTTGCTCATACAAACTCCGACTGAACATCTGTACTTCCGTTCAACTCAATCATTTGTTGAGGGAGGTGACGAAAAATGAGAAGACCTCACATAACGTGGATATGGACTTCTGTAGCGAGTGTCCTCCTTTTAGTCTTTATGTGGTGGAATTATTCTCCCCCGTCCCAATTTCCGGATGAGCGCCAACTTCTACAGGAAATGAACGACATGTTGAACCAATATAGGTCTGGAGACAAAGTTGCTGACATTCAACAGGCGATTCAAGCAGATCGTCGTCACGTTGCAGTTCCTTATATTTCAGATGACGGTAATTATGGAATGAGCTTTTGGATTTGGGGCAAATGGAAATGGGAGTTAATCAGTTTGGAATCGAATGGAGAACCCAGGCTCTGGATGATTGACAGAAACGACCCGACTTCTTATTTCTTAACGTGGAATGTTGCACCTGAAATCGCTGCAGAGAAATTGAATGCGTATATCATCCGTCGGAGGGATTATGGAGTGATGGATGGAAAGACCTATTATAGCCCTCGAGTTCAAATGTCCAAAGAAATAGTATTAGCTGAAGAATCGTTCGGTGCAATACCGCTTCCTCCAACTTGGCAAGAAGTGTTGCAATCTTCTATTCACTTAGATGAGACAGAAACATTTCCGTTGTTCACTAGTTACTCAACAGCTGCTATGCAATTCGAATTCAAGTGGGATGCAGTGGGCGGCAATGGAAAATCGGTCTCACAAGAAATCTTGTTCAAGAGTCCCCAATATTCATATGGCTCAAGTGATTTTCAGTACATGATGATGATTGACGAACGTGAATTGGAGTAGGTGTAAAGGAATGACTACTCAAGAGGAAATTATGGATGCTGAAAGGGTTTCAGCGATTTGTAAAAACTATAATTTACAGCCGGAAAGAATAGAGATTTTACGTACAGGCAAAAAAATATTGGTGAAAGTGACAGCTGAGTCGACTTATTTGTTGAAAGGTGAACGTGCGGACGTTTTATATTGGGAAGCTTGCTGTCAATATGCTCAACGACTTGTTGAAAGCAATATGAATGTTGCGAAGTATGTTAAGACAACTAGCGGTTTACATGTACATGCAGAAGATGGATTCGTTTTCACTTTAGAAAAAGAATTGTCAGGGCATGAACTAACCTTTATGACAGATGAGTTGCTGTCTAAAATAGGTCGTTTATTAGGTGAACAACATACTATTTCATTCAAAATCCAGTCACCCTTCACTTCAGGGACATCGTGGAGCATGTTTGGCGGCAACGTGACGGAAAACCTTGGGGACTATGATGAAAATGAATTAAGTTTCTTAGAGTTTAAGAAATATTATCAAGGTTATCCCTTATTTGCAGCAATTGAATCTTTGTATCTTGACTATCGGAAAGAGTTGCAGAGAGCTTGGGCGCAACTGCCTCAAGGTGCTGTTCAAGGGGACTTTTGCTATTACAATATGGTGTGTGAAGAGAGTGGAAAGCTCGGCATTTACGATTTTAATCTAGCTGGAAACGAAGTGTATTTGAACGAAGCCATTGCAGTCGCTGTTTACCATGCATGGCACGCGCCTTATAACGGAGACCTGACGGAAGTAGAGCGATTTCAATTATTGTTGGAATCGTATACTTTTGAACGCCCCTATACAGAAAAGGAGCAGGTACTTGTTCTGATTCTGGAATCAGTGATCCGGGCTTTTCGTTATGATCGGGTGGAAGCAGGGTTATCTTTAAAGGATGAACAAAAGAGAGATGAGTTCTTGCAAGAAACGCTTAATATTTTGATGGAAGTAAAGCTTGAAAATGGATGGGAGGCAAGGTGATGGACAGACGAATTCGCAATGGTGCAATATATGGTCTAATTATTTCCTTATCCCTAGGACTTTTCTTGGCTAATTATAAACATCTTACTTTAGAAGATGGAGTTGAGATGAAAGAGTATTTGCCAGTTTATGAGTATGTGATTTCGGTATTACGCTATGGTGCGATGGGGACGTTGATTGGGATGTTCATTGGTTGGAGAATGAGTAAAGCAAAGTATGAAGGTCCTAAAACGTATTATGGGGAAGTGTTTCTCGGAGTAATCTTCCTTACATTAGGAATGACGGAGCTGGCTTATTTGTTGGGGGGATGAAGGATGAGTAAAAAACTATGGATACCGATAGTGAGTGTATTCGTCCTAATTGCCGGAATCTGTACCTTTCTAAAGATGTATCCGCCATTAGAGACTGGAACAATCGCTTCAAACTTGGATCAGACATTGTACCTTGTAGGAGTCGGGAACCGCGGGCTGAGTACGATTCAACTTGTAAATGTAACCGTGAATGTGGAGGAAGTGCCAACTGAAATGAAAGTTCAAACCTGTGATGCATTAACAGGATTCACACTTACTGAAGACTATAGAACCGAAGAGTTAAATGGATGTGGAGTCCGCGATTTAAAAAATGTTTCTATTAAAAAGGGAACGTCTCCTGCTAAAACATTAACAAAACACAATGAGGGAACAGTTACTAAAGAGGATTTGATTTACGGTGTGACCGTGAAGAACGATTTACCGATTCACACTGTGAATATTGAGTACAGATACTTTGGAATTCCGTTACGTCTAGTTGTTGAGTTGGACTGATTTGTGAGAAATTGTTTTCTTGAATTACAAACAGAGGAGAATACTAGGGTGAAGGAAACAAACGTGAAATCAGTTATTGGAATGGATTTGAAAACGCTTCTAGTTGAGCAGCTCGCAGTTTATCAAAAAGGAGAAGGATGGGAATATCTCTGTCCAGAACCAGTTCTGCGTTTTCAATCCCCAACAGATTTCGAGCGACCGTTATACTGGGTTCTGTCATGGAAAGAAACGGAGTATGGCGATGATCAATTGCTGATTGACGAGACGCATGACGCTGATACACTCTCCCAATTTCAACGAGTTGAAGGATTTCGAGAGCCGTTAATCGTAAGTTCTTCGATTCAACTGGAAAATACACTTGTTCAACGTGTGCTTGTGTATGGTTACAAAGATGAAGAAAAAGAATTTTTGACATCAATAGTAATTAAATTAGAAAACATATATGTGACGTTTACCAGTGGACCAGTCTTCACTGTTACCATTACGAAAACGTTTCCGGAAAACATGGATAGGGAACTGTTTAGGGTAGGGGAATAAGAGTATTGGGGGATTTGTTAGAGTAATTGAATTAAATCTTGTTTGATTAGCTTGCTACCGCTTTGATCGTGGGAGGTTTATGAGCGGAATCCAAGATTTATGATCACAAATCTAAGTTTATGAGCGAAATCCGTGACTTATGATCACAAATCCAGGTTTATGAGCGGAATTCGAGATTTATGATCACAAATCTAAGTTTATGAGCGGAATCCGTGACTTATGATCACAAATCCAGGTTTATGAGCGGAATCCGAGATTTATGAGCACAAATCTAAGTCTATGAGCGGAATTCGAGATTTATGATCACAATCTCAAAGTTATGAGCATAATTCCAAGTTTATGAGCACAATCTATCTCCCGGGCCGCGCATACCAGGGGAAATCAGCTAATAAACTTACTCACCCCTAGTGAGGAGTCTTTTCTATGAAAAAAATTGCATTATATGCTTTTTGTCTCTTTTTTGCCGCTGCAGGAGTTGGCCACTTCTTATTGGATTCATTTTTCATCATGGCTATGCCCGAATGGGTGCCGTTGCGACCGGCGATTGTATACATTTCAGGTATTATGGAAATCTTGCTGGCACTTGGTTTGTTCCTAAAGCAAACTCGTGAACGAGTGGGCGTGTTAATTGCTATCTTTTTAGTGCTTGTGTTTCCAGTGAACATCTATATGGCACTGACACCGGAGAATTTTGATTTGTCTCCAGCAGCATTATGGATTCGTCTGCCATTGCAACTTGTGCTCATTTGGTGGGTGCTAAAGGTTCGTAAATATTAAAATAGAATTCAACATAAAAACACTCAGTTGCTCTGTCAATTTGAGTGTTTTTGCATGTAATAGAAATAAGATGTTAAGAATACTATGCATTATGTTAAGAATAGTGTACATTAAAGTGAAGAGGTGTCGTGATGCTGAAAAATCGGTTAAAGGAGCTGCGTGCGCGTTACAGCTTCACGCAAATAGAATTGGCAAAGCAAGTCGGTGTTACCAGACAGACGATCGGGTTCATCGAAAAAGGTGAGTTTTCACCTTCTGTCACACTGTCATTAAAACTGGCAAAGGCGCTTGATTGTGATATTAATGAAATTTTTTGGTTAGAGGGGGAGGAAGAACATGAAGAATGATATGCGCATCACCTATCCGCTTTGGCAGATGGCTGGAATTTTTATTATTATGGGATTTGTTTTGTTGGTTGGCTATGCTGCCACAGTAAATACTTTTTCAGATGGTGGATTTGGATTTGAAATTAGCATGAGTGGGAATTCAGGCATCTTGCTGAACGCAATGATGGTGATAGTCGTCTTTTACTTACTCCTGTTTTGTCTGCGGATTGCAAAACACAATAAAAGAATGCCCAAACACAAAATTTCAATGACAACCTATAAGCCACAGGAGTATTTAGAAGATGATGAGCTGTTTCAAGATGTCACCAAACAGGCGACCAAAAAAGTGTACACGTATTTTGCTTGGGCGTTACCAGTAATGGCAGGTGTCTATTTAATGCTGCCAATCAGTAAAACGTGGATGATTGTAGGGGTTTTACTTCTTGCAGCGGGGCAATATTGGATTTACTATCGAACAATCCGAAAATTTATGTCGTCAGTGTGATGAAAATGAGAAACGAGTATCCCGATTCACGGATACTCGTTTTTTCATGACCAATTAAAACTCCTGCTTCCACAAGGGGGCAAACCATTTCACACCTCTGCGATTCACGGGCAACACTTTCATGTCCGCCACTAAATGACTGATATAGCCTGCCAATCCTGCTAAGACTAACCCATCAAATGGCCATTCCATATAGAGATACTTTAAAATGAACGCATAAAACACAACGCCGATAAGTGAATGCGTATAAGACCGATGTGGCAAAAATGAAGCAAAAATAATAAAACTTCCCGCAAGCAAAATGCCGATGGATTGATCCCATACAAATCCAAGCAACATAACCAGAATCCCTGTGATCGTCAGCATCCGTCTTTGTGTAATCACCCGTGAGACAATTAGAAGGATAAGGCCGATCCCTGCGTATATGTAAATTTCACGGCTCATTCCTTGAGTCATCACTTGATAAATGAGCATAAGTAAAATCCCGATACCGGCAACTTCCATGAGTACCTTACTCACTTTTTTCGACAATGTAATGCGATTACTTGCGAGTCCATTTGTGTCTAAATCTGGTGCAACACCAGACGCACCCCCGATCCCCGCACATATCGCGACGGTCATGAAGTCTGGTTGTGTGATGTACCCGGCAATTGCGCCAACTGCAATGCCAATTCCTAAATGTGAACTGCCTTTCATCTGAAACCCTCTTTAGCTGTAAGTTTTGAGAACGAACTGTTCCAATACGAACGATTGGAACGTACATTCTATAATCGCCGCTTTCCTAGTATAAACGAGAGAAGGAGAAAATGGGGAATACGTTAACTAAAAGTTTATATTCATTGTTGGAGAGACGCCTATGAGCGTAGGAATACAAGCTGTATTCTCCCTCAAGCAATATTTTTACCATGCTGTTTTTTAAGGTTTATACTTAAAATAGTAAGAGCTTATTAGCATTTTAGGAGTTGAGGAGATAATAAATGGATTATATCCAAAGAGGATCTCGAGAGTATAAACATACGAATTGGGCTTTATTCGCTGCAGGGTTTATTACATTCGCGAACCTCTATATTACACAACCGCTTCTGCCGGAATTCTCGAAGGAGTTTAATATATCCCCAGCACTTGCAAGTTTGTCCTTATCCGTCACGACGTTTGCATTGGCAATCAGTCTGGTGATTGTCAGTTCGTTATCGGAAGCATGGGGACGAAAACGATTAATGACGATTTCAATTTTTGCTTCGTCTATGTTAACGCTCGCCTTAGCGTTTTCACCAACGTTTGAAGTGCTACTAGGACTGCGAATTGTTCAAGGAATCACTTTCGCGGGACTACCTGCCATTGCGATGGCCTACTTAGGTGAAGAAATGCATCCGAAAGACCTTGGTGTCGCAATGGGACTCTATATTAGCGGAAACTCAGTGGGTGGCTTAGCAGGGCGCATCATGATGGGGACATTGACAGACCTGTATAGCTGGCAAATTGGTATGATCGTCATCGGAGTGTTAAGTTTGCTGATCAGCGCATACTTTGTTGTCGCATTGCCAAGTTCTAATCACTTCGTTGCACGTGAGCTTCAGCTTAATAACCTACGGAAATCATTGGTCTCCCATTTGAAAGATCCTGCCATGTTGAAGTTATATGGGATCGGATTCTTTCTCATGGCCAGTTTTGTCATGCTTTACAATTACATCGGTTTTAAATTGCTAGCACCGCCCTATTCGTTAAGTACAACGATTGTTGGATGGATTTTCATCGTTTACTTGGTGGGGACTGTTAGCTCGACGTGGTTTGGGAAGTTGGCGAATGAGTATGGACGCCGAAATATCTTGTTAATTGGTACAATCCTTATGTTGGCTGGGGCAATCATTACACTGAACGCCAGTCTCATTTTAAAGATTGTTGGGATTGTAGTCTTTACATTCGGCTTCTTTGGAAGTCATTCGATTGCGAGCGGATGGGTGAGCCATCGTGCGAAACATGACAAAGCCCAAGCTTCTTCATTGTATTTATTTTTCTATTATTTTGGTTCAAGCGTTGGCGGGACTACTGGTGGTTTTTTCTGGTCTCACTTCGGTTGGCAAGGAGTAATCGGGCTCATCACATTCTTCCTTCTGATCGCTATTGTACTGATCCGAATGCTTAGTTTGAGAGTAAAGAACTGAACGTAGCTGCTTGAAAACTGAATAGATAAAGACATCCTCAATTCCAAAGATTGAGGATTTTTTTGTGAAAAAATATATAAAACGATAATAACATTCTAGAATTCGATAATAATTTATTGAATATCGATAAATAATGATGTAAGATTAGATTTAATCTAACCAAACGAGGTGTTATTGATGAAACGCGAAACACTATTTTTAAAGGTGACGCTTGTGATTATGGCGCTTCCGATTTTAGCTCTTTGTATCTTTGTAGTTCCCCTAGTTGCAGAATTCTTAGCTGAACTTGTGCCCAACTTGGCATTTTTGCAATATCCGTTTCAAATCGGACTGTATGCGGCTGCACTTATTTACTTCGTGGCCCTATATCAGACCATGAAACTTTTAACGTATATTGACAGGGACACAGCGTTTTCAGATGCTTCCGTTACCGTGTTGAAGAACATCAAACTATGTGCCCTCATAATAGGAACGCTTTTTGTGGTGTTCATGCCACTGCTTTTCATGATGGGAGATGCCGATGATGCACCAGGGCTTATTGTAATCGGATTGGGAATTATTTTTGGCTGCATGGTCATCGCTGTTTTTGCCGCTGTTTTACAGAAATTATTACAAAACGCAATCGATATAAAATCTGAAAATGACTTGACGGTCTGAGGTGAATCTTATGTCAATTATTATTAATATCGATGTCATGCTCGCTAAAAGGAAAATGAGTGTTACGGAGTTGTCTGAGAAAGTGGGAATCACAATGGCGAATCTATCCATTTTAAAAAATGGAAAGGCGAAAGCGGTTCGGTTTTCAACGTTAGAAGGGATTTGTAAGGCGCTGGATTGTCAGCCAGGCGACATTCTAGAGTATCAAGGTGAACAGGGGCAGCAAGATGGCTAAGGGATGGGAAGAGGTCATGTCTCCTGATGCGAGTTATTTAGGTCGGCTAAAAAGATACCTGACGCAACTGATTTACTTTGGGAGGGAGCAAGCATTGTCTTGCGTCTTTCCGGTTGTCATTTTTGGTTCATTGGCATTGACGCAAGTCATCCCTCTTCCATTACTGCCTAGGTATGATTGGTTGCTCCTCATTTTCTTACTCATGCAATGGTGGATGGTTCACTCTGGACTTGAAACGAAAGATGAACTGAAAGTAATTACATTGTTTCACCTTATTGGACTGGCTTTGGAGGTTTTTAAAGTGAATATGGGATCCTGGTCTTATCCTGAAGAAGGGTATATGAAAATTCTCGGAGTGCCTCTTTATAGTGGATTCATGTATGCCAGTGTTGCTAGTTATTTGTGCCAGGCATGGAGACGGCTGAATGTTCAGCTAGTAAAGTGGCCGCCGTTCCTATTGGTAGTTCCTCTTGCAGCTGCAATTTACTTGAATTTCTTTATACATCATTTCTGGATCGACATTCGTTGGTGGCTATCTGGACTCGTACTAGTTGTCTTCTGGCGTTCGTGGGTGACCTATGAAGTGAATGGAAGTCGATATAAAATGCCCATTGCCCTCTCCTTTACACTCATTGGATTTTTCATATGGGTTGCAGAGAATATTGCTACTTTTTTTGGTGCTTGGCAATACCCAAATCAGACGGATACGTGGAGTCTGGTACATCTAGGAAAAGTGAGTTCTTGGTTACTGCTCGTGATTGTTAGTTTTCTAATAGTCGCAACGCTGAAACAAGTAAAACGAAAACTTCCAGTTTCAAAGAATGAGGAGACTAATTGAAAAGAGGCATCGACGTTAACTTTGTCGTTGCCTCTTTACTACTTATTTTTCTGATTCCTTTTTAGGGATTAAACGCTCAGGTCCCATATAGAACACGGCGATGATCGAAATCGCTACAGGAATGAGTGCCCATAAAAATGTCGTCGAGATTGAAGTGGACATGGCGTTTGTAATTACCTCTAGAATATTAGGTGGAATCGTTTTGCGTGTTTCAGGTAGGAAGACGTTTTGGATATTTCCAATCGATTCGATGCTACCTGCACTGTTACCTGGCATTTTTTCAAAACCTGAAGTGAGCCCGCTTGCTAACAGCTTTGTTTGAATCGCACCGAAAATCGTAATTCCGAGTGCCAGTCCGAACGAACGGAAAAATGAGTTTGTTGAGTTGGCAGAACCGCGATATTTGAAATCCATTTTGTGAACTGAAGCCGCTGGCAGCAAAGAAAAGGAAAAACCTACACCGAATCCGACAAATACCATGTAAACGGATAGGAGAGTCCTTGCCGTGTCCGGCGTAATCGTGGTCATTAGAATCATTCCGATTGAATAGGCAATCACTGAAATGACCATGATTCTACGATAAGATGTCTTCGTTTGAAGAATTCCACCAAGTGCACTACCTACAACAGTCCCAATTAGCATTGGCATTAATACAATACCTGCATTCGTTGCAGACCCTCCATATACCGCTTGGACGAATATCGGGATGAAAATCGTCAGGCATATGAATGTTGCACCGTAAAGAAACGCAAGTACTTGCGATGAAGCAAATAGTCGATTTTTAAACATCCAGAACGAAATGATCGGTTCTTTTGCTCGTGTTTCTGCCCAGATGAACACAATGAAAAAAATCACGAAAATGCTAAACAGTGAAATGCTTTGCCAAGAGGACCAAGCAAATTCTTTACCACCGAATTCGAGGCCAAACATGAGGCTAACCACTGCAACGACAAGTGATATTGCCCCGATCCAGTCAATTGTCTGCTTGACGGGTTTCGAAGCTTCTTTATAAAAACGAGCGATGAGTAATAAGGACACTAACCCGATTGGAATATTGACATAGAAGACCCAGTGCCAGCTAATGGATTCCGTGATCCAAGCACCGAGCAAAGGTCCAATCACACTAGATGCACCGAAAACAGCGCCTAATAGACCAGTCATTTTCCCGCGTTTTTCAGGTGGGAACACATCAAATACAATGGTGAATGCGATTGGTAAAAGTGCACCGCCACCGATTCCTTGAATTGCACGGAAGACTGCTAACTGTGGAACGGATTGTGCCAGGCCACAGAGGGCAGATCCAATCATAAAAACGATAATACCAAAAATGAAAAAACGTTTCCTTCCAAACATATCGGAGAGCTTACCGAAAATCGGCATCCCTGCAAGAACAGCGACTGCGTATGCCGAAGTGATCCATACATAGCTGTCGACGCCACCCAAATCTCCTAAAATCGAACCTAATGCTGTCGCGACAATCGTGTTATCCATTGCCGACATTAAAATACCGAGAAGGATTCCAGCGAGTACAAGCCGTAACGTACTTTTTTCTTCCAAACTAAATTCCTCCTATATGTCATGTACTCGTAAGCATTCCTGCTTTTGAACTTTCCTATAATATCATGATTATTAATTCTTGGCATCTGGCATGTTGGACACAAAGTTTTGCATTTTTCAGCTCCAAAATAGTCGAATTTAAGAATTCATAAATTTGGACATACAAGTGCATACTAGCCATATTCAATTGGTATAGGGAGCGGATCGAAGATGACTACATTTGAAAAGGGATTATCTATCTTTGCGTTAGGTGGGATAAATGAAATCGGAAAAAACATGTATGTGGTGCAATATGAAGAGGACATCTTCGTTATTGATTGTGGATCAAAGTTTCCTGACGAGAGCTTACTTGGTATCGATTTGATCATCCAAGATATTTCTTACTTAAAGGATAACAAAGACCATGTTAGAGCATTAATTATTACCCATGGTCATGAAGATCATATTGGAGGCATTCCTTACTTCTTGAAACAGCTGAATCTTCCTGTGTATGCAACTGATCTGACGCTAGGGTTGATAGAAATCAAATTGAAAGAACATGGACTGCTACGATCTACGGAAATGCATTTGATTGACGATACATCCGATTTGTCGTTTGGCAGTGTGAACATCACGTTTTTCAGAACAAATCATAGTATTCCTGATTGTGTAGGCGTGGTATTCCATACACCAATAGGAGTTGTCGTCCATACGGGTGACTTCAAATTCGACCTGACTCCAGTGAACAACGAGCCACCCGACATCCATAAGATGGCGAGAATCGGGGACAAGGGTGTATTAGTGTTGCTTTCAGAGAGTACCAATGCAGAGCGCCCAGGTTTTAATCCTTCTGAAATGGCGGTCGGATCCCATATTGAAGAAGCGTTTCGAAATGCACACAGAAAAGTCTTCATCTCAACATTTGCATCGAATGTCCACCGCGTTCAGCAAGTGATCGATGCAGCACAGAAAACGAATCGTAAATTGGTGTTATTAGGTAGGAGTATGTTGAATGTCGTGAAAGTCGCTTCGGAGCTTGGCTATTTAACGATTCCTGATGGCATGATTGTCGAGCCTTATGAAATCAAGAAAATGGACCCTCAAAATGTTGCTGTTCTTTGTACGGGGAGCCAAGGGGAACCGCTCGCTGCGTTATCCCGTTTAGCCAGTTCGAACTCAAGGCATACAGAAGTGCTCCCTGACGACACGGTCATCTTAGCGTCGTCTCCAATTCCAGGTAACGAAAAGAACGTTTCACGGATCATTGATCAGTTATTCCTTTTGAAAGCTAACGTGATCTATGGGTCTGAAGAAGGGATGCATGTATCCGGTCATGCTCGTCAGGAAGAACTGAAGCTCATGCTGACACTCATGAAACCTAAATACTTCATCCCCATTCATGGGGAGTACAGAATGCTTCACAAACACAGACAATTGGCCGAATCGGTGGGAGTGGAACGAGAAAACATCTTCATCGTCAACAATGGAGAGGTAGTGGATTTTGACGGTCAAACCGCACATCAAACAAGAAAAGTCCGAGCTGGTAGGGTATTTGTCGATGGTTTAGGAGTTGGGGATGTAGGAAATATCGTGTTACGCGATCGAAGACTACTTTCAGAAGAAGGAATGCTCGTGATTCTGATTACTGTAAGTAAAGAGACGGGCAGGCTCCTAGCTGAACCCGATACAATTTCGAGAGGTTTTGTTTACAAACCAGATGCACAAGAATTGATAGAAGAAGTGAATGAATCGATCAAAACGACTGTTGACAGATTCAAGACAATCAATGGCAGCGATGGGGCCGTTATGAGACAACAAATCAAGAAATCTGTAGAAACACTACTGTTTGAAAGAACAAAAAGAAGACCGATGATCTTGGTATTTGTGATCGAAATCTAGAGTTGGCCATTAAATACCGTATTGAAAAACAGCTAGTATGAATAAAAAGTGATGAGTCAGATGAGCAATCATCGGGCTCTTCTTTTTTATACTAGGATAGACAACTGCTCTATACATAAAAATACTATTCTTTGGGCATGCTAATTTAAAAGACATTATTGAATGAGGGGATACGTATGCGAATTGAGCGGTCATCGGAATGGAAAGAAGGATTTTTAGAACGTCTCGAGAATCGCAAAGAATGGGATAATTGGACGCTCTATCAAATGTGTTATGACATGGAACGAGCGAAAGTGATTCCGGAGTTTCACGGTCTCCAATCGCCAAAACATTTACCAAATCTCACGCCGTATGCACACCAATTGGAGGCTGCTGAAACAGTTATTGAGCGGATGAATGGGAAAGCCATTTTAGCAGATGAAGTGGGACTTGGAAAAACGATTGAAGCAGGACTTGTATTAAAAGAGTATCTCATCCGAGGTCTTGTGAAAAAAGCGCTCATACTAGCTCCAGCATCCTTAACCAATCAATGGATTGCTGAGCTGAATCAGAAGTTCCATATTCCTGCGATTGCTTACAATAAAAAATACAATCTAGATCACTGCCCAATTGTTGTGACGAGTATCGACATGGCGAAAAGAAGTCCTCACAAAGAGATGATTTATCAGCAAGAGTTCGATTTGGTCATTATCGATGAAGCTCATAAACTCAAGAATCCTAAAACTAAAAACTATGAGTTTGTTCAGCAATTGAAGAAAAAGTTTTGCTTATTGTTAACGGCGACCCCGATTCAGAATGATGTGTTCGAATTGTTTAACTTGATCTCTCTGCTGAAGCCCGGTCATTTAGGAAACTTAGAAACGTTCCAAAGTGTGTTTTCTGCGAGTAAGCATCATGTCGAAGAAGATGAGTTTTTGAAGGAATTGATCCAACAAGTGATGGTACGGAACATTAGACACGAGACTGGAATTGAATGGACGAATCGTCTTGTACAAATTATGCCGCTAGACTTTACGGAACAAGAACGAGCTGTCTATTCAATGATTTCGAAGTTACCAGTTTCAGATTCGTTTACGTTGCTTACCCTTCAGCGGGAAATGTGCAGTAGTCAGCTGGCTGCGGTGTTGACATTAGAGAAATTACATCAGGCAACAATCCAACCGGAAGTTCGATTCCAGATTGAAGAGATATTGTTGAAGCTGACAGAGCTGGACATCCATTCTAAAGCAAAAAAAGCGTTGGAGCTCATCCAAAAAGTTAATGATAAAGTGATCATTTTTACAGAATATCGTGCAACGCAAGCCTATTTGCAAGCAGTTTTACATGCGAAAGGTATCACGAGTGTCCTGTTCAATGGGAAGTTCAGTAAAAACAAACGAGAGTGGATGAAGCAGTTATTCCAAGGCAATGCACAAGTGCTAATCGCAACTGAATCAGGAAGTGAAGGGATAAACCTGCAGTTTTGTCACCATGTTATTAACTATGACTTGCCATGGAATCCAATGAAGCTAGAGCAACGGATTGGACGTGTTCATAGACTTGGACAAACGGAAGACGTGCATATATACAATTTAGCGGTTCAACAATCAGTAGAAGACAAAATGGTGGAATTACTTGAACGGAAGATTGGTGTGTTTGAAAAAGTGGTCGGGGAATTGGATCATATCTTAACAGATGGCAAAAGGTCTATTTCTTGAGTAGTTTTGTGAATGGAGGTTATCTATGCGCCAGCAAGAAATTCATCAGTACATCCAGCGGTTTTTCCATGAAAACAAATGTAGGGTACTTGACGAAAGCTATGATCATATGACGGTTCAGTTAACAATCGACATGGATAAGCGCATTATGAATCGTCCGTATTACTGGAGTTATGTAGAAAGTGGAGGTGTAGAACCAAATCCGGCTAAGCTTACATTGATCACAAACCCGAGTCAGTTCTCAGCCTCGTTGGCAGGAGAGCGAATCCACTTTGGCTCACCGAGACTTCATCAGCTGTTTCAAGTGACGAAAGAACAAGGAGCCTTCGTTCAAATGTATGAGAAACCTGGTCAAAATCAGGCGACCCAAGTCACGTTAACGCCATGGCTAGGAGTGAATTATAAAATTACGTATTCCAGTGATCGGACTAAAGAAATGCTCTATTCGTTAGGGATGAATTTAATGAATGGTGCAGTCATTGATGGGTTTCAAGAGTCTGTCCGCAAACTAGATCTAGCGCCATCGGTTTCTGCGAATACGTACTACCTACCATATAATATACCTCCAATGCGCGCCTTAAATCGCCTTGAAGAGGTGATGGAAAACGTTGTGAATCAGGATGATCACACATGGGTGGATGAAGCGAAGCAACGACAAGTCAGAGATTTGCGGGTACTGGATTACTTCTACACGGGAGTGGAGGATGTGCCTGAGAGTTATGCAATGGAGAAAAAAGCGATTGAGGAACAGTATGAAACGACAATCCGAATTGAAATTATTAATGGCGGATTGTTTTATTTGAAGACGGCGTTACTATAATTTTTATAGATTTCAATAGAATGTAGAATTTATTCTGAAAACACTGTATAATCATCCTTAACTAGTAAAGGGAGGGTTGACCATGACGCTATTGTACTTGAATTCTTCTCTGTAAACGAAAAAATACAGGAGGAATCTAAATGACACAATCATGGGTTGAACCCTTTTATCGAAAGCAATTTGAGTGGATGAATCAGGATATGGATATGAAAGATGCTTATAACGAGTTAGCTCAGGAAGTGAAAGAGCAAGTTGGGAACGCTTTTAGCGAGATGCTGGATATTGGTGCAGGTAGAGGAGATATGGCAAAAGCTTTGGCAGAACAAGACATTGAGATGACGACACTGGAGCTTGTCCCCGAGCTGGTCGAATTTGCTAGAGAACGGTCCAATGGAATGGTGACAAGTTATTGCGGAGATTTCTATAAGTTTGAACTGCCTGAAGTTTTTGACGTTGTAAGCTACTTTGACGGGTTTGGAATTGGATCAGACGAGGATCAGCTTCGACTCTTGAATCGGATTCGAAAGTGGATGAAGGAGGATGGCTGTGCATTGATTGACATCTATCAGCCTAGGTACTGGCAGCAGGTGGATGGTCAGGAAATGACGGTACACGCAGCACGTCGTGTCTATCAGTATGATGAAGAAGAACATCGCATGCTCGACAGTTGGTGGCATGCCGATCATCCCGAGGAAAAAGTAACGCAGTCCCTACGCTGTTATTCTCTAGAGGAAATTAGTGAACTGTGTGAACAGGCTGGTTTGAGAATCGTCGGCATTTTTCCGGGCGGGGCGATGGATTTTGAAGAATGGCGGTATCATGATAAGGTGCCGTTACATGAGTGTTTGTCGTATCGGGTGAAGGTGAAAAAAATAGTATAATCGGATGTCAAAAAGGGTGCCATGAAGGCACTCTTTTTTGTTGGATGAAGAACTGATACCCATGAGGAATTTGAAACTTTCGAAAGAGACAATTCGTAAATGAAGTAAGAAACGTAAGAAAAGGGGTGAGAACGCTGTTGAAAAAAGGGATAGGGATTTTGCTCATAGCTTCCGGAATAATATTTGGAATTACTTGTACAGGTCTCCTTTTCACGGATGGGGTTTTCTACTTATTTCTTTTCATATTGCTCGCGTTTCCACTGTTCATGGCTGGACAATGGCTTCGAATCGATCATTCCTTAACTAAACAGATTATGGTGAAATTCACTGCGATTTTTGTTGGCATCCATCCTTTTATAGATGGAGATGGACGAACTTCTAGACTTTTGCTGAATTCAGAAGTAATGAAAGATGGATTTCCTCCTGTCATTATTAAGGTGGAAAATCGATTGGCCTATTATGAAGCGCTTGACAAAGCACATACGACAGAAGATTATAGCGATTTTATAGCATTAGTAGAACGTGAAGTAGAAGACTCTCTTGACTTATATCTAAGTACAATTAGTTAAAACGCATCTCTATGAGGTGCTTTTTTGCAACCAACAGTTGTGCTTCAATCCGGCCAAATCTTTCAATTTTTAGATAGGAGGTTAAAAGATGACACTTCAATGGAAAAGAGAAAATATTATATTTGATAGCTTGTGTGAAGCAGATGTTTGGGCAGATTCACTAGGAAATGAAATGTATGCAAGATTATATGATGGTTATGACACACCGGATTATAAAATAGCTTATTCCTTGGCTTTTAGACTTGCCGAGATGAAGGAATTCAGAGTCTTCACAAAAAGGACAATAGGTAATGATTATAGATATAAAGTTTGGTTGGTTCCTTCTTAGTACAGAACTAACTTTAAATTCAAACTAACGGGGGCAATTCTTGAAAAAGGATTTGCCCCGTTAAGCAAACGGGCCATTTAGAGGATTAAGTCTCTTTTAAAATAAAGAACTCTTCTTGAAAAAAAGGAGAAATCCTTATACTACTGTCTTCGACAATGGTTTCTCCTTTAGTCCGCTTAGAAAAATTAATATTAAATATAGGAGTTTTTTAAAACTTCTTGTCTTAACCTGCAATAAAGGTTTGTAAACTGTTTTATAGTATCTTGGTGTCTGTGGAGGTTATTTTGACTGTTGTAAGTGGATATACCTAAATTGGTAAGGTGTTTAACCAAAACCTTCCACTCTTCCCACTCTGTTGATTGACTTAGTAACCCATTATAATACTTATCGAATTGTTCAACGAGATAAAAATCTGTTAACACCTTCGAAATAGTACTACTTGAATCTATATCTAATGCAACGATACAAAAAGGTATTATCTGTTGAGAAGTTGGTATAGATTCTGAAGAAAAACTTAATCTCGTTTCTAACCAATGATTCATACCAAGTACACCAAATGAGGTATCTATGGGAATCCATTCTTTAAGATTTTGGTTGTAATACTCAATCCATCTATGGTCATTATGGTTCCATCCAAAAATGGAATAGAAATCCCCATGCTTTTCAATAAGATTTTTAGAAAAGTTTTGTCTTTCTGTACTTTCCGGATGGGAGTTTATTTCCAAAATCCAACGGGTTTTTATTCCTATATGGTTTAAAACCTTTTCAACTACCTTTGCCTGTTCTGCACAGTTCCCAGCCTTACGTATTAAAATTTCTTCCACTGTTCTTTCCATATAGTCAGTTTCGACCCATTCAAATTCATCATTTATCCAGGAAAATATTCGTTTTATTTTTTCATCTTCCTCTTTTGCACCAATTATTCTGGAATTTATTAGATTTGATATTGCTATGTTAAAATTCATATAAAGCCCCCCTTCTTTTATTATATAGATATTAACATAATTCATTATTTTCTGGATATATTTGCGGTTAGAGCAAGATACTAGGCTGTGTTGAAGTCCTATTCGTAAATAATTGTAATACCAATCTCATTGTGCAATCGGGTGCGATTCTTGTATAAGAAATCTGCACCCTTTTCAGTAATCGTGCCATTTTCGAATAAAAGGAATGAATTAAATGTGTATAAAAGAGACAGTAGAAATGTTGAATTATCAATTTCTTAATCGTTCTAATAAAAATCGAGCTTTAGTAGTGGGGGTGGATGGATTAGGAGGGGCAGGTAAAACTACCTTTTCACAGAACGTTGAGCAAGAATTAAGAGGGTCTAATTATAAGGTTACTACGTTTCATCTTGATGACCACATTGTTGAGAAGAACAAACGTTATCAAACTGGGCACGAAGAATGGTACGAATACTATTACTTGCAATGGGATATTGACGGAATAGTAACCAACTTACTAGAGCCCCTGAATAATTCACATCATATACTTTTACCGTTTTATGATAAATCTACTGATTCAATTTCCACGAAACGGATTGATGTATTAGCAAACAGCATTGTTCTTATTGAAGGTATATTTCTACAAAGGAAAGAATGGAAGAATTTCTTTGATTTTATTGCTTTTATAGATTGTCCTTTTGAACTAAGACAGAAAAGGGTATTAAATCGAGATTCTTACATTGGAGATTTCCAAGTAAGATTAAAAAAGTATACTGAAAGATACTGGCTAGGCGAAAAACATTACATTAACACAGTTAATCCCGCGAGTATTGCAGATTTAGTAATAAACGTCTAATAAACTTTACAATCGACCGTTTGCCATAGATTTAAATTACAAACATATTTTATACTCTGCTGAAATCGGGGGCTTTTCTTGGTGCGAAACCTTCCTCATTTAAATGAAATGTGGTCACACAATTTCGCTAAAGATAGGAGTTAACGCAAAGGCTACCCCCCATTGTCGAGTAGCACGCTGCTTATTCAGGATAAGCGTGGTAGAAAGGTTCGGCTAATAGGAGTGAGAGCTTACCGTAACAGTTTGACTGACGAAAGCCCATGCGATGGGGTGGGGTAAATCATGATGCTTGGGTTAAAAGTCTTAATTTAATGCGACGCTAGTGGCAGCACCTGAATAGAAGAATTTTAAAGGAACGAATTAAGAAGGAACACGACTTTAAAGATAATATATTTTATAAAACCTAGGAGAACTGGGATTGCAACTACCGAATGCAATCTTAGTTCTCTTTTTTTGCCACAAGCTGTATAGGGCAGAATACTATATGATGTCTTCTTGGACAGAAGGACATATGGGGGGGAAGTGGAGTAGAGGTAAATGAATAAATTGAGCAATAAAGTGTAAAGTGATCTTTTCATAAAAAAGAGAACCGGCCATGTAGTAGCAAGTTCTCTTTGTCAGTTTTAATCAAGATCGCAGGACCCGTCATCTTCTGACGATACCCAGACGTGTGACCAGTTTTCGATTTCTTTTAGTACAGGTTCCAAGGAGTGTCCTTTTTCGGTTAAGGAGTATTCAATGATCACTGGAGTTTCAGGGAATACTTCTCGTTTAACAACACCTTGGACTTCGAGATCCTTCAAACGATCCGACAAGACTTTTCCGCTAATTCCAACAGCTGACTGAATTTCACTAAACCGTTGTGTTCCTGATAATAGTTGATAAATTACCAACCCCGTCCATCTTTGACTAAGAAGTGAGATTGCTTTTTCGAATTTTGGACAAATCGTTGATTGTTTCATGGGATATACACCTCTTTCCATATAGTATACCATAGGAAACAGCATATTTACAAAATGAAATGAAAGTACTTGACGATATAAGATTTATTATATATAGTAAGTTACATAAGGTAAGTAACTTATAAAATGAACAGTGATGCATTGCTTGCAGTGACATTCAAATAGTTCTAAAACAACAAGGAGAGGAGGATTGTGATGAGTTTCCATAAGAAACCTACGACATTTGTTGGTCATGTCCAAATTAAAGTAGAAAACCTGAAGCGGTCGGTATCCTTCTACCAAGACATCCTTGGTTTTGATATTCTAGAGCAAACGACTTCGTCGGTGAAGCTGACAACAGACGGGAAGACTAGCATATTGTCATTGGAGCAACCGGAAAATGTTGTACCCAAGCAAGGTAAAACTACGGGGTTGTATCATTTTGCTATTTTATTACCGGAGAGAACCGATCTAGCAAATCTAGTGATTCATTTATCCAAACAAGGTATTCCACTAGCATCTTCCGATCACCTTGTCAGTGAAGCGCTGTATCTCAATGACCTAGATGGAAACGGGATTGAAATCTATATCGACCGGTCTCCTGCAGAATGGATTTGGCAAGAGGAAGAAGTAGCTATGACCGTAGACCCTCTTGATTTTGAAAATCTGCTGGCAATTTCAAGCTCTGACTCGGCATGGAGAGGAATGCCAAAGGGAACGGTGATGGGGCACATCCATTTACATGTTTCTGAATTGGTGAAGACCGAAGAGTTCTATGTGAAGGGTTTGGGACTTGATGTCGTCAACCGTTTCGGTAAGCAGGCATTGTTCCTCTCTTCAGGAAAGTACCATCACCATATAGGAGTCAACATTTGGAATGGGCAAGGAGCACCGCGACCGTCTCAAAATAGTGTAGGTCTTCAATCATTTACACTCGTTTTGCCTGATGAAGATACGCGTATACAAGTCATTGAAAATATTAATCTGATTGGCGGAAATGTTATAGAAGAAGACCATCACTATGTCACATCCGATCCATCAGGAAATCGAATCCTTTTAGATGTATAAGTAGGTCGTCTTACAAAAGAACGAATAGGTTGGTGTCAGTTAAATGAGTTTTTTTACAAAAATTTTTACTAAACAATCCAAGGAGGAAGTCAAAATGAATACAATGAATATCGGAATTATTTTAGGAAGTACACGTGAAGGACGGGTTAGCCCACAAGTAGGGGAATGGTTAAAAGGAATTGCAGACAAACGTGGAGACGCTAATTATGAAATTATCGATATCGCAGAATTCCAGTTGCCGTTCATGGGAACAACTGACGGAACTGAGCCCGGAATTGCGGCTTGGAATGAGAAACTTGCAAGCTTAGATGGTTTTGTATTCGTTGTAGCAGAATACAATCATAGTATTTCAGGAGCGCTGAAAAATGCATTGGATCTTGCGCGCGAAGCTTGGAATAACAAAGCTGCTGGGATTGTGAGTTATGGTTCAACAGGTGGCGCTCGAGCAGCAGAACATTTACGAGGTATTATGGGAGAACTAATGATTGCAGATGTTCGTACTCACCCAACACTTTCACTCTTTACTGATTTTGAAAACGGATCGGTATTGAAGCCACAAGATTTACATTTGGATAATGTGAATTTGATGCTTGACCAAGTCAATGCTTGGAGCGGAGCATTAAAAACACTTAGATAACAGCGTTAAGTCCAAAAAAATGAAAATAGTTTAGTAAAGCTCTGAGCATTTTGCTTAGAGCTTTTTTGTGTGTTCTTCTTAAAAAAAACACTTACACCCTTCGTGTAAGTTCTGCTATAGTAAAACAGACCGGTTGGTATGCCGAAGGAAGGAAGAGGAACGTGGATACGAAAACACGGATGATTGAAACGGCGACAAAGCTTTTTCAGCAGAGAGGCTACAAAGCTGTGGGACTGAACGAGCTGCTGCAAGCATGTGGGATTACGAAGGGAGCACTCTATCACCATTTTCCTGGAGGGAAGGAAGAGTTACTCATCGCGTGTTTGCAATCGCTGAACGAGACGCTAACGAGAGATATTGAACTGCTATTTAACAGTGCTCCATCTACAGAAATTGCAGCCCGCGCTGTCATTGGTGAGATGATAAAGGATTTGGATCGGGACGGTACGATCGCTGGCTATACGTTTAGTAGCATTGTTAGTGAAATGTCTCTTCTAAGTGAATCCGCTCGTGATGCTTGCAGAGCACTATATGAAAAAATTGAGTCTATTTTCTATGCAAAATTAATTGAAGATGGCTTTTCATGTGATCGGGCGTCCTCAGTGTCTTTGTTCTTGACCGCATCCATAGAAGGTGGATTGCTCTTGTGTCGTGCGCAAAACTCTTCTATCCCTTTACAAACGATATCGAACGTCATACCTGAATTGATGAAGGAGTTTTAATAAGTATGGTGAAGGAACGAGAAATTAAAAGAGGATTTATCATGTTGGCATTGTTCACGGCGGGTTTTGTTGGGTTGTTCAGTGAAACTGCTTTAAACATCGCGTTAGGTGAACTTAGCCACATTTTTCAAGTTAGTACGACCGCAATTCAATGGCTTGCTACAGGTTATTTCTTAACGCTCGGAATTCTTGTTCCGATAACAGGGAATCTGATGCAAAAGTTTACGACACGTCAGTTGTTCATCGCATCTCTGACTTTGTCGATTATCGGAACCATTACTGCGGCAATGGCGCCTGTCTTCAGTGTGCTGATCATCGCACGTGTCATTCAGGCGGCGGGCCTTGCAATCGTATTACCGCTAACGCAAAATGTGATTTTTACAATTTATCCACCGAACGAACGCGGGGGCGCCATGGGGATTATGGGTCTTGTAATTCTTGCTGGACCAACACTCGGGCCGACCGTTGCTGGACTAATTCTAGACACTCTCTCGTGGCATTGGATTTTTGGGGTTACGTTGCCATTCTTAGTGTTCTCTTTACTATTCGGATACATTTTCATCCCGAATTTAAATGAAGTACGAAACACCCGAATCGACAGTCTATCCGTCATACTGTCTACACTTGGTTTCGGGGGGCTAGTGTACGGATTTAGTAGTAGCGGTGACTATGGATGGGGAAGTATACAGGTAATCGGAACAATCGTCCTTGGACTCGTTGCGCTCTTCTTATTCGTTGTCCGACAGACGAAGCTCGAGTCACCTATGCTTAACTTACACGTTTTCAAACACCCGCAATTTGTATTGGGATTCACAATGAATAGCATTACATTCTTCAGTATGCTTTCTATGCTCGTTGTTTTGCCCATATACATGCAAGTTGCGCTCATCGTTTCAGCCTTTGCAACTGGACTGGTTTTGCTTCCAGGCAGTCTGCTGAATTGTATTCTTGCTCCTCCAATTGGACGGTTATTTGATCGGTTTGGTCCACGCGCAATCATTACACCAGGAACCCTGCTTGTTGTGGTGGGATATGCCCTCTATACACAGTATGGAACAGAAACCGCTTTGTGGATGATGGTTGTTACACATATAGTGATGATGCTTGGCGTAGGAATGACCATAGGAGCCGTTCAGACGAATACACTGAATGCATTGCCGAAACGGCTCTATCCAGATGGCATTGCTGTTACCCAGACATCGCAGCAAGTATCGGGAGCTGTCGGTATTGCTATTATGATTTCAATCCTAACTGCTAAACAAGGAGTAGCTTTAGCGGAGGGAGCTACAATGATGGCAGCTACAGCGGCAGGTACTTCTATGGTATTCACGTTCAGTTTAGTACTGGCTTTCATTAATGTTGTACTGTCTCTCTTCTTGAAGAAAACACAATAATCCTTGTACAGTGAACGAATTGGATGGTTTATAAAAGCTGGCTCTGCTAAATAGGCGGAATCAGCTTTTATTGCGTCAATCATCTTTCATAGACTGATAATCAAATAAGATTAGAACACTTAAACCTGGGTAAATTAAGTAGTATCACTCACTTGTGTAACGTTAACTTTTTGGTCGAAGGTGGATACCAGCCCTCAATATATGCTGGCTAAGTAGCCTGGACAGCCATTGTTTACGAATGCAAGGAAAAGGAGGAAACCCAGTTTGAAGAAAAACTATGATTTGATTGTAATCGGTACAGGAACAGCAGGTTCTAGTACTGCTCAAGCTTGTAAAAAAGCGGGTTGGACTGTGGCCATTATTGATAGACGTACATATGGTGGTACATGTCCTCAACGGGGGTGTGACCCGAAAAAAGTGTTGGTAGCCGCAGCGGAATGGATCGATTGGAAGGAGAGAATGGAAGGAAAAGGACTCTCGGGAGATGCACGTATCGATTGGAAAGACTTGATGGCTTTTAAGAAAACGTTCACGGAGCCGATTCCTGAAAACACCGAAAATAAATTTAAGGAGCTCGGGATTGATAGTTTTCATGGAGAGGCGAAGTTCGAATCCAATACGCAAATCCGAGTAGGCGATGATGTGATTACTGGGAAGAAAATCGTCATTGCAACAGGTGCACAGCCAGTAAAATTAGGACTAGATGGTGAGGACTTGATGATTCACAGCGATGACTTTCTCGACATTGAAGAATTGCCGAAGAAGATCATCTTTGCAGGAGGAGGCTACATTTCAATGGAATTTGCGCATCTCGCTGCACGTGTCGGTGCGGAAGTTGAAGTCATCCATGGTGGAGAACGGCCACTGGAACAATTCGATTCGGATTTAGTCGATCTTCTTGTAAAACGCTCTGGACAGGTCGGCATTAAAATCCATCTGAATACGCGTGTCGAATCTATAGAAAAGAACGGAAAAACGTATACGGTAACGGCTGAAAAAGACGGTGCAAAGCAAACCTTTACAGGCGATTTAGTTGTCCATGGATTGGGGCGCGCGCCTGCACTCGATGTTGATCCTGAAAAAGGACATGTGGACCTTGGTGAAAAAGGTGGCGTTCAGGTCAATGAATACCTGCAAAGTGTCAGCAACCCCAATGTTTATGCAGCAGGGGACTCAGCCGAAACTTCAGCGCCCCCATTGACTCCCATTTCTTCAAGGGATTCAGCTGCAGTCATCCAAAACTTACTTCATGGCAACCATACGCCAATTGTCTATCCAGTTGTGCCGTCTGTTGCGTTCACGGTCCCAAAAATCGGTTCCGTCGGTATGACAGAAGAGGAAGCTAAAAAGTCTAATCAAAAAACTAAAGTGACGTATCAGGAAATGACAGATTGGTTTACGTTTAAACGGACGAACGAGCAAGCAGCTGCATTCAAGCTCATAACGGACGCTGAGAAAGGAACCGTTCTGGGTGCGCATTTTTTAGGCGACAATGCTGATGATCTCATCAATCATTTCTCCACAGCGATTCGTCTAGAGTTAACTTTTGAAGAAATGAAGAAGACGATTTTTGCTTACCCTACAGGAGCATCCGATATTGGTTCCATGTTGAATGAAGTTAAATAAGCGAGTTATCCTTGCAAATGAAAACCCCGCCATCCAGTGGATGAGCGGGGTTTTACCTATAGTTCACGTTATTTCTTCGACCAATCCGTATGGAATGATCCATCCTTGTCGATACGTTCATACGTATGTGCTCCAAAATAATCGCGCTGTGCCTGGATTAGATTAGCTGGTAGTGTCGCTGTACGATAACTATCATAATAAGCAAGAGCGCTAGAGAATGCGGGAGTTGGAATTCCTTGTTGAATCGCAAGGACGAGTACTTCACGAAGTGCTGACTGATAGTCGCCAACAATTTTCGTGAAATAAGGGTCTACCAATAGGTTCGGCAACTCTGGATTCTGATCGAATGCGTCTTTAATGTTTTGGAGGAACTGCGCACGGATGATGCAGCCCCCACGGAAGATCATCGCGACCTCTCCATATGGAATGTCCCACCCATATTGTTCAGACGCAGCACGCATTTGAGCGAAACCTTGAGCATACGAACAGATTTTACTCATATACAATGCTTTACGAATTGCTTCGATCATCGCATTACGATCTCCTGTAAACGATTCTACTTCAGGCCCTGTTAGTAATTGACTCGCAGCGACACGCTCTTCTTTTATAGAAGAGATGAACCGTGCAAAGACGGACTCCGTTACGATTGGAAGTGAGATTCCTAGATCCAATGCGTTTTGACTTGTCCACTTCCCCGTACCTTTTTGACCAGCTTTATCCAAAATTTGATCGAGTAGGGGATTACCCGTCTCTTCGTCTATTTTTCCGAAAATTTCAGAAGTGATCTCAATTAGGTAACTATTCAGTTCACCTGTGTTCCACTCTGCAAATGTGTCATGTAGCTCTTTAGGCGTCATATCCAGAGCATGTTTCATGATGAAGTACGCTTCAGAAATCAATTGCATATCGCCATATTCGATGCCGTTATGGACCATTTTTACATAATGCCCAGCCCCTTCAGGACCCATATGGGCACTACATGGCGTGCCATCCACTTTCGCAGAAATGGCATCAAGAATCGGTTTTACTTGGTCATATGCTTCCTTCGGTCCTCCTGGCATGAGTGAAGGACCGAACCGCGCGCCTTCTTCGCCACCGGAGACACCTGTTCCAATGAAATGGATACCGGATGCTTTTAACTCGGCTGTACGCCGATTCGTATCTTCAAAGAATGTGTTGCCTCCATCGATTAAAATATCGCCTGACTCGAGGTGAGGAAGGAGTGATTGGATGACGGAATCCGTAGTCTCTCCGGCTTTAACCATCATCAAGATCTTACGTGGTGTTGCAATGGACCTAACAAACTCATCAAGAGTGGACGCCCCTATGATGTTTTTTCCTTGAGCTTCATTTGCGATGAATTCATCTGTGCGGTCTGTCCAGTAGTCATAGACCGCAACAGGGAATCCCTTACTCTCCATGTTCAAGGCCAAGTTCAACCCCATGACCCCAAGTCCGATAACACCGATTTGCTGATTGCTCATAGCCATCCTCCGTCCTAGTTTTAGTAGTTTGTAATCTCTGCTAAGCGTTCTTCCAATTGTTTTCGTTCTTCGTCGTATCCTTCTTTACCAAGGAGCGCAAACATATTCTTTTTGTATGCCTCAACACCTGGTTGGTCAAATGGATTCACACCAAGTAGCGTTCCGCTGATTGCACAAGCTTTTTCAAAGAAATAGACAAGCTCACCAAACGTATATTCATTTAACTCGTCTAGCTCGATTAGCAAATTCGGTACATCTCCATCGATATGTGCGAGTGTCGTACCGAGTGCAGCCTTTTTGTTCACTTCATCCATCGTTTTGCCTGTTAAGAAGTTCAATCCATCAATATTATTGAGGTCATTTTGAATCGTTCGCTCAACGGGGGATTTCTTTATTTGCAACGCTGTTTCGATGAACAACCGCCGTCCTTCTTGAACGTATTGACCCATAGAATGTAAGTCCGTCGTGAAGTTAACCGAGGCAGGGAAGAGACCTTTTACGTCTTTACCTTCACTTTCCCCGAAAAGTTGTTTCCACCATTCTGCTACAAAATGTAGACCAGGTTCGTAGGTCACTAATAGCTCAATGGATTTTCCTTTGCTATTGAATATATTTCGAACTGCAGCATATTGATAACTCCCGTTTGATGCGAGGTTCGGATCATTGTATTTGTGATAAGCCGCTTCAGCACCCGCCATCATTTGGTCAATATCAAGACCTGCAACAGCGATTGGCAATAGTCCTACAGGTGTTAAAACCGAATAACGACCTCCAATGTCTGCTGGGATGACGAATGTTTCGTATCCTTCCTCAGATGCAAGTTTGCGAAGGGCACCTTCTGTTTTGTCCGTCGTCACGTAAATTCTCTTTCGTGCTTCTTCCTCACCGTACTTTTTCTCCATGAACTCACGGAAAATACGGAACGCCAAGGCAGGCTCAGTAGTTGTCCCTGACTTGGAAATCACATTGATGGAAATATCCTTCCCATCCAACACTTGAAGAAGGTGTTCGATGTAAATGGAACTAATATTTTGTCCTGCGAAGTACACTTCCGTATTTCCGTCTATCTGGTTATGGAATGTATGGGAGAGTGCTTCAATCGCAGCTTTCGATCCTAGATACGAACCGCCGATTCCGATAACGATCAGTGCATCCGATTGCTGTTGAATTCGTGAAGCGGCCGTTTTCACCCGTTCAAACTCTTCTTTGTCGTAACTGACGGGCCAATTCACCCATCCGAGATAATCCGATCCAGGACCACGTTGACCGTGGATTTGGTTATGTGCTTGCTTTACAAATGCACTGAAGTTATCCATTTCCGTACTTTTCATGAAGGACATTGCGTTTGTATATTCAAATGTAACTGACATGTATTGTATCTCCTTTTATGTGAAAGGCGGTCTGATTACCACCACGTAACATGATCATTGGCAAGTAACTGTTTTGCTTCCTTAGGTCCCGTTGAGCCAGCTGCATATGAAACTAATGGTAATCGATTTTCTTCAAATGCTTCCAATAAAGGCTGAATCCATTGCCAAGATAACTCGACTTCCTTCCAATTGGCAAAAAACGTTGCGTTGCCAAGCATGGCGTCATGTAAAAGAAGTTCATAAGCTTCTGGCTGATTACTTGAATTCGTGGTGAACGTAATCGTAGAAGGTTTGAATCGATTTGTAGAAGGGTCCTTCATGTTCACTTGTAACGAAATACTTTCATTTGGACTGATTTCAAGAATCAACAGATTTGGAGCAAGACCTTCAGGATGATAATTTTCTATATCTGACGGACGCTCCTTGAATTCAAACACAATACGAGTCGATTTTTTGTCCAACCGTTTACCTGTTCGAATATAAAAAGGAATACCCTTCCAGAACTCGTTGTCGATAAACAAGCGTGCAGCAATATACGTATCATTCATGGAAGAATGAGGGACACCGGATTCTTCTCGGTAGGCAGGGACGTCGATTCCGGAAATATCCCCTTTACCATATTGAGCACGAATGAGATTGTCTTGCAAGTCTTCTTGTTGGATCGGTCGAAGTGCTTGCATGATTTCCATCTTTTTCGTACGAATTTCTTCGGGTTGGGCTTTTGTCGGAAGATGGAGCGCCGTCATCATTACGAGCTGTAACATATGATTTTGAACCATATCGCGAATCGCGCCAGCCTTGTCGTAATAAGGAGCCCGTGTCTCTACACCTACGGTTTCACTCGCTGTTATTTGAACGTTTGAAATCAGCTGGTGATTGAATAACGAATCCAAAACAGGATTGACGAGGATCAGTGTTTCCAAACTTTGAACCATCGGTTTGCCAAGGTAATGGTCTATTCTATAGATCTCGTCTTCACTAAACGCTGTTGACAACTTTTCATTCAGTTGGCGAGCAGTTGCCAAATCGCTGCCGAATGGTTTCTCCACTATGAGACGCTTCCAACCTGATGTTTGACAGAGCCCACTTGTCGTGAGATTGGCAGTAATTATTTCGATTAGACTTGGAGCAACGGACAAATAGAAGAGACGGTTTTCCGGAAGGTTCAATTCAAGTTCACGTTGTTCAATGAGTCCGTTCAACTTTTCATAAGACGCTGTTTCTGTTGCGTCGAATGCACAGTATCGAAAGGAGGATAAGAATTGTTGTAAACCTTCTTCTTCAACGGTTCCTCTTGAGTATGTCCATAGCGATTGCTCCACCTTTGTCTGAAAAACATCATCGGTGTAAGGGGTACGACCGAGTCCAATAACCGAAAAAGCTTTTGGCATTTTGTTTTCGACATACAAATTATATAATGCAGGGAATAGCTTGCGCTTGGCCAAATCACCTGTTGCGCCAAACAAAACAACTGTCATTCCTTGCGTGTTTCGATCACTGTGCTCCTCTGTTTGTGAAGAGAAATTATTGAATTGCATAGGTTTCCCCTCCAATGGGTGAAATAGTAATTCCGTTAATTATAAGTGCAACAGTACCTAGTATAAGAGTACCGCGTGAGAAATGTAAGTACGCAGTTTAAAAACAAATAGTATAAAAAAGTATACTGTGAACAATGCTGGATACTCTGAACAGAAACAACGCTATAATTTGCAGGTTTTTGCGTGAACTTGTCATATATCTTTGTTGAAAAAATAACGATAATCTTAGTTATAAAATGCAAATCCAAAGTTTTTTCACTATATGAAGGTGAAAGGAATCCATCTACATAAATACGGACTGACAGTATACTCCTTGTCAGTATGTGATTTTAAAGTGCGTACTTCTCAAAAGATATCTCTGGATTTACACTGAGTGAGCACTGAAAAAACACATAAAAGGAGAATGAATATATGAAATTACAATTAGCATTAGACCTTGTGGATATCCCAGGAGCAATTGAAGTAGTGAAAGAAGTTGGGGAATTTATCGATATCGTCGAAATTGGAACTCCCGTCATCAACAAGGAAGGACTCGCTGCAGTGAAAGAAGTAAAAGCGGCATTTCCTAACTTGGACGTTCTTGCAGATGTGAAAATCATGGACGCAGCAGGATATGAAGTAGGGAACGCATCTGCAGCAGGAGCGGATATTGTTACCATTCTTGCTCAAGCAGAAGACTCGTCCATTCGCGGCGCTGTCGAAGAAGCTAAAAAACTTGGCAAGCAGATCCTGGTCGATATGATCGCAGTAAAAGATATTAAAACACGTGCTGTTGAGCTCGATCAGTTGGGTGCAGATTACATTTGTGTTCACACCGGATATGATCTCCAAGCAGAAGGAAAAGATTCATTTGCAGACCTCCGTACCATTAAAAGTGTTGTTAAAAATGCGAAAACAGCAATCGCTGGTGGTATTAAGCTAGAAACACTTCCAGAAGTGATTAAAGCTCAACCGGATCTCGTTATTGTAGGTGGTGGAATTACTGGCAAGGAAGATAAGAAAGCAGCAGCGCAACAAATCAAACAGATGATCCAACAAGGCGCGTTCGTGTAATATGATCGTAACTGCCTATACACAGGAAATATTGGATGAACTGAAACACACTTTGTCACTTATGAAAGACGCTGACGCTGAAAACTTAGTTGACGCCATTCTTAATGCGAAAAAGATTTTTGTGGCTGGTGGAGGACGTTCTGGTTTTATGGCCAAAGCTTTTGTGATGCGTATGATGCACATCGGCCTTGAAGCGTATGTGGTAGGCGAAACCGTGACGCCTAACTTGGAAGCGGATGACCTTTTCATTGTAGGCTCTGGTTCAGGCGAAACAGGAAGTTTAGTCTCCATGACAGCGAAAGCAAAAAACATTGGTGCGACAATTGCATCCATCACAACGAACCCGACTTCCACTATTGGAAAGTTGGCGGATCTTACAATCGAAATCCCTGCACAAGCGAAGGCACATAGCGGAAGTGGAAAATCTATTCAACCGATGGGCTCCTTGTTCGAACAGTCTCTACTCTTGTTTTACGATGCCCTCATTTTAAGTGTGATGGAGAAAAGTGACTCACACTCAGACATCATGTACGGTCGTCATGCGAATTTAGAATAGAAGTATTGAATAACCTGAGTCCAGTTATTATGGTGACTCAGGCTTTTTTTATCCGAAAAGGTGCTACCTCTAGACAGGGCGATATCGAATGTGCAAGGATGACGGTAGAGATTGAATAGAACCTACTACAGAATGGGTGGTTGATAATTATGAAAATGTACGACGTGACAAGTTCAATTTACGAAGGAATGACGGTCTATAAAAACAAGCCAGAAAAGCAGCCTGAATTGAAACGGGTGACAAATGGTTATGTGACAGAAACGCGCTTGGAACTGGATGTGCATACCGGTACCCACATTGACGCACCTCTTCATATGGTGGTAGAAGGGGATACTTTTGAAACACTTCCGTTAACGAATCTTGTTGGACAATGTAAAGTCATCGATGTAACAACTGTCGAGTCCGGAGTTTCTAAAACAGACTTAGAAGGATTCAACCTTCAGAAGAACGATTTTGTTTTATTGAAAACCAAAAACTCCTTTGTAGAAGAATTTGACTTTGACTTTGTTTTTCTTGCTGCAGACGGTGCAGAGTATCTAGCACAAATCGGTATTCGTGGTATCGGCATCGATGCACTTGGTGTGGAAAGAAGTCAGGAAGGACATCCCACACACAAAACATTATTTGCAAATGACATCATTATCATCGAAGGACTTCGTTTGAAAGAAGTGGAACAGGGCGAATACTTCATGGTTGCAGCTCCTCTTAAATTAGTCGGAACGGACGCGTCACCAGCAAGGGTGTTGTTGTTTGAAGGACTTCAATAAAAACCTGCCACCCGAGCGATTCGTTAAGCAGTAAAGGAGAAGCTTTATGTATAAATTAATAGCAATTGACCTCGATGGAACATTATTGACCGATCAATTGGAGATTACGCCAAACACAGTTGCTGCGATTCAACAAGCAATTGAAAATGGCGTAGTCGTAACACTCGCAACGGGTCGTATGTTTCCATCAGCAAAAAAGTTTGCCCAACAGTTGAACTTGAATGTCCCGCTTATTACGTATCAGGGGGCAATTATCAAAGATGTTGAAGAGACAAAGGTTTGGTTCGAACGGCCAGTACGACCGGAAATCTCAGAAAGGCTCATTGAGTTTGCGCAGGAGCATCAGGTGCACGTACAAGTGTACCAAGACGATATCGTTTACGTAGCTGAAGATAATGAAGAGATCCAGTACTATGCTAGAGAAAGCAACGTGCCCTATACCGTCGTGGATGAATTGAGCAGTCTTGCAAAAAGGGGATTCTCGAAAGTTTTGTTTATTGGAGAACCGATGTATTTGGATCGCTTGCAAATTGAACTGCACGGGGAGTTCGGTTCAGACGCACATATTGCAAAATCGAAACCTCATTATTTGGAGGTCACAAACCCTGAAGCGAATAAAGGAAAAGCGTTGCTTTACTTAGCCGAGCAACTTGGAATCCAACAGTCTGAAATAATCGGAATCGGCGATAACCATAATGATTTTGAGCTCATTACGACAGCCGGTTTAGGTGTGGTCATGGGAAATGGGGTTGAGGCATTGAAAAATGTCGCTGATTACATTACCAAGACAAACAATGACGAGGGAGTGCTCCATGCACTTGAAAAATTTGTGTTGGAACCTGCAACGAAAACTAAATAAATGTCAGTATTCATACGACAAGGCTTGGACTATACGAACAGATAGTCCAAGCCTTGTTTGTGTTAATTTAGATCACTTGGGAATTCCAAACCGATATCTTTCCGAATGGCATCTGCCACTTTCATGGTCGTATACGAATTGAAATAAGTGTTCACGTTCGACTCGATTTTACCTTGTTCGATCAAATCCACAAACTCTCGCAATTCGTAGTACATCGATGGGTAAACCATCTGTGCAGTGAGCACTTCGATACTGCCATCGTTATATTGGATTTCAACGTGTTCTGGAGAAGACACTTTCGTAATCAACATCGTACCTTTTTCCCCTTGGATCTCCCATGGTAATGTGGAATTTGAAACTTTGGAGTACATCAACACCGCGTCTTTGTCCTCGTATTTCAACGTAACACTCCCTGAACTATCTACACCGGATTCCAGGAGCGTGCCCGTCGCTTTTACCTCAAGGGGTTCACCGAACAGAGCGATCAAAGGATATAAACAGTAGACTCCTAGGTCCATCAATGCACCATTCGCAAATTTCGGATTGAACGCATTTAACACGATGCCTTGTTTATATTGATCATATCGAGATGAATATTGACAGAAGCTTGCAAAGTATTTTCGAATCGGTCCAAGCTTATGAAGGTTATCTTGGATCACTTTGAAATTTGGAAGGAGTGTAGACTTCATAGCCTCCATTAAGAGGACGTTATGCTTCTTCGCAGTTTCAAACATCCGTTGAACTTCATTAGAATTGGCTGCGAGAGGTTTCTCGCATAATACATGTTTGCCATTTTGTAAGAAGAGAATGGCTTGTTCTGCGTGAAAAGAGTTCGGGGTAGCGATGTATACCGCATCAATTTTGTCACTACTAGCCATTTCCTCAAGATTCGTAAACTGATGGGGAATTCCATGATTACTTGCAAACTCTTCTGCGCGTTCACTTGTTCTAGAGTAAACAGCTGAGATGTTGAGTTTATCCACATGTGCTGCGCCATCCAACAATCTTTCTGTAATCCAGTTCGTGCCGACTAAGCCGATTCTAACCATCGTTTCACCTCTGTTTTAATTCATGATATCCCGTCGTTTCCAAGAATTCCTTATGCGAACAATAGAATTTACGAACGGGGATAGTTCCATTATAATGTGTACCAGATACAATTCAAACTACGACATTAAAGTATACATAGTGTCGATAAGTATACTATAGGTGATGATAAGGTTCAGGAGGGATAACGTGCCAAAATTAGGTGAGAAAGATTTTAATTGTGAAAAGGAATTAACGCTATCGATTATCGGGGGCAAGTGGAAAATGTTAGTTCTCTGGCATTTGGGAAGAGAAGGAACAAAGCGTTTTGGTGAATTGAAGAATTTGATGCCTGGAATTACGCAACGGATGCTCGTTAACCAATTGCGCGAACTTGAAGACCATTTAATCGTCCATCGCGAAGTCTATCCAGTCGTTCCTCCAAAAGTGGAGTACTCGCTAACTGAACAAGGAAGAACACTCATGCCAATTTTGGATGCGATGTATGAATGGGGTAAAACCTATATCGCAACTAATTTACAAAACCATGACGAAGAAGAACAGACCGGAAATTGAGGGGGCATATGAAGCGCAACGCGCGTAAACGAGATGCTTCCGCGCGGAAGTGAGGTTGGTTCACACGCAATCAGTTCTATTCCGCGCACAAACAGAGGTGTCCCGCGCGTAAAAATCATCCAGCGCGCGAACGAGATGCCACCGCGCGGAAATGACGTCCGTTCGCGCGCAATCGTTTCAGTTGCGCGCACAAACAGAGGTGTTCCGCGCGTAAAAATCATCCCGCGCGTAAATGGGGTGAATCCGCGCGGAAATGACGTCCGTCCGCGCGTAAAAATCATCCAGCGCGCGAACAAGATGCCACCGCGCGGAAATGGCGCCGGTTCGTGCGCAATCGTTTCAGTTGCGCGCACAAACAGAGGTGTTCCGCGCGTAAAAATCATCCAGCGCGCGAACAAGATGCCACCGCGCGGAAATGGTGCCGGTTCGCGCGGAAACAGTTCTATTCCGCGCACAAACAGAGGTGTTCCGCACCTGAAAATCAGCCCGTGCGTAAACGAGATGCTTCCGCGCGGAAGTGAGGTTGGTTCGCACGCAATCAGTTCTATTCCGCGCACAAACAGAGGTGTCCCGCGCGTAAAAATCATCCAGCGCGCGAACGAGATGCCACCGCGCGGAAATGAGGTCTGTTCGCGCGTAATCGTTTCAGTTGCGCGCACAAACAGAGGTGTCCCGCGCGTAAAAATCATCCAGCGCGCGAACAAGATGCCACCGCGCGGAAATGAGGTCGGTTCGCGCGTAATCGTTTCAGTTGCGCGCACAAACAGAGGTGTCCCGCGCGTAAAAATCATCCAGCGCGCGAACAAGATGCCACCGCGCGGAAGTGAGGTTGGTTCGCACGCAATCAGTTCTATTCCGCGCATAATCATTGCTGTCCCGCGCGTAAAAATCAGCCCACGCGCAAACGGAATGTCTCCGCGCAGAAATGACATCCGTCCCCGCACAATCGCTCCAAATCCGTGCCCATTTCACCTCCCCCTTGCATAAAAATCAAGTAGTCAAAGAATGATTAATAAAACGACGTTATAGTGAAACTAATGATCATTTTCATTCGTAACAGACAGTATACTGAAATGTACTAAAACTCTGTTTAGACATGAGGGGGAGAATAGATGACTAATCACGAAATGGACAGCCATGCTGTATTGGACATGGGCGATGAAGAAACGCCGATAAAAGCGGTCTTTAAAAAGTTCGGAGTTCAAAAGGATGTATCGCTCATTTTTGGGGAACCAGTTGAAGTCGGTTTGAACAAAGTAATTCCTGTCGCTAAGCTGAAGTATGCCATTGGTGGTGGAGGTGGCGGTGGGGGAGAAGGGGCTGGTGGTAGTTTTTCCGTCAAACCTGTTGGTGTATATGAAATCACGCCGGATCACGTCACCTTCAAATCTACAAACGGTTATCGGAAGGCAGCTACAATTGGTTTAATCGTTACTGGAATAATAGGCATTCTTATCTCGCGTAAGAAATAATAGAAAGTGTCCCTTGCAATGACTCCATGTTGAGTCGTTGCTTTTTTGTTTTGGCCAGGAACAAGCGCTCTGAAAATCACACTTGATCATAATGACAGATAAATAATCATTAATTATGAATATTTGACAGTTAACTTTCATAAATGATATAGTGCCAATAGATTGAAAACGCTTACTAGTTATTTTTCGTTCAACGTCAAACAGCAAGGAGACTATCCATGAACAATCAGACTTTACTGAACCAATTACAACATTCCCTCATTGTCTCTTGCCAGGCATTAGAGGATGAGCCGTTACACAGCTCATTCATCATGAGTAAAATGGCGCTCGCCGCAAAACTGGGTGGAGCGGTTGGCATCCGTGCAAATTCTGTAGAAGATATCCAAGCAATTAAACAAGAAGTCGATCTCCCCATTATCGGGATCATTAAAAAAGACTATCCGGACGAGGCGGTCTTCATTACTCCAACGTTCACAGAAATATCTGCGCTAGCTGAAGAAGGTGTGGATATTATCGCACTAGACGGCACGGATCGAATGAGACCAGGAAACCAAACATTTGAAGAACTACTCAGACAATCGAAAGAGGCGTTCCCCGAACAACTCTTTATGGCGGATGTTTCGACGCTAGAAGAAGGGGTGCTTGCGGTAGAAGCTGGTGCGGACATTGTTGCACCGACTTTAGCAGGGTATACACCTTACTCAAAAGACGTGAAGCCATTAGAGCTTGTGAAGCAACTCGTTGAAAAAGTGAACGTGCCTGTCATTGCGGAAGGAAACTTTGATACTCCTGAAAAGGCAAAGTTAGCAATTGAACTTGGTGCTCATGCAGTTGTCGTAGGAAGCGCCATTACACGACCTATGAATATTACGGAAAAATTTGCAACAGCTATTCATCATAAATAAGAAATTCACAACAAACATTTCAAACAGAGGAGCGGATTAGCATGAAAGGTATTTTTACAGCACTAATGTGTGCATTTGACGAGCAGGGCAACATTCACGAAAAAGGATTACGCCAGTTAGTACGTCATAACATCGATGTCTCTAAAGTAGACGGATTATACGTCAATGGAAGTACAGGCGAGAACTTCTTGATCTCAACAGAAGACAAAAAGCGAATCTTTGAAATTGTCAAAGACGAAGCAGGAGACCAAGTGAAGCTCATCGCACAAGTCGGTGCCCTTAACATTGATGAAGCTGTTGAACTTGCTAAATATGCTACAGATCTTGGTTATGATTCTTTATCTGCCGTTACCCCTTTCTACTACAAATTCGATTTCGAAGAGGTAAAAGATTACTACAATACGATTATTAACAGCGTTGATAATACGATGATCATCTATTCGATTCCTGCTTTAACAGGTGTCAACATGAGTCTAGAGCAATTCGGTGAGTTGTTTGAGAATGAGAAAATTATCGGTGTTAAATTCACAGCGCCTGATTTCTATTTACTCGAGCGATTACGCCATGCGTATCCAGAGAAACTCATCTATTCAGGATTTGACGAGATGTTATTATCTGCAGCTGTTTTAAACGTGGATGGTGCAATCGGCAGTACGTTTAACGTCAATGGTGCTCGTGCACGGTCAATTTTTGACCTCGCTCAACAAGGTAAAATTGACGAAGCACGAGAAATTCAAAAAGTAACAAACGATCTCATTTCAGGAATTTTAGCGAACGGTCTCTATCAGACAATCAAAGAAATGTTGAAGACTCAAGGCGTGGAAGCGGGAGTTTGCCGCAAGCCGATGAAACAACTTTCAGCAGAAAAAGTGAAAGTAGCACAAGAACTTGCATCAACTTTTTTAACTAAGTGAGGAAAGAAAGACTTCTGCTGAAGTCTTTTGAACTACAAGTAAGCGCTTACCTATAGACAAAGAAACGATAGGGGGAAAAGGGATGGATGGAAAGTTTGCAGTAATAGACTACGTTATTTTGGTTGCGTATTTGCTCTTAATTCTTTACATCGGAATTGCGGTTGCAAAAAAGGAAATGAAAGGGAAAGAGTTCTTTAAAGGAGACGGCAGTATCCCGTGGTGGGTCACATCTGTAAGTCTTTTTGCAACACTACTATCTCCAATTTCGTTCTTATCACTTGCTGGGAATTCATATCTTGGAAACTGGCAACTTTGGGCAGGACAAATTGGGCTATTCATCGCAGTTCCAGTAGCGATTTACTTCTTCTTACCGGTGTATCGTAATCTCAACATCGATACAGCATATGAATATTTAGAAAGACGATTTGGCAAAGGCTTACGGATTATGGGAAGTTCCCTTTTCATCATTTACCAAGTCGGACGTATGTCGATCATCATGTACTTACCAGCGCTCGCATTATCAGCAGTTACAGGTATTCATACTGTAGCAATCATTCTATTTATGGGTGTCATTGCGACAATTTACTCATCAATTGGTGGTATTAAATCCGTTCTGTGGACAGATTTCATCCAAGGGATTGTCCTTATAGGTGGAGGGGTTTTTGCTCTCATCGTACTTGTTATTTCCATTAAAGGCGGCATCCCTGAGATTATGAAGGTTGGTGTCCAAGACAACAAATTCTTCAGTGAAGCAGTTATCTTTGACCCAAATATTTTCAATGATAGTTTGTTCATCATCTTCCTTGGTGCTGGATTATCTACTTTGTTCTCGTACATTTCGAGTCAAGACATGGTACAGCGCTATTTGACTACGACGGATTTGAAGCAGATGAACAAAATGACTATCTTGAATGGTGTACTCTCTCTTGGTACCGCAACATTGTTCTTCTTCATCGGAACGTCACTCTACGTGTTCTATAAGCAAGCTGGTGGTGATATGCCGGAAGGTGCAAAAGATCTGATCTTTGCGAATTTCATCGTCACGGAGTTACCAGCAGGGATTTCGGGATTACTGATCGCGGGTCTCTTTGCGGCAGGTCAATCGACTCTCTCGACAGGGTTGAACAGCGTAGCAACGAGTTGGACCTTAGATATCCAAAAGGTTCTACGTCCGGATATGACCGATGAAAAAGGAACGAAAATTGCTAAGGCTGTCAGTATCATAGTAGGTGTCCTATCAATTGTCTTTGCAATCGTTCTTGCATATTCTAACGTAAGTTCTGCATATGAATGGTTCAACGGTTTGATGGGTCTTGTACTCGGTATTATCGGTGGTACGTTCACACTTGGTGTGTTGACGAAACGTGCGAATACAAAGGGAGCAATTGCAGGTTTCATTGTAACGTCCCTTATTGCAATTTATGTTTCCTATTTCACAGACACGACGCTATGGGCGTATTCACTCATTAACCTTGTCTCATCACTCGTATTCGGTTACTTGTTCAGCTTGCTGTTCAAAGGTAAGAGTAAGGCAGAGGACCCTTCAGCGCAACTCACTTATTACGATCAAAAGTAAAATCTATAAGAATCGTACGAAAGGACAGCGCCGTATACTAGGTGCTGTCCTTTACCGTTTCAAATGATATAGTAAATGGAAGAGATAAGGGGGAAGCGCTATGTACATCGGTGCGATTGATATTGGCGGAACATCCATAAAAACAGCAATTTCAGATGAATATGGAAAGTTGACGAATCCTAAAGCATATCCAACAGAAGCGAAGAAAGGCGGTTCGCATCTCATGGGAAAAATCCTGATGATTTGCGAAGAGATGCAAGCAATACAAAATCTGAGTGGAATTGCAATTAGTTCAGCGGGCCAAGTAGATACAGAGAATGGGACGATTATCTATGCCACAGACACGATTCCAGGCTATTCAGGGATGAATGTGTGCGAGCGAGTGACTGCGAAGTTCAATGTGCCGGCATCGATGGACAACGATGTGAACTGTACAGCACTTGGTGAGCAATGGGTAGGTGCGGCCAGGAACGTCAACGACTTTTTGACTGTAACGCTTGGAACAGGAATCGGTGGTGCGTTGTTCATCAACGGAAGTTTATATAGAGGAGCAACTTTCTCTGGTGGTGAAATCGGTCATATGATTTTACATCCAGGAGGAAATCCTTGTACATGTACACAAGCAGGATGTTATGAGCGATATGCCTCCAGTGCTGCGTTAGCTGTTGCTGTACAGCAACAATTTGGTGAGTTGGAGCTACCTGCATTTTTTGACATGATCCGTTTAGGAAATGCTGAAGCAAACGTAGTATTTGAAAAATGGATTGATGATTTGACAACAGGATTAGCGTCACTCGTACTGATTTTGAATCCATCAGTAGTAGTGATTGGTGGAGGGATTTCTGCGCAAGGCGAGTTGTTGCGAGAAGCGATTCAAACGTCACTCGAGACAAAGCTGATGCCGAATCACAAAAAAGGGTTATCAGTGGTTCTAGCGGAAAAAGGGAATGACGCAAATCTGTTGGGAGCGGTACGGCACTTTTTGAACAACAATCCTATTCAGAACGACTAAGAGGACGGAGGACGAATTCTATGCAAACGGGGCCGCTAAAAGGGATGAAACCTTCGGTGCTCATGGAGCAATATAAGCCGCAGTTTACCAAATCAGAGCATAAAATCTATACGTATTTAACAGCAAATGAACCCCATGTAATCTACCTATCTCTCACAGAATTGTGTGAGGCAAGCGGGGTAGCAGAAGCAACTGTCCTTCGTTTTTTCAGGAAGCTTAAGTTTAAAGGGTTCCAAGATTTCAAGTATTCCTATGCACAAGAGTTGGCGGCAGATGCTACTGTGCCAGAGCACGGTACTTATTTGGATAAAATCCGCAATAATATGGTAAGGGCTGTTGAAGACTCCGCAGGACTTGTTGATGAAAATGAACTGCAGCGTACGATAGAAGTGATCAAACAGAAAAATAATATTGTCATCTTCGGAGTAGGTTCTTCAGGGATTGCAGGACTCGATATGCAAAGCCGGCTGATCCGTATAGGACGCCAAGCGACAGCTGTCATCGATCCACATTTTCAAGTGATGCTCGCGTCTTCTTTGAACGAAAATAGTGTGGTCATCGCGATTAGTATTTCAGGTGGTACAAAGGATATCGTCGACTCTGTTAAAATCGCAAAAGAAAAAGGTGCCACAATTATTGTATTGACGAACTATTTAAAATCACCACTAAGCCAATATGCTGATCATATTTTAGTCGGATCCGCGAAAGAAAACCCACTGGATAGCGGGTCATTGGTATCGAAAATCGCTCAATTGTTTTTAATCGATGTTTTATGTACAGGATTGGCTGTGAAGGATGTCGAAAAAGCTGAAGAAATTCAGACCGAGATTTCTGCAAATATCTCTACAAAACTTTATTGATTAAAGGTTTTCATCAAATATCCACTCGCGGAAACCAATCATAAGTATAAAATATGACGTACTGATTTCATATGGAATTTCGGTAAAGGTACTTTCGAAGGACTTCACTTTTTCGAACGAACTATGAAACTTTCTTGCAGGTCATCCGACTACTCCTAATAGGAACGAACATTTAGTGAATCGAGGGGATTTTATGAAGAAGTTAGCAGGAATCGTAGTATTGTTCATGACAGTCATGATGGCGGCCTGTGGCACTCAGTCTTCGGGCGAACCGAATAAGGACGAGGCATCTGAAGTGAATTTCACAGACATCATCTCAAACATTAAGGACCAAGTTGCAGGAGATTTGAAAGCTGATGGTGTAGACGATATGAGTCAAACTCATCAAGAAGCGGATTTGAAAGATACAGAAGATGAAAATTCCGTAGCTAATATTTGGATTGAAAAAATGAAGCTGGATCCTGAATTACTCGCAAACGGGACAGTAATTGCTGCACTAATGAACGTCAATGCAGATGAGATTATCGTACTAGAAGCGAAAGACGAAAAACAAGTCAGTGAACTGAAAACTTCACTTGAAAACGAACTGGCTGCACAAGTTCAAACTTGGGAGCAATACTTACCTGATCAATATGAAAAAGTGAAGAACAATAAAATCGTCACGAAAGGGAAATTCCTATTGTATGTGACGTATACAAATCCAGAAGCAATCGAGAAAGCATTTAACGAGAGCTTCTAGGAAACGAAAAAGGCACAGTGTGTGCCTTTTTCTAATTGGATGGTTGAGGGGGACCGCGCGTGGTATTTAGTAGTTTAACGTTTCTTTTTTTCTTTTTGCCTTTAGCACTCATACTCTATTACATCAGTCCGCGGTCCATGAAAAACTTCACATTACTTGGTGTCAGCCTGTTTTTTTATGCATGGGGCGAACCTATCTACATAATTTTAATGATTTTTTCTGCACTAACGGATTACATACATGGTCGTATCATCGGACGGTATCGAGAACAACGACCACTCTATGCAACACTGGGACTCGTGTCGTCACTCGTTGTAAATTTAGCTGTTTTATCATTTTTTAAGTATGCTGACTTTCTAATTGGAAGTATCAACTCCCTCATTGGAACAAGCATTGAACCACTGGATTTACCACTACCAATCGGTATTTCGTTTTATACGTTTCAAACGATGTCCTACGCGATCGATGTGTACCGAGGGAATGTCCGTCCGCAAAAAAATGTCATTACATTTGCGCTCTATGTCTCCTTATTCCCACAACTAATTGCAGGACCTATTGTACGCTATGAAATTATTGAGGAAGAATTGAAGAATCGAACGTTTCAGCTTAGTCAATTTGCAGATGGCGTTCGGATATTCATCATCGGACTCGGTAAGAAGGTGTTGATCGCCAATTCAATTGGTCAACTGTGGGCTAGTATTGAAAGTCAAGGTGTTTCAGACCTGACTGTATTAGCTGCATGGCTCGGCATTATTGCATTTGCTTTCCAGATTTACTTTGACTTTAGTGGTTATTCGGACATGGCGATAGGTCTTGGGAAAATGTTTGGATTTAGTTTCCCAGCAAACTTCAGGTATCCGTATATCGCAAAGAATGCTTCTGAATTTTGGAGACGTTGGCATATTACACTCGGTTCCTGGTTCAGAGATTACGTTTACAGTCCGCTTGGAGGCAATCGAAAGGGACAGTTTGTGCTTTATCGGAATTTGTTCATCGTTTGGGGATTGACTGGATTATGGCATGGGGCTAGTTGGAATTATGTGTTGTGGGGGTTGTATTTCGGAGTGTTGATTGGGATTGAACGCGCGGGTCTACTTAAATGGCTGGAAAAACTCCCGAGTTTTGTCCAGCATGGTTATTTACTCACCGCCATCTTGTTCAGCTGGGTGTTATTCGTCTTTGAAGATATTAACGAAGGGATTCGCTATGCACAAGTGATGGTCGGATTGGGAGGCCCCCCCCTCTACGATACAGCATTTCTATATGATCTTTATACAAATGGCGTTTTGTTACTGGTTGCCGGACTTTTATCAACACCGCTATTTACGCGACTTTGGAAGCAGTTTTTCGAACGTAGTGAAATCATTCGAAACGAATGGATCCAGACAGCTTTGCAGTTGGTCTTTTTCATGGCGATTCTCTTCCTATCGACTGCATACTTAGTCGACGACTCGTTTAATCCATTCCTGTACTTCCGTTTCTAACACAATCTGAAATTTGAACAAGACTGGAGGGGGAGAATTGTGAAGCGATTGAATACTATTATAATTGTCGTATTTGCCGTTTTTATTGGTGGGATTACATGTTTGAATCTGCTGGCAGAAGACCAACCGTTTTCACAAGCAGAAAATCGTCCTCTTATGCAATTTCCCAAAGTGTCTCTGGACAGAATCACATCAGGAGCGTTTACAAAAGATGTAGAAACGTACTTAAGTGATCAGTTCGTTCATAAACGTTTTTGGACAAGCATCAAAGCATCTGCTCAAAAAGCTGTTTTGAAAAAGGATAACAATGGAGTGTACTTCGGGGATGACGGCTATTTGTTTGAGAAGTTTGACCCCCCTTCAGAGCAAATCGATGCAAATAGTGAGAGTATTTCACGGTTTCTAGAGAAAACAAAAGGTGTTTCAGTTTACGGACTACTTGCCCCGACCTCTATCGAAATATATCCCGAAAAGTTACCGGAATTCGCACAAACAGCTAGTGAAATAGCTGCTATTCACCTCGTTGAAGAGCAAGTGAAAGGAGATATCAGCTGGATAGATACAGCCGACGCATTAAAAGCGGCAAAAGAACAGCCGATCTATTTCCACACAGACCATCACTGGACGACACAGGGGGCGTATGTAGCTTACCGCGCAA
The DNA here is from genome assembly GCF_000586555.1 of Sporosarcina sp. D27. Lineage (GTDB taxonomy): Bacteria > Bacillota > Bacilli > Bacillales_A > Planococcaceae > Sporosarcina. Next base: position 65,288 of record NZ_AZUC01000043.1, read on the forward strand.
CGATGGAGAAAATGGGAATGGCTCCGTTCTCATCAGAGGAGTTTAACATTCGGACTGTATCTGAAAACTTCAGGGGAACGTATGACGCAAAGGCGAATGACCCCTCTGTTGCAGCCGATAAAATCGACGTGTTTGAGCCGAAGTTCCATGTATCCTATGACGTCGACATTGACGATGGTCAATCGAAAATGGATACACTATATGCATGGGAGTTTCTAAAAAAACGTGATCAGTATTCCTTGTTTTTAGGTGGCAATCATCGTGCTGTGACCATCCATTCCAATGTGAAAAACGGACGAAAACTGATGATCATCAAAGACTCATACGCTCATGCGCTCATTCCATTTCTAGCGAATCACTTTGAAGAAATCTATATGGTCGATTTGAGATATGACCATCGGAACATGGCACAAGTCGTTAAAGAAAAAGAGATTCATGATGTGTTATTTGTGTACAATATCGCTGGTTTTGCAGAAGACGAAAACTTAATTTGGCTACGCCAATAAAAAATGCAAAAAAAAGCCGAGACGTCTTCAAAGCGTCTCGGCTTTTCTATCATTTCATAGTGAAATCAGGAACTTATTTTGTAACATTCATCGATTCTTTTACTTCTTGGATCTGTTCAATATGCCGTAACTCATGGTATCCCACGAAGGGAATCCATTGGTCTAAGCTCATGTCACCAAAGACGGGATGTGGATAAGATCTCTCCTTCAGCTGTTCAATGGGAACAGTATCTTCGAGTTGTTGTAGTAAGGTGTGGGATGCGTTTAGTTTATCCTTCAACTCTGCAGCTGTAGCAAAGGATTCACCTGGTGTTGCGAAATCAGGCGCTTCAACTTTTGTTGACCGATCGACTGTCCGCTCAATTGGTTTGTCGGCAGTTTCATGAGTTTCTCCCTTTGTGAGTTGCGATTGAATTGCCTTTGCAACGCTGGCTTCCATTAAATAAAGATGCTCTAGCACTTGACGGACGGACCACTTGTCTTCAGCGGCTTTCCAGTTCAGCTCTTCATCGCTAAGACCATTCACTGTATCCATTAGTTTTGTGCGTGCTTCCTCATTTACTTTCATCGAATCACTCCTCCTAAACTCTATACCTATTTATACCATTTCGTGAGACGACCTAAACATCTAGAACGATGCATTTATCCAATTTGTTGTTCGGGAAGACGTCGTTCTTTTTTAAATACGGAACTGCAAAGCAATAGGAGACTACCTAGTGCAATAAATGTTAATGCTTCAACTGAATGGCTCCATTCGAATCCTTTTCCGAAAAACAGCAGGTCCCTAAGTCCGTCAATCATTGGACGCATAGGAAGCCAAGGATTGACCCAATCTTGGTAGAAAGAAGACATGAACTCTTTCGGCATAGCGAGCAGTGGTAAACCGAAAAATAATGTCAGAACAAAGATAGGAATACCTTTCATGCCAAGCCAGGAAAGTACTGCCAAAATCAGCAGGAAATACGTGAAATAAGCTAGTGAGATGAACAAGGCCGTATCGGAGAAATTGGGAATCGCAAGCCCAATGACGGAGTTTGCAAACCAAGAAGTCCAGAACCCCGCGAGTACTGCCATAATTGCACCAATCCCAATAGCGGCAGAGATACCTGCTGCCTTTTGTTTTCTTCCTGTTAAGAAACTCTTTTGAAGTGCAAAGAAGACGAGAACTGCTCCACCGATACTAGCCATCCACACTGGTTGAAACAATGACACTGGAGCGTTTCCATTAGCACTCTTTGTTCCAATCTGATTAACGTTAATCACTTTTTTATGGATAGGTTCCACAATTAGTTCAGCTTGTTCTGCAGTCAATCTGGCATCGGCCGTGCTAAAAGAACTCAACAGTTGAGATCGAACACCTTCATTGACACCATCCACTATGCCATCCAGTATTTGTCCCGCTGCGTTTGCTGCAAGTGAGTTCATACCTTGATTAATGTACAGCTCTATCTCAGGAGACGCTGGTTTTGGGGTCTGCAATGATAACTGGTTTTCACTGAAGGATTTAGGAATCACAAATGCAGCGTAATAATCCTTTTCTTTCATCCCTGTCTGAGCTTTTGCCAGGCTGTCAACAGAGATCCATTTGACAGGTGCAACCTCACCTGGACCTGACTGTGATTGGATTTTTTTTATTATTTGTTTTCCCATATTTACTTGAGTCTGATCGGGTAATGATACACCTGAGTCCTCATTGACCAGTGCGATGGGCAATTCTTTTGGAGATGGACTGACAGATGGAATCATCGTAAGCGAAAAGAGTGTAATCACTGCTAAGATAACAATCGGGGAAATGAAAATCAGTTTTTGTTTTAATACATTCATGGTAATTCCTCCTTTTAATGAACACGATGTTGTGTAATCACCTCTGTGTATAGTATAATTGGAAGTAGGAATCATGCAATCGTCATCTTTTAACGGTATGTTCAGTAATGAACAGCAAGAGGAACTTTGTTCAAAAACTTCTTAAAAGGGAGTGAGATAATGGATGAAAAAAAAACAGATCGACGAATTCTACGGACACGACAAAAAATCAAAGAAACATTTGCCCATTTAATGGAGGTAAAAGGATTTGAAGCGATAACAATTCGAGATTTGACAGAATGTGCGGATATCAATAGAGGAACGTTCTATCTGCATTATTTGGATAAATATGATCTTCTCGAAAAAAGTGAGGATGAACTTTTTGAAGAAATGGAGAGGCTAACGGATGAAGCATGGGAGGATGTGTCTCGAGACCAATTTGAAAAAGTGAATATGAATGAGCCGCTTCCTTTTATCATTAAGCTTTTTGAATATCTGGAAGAGAATTATGATTTTATCAAGGTATTGCTCGGACCCAATGGTAATAGCGCGTTCCAGGTACGTGTAAAAGAAGTGATTCAAAAAAAGATGCTGGACAAGTTCCTTATACATTCCCACCCGGAACATATGCTTGTCCCTCTGGATTATTTGGTCGCATATGTCAGTTCAGCTCACTTAGGTGTTATTCAACAGTGGCTTGAGCGGGGGATGGATAGAACACCACAAGAAATGGCGCTGTTACTATCTAAAATCTCAAATTTTGGTCCTGCATATGTAGCAGGATTGAAAGAAACAGTGGAAGAGTAAAATTAGAAACAAAATGTTTTGGCAATGATTAATAGAACATCTTAGAAGTTTACACATAAAGAAGGTGAAGGAATGGAAATCTTTGAAATTATTTTGCTCATGCTGAGCGCAGTTTTTCTATCTAATGTACTCAATCGTTTTTTACCTACCATAGCAATTCCGCTTATCCAGGTCGCCCTAGGGATTGTATTAGCCATTCCACTGACCAATCATTCACTAGAGTTAAGTCCAGAACTCTTCCTACTTCTTTTCATAGCCCCGATCTTGTTCAACGATGGAGTGAATGTAGATAAAAAAGCGATTTGGCGTGAGCGGAAATCAATCTTGTCTCTCTCAATTGGCCTGGTATTTGTCACTGTTGGGCTACTTGGAGGATTCATCCACTTACTGCTGCCATCTTTACCATTAGCAGCCGCGTTTGCACTCGCTGCTGCTCTTGCGCCTACAGACGCAGTTGCGGTCAGTGCATTAGCAGAAAAAGTAAAAGTTCCTCATAAGATCATGCATACGCTCGAAGGAGAATCGTTGATCAATGATGCATCCGGTCTTGTATCCTTTCAATTTGCAGTCGCTGCTTTAATGACAGGAACATTTTCATTGTTCCAAGCGAGTACTACTTTTATAGTCATTTCTATCGGCGGAATTATACTCGGAGCAGTGTTGAGTTTCTTGGAAATCGCGCTGATGAGACGACTTCGCGAACTTGGGATTGAAAATAGCACGTCGTTCATCCTCATGGAAGTACTCTTGCCATTTCTAATATTTGTGATTGCTGAAAAAGTAGGGGTTAATGGTATTTTAGCGGTAGTGAGCGGGGGGATTGTCCACTCACTCAGTTATAAGAAGCTGAATGTCGAAGTCGCACAACTGAATTTATTGTCCAAAAACACTTGGTCAGTCATTTCATTCAGTTTGAACGGTATCGTTTTTGTTTTGCTAGGGACTCAACTACCAAGTATATTGCAGACGATTTTAAATGATCAGCATCTTGAAATCATCACGCTACTTGGCTATATTGCAGCGATTACTATTGCACTGCTTGGCTTGCGATTCTTATGGATTCTTCTATTCAATAACTTCCAGAAAGCGCCTGAACTAGTGAGCAAAAGAAGAATATCTGATACTCTACTTTACACAGTTTCTGGAGTGAGGGGGACTATTACATTAGTCAGTGTACTCTCCCTTCCGTTATTTTTAAGCGATGGTACACCGTTCAATGGACGTGATCTGTTGCTGTTCATCGCTGCGGGGGTCATATTATTGACCCTTCTGCTGGCCAACTTCACGTTGCATTTGTTCGCACCCAAGGTAGAAGGAGCTATGCTTCAACATGACAATGAGTGGGAAATTGCAATGCTTCGAGAAGTGAAAAAGGAATTAAGAAAACATAGGACCAGTGAAAATAAGAGAGCGATTAGCAAAGTAATTCGGATGTACAATGACCGGATTTTCTCTCTTAGTAATTTAAAGGAAATGAACAACGGTGAGCGCAAACTACGCCGGCTTATTTTAGAATGGCAGCTGGAAAATACACTGGAGTTAGTAAGAAAGCGCCGTATCCGTATCCAACTGGCGTTCCCGGTTCTAAGAAGGTTGAACAAAAGACTTTATAAACTGACGAAAGAAAAAAAGTACAGAGTCAATTCCTTCTACAGCCGACTTTTGAAAAGACATCTTCAAGGAATGCGTTTGATACCGCTCACTCCAGAACAGCGTAAAGAGCAGCGGATGATTCTCTTGCAAAGCAACAGTCATTTTATAACCGAGAAATTGAAAACACTCGAAGATGGTCAATTCTCAGCAGAGCTGATAGAAGCTTTCCTGTTAAATTATGAAAGAATGGGGGGCTATGGCCTTCCGAGAGAAGCCGCTCATCACTTGCATGAATGGATCGACTTTGCTCTTCATACTGAACGGAGTTACATCCAGACAGCATTTGAAAAAGGAGACATCTCTAGAAGTGAGATGAGGCAATATAGAGAAAACCTGTTAGCCATCGAAAGTAGCCTCCAACTGCAAGACTGAGGTGTGGGGATGGAAAAAGGACTGTAGACAAAAGGGATGAGAATCGATTTGATTTCCATCCCTTTTGTCTTTTTGCATCGTTGACTCAGGAAATGAAGGATGACAGGCCGTTGATCTCCGTTCCGGACGGTCGCTTTCCGGGGGCTTGCCCTCAGCCTCCTCGTCGCTTCACTCCTGTGGGGTCTTCGCGCTGCGCTGATCCCCAGGAGTCGCCGTCCTGCACTTCAATCAACTGAATGTCCGAGGACACATTCACATCATTCAAGCAAAGAATGTAATTGGGGGGCTTCATGTCCAGCTGGCAAGAATAACTAGATGTAGCAGAAGACTTCGATATGTAGTCCAGGAAGTGTAGAGAAATGTAAAGAGACAGTTCAAAGTGTTTTTGCCGATGCTAAGGAGAAGCATGGTATGCGATGGATAACCCTAAGAAGGCTATTGTATTGAATGAATGACATTTATTGAGAACAACAGAATCTATGCGGGGTCTTCCGATTAAGGAATATAGATCTGCAACCAATGGATAAATGAAGGGAAAATCAATTGCTGCCTCTAATTTACGGACTATATGGTCTTGCCGAACTAACTGTTAGATTCAAAGCATCTCCGTCTGTTCCCGTTGTTTGATTTGATTCTTCATCATCATTTCCGGTACCTCATTTGATAGTTGGGAGATCCTGTTGATTGTAGCGGAGAGCGGCGACTCCGGGGGGATAAGCGAAGCTCGAAGACCCTGG